>CAWFXI010000005.1:0-459277 GCA_963819685.1 uncultured Pseudomonadota bacterium
GCGAGCGGAGCGTGGCAGCCAATGCCGATCGCTAGACCTCGCGTTGCTCTACACCACGCGGGGAGACGTTCACCTTTCGCTCGCTTACGACATGATCACCACTGTTGTGTATGCCGGCTATCAGCACAATCCTCCCGGCATCAGCTTCATGGGTAAGAAGACCTGGTTTCCTGGCTGGAATCTCAGCAATTTCATTGCCGCTACGCTCGGAATCCCACAGAAGGCACAAGTCGAAATCGTCGAAGCGATCAGTGATGCCGTTTCCGACGTGGCGCCGGGAGCCAGAGAGGCGATGGTTCACTACGCCGACTTCAACGATATCGGCAAGCGAATGCTGGTCGCATGGAACGAAGGGGTAACAGGCTTGCGCGAGAAACGAATCTACAGTCTTTCGGATTGGACGCCGAGCACTGCGGTCGAGGGCTTCTCAGGTACGCTGAAGCTCAGGAATGAAAAGGCCGTCATTGGCCGCTCGGAGGGGCTCGGAAAGCGTCGATGAGTGTTTTGCCTTGCGCAGACGGTTTGTCTCACCCCGCCGCGCTACCATCATTTTCGGGTGGCCCGAGGTAATCCCCCCTAAAAACAGCTGAGGTCAGAAGTCGAATTTTCTCGTAATGGAACCCGAGGAGATTCCAGTGAAAAAATCGAAGTTCAAGGACAGCCAGATCATTGGCTACCTCAAGTGGGCGGAGGCCGGGGAGCCGGTTCCGTCGTTGTGCCGGGAGGCCGGCATCAGCTCAGCCACGTTATGCAAGTGGCGCTCCAAGTACGGCGGCATGGACGTATCCATGATGGCGCGCGTCAAGGAGCTGGAGGGGGAGAGCCGGCGCCTGAAGAAGATGTACGCCGAGTCCCAGATGGACTCGGCGATCCTGAAGGAAGCCCTCGCAAAAAAATGGTGAGGCCATCTCAGCGGCGTGAGATGGCCACCTGGGCAGTGAAGAGCAAGGGACGCAGCATCGGCCAGGCCTGCCGGCTCTTCGGGGTCAGCCAGACCTGCTACCGCTACCAGCCGAAGTTGTCGGGCGAGAATGAGCGGATCGCCGACTGGCTGGTGCGCCTGACGCACAACCAGCGCAACTGTTCCACCAGAGCCTCACGGTCTCATGGCAGATGTCGATGCCGCGCTCATGCAGCAGGTCCTCGACGTTGCGCAGGGACAGGGGTATTTCACGTACATCATCACCACGAGACGGGTCACCTTGGGCGTGCTGTCGAAGTAGCGGAACGGGCTTTCAGCGGTCATAGCCCGAGCTTCAGATGCGGTCAGCACCGTGGCAAGCGGTTTGGGCTGACAGAGCCTGCGCGACGTATCGCCGGCGGGCGACATCATCCTCGAACCAAAAAAGCGGGCGCTGAAACCTGCGTTGACGCAGAATCTCGAAGCCGTGAACTACCGGCCTGAGGATACTGCCGGTCCTTGCGTTAGACGATTCAGGGGGCGCTCGTCCTCTGCAGAAAAAGACTTTGGGGAGGGGACGTTATGACCACCGAGAACACCATTGCGCGTGCGGCTAAAGGGGTCCTTTGCGGACTCGCTGCTGCCTTTGTCTTTACCTGGATTCCCACGCGTGTGCTGGCGCAGTCGCCGACGGAACACATGCCATATGGACCGCCGATAACCCTTGAACAGGCCCGCGTCGTGGCTGCTGCCGCTGACACGGCCGCCAAGCGGCTGGGCCTTTCTACTCCCTCTTTCGCCGTGGTCGAACCCACTGGTGAGCTGGTCTATCTGCAGAAGGCTACCAACTCCGCCTATTTCACCAATGATTGGATAGTCGATAAGGCGCGGATAGCCGCTCGCTACCGACAGCCGACTTCCATCTTCTGGGAGCTACTCAAGAAGGGCGATCTTACTGTTACCATCTTTCCGGGGATCACGGGCTCCGGGCCGGGCGGATATCCGATTGTCTTGGGGGGGCAAATCATCGGCGCCTTTGGAATCACGAGCCCCAAAAACGATGAGATTGCCGCGGAGGCTCTCGCCGCACTGAAGTAGGCGGCGCGACTACTTTAAGGAGCAGCTGCTGTTTTGGGTAATTCTGGCTACATCTGTGGCTGCGGGCTGTTCCTTCGGCGCCGATTTGGGCGCACCTGCGCTCCTCGACCGCTGCCGGCGGGGCTCAATGCAACATTGCCGCAGGTGCAAGCGAGCCAATGATTATCGACGTGCGAATGGAAGAATCGAACGGGCCTTTCGAGCGGCTCAGCCGGCGCTATAGAGCGCCCTTGCTTGCATTCTTCTCTCGGCGGATAAGAGATTCGTCGGAAGTTGAAGATCTTGTTCAGGAGGTGCTGCTGAAAGTCTTGCGTCAGACCAAAGATGGTAAGCGTGACCTCACGGACGGGTACATCTTCACTGCCGCGGCCAACCTGCTGCGAGATCGTGCGCGGCGGCGGAGGTCCGGCGCCGCCGATCTGCATTTCTCCTTGGAGGCGGCTGTTGAGGACGAGAGCGTTGGATGTGCGGACGAATGGACTGAGAGCATCACGCCGGAGAGTGTCCTGCTTGCAAGAGAAGCCCTGTCGGTCGTCGTACAGGCGCTGCAGGAACTCAGTCCGCAAACGCGGGATGTGTTCCTGCTCTTCAGATTGGAAGGGCTGAAGCAGCGCCACATCGCAAATATCTACGGTGTCTCGGTAAGTGCGATCGAGAAGCACATTTGCAAAGCATTAAGGCACATCAGTGAGCGTGCGGCCAGATGAACGAATTCATGGAAGGATCAATATACAGCGACAATCCGTTTGAAGCGGCTGCAGCCTGGCGTGTTCGGCGAGCCGACGGCCGGATGACGGCAGCGGATGAGGCGGCGTTCCTGCGTTGGCTCGACGAAGACGCCGTGCACGCGATGACGTATGCGCAAGTCCAGCGAGAGTGGGCCCTGGTCGCGGCCGTCGGCAGTGAGCCTGAGTTGCTGGCGATGCGGCGCGAAGCGCTTGACCGGGCGGAGAAGGCCGCACGGAAGCAGTCGTCGGCGCCAAAGACGAGAGTCTGGATGCCCGTGGCTGCTGCGATCGCAGCGGTGGTTTTCATCAGCTATTTCGGCGTGTTCCGCAATCTGGTGCAGGCGCAGAGGCTGGTCACCGAAGCGGGAGAGCGCCGGATCGTGACGTTGCAGGACGGCACGAGGATCTCCCTGGACGAGCGCACACACGTGACGGTTCGATTCTCGCGCGGGGCCCGACAGGTGTCGCTCGACGATGGGCAGGCCGAGTTCCAGGTGGCGAAGGATCAGTCCAGGCCATTCTCCGTCCAATTCCGACGCTACACGGTGGTTGCGACCGGCACCGTCTTTTCGGTCGACGTGGGGATGAGCTCAGCGGCAGTGACCCTCGTGGAAGGGCATGTGGTGGTGACGGGCGACCAAGCCCAGCGGAGCGGGACCGCCAAGGCCATCCCGCTTACAGTGGATCTCGATCCCGGCGAGCAACTGACGATCGGTCCGCGAGAAGAGGTTTCCGTCCGCTCTGGCGTCGACCCAGACAAAGCAAACGCATGGAAGTCGGGCAAGCTGATCTTCGATCGGCAGCCTCTGCAACTCGCCATCGAGAGGGTGAATCGCTATTCGGGTCCCCAGATCACAACTGCCGGTCCAATCACCCGCGGCGTGATCATCAGCGGCGTGTTCGACGCCGGCGACGCCGCGGCCTTTGCAGAAGCGGTCACGGCCCAGCTGAATATCGTGCGCAGCGTGTCGCCGACGGGGGACATCATTCTTGAACTAAACAATCAGGTGCGGAAACCTTCCGCCACCCAGAACCTTGAGTCCGTGAACGGAGGGAGCTGAGGATACCGCTGATCCCTGCGGTTAGACAGTTCAGACGGCGATCGTCGCTCAAAAAATAAAGAACGGGGGAATATGATTATCGAGCGTGGATTTGGGCGTGCGTGTCTGCTGTCGGGAGCGGCTCTGGCCGCCATGATCTTTGCCTGCGCCACGGTGGCGGCTCAAGAGCCACAGCGTTTCGATATCCCGGCTCAGGAACTCGCCGGCGCTTTGGAGCGCTATGCCCTCGTCGCCAATCAGCAGATACTGTACTCCGACGCGGTTGGCGCTAAGGCCCACAGTCAAGCGCTGTCGGGGCAGTACACGTCGTCCGAGGCTCTTGAGCGGCTCCTTGAGGGCACGCCCTTCACGGTGCAGCGGCTGTCGCCCGGTGTGCTCCGCGTCCAGCGGAATTCGGAAGCCCCTTCGCTCACGAAGATCGCCGCTAGTAGCGCCGCCGCCCAGGGCGCGGGCGTTTCCACGCCGCCGCCGGCTTCGTTATCGGCGGCCACTTCCGCCTCGGCGCAGGCCGACGCCGGCGGGTCCGGCCAGCTTCAGGAAATCGTGGTCACCGCAACCGCGTCTCGTGTGGAGCGCGAAGGCTTCTCCGCCCCGACGCCAACCACCGTCATCGGGGTTGAGCAGCTTCACGCCAGGGCGGCGGTGAACGTCGCCGACGTGATCAATGAGTTGCCGGCGTTCCGCCCGACCCATACGCCCCAGATGGCCCCGGCCGGCGGCGAATTCGGTGCCAACAATCTCGACCTGCGGGGCCTCAACATTCCCGGGACCGGAGGCCCGGCCTCCCCGCGCACCCTGGTTCTGGTCAATGGCCGACGCCACGTCGCCCAGGACATGTCGGGCCAGGTCGACATCAACATGATCCCGTCGAGCCTGGTCGAGCGGATCGAGGTCGTCACCGGCGGCGCCTCGGCCTCCTGGGGCTCCGACGCGGTCGCCGGTGTGGTCAACATGATCCTGAAGAAAAGGCTGCAGGGGGTGCAGACAAACATCTCCTACGGCGCCAGCGACAAGGGGGACGGCGACAGCTACAACGGCTCGCTCGGCGCCGGCACGGCGATCGCCGACGGCCGCGGTCACCTCATGATCGGCGGCGAATACGACAAGTCGGACGGCCTGCCCTTCGCACAGAATGCGCGCGACTGGAGCGCGGCGTCCTGGGGTGTCATGACTCTGTTTCCCATGCCCTTCCGGCCGCCGGGCCAAGAGGGCCTACCGGCCAATATCATCCTCCCGAACGTCGGGTTTACGGGTACGTCCGCGGGGGGCTACATCGCCGCCTTCCCCTTCGCGAATAATGGTCCCTTGGGCGGCCTCACCTTCCTGCCGGGCGGCGGCACGACCCCGCTCCCCGTCGGCAGCGTCACGTCCTTCCCGCTCACGAATGACGGCGCCGGCATTCCCCCAGGCTCGGACATGCACTTGATAAACCCGCTGGAGCGCAAGTCGCTGTTCGCGCGGGCTGAGTTCGACATCACCTCGCGCATCAACGCATACGTCGAATTGAGCGCCGCCGAAACCAGCCAAAAGGCGCGCACCGCCGGTCACCTGGGCCTCCAGAGCACTCAAACCATCCAGATCGACAACGCCTTCCTGCCGGCGGCGGTAGAGGCGCAGATGGCGGCGGCGGGCCTGACCAGTTTCACGCTCAATCGCTATGACACCGAGATCGGCCGTTACAAGCAGCACAACGAGCGTACCACTCGGCGGGGGGTATTCGGGCTCGACGGCGACCTCGGCGGCGGCTGGACATGGGACGCCTACTATCAGTACGGCTACAATCGAAGCTACAGCCAGATCTTCGACCAAATAACCGAGGCCAACTACGCTTCGGCCATCGACTCCGTAGTGGGCCCAAACGGAACCATCGTCTGCCGCGCCCAGCTCCCGGGCTCCACCCCGGGATGCGTGCCCTACAACCCGTTCGGCGTTGGCGCGCCGTCGGCGGCCGCTCTGGCGTACGTGGGCCAAGACCCCTGGAACGTCACCTATAACCATGAGCAGGTGGTCGCAGCCAACATCAACGGCGAGCCCTTCTCGATCTGGGCGGGGCCGGTCTCGCTCGCGGGCGGCGTCGAGTGGCGCAAGGAAACCGCCAAGGTCACGTCTGACCCCTATTCGAACGCCCAGCAGTTCGAGTTCGGCAATCAGGTGCCGGTTCCTTCTATCCCCGTCGCTTATAATTTCAATGGTCAGCAGTTCACCCCTCCGGGGTCGCCCTATTACCAGGAGATCCCGGGCGACGTCGGATATAACGTGAAGGAATTCTACGCTGAAACGGTGGTGCCGCTGGCCAAGGACTCGGGCTTCATTCACTCCCTTGACCTGAACGCCGCGGCCCGCCGCACCGACTACAGCCTGTCCGGGGCGGTCACGACCTGGAAGTTGGGGGCCACCTTCGAAGACAGCAGTCGTCAGTTCCGACTGCGGGCCACCCAGTCGCGGGACATCCGTGCGCCCAACCTGTCGGAGACCTTCGGGACGGCTTCGTCGTCGATCGGCTTCGTCGCCGACACGGTCCAGGGCACCGGTGTGGGGGTGGTCCAAGTCCTCACCAGCGGCAACCCGAACCTGGAACCGGAAGTCGCCGACACCTACACCTTCGGCGGGTCGATCTCCCCACAATTCATTCCGGGATTACGGGTCTCGGCGGACTATTTCAACATCGATATCGCGGGGGTGATCGGCTCTCTCCCCCCGCAGAGCCTCGTCGATCGTTGCGCTGCGGGCGCCGCCGAATTCTGCTCCCTGATAACCCGGAACGCGGCTGGCAGGATGACCGCCATCCAGAGCGATTGGCTGAACCTGAACCGGCTCCAGACCAGCGGAATCGACTTCGAGGCCGACTACCGGGTGCCGCTCGACAAGCTGAACGTGCCGGGGGACTTCAATATCCGCGGCCTGGTCACCTATACGGAGCACCTGACCACCACCGATACCGCTGGCCCCGTCGATCGGGCCGGGCAGGCCATGCCGAAAATGGTGTACAGCCTCGCTTTCAACTACGGGCTCGGCCGGTTCAGCACCAACCTGACGGCCCGGATTCTGGGCGAGGCGATCATCGACGTTACCAAGGTCGGGCCGGAAGATCCGGGCTACAGCCCGAGCCTGCCCAATAGCATCAGCTCGAACCGCAACCCGGCGGTGCTCTATCTGAACCTGGGAGCTCAATACACCACCGTCGACAAGGGCGACAGCAAGCTGGTGCTGTACGGCGTGATCAACAACCTGACCGACGAGGAGCCGCCCGGATACGCAGGAACGATCATCTCTAACAATTACCTGTACGACGTGATGGGCCGGTTCATTCGGGTTGGCTTACGGTTCAACTACTAGAGTCATCGCCAGGCGCGGGGGCGGTACGCGGGGAGCTTGTCCGCCCCCGCGGGACTTTTCGAATGAAATTTGCTGAGGATAGGGTGCTTTACGAAAAAGCTTTGCACTGGTCTGATCGCAGCGGCTCTTCTGGCATCGTATCACCACGAGACGGATCACCTCGGGCGAGCAATCGAAGTAGCGGAACGGGCTTTCAGCGGTCATAGCCCGAACTTCAGATGCGGTCAGCACCGTGGCAAGCGGTTTGGGCTTACAGAGCCTGCGCGACGTATCGCCGGCGGGCGACATCATCCTCGAACCACAAAAGCGGGCGCTGAAACCTGCCTCGACGCAGTATCTCGAGGCCGTGAACCAACGGCCTGAGGATACTGCCGGTCCTTGCGTTATACGATTCGGGGGGCGCTCGTCCCCCGCAGAACAAAAACTTTGGGGAGGGGACGTTATGACCACCGAGAACACCATTGCGCGTGCGGCTAAACACAACGCCAAGCAAAGCAGGGGGTCTTCTATGTTCATCGGGCACAGTCGTCTGGCTACCATGTCGGGTTACATCGCCTTATCTGCCGCCATCGCCGGCGTGTTGTACGGAGGCGCTGTACTGGCAGCGGAGGCACCCGACAGCAGTGGCCTTCAGGAGATCATCGTCACCGCACAACGCGTGCAGACCGATCTGCAGAAGACTCCTGTCTCGATCACGGCGTTCAGCGCCGAGAATCTCCAGGAGCGCAGGATCACGTCGCTGCTGGACCTCACCGCGTTCACTCCGAATCTGCAGGTCAGTGCCCGGTCCGGTTCCGCCTCGCAGGGCGGCTACGCGATTCGTGGCATGGGTGTGAATTCCGCCGTGCCATCGGCGTCGCCTTCGGTGGGCATCTACATCGATGATGCGTACTTCCCGTCGCAAGTGGGCAGTCTGCTGAGCCTGTTCGATGTCGCGCAGGTGGAAGTGCTGCGCGGCCCACAGGGCACGCTGTTTGGCCGCAATACCATTGCCGGCGCGATCCAGTACACCACCGTCAAGCCCAGTACCGACGGCATCAGCGGATTTGTCGAAGCGACCGGCGGCAATTTCGGCCACGCGGATTTCAGCGGCGCGCTGAATGTTCCCATGGGCGACACCTTCGCCATGCGGCTCTCGCTTGCCTCCAGGGACAAGGACGGCTACGTGCATGACATTTTCAGCGACGTCAAACGCGGTTCCGATCGCCAAAAACAAGGGCGCCTGCAGGCCCGCTGGACTCCGACCGACAAACTCACCATCGACCTGAAGGCGGAGACACTCCAGCAGAAGAGCAACGGCCGCCCCATCACCGTGATCGGCCTGCCCATTGATCCCGTCACTGGGGTAGTCACAGGGCGTGCGGTCGCGCAGTTTTGGTATACCAGTCCTTTCTATCCCGCCTTCGTTCCCTGGCAAGGGGTGATCGACAAACCCGGCACGCCGCAGTACAGCCTGGATCTGCTCACGAACGAAGATTACGCGAACGCGGGCTTTGGCAATCCGGAATTCTTCGAATTCAATTACTCCGTCGGCCAGGCCGACGTCGCCTACGAGTTGACGGATAACATCACTCTGACATCGATTACGGCTTACAGCAGGTCGAGCAGCGAGGGGGCCATCGACGCCGATGACACGCCGGTAGAGCTGTTCACCATCAATCAAGGCCATAATCAAACGGATCTCCTGACCCAAGAGCTGCGGCTGTCGGGGCGATCATTTGGAGATAAACTCGACTGGACGGGCGGTGCCTTTTACTACGACCAGGACATCTCCACCAAGGACAGCACGTTCTTCGTAGGGGGGTCTCCGTGGATCTCCTTCACAGGGCCACCCCCAGGGCCAGGCCCGTTTTACGGGATCAACGGCGGCAACGCCGCTGTCGACTACGGGTCCAAGGCGTGGGCACTCTATGGCCAGGCCACGTACCATCTGACGGACCGCCTGTCCGGCACCGTGGGTCTGCGCTACAGCTCTGAAAAGGCCGACATCGACGCCACGTCGTTGGCTGATCCTGCGCCAGCGCCGGGCGTTCCCCCGGGAGTGCCCGTTTGCGTGAACCCCGACGGCACCATCTGCCTCTCCAACAGCGAGACCTTCACCAATACCTCGCCGTACGTCGGCGTGAATTTTCAGGCGACGCCGGACGCAATGATCTACGGCAAAGCCA
Organism: uncultured Pseudomonadota bacterium; assembly: GCA_963819685.1. Lineage (GTDB taxonomy): Bacteria > Pseudomonadota > Gammaproteobacteria > Steroidobacterales > Steroidobacteraceae > CAIUGU01. Next base: position 9,293 of record CAWFXI010000005.1, read on the forward strand.
GCAAGGGCTTCCGGGCTGGCGGTTTCCAGGGGGTGGATAACGTTGTAGGGCTGCTCCCCTTCGACGAGGAAACGGCGTGGACCTATGAGATTGGGTCACGCATGGAGTTTCTGAACAAGAGGTTGCGTGTCAATCCGACCGTGTTCTATACCGACTGGAAAGACATTCAGTTCAACTCGTTGAACGATCATGGCGAACCCTACACGAGAAACGCCGGCGATGCGGTCCTCAAAGGCGTTGAACTGGAGATGCAGTTTGCCCCGACCGGGCAATGGCTGTTCGATGTTTCCGGCTCGTATCTTGATGCCTACTACACTCGCATCGATCCCAGCGTGGGGTTTAACGCCGTGACGGGGGCGGTGAATCTGAGCCTCGACACGCCTCTGCAGCAGGCGCCGGAGTTCAAGTACACAGTCGGTGCCCGCTACACCGTGCCCTTGGCGATTCCGGGCCGAATTGTCGCCAATGCCAGTTACTCCTGGGTGGATACGGTACGTAGCGCAGTCACCATTTCTGATGCGGTGCAATTGCCGTCGTATGGCCTGCTCAATGCCCAGGTGCAGTACATCGCTCCAGACAATCGCTGGAGTCTCGCGGTGTTTGGCACCAACGTGACCGATGAGTATTACAACATCGGTGGCTACAGCGCGGCAAACGGTCCGGGCCCCACCGAAGTCCAGCCCGGCCGGCCGCAGGAGTATGGCGCAACGGTGCGCTTCAACTTCTGAGGTCATGCCGGCGCCGGCGGCGTCGCTCGCAGTAGTGCGCCGTCACTGGCGCACCACTCTTAGATAATTCAGGGGGCGCTCGTGCCCCGCAGAAAAAGGACATTGGAGAGGAGTCGATATGACCACCGAGAACACCATTGCGCGTGCGGCTAAACGGGTGCTTTGCGCGCTCGCTGCTGCCTTTGTGTTTACCTGGATTCCGGCGCGTGTGATGGCGCAGACGCCGACGGAACACATGCCATATGGACCGCCGATAACTCTTGAACAGGCCCGCCTCGTAGCTGCTGCCGCTGACGCGGCCGCCAAGCGGCTGGGCCTTTCTCTTCCCTCTTTCGCCGTGGTCGAACCCACTGGTGAGCTGGTCTATATGCAGAAGGCCACCAACTCCGCCTATTTCACCAATGATTGGATAGTCGATAAGGCGCGGATAGCCGCTCGCTACCGACAGCCGACTTCCATCTTCTGGGAACTACTCAAGAAGGGCGACCTTACTGTTACCATATTTCCGGGGATCACGGGCTCCGGGCCGGGCGGATATCCGATTGTCTCGGGGGGGCAAATCATCGGCGCCTTTGGAATCACGAGCCCCAAAAACGATGAGATTGCCGCGGAGGCTCTCGCCGCACTCAAGTAGGCAGGCAGAGAGGCTGTCCGCCCCCGCGGGACTTTTCGAATGGAATTTACTGAGGACAGGCTGGCTTATGAGAAAGTTTTTCACTGGTCTGATCGCGGCGGCAGTTGTGGTATTGCCTGGCGCCGTTTTCGCGCACCATTCCTTTGCTATCTATGACCCGACCCAGACCTTGACTGTGGTCGGCACGGTGAAGGAATTCGTGTTCCACAACCCTCACACCTCGATTTTTTTGATCGTCAAGGACGCGACCAACACAGAATCGGAGTGGAGATTGGATGGTTCCAGTGTGATTGCGCTGTACCGCAACGGCTGGAAGAAAAGCATGATCAACCCGGGCGACACGGTGACGGTCACGTATCGGCCGCTGAAGTCAGGTAAGCCGGGTGGCGTCATGCTCTCGGTGAAACTGCCGAACGGTGACGAGATGAAAACTTGCTGTAGCTGAAAATAGCCGGTGTTTTACTGCAATTGATGTGTTCTGCGTAAAGATGCGCCGTGAACTCGTGCCCTCGATACGCCGTTGGAGACAAACTATGAAGCAGACCACGTGGAAAATCGGGCTCGTCACCACGGTCGCAGCAACGCTGTTGCTCGCGGGGCAAGTGAACGCAGAGACCAATTCCGCCGGCTCCAGCCTGCCTGCGAAGGGCAAGTACTCTCAGCTCAACAAGCTGCCTGACTGGAGTGGAATCTGGAACAACGTCAGCGGCTATGACTACGCTGTCATCCCCGGTGAGCCACCCAACCCGGCGCCCTACAATCCGGAATACGCGGCAAGAATGGCTGAGCAGAAGCGAGTGGCGGATGCTGCGATTGCTGCGGGCGGTGCGCCACCTGAGCGGAAAGCCGGCGGCGCCACTTGTCCATGGCCTGGCATGCCGCATCTGAATTTCACGCCCTATGGCTTTGAGGTTCTGTTCAATCCGGGACGCGTGACCTTCCTGTGGTCGGCCTACAGTATGTCCAGGCGCGTCTACACGGACGGGCGCAAATTCCCCGATGAGCTGGTGGAAAGCTACAACGGCCTGTCGATCGGTCATTGGGAAGGGGGCACCCTCGTTGTGCACACAAAAGGCCTTCGGGACTGGACTCACGAAGAAGTCGGCATGCTCTACTCCGATGCGATGGAGATTGATGAGCGTTGGCATCTGGTTGCACCCGATCGCCTGATGTTGGAGATCACGATGACTGATCCCAAGGTTTTCACGAGGCCGTGGATTTCCAAACGCTATTACGAGCGGCATGCCGATTGGGACATCGGCGAATACGCATGCGATGAAGGTAAACAATAGCAGCGGTTCTGTTTGGCGGTATCTAGTGCGGAAAAATGGCGACGGCCGTCGGAGAGATGGAATGGAGTGTTCGAGGTGGTTGTCGGGTTGCAGGATCAGCACAGTCGTCCTTTTAGCCTGTCTTCTTGGGAGTCAACAGGCACAAGCGGCTGGGACAGCGGTGCCGCCGTTTAACCTTACCGGTCTCTGGGAGGTCACGGCCATTGGAGGCTTTCCCAACCCCCCGCCGCTAAATGCCGCCATGACTAAAGTGAAGGAGGAAGCCTTCGCCAAGTCCGATCGCGGAGAGGGAATCTCATTCGGAACCTGCTTGCCTCCGGGCCTCCCCACCATCATGGTCTATGGCTACCCGATGCAGATAGTCCAGACTGCGAATCAGGTGGTGTACATCAACGAGTTTCTTAACAGCATCCGATGGATTTATCTGGACGGCCGTTCCCACCCTGACCCCGAGGAAAAAACTTTCAATGGCCACTCTGTTGGCCATTGGGAGGGCGATACGCTGGTTGTGGATACGGCAAATATTGATGATCGCGGGCAGATTCTTGTCAGCACCGGCTTTCAGAGCTTTGAGACACCAGTGACCATCCCGAACGGCAAGAAGATGCATGTTGTCGAGCGGATCAAGATGAAGCCCGGCGGTGGAAGTTTTGTCAATGAAATGACGATCACCGACCCGGACATGCTCACCGGTCCGTGGGTTACCACGCTCGAATTCAAGAAGTCGAACGAAGAGCTGAAAGAATACGTTTGCGAGAACAATCGCGATGCAAGTCCTCCTGGCAGTGGAAAGTAGAGCCCCATGAAAGTCTCGAAGACGGTTTTGGCAATAGCGGCGGGCGCGGCAGCGGTTGCGCTGGGTTCGACCCCGGTCTCCGCGCACCACTCATTCGCGATGTTCGACAGGTCCAAGACAGTGACCCTCGAGGGCACCGTGAAGGAGTTCCAGTGGACCAACCCGCACGTCTGGATCCAGCTCAACGTGCCCGACGCCGCCGGCAAGAACGTGGAATGGTCGATCGAGGGCATCAGCCCGAACTACCTCTCGCGTATTGGCTGGAAGCCCTCCTCGGTCAAGCCGGGCGACAAGGCTTCGATCATCATCAACCCGCTGAGGGACGGTACCCCTGGCGGCGCGCTGCAACAGATCTCCGTCAACGGTGTGGCTTTGCCTAGCATGAAGGGGAACTGATCCCTGCCCTCAGCGGCCAGGCTGAAATTGCGCCAGCAGCCCACGCCGTACTGAAATTGAGCGCGATGTCATAAGGAGAAGCTGATGGGTCACAAGGAGAAGCTGATGGTTTTGGCAATCTTGGCTGCTTCCGTGGTCATGGCTGCTCAATCCCCGCCAAATTCGTCGGAAGATGTGGTGAAGGTTGTGGCTGCTCAATCCCCGCCAATTTCGTCAGAGGATCTGATGAAAGGTATGAGCGGTGCTGGATCTATGGTGGCGTACAGTGAAGCTATTGACAATCTTGGAGACCATCCAACGCAGTCTGACTACTGCAAAGTGGCGCGTAGCGCAACAACGGCGTGGTACGACATTCGGTTGAGTCGCATGATGGGCATGGCCGGCATTTTCGACCTGGAGTTGCAGGACAAACTCGGGAGAACGCGTCAGCACCTCAATCCATCTGAGTTCAAGACGGTCGATATGTTTGCTCTTCAGATGGAAGAGCGCGTTGCATATTATAATTCTCTTTGTGCTCACCCCTAGGGAGTTGTCAGGCTCCAGCAATAGAGGGGCCGATGCTCATGTGGAGGGACTGTTGTTTACTCTGACCGTTTTGCGGGCGCTTGTCGCGGCCTTCGTTCTAAGCCTTGCCGGGGCAGCCGCCGGTCTTGCGGCGCCGGTGGATACGGGCCACGTCAAAGCGGAGTTGGTGGCTCAAAGCGAGGCGACCCCTGGAGGCGTCGTCTACCTCGCGGTGCACCAGCAGATCGCGTCTGAATGGCATACCTATTGGCGGAATCCGGGCGATTCTGGCGCCGCCCCTGAATTCGCTTGGACCCTGCCAGACGGTTGGTCCGTCGGCGATCCAGTGTGGCCCACGCCCAAACGCCTGAAGGCCGGACCCTTGGTGCAGTACGGCTACGTCGATGATCTGGTTCTGCCCATTCCGATGACGATCCCGGCCACCGCGGCGGCGGGCTCGAAGGTTTCGATCAAGACGCGGGCCTCGTTCCTGGTTTGCAACAAGGATACTTGCCTGCCTGAGGAGGCGACGCTCAGCTACGACGTGAGCGTAGCGGCCGGCGCTCCCAAGGCGGATCCGGTTTGGGGCGCGAGTATCGCCGAAGTGCTCGAGAACGTCCCCAAGCCTTCTGGCCTCAAGGCCGCCTTTGTCCGCAATGGCGACCTGCTCAAACTCAGCGTCGTGGGGCCGGGGCTCGAAGGCGGCAACTTTCCGGAGGCCTACTTTTATCCCTTCGATGGCCTAGCGATCCAACATGCTGCACTGCAGACCATTGAGCGCGGCCCTGCCGGTCTGACCTTGACCATTCCGGTGGGCACAGGATTTCAGGCGCCGACACCGCCCACAAAACTCGAAGGCGTATTGGCTCTTGGTGCCGCCGCTTATGAAATCGATGCGCAGGCCGGGCCGCTCTTGCCGGGAGCGGCTGAACGTGGGCCCCCGGCTGGGTTGGTGGGTGGAGCAGCTGCCAGCGAGATAGGGCTGCCGCTGGCGCTCGCCCTGGCCTTCCTGGGCGGCATCGTGCTCAATTTGATGCCCTGCGTATTCCCGATCCTGGCAATGAAGGCGGCGGCTCTGACGCGCCATGCCCACGCGCCTGCTGAGTCTCGTGTTCAGGGTGCGGCCTACGGGGCCGGAGTTGTGGTGACATTCGTTGCATTGGGGGCGGCCTTGATCGCGGCGAGGGCTGCGGGTGAGACGGTTGGCTGGGGTTTCCAGCTTCAGTCGCCTGCAGTGGTCGGGGCGCTCTCGCTGGTTATGCTCTTGGTGGGCCTTAATCTATCCGGCGTGTTCGAGGTCGGTCTTTCCGTTCAAGGGGCAGGCGGGAGCCTTGCCAACAAAGAGGGTCCGGCCGGGGCCTTCTTTACGGGAATCCTGGCGGTCGTAGTCGCTGCTCCCTGTACGGCGCCATTCATGGCCGTTGCATTGGGCTATGCCCTGACCCAGGGCGCGATCACGGCGCTGCTTGTCTTCTTTGCGCTCGGCTTAGGCCTTGCCGCCCCGTTTATGGCGCTCGCGTTTACACCGAGCCTGTTCCGGCGACTGCCCCGGCCGGGCCCATGGATGGACGTTCTGAAGCGGGTCTTGGCCTTTCCCATGTTTGGTACCGCAGCTTGGCTGGCTTGGGTCTTCACGATTCAAGCCGGCGCGTCCAGCTTGGCCAGGCTCTTCATCGGCGCGATCGTGATTGCCTTCGCAGCCTGGCTGTACGGCGAGGGGCAGAAGCAACAACGCGTACCGCTTCGTCGACTCCTTCAAGGGGTCGCGATTCCGGCGCTGGTATTGGCCGGCTTCCTGGTCAATGTCGGCTCCCAAATTTCTCGCGTGGCTGGCTCCAATACCACCTCAACGGCGGCTTTGGCCTCCCAGCCCTTCAGCCCCGAGCGGCTCGCGACCTTGCGCGCGAGCGGTAAGCCGGTGTTGGTCGACTTCACGGCCGCCTGGTGTGTGACCTGCCAGGTCAACGAGCGGGTGGCGCTGTCCAGTCAAAAGGTAGCGGACGCCTTTGCCCGCAATGGCGCCGTCTACATGGTGGCCGATTGGACAAACCGAGATCCAACCATCGCGAAGGTTCTCGCCGAGCATGGCCGGGCGGGAGTTCCGCTCTACCTCCTCTACGGAGCCTCGGGGGCTGAACCCGTGGTCCTGCCTCAACTGCTAACTGAAGGATCCGTTATTGCCGCATTGAACCAGGCAGCGAGATCCTAATTGTTCGTCTAGACGGAGATCCCTCATGAATGCTCGTCATCATCGCCTCTCAAGTCTTTTTGCTGTGGCGGCCTTGGCTGTCATCGGCGCTCCCGCGGCCATCGCTGCTCCCGTGATTGGTCAGCCTGCGCCGGCCTTCTCCGCCGTTGGCTTGGACGGCAAGACTCACACGCTGTCGGAATTCAAGGGGAAGACTGTCGTCCTTGAGTGGACCAACAAAGACTGCCCCTTTGCCCAGAAGCAATACCGCACCGGGAACATGCAGAAGCAGCAGGAAGAAGCCGCGCAGCAAGAGGTGGTCTGGCTTTCCGTGATGTCGTCCGCGCCCGGCAAAGAGGGGTACATGCTGTCGCCCGCGGTTACGGCCTGGAAGGCCTCCGTGGGGTCCAAAGCCAGGGACGTGTTGCTCGATCCAAGCGGGACCGTTGGCAAGGCCTATGGAGCTCGCACAACCCCACATATGTTCGTCATCGATAAGGCCGGAAAGTTGGCCTACATGGGCGGTATCGACAATCGGCCGAGCGCTTGGCTAGGTCAGATGGATCGCGCCAAGGCGGAAATCGCGGAGGCTAAGCCCTATGTGAAAATGGCGCTCGCTGATCTGGCTGCGGGGCGTCCCGTGGCGTCGCCAGTCACCGTGCCGTACGGCTGCACCGTGAAATATTCCGACTCTTTCGACTGAGGATGGCGGCCTAGTCCAGGTTGGCAAGAACGTCCTGCCGCTAATTTTCGCGCACTTGTCAGAATTCCTGGCGCCGCTTCGATGGCTGAAGCCGCGCCGCCGGAGTTCTGTGGAGTGCGGCCGCAATGGAGGTCTCCTCGTTCGGCTTTGTGACGGAGCCTGCTAATCGGCGCTGCCGATTGACCAGCTTCCGGCGTCCAATGTTGACCATCTTCGGGAACAGTAACTGCTGGAATCTCATCCAGAAAGTTCGGCGCAGTTTATTGTCCGCTTTCGGCGCCGATTAGGGCCATATCCTGTTCAAGCTTCGACGCCGGTTCACAGGCTGATTCTAAAGTGGTGCCGGAGGTCGGACTCGAACCGACACAGGGTTGCCCCTGGCAGATTTTGAGTCTGCTGCGTCTACCAATTCCGCCACACCGGCAAGTGCGAGGAGGGGCGGAAGTATAAGGGAGCAGCCGTCAAGGTGGGAACCAGCGCACCGGGAAGGAACCGACTCCTGCAAGGCCTAAATGCTGACTGACCCCAGCTGGACGGAATCTGGCCTGCCGTGAGGCTTTCTTGTCGCTGCGCGACCCTTTGCCGACAGGCCATTTGTAGCCTGCAGCCAGGCCATAAACGGTAAAAGGCCGCCGGTCGCTCATTTCCGCAGTACATTGGCTGCGACCTTTATTGGCCGGGGTGCATCTATAGCTCAACAGCCAATTGAGTCTCCCTGAACGAATGTCACCGCTAGCTACCCTCCAGATCCCTGCCGAAACGCTGCTGCGGGCGCGGCGGCGGGACGGTGCGGCGCTGGAGAGCATCTATCGCTCGTGCTTCCCCGGGGTTCGGGCGCTGGTTCGGCGTCTGGTGACCCGCTCTGCCGTCGCGGACGAGATCACTCAGGATGTCTTCGTGCAGGTGCTTCGCCACCTGGATGGTTATAGCGGCCAGGGACCGTTCGGTGCCTGGGTACGCCGCATCGCTGTCAGCCGGTGCCTGATGCATCTGCGTTCGCCGTGGAATCGCGCGGCACTGTGGCTGGATGTGGAGGAAGGTGACGAAACTGCAGCGGGAGGGCAATCCGCGCAAGTTGATTCCACCGACGAAACCTTCATCCGGACGCATGCAGAGCTGGCCGCCCTTGAAATTGCGCTTGGCAGGCTTTCGACCTTAAACCGGACCGTGGTCTGGCTGCATGATGTGGAGGGCTACACGCATGCCGAAATCGCGCAGGAGCTTGGGCGTTCGGTGAGTTTTTCCAAGTCGGCGCTCGCGCGTGCGCATGTGCGATTGCGCCAGCTTCTGTCGGCCCCTGAAGAGAGAGCGGTATGCACGCCAGCATCATCCAGTTGCTGAGTCTTCGTGACGGCGAGCCGGTCGCCGCCGTAATAGCGGAACATGTCGACAGCTGCAAGCGTTGCGCGGCCGAAGTCGCGCGGCTCAAGGACCTGCGCGAGCGGATGCAAGTATTGCCTTCACCGACGCTGGCCGATACTCGCGGGATGGACAGCCTGTGGGCTCGCATCCAGCCTTCGCTGGCGCCGGCAGATCGTCCGCCTTCAGCCACGAACTGGTATCTCGCTGTCGCGGCGGCCATTGTCTGGACAGTCGTTGCCGTTGTGTGGTTCGGGATTGCCGATAACGAGCCATCTGCATCACCGCGGACCGTTGCAGTCACGGCGCCCGTGCCATCCGCAGTCGATAATCTGCTGCTCGAATCGCAGGATCTCGAAAGCGCACTGCTGGATCTGCCGCGACGTCCACACATCGAACAGGCCGCTACGGCCGCGACGCTGGATGCGCTGGAAGGACGGATCCAGTGGCTCGACTACACATTGTCACGCGCGAATGAAGACGGCATTCCCGGTGATCAGGCGGCAGATCTCTGGCAGGAACGCGTGGATCTGCTCGAATCCCTGGTGACGCTCCGCTATGCGCAAGCCAGTCGCATGGCTTTTTAGCCGGCAATCAATTTCAGCAACCGAAGAGACGAGACAACAGGATGAACAGTCAATTGACGCGAATGGGAAAGGCGGGGTTGTCGATCCCGGCGCTGCTGCTGTCGTGTGGTATTGCAACGGCAGCCCAACCAGGACCGGCCCCGGCGCAGCCGGAAGCCAATCGTGAGCAGCAACTTGCAGCAGCTCGCGCGAGACTCGAAGAGGCTGCACGCGAGGTGGCCGAACTCAGTCTCGATGACAACGGTGGCCGCAACTTCTTTCGCTTCAACACGCAGAGCCTGGGTCGGGCGGCGCTCGGCATCAATATCGGCGGTCGTGAAGCACGACGGAGCGAGGGCGCGGCGGAAGATGGGGTGCCGGTGCTGAGCGTCAGTCCCGGTGGACCTGCCGCGGAAGCAGGCATTCGAGCGGGTGACGTACTGATCGCCGTGGATGGCAAAGCGCTCAAGGCGGAGAACGGCCGCTCGCCCCAGGCGGTGTTGCTCGCGCACATGGAAGGCGTGGAGCCGGGCGCAACGGTAAACGTCGAGTATCGCCGCGATGGCAAGCAGAACAAGGTCGCAATCGTCGCCCGGCCTCTGAATCCGCCCTTTTTTGCGGGCGCGCAGGTCATGCCATTGCCGGGCGGCATGCCACCCGGCGAGGGGCCAATGAGTCCGGGGTTCGCTTTCTTCCGGGGGCCACAGACATTTGGGGCTATCGAACTGGTTCCGCTGACGCCCAAGCTCGGCCAGTACTTCGGCACAGACAAGGGACTGCTGGTGGTACGAGCGCCCGGGGATTCGCGGCTCAGCCTTGAGGATGGCGACGTCATTGTCGATATAGCGGGCCGTGTGCCTGCCACACCCGCCCATGCGATGCGCATTCTGGAATCCTACCAGCCGGGTGAAAAACTCGCGCTGAACGTCATGCGCCTCAGGAAGAAGGTGATTTTGAATATCGAGATTCCCGCTGATGGCCGCCGCGGCGACATGATGTTCGAGGTGCCTGGTCTCCAACGCTTTCCGGGACCTGGCAGTGTGCGCGGGAATGGACCCGTCCCGTTCAATGTCCCGGTGCCACCGCCTGCAGTCCGCCCGTTACCGCCGGGAGGCGATGAACGGGCCTGACATTCCCGCTGCCCTCTACCCCCTTTACCTCCCCCCCTGTATCGTGCGCGGCCCATGCGCCGCGCCGATTTTTTCTACGACCTGCCCGCCGATCTGATCGCGCAGCACCCGGCTGCCCTGAGATCTGACAGTCGCCTGCTGCACCTGGAGCGGACGTCTGGTGCCATCGTGGATCGCCGCTTCACTGATCTGCCGTCGCTGCTTGAGGCCAACGATCTGCTGATCTTCAACGACACCCGGGTGATTCCTGCCCGCGTGTTTGGGCAAAAGCCCACCGGTGGGCAGATCGAGATCCTGCTGGAACGCGTGCTCGATGACACTCGCGTTCTCGCGCAGGTTCGAGCGAGCAAACCACTCAGGGAGGGGGGGCGGGTGATGCTGCCCGGAAGCATTACGGCGACGTGCATTACGCGCCATGACGATCTGTTTGAACTTGATCTAGGGTCAGATCCAGTGGCGTATTTCCTCAAGCATGGGCAGATGCCTTTGCCTCCCTACATCGAGCACGTACCGGTGGCCGAGGACGCCGAGCGTTACCAGACTGTGTATGCCGCGGAACTCGGCGCCGTGGCGGCGCCTACAGCAGGATTGCATTTCGATACAGCGCTGCTTGCGACACTGGCTGCCCGGCAGATCCGCACGGCATTTCTGACCCTGCATGTGGGCGCCGGGACCTTTCAGGCCGTGCGTGTCGATGACCTTGAAACCCATCGCATGCATGCCGAACGAGCAAGAGTGCCTCCGGCCGTCTGTGCTGCAATCGAGACGGCTCGTGCGAGCGGCGGCAGAGTGATAGCTGTGGGGACAACGGTCGTACGCAGTCTCGAGACTGCCGCCGCGTCCGGTACGCTGACTCCGTTCGAAGGTGAAACCAGGTTGTTCATACGCCCTGGATACAACTTCCGTATCGTTGATGCACTGATCACGAACTTCCACCTGCCCGAGTCGACATTGCTGATGCTCGTGTGTGCATTCGGCGGATATGAGAAGGTAATGGCCGCTTACCGCCACGCCGTCACTGCTCGCTACCGGTTTTTCAGCTATGGGGACGCGATGTTCGTGTCATGAAGTTCGATCTGCTTGAAGTGTCCGGACGGGCGCGGCGTGGCCGCCTGACGTTTGCTCGCGGCGTCGTCGAAACGCCCGCTTTCATGCCCGTGGGAACCTACGGTACGGTCAAGGCGATGACCCCGGAGGAACTGACCGGCATCGGTGCCGAGATCATTCTCGGCAATACGTTTCACCTGTGGCTGCGCCCGGGCATGGAGGTCATTCGCGCGCACGGCGACCTGCATCGCTTCATGCACTGGGAAGGGCCGATCCTGACGGACTCCGGCGGCTTCCAGGTATTCAGCCTTGCCGACCTGCGCAAGATCACTGAAGAGGGCGTGCATTTCCGTTCGCCCATCAATGGCGACAAGGTGTTCCTGAGTCCCGAAATCTCGATGCAGGTCCAGCATGCTCTCGGTGCCGATATCGTCATGGTGTTCGATGAGTGCACGCCTTATCCGGCGACGCTCGAAGAGGCCCGCAAGTCCATGGAGTTGTCGCTCCGCTGGGCGGACCGCAGCCGTGCAGAGTTCGATCGCCTCGCGAGCGGCAACGCGCTGTTCGGCATTGTCCAGGGAGGAATGCACGATCAGCTCCGCCGGGAATCGCTCGCCGGTTTGCTTGAGGTCGGTTTCCATGGCTTCGCGATCGGAGGACTGGCGGTAGGTGAGCCCAGGGAAGAAAGGGAGCGTGTGCTGGAAGCTATCGAGCCGCTGCTGCCGGTCACGCATCCGCGTTATCTGATGGGCGTCGGTACGCCCGAGGATATCGTCGCGGCGGTAAGTCGGGGTGTCGACATGTTTGACTGCGTAATGCCCACACGGCACGCGCGCAATGGCCATCTGTTCACAAGGAACGGGGTTCTCAAGATCCGCAATGCCATCCATGAGAAGGATCCGCAGCCTGTCGACCCGGAATGCGGGTGCTACACTTGCCGCAACTACAGCCGCGCCTATCTCAAGCATCTCGACCGTTGCGGGGAGATCCTGGCGGCGCGACTCAACACCATTCACAACCTGTACTACTATCTCGAGCTGATGCGCGAGCTCCGCTCCGCGATCACCGAGGACAGGTTTGCGGCGTTTGTGGCGGAGTTCTACGCGAGGCGTGCGGACGCAGCCGGGGCTCGTGACTCGTGACAGGTGACTAGTGCTGACCGATCTGACCGCTGCGCCCTGGTTCCGCCGACTGCTTGTCGCCGTGATCCTCACCGGCATCCTGCTGCTGACGTATGTCATCCTGCAGCCGTTCCTGATTCCGGTGATCTGGGCCGCGATTCTTGCCTATGTTTCCTGGCCACTGCATGTCCGGTTATTGCGTCTCACCCGGCGCCGTGCATCCGTTGCGGCGCTGATTACCACCCTGCTGCTGACAGTGGCGATCATCCTGCCGGTGCTGTGGCTGATCCTGCTGTTGCAGATCGAAACGGTAGTCGCCTATCGCGAAGTGCAGGCCTTTCTCGCATCCAACCCGACGTTACCGCCGGGGCTCAAGAATCTGCCCTGGGTCGGACCCTGGCTGCAGCAGGTCTTGAGCGAGCTCGTCGCGGATCCTGCCGCTTTACGCCAGCAGCTGGGTGTCGTGTTTGAAAGGTCGACGGGCGAGATCAGCGTGCTGATCGGTGGAGCCGGCCGCAATGTCGCGAAGCTGTTTTTCGCATTGCTGACGCTGTTCTTCCTGTTGCGCGACGGCCGGCGCTTGTTCGAACAATTGCGCGCAGCACTCGAAGGGATTCTTGGACCGCAGGTGCGTGACTATCTGCACTCGGTCGGGCAGACCACGCGCGCAGTGGTGTATGCCATCGTGCTGGCGGCCCTGGTGCAAGGCATCTTCGCCGGGTTCGGATACTGGATTGTCGGGGTAGGGCCGCCGGTTCTGCTCGGCGCAGTGACGGCGATGGTGGCATTGATTCCGTTCGGAGCGCCGCTCATCTGGGGAACACTGAGCCTGTGGCTGTTGCTGACGGGCAAGATTGGCGATGGCGTGACCTTGCTGCTCTGGGGGCTGCTGGTCGTCAGCTGGGTCGACAATATCGTGCGGCCGCTGGTCATTTCCAATGCGACCCGGATGCCGTTTCTGCTGGTCGTCTTTGGCGTCCTGGGAGGGGTCCTGGCCTTCGGGCTGGTCGGGCTGTTCATCGGGCCGGTGGTACTCGCCGTCGCGCTGGCCTTGTGGCGGGAATGGCAGGAACACAGGCCCGCCAAGGCGCAGTAGGGAACCCGTCCAGGCCGGGGAATACGCCGCGGTTCCTACCAACACGCTCCCGAAATGCGTGATTCCGAGTCCTTTGCGGCATCAATCAGCCTGCTGAATCCACCAATCCTGAGCTTTCACTGGACTCTTGCTCACAAATACTAGTGACAGTACAAATAAGAACCATTATCATTTGCGCCAAGCTTGGTTTTATCCCCGACAAGGAACGCAAATGAAACGCCGTCGTCACCAACCCAGTGTCTCCGTTGCCGCACCAAAGCTCGCTCCCCTCGGAGCGCTCGCTGCCGGATTCGGCTTTGTGTCGCTATCGATGGCACAGGAAGCCGTGCCGGAAGCCGCGAAATCCTTACCACCGATCACCGTTAAGGGCACCCCCGAACAAAGCGGCAAGGACAGTTACCAGTCGACTCAGACCCGCATCGGCAAGGCCGACCAGGACCTGCGCGACGTTCCGCAGTCCATCACGGTGGTCACCGAGCGACTGATCGAAGACAGGCGAATAGACACGTTGAAGGAGGCGTTGCACAACACAGCGGGTATCTCCTTCATGGCCGCCGAGGGAGGAGAGGAAGACATCCGTCTGCGCGGCTTCTCGCTGCAGGGCACTGGCGACATCTTCATCGATGGCATGCGCGACCCGGCCTTTTACGAGCGCGATACTTTCAATTGGGATCGCCTTGAAGTGCTGCGAGGTTCGGCGTCGATGCTGTTTGGCCGCGGTTCCACCGGTGGAGCGGTGAACCAGGTCAGCAAGCTGCCACGACTTGCAACCGGTTCCGATCTCGAGCTGACTGCTGGTTCCGGCAACTACTTCCGTGGGGTCGCCGATCTCAATTTCCGGACGGGCGAAAGCTCTGCGCTGCATGTGGCCGCAATGGCCAATGTTGCCGACAACCATGGCGTCGAGACGGACAAGAAAGGCTTCGCTTCCACTTTTCGCTGGGGCGCAGGCACGCCGAATGAATTCGTGGCAGGTCTGTACTATCTGGACAATGACAACGGCATCAACTACGGCATGCCGTGGCTGACCACGCCGGAAGGCAGCGATCCACTGATACCGATCGATCCCACCAGCTACTACGGAATGTCGAGCGACTACAATGCCGGTGGCGTGAGGTACGCCAACCTCGTCTACACGCATCATTTCGAGGGCGGCGGACAGTGGAGAACCGCTGTCCGTGCCGGCACCTATGAGCGCGATCAGCGCGCCAGTGCCGTTCGGTTTGCCGCCGCGGCACAACAGCCGGGAGGCCTGGCGGTCACGCATGACACGCTGAGTGACGCCACCGTGCTGACGCGCGGCACGCAGAACAAGATCATGGATATGGATACCGTGTATGGCCAGAGCGACTACACCAATGACTTCCGTTGGCTGTCGGTCAACCACTCGCTGCAGACCGGTGTCGATGCAGCCCGAGAGGACTTCGACGGCTTTGCGGCATTGTTGCCGACCGGGGTCACGCTCGTGAAATCGACGACCACCATCGGTACGCCGGACGACGGTGTCGGTGTGGATGAATCGTTGCGTATCGTGGCCTTGAATCGCGACTTTGCGGCCCGGGCCGTCGGTGCGTATGTGCAGGACCTGGTGCAGGTGGCTCCAGCCTGGAAGATTCTCGCCGGGGTGCGCTGGGACAATTTCGAAGGGAACTACCGTACGTTCTCGACGGCGACTGCAAATTTCGGCGCGTTGACAGCGGAGCGCGGTCGCACCGATTCGTTGTGGAGCGAGCGAGCCGGCGTGCTGTTTCAACCGACTCCATTGACGTCTTTCCATTTTTCATACGGCACGTCGTTCAACACGTCGGGTGATACATACCAATACGATGCGCTTGGATCGAATACGCCACCCGAGGAAAGCCGCAACTTTGAACTGGGAGCCAGACTTGATACGGCCGATGGCAACGCGTCGGTCCGCCTCGCGTTGTTCCACGCCACCAAGTACAACGAGCGCAACCGGGATGAAGACACGGTCAATGCGACCAACTACGTGTTGTCGGGGCAGCGTCATGCGGCGGGTGTCGAAGTGGACGTTTCGGGGCGCATCACGCCCGCTTGGGAGATCTACGTCTCCTACGCCTGGATTCCCGACGCGGAAGTGGACCAGGCATCATCGGTCCTTGGCACGACGCTCATAGGCGAGACAGTCGGGCAGAGGCCTGGTCTCACGCCACTTTATACTGGCACGGTCTGGACGACGTACTCGCTGACACCGAATCTGCGCGTCGGCGGAGGCATCAACGCGCGGAGCTCTGACACGCCCCAGCAGAGCACGATCGAAGCGCCAAGCTTCATCACCGGTGACCTCATGGCCGAGTACACGGTGGGACCCATGGAGTTCAAGCTGAATCTTACGAATGTCACCGACGAGTTGTATGCCGACGTGCTGTACCGCGGCCACTATGTGGCCGGCAAGCCGCGAACGCTGTTGTTCACAGCCGGCTACAGCTTCTGAGCACTGACGGATGCTGCTGCATGTCAAACAGGTGCTGACGCCCGAAGAAGTTCGTCGGGCGCGCTCCATCCTCGATCAGGCGGAGTGGGTGGATGGTCGTGTGACAGCGGGTGTGCAGTCAGCGCAGGCGAAGAACAACGAACAATTGCCGCAAAACGGCAAGGACACGCGGGCTTTGCAGGATCTCGTGCTGGGCGGTCTTGGCAAGCACGCCACTTTTTTTTCCGCGGCGCTGCCACGGGTGGTATTTCCACCGCTCTTCAACCGCTACGGGGGGACTACCAACTCTTTCGGCAACCACGTGGACAATGCCATCCGCTTCGTGCCCGGCGGACGCCAGGAGAGGGTGCGAACCGACATCAGTTGCACGCTGTTCCTGTCGGAGCCGGACGAGTACGAGGGCGGGGAGCTGGTGATCGAAGACACCTTCGGCGAACAACGGGTGAAGCTGCCGGCAGGCGACATGGTGCTGTATCCCGGCACAAGCGTGCATCGCGTCGAGCCCGTGACGCGGGGTCAGCGTCTGGCCAGCTTTTTCTGGGTGCAGAGCATGGTGCGCAGTATCGAGCAGCGTCGTCTGCTGTTCGAGATGGATGCGCAGTTGATCGCGCTACGTCAGCAGCACGGTGAAGGCGGAGCGGCGATAGGTCTCACCGGCACGTATCACAATCTGCTGCGCATGTGGGCAGACACATGAGCGGCGGGCTCGCGGAAGTCCTGGCAGAGCAGAAGCGCATGAGCCGCAGCCACGTGCCTGTTTTTGTGGGTGTGCTGGCAGTACACGGTATGGTGGGGTGGGCGCTGCTCACTGTCAGCGCCGTACGCGAAGCCGTGCTGGAGACGGTTCCTGTCATGATCGCCACGATGATCGAGTCGCAAACCCAGCCCGAGCGCTTTGTGCCGCCGCCGCCAGCCAGTCCCGAAGTGCGTCTGACTCAGCAATCGCTGGTGACGGTACCGCAGCTTCCGGTGGAAGCTCCTGTCTACGAGGCCCCGGTGGCAGTCAACCTGTCTCTACCTGCGGAAACGATGGTTGAAAGCCCGGCCGATCCGGCCGTGCGCAGTCCCGCGCCATCACCGCCCAAGACCATACCGGCGAGTGCTGTCGAATACATCGTCACACCAAAACCCGCCTACCCGCTGTATTCGCGCCGTGCCGGGGAGACCGGCATCGTGCTGTTGCGCGTCCTGATCAGCGACAAAGGTCTGCCGGTCCACATCGAGATAGAAAAGTCGTCGGGTTACAGCCGTCTCGACGCAGCGGCCCTGGCAGCGATGCAGGCTGCGCGCTTCAAGCCGTATTCCGAGAACGGCATCGCGCTGGCGGTCTGGGCGCCAGCTCCTATTGTCTTTGAGTTGTAGCTACAGCCGCCGCGTCTGCCCTGCCAGCTGGGAGACGAGGACCTTGTCGATGCGGGTGCCGTCCATATCCAGGATTTCAAAGCGCCATCCATTGACGACCAGCGTCTGTCCGGCACGGGGAATGTGCCCGAGTTGTTCCAGCAGAAAGCGGGCCAGCGTCGCGAAGCGTTCACCGACGACGAGCCCACCCATGCCCACCTTGTCTTCGAGTTCGTCCATGCCAATCTGGCCATCGACCAGGAATGAGCCGTCGTCGCGCTTCACGACATCGGGTTCGGCTTCATGTCCTTCACCCGCAAGGTCGCCTGCGATGGTTTCGAGGATGTCCGTGGGAGTGATCATGCCGAGCAGGTCACCATACTCGTCGACCACGATTGCAATATGGGGCCGGGTCTTCTTGAATTGTGCAAGCAGCGACAAAGCCTTGGTCGAGGGTGGCACGACGAGCGGATCCCGGACCATGGCGCGCAGATCCAGCGACTGGGTTCCGAGCAGGGTGTCGATGAGTTCGCGGGTGCGGACATAGCCAATGACGTTGTCCAGGCTGTCTTCGCATACCAGATACCGGCCATAGCCTCCCGTCACGACCTGCTCGCGAATCTCGTCGAGGGTTGCCGTTACCCCGATCCACTCGATCTCCGACCGGTGGGTCATCATGCTGCGGACCGGACGGTCGCCCAGGCTCAGCACCTCATCGATCATCTGCCGTTCTACGGTGTCGATGACGCCTTGTTCGGTGCCTTCGGCGAGCAGCGCGGTGATCTCTTCATCGGTGACCGCCCGCTTGTGGTGCTCTTTGACGCCGAGCAACCTGAGTATCAGGCTCGTTGACGCCTGCAGCAGTGCCACGAAGGGTCGCGTGGCAGTCGAAATGCCACGCAGCAAGGGCGCTACGGCGACGGCGATTCCCTCGGGATGGGTAATGGCGATGCGCTTCGGCACGAGTTCGCCGATCACAAGCTGCAGGAACGTGATGCCCATGAATACGAGCGAGTACGCCACCGCCTCACCGTATCCGGCCAGCCATATCACCCGGTCGAGCACGATCGCCAGCTCGCTGCCGAACGCTGCGCCACTGACCGCACCGGCAACGATGCCGATCAGCGTGATGCCGATCTGGATCGTCGACAGAAACCGGGTGGGTTCATCCGAGAGTTTGAGGGCGGCGGCAGCGCCTCTTGATCCAGCTTCGGCGCGCTGTTTCAGGATGCCGCGGCGCGACGAGACGATCGCCATTTCGGACATCGCAAAAAAGCCATTGAACAGAACCAGGGCCAGGAGCAGGGCAAATTGCCAGTAGAGCATATCGTCGGAAGGGTGATGGCCGGGGCTTGTGACCGATAAAGAGGCTACGCGGCGCTTCCCTGCTTGTCCATGCATTCGCCGGCGATGGGGTCGTTCCAGGCAGTTTGCTGCGCTGTTCAGTGGCCGTAAGTGCCGGTCATCTAAAGCGTTGTGAACGGAAGATGCTAGGATGAAAGGCGATGGCCAGAGAGGAGGTGACCGGGTGAGATCCGTTGGCAGGTCAACGCAAAAGTGTATCCGTATGCCGCGCGGCCTGCTGCTGATGCTGGTGATGTTGAGTGCTGCTCCGGCCCATGCCGAATGGTTCGACCGGGTCGAGGACGGCATCATGGGTACGCGCATCGCTGTCGAGCTGTGGGCGGACGAAAAGCCGCTGGCCGACCGGGCGTTCGACCAGGTGTTCGCCGAGATGCGCCGTATCGACGCTTCGATGAGCACCTACAAGCCGGACAGCGAGGTATCGCGCGTCAATGCAACCGCAGCACAGCGCCCCGTACCGATCACCGACGAATTGTTCGACCTGCTGGAAACTTCCGTCGAGTACTCGCGGCTGACAGACGGTGCGTTTGATATCACGTACGCCAGCGTAGGCTTCATGTACGACTTTCGCAGCCACATCAAGCCCACTGAAAAGGCTATCGCCGCCGCGCTGCCGTCCATCAACTACCGATACCTCGAACTCGACAGGGCAAAGCACACGGTCCATTTTGCGCACTCGGGCGTGCGCATCGACCTCGGGGGTATCGCCAAGGGGCATGCGGTGGATCGTGGCATTGCGATCCTCAAGAGCCTGAAGATCGAGCATGCATCGGTGACTGCCGGGGGCGATACCCGCATCATCGGCGATCGCATGGGCGCACCCTGGGTCGTGGGAATCCGTCATCCGGATGACAAGAATCGCGTCATTGCCCGCATCCCCCTGGTCGACACGGCGATATCCACATCCGGCGACTATGAGCGCTACTTCGACGAGAACGGCGTTCGCTATCATCACATCATCGATCCGCAGAGCGGACATTCGGCTAGCATGGTACGCAGCGCTACCGTCCTGGCATCCACCGCGACGCGTACCGATGGACTGTCGAAAACAGCCTTCGTGCTGGGACCGGAAAAGGCACTCGAGATCTACAATCGCCTCGAGGACGTGGATGCCGTCCTGGTGACGCCAGACGGCAAAGTGTTGTACACGAAGGGGATGGAAGCGCCGTAACCGGTGAGCGGTGAGCGGTGAGGTGAGCCGTGAGCCGTGGGACAAGCAAACAGGATTCGACTCAACGTGACATGCATTACTCTGACGGGTCACGCATCACGGATCACGCATCACGGAAAATGAACATGAAAAAGCTTCTGTGGGGATTGGTGGCGGTGGTTGGGGCATTCGCGCTTGGCGTCGTCGCGCTGTATCGCGGCGAATCCATCAACGCCCTGTGGATCGTGGTCGCTGCGTTGTGTGTGTACGCCATCAGTTACCGTTTCTACAGCGCCTGGATAGCGGCAAAGGTTCTGTCGATCGACGCGTCGCGTCCGACGCCTGCCGAGCGGCTCGATAACGGTCGCGACTACGTGCCGACCCATCGCTGGATCGTTTTCGGACACCACTTCGCCGCCATTGCGGGGCCAGGCCCACTGGTTGGACCGACGCTGGCAGCCCAGTTCGGTTACCTGCCGGGAACGCTGTGGATTCTGGTCGGTGCGGTGCTTGGCGGTTGCGTGCAGGACATGGCCACGCTGTTCATCTCCACCCGCCGTGACGGCCGCAGCCTGGGGCAGATGGCTCGCGATGAACTGGGGCCGGTCGGTGGATTCGCTGCGCTGATCGGCACGCTGCTGATCATGATCATCCTGATCGCCGTGCTCGGTCTCGTGGTCGTCAATGCCATGCGCCACAGTCCGTGGGCGACCTCAACGGTTTTCGCGACGATACCGATCGCCATCCTGATCGGCTTTTATCTGCGCAACATCCGGCCGGGTCGCGTGCTCGAGGCGTCGCTGCTCGGCTTCATCCTGCTGCTCGCGGCCGTGTGGAGTGGCGGCTGGGTGCAGAACGCGCCACTGGTCCGCGAGTGGTTCAACTACGATGGTGTGCCGCTTGCGTGGTTCGTCATTGTCTATGGATTCGTCGCGGCCATAGTGCCCGTGTGGTTGCTGCTGGCGCCGCGCGACTATTTATCCACGTTCCTGAAAATCGGTGTCGTCGTCCTGCTGGGGATTGCAGTGCTGGTCATGCGGCCCGAAATCCGCATGCCGGCGCTGACACCCTTCATCGACGGCACCGGACCGATTTTCGCGGGCAAGGTATTTCCCTTCGTGTTCATTACGATCGCCTGCGGCGCCATTTCGGGCTTTCACGCGCTGATTTCCAGCGGCACCACCCCGAAGCTGATCGGCAACGAGCGCGACATCAGGCTCATCGGCTACGGCGGCATGGCGCTGGAGTCGTTCGTCGCCATCATGGCGATGATCGCCGCGACGTTGCTTGACCCGGGTGTCTACTTCGCCATCAACAGCCCTGCCGGCGTTGTCGGAGCCACGGCGCAACAGGCCGTCGCGACGATCTCCGCCTGGGGATTTCCGGTCAGTGTCGAGCAGATGGACATGCTCGCCCGGGAAATGGGAGAGAGCACCTTGTTTGCCCGCACTGGCGGTGCGCCTTCGCTGGCAGTCGGCATGGCAAGCATTCTGTCGTCAGCCTTCGGTCAAGGGCTGCTGGCGCTCTGGTATCACTTCGCGATCATGTTCGAAGCCATCTTCATTCTCACCACCCTCGATGCCGGGACGCGTGTCGGGCGGTTCATGTTGCAGGATCTCCTTGGGCAGATCTGGAAGCCCTTCGGTCGCACATCGTGGTATCCCTCAGTCGTGATATCCAGCGCCCTGGTGGTGGCCGGATGGGGCTACTTCCTCTATGTGGGGGTCATTGACCCCAATGGTGGCGTCAATCTGTTGTGGCCGCTGTTCGGAATATCGAACCAGATGCTGGCAGCCATTGCGCTCTGCGTCGTGACGGGCGTCCTCATCAAGCAAGGCCGCGCTCGCCAGTCCTGGATCACGATCCTGCCGCTGTCCTGGCTTGCCATCGTGACTACTACCGCGGCCTGGCAAAAAGTGCTGTCGCCGGATCCGCGACTCGGATTCCTTGCCGGGGCCAATGACCTGGCTGCAAAACTGGATGCGGGAACGTTGTCGGAAGCAGCCGCACGGGCTGCGCCCCAGCTGATCTTCAATCAACGCCTCGACGCCGCCCTGACGGTGTTTTTTGCGCTGGTACTGTGGGTGATCATTCTCGACACGGCGCGGGTGTCCTGGCGCGTGCTGCGCGGGCTGCCTGTGCTTCCCTCGTCCGAAATCCCGCACTCTCTGCAGGGTTCGGCGGCGCTCGGCTCTGTGGGGGCGAGCTCATGATTTCCATGGCAGCCAGTCAGTTAGCGGGGCGATGCAGGATTTACTGCAGCGCCCTGATACTCCGAGTCACGGACGACTCGGCGAAATCGATGAGTTCTAACTCATTGATTTCGGGAGCCAGTGAAAACCACGCTTTTCGCTGGCTCCGGATGCAAAAGGCACGGATAGACTTTTGCATCAACCTGTTAGGCTTGTTCTGGCAGTTCGTCAGAACCCTGGCGGGGGATGATGCCTACGACAGGTACCGGCACCACCATGAATCCTGCCATGCAGGTAAACCATTCATGAACCGCAAGGCTTTCTACCTGCATAGGCAGCATGAGAAATGGAGCGGGGTGAACAGGTGCTGTTAGGGCGGGAGGACGTGGGTGAGCGTAGAGTCGGACGCGTGACGAACCAAGGGGGATCGCTCCGTTTGTCATCCGTTGAGCTTCCAGGTCTGACCACGTCCCGAGATCACGTCGTCTCGACATCACCTACCGCCCGCCCACCCGGGGACGCTGTGTATAATGCGGCGCTCGTTGTACGCCCCCCTGCACAGGAACCTGAAAAATGGAATGGCTGATCTCTAGCGCTGCCGCGCAGGCAACTGGCGGTGCCACATCTGGCAATGCGCTCATGCAGATGGCACCGCTGGTGCTGATTTTCGTCGTGTTTTATTTCCTGCTGATCCGCCCGCAGGCCAGGAAGGCCAAAGAACACAAGGCGATGATCGGAGCACTCGGCGCGGGTGATGAAATCGTGACGGGCGGAGGCATCCTGGGCAAGGTCGCAGAAGTGTCTGACCAGTTCCTGGTCGTTGAAGTCGCCGAAGGCGTCCGCGTGAAGGTCCAGCGCCACACAGTGACCCAGGTTCTGCCCAAGGGAACTGTCAAGAGCGTCTGAACGGCGCTGACGGTCCGCGATACACCATGTACCAGTTTCCTGTTTGGAAGTACTGGCTCGTCATCCTCGTGCTGGTGGCTGGCCTGATCTTCGCTTTGCCGAATTTCTTCGGTGAAGACCCTGCATTGCAGGTCGCGCGTGACGACCGTGCTGCGCTAAATGAAACCGATGAGGCCGCGATTCGCGCCACCCTCGAGGCTGCCGGAATCCCGGTCAACACCACGTATCTGCAGGACCAGCGACTGGTCGTGAGGCTGTCGACCGGCGAGCAGCAGCTCAACGCCCGCGATGCACTGCTTGCGGGTGACAAGCGGGAATACACCGTGGCGATGTCCTATGCATCGCGGATGCCGGCATGGTTGCGGAATCTCGGCCTCAAGCCGATGAGCCTCGGCCTGGACCTCAGGGGCGGCGTGCACTTCGTATACGAAGTCGACGTCGAGGATGCCGTGCGTCAAACCCTGGAACGCATGCAGCGCGACTATCGCCTGGCACTACGCGATGAGCGCATCCCGTTCGTCAATGTCGAAACGACCACTACGGCAGTGCGTGTGACACTGCGTGATGCCGCGGACATGACGCGTGCCACGAAGGCGCTGACTGCAGCGGACGCGACACTGGTTGTAACGAACGAAACCAGCGACGCCGGTCCCGTACTGGTTGTCACGCTCACGCCCACACAGATCAAGGAACGGCAGGACCTCGCCCTGCAACAGAACCTTACGACTTTGCGTAACCGCGTGGATGAACTCGGCATTTCGGAGCCCATGGTCGCGCGCCAGGGCATCGATCGCATCGTCGTCGAGTTGCCCGGCGTGCAGGATCCCAACGAGGCGATCCGTGTTCTGGGCGCCACTGCGACGCTGGAGTTCCGACTGGTCGATGAGGCCGGTGATCCGTATGAGGCGCAGCGCACGGGACGTGCGCCGCTTGCCGACAAGCTCTATACGCGCCGGGACACCAAGGCACCGATCCTGCTGAAGCGCGACATCATCGCGTCGGGAGACCAGCTGACGGACGCCACGTCGGGATTCTCGCAGGGCGAACCGTCAGTCAACGTCCGACTGGATGCCCGGGCTGGCGCCCAGATGCTGAAGACGACGCAGGAAAATCTCGGCCGGCCGATGGCAGTGGTGTACATCGAGCGCAAGCGCCTGGGTGAGGGTGAGCGCTGCGCAGGCACTCGCGAGGGCTTGAACTGCACTGAAGAGGAAGTCATCAGCGTCGCGACGATTCGCGGCGTGTTTTCTTCAAGCTTCCAGATCACGGGTGTGCAGGCGGCCGAAGCCCGCGAACTGGCTCTGCTGCTGAGGGCCGGTTCACTGGCGACCACGCAGTCCATGATCGAGCAGCGTACGGTGGGCCCGAGCCTGGGTGCCGACAACATTGCCAAGGGCGTAAGGGCGCTGCTCATCGGCCTTGGCCTCACGTTCGCGTTCATGGCTTTCTACTACCACGCGTTCGGCTGGGTGGCGAATGCGGTGTTGCTCGCGAACCTCGTGCTGACGGTCGGGTTGCTGTCGATGTTGCAGGCATCGCTGTCCCTGCCGGGTATCGCTGCCGTGGTGTTTCACCTCGGCATCGCTGTCGATGCGAACATCCTGATCTATGAGCGCATCCGCGAGGAATTGCGCAGCGGCAATTCGCCGCAGGCCTCGATCAACGCCGGCTTCGACAAGGCTTTTGCCACCATCGCCGACTCGAACGTCACGACGCTGATCGCGGGGGTCGTGCTGTTCGCGTTCGGGACCGGCACGATCCGCAGCTTTGCCATCGTCATGACCCTCGGTATTGCGACATCGCTGTTCACGTCGGTCGTGGGCAGCCGCGCGCTGGTGCACGCGCTGTGGGGCCGGCACCGGCGCCTCGAGCGGCTGTCAATCTAGGAATCCGACATGGAATTCTTCCCCAAGGTGACGAAATTCCCGTTCATGCACACCCGCAAGGTGTGGTACGGGGTTTCCGCCGCCGCCATCGTCGCGTCTCTCGTGCTGATCTTCGTGCACGGGCTCAATTTCGGGATCGACTTCACGGGTGGAGTGGTGCTCGAGGTCGCGTATCCGCAGGACGCCGATCTCGACCGAACCCGCACGGCACTGGAACAGGCTGGCTACGCTCATGCCCAGGTGCAGACATTCGGCAGTACGCGGGACGTGCTGGTGAGGCTGCTGCCGCAGGCAGAACAGGACGTCAACATCGTAAGTGCCCAGGTACTCGATGCCATCAAGGCTGTTGAGCCGGGCGTGCAACTGCGCCGTACCGAAGTGGTGGGGCCGCAGGTGGGCGCCGAGCTGACCGATCAGGGCGGGCTCGCCGTGCTGTTCACGTTCGTACTCACCGGTATCTACACCTGGTTCCGCTTCCAGTGGAAGCTGGGAATTGCGGCGGTGCTGGCCACTCTCCATGACCCGATCGTGATTCTCGGCTTCTTCTCGGTGACGCAAGTGACTTTCGACCTGGCCGTCCTTGCGGCCATTCTGGCGGTCATCGGCTATTCACTGAACGATACGGTCGTGGTGTTCGATCGCGTCCGGGAAAATTTCCTGTCGATGCGCCGTACGCCACCCGAGGAAATCCTGAACGCCTCCGTAAACCAGACGTTGTCGCGAACCATCATCACCAGCGGCGCCACGTTGCTCGTCGTGGTCGTGCTGCTGCTCGTGGGCGGCGAAACGCTGCGCGGCTTCTCCTGGGCCCTGACCATCGGTATCGTCATCGGCACCTATTCGTCGATCTATGTCGCGGCGGCTCTGGCCCTCGACATGAATCTTTCCGCGGTGGACCTCATGCCTCCCAAGAAGGACGACAAGGAACTCGACGCCATTCCGTGATGTGGGCCGCTGTTGATTATGGAACTGCTTGCTGATCCACAGACCTGGCTTGCCTTCGCGACGTTGACGGCGCTCGAGATCGTTCTCGGCATCGACAACATCATCTTCATCTCGATTCTCGTGGCGCGCCTGCCGCCTGCTCAGCGGCCGAGGGGCCGCACCATCGGCCTCGCGCTCGCGATGCTGACGCGCATCATGCTGCTGCTGTCGATCACCTGGGTCATGAGCCTGGGGACACCCCTGTTTTCGCTCCTGGACAAGGGCTTTACCGGGCGCGACCTGATCCTTTTCGGTGGCGGACTGTTCCTGCTGACCAAGAGCACGCTCGAGATCCACACCAGTCTTGAAGGTGAAGAGCACGAGCGTTCGGCCGGTTCCGGTCATGCCGGTTTCCTGAGTGTCATCACGCAGATTGCGATCATCGATATCGTCTTTTCGCTTGATTCCGTGATTACCGCCGTTGGCATGGTCGATCACGTGGAAATCATGATTGCTGCCGTCATTGCCGCCGTCCTCGTCATGATGTTCCTGGCCGGTCCCATCTCGAACTTCGTGGACCGGCATCCAACCATCAAGATGCTGGCATTGTCGTTCCTCATCCTGATCGGCGTGGCGCTGGTCGGCGAGAGCTTCGGATTCCACATTCCGAAGGGCTACGTCTACTTTGCCATGGCTTTCTCGGTCGCAGTCGAGATGCTCAACATCAGGATTCGCGGCAAGCGCCAGGACGAGCCGGTCAAGCTCAGGAAAATGATGGACGACGAGGGGACGTAAAGATGTTGGGACGTAGAGACGTAGTGACGTAAAGACGTAAAAGAAAAGACGTCGAGGCGGACAGGCGGATGCTACGTCTCCTACGTCCCCACGTCCTCAACGTCCCCAACGTCTTTTCGCCCTTACGTCCTGGCCCGCACCCCCGTATGATCGGGCAACCCTTCACCGAGGAGCGCTCATGAACTGGCGAGTCAAGTCCCTGGACGATTCTCTGGCGCTCGCCGAGAAAAAAGGTCTGCACCGCTCTCTGGGCGCCTTTCAGTTGACGATGCTGGGCGTCGGGGCCGTGATCGGCACCGGTATTTTCGTGTTGACCGCAGAAGCGGCGCAGAAAGCCGGCCCGGGAATGATGGCGTCGTTCGTGATCGCCGGTTTCGTCTGCGCGGTGACCGCACTGTGCTACGCCGAACTGTCGTCGATGGTGCCGGTTTCCGGCTCCGCGTATACGTATTCGTATTCAGTGCTTGGCGAGGCGGTGGCGTGGATCGTCGGCTGGGCGCTCATTCTTGAATACGCGGTCGCGGCCAGCGCCGTCTCCGTGGGCTGGTCCAATTACTTCATCCCGCTGGCGGAACGCTCGTTTGGCATCGACATTCCGGCGGCCTTGAGCCGCGGCTACTATTCCGGCAGCGCGGGCGGAGTCATCAATCTTCCGGCGGTGTGTATCGCCATCCTGGTCACGTGGCTGCTGCTGATCGGTACGCGCGAAAGTGCCCGCGTGAACGCAGTCCTCGTCAGCATCAAGATCGTGGCACTGACGATCTTCATCGCGTTGTCCGTGCCGGTGATGACGATGGAGAATTTCGAGCCGTTCGCACCGCTCGGTTTCGGGGGAATCAGTGCCGCCGCAGCGTCGATCTTCTTTGCCTATGTCGGTTTCGATGCCGTATCGACCGCCGCCGAGGAAACCAAGAATCCGCAGCGCAATCTGCCTCTCGGTCTGATCGGCAGCCTCGTCATCTGCACGATCTTCTATCTGCTGGTTGCCGCCGGAGCAATCGGGTCCATCGGCGCCCAGCCTGTGATCGACGCAGCAACAGGGCTGGGTCTGGCTCCCGGCAGTCGTGAAATGGGTGCGGCCTGCGCCCAGGCGGTCAATGCCGGTGTGTTGGCCTGCAGCGACGAACCCCTGGCGCACGTGTTGCGCGAACTCGGCTGGGAGCGTGTGTCGCGCCTGATCGGACTTGCGGCCTTCCTGGCGCTGCCGTCGGTGATCCTGATGATGCTCTTCGGGCAGACCCGCATCTTTTTCGCCATGTCCCGGGACCGGTTGCTGCCTGATGTTCTCAGTAGCATACATCCCAAGTACAAGACGCCGCATGTGGTGACGATGATTACCGGAGCCTTTGTGACGGTGGCTGCAGCGTTCTTCCCGGTGGGCAAACTGGCTGACATCTCCAACAGCGGGACGCTGTTCGCGTTCTTCACCGTGGCATTCGGCGTCATGGCGCTCAGGCGGACCGACCCGAACCGGATACGCCACTTCCGGACGCCGTTCGTCTTTGTAGTGGGCCCGCTCGCCCTGGTCGGCTGCGCCTATCTGTTCTTTTCACTGTCCCTGTATACCCAGATGCTCTTTCTGGGCTGGACCGTGTTCGGGCTCTTTATCTATGCGTTCTATGGCTTCAGGCGCAGCCCTTATGCGCCGAAGCCAATCAGCGATCAGACTGGCAGGTAGACGCGGGCGCACCTGCGATGTTACGCAGACTATTTGGTCTGAAAGCGTACCCGCGCCTGCGTTGCCATGCGCAGTGCCGCTCCTTGTTCAGAGGCGGGGCGGGCCTTGAGATCGGTGGACCGAGTCACGTCTTCAAACGGCACGGGCTGCTGCCGCTTTACCCGTACGTCGGTCACCTCGACAACTGCAATTTCGGCGGCGAGACGGTGTGGGAAGGCAGGATCAGCGCCGGGGATACGTTTCGCTTCCACAAGCGCCGCAGACCTGGCCGGCAGTACATCGCCGAGGCGGCGGACCTCAAGGAAATCGCCTCCGCCCGGTACGATTTCGTGCTCTCGTCCCACATGATCGAGCATGCCGCCAATCCTCTCAAGGTTCTTGAAGAATGGTCGCGGGTGCTGAAGGACAACGGGCATCTGCTACTGGTGTTGCCGCACCGTGAAGGCACTTTCGACCATCGGCGGCCTGTGACGACCCTTGCGCATCTCATTGAGGATTACGAGCGGCGGATGA
Source organism: uncultured Pseudomonadota bacterium (assembly GCA_963819685.1). Taxonomy (GTDB): domain Bacteria; phylum Pseudomonadota; class Gammaproteobacteria; order Steroidobacterales; family Steroidobacteraceae; genus CAIUGU01. The sequence goes on from CAWFXI010000005.1 coordinate 38,058, forward strand.
CCGAGGCGGACCTGACGCATCTGCCTGAGATCCTGGAGTTGACGGATCTGTCGATGGACCCGGACAGCGGCGACGCCGAAGTATTCAGGCAGCGCTGCGAGAACAATGTGCAGAATCGCTGCCTGCACCACCACGTCTTTGATACGCGACTGGCGGTCGAGCTGGTCGCTCGCGCCGGACTTAAGATTCTCGCTGTGGAAACGGCGCTGCCTCACCACATCTTCATACTGACACAGAAGCCAGGTAGTACTTTGCAGCCCGATAACGGGCGCTTTTCAGGCGCGATGCCTGAGTACCGTCTTGAGAGCTGCTTCGCGACGGATCGAATGCCCGAGCAAGGGAGCGCAGACGTTGATGCCCAGCGGTAAAGCTGACGGGTCGGAGGGACAAGCGGGTACCGGCCCCGTGACCATTCCAGGGCGACAAGGGCACTCGTTGTTCGTGACAGTGCTGGCGTGGACGACCATCGTGCCTTCGGCCTTCGGTTTGGTCGTCGCACTGATGCAGAACGTGATCTTCGCGGTGTTCATGTCACCCGGGCAATTTGCGCAGATCGTTGCCATGTTGCCACCAGGCATGGAGACGCTGGGCAACGTGAGCTACGGTACGATGCGTGTCGCACTGCTCGCGTTTCTTGCGCTCTCATTGACCTTTCTGTTGACAGGGATCGGGCTGCTCAAGCGGCGTAACTGGGCGCGGGTCGTGTTCATCGCTGCCGTCGCACTCGGCACGCTCTATGGTGTCGCCACGTATTTCTTCATGGATGCGACGAGCGATCTTTCGGTGCTCTTGCCCGACACGACGATTGAGGGTGCGGGCATCGACCTGGCGCAAGTCGCTGCCATGATGCGGGTTACGACCACCGCGCTGACGATTCTCTTCACGGCGTTCAATCTGTGGCTGATCTGGCGGCTGGTGTCGCCGTCGATCAGGCAGGAGTTCGACCGCAAGCCTTGATCTCAGGCGTTTTGCAGCGCTGCCGGCACGAAGGGTTTCAGCAGTTCCACCAGCGCCGGGTAAACCTTGGGCGTTCCCGCAATCAGATGACCGCCCTGCGTGTACTCGCCGCCGGTCAGCGTGCCGATCAGGCCACCGGCCTCGGTGATGAGCAATGTGCCTGCCGCAGTATCCCAGGGGGAGAGTCCCATTTCCCAGAAGCCATCAAGGCGACCGGCAGCCACGTACGCGAGATCCAGTGCGGCTGCGCCCGGGCGGCGGACGCCGGCTGTCTGCTGGGTTACGGCACGGAACATGTTGATGTACTCCTCGAGCCACTGGCTGTTTTCCCGATAGGGAAAGCCGGTGCCGATCAGCGAGCCTTCAAGCCCGATCTGCCGGCTGACGCGGATGCGCCGACCGTCGAGCTGCGCACCATCGCCCCGCGACGCCGTGAACAGCTCCTGGCGCAGTGGATCGTAGACCACACCGTGTTCCATCCGGCCGCGACGCTGCAGCGCCAGGGACACCGCGAACTGGGGAAAGCCATGCATGAAATTGGTGGTGCCATCCAGCGGATCGACGATCCACAGGAACTCATCGTCACCAGAGCGACCGCTCTCTTCCGCGAGGAAGCCGTGGTTCGGGTAGCTGGCACGGATGGTCGCAATGATTTCCTGTTCTGCCAGGTGGTCGACTTCGGTAACGAAATCGTTCTTGCCTTTCGGGCGCACCTCGAGGTTCTGCACCCGGTTCAGGTTGCGGAAAATGACGTCACCGGCACGGCGCGCGGCCTTGACGGCGAGATTGAGCATCGGCTGCATGGAAGCCACTAGGGAACCTCGGGGGGATGGCAAAGAGCGGAGGGCGCGGCGCCCAGAGAGGGGGCTAGGATAACAGGGACGGAGGAAGGCTACAGGCTGCGGGCTACAGCCAGAAAATGCGGGGAGTCCGCGGAAGTCCCGATCCCGCTTACCTGTCGCCCGTAGCCCGTAGCCTGTAGCCTACGTCCATGCCCCTTCCCATCCGCATCGTCCTGGTCGAGACCAGCCATCCCGGCAATATCGGCGCTGCCGCCCGGGCCATGAAGAACATGGGTCTCAAGGAGCTCCACCTGGTCAGGCCGCGCCTGTACCCGGACGCCGAAGCAACTGCCCGGGCCTCTGGTGCGGCTGACCTGTTGCAGGCAGCAAGCGTGCATGACCAGCTTGAAACCGCTATTGCCGATTGCGGGCTGGTCGTAGGCACCAGCTCCCGTCAACGCCATCTGCCGTGGGACCTGGTGGAGCCACGTGAGTGCGCGCTGCGAGTGGTTGCCGCAGCACAGGCGAAGCCGGTAGCGCTGCTCTTCGGCTCCGAACGCGTTGGACTGACCAACGAAGAGCTGATGAGATGCAATCTGCTGATAACGATACCGACGGACAGTGAGTACAGCTCGCTGAATGTCGCCATGGCCGTGCAGCTCGTCGCTTATGAACTCTGGATGGCAGTGCGACCCGGCGCGCCGCCCCCGCCAGAGAGAGATGTTCCGTTGGCGACTGCCGACGAGATGGCGCGCCTGTACCAGCACATCGAGGCTGTGCTCGCCGAGATCGAGTTTCGCGACAGGACCGGAGGCGGCTTTCTGATGGCGCGGATCCGCAGGTTGTTCAATCGGGCGCAGGTGGATCAGAACGAGCTGAATATCCTGCGTGGTATCCTGACCGCCGTGCAGTCACGTCGACGAATCGCCGGCTCAAACCAGCCATGATCACGACCACTCCTGCGTCCCCGGCGAGCGCTGATTCGACGGTTTACCTCGACTATGCCGCCACAACGCCGGTCGATCCCCGTGTCGCCGCGCTCATGTGCGATTGCCTCAAGTCGCCTGCGCTCTGTGGCAATCCTTCGTCCACAGGACATGCATTCGGCCGCCGTGCGCGGGCGCTTGTGGAAACGGCCCGTCGCCAGGTCGCTGCACTGCTTGGCGCACGCCCGGAGACGGTCGTATGGACATCGGGAGCCACCGAATCGAACAATCTCGCGCTGCTCGGCGCTGCCCGCTTCAATGCCAGCCGCGGCAGACACATTGTTTCCGCACGGACAGAACACAAGGCGGTGCTGGATCCACTGAAGCGGCTCGAGCGTGAAGGCTTTGCCGTCACGTACCTCACGCCGGATCGCGCCGGCATCGTTCACCCGGAACAGGTTCTGGAAGTACTGCGCGCCGATACGTTGCTGGTGTCGCTGATGCACGTGAATAACGAGATCGGAGTCATTAATGACATTGCCGCCGTCGGGGCCGCCTGTCGTGAGCGAGGCATCCTGTTCCATGTCGATGCCGCGCAGAGTGCGGGCAAGATTCCCATCGACGTTGATGCCATGGGCGTCGACCTGATGTCACTGACGGCGCACAAGGTCTATGGGCCGAAAGGCGTGGGAGCCTTGTATCTGCGTCGCCGACCACCCCTTGGAGTGGCGCCGCTCATCGAAGGGGGCGGCCAGGAAGGGGGCTTGCGCTCGGGAACGCTGGCTACCCATCAGATTGCGGGCATGGGCCTCGCCTTCGAGCTGGCGGCGCTTGAGGGCAGTGTCGACAGCATGCGGGTGGCAGGATTGCGTGACCGCTTGTGGCTGGGTCTGAGTTCGATCGGTGGCGTCAGATTGAATGGAGCGGCGGACCAGCGGATTGCCGGTATTCTCAATGTGGCCTTCAGCGACGTGGAAGGTGAAAGCCTGCAGTTCGCGTTGCGCGATCTTGCGGTATCTGCCGGTGCGGCTTGTTCTTCGGAGTCCGACGAACCGTCGTACGTATTGAGGGCCTTGGGATTGAGCGACGCAGAAGCTCGCAGTTCGCTGCGCTTCAGCCTCGGGCGCTTTTCCAGCCAGGCAGACGTTGATGCTGCTGTTGAGAGTATTCGCCGCGAGGTCCCGAGACTGAGGGCACTGGCGCCAGCGGGAAAGGTTTAGGAGAAGGCCTGCGGAAGGGAATAGAGACCTGATGCGGGCAGGTGGAGACAGGCGCGAAGGCCCCGCCTGTCTCCGGTTTGTTGCCGGCGCGATCAGTACCGCATTCTGATGCCGAGTGACAGCAGATCGAAGGCCGCATCGCCGCTTGCGTTGTCGAGCTCGATCCAGCGCTTTTCATAGCCCAGACGGATCGAGTAGGCGCGATTCAGATCGAAGCGGATGCCGGCGCCCAGCTTGTAGTTAAGCTCGTCGACGCTCTTGGTGTTCTGGTAGGACGTGCAGATCTGTCCATACCAGGGATCCCACCAGCAGCCAATATTGGGGCGGACTCGTGGGAATGTTGGTATCGATGAAGGACCAGCCTACTCCGGCCGTGACGTACGGAGCGAAGGCTGCCCTGCCGAAATACCAGGAAGCTGCCAGTTGCGGCGTAAACGATTCCATCGTGCCGCGAACAGTTGGTCGACAGTGCCGGTATGACTCGCATTCTGCAGGCGCGCTGCGTAATCGACGTCCATCCAGTCAAACGAAAACTGCAGTTCCAGGTGCTCGTTGACGTGATAGCCGAAATCAAAGCCGAGGCCATACTCGTCGTCGAATTCGACGCTGCTGCCGCCTTTGAAATCCAGACTGGTCGAGTCAAGATAGAGCACGTTAAAGCCATATTCCCATTGACCCGTCCGATTGCCCCCGCCGGGCTGAGCTGCCGTCGCGTTGCCCGCCGATCCCGAGCAGCAACAGGCCTGCTGTCGGCAAGCCGGCAATTGTAGTTCCACGTCTCATCAGATTCTCCACTTGCATACACCAATGTCCGCGAAGTTATAACCGATTATGCGAATGTGAAATAGAATGGGTTATTGGTCCGGTAGTGGTATACGCGTGAACAATCAGGGGCATCATGCGCTCAAATGCAGCTGCCGCGGTTAAGATCGTCGTGGCGAATGTCAGCGCACGGGGACGGGACAGGGGATGCAGGCATGCTGGATCGCTTATCAAGGAGGACTATTCTCCTCTGGTGATCGAGCACTTTGAGCGTCCGCGAAATGTCGGGTGCGTTCCTGCCGGGGCCGGGAGTCATCTGCACTCGGGCCGGAGGGCGGGAAGCAGGTGCAGAAGTCGCCTTGAGCGTTCGCTTCTCGAGCGGCATCGTTGACGAGGTACGGTTCCAGGCGTTTGGGTGTCCGCATTTTCTGGCTGCGGCTTCGCTTTTGACCGAGCGGTTGGCCGGCCAGCCGCTGGCAGGCAGCTGGCCGAGCTGGAAAGCGCGGGATCTCGGGCGCTGGAACTCGCCGTGCCGGTTGAAAAACGCGGGCGACTCCTCATTCTTGAAGATGCCGTCCGTGCGGCGGCGCAATATTCCGCAACTTGAGTGTATATTCGAGCAGCGCTTGAGCCACTTGTGTGGAGGTTCCTCGCTCATGACCATTTCGCTGACCGCTTCTGCCGCCAACCGGGTCCGGACCTTTCTTGCCAATCGCGGCAAGGGTGTCGGGCTGCGTCTCGGCGTCAAGGAGACGGGCTGCTCCGGCTTCGCCTATGTTGTGAACTATGCCGATGCTGTCGAGACCAACGACGTCGTTTTCGACAACCAGGGCGTCAAGGTCATCGTCGACCGCCAAAGTCTTGGGCTGATCGACGGCACCGAAGTGGATTTCGTCAAGGAAGGCCTGAATGAGGCGTTCCGTTTCCGCAATCCGAACATCAAGGGTGAGTGCGGCTGCGGCGAAAGCTTTACGGTCTAGCGGGCCTTCGGCCTAACTACCCGTCTTCATTGATCTTTTTCTTGCCTCTCCGCTTCATGAGCGGTTAAACTCCGCGGCTCGAAAAACCGTGCCCGGCGCCCTTGTGTGCCGGTATCCCGCACAATTGGCCACAACGGCCGTTACTGGCCACACAAGTTCAAGGATCACATAGTCCATGGCGCTCGAACGCACCCTGTCCATCGTCAAACCCGACGGCGTAAAGAAGAATCTGATCGGCGCGGTCTACAGCCGTTTTGAAAAGGCCGGCCTGCAGATCATTGCGGCCCGCATGATGAAACTCTCCACTGCCCAGGCGGAAGGCTTCTACGCCGTGCATCGTGAGCGGCCCTTCTTCAAGGACCTGGTCAGGTACATGACGTCAGGTCCGGTGATCGTGCAGGTGCTTGAAGGCGAGGGCGCAGTCCTCAAGCATCGCGACCTGATGGGCGCTACCGATCCCAAAAAGGCGGCGCCAGGAACCATTCGCGCCGACTTCGCCAGCAGCATCGAGGAAAATGTGGTGCACGGTTCCGACAGCGCCGAGAATGCAGCGACTGAGATCGCCTACTTCTTCGCTGCTTCGGAGCTTTGCCCCCGGTAAACCGGCCCGGTCCCATTCCGTCATGACCGACCTTGTCACCGCCACTGCCGAACGCGTCAACCTGCTGGGCCTGACGCGCTCTGAGCTTGAGGCTTTCGCGATCAGCATCGGCGAAAAGCCGTTCCGCGCGCGCCAGCTCATGAAGTGGCTGTACAAGCGGTCGGTAGCGGATTTCGGGCAGATGACGGACCTTGCCAAGGAGTTCCGCGGCCGGCTTGCCGCCGTCGCGGAAGTCCGGGTGCCAGAGGTGTTGCTGCGTCAGGCATCTGCCGACGGCACGCGCAAGTGGTTGCTCAGCATGGATGGCTCCGGCGATACGAGCCAGGCCATCGAGATGGTGTATATCCCGGAACCCGGCCGCGGCACGCTGTGTATTTCCAGCCAGATCGGCTGCGCGATGGACTGCTCGTTCTGCTCGACGGCACAGCAGGGGTTCAACCGCAACCTGTCGGTTGCCGATATCGTGGGTCAGGTGTGGCTCGCCAACCGCGAGCTGGGCAACGCCGATCAGTTCGTGGGTAGCACGGCCGATCGCGTCATCACGAATGTTGTCTTCATGGGCATGGGCGAGCCGCTGGCAAATTATCGCAGCATCGTTCCGGCCGCCGAAATCCTGATGGACGATCTCGGCTTCGACATTTCAAGGCGCCGCGTAACAGTCAGCACTTCGGGGCTGGTGCCGCAGATGCGCAAGCTCGCCGAAGAAACGAACTGTGCGCTGGCGGTCTCGCTGCACGCCCCGAACGATGCGCTGCGCGATGAACTTGTGCCGATCAATCGCAAGCACCGCATCGCCGAGCTGCTCGATGCCTGCTGGTACTACGTCGAGCGGCAGAATGCGCGTGGCATCACGTTCGAATACGTGATGCTGGATGGGGTGAATGACCAGCCGGCCCACGCCCATGAGCTGGTGACGCTTCTGCAAGGCAAGCCGGGCAAGGTGAATCTGATTCCGTTCAACCGTTTTCCGGGCACACAGTACCGGCGCTCGCCCCAGCCCGTCATCGAGCGGTTCCGCGATATTCTCAACTCACAAGGCGTGATCGCGACGACGCGACGGACGCGAGGTGACGACATCGACGCCGCCTGCGGGCAGCTCGTGGGGCGTGTGCGTGACCGGACGACCGTGCGCCTGGGTTCCAAGGTCATGTCCCTGTCGGTGCAGTCATGAAAGCGGTCGTGCTGACCGTGCTGGCACTGACCCTCGGTTTCGCTGCCGGCTGCACCAGTAACGGTCCGCAAGCTCCGCCCAAGCCTGCCCCCAAGGCCGCTGGCCAAGCCTGGCACCCCGGACCTCGACCAGGCCGCGGTCTACAACACGCAGCTGGCGGTCGATGCCCTGCGCAAGAACAACCTGCAGGAAGCCAAGGACAAGATCGTTCGGGCGCTGGAGCAGGATCCGAAAAATGCCGAAGTCCAGGCCTCTGCCGGGCTCATCTATGAACGACTGGGTGAAGATCGCCTGGCGGACACCCACTTTGCCCGCGCGCTGTCGCTGGCTCCGCAGAATCCTTCGATCCAGAACAACTACGCTGTTTACCTGTGCCGCAAAGGCAATGCGGAGCGCGGGCAGAAGCTGTTCCTTGAAGCAGCCGCGAATCCCTTGTATCGAACTCCAGAGGCGGCCTATGTGAATGCGGGCACGTGCGCGCTGGGAGCGGGCAATACCGAACAGGCCGAACAGCATTTCAGAAAGGCGCTGCAGATCAATCCGCGCAATGCCGAGGCATTGATACAGATGGCCGATCTCGAGCTCGGCGCGGGCAATTTCCTGCCGGCCAGGGCCTTCCTCGAGCGCTACCTCGCGGTGACGCCGGCGACCGCACAGTCCTTATGGCTCGGTGTGCGGCTTGAAAAGGCGACAGGCAATCCGCAGGTGGCGACGACCTATGCCACGCGATTGAAAAGCCAGTTTCCGACCTCGGTCGAAACCAAGCAGCTGCTCGAAAGCGAACGGAATCCGCGCTGAGCAGTTGCTCGCGGCCATCATGGTTCAGGAACAGACACCCCAGCCCGTCCGCGGCATGAACGACGTGCTGCCCGGCGAGATCGCGCTGTGGCATCGGCTGGAAGACGTTGCCCGCGCCACGTTTGCGGCCTATGGATATCAGGAACTGCGCGCACCCATCGTTGAACGCACCGAGCTGTTCAAGCGATCGATCGGCGAGTTCACGGATATCGTCGAGAAGGAGATGTATACCTTCGTCGATCGCAGCGGCGATTCCCTGACGCTGCGCCCCGAAGGGACGGCAGGCATCGTCCGCGCGATGATCACCAACGGCCTGCTGCACAACCAGAAGAGCCGGGTGTGGCTCAAGGGTCCGATGTTCCGCCACGAGCGGCCGCAGAAAGGCCGGTTCCGCCAGTTCCACCAGATCGACGTCGAAGCCTTCGGTTACGCGGGGCCCGACATCGATGCCGAACTCATCATGTTGAGCGCGCGACTGTGGAAGGAACTCGGAATTTCACGACTCAAGCTCAATCTGAATTCGCTCGGCACGCCTGAGTCGCGGCGCCTGTACCGCGAGAAGCTGATCGACTGGTTCGGATCTCATCGCAGCAGTCTTGATGAAGACAGTCTGCGGCGGCTGGAAGGCAACCCCATGCGGATCCTCGACAGCAAGAACCCTGCGATGCAGGACATCATCGCCGGCGCTCCGCTCCTGCCTGAGCATCTCGATGCCGAATCGGCGGCGCATTTCCGCGGCTTGTGCCAGCACCTGGACGCGGTGGGCATCGAATACGTCGTCAATCCCCGGCTGGTGCGTGGCCTCGACTACTACAGCCGCACGGTATTTGAATGGATCACGACCGAACTAGGCTCGCAGGATGCGGTCTGTTCTGGTGGTCGTTACGATGGCCTGGTCAGCCACCTGGGTGGGGACGGCACTCCTGCCATCGGCTGGGCGCTGGGTGAAGAACGCATCGTCGCGCTGATGCAGGCGCAGGGCATTGGCGCCCTGGGTGCCGTGCCGGATGTGTATCTCGTGATTGTCGGCGAACGAGCAGAGGCGCAAGGCCTCGCGTTGGCGGAGCGGTTGCGTGATGCCATCAAGGGCCTGCGCGTCGAGACCCATGCTGGCGGCGGTGGCTTCAAGTCACAGCTGAAACGTGCAGACAAGAGCGGCGCCCGCTGGGCGATCGTGCTCGGTGACGGCGAAACGGAAAGGGGTGTTGCCGGCCTGAAGTCGTTGCGCACCGACGAACCGCAGGTAGAAGTGAGTCTGGAGCAACTGTCCACGGAAATTGCGCGACGGATTGAGAACAACGTGAAGCGTGAAGCGTGAAGCGTCAGAAGCCGCCGCTGGCGGCGCTTGCTTCAGCCTGCAGCCCACAGCCTAAAGAGATCTAGAGAATGGCAATCGACGACGACTTGAATGAAGCCGAACAGGTGGAACGACTCATCGCCTGGTGGCGGGAAAACTGGGCCTGGCTGCTGTCCGGCGTTGCACTCGGGCTGCTGATCATCATCGGCTGGTTCTACTGGAACAACCGGCAGGCAGCCAGCGCGGAACAGGCCGGGCAGATCTATCGCCAGCTGGTGACCGCATCCGACCGCAATGAATTCGGCCGGATGGAGTCGCTGCAGGAGCAGCTGGATCAGAACCATGGGTCGACGCCGTATGCGGACCAGGGTCGTCTGCTGCTCGCGCGCATGTTTGTGGAAACCGGCGAATACGACAAGGCCGCCACGTCGCTTAAGGCAGTGATGGACGGTGCAAAGGATGAACAGTTGCAGTCGATTGCGAAGCTGCGTCTGGCGCGCGTATTGATCCAGCAGGACAAGCCGGACGATGCGCTCGCCCTGCTGCAACCGGATGCAGCCGGCGCGTTTACGGGCATCGAGCAGGACATTCGCGGTGATGCCCTGGTGGCCAAGGGCGATGCAGAAGCGGCGCGCGCCGCGTACGCGGCGGCACTCGCATCGACGACGGCGCTCGGCGCCGAGGACCGGCAGCTGGTCGAACTCAAACTGCAGGATATCGAGTCTGAAGCGGTGACACCGGAGCCGGCCAGGACACAGGCTGCACCATGAAAAAGGTCCTGCTCTCGCTGGTGCTGCTCACCTTTCTGGCCGCCTGTGGCGACGAGAAGGGCAAGGAGCCGCCTGCCGAGCTCGTCGATATCAAGTCCCTGCTTGTCATCCATCGTGAATGGAGCCAGAGCATGGGGGGAGGCAAGGCAAACAATCTGCGGCTGGCGCTGCGACCCGAAATCGCCGATGGCGTCTTGTATGCCGGCGCCTACGATGGCGAAGTGATTGCCGTCAATGCGGAGAACGGCCGGCGCTTATGGCGCGCCAACACCAAGCTCCCATTGTCGGCGGGACCGGGTGTCGGCGATGGCATGGTGATTTTCGGTTCGAGCAATGGCGATATCGTGGCGCTGGATGCGGCGACCGGCGCCGAGCGCTGGCGGCATCTCGTGTCCAGTGAAGTCCTGGCGCGCCCGCTCGTTGTGGACGGTTCCGTCATCGTGCGCACGGTTGACGGTCGCCTGCAGTCGCTGTCGCTGACCGATGCCTCGCAGCACTGGGTCGTGCAGGAAGCGGTGCCGGCATTGTCGTTGCGAGGGACTGCGCCTCCTGTCAGGGCAGGTAGCGCCGTGCTCGCGGGTTTTGACAACGGCAAGGTGCTTGCGGTCGACATCAAGACCGGAGAAACGCTGTGGGACACGACTGTCAGCCCACCGCAGGGTCGAACCGAACTGGATCGCCTGGTTGATCTGGATTCCCTGATCAGGGTGGCTGGCGACGATGTATTCGTGGCCGGTTTCCAGGGACGCGCCGCCATGCTCGCGCGCGAATCGGGACAGATCTGGTGGGCCAAGGAAATCTCCAGCTATCGCGGCTTCGGCATGGACGATGACAACCTCTACATCACGAATGCCGCAGGTGGCGTCGTGGCATTCAGACGCCGCGATGGCGGAGCGGTGTGGGAGCAGTTGACCGCATTGCGGTTGCGTGGACTGACCGCTCCGGAAATGGACGGTAACGCGTTGGTCGTCGGCGATTTCGAGGGCTATCTGCACTGGCTCGACAAAGGGACCGGTGCGATTATTGCCCGCGTCAAGACAGGCGGAGACCGCATCACGAATGCACCTGTTGCATCGGGCGGCAGGATCTACGTGCAAACGGACACCGGCAAGATCCTGGCATTCAGATCCGAACCCAAGGGCTGATGCCGCAGGGCATGCGATCTCAACCAGAACCATGCTGCCCGTCCTCGCACTCGTCGGTCGCCCGAATGTCGGCAAGTCAACGCTGTTCAATGCCTTGACGGGCACTCGTGACGCGCTGGTTGCCGATCTGCCCGGACTGACGCGCGATCGCAAATACGGCTATACGAAGTCCGACTTCAGTCCCTGCATCGTCGTGGATACCGGCGGCCTGATCAGGAGTGCCGACGGCGTCGAGCGCCTCATGGCAGAGCAGTCACTGCGGGCAGTAGAGGAAGCGGACCGGATTCTGTTCCTCGTCGATGTCCGCGACGGCTGCACACCTGCCGACGAGTTCGTGGCGTCGCTGGTCCGGCGCAGCGGCAAGCCGGTTATTCTTGTAGCAAACAAGGCTGAAGGTCTCGACGGCAGCACAGCTGGAGCGGATTTTCATCAACTGGGAATGGGCGTGCCGCAGGCTGTGTCGGCTGCCCATGCTTCCGGCCTGACGGCCCTGATGGAGCGGGCACTTGAAGGGCTGGAAACGCTGGTTACCGACCTGCCCGACAATCGCGACCGCATCAGCGTGGCGGTGATCGGCCGACCCAATGTCGGCAAGTCCACGTTGATCAATCGCCTGCTCGGTGAAGAACGGTTGGTGGCATTCGATCAGCCCGGCACTACGCGCGACAGCGTGTTCGTGCCGTTCGAGCGGGAGGGTCGCGAGTACACGCTGATCGATACAGCCGGTGTCAGGCGCCGTGCACGTGTCGAGGAAGCGATCGAGAAGTTCAGCGTGATCAAGGCGCTGCAGGCGGTCGAATCCGCCAACGTCGTCATCGGTGTGGTCGACGCGCATGACACGGTTGCAGACCAGGATGCCAGCCTGTTCGGCATGGCGGCGGAGCGCGGCCGTGCGTTGATCATTGCGGTGAACAAGTGGGATGGCATCCCGCAGGACAAGCGCGAGGAGATCCGGACCGGACTCGATCTCAAGCTGCCATTCCTGGATTTCGCTCCGGTGATGTTCATTTCGGCGCTGCATGGCACCGGTGTGGGGGAACTGCTGCGCGCCGTCGCTCACGCCTATGACGCGTCGATGCGGGAGATGCCGACACCGGAACTCACGCGCGTGCTTGAACAGGCCATCGAGCAGCATCAGCCACCCCTGATCCGTGGCCGCCGGATCAAGTTGCGTTATGCGCATCAGGGGGGGCGTAACCCGCCCGTCATCGTCATCCACGGCAATCAGATCAATCAGGTTCCGGATGCCTACCGCCGCTACCTGATGGGTGTTTATCGCAAGGTGTTCAAGCTGGAAGGCACCCCGGTGCGCATCGAGTTCCGCGCGGACGACAATCCGTTTGCCGGTCGGCGCAATCCGCTCACACCGCGACAGCGCCGCTCCCGGGCGCGCCTGATCAAGCGCAAAAAGCACTAGCCCATAGCAAAAAAGCAGGCAAAAGTAACCATCCGCCATATAGCCGACTGCGACCAGCCGTTACTATGAAGTCATGACAACGCCCGCCCGCCAGTTCGTGCATCTGCAAGCACCCTTCCCGATGCGCAGGGGCGGGGTGCTGCATGGCGTGCAGATTGCCTATGAGACCTGGGGTGAGCTCGCGCCCAACCGCGACAATGCCGTGCTGATCTTTACCGGCCTGTCACCTTCAGCGCATGCCGCTTCGTCAGCCGCCGACCCGACACCAGGCTGGTGGGAAGACATGGTGGGTCCAGGGCGGCCTATCGACACGCGTCGCCAGTTCGTCATCTGCATCAATTCGCTCGGCAGCAATTTCGGCTCGACGTGCCCGGCTTCCATCAATCCCGCTACAGGACAGCCTTACCGGCTGACGTTTCCGGTATTGACTGTCGAGGACATTGCGCGAAGCGGCTACGAGGTCATGCGCCATCTCGGGCTGGAGCGCGTGGCTTATGTCATCGGTCCTTCGCTCGGTGGCATGACGGCACTGGCGTTTGCCGCGGTTTTCCCTGACTCGCTGACCAGCCTCGTGTCGATTTCTGCAGCAGCCTGCTCGACGCCGTTTGCAATTGCGTTGCGTTCGCTGCAGCGAGAAATCATCCGCAAGGACCCGGACTGGGCCGAAGGCGACTATCCGCTCGACCGCGGCCCGATCACCGGGATACGCCTGGCCCGCAAGCTCGGCATGATCACCTACAGATCTGCTGCGGAATGGCAGGTGCGCTTTGGCCGTGAGCGGGCAACTCAACAGCGGAAGCCGGGCGATCCGTTCGGTATGGATTTCGAGGTGGAGGAATACCTCGAGAGTCACGCGATCAAGTTCACGGGTCAGTTCGATCCCAATGCCTATCTCTATCTGTCGCGCGCGATGGATCTGTTCGATCTTGCCGACCATGGCGACGGCTCGGTTGCCGAGGCGCTGCGTCGCTTCAAGGTCCGGCGCGCGTTGATCATCGGTGTTGAAACCGATCTGCTGTTCCCGATCGAACAGCAGCTTGAACTCGCCGAGGGACTCAAGGCCGGCGATCGCCAGGTTGAATTCACACGACTGCCCTCATTGCAGGGCCATGATTCCTTCCTGGTGGACATGGAACGGTTCCGCCCGGTGATCGGCGATTTCCTGCGTTCCTGAGCGGCAATGAAGATGCAAACCCGCAACGCAGTGTTGCTGGTGCTCGCAGGCTGCGGCGTATTCGCTGCGCTGTATACCGGTATGTCCGGAACGCTGAACGCGCAAAGCTGGCGTACCGCGTCGCGTGAACCGGCTGGCCTCGCGCCGGATCCTGCGATGACACCCGAAGCCGTCGTGCAGGTGTATTCAGCCCGTGCCGTCAGCTGGCGCGGCTATTTCGGGGTTCATACCTGGATCGCCGTCAAGCCGACGCGCGCCGAGCGGTTTACCGTGTACGAGGTCATGGGATTCGCGCTACGCCGGGGAGGCGACACTGCAGTCGTCGCACGTAACCGCCCGGCGGATGGTTACTGGTTCGGCAATCGGCCCGAACTCTTAAGTGATCTGCGCGGCGAGGGGGTCGACGACATCATCCGCCGCATCGAAGCTGCAGTCGCCGATTATCCTTATCCAGGCACGTACCGCGTGTGGCCTGGACCGAACTCGAATACTTTCACCGCACATGTATTGCGTGCCGTTCCGGAGCTGAAGGTGGATATGCCTGCCACAGCGATTGGCAAGGACTACCTGGGCACGTCGCTGGTGGACACGGCACCGAGTGGCACCGGCGGGCAGGTCAATCTCTTCGGTGTCGCAGGGGTGTTGGTCGGAGTAGAAGAGGGGCTCGAGGTCAATCTTCTCGGGCTCACGTTCGGCATCAGTCCCAAGCGCCTTGCCCTGAAACTGCCGCTGGTTGGCACGGTGCGCCCAGGCGGAGACGCCGAAGCAGCGGTGCTGCACGATCCGCCTGACTGAAACGGTGCACCCTCAAGGACGTAGCAGAAAGGGTCACGCAAGTATCAGCCTGCGTGACCCCGTAAAAGCCTGATCAGCCGGCTGGGCGCGGGGGATTCTTCATCGCCTGGTCCCAATGCTCCTGTATCAGGCCGTTGTCGACGCGGACCATGTCGAACCAGTTCCACTTGTAGGTCTTGGTGGGATCGGCCGGGTCCTTGTCGGAACGTGCGAACATCAACAGCACGATATTGCCGCTGGTCAGCACCAGTTCCGGCTTGTTCTTCCATTCCGCCTTGATGGGTTCAGGCTTGGCGCGCGGGCCGAAGAAGTCCACGAACCCCTTGCGGCCCGTCGGCACGTTCGGGTTGTGCTGGATGTAGCCTTCCGCCATGACCTTCTCGGCGAGTTCCACGTGTCCGTACTGCAGGATGTCCTTGAACAGGACGGTCGCAATCTCCTGGTTCTTGTCTTCCGCAGCACTGTTCTTTGACCAGACGGGCGTGGGGCCAACGCCCGTAATCACGGGCACATTGGGCTGACCTTCACGCGGCGGGTTCTTTGCGACGCTGTCCCAGTGTTCCTGAACTTTGCCGTTCTGCACGCGGAGGACGTCGAAGAAGTTGTACTTGTAGGTCTTCGTGGGATCGGCAGGATCCTTGGCCTCACGCTCCCAGATCAGGGCCACATAGTCACCCTTGGCGAACTCGATCGCAGGCGGTGCCGACATCATCTTCACGACTTCGGGTGGCCGGGGTCCTTGCGCAGCCATTGCGCCGAAGAACTTGACGAAAGCATCGCGACCAGTCGAGATGTTCGGGTTGTGCTGGATGTAGTCCTCCGCCATGTATTTCGGCGCCAGGTCCAAACGCCCTTCAGCCAACACCTCCCGCCACCAGTCCCGTACCAGCTTCAGATTGGCCTGCTCCTGGGCCGTCATCGATTTCGACTGCGCGAACGCGGGTCCGCTCATTCCCAGTGCCAGAGCAGCTCCAACGGCTGCCACCTTGAAAAGTTTCATGATCAATTCCCCTTCTATTGAGTCTGCAAACAAAATCGTTCTGTTCTGGCGCCGGACGGCACGCCTCACCTGGCTTTGGACGAAGCCAGGACCCCTTCTATCGCGTCATTGAGTTCGGTTGATTGTGGCGTCACCTTGCTGTCGAAGTGACGTACGACTGTGCCATCCGCCTTCACGAGGTACTTGTTGAAATTCCAGGCGGGTTCCTGCGACTGGCGGGCCAGTTCCCTGAACACCGGATTGGCTGCCTTGCCCGTCACGACGCTCGGCGCGAGCATCGTGAACGTAACGCCGTTGTTCAGGAAGCAGACTTCGGCAGCTTCCGCTTCGTCTTTCGCTTCCTGATTGAAATCGTCGGATGAGAAGCCGACCACGACCAGACCCCGATCCTTGTACTTCTGGTGCAATGCTTCGAGTCCCTTGAACTGGGGCGTGAAACCGCAATGGCTGGCGGTATTGATGATGAGTAAAGGTTTGCCGGCCGCGAGCTTGCAGACATTCACGGTTTCACTGGAATGCAGTTGCCGCACGGTTTGATTCAGGAAAGCGGGGCAATCGGCCGCTGCAGCCTGACCGCTATGGGCAAGGACGATGAGCCCCAGCGCGCCAGCGAGACCCAAAACAGACATGCGACCTGACATGCGACAGCTCCTGGTGATTGCATCAGCAAACAGTCCGGCTCACGGGCTGTCGTAACCCTGACGGTTGGCAAGCCCAATCCTTCCATCTGCAGGCATTGACTCTGGCAAGAACGGCAAGCGGAAGTTCTCAGGATAGCCTGACTCGCTCCTTGCCGCACCGTTTGCAGCGTTCTGGAGTAACGAGTTTGCCTTCATGGACGTCAAATCGCGCTGCGGCAATCACCGCCCACTTGTGAAATCCGGAAACGCAGAGGTTTTTACCCTCCGCGCGCTTCTGTTTCACTTTCTTCAGCTGGATGACGTTGGCAGGGCATGGGGAGGATGGGGGATGTCAATGCGTCAGCGAATACAGCGCGTAGTTCACGCCGACACGGATGCCTAACGCTGAATCTTCCTGCGGGTAGCTCGGGTCGTCGGCCCATTGCATGGAGTCGCCCATGTCGTTGTTGAACAGGATGGCGGCCATCACGCGACCTTCATCGTCCAGCACGGCCCGCCAGTGTGGATCTGCACCATCCGCCCGGTACGGAACGCCCCTGCCGTTGAGCGCCTGCCAGTTGGAAATCTGCTTGCGGTCCTTGAGATCGTAGAGCACGTGAAA
Source organism: uncultured Pseudomonadota bacterium (assembly GCA_963819685.1). Taxonomy (GTDB): domain Bacteria; phylum Pseudomonadota; class Gammaproteobacteria; order Steroidobacterales; family Steroidobacteraceae; genus CAIUGU01. The sequence continues at coordinate 55,095 of CAWFXI010000005.1, forward strand.
GATGGGATGGTTCTCGGGGAGTTCGACGATGGGACGGTCCGGAAAGACTCGCCGCATCGTTTCCTCAAAGCCTTGCCATTCGCGGGTGCCAAAGAAGCTGTCGCAGAGCAGGAAGCCGCCGCGCAGCAGGTAATCGCGCAGTTTGGCCGCCTGTTCGTCCGTGAGTTCCCATGTGCCCGGCAAGCCGACCATCAGGAACGGCCAGTCATAGACGTCATCGCCATCATCCAGATTGACCGGCTGCTCCACCGAGCGCACGTCGATGGTTGTCAGCCGGCGCAGCAGGCGTGCATAAGTGCGGTCGCCTCGGGGATAGTCGACAGCCCAGGTCGTGCCGCCTTCGTGCCAGTCGCCTCCGCGTCCGAATCGCCAGCCTGCGCGTGGCGGATACATGAGGCGGCCCACGACGAACTCCGCCGGTCGCTGATAGTCGGGCGGTAATGCCACATCTGCCTGGTCTTCGAGGCTGCGGTACACGCGGAACTCGCGCTGGGCGTACAACGCAGTGCTGAACACAATCAGACCTGCCGCGAGCAGCCAGGTGATGCGGGACACAAGGAATCCTGAGCGGGAAGCTGACAACAAGGTTCCCTAGTGCACCTGCGCCGACCGGCGTTCGCGGTCATACATGGCAAGCGCACCGACGATATAGGCGCGGCGCTTTTCCACGAATGTCTTGAGGCTCATTCCAGGGGCTGCGATCGGTCCGCCGAAGCTCTCCGGCACGTCCTCGGTGACACCAGCCGTGAACTGCTCTGTCGAGCCCAGTTTGCGATTGTCAGCCTGCACATCCGCAGCGATCAACGCCTGGTAGGACGCAGCCAGCGGGCCGATACGCTCCCAGTCCAGCCACTTCTCCGTAATGCTCCTGACGTAACCCAGATACTTCTCCTTGAGCTCCGGTACGAGCATCAGGCGATTGAGCAGCGGTTTGCCAGGATCATCGGCGCCTGCGAACAGATCAAGATCAATGGCACCCTGGCCCAGGGGCAGGTCGTTGTCGAAGCGGCCCCAGCCGAGATTCTCGATCGGGCGCATCGCTTCGTTGACGTCGTGCGGAACGACGTGGAACCGTCCCTGCGTGTCGATGTACAGGCTGTAGTCGCTGCCGCGAGTCCAGTAGCCGTCATTGTTGATCAGTACTTTTTCGACAGCCAGAAAGCGCAGCACTGCATCGATGTCGAGTATCGGCGAAAGCTCGGCCACCAGATTGGCCGGTGGCGTCTGGTTCAGGACACGCGTCAGCGTGATCAGCTTCTCCCACGATTCCGGCTTGTCCTTGCTGCGAATCTCGTAGTACCGCCGGTACTGCTCCGCGTCTTCGCCCAGCCAGGCGAGTCCGCCGCCGCGACTGCGCGGATTGCCGGGGACCTTCCAGCGCTCGCCCGATCCACCGCCTGCTTCCCTGGTGAATTCCGCATTGAACTGCTGCAGGTTGATGTAGATGCCCCAGTTTTCGCCGTTGATGACGACCCTCGCGTAGTTGGCTTTCGGCGCGGCGATATAGTCGCGTGCGATCTGCATGTACAGCATCGACCGCAGAAACGTCGGATCCGCTGCCGAGTTCAGCAGGTTCAGTGTCTGGTATCCGAGCAGCCGCTGCTTGTCATGCACGTCGTTGAACGACAGGTTGAGGGACCGCTTCTGGCCATCGCCAACCATCCTGAATGAGGTCATGCCGCGAAAGTGCACGCCGACATCCCGGTAGGTCTTGCCGTCGACGACGACAGTGGCGGGGACCTCGACATCGGTGTTGTAGAAAAAGGCGAGCTCTTCCTCCCAGTCCCTGTTCTCGAACGTCAGAAAGATCGTCCTCAAGGTGGCAGGATCATAGAGCGGTTCATTGGCGTACGTTTTCACGTCCGCAGGCTTCAGCAGCGCGTTCCTTGGACCATGAGAAGTGTTGAACGTATCCGCAGGCCAGTTCCTGCCGGGGCGCCCGCCACCCGTCGCGGCAGCCTCGCGGACGGCTTTTCGCTCGGCCGCATTGAGGTGTCCATCCTTGTCCTTGTCGTAAGTAGGTACAAGGCTGATCTCGCTGTTCGCCATGCCTCCGCCGAAGCGGCCGCCAAACTGCGCGTTGGCCGGTGATGTGATGAGTAACACCAGCGCTGCTGCCACCAAGTGCAACGATGCTGCCCGGCAGGCTGAATTCTTCATGAAGTCGCCACTCCGTTCATGACCGCTCCGGTTCGTACCGTTCGAGGCGGATATCCTGGATGCCTTCCAGCAGATTGAGCGCCTTGACCATTTCTTCCGACGAACTGCCGGGGCGCATCCTGGTTTCGATGATGAATTCCAGCGCCGCGCCCTGGCGATTGGTTGCGACCGACAGCAGTCGTCTGGCGATGCAGTAGTGATTCAACGTGCGGCCGGCCACGGCCTCGAGGTCGTGCCCCAGGCCCATGCGCAGGCGCAGCGTGTAGGGAGCCGCGAGTCCTGCTGCAAAGCTCGAGCGTGAAGCAATGACAAACGAGACCATCCCGACGATCACGACGCCGATGACGGCGACCCACAGGTTGGCAGCACCCACCGCCATGCCGACAACGACGGCAAAGATCACATAGGCAGTGTCGCGCGTGTCGCGCACCACTGTCCTGAAGCGGACGATGGACAGAGCGCCTACGAGGCTGAAAGCCCGCGCCACATTGTTGCCAATCACCTGGGTGACCATTGCGATCAGTACTGAGAGCAGCACGAGCGTGATCAGAAAGGAGGAACCCGACTCGCCTTCGCGGGAGGTCCGCACGTAGATCCACGCCACGACGCAGCCCAACAGGACCGCGACGGCGAGCCGCAGGAAGATATCGACCGGCGACACGGCAATGTCTGTCGCGAACGGAGAGGTCAGAAACTCAGGCATCAACGTTCTCCGCCGCGTGCGGGGTTGCGTTGGGCGCACCCGGGGGTGTCACAAGGCCGAGAGTATCGACGGCCAGCCGGTACTTCGAGATACGCTGGGGAGCGGGCGCGAGTTCGGTGATCAATTGTTTGAACAGAGCGGGCAGGGCATGCCGGTACTTGAGCTCGAGGATCCAGGCCTGCTCGATCAATGGGGTACTGGTTGCCCGGTCGTCAAAGGCATGTGATGACCTGGCAGAAGCCTTGAGCTCCCGGTCCAGCGTCAGTCTGATGGGATGTCCCTCGGCAACCCCGACCCGCGCAGTGCGCACGTAGGAAATCTGGCAGACCGGCAGCAGCTGCCGGCCCAGCAAGCGGCGATGAAACCAGAAACCTGGCCACAGGCTGTCCGGGGTGGACTCCTTCAGCAGCGGCAGCATGTCGACTCCGACCGTGGAGCGACGTTTGCTGACCCATGTTTTGGTCTTGGTCTTGCGTTCGAGAAACACGACCTCGTCGCCGTTGTAGCGGCGCACGCGGTACTTGCTGCGGCCAAAGGAACCCGCTCCCCGGAAGACGTCGAAACGTCCCGTATCGAAGTACAGGCTGGTGATGTCATAGGTATCACCGTGCTTGCCTGTGCCGTGTGGATCCGCCTCGAGGTGGGTTCTCGCCCAGGCGCGGATTGATTCGACCCTGTCGCCCGGAACCAGGAATTTGAGCTCCGAGGCGAACTCGCGTCGTTCACGGGTGCCGGCGGGCCTGACATTCAGGCCCATGGATACAACGCTGCGGCACTGACCATTCCGGCACTCTCCTGTGTTGCTATCCCGAAGCCTAGTGGAATCCGGCGGGCGGAGAAAGCCGGGTTACATTTCTTTACAGACCCTACCTGACTGCTGGCGGGCATCCGGGAAAATAATTGCCTTTGGCAAGGTGACCCGCGCAGAACTCCTTCACGCGCCTGATGCCGCCGTCCACCATCTTCAGCGTGTCCGCATAGCTCATTACGTCGAGATGCACGGGCACGTTCTGTACGACATCGAGCTTGCGATACTCGACATTGTCGCGGTAACTGTCGCCCCACCACTGCAGGTCGGTTGCGGCAGTCGCGATGTCACCTTCGATGGTCATCCTGTGCTCCGGCATGTACGCGAACAGCGCGTCGGCCATATGGTTGTTGTTGATGACGTGATAGAGATCAAGCGTGCTGGTCGAATCCTTCAGCTCCAGCATGTCATCCACGGGGATGAATTTCAGCGGCTGGGGATTCCGCCCAAGCGCATCCGGAAACGTCGGCGTAGGGCGCGACGTCATTTCGCGGAAAATCACTTCATTGTCACGGCGGGAAATGATCGTCAGTCCGTTGCCCACTGCGGTTCTGAGCCCCGACGTATGATCGAAGTGATGGTGCGTGACAATGAGCTCCGTCAATGGCTTTTCCGGCTTGATGGTTTTCGCCAAGGCGATCACCGTTTCTGCGCGCACGGGTCCACCGTTGATTTCAAACAGCGTCATGTGATCGTCGAACTCGATGACCATCGTGCCGCCGGTGATCCGCCATAAACCGCGTGCGATCGGGGTGATCTCGGCCTTGTATTCCGCCACCGGCTCGGCCGCCGCCGCGACCGCTGCGGGCGCGGCCATGTCGTCGATGGTGCTGTCGACCAGGTACGTGTCGACGTAGATCTTGAAGTAGTCGATGTCGCGCCAGTCCATCTTCGTCGCGTAGCCCATCGGCAGCTGCAGTCCGCCAAAAGGCATGTAGCCGTAGAAGCTCGTCCTGTAGGTGACTTCGCCGAGATCCGCGTGCGGGCTCTGCCACGCCATCCAGGTCGGCAGATTCGACTGCTGCGAGAACGCCACCGTGATCCTGTCGCCCTGGGAAAGCGTCAGGTCAAGCAGCGTTTCCGTGCCCTGATCCCTGACGTTCGAGACGGTATTCGCCGGGTCGAGGGCCGCGCGCACGACCATCACCGGATTGGTCAGCATCCACATGCGTCGTTCGCGTGGACCGTCGGCGCCTATGCCGATGATGTTCCCGACGCGGACGGCTTTGCCATCGGTGCCGATGTTGTACGCGACGTTGCCATCCAGGACCTGGTTGACGAGTGCGAAGTCATGACCGCCGTAGATGGCGAACGGGAACAGGAAATTGCGACGTTCGAGCAAGCGCCAGCGATTGTGTTCGAGGTCGTAGACACGCCTCAGGTCGTTCGCGGCCTGGTATTTCTGCGGCGCGCCAGGCAGGCCGGTGATATTGCCGCCGCCATGCTGGTAGGCGTATTGGCCGTAGCCGACAAGGGTGAAATTCCTGAGCGACTGCAGACGCTCGGCGCCCCCGAGCGCAGTGACGGCTGCATCGATGATCTCGCGCTCGGTCCGCGTGACGGCGGGCGGGGCGGGCGCCGTGGCGATTTGGCTGTTGTCTTTCTGCGCGCAAGCTGCCAATCCGAAGCCGAGCGCGACCAGTGCTGCGACCCTCAAGAATTTACCGTTCACTATCTGATCTCCCTCATTGATCGAACTTTCCGTTATACGTGCCGCCAGGATTCCTCGAGTCTAGTTCACAGAGGCCCCTGCACGGTGCACCGGTGCGTTCGTCCGGTTCGCACCGACCTTGAAGCAGACGAAGACTGCCATTGCCGAACCGACGCCTGCCTGGAACATTTGGTGCTGACGGGTATGCGGCAGCGCAGCAGCCGCTGATGGGGACGTCTGAAGTACACGGGGTGTTACGGTGTTCCCGGTTAGCAGGTTGATGCAAAAGTCTGTCCGTGCCTTATTCCTCTGGATCCAGCGAAAAGCGTGGTTTTCACTGGCTCCCGAAATCAATGAGTTAGGACTCATCGATAGGCCCAAGTCGTCCGTGACTCGGAATAACAGGGTGCTACAAAGGGTTTTGCATCACCCTGTTAGAAGTCCGGTAGCGCTTGTGAGAGCATGCACGGGATCCTGCAAGCTGTGACATCAAAGCAACGATTGCAGTCGGGGTCAGGCAGGGGGTTCAGTTCTTGCGGGGGGTCCTTGTGGTACGAGTGTTGCGTGGATTTGCGGTGTTGCTGGTCTCTGCAGCCGCGCTCTGCAATGTGAGTTTTGCCCAGGGAGGCCTCGGCAGCATCACCGGGAGGCTGGTCGATCCGAACGGCGCCGTCATCACAAATCTGGAGGCCGTTGTAGTCTCATTGCAGAACAAGGCGACGAACGAGGTCAGGTCCGCGCCGCTGCCTGCGTCCGGCGTATTCACCATTGCGGGACTGGCGCCCGGCGCCTATGACCTCCTCATTCCGATTGGCTGCTGCATGTACACCACCTATGAGCAACAGGGTGTCAACGTCACGGCCGGCAAGGAGCTGAAGATCGACCTGCCCATCGCCTGGGGCATGAATCTCGGCACCATTGGTGACGATCCAGTGCAGCTCTCCAATGACATGCGCGCCAGTGCCGGTGACGTCAGCGGTCCCACGCCCCGCATGCCCGATGGCAAGGTGGATTTCAGTGGCTTCTGGGCCAACCTGCCGGCTTCAGGTCCGCCGAAGCTCCCCCCATGAAGCCCTGGGCTGCGGAAATGCAGAATCAACTGCAGAAGCTGAATACGCAGAACGCGGGTGTCTATTGCCTGCCGTCAGCACGCGGTGCCGGTGGCCACTTTTCCGTACAAGATCATCCAGTCCAGGGATGCGCTGGTGTCGCTCACTGAGACCTTCTCACCCGGGTGGCGGCAGGTGTTTCTCGATGGTCGTCCGCACCCGCCCATGAACGAATGGAATCCGGCATGGCATGGACATTCCGTCGGTCGCTGGGAGGGCGATACACTCGTGATCGACACTGTCGGCTTCAACGAAATCACGCCCGGCTTCGGCGTGCATTCGGAAAAGCTGCATGTGATCGAGCGGTGGCGCCGACCGGATCGTGGTCGCCTGGAAATCGAAATCACCGCTACCGATCCCGAGGCCTGGACCGGCGAGTTCAAGTTCAGTTTCGCGTCCGGCCTCGTGCCGAACCAGGAAGTCCTTGAGTATGTCTGCGCCGAGAACAATCCGGACATTCTCCGCGTTGGCAGCGAGCGGGGCTGGAGAGGACGACCCTGAATCGACTCGCGGTTCCCGGCGCTACGGAGTATCCCCGTATGGCTGCGGAGCCCGGATCGGGTGTTCAATAATGCGGAATAGTGAATTGCATACAGTGAGGAATTGAATGATGAACGTTCGCAACCTGCGTGCCACGGCCGCAACTCTGCTGCTCGCCATTGCAGTGCCGGCTCTTGCACACCATTCGTTCGTCGCTCAGTACGATCCGGCGAAGCCCAGGACCATCACCGGCAAGGTCACCAAGGTGGAGTGGACCAATCCTCACGCGCGGTTTTACATGGACGTCAAGGATGACAAGGGGGCCAGTCACAACTGGCACGTCGAGCTCGGCAGTCCGAATACCCTGCTGCGTTATGCATGGAAGCGCGACACGCTGAAGGCGGGTGACGATGTGAGCGTCGAGGGTTTCCTGGCGCGCGACGGATCGGACCTGATCAATGCCAAGACGGTCAAGTTTGCCGACGGACGTGCCATCAATGCCGGGTCTTCGGCCGATCTGACGGATACTCGCTGACAGCACGTCAGCGCTGCATCCGGCCCCCGAAAAAAGGGGGCCTTACCGATAATCCTTGGGGTACAATCCCGAGGATCCCCTGTCCGAACCTCGAAAGGAGTGCGTCATGACAGACGCCGGCGTCATGGCTGTTGCTGACTGGATTGCCACCACCTCGCTCAGCAAGCTGATTGCGACCAGGGACTGGGCAATCCCGACCATTCAGTCCATTCACATTGTGTCGCTGGCTCTGGTCATGGCTTCGGCTCTGGTGATTGACTTGCGTATCCTGGGGCTGCTCAGCAAGGATCAGCCGCTGTCCGCTCTGGCCCGGCGCCACTTGCCGAGTGTCTGGATCGCGCTCGTGTTCGCTACCATCACGGGCTCGCTGTTGCTGATTGCAGAGCCTGTCCGTTCTTTGCCGACCTGGGAATTCCAGAGCAAGATGGGGATGCTGCTCGTCGTCATCATCATTACCCTGGCTTTTCAGCGATTCATTGCAACGCGGGCAACGGAGTGGGATCTGGCCCCGGCTCTGCCTGTAACGGCGAGGTTTGCGGCCGTAGCGTCGATGGCGCTGTGGATACTCATTATCGTGGCGGGTCGCTGGATCGCTTACCACGCCGGCTGACACCGCTGCCCAGTTATTTCCCCGGAGAAGAATGAAGCATGGCAATCGCTGATGTTCTGCAGGCAATCGAAGAGTCGGGAATCGCGACCGCAGTTCGCGAGTCCGCACTGCTGTTTCCGCTGATCGAGTCCATCCACGTCATTGCGATCGCGTTTGTGTTTGGCACCGTCATTTTCGTCGATCTGCGTCTGCTCGGCCTGGCATCGCGGAAAGTATCCGTGACCCGCATGACCAACGACCTGCTGCCCTGGACCTGGGGTGCGTTTGTGCTCGCCGCAATCACCGGTGTGCTGCTGCTGGCGTCGACCGCTATCCGCTATTACGACAACACACCCCTGCGCTTGAAGTTCCTGTTCATGGCCATGGCCGGCATCAACATGCTCGTGTTCCATTTCGTCACGTACAGGGACGTCAATCGTTGGGACAACGACGCAATGCCGCCTGCTGCTGCCCGCACTGCGGGAGGGATCTCCATCCTTCTGTGGGTGTTGGTCATATTCTTCGGTCGCTGGATCGGCTTCACCGTCTGAAGCCCGGTCAGGCTTTTGAACAGGATCAGTATCCAGAGACTGGCTGCGAATGAACTGGCCCGGGTATCGTGAAAGCGGTGCCCGGGCTTTCTTTTTTTGAGGCCTGAACGCGCAGCCGGTTTTGCGCTGCACTACAAATACGCCGGCAAACAAAATGTAATTCACATGTGAATTCATATTTTGAGTAACGCGTTGTATATTGACCAACCAGTGACCGGAGCCGAGACTCCGCAGCACATCCAGAGGGGAGTGAAGCGTTATGCCCATCAAGTTACCGCCCGGCATCAGTTCGGGAACCTTTGCTGCGGCAGTCAAGGAATTCCAGGGTGTCGTGGGTGCCGACTGGGTCTTCACCACTGAAGAAGACCTCGATACCTACCGCGATGCCTACTCGCCCCGCTGGGGCCATGAGGATGAGTACCTCGCGTCCGCTGCGGTAGCGCCCAAGAGCGTCGAGGAAGTCCAGGCGATCGTACGCCTCGCCAACAAGTACAAGATCCCGCTCTATCCGATCTCCACAGGCAAGAACCTGACGTATGGTGGATCAGCGCCGACGTACTCCGGGAGCGTTGTCCTCGACCTGAAGCGCATGAACCGCGTGCTCGAGGTCGACGAGAAGCGCAACTTTGCGCTGGTCGAGCCTGGCTGCTCCTACTTCGATCTGTATCGCTACATCAAGGACCGCGGCCTCAAAGTCTGGGTCGACTGTCCGGATCCGGGCTGGGGCAGCCCGATAGGCAATGCGCTCGACCATGGCATCGGCTATACCGCCAGCCAGTTCCGCGACCACTTCGGCGCCCATTGCGGCATGGAAGTCGTAACGCCCACCGGAGAAGTGATGCGCACCGGCATGGGCGCATTGCCCGGTGCCGGGACGTGGCAGGAGTACAGGTACGGGGTCGGTCCGTGGGTCGACGGCCTGTTTGCGCAGGGCAACTTCGGCATCGTGACGAAGATGGGCTTCTACCTGATGCCGCAGCCCGAGGCCTGGCTGACAGGCACCGTGAACGTCCCCAAGTACAGCGACTTCAGCGCACTGGTCGACCATTGCAACTATCTTGAGGACGCCCATCTGGCCACTGGCCAGGCTATCTACAGCAGCGGGCTCGGCGGTCCGCAGGCGGCCGCTGATATGCAGGCGCTGCTGGCCAATGGTTGGCCGTCGCTGGCGCAGCTCGATGCCTACGCGCAGAAGCGGGCAGTGCCGGCATGGCGCGTCAAGCTGAATTTCTATGGGCCGCCGAAGACGATCCAGGCGAACTGGGAGTACGCGCAGGAGCGGATCTCGAAGTCCATTCCGGGTACCACGTTCACCAACTTCGAGACGCTGCCCATGCCGCTGACGGCTGAGCAGGAAAAGACCCATCACCTGGTCAACTTTGGCATTCCGAACATGGCGATCTTCGCCAGCATGGCGCGCGAGCCAGGGGAAACCGATCCGAAGGACGGCCACACCGATTTCTTCGCGGTCTGTTCCAGGTCGGGGGAGGCCGTGTTCAGGGCCTTGAAGCTGTCCTACGACACACAGAAGGAATTCGGCGTCACCCCCATTACCGCGACGCCATTTCGGGGACCAGTGAGCTGGAATCACAGGTCGTTCTTCATGGGCGCGCCGACGGTTGAGAGTCAGCGTGACAACCCGGAATTCAACCGCCGCAGCCGCGCGTTGTACGACGGCTACGTGAAACGCTTTTCCGAAGCAGGTTTCCCGCCGTATCGGACGAACCCGGGTGCCCAGGATCTGCTGGCTGCGCAGTTCTCGTTCAACAACAACGCGCTGCTCAAGTACCAGGAAGCCCTGAAGGACGGAATCGATCCGAATGGCATCCTGGCTCCGGGACGCTACGGAGTGTGGCCGAAGAGACTGAGGAAAAATCGCGCATGAAAACTTGCATTGCAATGACGGGCATTGCGCTGCTCGGTGTGTGCGCGGCATCCGCGTATGCCGCGGACGCAGGTCAGCAGGCGCGTGGCAAGGAAAAGTTCGACTACTGGTGCGGCACCTGCCATGCGGGTGATCCGCGCGAGAATGGTCGCTACTTGCCGGGCACGGCCTCCCTGGCTGCGAAGTACAATGGAGCCCGGCCGAGCGCCCTCGAGGAGCGCACCGACCTGCTGCCGCCTTACATCGAGCTGGTGATCCGGCGCGGCAGCGAGGGCATGCCGTTCTTCCGCAAGACCGAAATATCGAACAGCGAGATGGCAGACATCGCGGCTTACCTCGCGCGCAACACGAAGTAGCGCGTACGGAAATAACTGGACAGTCAGACAAGGGGATTCTTCATGCCGATCAAGTTGCCGCCCGGAATGAGCACGGGAACTTTCGCCTCCGCCATCAAGGAGCTGCAGGGAGCCGTTGGCAATGACTGGGTGTTCACCAGCGAGGAGGACCTCGACACCTATCGCGACCCGTATTCATTGCGCTGGGGTGACGCGAATGAATATCTCGCTTCCGCTGCCGTTGCGCCCGACACCGTGGAACAGGTGCAGGCCGTGGTGCGCATCGCCAACAAGTACAAGTTGCCGCTGTATCCGATTTCGACCGGCAAGAATCTGACGTACGGCGGTTCGGCACCGACCTACTCCGGCAGCGTCGTCGTTGACCTGAAGCGGATGAACCGCATTCTGCAGGTGGATGAAAAGCGCCACTTTGCCCTGGTCGAGCCAGGGTGTTCCTACTTCGATCTGTACCGTCACATCCAGGATAACGGCCTCAAGCTGTGGATCGACTGCCCGGATCCGGGTTGGGGCAGCCTGATCGGCAACGCACTCGACCACGGGATTGGCTACACCGCGACCAATTTTCGCGATCACTTCGGAGCACACTGCGGCATGGAGGTGGTGCTGCCGACCGGCGAGGTGATACGCACCGGCATGGGGTCACTGCCGAAAGCCGATACCTGGCAGGAATACCGTTACGGTGTCGGCCCCACCGTCGACGGATTGTTTGCCCAGGCCAATTTCGGGATCGTGACCAAGATGGGGTTCTGGCTGTTTCCGCAGCCGGAGAGCTATCTCAAGGGCAGGGTCTTCGTGCCGAACTACTCGGACCTTGGTCCATTGGTGGACGAGGTCAACTATCTCGAAGACTCCCTGATCATGACCGGGCACGCGGACTACTTCAGCCCGCATGGCTCGATGTTCACGGGGGGCGCGGACGATCCAGATCTCGCCACACTGATGGCCGATGGCTGGCCAAGCCGGGAGAAGATCGACGACTTCGTGAAGCGCAAGGGCAAGCCGGCCTGGGGCGCCGAATTGCGATTCTACGGACCGCCCAAGGCGGTCCAGGCGAACTGGGAATATGCTCAGGAACGCATTGCAAAGGCCATCCCCGCTGCAAAGTTCGAGGCCGACGCGCCGCTGACCATGCCGCTCACCGCCGAGCAGCAGAAGACCGAGCACCTGGTCAATTTCGGCATTCCGAACATGGCCATCTTCGGCATGATCGCCCGTCGCCCGAACGCGCCGGACGTACCGGTACAGGGCCACGTCGACTTCCTCGCGATGGCGCCGCGGAACGCGGAGGCGGTGTTCAAGTCTCTGCGGATCTTCTACGAAACGCAGCGGGCCCATGGTGCGCCGATCATCACTACGCCCTTCACGGCACCCATCCCGTGGATCCATCGCATCTTCATCGTCGCCACGGGCGTGGACAACTACCGCGATGACCCGGCCAAGAACGCCAAGGCGACCGCTCTGTTCGCCGACTACATCAAGAACCTGGCCGAAGCAGGCTTTGGCGAGTACCGCACCAATCCGGCAATGCAGGATCATCTGGTGGCGCAGTATTCGTACGGCAACCATTCATTGCTGCGGTTCCAGGAGCGGCTGAAGGATGCCGCGGATCCGAACGGCATCATGGCGCCGGGACGTTACGGTATCTGGCCGAAGCACCTGAGGAAGGGTCGCGCATGAAGAAGTACATTGCAGCCACTGATAGTGGCGCTGATCGGGGCGACCTCGGGGTCCGCCTATGCTGCGGACGCGGGCCAGCTCGCGCGTGGCAAGGCAAAGTTCGACTACTGGTGTGGCACCTGTCATGCGGGAGGCACGTTTGAACGGGGGAGCCCGTTGCCCGGTACGGCCTCGCTGATGATGAAGTACAAGGGGGAGCGTCCAGGTGCCCTTGAGGACCGGACCGACCTGCTGCCGCCATACACCATGCTGGTCATCCGCCGTGGCAGCGGCGGCATGCCGTTCTTCCGCAAGACCGAGATCTCGAACAGCGAGATGGAAGATATTGCGGCTTATCTCGCGCGCAACACGAAGTAGCCCTGATCGAAGACCGTATATTCAGAAAAGGGGATCATAGTGCCAGTCAAGTTGCCACCCGGGATCAGCGCGGGGACCTTCGCCACCGCGATCAAGGAGCTGCAAGGCGTCGTCGGTGCAGAATGGGTGTTCACCAGCGAAGAGGATCTGGACACCTATCGTGACGCCTATTCCCTGCGTTGGGATGACCCGGATGAATATCTTGCTTCCGCCGCCGTGGCGCCAGATACGGTAGAACAGGTACAGGCAGTCGTGCGGATTGCCAACAAGTACAAACTGCCGATCTATCCGATCTCGACCGGCAAGAACCTGACGTACGGCGGCTCGGCGCCGACGTATTCCGGCAGCGTGGTCGTCGACCTGAAGCGGATGAATCGCATCCTCAAAGTGGACGAGAAGCGGGCCTTCGCGCTGGTCGAGCCCGGCGTCTCCTATTTCGATCTATACCGGTACGTGCAGGACCATAAACTCAAAGTCTGGATCGACTGTCCGGATCCGGGCTGGGGCAGCCCTATCGGCAATGCACTGGACCACGGCGTGGGTTACACCTCGAGCCCGTTTCGCGATCACTTCGGTGCCCATTGCGGCATGGAAGTCGTGCTACCGAATGGCGAGCTCATGCGTACCGGCATGGGTGCGCTCCCGAACGCCGACAGCTGGCAGGATTATCGCTACGGTGTCGGTCCCTACGTCGATGGCCTGTTTTCCCAGGCAAATTTCGGCATCGTCACCAAAATGGGATTCTGGCTGTTCCCGCAGCCGGAAGCCTGGGGAAGCGCGACGGTCACCGTGCCGAAGTATGGGGACCTTCAGGCATTGATCGAGCATGTGAGCTACCTTGAAGACTCTCACCTGATGACAGGACAGGCTAATTACCAGAGCCTGCTGCTGGGCGGTCCAGGCGCTGGAGGCCCGGGAGGGCCGAGGAGTCCCGAACTGGTTGCGTTGATGGCCAACGGCTGGCCGACCACAGAGCAGGTCGAGGCCTATGCCGCGAAGCGAGGCGGGCCCGCATGGCGCGTCCGGCTGCAATTCTATGGACCGGAAGCGACGATTCGTGCCAACTGGCAGTACACGCAGGACCGCATCGGGAAGGCGATTCCCGGGTCGACGTTCCAGCTGGATGAGATCCTGCCAATGCCACTGACACCGGAGCAGGAGAAGACGCACCACCTGGTCAATTTCGGCATTCCGAACATGGCGATCTTTGCGATGATCTCGCGCCGGCCGACTGATCCGCCGAATCCACCTGACGGGCATGTCGACTTGCTGACGATCTGTCCGCGAACAGCCGAGCATCTGCTCAAGGTGCAAAAGACTCTTTACGCTACCCAGGTGAAGTTGGGCGAACCCGTGACGGCATCGCCGTTTGCAACGGGAATCACCTGGTATCACAGGACGTTCCTCACTGGCGCGCCAACTACCGCGAACTATCGGGATGATCGCGAGAAGAACAAACGCGGTCGCCTGGTGTTCGAGACTTATATCAAGGACCTGGCGGCAGCAGGCTTTGGTGAATACCGCACCAACCCGGCGATGCAGGATCTGCTGGTGTCCCAGTATTCTTTCAATAATCATGCCCTGCTGCGCTTCCAGGAATCGCTCAAGGACGCAGCCGACCCGAACGGCATCATGGCGCCGGGGCGTTACGGCATCTGGCCGAAGCGGCTGAGAAAGGACCGCGCATGAAAACATTTATTGCGTTGGGCTTCACCCTGTTCGCTGTGTACGCGACCTCCGCGAATGGCGCGGACGCGGGCCAGCTTGCAAGAGGCAAGGAGAAATTCGAGTACTGGTGCGGTACCTGTCACGCAGGGGATCCGCGGGAAGGCGGACGCTTTCTGCCGGGTACGGCGTCGCTGATGGTGAAGTACAAGGGCGAGCGTCCGGCTGCCCTGGAGGATCGTACCGATCTGTTGCCGCCGTACATCGAGCTTGTCATCCGGCGCGGCAGTGAAGGCATGCCTTTCTTCCGCAAGACAGAGATCTCGAACAGCGAGATGGCGGATATCGCAGCCTATCTCGCACGTAATACCAAATAGATTCCTCAGCATCGGAGAACCGTGATGATCAACAGAAGAGGCTTTATCCAGGGGGGCGTCGTGGCGGCGGTGCCGCTGGTGACAGGTGCCGGGTTCGCCCTGGGCGGTGGTCAGGCGCGCGCGTCATTGCCAGCAGTGCCACTCCACACCGTAGTGTATGACGAGCGCTTTGCAGACAGCGTCGCATTCGCCAATGAGGCGCGCTGGATGGGGCAGCGGACGAGCGCCATTCGGGGTGACGTCACGCAGCTCTGGTACGACGATCTCTATCATCGCTGGCAGAAGGGTGCTGTGGCCATCGCCGGCATGACTACGCTGGACGCGCTGTTCTGCCTGCAGATATTCGGCAACGACGCGGGTTTGCGACTGCTGCTGAAAGCCGAGCATCAGCCGCGCGAGGCACAGGTGGAGCACCGGCTGCAGGGGCCAGAACTGGCTTTTGCAGGCGCATCGCTCGACAAGTGTGGTGCCGACTGGAGCGGCCGGATGGCGCAGCTGCTGGTCGGGTGTCCCGCAACCCGCGAAGGTCGATTCGACACCACCGTGGTTACCGCAGTCGACAATGGGGCTGCAGACAAGCCCACACTGGTGTCGTGGCTGCTGGCGCCCCGTCAACGCCTGGCGTGAATGCCCACCGCTCTGATCCGGATTTGCGTCTGCGGGCTGCAGGCGCTGCAACTGCAACAATAGAAAAGCTCAAGGGGAATATCGTGACAAGAATGGAATCCGCAAAGATGTCGGCCATTGCGGCGGCATTGTCGGTACTGATCGGTGGAGTGGCCGGTGCAGCCGCACCACCGCCCCCTGGCGCTCTGCCGCCCATTCCACCGGCAATCCCGGTCAGCATTACGCCCGTGACAGAGGCCATGCTCAGGAAGCCCGATCCCGCTGACTGGCTGATGTGGCGCGGCAACTACTCAAGCTGGCAGTACAGTGAGCTGAAGCAGATCTCTGCGCGCAATGTCAGCCAGCTGCGTCTGGTCTGGAGTCGCGGCATGAATCGCGGCTACCAGCAGGCCATGCCGCTCGTCCACGACGGCATCATGTTCCTGCCGAATCCCAATGACTCCACGCAGGCGCTAGATGCAGCCACAGGCGAGTTCAAATGGGAGTATCGGCGTCCGATCCCTGCCGATCTGCTGGATTATCACTTTGCCACCAGCGTCAATCGCGGCCTGGCCATCTATGGCAAGACGATTTTCGATTCCGGTCTCGACAATTATCAATACGCGCTCGATGCGGAAACCGGCAAGCTCGTCTGGGAGACGAAGGCGATGGACTACAAGAAGGGGTCCAAACCCTCTTCGGGGCCGTACATCGCCAACGGCAAGGTGATCTCCACCCGAAGTTGCGAGCCCGCAGGGGGGGCGGATGCATGCGTGATCCTGGCGCACGATCCGGTGACCGGCAAGGAGTTGTGGCGTACCCGCACGATTCCGCGTGCCGGCGAACCCGGCAGCGAAACATGGGGTGATTTGACGGACGATGGCGATGCTCGGCGCCACGTGGGAATGTGGATGGTGCCCAGCTACGATCCGGAGCTGAACCTGCTGTATGTCGGCACCAGTGTCACTTCGCCCGCGCCCAAGTTCCTGCTGGCCGGCAACGACAAGACGTACCTCTATCACAATTCGACGCTGGCCATTAACCCTGATACCGGCAAGATCGTCTGGTATTACCAGCACCTGGTCGACCACTGGGATCTCGATCATCCGTTTGAGCGCCTGATCGTCGACACGGCCGTTGCGCCCGACAAGAAGGACGTGACGTGGATCAATCCGCGCATCAAGCCCGGTGAACGCAGAAAGGTACTGACAGGCATCCCCGGCAAGACCGGTCTCGTGTACACACTCGACCGCCAGACAGGCGAGTTCCTGTGGGCTCGTCCAACGGTTCATCAGACAGTGGTGTCCAATATTGACGGTGCCACAGGAAAAGCAACTGTGAATCCTGCGGCGCTGTACCACAAGAAGGGAGACACGGCCTTCATCTGCCCGGCACTCACCGGTGGCAAGAACTGGCAGGGTGGCGCGTACAGCCCTTTGAACAATGTCATGTATTACGGGCTCGAGAATACGTGCGCGAACATGACGGTGATCCTGGATAAGCCCAGTCCGGCGTCAATCAACGGTTCATCGTACGGCGTCGAAGGGAAAACGGAGCTTGCACCGGGAGCCACGGGCGCAGGCACTATCTTTGCGATTTCCGTGGCCACCGGCGAGACGCTGTGGAAATACGATCAGCGCGCCGGCATGGTTTCGCTGCTTGCGACGGGCGGCGGCCTGTTGTTTGGCGGCGATGTGAACGGCCGGTTCCGCGCCTATCGACCAGAAAACCGGCAAGGTGGTGTGGGAAGTCAATCTGGGCGCGTCGGTGACCGGCTACCCGATCACGTACTCCGTGCAAGGCAAGCAATATGTAGCGGTCCACACGAGTTCAGCGAGCGGTCTGGGCGCCCTGACACCGGAACTGCGGTTGGGCAGCAGCGACCAGATGTTTGTGTTTGCCCTGCCTGATCGCTGATCAGGATGGCCCATCACAAGCAGGGCGAATAGGAGCGGATTCGCCCTGCACTCTTGTCTCCATCCGCGACCCGGTGTCCGGGTCGCGGATGGAGCATCCTCTCAGGGACTCTCCACGCGGCACATTGCGGGCTGCAGCTGGCTGATGTCCGCTGCCAGTTTGTCCATCAGGTCGTGCAACGTTCCATGTAGTGCCTCGTTGATGCGTTCGCCAGGCTTCGAGCTGACGAGATACCGGCGACCGGCGACCGGTCCTGAGGCGTAGCTCTTGTTCAGGATCTGCGATCCGCTTGCATCGTAGGCCCTGACGCTGAAGACGATGTCCACTTCCGGAACGATCCAGCCCTCCTGGGTCTCGTCTTCAAAGCCGGCCTCGATCAGTCGCGTATAGCTGTAGATGAACTGGTCCATATCGCCTTCAATCGCGATGTCACAGCCGGAAACGGTCGGTCGCGTGGGCACGAACTGCACTCCGGAAAAGTGCGTGCCGAACACGTCTGTGCCGATTTTCTCCACGATCGTGCCGAGCGGCAGCTCCAGTATCGAATCGCTGCCAATCCAGGACGACGCCTTGCCCGCCCAGCGGAAATTTCTGCGCTCGTCCGGTATGACGATCATCACCTGTCCCGTGCCATGGAACTCCGGGATGTCCTGCGGCAGGTAGCGCCCCTGGAAGCCGCTCGTCGTGGTCGTGCTGCAGGCAGCAACCGTCATCAGCACGGCAGCTGCAGCTGGCAAAGCAAAGCGTTTCAAATTGGCGTTCCTCATCAATATTGATTCTCCTGCAGCTTGTGGCGAAGTCGAATGTCGAACCGCGACCCCAGCCGTTTCGCAAGCAGTCGCCTATGCTAACGTGCAGGCGCAGCATGTCCATCATCGCGCGAAGTCATCGTCATCAATACCGCCAGTTGGCAGTGCTGCGCCATACGGACTTCCGGCAACGACAGAAGGGGGAACGATGCTGATCAGGAAACTTTTGGCAGTAGCCGCGATTGCGATACTCATGGCGGCTTGCAGTCGAAACGACGCTCCCGTCACGTTCGAACTGCAGCCCCTCGTGAAGGGCGGCTCGAAGTTCCATGGAGTCCATGGCCTGAGGTTCGACAAGGACGGCACTCTGTATGCCGTCAGCGTCATTGGCCAGTCCATGTTCAAGGTGGACACCAAGAACAGGTCGGGTCGAAACGGTCATCGGCCCTCCAGAAGGCATGGCCGACGACCTTGCCATTGGCCCGGACGGCACATTTGTGTGGACGGCGATCGAAGACGGCATCCTGTATGCAAGATCTCCAGGCGGACCTATCCGCAAGCTGTGGGAGAACCAGCGCGGCCTGAACGCCATCTCCTTTTCGCCGGACGGCAAGCGGCTGTTCGTCACGCTGGTCTTCTACGGCGATGCGTTGTACGAAATCGATTTGACCGGTACGAAGCCGCCCCGTCTGATCGTCGACAAGCCCGGCGGGCTGAATGCCTTCCAGGTCGGGAATGACGGCATGATCTACGGCCCGCTCGTATTCGGTAAGCGCATCGTCAAGATCAATCCGGATACGGGCGCGATGGCCACGGTGTCCACTGATTTCGAGGATCCAGGGGCGCTCAAGCTGGATTTCAAGGGCTCCGCCTACGTACTCAACAACGACACCGAGCTCAAGAAGGTCGACCTGGCTACCGGCAAGGCGACGGTTTTCGCGAACCTGCCAGCGGGCGCCGACAACCTTGCAATCGATGCACAGGGCAACATCTTCGTGTCGCTGTCCGAGGTCAATGCAATCGTTGAAGTGAATGCTGAAAACGCTGCGATCCGCTATGTGGTGGAGCCGGCACCGCTGACGTCTGCAACCGGACTTTCAGTGCAGACGGAAGGCGGCAAGGATACGGTCTACCTCGGAGACCTGTTCGGCGGCGTTCGCAGGATCGATGGGACGACGGGCGCGATCGACAAGACGCCGGTCAATATCTTCCAGCCTGCCCACGTCTCGACTACCAAAGGCCATATGGTGGTCGTCGGCCAGGTATTCGGCGTCATGCAGCTGGTGGACCGCAATACGTTCGAGGTGCTGGGGCGCTGGGACAAGCTGAACTCGCCAGGCGATGCACTCGAGGCTGCGGACGGGAGCATCATTGTTGCCGAAACGGGTTCGGGTCGTTTGTTGCGTGTCACCGGACCCGCACTCACGGATCGGCAAATAATTGCCGACAACCTGCAGGGTCCAAACGGTCTCGCGTGGGCAGCGGCAGATGCGGTGTACGTTTCCGAGACCACAGGCGGGCGGGTGCAGCGGATCGCGCTGGCCGATGGCAGCAGGACGCAGGTTGCCGACGGCCTGGCTCAGCCCGAAGGCATCGCGGTCGAAGCAAGCGGCGCGTTGCTGGTCATGGAGGTGGGAGCCAGGCAGCTGAAGCGGATCGATGCAAAGAGCGGTGCACAGACAGTGATCGCATCGGACCTGCCCATCGGACTCAGCAACGGCCCGAGCCTGTACCGGTCCGTCGCGTCAAGTCCCACCGCGATCTACTTCAATTCGGATATCGACAACTCAGTCTACAAACTGGTCGCCAGGCAGCCTTGAGTTTGCAGCGGGCAAGCAGGTGCCCCCTTCGATCATTCCGTTCGTTCGGCTTTCGGCTCTGCGGTAATGACGCCGCGAGCCAGGTGTGTCGCCAGGCCCTCGGTCGGCAATTCGAGCTTGAAGGCCCGGTGACAACCCTCGCAGTTGAGCACGATGTCATCGCCGGCAGCCTGGAGTGCTGCCACGTCCTTGTTTTTTGCAGCTTGTGCGGCAGCCAGCGCTGCCTGGGTCATCTTGTCCGCGAAGGGCGCCCAATCCGGTGCGGAGGCCCATTCCATATCCATGGATCCGGTCCCGCCCACGCGCAGCAATGTGCCGGTCGTGGCGAGCTGGATTGCGTGATATTCAATCTGTTCCCATTCTGCGTCCGACTTCGGCGGTGTGACTGCAGCATTCCAGATGGGATCCGCTGCCTGATCGATGAACTTCACCATCAGCTGGTTGAAGCTGATCGCCGGCTGGATCTCTGCGGCTGGAACCGCGGAGGCTGCAGTGCGAGTCTCCGCTGGCGCTGATTCAGGTGCCGGGGCCTGATTGCAACCAGCCAGCAGGAGCGCGCTTGCAAGCACGCACAGTCCCGTGGCACGCAACGCCTGAACGTGTTTCATACCTTCCTGCTCCCCGTGGGTCCCTGAGCGGGACATAGTTTTCAGTCTGGAACGCGACAATAGATCCCGGCTTCGGGGTCGATGCACCGGGAAAACCCCTTAGTGGGCCATGCGCGATAGCGCAATCGGTGCCCGTTGGTGTCTACTCAGCAGGCAAAAGGAGATACCGATGGCTGTGCCCTGGGTTCAGATCGTGCAATGGGTGCCCTCGATACTTGAGGTGTCACGCCAGCTGCTGCAGGAAGCCCGCAAGCGACCGCCTGCGCCGAGTGCAACCGGTGAAGAGTTGCCTGCCGAGCTCGTGGCCAGGATCGCCGTGCTCGAGGACAATGAACGCCGCCAGGTAGAACTGCTGCACCAGATGGCCGAGCACATCGGCCAGATGACTCACGCCCTGACGGCATTACACCAGCAACTTCGCTGGCTGATCGCAGGACAGGTTGCCCTGGTCCTTGTCGTGGTGGTAGCCGTTCTGTTCCGCTGAGACCCGCTTCAGCGAGGGGTTCTTGCGGGCTGCAGTGCGTAGCCGCGCAGCGCTGCAGCGTAGTCCGCGAGCACCTTGATACCGCTGGCTTCGGCCTGCGCGATCCATTCCTTCATGTGCTGCAGCATGTTGTCGTTGCTCTGGTGAGCGCCGCTCCACAACAACTGCAGGCGGCTGCGGAAATCATGCACGGTCTTCAGCGACGAATTGCTCTCCAGCAACGCCGACAGCTGGCGCCGGGAAGCATCATTCAACAGGGCCGGTTCACGCACGAGCAGTTTGCGTGCGCCGCGCTTCAACTGGCTGCCAATGGAGTCCAGCTCGTTGCGCAACACGGGCAATATGACATTCACGGAATAGTCTCTTAATACATGCATGCGGTTGATGACCACGGCCTGCACGGTATCGAGATCAACCGGTCGATGCTGCTGGCGCAAAGGCTGGGGCGCGACGCGCAGCACCTTGGCAAGACCCAGTGCCGAGAAGATGCGAATGTACAGCCAGCCGATGTCGAACTCCCAGGGCCGCTGCGAAAACTTCGCCGAGCTCGGGAATGCGTGGTGGTTGTTGTGCAGTTCTTCACCACCGATCAACAGGCCCCACGGCACGATGTTGCGGGCCGCATCCGGGCATTCAAAGTTGCGATACCCGGTGTGGTGGCCCACGCCGTTGACGATGCCAGCCGCCATCAGCGGCGTTGCGATCAGTTGTACCGCGAGAATGATGATGCCCGGGACGCCGAAGAGGACCAGGCAGGCAATCACGTACAGCGTGACACCGAGATACTGATGTTTACTGTAGAGGTTGCGCTCGATCCAGTCGTCGGGCGTGCCCCGGCCGAATTTTTCCAGCGTTTCCGGATTGCGTGCCTGCACGCCGTACAACTCGGCGCCTTCCAGCAATACCTTCTTCAGCCCGAGGACTTGCGGGCTGTGGGGATCGTCCGCGGTTTCGCACCGGGCGTGGTGCTTGCGGTGCACCGCTACCCACGACTTGGTCAGCATCGTCGTGCCGGCCCAGAGCCAGAACCGGAAGATATGCCTCAAGACCGGGTGCAGGTTCAGGCTGCGATGGCAGGCGTCCCGGTGCAGGTAAAGGGTGATTGCCATGAACGTGAACTGCACGGACAGGAACGCCACCAGCACGTAGCCCCAGAACGTAAGGTCCAGAATTCCATAGAGAAAGTCGATATTCACGGGGAGTCCTATAAGGCGAAAAGCCGCCTGACGGGTGGCAGTATGGGGGCGGAAGGCCCCATATGAAAGGCAACAGTCAACATTGTGGTCATTTTCTGACCAGCTATTGGCGCCGGCCCAGCCCGCGAGCCGGGTTTCCCGGCCTCCAGAATCCCCCGTTCGAGGGAACTCTTCGAGGGTCAACCCTCTATTCGAGGGTACCACCTACAACAGCAAACCTCACTTGCCGAGAAGGTTGCCCACGGAGGACAACAGTCCGCCAAGCTCACCTGCGGCAGGCAGCTTGCCAGCGGGGCTCAGCTTGTCCACGACTTGAGGCAGCATGTGAGACAGTGCCGTAGCGGCATCGGGCGCGGCGATACCGGCTTTAGCCGCCAGTTGGCCGATCATGTCGCTGCCCAGAACCTGCTGAACCTGAGCGGCCGAAATGGGCAGGTTCTGTCCGGTACCGATCCAGGACTGGAGAACCGGACCCAATCCCTGCTTCTGGAACGCAGCCAGCAACCCATCGAGCGCGCCTGGCTTGCTCAGCATGCCGATCATCTGCTGCAGCATGACGGCATTGGTGCCGCCTCCCTTTGCTCCGGCCAGCGCACCGGCTACCTGATCGAGAATGCCCATGAACGATCTCCTTCTGTTGATGCTGCCAAACGCGAGGGCCGGTGACCGACAGCAACACTTACGCCAGTGCGGTGAAAAGTTCAAATCGCCTTTCGGGCAGTGCGTTGCAACTGTTCGATCGGTGTCGCGAGACGGGATCTTCACTATGATGGGGAAGTCCCGTTTATGGAGATCGAGTGACGGAGATCCTCAGGTGAACACGCCGGCCGAACAATTGAACAGCAATCTTCACATGCCAGTGTCCGCGACCAGCGTGACGTTTGTCGTGCAGCACTGGGTGCGACGCGATGCGTTCTCCCGCTATGAGGACTGGCTGAAGACGGTGGTCGAAGTCTGCTCGGCTTATCCCGGTTATCAGGGGGTCGACATCATCCGTCCGGTTCCGGGCGACAACAAGTATTCCACCATCGTCCGCTTCGCGACGTTCGCGGACGCGGAGCGCTGGTGCAGGTCGGCAGATCGTCCCCGACTGCTCACCGGCATCCGTGACATTCTCGAGCGCGACGACCAGGCGCGCATTCAGGCGGGTATCGATTTCTGGTTTACGCCGAACGAACCCGTGCAGCGGCACGCGCAGGGCTGGAAGCAATGGCTCGTCACTACGTCAGTCATCTGGCCATTGACCGTTGTGGTGCCGCTGTTGCTTGCGCCTTTGTTTGACGCGGTGCCATCGCTCGGCCTGTTCGGGGTCCGTCAGGGAATCGTTGCGGCAGTGGTTGTGGCATTGGCCGTCTTTGTCATCATGCCACGCTATGTCCGGGCGATCGCCGGGTGGCTGTACCAGGCAGCCGCGCGGGACAGCGCGTGAACGTCCTGCTCGAAGACATCCTCTATGTGCTTGGCACGGTGGGTGCCCTGCTGCCTATCGTGAACCCGTTCTCGGCGGTGGGGCTCGTCGTCGGCATCACGGCGCACCTTACGGAAGCCGAACGGGCAGAACAGATCCGCAGGGCGTGTATCTACATGTTCTGGATCCTGACCGCGTTTCTCGTGGCAGGCGGCCTCATCATGAATTTCTTCGGCATCTCGATCCCGGGACTGCGCATTGCCGGTGGACTGGTTGTCAGCTTCCTGGGCTTCGGCATGCTGTTCCCGGACCAGCACGCGGCCTATGGCCAGGAACGCAGGGAAGCGCAGAACAAGCCCGACATCTCTTTCACGCCACTGGCGATGCCGTCATTGAGCGGCCCGGGTTCCATCGCAGTGGTAGTCGGCATGTCGTCGACCGTGCAGAGCGGCGCTCATCCGGTCATCGACAACATTCTGGTCGGTGTCGGCATTGCGATCACCGCGCTGATTTCCTACATCGTGCTGCGTGCAGCCACACGGCTTGACAAGTTACTGGGTGCCACAGGCATGAATGCGGTAGCGCGCATCATGGGCTTCATGCTCATCTGCATCGGCGTGCAGTTCATCATCAATGGGGTGCTGGAGATCGTCGCCGGCTTGCCTTCCTGACAACCTGACGCTGCTTCGCGATTTGCGTTACCGCGGCTGACGGCCGTCAGCCAGTGCTTCGTGGTCTGCGGTTGTCCGCTCCCGAGCCAGGAAAACACGACGCTGTGCCACAGGATACGCTGCACATAGTTGCGCGTTTCGTTGAAGGGAATGTTCTCGATCCAGATGTCGGTGTCGATGGGCTGGTCCGGAAGCCAGCGCTGCGCTGCGTTGGGGCCGGCGTTGTAACCGGCCAGTGCAACAGGAATCTGCCCGTCGAACTGTTCGATCAGCTCCTTGAGGTGGGCGGCCCCCAGCCTGACGTTGATCGCGGGGTTCAACAGGTCACTGGGCCCCGGCACGGGATACTGCGACCGACGGGCGGTTCGCCGCGCTGTTTCCGGGAGCAGTTGCAGCAGGCCGACCGCACCGGCTGAAGAAATCGCGTCCTGGCGGTACAGGCTTTCCTGGCGCATGACGCTGTAGACAAGCTCGGTCGGCAAGCCGGAAGCGGCGACTGCAGACTGCACGTCAGCATCGTACGGGCGAGGATAAAGCAACGAGTAATCTTCGAAGATCCGTTGCTGGGTGGCCGTGGCGATCGATACGTCGTACCACTGCCAGCGCATGCCGAGATGGACAACCTGGGCCTGTGCGGCTGGAGGCAGAGTGCGGACGCCAAATTGCCATTCCGCAAGGGCTTCGCTGCGCATGCCTGCGAGCAACAGTTCGTGTGCTCGCACAAACGCTGGTACGCCCGCTATCCGGGCCAGTTCGGGTTCATCCGCAACAACTGCTACCGGATTCGGCGTCAAACCCAGGTCCAGCCGCGCGGCCGCCATTGCGGAGAAGTAATTGTCGGCACTGAGCAGGGAGATGTAGAGCGATCGCGCTGTCTCCATCTCGCCCTGGGCAGCAGCTCCCCTGGCCGCCCAGTAGCGCCAGCGCGCAGTCTGTGACAGTGCAGGCGGCATGGCCGCGATTGCCGCCTTCAGCGTCTTCCAGTCGCTTTGCCAGAGACTGGCTCGCGCCCACCATTCCAGGGATGTCTCGTCGAAATCCTGTGCGCGTACGCGAGCGAAATACGCAAGCGCCTCGGGCCTGCGGTTCCATGCGAGGCGCATCGCGAGCGCGAGCGCATAGGGACTCGCGGCTGCTGGCTCGAGATCGCGTGCTTTGACAAGGCTGGCGAATCGCTCGCGTGCATAGTCGAGATCGCTGCTGGCCAATCGGGTCCATCCCGCAAGGAGTGCCTCGGGTTCCACCGGCGTCGATGGCGTTGCGATCAGCACATCGATTTCGCGACGAGGCTGTTCCAGGAGGGATGCCCACTTGAGCAGGGGCGCAGCACGCGGCGCCGGCAGATCCCTGGCTATCAGTCGCGCGAAGCGAGCATCGCCTTTTGCGAGGATGAGCCGGACTCTTTGCTCGATCAGCCCGGCGTCAAGCACGTTCTGCTCTCGAGCCCACGTGAATGTACGTTCGCAGGCGGGGGGCAGCTGGCCCGGCTCAAGCCATTGCTTGATGATCCGGGGCTTCAAGTCCGTGGTTTGCCCAGTCTCGATTCGGGCATTCAGGGCCTGGCAGTTGAACGCTGGATCGGTAAGGGTTTCCGGATACCGCGCAAGATAGGCAGTCCATTGTTGCCGCTGCGCAAGACTCGTGAGCCAGCTGCGACGCAAGGCGGCCGACACAGGCGCATCCGCATACTGCTCGAGGAAGGCTGCCGCATCGCTGTCCGCCGTATCCTCAGGGGCAGTGGCAGCTGCCAGGGCGCGCTGAATCCTGGCCGAC
Source organism: uncultured Pseudomonadota bacterium (assembly GCA_963819685.1). Lineage (GTDB taxonomy): Bacteria > Pseudomonadota > Gammaproteobacteria > Steroidobacterales > Steroidobacteraceae > CAIUGU01. The sequence continues at coordinate 81,230 of CAWFXI010000005.1, forward strand.
TGCAGATAGGCGTAAAGCGGATACTCCCGAATTCCCTCATCACCTGGCTGCACGGGCGACTGTGCCCCGGGCTGCAGCGACGCATAGGCCTCCATGAACTGCTTGCGACTTGTCGCGAGCGCATCCTGTGCCTGCGCAGCGGGTGCTCCACCTGCAAGGAAGCACACCACTGTTGATAGCAGCAGGACGGGGAACAGGGGCAGGGCGGGGCGCGCGATCATTGCAGATGGGACAGCCGGGAAGGAGAAGAATTCATAAAGGGGACAGCGGACAGGGGACAGGGGACAGTCCAACCTCCTGAGTTCCAGCCTACAGCCTACAGCCCAATAGCCCAAAGCCCGAAAGCTCTAGAAGATATTGAGACAGGCCGTGATCAACAGCGCGTTCGTGAAATCGATGAAAAACGCGCCCACCATCGGTGCGACAAAGAATGCTCTGGGCGCGGGGCCGAAGCGCTCTACCAGCGTGCGCATGACCGCCATGGCGTTGGCGGTCGTGCCCAGCATGAAGCCGATGAAGCCACCGCTCATCACGGCGGATTCATAGTCGCGGCCCATGACCTGGAACACCGGCCACAGACACACCAGGGCGACGAGCAGCACCTGCGCAAGCAGGATGACCACAAGTGGTGCTGCAAGCCCCGCCAGATCCCATAGCCTCAGCGTCATGAGCGCAATGACCAGGAACAATGACAACGCGATCGAGCCGATCTCGTCGATGATTTTCTGGGAGAGCCCGAACCAGCCAGTCAGGTCATCGATATTCCTGAAGACAGCGGCCACGAGCATCGCGCCGATGTAGGCGGGCAGGGTCGCACCGAGTAATGCAAAGCCCTTGCTGACCCAGAACCCCGCCCACATCGCAACCAGCACGGCAACCAGATTCTTGAGCAGGTCGTACGTCTGGCCGTCCTCTCCTGCGGGAGCGGCGGGCGTTGCATGATGGGGCAGTCTGTCTTCCACGACGTCCTGCATCTGCACCGGTAGCGAGGCCTTTGAGCCGGGCTTTGCTGAATGCAGATGGTGGCGGCGGACCAGCCAGGTGCCGACAGGGCCGCCCACGACAGCACCTGCAACGATGCCACCCATCGCGACTGCGACGGCAATTGCTGCTGCTCCGTCGACGCCAGCTTTCTCGAACAGGGGTGCAAAGGCGAGGCCGGTAGCCGGACCGCCCGTCAGCGTCACCGATCCGGCCAGCACGCCGAACAATGGATCCAGTCCGAACAGCGTGGCGATGCCGGCGCCCAGCAGGTTCTGCATGACGGCGAAAACGGTCGCCAGCGCAAAGAACCGCATCACGAGCGGTCCGCCCACTTTCAGCAGCGAAACGCTGGCACCAAAGCCGATCGACGTGAAGAAGGCAATGTTGAGCGGACCCTGCAAGGTCGTATCGAACTGAATCAGGGTGGTGCCGCGATTGCGGGCGATCAATACGATGACGGCAATGATCAGCCCGCCGAGCACTGGTGCCGGAATGTTGAGCCTGCCGAAGACGGGTACGAAGCGTTGCAACGCGTAGCCACCCAGCAGCACCAGTCCGCCAAATGCCACGGTGTGGATCAGATCGAGTTCGAGCACGAAGCCATCCTCAACACGAAGGATGCCGGGATGCTAGACGGTGACGCCGGGAATCGCCAGCATGCAGTTACGAGCGATCAGCCCGTCGATGCCGGCGATCACAGGCGCTGCAGCTGGAGCGGCGGCAGCGGGGCTGCCTGAGGGAAGTGCATCGTAAGGGACGGAGATCGCATCGGGCTGGATGGGCGCAGTCAGCTTGCGGAGCGCTTGCTCTTCGGCGTCCCGGGTCATCACGATGATGCTGATGCGGCGATTGATCGCGCTGTCCGGGTTTTCCTTGTCAAACGGCACTAACGAAGCCAGGCCAACGACGCGCATCGTTTTTTCCGACCCGAGACCGCCGTTTTCCAATGCGCGTCGTGCGGCGTTCGCACGTTCCGTGGACAGCTCCCAGTTCGAATAGCCACGACGTCCGACGAACGGATGGTTGTCGGTGTGGCCGCTCAGGCTCAGGTGGTTCGGCACGGAATTCAGGTACTTCGCGAGCTCGGTGAGGATCTCGCGCGTGTAGTCCTTGAGTTCAGTACTACCCGTGTCGAACATGGCCCGGTTCTGCGCATCGACGATCTGGATGCGTAGTCCCTCAGGCGATATGTCGATCTTGAGCTGGTCCTTGTACGGCGCCAGTGCCTGACTGTTCGCGATTGCTTCGCGCAGGTCCTCCATCAGGGACTCAAGATTCTTCTTTTCTTCCTCTGCATCGGCCGCACGCTTGGCCGCGACTTCGGGGTCCTCGGGCGAGGTGAGCAGATTGGGATCGACTGGCTCACCGAGACCCGGAGTGGTGGAGGCTGCTGCAGTGAACTTCGGCGCATCAAGACCGCCGCCGAGATCGATCGGACTCGTGCTCGCGCCGCCCGGGCCATTGAGACCGGGTGCCGGTGTCGGTGCCTTGCCCGGCTCCATGCTGGGGTTCTTGAAGTATTCGAAGATCGCGGCCCGCTGTTCCTTGGATACAGAAGCCACCAGCCACATGACCATGAAGAAGGCCATCATGGCTGTCACGAAGTCCGCGTAAGCCACTTTCCAGGCACCACCATGGTGACCTGCAGCCGCCCTTTTCGGGCGCTTCATGATGATGATCGGGCGGGCGCTGTCGTCCCCGGCACTCATGCTTTCTTGCCCTTCAGATGCGCTTCCAGATCGGCAAAGGTCGGCCGTATGTCCGAGAACAGCAGCTTGCGGGCGAACTCCACCGCGATCTGCGGGTTGTAGCCGCGGACGCTTGCCACCAGCGCCATCTTCACGACTTCAAATGCCTTGCCTTCCTCGTGGGCGCGATTTTCCATCGCCGACGAAATCGGTCCGACGAAGCCGTAGGCCACCAGAATGCCGAGAAACGTGCCGACGAGCGCAGCGCCCACCTTGTGGCCGATGGTGGCGGTGTCTGCGCCTTCGATGGCCGCCATCGTATTCACGATGCCGAGCACGGCGGCCACGATGCCGAATCCCGGCAATGCGTCCGCTACCTTCTGGACTGCGTGAGCGGGTTCGGCAGCTTCCTTGTGGTGGGTTTCGAGTTCGTACTCGAGGAGGCTTTCGAGTTCATGTGCTTCCATGTTGCCGCCGCTCATGAGGCGCAGGCAGTCCGTGATGAACTCGACCATGTGGTGGTCGGCGAGGATGCGAGGATATTTTCCGAACAGCTTGCTCTCATGTGGCTTTTCGATTTCCGCCTCGAGGGCCAGCACGCCGTCCTTGCGCATCTTCATCAGGATGTCGTAGATCAGCTTCAGCAGATCGGCATAGTCGGCCCGCGTGAAGCGTGGACCCTTGACCAGCCCCAAGGCGCCTGTGAAGGCCTGCTTGGCGACCTTGGGCGTGTTGCTGGTCATGAATGCGCCGATCGCGGCACCGAGAATGATCAGCAGCTCCGTCGGGTGCCAGAGCAACAGCAGGTTCCCGCCCTCAAGCATGAAGCCGAGCAGCACGCAGACCAGAACGACGACCGAACCTGCCAGGAAAAACATAGGCGATCTGCTGCTAATGACCCAGGGTTACTGAATGCTATCGGCCGCGCACCCCGATTCTTGATGGGTATCCAGACGCATGACCGGCACCGCGACGAGTACCGGAATCCGCGCCGGGCGGCCGTCAACCGCGGGTCAGAGAAATCAATGCAGACAATGACTTGACGGGTTCCGAGCAGGTAGAGCCGCGGCAAACATAGGCCACGGCAGGCAGCGCCACGGTCTTGGCTGAGAGCAGTGGGGGCAGATCGGGCGCGTCAGCCGGGATACCGAAAATGAGACGCCGTGGTGCGTAAATCCGGTTGAGCTCGAGCAGCCAGTCCCGTACTTCGTCGGCAGCCCCCCTCACGATCACGATGTCGACCGGTCGCAGGTACTCATCCAGCGCCATCAGCAGGCTGGCATGGGCTTGCGGGTACCGCTCAATGACTCGCCAGGCGGATTGCAGCACGCGCTCCGCAGCCTCGAGGTACCGGACTTCGCCCAGCAGAGACCCAAGCCGGCCGAGCGCCCTTGCTGCGACCCCATTGCCCGATGGAACCGCGTCATCCTGAAAGGCCTTGGGACGATTGAGCAGTGCTTCGTGGTCGTCAGCGGTGAAGTAGAAACCGCCTGCTTCACTGTCCTCGAAATGTTCGAGCAGTGTGTCCGCCAGTTCCACTGCGAAGGTGAGATCGGCTGTCCGCCAGCGTGTCTGCAGCAGCTCCAGAAGGCCTTCCAGCAGAAAGGCATGGTCGTCAAGATAGGCAGGAAAGCGCGTCCGCCCATCCTTGTGTACAGCGAACAGACGGCCTCTTGTCCCTGTCCTTTGCCACAGCGTCGAGCGAATGAAATCGACTGCACGAGAGGCCGCTGCCGCGAGATCGTCTCGTTGCAGCGCTCTTGCTGCTAGGCTCAGACCGGAAATCATCAGGCCGTTCCACGCGGTCAGGATCTTCTCGTCCCGAGCTGGCCACACTCGGTCGTTGCGTGCATCCAGTAACACGGTCCGTGCTGCCTCCAGCAGATTCGCTACCGTCTCGACCGACAGCGCCTGCGCGGTGGCAACGTCCTCGAGTGACCGATGGACGTGCAGATGCCACGACTCCTCGAAGTTGGGCGCGCGGTCGAGACCGAAGCGGGACGCAAAGACCGCGTAGTGCTGCGAGTCCAGCAGGCCGCGAATCTCGTCGCGTTGCCAGGCGTAGAAGCGTCCTTCGTGCCCCTCCGAATCCGCATCGAGCGTGGACCAGAAGCCGCCGGCGGGTGACTGCATGTCTCGCAGGACCCACTCCGCGGTTTCGCTGGTGATGGTGCGAAACAACGGATCTCCGGTGGCAAGCGCCGCCTCTGCATAACACCCGAGCAGCTGGCCGTTGTCGTACAGCATCTTCTCGAAATGCGGAATCACCCAGTGGGCATCGACAGAGTAGCGGCAGAATCCACCTCCGATCTGGTCGTAGACACCGCCTTCGGCCATGCGTGTGAGCGTCAGTGTCGCCATGAACAGCGACTGCAGGTCGGGGGTTTCGCTGCCGGCCGTCGCTCGCCATTCGCGCAACAGAAATGCGACATAGGTGGGATGCGGAAATTTGGGCGCACCTCCGAAGCCGCCGTATTGCCTGTCGAAATCACGGGCCAGCATGGCCCTGGCTTGCGCGAGCGGGCCGGCGGTGAGCATCGTTACCGACTCTGCGGGCCTCGGCAGCATTTCGGCAAACACCTGCATCAGCGCCGCGTTCTGTTTCGCAATGTCTTCCTTGTGCGTCCGGAAGTACTCGGCCACCCGGCGCAGCAGATCCCCAAATCCAGGCATTCCGTAACGGGGCTCCGGCGGGAAATAGGTGCCACCGAAGAAAGGCTGCTGGTCAGCGGGAGTCAGGAACATCGTCAACGGCCAGCCGCCGCCACGCTGGGTCAGCATCTGGTGGGCGGCCTGGTAAATCCGGTCGAGGTCGGGTCGTTCCTCGCGGTCGACCTTGATGTTCACGAACAGCTCATTCATGAGCCTGGCCGTCTGCGGGTCCTCAAACGATTCATGCGCCATGACATGGCACCAGTGACAGGCCGAATAACCGATCGACAGCAGAATGGGCCGGTTTTCGCGTTGTGCGACGGCGAGTGCTTCAGGACCCCAGGGATACCAGTCCACCGGATTCGTGGCGTGCTGCTTGAGGTAGGGGCTCGACTCCTCGGCGAGTCGGTTGTGTCCGGCGGAAGGCGATGTCGTCATGGTAGCAGCATGGGCCTCATGCTTGAGTACAGTGAAGCACTATAGCGGACGCAGGACGCTGGGCTTCATGGCCGGCTCCTTTCAGTGACAGACAACCACGTTCCCTGCTGTGCTAAATTCGTCGCGCCGCAGGGACTGCGGCGCACTATTACATCATGCTCGAACGCATCCGGACTCAAGACCCATGACTACACAATTGCGAATGCTCACGTTGACGTTGCTGCTGCTGGCCGCCGCGACGTCAGGCGTCGCGCAGACCCGCAGTGTGCTGCCGCCGGTTGCGACCCCCACCGATGTGAAGCCCGGCAGCATCACCTGCGATGAGTGTCCCTACCCCTATCCCAGCAAGTATCTCGACATCAGCGTCTACAGCCAGGATGTCCGCATCTCGTACATGGACGTCGCTCCGCAGGGCGCTGCCAATGGGCACACGGTGTTGCTGCTGCACGGGAACAACTTCGGCGGCTTCTACTTCAAGGCCATCATCGACGGCCTCACGAAGGAGGGCTTCCGCGTCATTACGCCCGACCAGATCGGCTACGGCCGCTCGTCGAAGCCGATCGCGCCCTACAACTTCAACTCCCAGGCGCGCAACACGTACCTGATCCTGCAGCACGAGAAGATCGAGAAGGCGATGGTCATCGGCCACTCGATGGGCGGCATGCTCGCGGCACGCTTTGCGACCCAGTATCCCAAGGCGGTCGAGCGGGTCGTGATCTACAACCCCATCGGCCTCACCGATGGCCGCTACGAGCAGCCCATGACGCCGATCGACGAGGCCTACAAGCAGACCCTCAAGACCGATTACCAGAGCACCCGCGCCAGCCTCGGGCGCTACGTCGCCCACGACCCGACGAAGTGGAACGAAGAGTTCGAGACGTACACGCGCATCCGCTATTCGTGGACGCTCAGCGCCGACTGGCCGAGGCTCGCGATGGTGCAGGCCCTCATCGGCCAGATGCTGTATGGGGATCCGGTCGTGTACGACTGGGCCCACATCCAGGTGCCCACGCTCGCGTTCGGTGGCGCCGAGGACATGCTGCTCGGCCCGGCGAAGAACTTTCAGGACCGGATGGCGTTCCTGGCCAAGAGCGTGCCCAACGGCAATGGGCGTCTGCTCCTCATCCCCGGCCTCGGCCACGTGCCCCACCTCGAAGCTGCGGACAAAGTGCTGCCGCCGCTCGTGGCGTTCCTGAAGGAAGGCGTGGCGGCGCGGTAGTCAGCTGACGGCCAGTGTTACAGCGCGGCGTCAGGGATGGCTGGGCATCGTCCGCTTGCCGTCCACGATCGGTGGAAAGTCCTTCACCTCATCGTAAGCTTCCGTGATGAAGCGGTCCTTGCTTACCTGCGTGTCGCCGAGCGTGGTCTCGTCGTAGGGCGCCGTCAGATTCGCGGCGAGTACTTGCTTCCAACGACTCGCCCCGGTCGCGTCTGACCTTCACCTTCGCCATCACATCCACGAGCATCGCGCGGTACGCGAGCAGATCGGTCTTTTTGATGAGGGTGCCATGACCCGGAACGAGCGTCGTGTTCGCATCCGCCAGTTTGCCGATGAGATCGATCGCCTCAAGCATCCCCTGGATCGAGCCACCGTTGGCCTGGTCGGCGAACGGATAGCCGAAATTCCGGTAGAAGTCTTCAATGTAGATTGCGTTCGCGTTCCGGAAACGAACGATGGTGTCGCCCGCGGTATGCGAGGGCATCATCGGAATCAGGTCCACCGTCTCACCGTTCATGGTGAATGTCAGGGCAGGCTCACCCACCGTGGCGGTGTTGTAGCGATAGGTCACCACCGGAACGGCGGCCATGTCGAGTGGCGGAGCAGGTGGGAGATCAGGGCGTCGCGCCGGCCGCAGCATTTCGTTGCGGAGATTCTCCTGTGCATGAATCAACGCGCCCTGTTTCGCGAAGAAGGCATTCGCGCCGGTGTGGTCGCTGTGAATATGCGTGTTGATCAGTATCCTGAACGGTGCATCAGTGAACGAGCGAATGGCTTTCAGCGTCTGCTCGGCGACCTGACGGTTCTGCGTGTCTACCATCAGGATGCCGTCGGGTCCGAAAAGCACCATGACCCGACCGCCCGAGCCGTCGGGATGCGTCGGATCGAGGCCCTGTGAACCGTGCAGGACGAAAAGAGTGGGCGACATCTTCTCCGTCACCCGGATCTCGATCTTCTCCCAAGGCGTCTGGTAGCCCTTGGGGAACGTGAACGGGCCTTTTCCAGGTGCGATAAGGGTGATGGGGTAGGGTCCTCCCTCCTGACTCCAGACCGCTGCGGGAATACTGGCGGCGATGGCCACGGTCAACAACAACGCGCTCTTCATGGTCTACCCTCCGTGTCGATATTGGCAATTTTCTCACGATCAGGTGAATCCCGTGGCTTCCGCAATTCCGAACACACCTTTCGGAAATGGCGATCATGCGCGACGATACCGCACTCTATGCTTGCGATCCCGTATCGATGCCGCCTCATGGAGATCCAATGACCAAGCCCGTTTTCCGTGCCGATCATATTGGCAGTCTGTTAAGGCCCGGGGACCTGCTCGCAGCGCGGGCCGCAAATGAGAGTGGCACGTTGTCCTCGGAGCGGTTGCGTGAAATCGAGAACACGGCAATTCTCGACGCGCTGGCAATGCAGCGGGAGGTCGGGCTGCCGATCGTGTCGGACGGCGAGATGCGCCGCGAAAACTGGTACCTGGGTCCTGTCGGCGCGATCGATGGCCTTGAGGTGGTTAACCGGTCGATGACCTGGCACGGGGTGGACGGCTCCCACGTCGAGGAGGTCACGGCAATGGCGGTAGCCAAGGCCAAATTGCAGGCCAAGGGTCGGTTCACCGAGGTTGAAAGTCGATTTCTTGCCGCCCACGCCGGACGGCCGTTCAAGATCACCATGCCGAGCCCGGCATTCGCAGCGTCGTTCTTTGAGCCGGGCAAAGCGCCCGGCGTCTATGATCGCCCGGACCAGCTCGTTCCGGATCTGATTTCGATCTGGAGCAAGGAGTGCGCGGGCGTGGTGGCAGACGGGGCCGCCTACATCCAGTTTGACGAAGGATTCACGATTTTCGCCGCTGACGGATGGCGGGAGCGCTTCGCCACCATGGGTGCGGACGGCGACGCGATGCTGGCCGGCGCGATCGCCACCGAGAACGCCGTATGGGATACCGTCACGAACAGTCAGGTGACCCGTTCCATCCACCTTTGCCTCGGCAACTCACGCAGCCGCTATGCTTTCGCCGGCGGTTACGATGGCATTGCGGAGCGGGTTTTCAATGAACTGCATGTCGACCGCTTCCTCCTTGAGTACGACAGCGAGCGGGCGGGTGGCTTCGAGCCCCTGCGCCACGTCCCGGCAGGCAAGGTCGCCGTACTCGGACTCATCACCACGAAGGTCGGCAAACTCGAGACCGAAGACCTGCTGCTGCGCCGGATCGAGGAGGCAGCGAAGTTCTGTCCGATCGAGCGACTGGCGATCAGTCCGCAGTGTGGGTTTGCTTCGCTCAAGGAGGGCAACGACATCACCCGGGACGAGCAGCGACGCAAGCTGGAACTGGTCGTGCGTGTGGCCAGAAAGTCTGGGGCTCGCTGACCTGACGAGCGATGGGGATCGACAGTCGATTGACAGGGGACAGCGAAAATGAAGTTCAGTACCGGATTGATAAGAGGTCTGCTCCTGGTCCTTGCCGCGAACAGCGCGCTGGCCCATCACTCCTTCGTCATGTTCGACAGGACGAAGGAAGTTGTCATCGAGGGTACGGTGCGGGAGTTTCAGTGGACCAATCCGCACGTCTGGATCCAGGTGATCGTGATGGAGGACGGAAACGCTGTTGAATACAGCATCGAAGGGAACAACCCCAATATCCTGTCCCGCAACGGCTGGACCCGGAAATCCTTCACGCCCGGTGACGCCGTCACTATGACGATTCACCCTATGACGGACGGCCGGAAAGGTGGCCAATTCATGAGCGCCGTCTTCCCGGACGGGCGCACGCTGGGTGAAGCCGCTCGCTGATTGATGGCATCCCGCCACGGCCGTATCTTCACGGCGGGCGCTGTCAGGAACCTGATTGCGGAAACAACGTAAGGGATCAAGCCATGAAAGTAGTCACGTTTGCCGTGCAGGTCGCAGCAATGCTTTCCCTGGCCTGCTCGTCGGCATTCGCACAGTGGGTGAATGTTCCGCCAGCGGCTATCCCGAAGGGCCCGGACGGCAAGCCGAATCTCGCAGCGCCTGCTCCGCGCAGCGGTGGGAAGCCCGACCTGTCCGGAGTCTGGGAGCCGCTTTCCCTCAAATATCTGCGCGACCTCGCGGCAGACCTGAAGCCGGAAGACGTTCCCTATCAGCCGTGGGCCAAAGCCCTGGTGGAGCAACGCGCAGATGGATCGCACGCGAAGGAGGAACCCGACGCCAACTGTCTGCCGCAAAGTATTCCCAAGATTGCCGCGGCGCCCGCGCCGTGGAGGATCGTGCAAACACCGCGATTTGTCGCGATCCTGTATGAATCCTTCACGCTCTGGCGCCAGGTGTTCGTGGACGGCCGGCAGTTCGCGGATGACCTGAATCCTTCGTGGCTGGGCTACTCCGTTGGCAAGTGGGAGGGTGACACGCTTGTGGTGGAAAGCCGCGGCTTCAATGGCAAACCCTGGTTAGACGTCAAGGGCAAGCCGACGACCGAAGCACTCCATATCACCGAACGCTTTCGCAGAAAAAACGTCGGGACACTGGAAGTTCAATACACGATCGACGATACCGGTGCCTACACGAAGCCGTGGACCATCACGCAGGAATTCCGCCTCGTCACCAATACGGAGTTGCTGGAATTCATCTGCAACGAAAACAATCGCGCCGTGGAGTATCTGCCAGGCGCCGACTTCAAATAGACCGGCGGCACAGTAACGCTTCGAGCTCTTGGTGAGGCCTGAAGCCCTGCTTCAACTGCGGATGGCGAGACCATGATTCGATTTGCCAATCGACGGCGGTTCCTCGGCAGCGCCATTGCGATCGCTGCTGCGTCGGTATTGCCAGACGTACGATCGGCCACGGCCCAGTCGACGAGGGAGCGGCGTTCCTCCACCCTTCCGCCGCGCGGTGAGTACCTGATCCGCAATGCCTATGTGATGACGATGGATCGCGAGCTTGGCGATGTTCCGGGCGGTGATGTCCATATCAGGAACGGCGAAATCATCGCGGTGGGCAAGGCGTTGAAGGCCCCAGGCGCCAGGGTGCTCGACGGGCAGCGAATGATGGTTCTGCCCGGGCTTGTCGAAACCCATTGGCACACGTGGAATACGCTGCTGCGGAGCTTCGCCGGCGAATCGCCAGATCAGGGTTACTTTCCCACGGCGGCAGCTTTCGGTGTCGCCATGTCGCCGGACGACATGTATCGTGGAACTCGCCTGGCGGCGGCCGAGGCCATTTATTCCGGCATCACGACTCTGCATTCCTTCTGCCATAACCTGCGCAGTCGTGACCATGCAGAAGCCGACGTCCTGGCGCTGCGCGATGCCGGGATACGCGCGCGGTGGTCGTACGGATGGCCGCAGGGAGCTCCCAACACTCAGGTTTCTGATTTAAGCGGCCTGGAGGGCCTGCACCGCGATTGGGCGCGCTTCTCGAATGAGGGATTGATCTCGCTGGGCTTTGCGTCGCGAAGCATGGTCCGTGTCACACCGGTTCCGCGTGAGGTATACCGCGCGGAATTCGATGCGGCCCGCCGGCTGGGCCTGCCGATTTCCGCTCATGTCGCGAGCAGCGATTCGGCCACAGGGCAGGTGGAAGCCCACTTCAGGGAAAATCTGCTGGGCAAGGATGTCCAGCTCATCCACGCGCTGGCCGTCACGCCGGCTGAAATCGAAATGATCGCGAAATCCGGAGCAAGCGTCAGCATTTCGCCGGGAACCGAACTGCGCATCGGCTATGGCTTCACGAAAATCGGCGAATATCTGCAAGCAGGAGTGCCTCTGGGCGTGTCGGTCGATACCACCGCGCTCTCGGGCGATGCCAACCTGTTTGCAGTTCTGAAACTGGTTCGCAACATCGAGAACGCGAAGAAACACGATGAATTCTCGATGACTGCACGGCGAGTTCTGGAACTTGGCACCATCGACGGGGCGCGGTCGCTGGGCATTGCGGACCGCGTGGGATCGCTGACGCCGGGGAAGCGCGCCGACGTTGTCATGATCTCGCTGCGTTGGCCCAACCTGGGCGTATTCACGGACGCTTCCCGTCTGGTGGTCGAAGCCACTCAACCTGAGAATGTGGACACCGTGATCGTCGATGGCCGGATTCTGAAGCGCGGCGGCAAGCTGACTGCCGTGGCAATCGATGAGGTCCTCAATGACGCGGAGGCGTCGTTTGTGGCGCTCGGAAGCGGGTGAATCGCTAAGGGTGGAGCCTTGAAGACCTAGAACGGCCCGTTGGTGTTTTTCCATTGGTCGCGTGGAGCGACGGCATTCTGGACATCCCAGTGCTCGACGATCTTGCCGCCCTGCAGCCGGTAACAGATCGTAGTGGATCTCGGTGGCGCCTTTGCCTTCCGCCTCGACGACCACGAAATTGCCTTCCGCCAGGATGCGGTGCACTTTGTAGCCGACCTTGGGATTGGCTTTGGTCCTGGTCATGAAGTTCTCCACGCCGTCCTTGCCCCCCAGGCTGTGCTCGAAGTAGCGTTTGGCATCGATGAAGTCACCGGCGCGGTCGACCTGCCCCTTGGCAAACACCGAGTCGACGAATCTGGTCACCACGGCGCGATTGGCCTCGGTCTTCTGCAGGTCGGCGACTGCCGCAGGGCCGTCCACCGCGCTGCGGCCGGACTGGTTGGGCTCACCCAGCACATTCAGGACGTCCCAGTGTTCGACAATGCGTCCGTTCCTGAAACGGAACAGATCGAAGGCGGCCAGCAACTCGCCTTCCGCTCGAGGCGAGCCCACGTAGACGGAATGGAGCATCACCATGTCGCCGTCGGCAATGGCCCGGTAAATGTGGGTGCTGAAGGTGGGCCTCTCCTGCAGAATGAAGCCCAGGAAACCTTTCAGCTCGACAAGGCCATCGCCGACGTCCGTTCTGTGCTGAATGTAGGGTTCCGCGAAGTAACGCTCGACGGCTGTCAGGTCCCTGTTGACGAAGACGTCAGTCATGGACTGGATGGCGATTTCCTTGTTGGTCTTCGGTCTGGAATCGGCCGCCAGGGCTCCCGTGGTGCAGGCCAGTGACAGCAGTGTGACAAGTGCAAGCTTCGGAATCACGATCATCCCTTTGCATGGTTGCCTTGGGCATTGTTCATGCCCAATGGCCAGGTGCTGACCCGGCTCCGCGGACCTGTAACAGGACCGCGGGCCGAGCATGCCAGGTTCTCAGTAACGGTTGCCCTAGAAAGGTCCGTGCTCGTTCTTCCACGTGTTGCGCGCGGGGACGGTATTCTGGACATCCCAGTGCTCGACGATCTTGCCGCCCTGCAGCCGGAACAGGTCGTAGTGGATCTCGGTGGCACCTTTGCCTTCTGCTTCGACGACCACGAAATTGCCTTCCGCGAGGATGCGGTGCACTTTGTAGCCGACCTTGGGGGTGGCTTTGGTCCTGGTCATGAAGTTCTCCACGCCGTCCTTGCCCCCCAGGCTGTGCTCGAAGTAGCGTTTGGCATCGATGAAGTCACCGGCGCGGTCGACCTGCCCCTTGGCAAACACCGTGTCGACGAATCTGGTCACCACGGCGCGATTGGCCTCGGTTTTTTGCAGGTCGGCGACCGCTGCAGGGCCGTCTATCGCGCTGCGGCCGGACTGGTTGGGCTCACCCAGCACATTCAGAACGTCCCAGTGTTCCATGATGCGACCGTTCTTGAAACGGAACAGATCGAAGGCGGCCAGCGGCGCACCATTTGCGCGGGGGGAGCCTTCATAGGTCGAATGCGTCATCACCATGTCACCGTCTTCAATGGCGCGGTAGATGTTGACGTTGAAATTGGGCCGTGGCCCCAGCATCGCGGCCTGGAAGTCTCTCAGCTCCTTGAGGCCATCGCCGAGGTCCGTTCTGTGCTGAATGTACGGCTCCCCGAAATAGCGATCGATCGATGTCAGGTCCTTGTAGCCGATCATTTCCATCAGGGCATGGATGGCGATTTCCTTGTTGGTCTTCGGTTTGGAATCGGCCGCCAGGGCACCGGCGGTGCAGGTCAGTGACAGCAGAGTGACGAGAGCAAGCTTCGGAATCATTACTATCCCCTTGATAATTATCGCCGCCTTGGGTTTCTATACGCCCGGTTAGGCGAAGTATTGCATAGCGGGCGCGCGGCCGTCACTGGTCCGTAGCCCGATCGAACGGGGACGTTGGCCTTGAACACGGGTTGTAGGCGAACAACTTCTGCAATATCGTAGCCGCCTTCGCAGAACATGACTGTTCTGCTGATCACCAGAAAAACCAACGGGGAATCCTCAATGCTACGCGCCACGGCAAATCAGCTGCTGCCCACGACCATCACAGGCTCGCTGCCGCGGCCAAGTTGGTATACCGAGAACCTGGGACTTAAGTCCTTCCTGGAAGCGCTGGTAGAGACCCGCTTCCGCGAGCAGTACGAAGACACGCTCGCCGTCTACTTCAACGAACAGGCCATTGCCGGCCTCGACATCGTCACCGACGGCGACGCCCGCTTCACCCAGGACATCGGTGGGCAGAGCTGGACCAGCTACCCGCCCTTCCATATGTCCGGTTTCGACGGCATCCCGAAGATGGCGCCGGTCGGCGGTGGGGGCATCAGTTTTCCGCGCGGCCACATCCTGCACGATTACATCGAAGCCCGACTCATGCCGAGCATCGTCGGCCCCGTGGGTCGGGGCAACATGCAGTACGCGCAGATGTGGAAGGCCGCGCAGCGCATGACGGACAAGCCCGTCAAGTTCGGTACCGTGACACCGGAACTCGTGGCTTTTGCCGTGCAGGACTTCCATTACAAGGACATCCGCGAGCGCATCTGGGCGTTGAGTGATGCTTTCAACGAGGAGCTGCATGCGCTGGCCGATGCCGGCTGCCCCGTCATCCAGATGGAAGAGCCACAGATCCATCTGCTGGCCGCCCGTGGCGTCGTCGACAAGGTGATCAACCCCGAGTACATGCTGGAAGTGTTCAACAACACGGTGCGCGGGCTGCGAGCCAAGACGGAAGTCTGGTGTCACACCTGCTGGGGAAACCCGTCGCAGCAGCGCATGTTCGCCCAGGTGCAAAGCTACAAGCCGGCCTTGAAGATCCTGAACAAGGTCGATGCCGACGTGATCACGTTCGAGTCCTGCAGTTCGGGAGGCATTGATCTCGAAGCCATCGGCAAGGAGATCACCGACATGAAAGTGGCGATCGGCGTCATCGATCATCACTCGCTGCAGGTGGAGTCGCCAACCGAAGTGGCAGCCCACATCCGCATGGCGTTGCAGCACATCCCGGTGGAGCGGCTCGTGCTGTCGTCGGACTGCGGCATGGGTCGGGAAGGCATGGCCCGCCGCCACGCCCTCTACAAGATGGTCTCCCTCGTTCAGGGCACCAACATCGTCCGCCGTGAGCACGGCATCAAGGAGGCCGAGTGCATCGCGGCCAACCCGAATCTCACGTTGCTCGACGTCAAGGCGATCCCGCGTCCGTAGAAGGCCCAGGCGTCAGCTACGACCGACTGAGCCCTGTCACTACGGCAGCATCGCCGTGATGTTGCGCTTCGGCACCTGACCGACCGGGATGCGTGTGACTTCACGCAGGCCGGCCATGTCGACGACCGACACGTTGTTCGAGCCGGCGTTCGCGATGTACGCGGTCTTGCCGTCAGGCGTCAGCGTGACCCAGTCGGGTGCGATGCCGACGTCCACGCCGCCCACGAGCTTCAGATCCGGCAGCGAGTAGATGTATACGGCGCTGTTCAAGCGGCTGTTCACGATCAGGCGCGAATTGTCCGCCGACACCGCCATGCCGTGCGCCGTGTTGCCGCCTTCCATGACCTCTTTCTTGCCGGCCGCGATCTTCGGCAGCGCGATGCGCTGCAGCTCCTTGTGCGTGGCGAAGTCGACGACGGCAAAGCCGTTGTAGTCCGTCAGTTGCACGAAGATGCGCTTTGTCGAGCCATCCTTGTTCTGCTCGAACGCCAGCGGCCGCACGCCGAGATCGAACACCATGTCCCAGACCTTCTCTTCGGTCTTCTGGTCGATGATCGTCATGCTCTTGCCGGCCACGGAGCCGGCCACGACGTAACGGCCATCCGGTGTCACGTACGTGTTGTGTCCGGCGCCCTTGATCGGAATGCTCCTGACGCGCGCGAGCGCCACCGTGTCCACCACGTCCACGACGCCCTGGCTCTCGCGAATCGCGATGTACACGCGCTTGCCGTCGTGGCTGATCGAGATGTTGTTCGGGTGGCCCGACAGTGGAATCCCGCTCATGACGCGCAGCGTGCGTGCGTCGACGACGTCAAGCGTGCTGTTGGCCTCGTTGCTGACGTAGATCTTGCTGCCGTCCGGCGCAGCAGCAGCGCCGTGACCGACCTCGATACCCACGACGTGGCCCACGACCTTGTTCGTCGCTGGATCGATGATGTGCACGTCATCACCGGCGCTGTTCGTCTGCACGATACGTGCGTGCAGAGGGGTGGCGTTCGGCGCAGCGCTCGTCAAAGTCGCGCCGCGGACCCAGGCCGCCAACGTCTGCCACTCGGGATCGCTCTTCGACGTCCAGTGCTTGCCGCCATCGTGATGCGGATCCCCCCCGGCTTCCTCCGCGAGCGGATGGCGCAGCAGCCGGCTCTGATCCGGATAGCCCGGCACCACGCGCAGACTGATGAGGTTGAAATTGCTGCGCGCTTCGGCTTCGGTCCACGAAGCCGAACCTTCAGGCAGCGGTGTGAGCTTCATCGGCGTGCCGTCACCGTGGCACGAGAGGCACCGCGCATTGCCTGGCCGTTTCGTCGTGAAGATCGGCTCGATGCGCGCCTTGAAGAATTCGAAGTCGAGCGTTGGGGGCGCCGCGGACGCGGAGCCGTTGGCGGAGGGTTGCGCGATGGCAGCCGCCGCGGGCAACAATAGAACACCCATGAACAGCCGGAACCGGTGCATGACACGTCCCCCGAAGTTATCGCGGGCCGATTATGCTCCGGCGGCGTGAACGAAACCACCCGCAGCGCGGTGGGTTCGCGCCTCGGCGGTACTGCGGCGCGGAGAGCGAAGACGTCAAAGCGGCCCCGCGGGTCTCATGGTTGAGTACAATGCCACAAGAGCTGACGCTGCGGCCTTGCTCCGTCAGTCCGCTTGCCCTCCGGCCTTTCGAGAGACCATGACAACACACCCTGTAGCCGCGGCTGACTCCGCAGCGGCCGACGTCCCGTCGACTTTTCCCGACCTGCGCCTCAAGAATGGCGAAGACCGCCGACTATCCGCAGGTCATCTGTGGGTCTTTTCCAACGAGGTCGATACGACCGCCACTCCGCTCAACACCTTTCAGAAGGGAGCGATCTGCCGCGTCGTGTCGAGTCGCGACAAATTTCTGGGCTATGCCTACGTCAATCCGAATTCGCTGATTTCGGCGCGAATCCTGGGGCGCGATGCGCGCCATCCGCCCGGTCGCTCCCTGCTGGTGCATCGGCTGAAGGTGGCGTTGAGCCTGCGGGAGCGGCTCTACGACAAACCCTTCTACAGGCTCGTCTACGGAGAGTCCGACGGACTACCCGGTCTCGTGCTCGACCGGTATGGCGACTGCATCGTCGGACAGATCGCGACCGCCGGCATGGAGGCGATGAAAGAGGACATCGTCGCCGCAGTGGATAAGGTCCTGAGCCCGGCAATCCTGATCTGGAAGAACGACAGCGGTGCACGTGAACTCGAAGGGTTGCCGTCGTACGTTGAAACCGCGAGTGGCGAGGCGCCGGATTTTCTCGAGGTCGAGGAAAACGCGGTGCGCTTCAAGGTGCCGTCGCTGACAGGGCAGAAAACCGGCTGGTTCTTCGACCAGGCAGCCAATCGCCGTTCGTTCCTCAAGTACGTCAAGGGTCGCAGTGTGCTCGACGTGTTCAGCTACCTGGGCGCCTGGGGCCTGAGTGCCGCGCGGGCGGGCGCAAGCGAAGTCACCTGCGTGGACTCTTCGGCCTCCGCCATCGGTCTGCTCGAAGAGACCGCAGCGGCGAATGAGCTCGCCGTCAGCACGATCAAGGGCGACGCATTCGACGTGCTGGAAAAATTGCACGAGGAACGCCGCAAATTCGATTGCGTAGTCATCGACCCGCCAGCCTTCATCAAGCGCAAGAAGGACATTCCCAAAGGCGAAGCGGCTTACCGGCGACTGAACCAGCTGGCCATGCAGCTCCTGGAACGCGACGGTATCCTGGTGTCGTGCTCCTGTTCCTGGCACCTGGAACCAGACCAGCTGCTCGGTGCCATCAACAAGGCAGGTCGTCATGTGGGCCGGTTTGTCCAGATCATCGAGACCGGCGGCCAGGCACCCGATCATCCGCTGCATCCCGCGATTCCCGAGACGCGCTACCTCAAGGCATTTACGTGCAGGGTGGTGCAGGAATAGGCAGCAGGCATGGGGCTTGAGGCTCCGGCTTCAGCAAGAATTGAGAATCTGTTCCGTCTCTGGCCCCAGCCTTCAGCCTCCAGCCTTTGTTAGACTTCTGTCCTCCGTGATGACCTACCCTCACATCGATCCCGTTGCGCTGTCTCTGGGGCCCCTGAAAGTCCGCTGGTATGGGCTGATGTACGTCATCGGCTTCATCTCCGCGTGGTGGCTTGCCCGGCGCAGGGCGCGACAACCCGGGTCGACCTGGAAGCCGATTGATGTCGATGACCTGATCTTCTTTGCGGCGCTGGGGGTGATCCTCGGCGGCCGTCTCGGCTGGGTGCTGTTCTACGGGCTTGAAGGCATCCGGGACAACCCGCTCCAGATACTCAAAGTCTGGGAGGGCGGGATGTCTTTCCATGGCGGGCTGCTCGGCGTCCTGACGGCGCTGACGATCTTTGCCCGGCAGCGTGGCCGCCACATTGCAGACGTCCTTGATTTTACGGCTCCTTTGCCGGCGATTGGCCTGTTCGCGGGGCGCATCGGCAACTTCATAAATGGCGAGCTGTGGGGCAAGCCGACAGACTTCGCGTGGGCGTTCGTGGTGGATGGAGTGCCGCGCCATGCGTCGCAGCTGTACGAGGCCGCCCTCGAAGGCGTGGTCCTGTTCGCCATCATGTGGGTCTACACATCACGTCCAAGACCACGTCTCGCACCCTCGGGACTTTTCCTGGTCTGCTACGGGACGTTCCGCTTTCTCGTCGAATTCGTGCGCGTGCCCGATCTCAATCGCGGGTATCTGCTGTTCGACTGGGTCACGATGGGCCAGATCCTGTCGTTGCCGATGATTCTGGGGGGCTTGTGCTGCTGGTCATTGCATATCGAAGTGACCAGCCGAGCGGCAACTACCTGGCGCATAAGGCGTGAATCGTGAAAGCGTGAAACGTGAAACGCGACAAAAAAGCACGGGAACTGATCAGGACTGATGGCTTCGGCGTCGTGTGACTCTGGCAGTCGGTCAGTGCTCGGCTGCTCTTGCGGGACTGCATGCATTTCACGCTCTCACCGCTCACGTGTTGCGCTGATGCAGCAGTACCTCGATCTCCTGCGACACGTTCGCACCACAGGTATTCGCAAGACCGATCGGACCGGGACAGGCACGCTGTCCGTATTCGGCTATCAGATGCGCTTCGATCTTGGGCTTGGCTTCCCGCTGGTGACAACCAAGAAGCTGCACCTGCGTTCCATCATTCACGAGCTGCTGTGGTTTCTGCGCGGCGAGACCAATGTCGCCTATCTCCGTGAGCATGGTGTGTCGATCTGGGACGAATGGGCCGATGAGCGCGGCGAGCTCGGTCCCGTGTACGGCCGGCAATGGCGTTCGTGGCCAACACCGGATGGCCGCTACATCGACCAGATGAGCCGCACGATGGACCTGATCCGCCGGGATCCGAATTCGCGCCGGATCGTCGTCAGCGCCTGGAATGTCGGCGAACTCGAGCAGATGGCGCTGACGCCGTGCCACGCGCTGTTCCAGTTCTGGGTGGGCGAGGGGCGACTGTCCTGCCAGCTCTATCAGCGCAGTGCCGATATTTTTCTCGGTGTCCCGTTCAATATCGCATCCTACGCGTTGCTGACACACATGGTGGCCGACCAGTGCGGCCTCGAGCCCGGTGACTTCATCTGGACCGGTGGCGATTGCCACCTGTACCTCAACCACCTCGCACAGGCGGACCTGCAGCTGACTCGCGAGCCCCATTCGTTGCCGCGGCTCAAGCTCAAGCGCCGCCCGCCATCGATTTTCGAGTACGCATTCAGCGATTTCGAGATCGAAGGGTATGAATCCCATCCGGCCATCAAGGCACCGATAGCGGTGTGAGGTAGAACAGACGCGACATGGCAACCAGAAAGACGAAGAAAACCGGCAAGACTGTCCGGCAGCCGGTAATGAACAGGAAAAACCTGAAGAAGCGCAAGCCTGCAGAGAAGAAGGTTCCCTCAATACCGGCGTCACCGCTCATCGAAGTGCGCAATTCCCCGATTCATGGGCGCGGCGTCTATGCCAGGACGCGGATCGTCAAGGGCGGGCGCATCATCGAGTATCTGGGTGATCGGGTGTCGCACGCCGAGGCTGATCGTCGGTACGAGCAGAAGGCGGATGACGACGGCCACACGTTCCTGTTCATCGTCGACAACCGGACAGTGATCGATGCCGGCGTAGGAGGCAACGAAGCGCGCTACATCAATCATGGTTGCAATCCGAACTGCGAAACGGTGACAGAGGATCGCCGGATCTTCATCGAGGCGATCCGCACGATCAAGCCCGGAGATGAACTCTGCTACGACTATCAGCTGGTCTGGGAAAGCACCGACGACCCCAAGGACCTCAAGTTGTATGCGTGTCGTTGTGGTGCGAAGAACTGTCGCGGCACGATGCTCGATCCAGTACCACTCGACAAGCAGAAACAGGCTGCCAAAGCAAAGGCCAGAGCGAAGACACGGGGCAGCCGGGCGAAGTAGCCGCTCGACGCGGTGTCTCTGCGCTCGATGCCCTGTTCCCGTGCAGGGTGTCTTGACACTGCACGACATTTCTTAATGTTTCGGCCGTTGGGCAGGCTCACCATTCATGCAATAGTGATCGCCATCCGATGCAGACAGGGAGTGGCCTCTGGACGGGATGTCCCGGGAAGGCCGCAGTCAATGATGAGAATTGCCGAAGTCGTGCGGTGGCCGGACCGCTATCTGTTTCTGTTTTCGCATATGCGGTCGTACTCGAGCGTGCTGAGCCACGTGCTCGGGGCGCATCCGGAGATTGCCGGATACTCGGAGTCACACCTCAAGTATCGTCATGGCAGCGATCTGGCCGCCTTGAGGTGGCGTATCGCGCGAGCCATTGGTGGTGTGCCGACAGGGCGTTACCTGCTCGACAAGCTGCTGCACAACTACATGCTCATCCCGCGCCAGCTGCGTCATTCGGACAGCATGCGCTCGCTGATTTTCGTGCGCCGGCCGGTGCCGACCCTGCAAAGCATTCTGCGCATGCACTCGATGTTGCCGCAGGTGGGCTGGCACGGGGATCCCGCGGCAGTTGCGGTGTACTACTGCGAAAGGCTGACCTGGGTCGCGGCAGTCGGCGTGATGCTCAAGGAGCGCGCACTCGCATTTCCGGCCGAAGCCATCACGGGACAGACGCATGACCTTCTGGGAGCCGTTGGCGATCACCTGGGGTTGTCGTCGTCTCTCGCCCCTGTCTACACGCCGAAACGCTACACCGGTCAGGCAGCGTACGGGGATATCTCTCCCAACATTCAGCGCGGTCATATCCTGCAAGGCGCTGAACTCCACCCGGAGGATGACGAGTCCTGTCCGGGCTTTTCGCCGGAGCTGATCAGGCAGTGCGAACGCAGTTACCGGCGCAGCGTTGCGTTGCTGGCGGATTGGTGCCCGTCGTTCGGTCTGGACAGCGCATCGCCGAGCGCCATTGCGACGTTACGGATTACCGCAACCGGAAGCGATCGGTAGCTGCCACCAGTTCGCGGGTGTTGCCCGGCTCGAATGCGGAGTGGCCTGAATCGGCGGAGACGCGGAAATCCGCCTCCGGCCACTTGAGATGCAGATCCCACGCAGTCCTCATGGGGCAGACGACGTCATAGCGGCCCTGCACGATCACGGCTGGTATATGGCGAATACGTCCGATGTTCCCGAGCAGCTGGTCCTCGTGCTCCAGGAATCCGCGGTTGACGAAATAGTGGCATTCGATACGGGCGACTGCGATGGCAAAGTCGGCAGCACCCCAGCGGCGCAAGCTCTCGTGATCGATGTGGAGAAAGCTGGTGGCAGCTTCCCACAGCGACCAGGCCCGGGCCGCAGCCAGCTGCTCGACCGGGTCGTTGCCTGTCAGTCGTTTATAGAACGCGCGGATGAGATCGTCGCGCTCCGCTTCCGGGATGACAGCGACATAGTCGGCGAAGTGCTCGGGAAATAGCGCTGAAGCACCTGACTGGTAGAACCATTGGAGTTCCCATTGCCGCAGCAGAAAAATCCCCCGCAGGACCAGTTCCGAAACACGCATCGGATGGCTCTGCGCATAGGCAAGTGCGAGCGTCGAACCCCAGGATCCCCCGAATACCTGCCAGCGCTCGATGCCGAGGTGTAACCGCAGCTTCTCGATGTCGTCGACCAGGTCCCATGTCGTGTTTTCAACGAGGCTGGCGTGCGGGCGACTGCGTCCGCACCCTCGCTGGTCGAATACCACGATGCGGTATGCCTCTGGATCGAAGAAGCGACGCGCCCTGACATCGGCGCCTGCGCCGGGTCCGCCGTGCAGGAACACTGCAGGCTTGCCCGCAGGATTGCCGCATTCTTCGTAATACAGATCGTGAATCTCCGACACCTTGAGGTGTCCGGAGTGGTAGGGCTCGATAGCGGGATACAGGGGATTCGCTTGGGCAGTCTCAGGCACAGTGGTTTTCATGTTCGCAACAACGGCAGGAGATGTCGAAACGGTAGTCCCTTCGGCCGGGTGTCGCAACTTGCAGCAGGGCCGTAAACCAGTGCCTGGCGGCTGGCAATGGACATGTCAATCCGCCATAATCGGGGCGCTTTCAGCATTCAACCCGCGGCCAGCTGAAAAGGGAACCTCTGATTAACCTGTACACGCTCCCGCTGACTCCAGGCTTGACCCACCGCTACCTGTCGACCGCAGTTCCGGAGCCGCAGTTCCGGCCGTTCGCCCGATCCTTCTGGTGAAACTCTCCGCTGACAATCTTCGCGCAAGCCTGGCCAAGGGCTTGAGCGGTGTGTATCTGGTGAGCGGTGACGATCCGCTGCTCACGAGCGAAGCGTGCGATGTCATCCGTGCCCGGGCCCGTGAGGCCGGCTTCCTGGGACGCGAGCTGCACTTCGTCGAACGGGGCTTCGACTGGAACGACCTCAGGGCCAGCGCGCAGGCACTGTCCTTGTTTGCTGAACGTCGCATCGTCGAACTACGCATGCCGTCGGGCAGTCCGGGGGACGGGGCGGATACGATCATCGATCTCGTCAGCCAGAAGGCGGACGACATCCTGTTGCTGATCATCACCGAGCGCCTTGATGGCCGTGCGCTCGGGACGCGTTGGGCGACGGCGGTGGAACAACATGGGGTCGTGGTACAGATCTGGCCAATCGAATTGCCACGACTGCCGGCGTGGATCCAGGAACGACTGCAGCGTCACGGCCTCGAGGCCGACGCGGCCGCAGCTGCGCTGATCGCCGAGCGAGTCGAAGGCAATCTGCTGGCGGCGCATCAGGAAATCGAAAAACTGGCGTTGTTGCATCCGCCTGGCCGACTGACTGCGGAAGCAGTCCTGGAGGAGGTCGTCGACAGTGCCCGCTACGATGTGTTGCAGCTGGGTGAAGTCGCCATGCGGGGGCAGACAGCCCGCGCGCTCAGGATCCTGAACGGGCTGCGGCAGGAAGGCATCGAACTGACGCTGGTGTTGTGGGGCGTGAACAAGGACCTGCAGTGGTTGGCCCGTGTCGAGTTCCTGATGCGCTCCGGGCAGACCGCCGATGCGGCGATGGCTGCAGAGCACGTATGGCGGCCGAGGCAGGCTGCGATGCGCCTGGCGCTGGCCAGACTGAAGGGTCCGTCAATTGTCGGCCTGTTGAGTGATGCCGCACGAGTGGACCGCGCGATCAAGGGTGCCTTGAAGCGGGATCCCTGGATGGAAATGGAAGCGTTGATAGCCCGACTGGCGGGCGTAAGACTGGCGAGAGCGGCATGAACCCGATGGGCATTTTTGGCGGCACGTTCGATCCGATCCACTACGGACATCTGCGGACCGCGTTTGAATTGCTGCAGGCTCTGAAGCTCGGCGAACTGAGGTTCATGCCGGCCGGCAATCCGCCGCATCGCGAGTCGCCTGTCGCGACGTCGGAACAGCGGCTTGCGATGGTCCGCGCAGCGACTGCCGGCCAGCAGGGCTTCGTCGTCGACGATCGTGAGACACGCCGTGAGGGGCCTTCGTATTCCGTTGACACCCTGGCTACGCTGCGCGCTGAACACCCGTCCCGCTCGCTGTGCCTGATCGTCGGCATGGACGCCTTTCTCGAACTGCCGAAATGGCATCAATGGCGGGAGCTGTTGCAACTCGCCCACCTGATCGTTGCGCATCGACCTGGCTGGCGGGCACCCACAATGGGCCCTCTCGGCGAGCTGCTCGTCGATCGCGGCACGGGGCGGGTCGATGATCTGCATGAAGCCATTGCCGGCAGTATCTTCATCCATGCCGTGACGCAGCTGGAAATTTCGTCGACTGAAGTCCGCCGGCTGATCGCGTCCGGCCGCAATCCCCGCTATCTGATGCCCGATGCGGTCTGCGACATCATCGCGACAACCGGTTGTTACGCCCGGGCCCGTGGATAGATTGAATTCCTGGCAAAGGCATTGAGGTGAGCATGACCGTGAAGCGCGCAAAAGCGACTGCAAAGAAGGCTTCGAAATCCGCTCGACAGGCTGCGCCAGTGCGGAGACCTGTCAGCGCACGCAGTGCGAAACCCGCTGCGAAACCCGCAAACAGACCCAAGGCGAAAGTCGCCGCGCCGCGGCCCGCCACAACACAGAAGCCCGCGAAAGCGAAAGTGACATCCCTGTCCGCGAAAGCGGCCGTTGCGGCAGCGCCCGCAACCCTGACCGGAATCATCACGGCGGCTCTCGAGGACATGAAAGCCGTCAATACCAAGGTGATGGACGTGCGCGGTCTGACCGATATCGCCGATACGCTGGTCGTGGCAAGCGGCAACTCGGACCGGCATGTCCGTTCGATTGCGGATCGTGTGATCGAATATGCAAAGAAAGCCGGCCATCGTCCGGTCGGTGTCGAAGGCGAGCGCGATGGCGAATGGGTGCTGGTGGATCTGCAGGATGTGATCGTGCATGTCATGCTGCCGCGCGTCCGCGAGTTCTATCGCCTCGAGGACCTGTGGGATGTGAGCGCCGCTGCGCGAGAAAGCGCGCGCTAGTCAGCAACGTTGTCGCCATGCTGTTGCGCCTGATCGCTGTCGGAACCCGCCTGAACGGGTGGATGCAGGAAGGCTACGCGGACTACGCGGGCCGCTTGCGTGGTGACTACCGTCTCGAACTGGTTGAGATTCCGCTGGGGCAACGGTCAGCAGGAGCCAGTGAGTCGAAGGCCATCGCCAAAGAGGGCCAGCGGATGCTGGCACACCTGGACGACAAGCCATATGTCGTGGCGCTGCAGGTTCCAGGCAAGCCGCTGACTACGGCCCAACTCGCCGCGTTCCTCGCGAAGCGAGCTGAAGAAGGCCGGCCAGTCGCCTTCCTGATTGGCGGTCCAGACGGCCTGGCCCCCGAAGTTGATGCACGAGCTGACCTGCGCTGGTCCCTGTCTGCCCTGACGCTGCCGCATGGCCTGGCTCGAGTGCTGGTGGCGGAAGCTTTATACCGGGCGGTCAGCGTGCTCAGGAACCATCCCTACCACCGGGCGTAGACCCGCGGATTCAGTTGCCGTTAACGCGGACTGCCGTATTTTGAGCCAATGCCTCCCATTCCCCGGCTCGACCTGTATTCTTCCCAAGGGACCCTCGGATTGACCTATACACACTCGCGTTGCGTCTCCAATCGCATGCTACTAGGCATCGGGCCGCAGTCCATATCGGGAATATGGGCAAGGGCCGTAACGACGTAGCAGGCGATTAGAGGCGCAACCCATTGAATGACTATTCATACTTTGATCGGGACGGGATCCATTTCGTGCATGGCAGTGTTGCTCCTCCCTTGAGTACATTAAGTACACGGCGGTCGTCGCGCCTCGCCCTGCGCGAAATGGCTCGCCGTCGCGAGCGTGTATAGGTCAATCCGAGGGTCCCCATGTCATTGATCTACCTTGCTTCCGCGTCACCGAGGCGCAGCCAGCTGCTCACGCAGATCGGGGTTCGTCACAAGGTTCAACCGGCAGCCATTGACGAATCCGCCTGGAAACTCGAAACCCCTGCGGCCTATGTCGAAAGACTTGCCCGGGGCAAAGCCGAAGGGCTGTGGTCCAGTCTCGCAGAGGCGGAGCGACTACCCGTGCTCGGCGCGGATACGACTGTCGCCATCGGCACGACGATGCTCGGCAAACCGGCAACCCGGGACGAGGGTCTTGCCATGCTGCGGCGCCTGGCGGGTCGTACCCATCAGGTCTTTACTGCCGTGGCACTCAAGGATGCAGCAGGGTGCAGTTCGCGGGTCAGTGTCAGCGAGGTCACATTTCGCCAGCTGAGCGAGGAAACCTGCGCGGCCTACTGGGACACGGGCGAGCCGCTCGACAAGGCGGGCGGTTATGCGGTGCAAGGGCTGGCAGCCGTGTTCATCTCGCGAATTGCAGGCAGCTATTCGGGAATCATGGGTCTGCCGCTAGCAGAGACAGCGGAGTTGCTGGGCGCTATCGGCTGGCAGCCGTTCGACCGGGAAGGGGACAAGGGACAGGGGACAGGGGACAGAAAGAGACCTGACTCACAGCCTGCGGCCTACACTCTGCACTCTGCTGGTCATGGAGCTTCGTCATGACCGCCGAGATCCTCATCAATGTCAGTCCCCGCGAGATCCGGGCGGCGCTGGTCGAGAACGGCGTGCTGCAGGAGATCTTCCTGGAGAGGGCCAACCGCCTGGGGCTGATCAGCAACATCTACAAGGGACGTGTGTCGCGGGTGCTGCCCGGAATGCAGGCCGCATTCATCGATATCGGGCTCGAGCGGACGGCGTTCCTGCATGTGTCGGACATCGTGCAGCCTGCCGATGCCGAGAACGGTGACGCTTCGCCTGGTCAGCCCCCGCGCACCGATGACATCCAGGCGCTCGTGTCCGAAGGAGGAGAGATCCTCGTGCAGGTACTCAAGGATCCTCTCGGCACCAAGGGAGCGAGGCTTACCACCTTCATCACCATCCCGTCACGTTATCTCGTCTACATGGCGAAGGGGCATGGCGTCGGCATTTCGTCGCGCATCGAGGATGAGCAGGAGCGCAAGCGCCTGCGCGAAACCGTAGCCCAGTTCGTCAAGGCGGACGATCCGGGTGGTTACATCGTGCGAACCGCTGCGGAAGGCGCGACGCCAGACGCGCTGCGCGCCGACATGCTGTTCCTGCAGAAACTCTGGGCTGTGCTGTCGGACAAGGCGGCGGTCGCGAAGCCCGGTTCACTCGTGCACGAGGATCTGCCACTGACGCGGCGCGTTCTCCGGGATGTGGTCTCGAGCGGCGTGGACAAGGTCAGCGTCGATCATGCTGAAACCTGCGCGAACATGGTCGAGTTCGCCCGCACGTTCATGCCGGAAATGGCAGGGCGCATAGAGGTGTATTCGGGCAACCGCCCGGTTTTCGACCTGTACGCCGTCGAGGAAGAGATCCAGAAGTCGCTCGATCGCAAGGTAACGCTCAAGTCCGGCGGGCATCTCGTGTTCGACCAGACCGAGGCGATGACGACGATCGATGTGAACACGGGTGCCTATGTCGGCCACCGCAACCTTGAAGAAACCATTTTTCGCACCAATCTGGAAGCCGCAGTCGCCATTGCGCGCCAGCTGCGACTCCGCAATCTCGGCGGCATCATCATCATCGACTTCATAGACATGGAGGAAGAGGAGCACCGCCGCCAGGTGTTGCAGGCGCTTGAGAAGGCCCTCGCGAACGATCATGCCAAGACCCATATTTCGTCAGTGTCGCCGCTTGGCCTGGTCGAAATGACGCGCAAGCGGACGCGGGAAAGTCTGGAACACCTGCTGTGCATGCCCTGTCCAAGCTGCGAAGGCCGGGGCTTTCTCAAGACGACCGAAACCGTGTGCTACGAGATTTTCCGCGACATCCTGCGGCAGGCGCGGCAGTTCGATTTCCAGGAGATGATGGTGCTGGCGCACCAGGACGTCATCGAACGCCTGCTTGACGAGGAATCGGCAGCGCTTGCCGAACTCGAGGTGCATACCGGCAAGCCCATCCGCCTGCAGACAGAGGCGTTGTATCACCTCGATCAATTCGATGTCGTACTCATGTAACTCCCGATGACATCCCTCCGTCGCAAGCTCTGGAAATGGATCGCCGGCACCTTTGCAGTGCTGGTGATTCTGCTCGGGCTCGGCCTCGGGCTTTTTCGGATCGCACTCGAGCAGGTGCCCGACTATCGCGCGCAGATCCAGGCCTTCATCAGCGAGCAATCGGGACTCGACATTGCGTTCTCGAGCATCGATGCCCGCTGGCGTTTCTACGGCCCGGAACTGGTGTTCGAGAATGCCGTGGTCGGCGCACCCAACGGTGGCAAGACGCTCGTAACGGCACGGCGGGGTAGCGTCGCGCTCGACATCTGGGCGTCACTCGCGAGCGGGAGGCTCACGACAGGTCGTTTCTGGCTCGATGCCCCGCAGCTGTTCCTCGTGCGCACGGCTGAAGGGCGAATCGAGCTGGTGGGGCAGGACGAGCTGCCGGAACGTACGCAACCCTTCCGCTTCGATGAGTTGCCGACGGGCCGCTTCAGTATCAGCGATGCGCGCATCACCTTCAGGGACCTGGCGACTGGGCGCGGTCCCTGGACGTTTGCGCGGGTGGGCCTCACGCTCGCGCGGGGCGCCGACTCGATGCGCCTCGAAGGCACGGTGGAACTGCCGTCTGCACTTGGACGTCAACTGGAGTTTTCCGCGCGATCTTCGGGGCAGCTTGATGATCCTGAAGATCTGCATTGGGATTTCGCGGTGGCGAGCAGTGACCTGGCGCTTGCCGGCCTTGGCGATCTGCTGCCGGACACGTGGCTGTTGCCCGCGACAGGCAACGGCAGCTTCAAGGTGGCCGGAGTGCTCAAGGGCCTGAACGTTGAAGCCCTGAACGGCACTGTGTCCCTGGCAGGAATCCAGTTGCCATTACCAACCTGGACAATGCCGTTACCGGGGCCGGATCCGCTCGTCATCCGCGTTGGCGATGCAGAGACTGCTGGCACCGGGGTAACCGCGGCAGTACCTGTTGCGGTAGCCGCGCCAGGTGGCGCTACCGCACATGTTGCCTATGATCTCGTCCGTACCGCTTTCAACATGCAGCACACCGGAGACGGTGGCTGGCATCTTGTGCTGGACGGGTTACAGCTGGTGAGGCCAGGGGTGCGATGGGATCCGTCGCGCCTCGAACTTGATATTGACGGCCCGTTGGCAGGTCCCCTGAGTCTGCGGGGGACGGCAGGTTTTGTGTCGCTCGATGGCGTGTGGCCGCTGCTTGCCTGGCTGCCTGAGCGCGATGAGACGGCTCGCCTGCGCGCCCTCGCTGCCGCAGGGCGTGTGCGCGATTTCAGCTTCAGCTTCAAGCAGGGAACGGAGGCAAGTCCGTCGACGTACTCGTTCGCCGGCAAGCTGGATGCGGTGACATTTGCACCTGTAACGAACGCGCCTGGCATGGCCGGTCTTTCCGGGCAGTTTGTCGCCACCGACCGGAGCGGCAAACTGGATCTCGCTGCGCGCAACTTCCAGATAACGCTGCCGCGTCTGTTCCGCGAGGCACTGCATACCGATCAGTTCGATGGCACGATCACCTGGGTGCACGAAGCCGATCACTGGCACCTGTCGGGCGATGCACTGCGGATCCGTGGCCCGGACGGCAAGGGCGACGCCAAGTTCGCAATGGTCCTGCCGGACGACGATTCTTCACCCATCCTCGATTTCGAGGCGACAGCGACCGATATCAATGCGACGGCAACACCGCGTTATCTGCCGGCCGGACGGCTGACCGCGAAGACAATCGCGTGGCTCGATCGCGCCTTTCCGGCCGGCAAGATCGCGAGCGCCAGCGTTCAGTACCATGGTCCTGCGCGGAAGTTTCCGTTTCGCGGTGGCGAGGGGACATTCGCAGCGCGTGCGCAACTCGAAAACTTCACGCTCGACTACTCTCCAGGCTGGACGCCGCTGACCGGAATCAATGGCGACGTTGAATTCCGCAATGCGGGCCTGGTCGCGCACGCAACCACAGGGCATGTGCACAACCTGCGGCTGACGGGGGGCCAGGTGAGCATCGCAGATCTCAAGACCACCGAACTTGATATTCGCGGGAAGGTCAGTGGTGACCTGGGCGCTGCACTCGAATATCTGCAGCGCAGCCCCGCAGGTCCCGCGATCGGCGATCGCTTCATGGCGCTTGAAGGCAGGGGGGAGGCAGACATCGATGCCCATGTCTGGTTGCCGGTCAAGCAGTTGCAGGACAGGAAGATCGATGTCACGACGCAGCTCGCGAATGCCGAGATCGGGCAGCGGGGAATGACCCAGAAGCTGACCAGCGTGAATGGACCAGTGCAGGTGCTGGATCGGGCCCTTGTTTCACCCGGTCTGCAAGGGCGATTTCTCGGCGGACCTGTCAGCATCGCGATGGTTGCAGAAGCGGGAATTGCAGGCCAGGGCGTGGCCACCGTGGTATCGGCGAGTGGTCGCGCCATGGTCCCTCCGCTGAAGGAAATGCTCGGCATTCCGGATGTCGTCAAGTTGAACGGGGCGGCTGCGTGGCGTATGCAGGCCCGCTTTGTGCCACCCCCCGCGCGCAGGGCGTTGCCGGGACAGACTGCTGACGTTGCAACCGTATCCGCACCCGCTACGACCATGGCGCAGTCGTATGTCATCGACTCCGACCTGCAGGGATTAGGTATCGGTCTGCCTGACCCGGTGCAGAAGGCGGCCAGCACGGTGCGGCCTCTGCATGTGGAAGTCGAGATCGACGGTGGACGTGATCTCACTCTGCGGGGGAGCCTTGGGCCATTGCGTACCGTAGCGCGCCTGCAACGTGAAAACGGCAAGTGGGCATTCGATCGCGCCGGCGTGCGGGCGGACGGTGTCGCTGCATCGATTCCAGGTCACGAGGGCATCCGTATCGAAGGCGACCTCACGAGCTTCATGCTCGACGACTGGCTCGCACTCAAGGGTAATGGGGGTGGCGCTGCGAGCGGGCGCAAGCTCAACGACTACCTCAAGGCTGCGAATGTTCGCATAGGCACGTTCGGTCTGTTTGGTTACGAATGGCAGGATGTGCGGGGTCTGTTGCAGGCAACCAATGCGGGTTGGCAGGTCGATGTGGCCGGACCCGATGCGACCGGCAAGCTGCTTAGTACCTTATGTGCTTTCCGGCAGTGCGCCGCTGACCGTTGAAATGGAACGCCTCGTCATCGCGTCAAAGCGCGCTGGCGCAACGGGAGCGTCGACGACGGATCCTCGGCAGGTGCCACCCATCGAGGCCCATATCAACGAATTCGAACTGGGTGGCCGCCAGTTCGGCGATGTCCGCGCGCAGCTTGATCGTGTGCCGCGCGGTCTCATCATCAGCAATATCACCACGCAGAGCGCCTCCTTCAGCACCGAGATCAAGGGGTCATGGCTGTCCAATGAAGGCGCCGCGCCTGCTTCGCGGGTCGTGACGACTGAAGTGGATGCGACCCTCACCAGCACCGACGTGCAGCCGACGCTGAAGGCGCTCGGCTACGGCGATGTCATGGCAGGTACTCGTGCCCTGCTGCAGGCAAAACTGAATTGGCCCGGGGGACCTGACGCACAGGCACTGGGGAGAGCGTCCGGTACCGTGCATATCGAGATCGATGATGGACAGCTGCTCGACCTGCAGCCTGGAGCCGGACGAGTGCTGGGTCTACTCAGCGTCGCCGCGCTGCCGCGGCGTTTGTCCCTCGACTTCAGTGACCTCACGGACAAGGGCCTGGCCTTCGATTCGGTCCGCGGGGACTTCGAGCTTCGCCAGGGAAATGCTTTCACGAACAATCTGCTGCTGACCGGTCCGGCTGCGGATATCGGCATTGCCGGCCGCACCGGGCTCGGCACGCGTGACTACGACCAGACGGCGGTAGTGACAGGCAATATAGGTGCCACGCTACCCGTGGCCGGAGTCCTGGCCGGCGGCCCTGTGGTAGGCGCCGCGATGCTGCTGTTCTCCCAGGTCTTCAAGGAACCCCTGAAAGGCATCACGCGCGGGTACTACCGCATCACGGGCAACTGGGAAGAGCCGCAAATCGAACGCGTGATAGCATCCGATGCCAAAGAAGCGGCGGCGCATGCGCCGTCGACGGTCTCCCCGACCCGGCCCGCACCCGGATCGTCAACCAGTCCCTGAAGGTTTGTTCAACCCGATGCCTTTAGCTGCCGTTCTGCAGATGACTTCATCGTCGGACGTGACGGAAAACCTCGACACGGCGGGCGAACTGCTCGCGAAGGCTCGTGATTCGGGTGCGGTGCTCGCGGTTCTCCCCGAGAATTTCGCGTTGATGGGTCGCCATGAAACCGACAAGTACGCAGTCGCCGAGCCCGAGGGCCGCGGACCCATCCAGGACCGGCTGCGTGAAGCTGCCAGTCGGCTGGGTTTGTGGATTATCGCTGGCACCATTCCTCTCAAGCTTGACCATGATCAGAGGGTGGCTGCTGCCAATCTCGTCTTCGACGCGGCGGGCAACCAGGTGGCCCGGTACGACAAGATCCATCTGTTCGACGTGGACTTACCGGGGCGTGCCGAGCGCTATCGGGAATCGGCCACCATGGCTCCCGGAGAGCACCCGGTCGTCGTCGATACCCCGATCGGCAAAGTGGGGTTGGCGGTCTGCTACGACGTGCGTTTTCCGGAGTTGTTTCGCAAACTCGGGTCGCTCGGTGCCCAGGTCTTTACGCTGCCGGCGGCCTTCACAGCACCGACCGGACTCGCGCATTGGGAGGTTTTGCTCCGCGCGCGGGCGATCGAGAATCTGGCGTACGTGCTGGCTGCCGCGCAGAGTGGGACCCACGCGAATGGCCGCGAGACGTATGGGGATTCACTGATCGCCGATCCCTGGGGCAGGATTCTTGATCGCAAACCCGACGGGACAGGCCTTGCAATTGCCGAAATCGACCTCAGCCACCAGCAGGACCTGCGGGAACGTTTTCCTGCCCTGACGCACCGCCGCTTATCGTGAGTTTTATGCAAACAAACGTTGCCAGAACCCTGCATCTCGAAACGCCGGCAATAGCAGGCACTGGCGCAGAGTCGCTTGCCCTGGCCGAGGAGCTGATTCTTGCCCCCGCCGGCCTTACCCATGGGAACCTGGCGGGTGCGCTCGGCACGGTCATGGGCCACGCGGTTGACTATGCCGATCTCTATTTTCAACTGAGCCGTGAGGAGTCGTGGGCACTCGAAGACGGCATCGTCAAGGAAGGCACGCAGAGCATCGAGCAGGGGGTAGGGGTACGGGCGCTTGCCGGTGACAAGACCGGCTTCGCCTATTCGGATGAAATCGTGCTGCCGGCGCTCACCGAGGCGTCGCGAGCGGCACGTGCGATTGCACGCAGTGGCAGCAATGGTGCCGTGGCAACGCGGCTTGCAAGGCCGGGACACCAGCTCTACCTGCCCATCGATCCTCTGGCGGCGACCACGGATGCGGACAAGGTCACGCTGCTGGAACAGATGGATGTTGAAGCCCGCAGGCTTGATCCGCGGGTCAAGCAGGTCATGGCAAGTCTGTCGGGAGTACACGAGCTTGTCATGATCATGTCGAGCGATGGCACGCTGGCCGCCGACGTCCGCCCGCTGGTGCGCATGAATGTGTCGGTCATCGTCGAGCAGGATGGCCGTCGCGAACAGGGTTACTCGGGGACTGGCGGACGATTCGGTCTGTCACGGCTGCTCGAAGGCGATCGCTGGAAGGCGCTGGTAGCCGAGGCAGTACGCAGCGCGCTGGTCAATCTCGATGCCCGACCGGCGCCTGCCGGCGCCATGACAGTCGTGCTCGGTCCAGGCTGGCCAGGTATTCTGCTGCACGAGGCCATCGGCCATGGGCTTGAAGGAGATTTCAACCGCAAGGGCACGTCTGCCTTTTCGGGGCGCGTCGGTCAGCGCGTGGCGACGGAATTCTGCACGGTCGTTGACGACGGCACACTGGGGGCACGGCGAGGCTCGCTGAATATCGACGACGAAGGTACGCCGACGCGCTGCACGACGCTGATCGAAAACGGCATTCTGCAGGGCTATCTGCAGGACAAACTCAATGCGCGATTGATGGGTGTGCAGCCGACCGGCAACGGTCGACGGGAATCGTTCGCCAGCATGACGCTGCCGCGCATGACGAATACGTACATGCTGCCCGGCCCGCACGATCCCGCAGAGATCGTGAAATCGGTCTCCAAAGGGCTTTATTGCAGGAACTTCGGCGGCGGCCAGGTTGACATCACGTCGGGCAAATTCGTGTTTTCAGCGAGCGAGGCGTACCTGATCGAAGAGGGTCGCATCACGGCACCCGTCAAGGGAGCCACGCTGATCGGCAACGGTCCGGACGTCCTGACCCGCGTATCGATGGTCGGGAACGATCTCGAGCTCGATGCCGGCGTC
Organism: uncultured Pseudomonadota bacterium; assembly: GCA_963819685.1. GTDB lineage: Bacteria > Pseudomonadota > Gammaproteobacteria > Steroidobacterales > Steroidobacteraceae > CAIUGU01. The sequence goes on from CAWFXI010000005.1 coordinate 115,851, forward strand.
GGCACTTGTGGCAAGGAAGGGCAGGATGTACCGGTCGGTGTCGGTCAACCGACCTTGCGGAATCGATGGCCTCACCGTGGGGGGAACGGCGACATCTGAGAAGGGCCGGCGTCCGGCTCCAGGCTTTGGCAAGAAGACAGCAATTGCATTGCTGACGCTGTCGGACGCTTTCAGCGGTTAGCACGAAGCCGATTTCATCGCTGCCTTAAGCTAGGATGCAACATGTGGCTCGCTCGACCCTTTTACGAGTTCCTGCCCTACCTTTACATGGTGGCGGGCGTGCTGTTCCTGGCCGCTTCATGGTACCTGACAGAGGGCGCGTGGCCGTTGCTCTTGCTGGGAGTGGGGGCGCTGTGCCTGTTGGCAGGGATCGTGCTCTGGTTGCGGCGTCGCGACTATCGCTCTGCGCAGTCGGAATACAACAGCCGTTCCCTGGACGACTAGTCCCCAGCCACTTCTTTCGGCTCGTCGTGCAGTGAGCGTTTCTGCGCCATCAAAGTCTGATCCGCTCTGCGGCCGTGCGCGGTTGTGCCGGTCGTCGATGTACATGATCTCGTGCTGACCAATCTGGATGACGTCACCATCGTTGAGCAGTTGCCGGCGAACCCGTTTTGAACGGACGTAGACGCCGTTCGTGCTGTTCAGGTCCTCGAGGATCGAGCTCTGCAGAGACGTAACGATCTGCGCGTGATGCCGGCTCACGAACTTGCTGTCGATCTGCAGATCGTTATCCGGTGTCCGGCCAATGACCATGCGTCCCGGTGCAAGGTCCAGCTCGGCAATTGTCTTGCCACCCAGTCCCACGATGACGTGGCCGAGCGTCAAACGCTGCTCGCCCGTTGTGACCAGGTGCGACGCATCGAAGCGCGAGGAGCGCTCGGTAAACTCCACCCACTGCAGTTCATCGATGGCGTTCTGTACATCGTCCAGCGTCACGGTGTCGTGATCCTGGGAAAATGCCGCCATCATTGACGTGTCGCACAGGGTGTTGATGAGCCTTGGCGTGCCGCCGGTATACCGGAAGATCAGCGGCATCGTGTCCTCGGCAAAGATCTGCCGGCCCTGCGAACCGGCCACTTCGAGTCGATGCTGGACATAGGCCGCCGTATCGCTTTTCGACAGGGGTGTCAGGTGGAACCGCAGGCGGACTCGCTGGGCCAGCTGCACGAGTTCGGGAGAATTCAGTTTCTCGTTGAGTTCCGGCTGTCCGGCGAGAATGATCCTGAGAACTTTTTCCTTGGTGGTCTCGATGCCGGAAAGCATCCGGATCTCTTCCAGCACGCGACCCGACAGATTCTGCGCTTCGTCGACGATCAGCAGTACGCGCCGGCCGTCTGCGTACTGCTCGATCAGAAACTGGTTCAGCGTCGCGAGCAGTTCTGCCTTCTTCATCTTGAAGGGCTGGAAGCCGAACTGGACGAGGACGGTCTGCAGGAATTCAATGGCCGAGACCTGTGTCTGGTTCACCTGCGCGACGACGACGTCTTTCTCGAGTTCCGAAAGAAACGTCTCGATGAGCGTGGTCTTGCCGGAGCCGATCTCGCCGGTAATGATCACGAACCCATCCGTGAACCAGATGGTCGATTCCATGTACGCCTTGGCGCGGGCGTGGTGCTTGGACAGGAACAGGAATGCCGGGTCCGGGCTTAGGCGGAAGGGCAGTTCGTTGAGTTTGAACAGTTCCAGATACATGGCGCACAGTCTAAGGGCTTCGGCCCATGTCCGCACAAAGAGGGATTTCACAGCCTGATTAAGACAGCGTGAAGCAAAGGCAGTTGCAGCACCCTTGTCAGAGGGACTTCAGTACTTTTTTCATCGCCCGGTCGCGGGCAGCCGCGGTTGATGGCAGTGACGGTACAGTGGCCCAGCTTGCGATTGGGCCGCGGCGCCTTTCCATAACCATGAAAATGCACGCCAGGGATCGCCAGAATCGTTGCCAACTGCGGCATATCGCCGATGAAATTCACCATTCCGGAATGGCCGAGCGCCGCAGTGCTGCCAAGGGGCAGGCCCAGAATGGCGCGGATGTGATTCTCGAACTGGCTGGTCGCGGCCCCTTCGATGGTCCAGTGACCGGAATTGTGCACCCTCGGAGCCATCTCGTTGGCGATCAGGCGACCCCGCTTTACGAAGAACTCGATCGTCAGAACGCCTGCATAGTCGAAACGCCTGAACAATCGGCGCAGATACGTCTCAGCCTGGGCCTGCAGGCCCGCATGCCGATACGGGGCAATCGAGTGGCGCAGGATGCCCTGTTCATGAGTATTGGCAGACAAAGGGTAGATACGCGTTTCGCCCGTCGTGCTGCGTACCCCGATGATTGACACTTCGCGACTGAAATTCACGAACGCTTCATAGATCAGCGGCACTGTTCCGAGTTCAGCCCAGGCGACCGCCACGTCTTCGGGCCTCTCGATCCGGAACTGGCCACGGCCGTCGTACCCCAGGCGTCGGGTCTTCAGCACGCCCGGCAAGCCGATGGCGGCGACCGCTGCCTGCAGGTCGCTAAGGGAGTCGACCGCCTGGAACGCGGGTGTGGGGATTTTGAGTGTGCGGAACAGGGTCTTCTCCGCCAGGCGGTCCTGCGAAGTGCCGAGTGCATCCGGCGGCGGCAGGAAGGGTCTTGAACGAGCGATGTCACGGACCGCGTCCACCGGCACGTTTTCGACATCGAAGGTGACGAGATCGACCTTGCTCGCGAGTTCCCTGAGCTTGGCCGCGTCATCGAAGTTGCCACGGAGGATGGGACCTACGTGACCGCCTGGCGCATCGGCACCTGGATCCAGAAACATGAACTCGACACCGAGAGGATAGCCTGCGAGAGCCAGCATCCGCCCGAGCTGGCCCGCACCGACAATGCCGATTTTCATGGGCCAATCTTCAAGGCTTGTGGACGGGCGATGTGCGCGGGTCCGGATTGTCGAGCACGCGCTCGGTCTGCTGCGAACGGAACGCGGCAAGGGCGGTGTGAATAACGGGATACTTGTTGCCGAGAATGGCAGCAGCCAGCAGCGCCGCATTCGTTGCGCCGGATGCGCCAATCGCAAGCGTGCCAACTGGAATACCAGCGGGCATCTGCACGATGGCAAGCAGCGAGTCCATGCCATTGAGCGCCTTGGACTGCACGGGGACACCGAGGACAGGCAACGTCGTCTTCGCGGCAGTCATGCCGGGAAGATGGGCCGCACCACCGGCGCCCGCGATGATGACTTCGAGGCCCCGATTTCTTGCCGTTGCAGCGTAGTCAAACAGCAGGTCCGGCGTGCGGTGCGCAGACACGACGCGGGTTTCGTGAGGAATTCCGAGCTGCTCGAGCATGCGGACTGCAGGCTCAAGCGTCTCCCAGTCGGAAGCGGAGCCCATGATGATGCCGACCAGTGGTTTCATGAGGATTATTCTAGCAGGTTGATGCAAAAGTCTATCCGTGCCTTTTGCATCTGGATCCGGCGAAAAGTGTGATTTTCACCGGCTCCCGAAAGCAACGAGTCAAGACTCGTCGCTTTCGCTCAAGTCTCCGTGACTCGGACCAGCAGAGTGATGCAATGGGGGCTTTGCATCACTCTGCTAACAGGGCACTGCGCAGAATCCCGAACAGTTCCCGCGAGGCGCGCGGCGGTTGACGGCGCTCGCGCTCGCGTCGTGCCTGCTCAACCAGCCTGGCGATAGTCTCGCGATCGATGGCGGGATACGCAGTCACGAGCGTGTCCAGTGCCTCGGCCCCTGAGTCGAGCAGCCGAGTGCGCCAGGACTCCACTTTGCGCAGACGCAGCGTTTCCGAGCGCTGCCTGACATTCCGGGCTTCGAGCGCGACTCGGATGGGTGCAGTGTCAATGGTGCGCATCAGCTTGCCAATGTACTGTTTTTGCCGCGAAAGGCCGCCGTGAGCAGTGATCCGTCGCGCGAGGGCCACGGCGTCGCGCAGATTCTCAGGCAAGGGCATCGCGTCGAACTCGCTCTCGGGCAATTCGATCAGGGCCTCACCCAGTTCCTGCAGGCCCTGGGCCTGGCGCTTGAGTTCGCTCTTGCTGGGGCCGGGATCGAAGTCGTCTTCCCCGTCGTCATTCTCGTTCATAGCGCGGAAGATAAACGGTTCCACGCTCCCAGGGAACCTCTGCACAGCTTCCCTGGAAGCCGGGCTACAATGCGCAGCCACGATTGTCCCGGGTACATCCCAAGGTTGATCAATGTCACTGCCGCAGAATGCAGCCCCGGTCCTGAAGCGCGATGATCTCGATAGTCTGGTTGCTTTTGCCCTCGAGGAGACCAGACGGCTCGGGGCGAGTGATGCCGAGGTGGGCATATCCATCGATACCGGGTTGTCGGTGACGGCACGGCTTGGGAGTGTCGAGACGCTCGAATACCAGCGCGATCGCGGCATGGGCGTCACGGTATACCGAGGCAAGCGCAAGGGCTCGGCGAGTACGGGCGACCTGTCACGCCAGGCAATTGCCGACACGGTCGCGAAAGCCGTGAGCATCGCCGGTTTCACGGCCGAAGATCCCTGTGCGGGGCTGCCTGACCCGGACATGATCGCGACGGACGTTCCGGACCTCGATCTATGTCATCCATGGAGCATCGACCCTGAAGCTGCATGTGACCTGGCCATCGCCTGCGAGGCGGCCGCCCTGGCGACGGATCCACGCATCAGCAACTCCGATGGCGCGTCATTGAGTACACATCAGGGCTTGAGGGTCTTTGGCAATACCGTGGGCTTCCTGGGGGGCTACGCCAGCACCGTGCATTCGCTCAGTTGCGTGGTCATCGCGGGGCAGGGCGACGAAATGCAACGCGACTACTGGTACAGCTCGGTGCGCGATTGGCGCGAGCTGGAAGACGGCGCTGCTATCGGTCGGCTCGCGGCCAGACGCGCGCTCGATCGACTTGGGGCTGCCAGGATGAGTACGTGCACGGCTCCGGTATTGTTTGTACCTGAGCTCGCCCGCGGTTTGCTTGGGCACTTCCTCGGTGCGATTCGCGGGGGCAGCCAGTATCGGCGCTCGTCGTTCCTGCTCGATGCTGCCGGTCAGCAGGTGTTTCCGGACTGGTTCACGCTGTCCGAGCGCCCGCACATTCCCAAGGCGCTGGCCAGCGCACCCTTCGATAGCGAAGGCGTGGTTACGCGCGACCGTGAGCTTGTGGCGGGCGGTGTACTGGAAGGTTATCTGCTCAGTACCTATTCCGCGCGCAAGCTCGGACTCAAGACGACCGGTAACGCGGGAGGCGTCCACAACCTGATAGCGCCTGCCGGTACGCATGACTTCGCGGGAATGTTGCGGCTGATGGGGCGCGGTCTCGTGGTCACCGAACTGATGGGCCACGGCATCAACGGTGTCACCGGTGACTATTCGCGAGGTGCTGCCGGCTTCTGGGTCGAGAACGGCGTCATGAGTCATCCCGTTCACGAAATCACGATCGCCGGCAATCTCAAGGACATGTACCGGAACATCGTCGCGGTCGGCAACGATGTGGACGCGCGCGGCGGCGTGCGCACCGGCTCCATCCTGGTCGAGAAGATGACCGTTGCAGGGGAGTAAGCGCAGAGTGCGGAAACGTGAGGTGGCGTGAACCGTGATGCGCCAGAGAAAGCGGTTGACACGCGTTTTCCGGCTCGGTCCATTCTCGTTACGCTTCACGCTTCACGGCTTCACGGCTCACGGCTCACGGCTCACGGCTCACCATCCACCAGGTCCTGCAACGTCTTGCCGCGCAAACTCTCCTTGAGCGCGGTGTCCGCTTCGCGGGCCATGGCTTCAGCCGGCGCGAGGCTCCGGCCTTGAGGTACCCGCGGCCCTTCCGGCTCGTTGCGGACCGCATCCAGAACGTCGGCCAGGTCGATGCTCGAGAGGTCCCTCCCAGGCAGCAGTTTCTCCGCTTCGGTCGCTAACAGCAGGCCTCGGTGTTCCAGGCAATGCACGACGGGACCCAGCGCAGCGCTCGGGACATCAAGAGTGTCGGCCAGAGTTTGCAGTGTCCAGGTGGCCCCATTGGTTCTGAAGTCCTGACCCACGAGGTACATGATGGACAAAGCCAGTCGCTCCCGCAGTGCCGGTGTCAGGCGGATATCGCCCTGATCCGGTCGCAAGAAGCGGGGATGCTGGATATAGAACGCCAGCTGCACTCCAATCAGCAGAATGAGCCACGAGAGGTACAACCACATCAGCGCGACAACGATGATGGCAAAGCTGGCGTAGATGGCCATCGTGCGGGTCGAGTGCACGACAATCGTGGCGAACAGCTCGCCACACGCAGCCCAGAGAATGCCTGCGAACGTGCCGCCGATGACCGCGGCGCGGAACCCGACCCTGGTGTTGGGAATGAACGCGTACATGAACGTAAAGACGCCGATGACCAGCGCGTATGGCGTCAGCCGACCCAGCTGCAACAGGGCAACGCCGAAGAGTTCATTGTGCGTCACCAGCTGCACGAGGCTGTTGCTGCCGACTGCCGCCAGCAGGCCCATGGCGGCCACCATGATGACGGGGCCGACGATCATTACGCTGAGGTACTCACTGAAGCGCCGCCCGAAGCTGCGTGGCTGCTCCACGCGCCAGACGAAATTGAAGCTCTCCTCCACTTTCTGGATCATCGAGATGACGGTGTACAGCAGGAATGCCAGACCGAGGGATCCGAGTACCCCACTCTGCACATTCTCGACGAACTGCATCACTCGCGCCGTCAGTTCAGTGGCGCGGTCACCCAGAGGTTCGAGGAACTGATACAGCACTGGCTCGAGGTAGCGGTGATAACCGAGGCCCTTCAGAACCGAGAACGACAGTGCGATCAGCGGTACGATCGACAGTAGCGTCGTGTAGACCAGGCTCATCGCCCTCAGGGTGAGATGCCCGGCTGCCAGATCCCGCAGCAACGCGAAGGCATACCGCAACACGATCAGCAGCGGCGACAGCGGCCCGGCTCCTGACCCGGGCGTATGGTCGAACAGCCGCTGTTCAATCCTCTCGATGAATGCGCCGATGGAAGCCAGCAGGTCCATGGTCGTCAGGGGGACGCCATCAGCTGCCGATGCAGCAGCTCGTTGACGGTGGGAGCGAGACGCGACCAGTGGTCCTTGAGCAGGCAGCTTGCGGCGCCAAGGCGAACGCAGCGGTCAATCGAACTCTCCGTCGCGGCGCCGGTATAGACCAGCAACGGAATCCGGCTGCCCACTTCCGCGAGGATTTCGAGCGCCGCGATGGCGCCAAATCCAGGCACTTCCAGATCAGCAATCACTATATCGGGATGCTTCACAATCGCACTGCGAAATGCTGCTTCGGTTTCTACCCGCTCCGCTTCCAGTTCCGGCCACATCCGTCCGAGGATGGCTTCGACCAGTTCAGCATCGGCGGGCGAATCTTCAACCAGCAGGACCCTGAGCCTGGGGTTCATGACACCGCTGCTTGCGGCGATGTGTCGACGCCATTGGCAGCCCGGCCGCGCGCCGGCAGAGTGAAGGTAAACGTTGCGCCCTTGTCGACTTCGGCATGCGCCCAGATGCGTCCACTATGACGCGCCAGGATACGTTGTACGGTCACCAGTCCGATGCCGGTTCCTGCAAACTGGGATTCCGTATGCATGCGCTGAAAAGGTCCGAACAGCTTGTCAGCATAAGCCATATTGAAGCCGACGCCGTTGTCGCGGACAAAAAATCGCTGCTCACCGTCCTTGAGGTCGCTCCCGACTTCGATTTTCGCGTGTGCAACAGGGGCCGTATATTTCCACGCATTGTCGAGCAGGTTGTCCATCACGATCCTGAGCAGGCGCAAATCGCCGTGGGCAACCATGCCTGGCTCGATCGCGAGTGTTACCTGCCGTCCGGGATAGCGCTCCCGCATCACGGCCCCGAGCTCCGCGACGAGCAGCGTCAGGTCTACCATTCGCGGCTGCATCTGGCTCTGGCTGATGCGTGACAGGCCCAGCAGGTCGTCAATGAGCTCGGACATTCGCTGGCTCGCGCCCTGGATGCGTTTGAGGTAGTGCCTTGCCTTCTCGTCGAGCGCCTCCGGCGCATGTTCCAGCAGCGCGTGGCTGAATCCCGCCATGCTGCGCAGCGGCGCGCGCAGATCGTGTGACACCGCATGGACGAAGGCTTCCAGTTCGCGGTTCGCTGCTTCGAGCTGGCGGGTTCGCCGCCCGACACGCAATTCCAGTTCCAGGTTGGATTGCCGGACTTCGTTTTCGGACGCGGTGAGCGCCTTGGCCATCTGCGACGCGACGTGGAGGCTGCGCTGACTGCGGCGGTGATAGATCCGCAGCAGTGCGTAGATGATCATCGATGAGAGAATCACAAACACCAGCCCCTTGTAGGTCTGGAATCTCGCCACTTCCTCGGCGGACGGGAACGATCGTTCAACGGCGCGATCGGAGAACAGGATCCACGCAGTCCCGAAGGCCAGGTAGATCAGCGTAATGAACAGCGGCATGTGCCGCTGGGTCCACGTGTCATCCGGTTCCATCGCGGAAGGGTTGCCTGGCATTTTCTGGTCTTCCATGGTTGCGAGGCGCATGCGCAGCAGATGTTGCGCTTCAGGCAGTCAATTGCTTCAGGGCCTGTTCGTACTTCTCGCTCGTGCGCCGGATGATCTCCACAGGCAGGTGCGGGCCCGGGGCGCGCTTGTCCCAGGTCAGCGTCTCGAGGTAATCGCGGACGAACTGCTTGTCGAAGCTCGGCGGACTGATGCCCGGACGATACGTGTCGACGGGCCAGAATCGCGAGGAATCGGGTGTCAGCGCTTCGTCGATCAGCGTCAGCGCTCCGCTTGCGTCCAGGCCGAACTCGAACTTCGTGTCGGCGATGATGATGCCGCGAGTCGCCGCGTGGGCCGCTGCGAACCGGTACAGCGCCAACGCTGCAGCGCGAACCTGATCGGCCAGTTCTGCCCCGATCTGTGTCGCAACCTGCGCAAAGCCGATGTTCTCGTCGTGCTCGCCCAGGTCCGCCTTGGTGGCAGGTGTGAAGATCGGTTCAGGCAGGCGGTCCGCCTGCCGTAATCCGGAAGGCAAACGGATGCCGCAGACTTCACCGGAATGCTGATAATCCTTCCACCCGGAGCCGATCAGATAGCCGCGCACGACAGCTTCAATCGGCAATGCCTTGAGGCGCCGTACGATCATTGTCCGATCCGCGATCAGGCTCCGCTCAGCAGCATCGGGTACCACGGCTGCGAGGGTCAATCCGGCCTGTGTCGACAGGTGATTCGGAATGAGGTGTCGGGTCCGGTCGAACCAGAACTGCGAAATCTGCGTCAGCACCCGACCCTTGCCCGGGATGGGATCGGGCAGCACGACATCAAAGGCGCTCAGGCGATCCGTGGTCACGATGAGCAGATGGTCCTTGTCCACCGCGTAGATGTCCCGCACCTTGCCCTGGTGAATGCGTTCGAGTCCCTTGAGATCCGACTGCAGCAGCGGGGGAGAAGCGGGAAGGTTCGACGAACTCATGGTTTGGAAGGATCCCGGGGCTGGCAGGAGAGCGGGGAGAGATGCGCACGACACGCTGCCGGTGATGCGGCTGTTACCATACGTCTTTGAGGCATTGTGTCAGCGCCGCCGCGATGGGGTCAACTTGCTGCGGATGTCCTGGGGCGCGTGCTTCGTGATTGCAGTCAGACTGAAGTGGAGTGAGTCCGCAAGTGGCGATGCAGGGCAAGATTCTGGGTGCGATGGTGGGGTTTTTCGTCGGCGGGCCGGCGGGTGCCCTGCTGGGCGGGCTGGCGGGCCACCAGGTGGACCTGCAGATCGAACGCAAGGATGGCGGTGCCCGAGGTGTCGCACCTGCGAGAGCTGTGCAGGAAGCGTTTTTCCGCACGACGTTTCAGGCAATGGGGCACCTGGCCAAGTCTGACGGCTATGTCTCGGAACAGGAAATCCACGCGGCACGACAGGTCATGCAGCAGTTCGGGCTGGGACAGCCGGAAACACGGCTCGCGATCGAGCTGTTCACGTTGGGCAAGGCACGCGACTTTCCGCTCGAAGCGGCCCTCGGGCAGCTGCATGCACTGATCAGGGGTCGCACGGATCTCTGCCGCATGTTCGTGCAGATCCAGTTGCAGGCCGCGCTGTGGAGTGGGCCATTGCACGGCCCCGGGCGCGCTCTGCTTGAACGCATGTGCCGCGTGCTCGAGATCTCTACGCTCGAACTGGCAAGGATGGAAGCGTTGCTGCGAATGCAACAGCCGTCGGGGCAGACGCCGGCACAGCGCGAAGCCGAAAAGCTCGGCTCAGCCTATGAAGTATTGGGCATCGGCCCTGATGCGGGCGATGCCGAGGTCAAGAAGTCGTATCGGCGGTTGATGAACCAGAATCATCCGGACAAACTGGTGGCCAAGGGCCTGCCCGAATCGATGATGAAGGTCGCTGAAGAGAAGACCCGCCAGGTACGCGCAGCCTATGAGGTGATCTGCGAAGCGCGGGGCCTCAAGTGATACAGTCCGGGATGACCCGCTGATGCCACCCCTACAAGGTCCGACATGATGCAGCCGTGGATAGCTCCGTCGATTCTGTCTGCCGACTTTGCCCGGCTGGGTGAAGAAGTGGAAACCGTGCTGGCCGCCGGCGCGGATCTCATCCATTTCGATGTCATGGACAATCACTACGTCCCCAACCTGACGATTGGCCCGCTGGTCTGCGCAGCGCTGCGCAAGCGAGGCATCAAGGCACCCATCGATGTGCACCTGATGGTCAAGCCCGTGGACCGGATCATTCCGGATTTTGCGCAGGCGGGAGCCACGTGGATCACGTTTCATCCGGAAGCCAGCGAGCATGTCGATCGAACGCTGGGACTCATCCGCGACAGCGGTTGCCGTCCGGGTCTGGTGTTCAATCCTGCGACACCGCTCAACTGGCTGGATCATCTGCTCGACAAGGTCGACATGATCCTGCTGATGTCCGTGAACCCGGGTTTCGGCGGGCAGTCCTTCATCCCCACGACACTTGAGAAGCTGCGCAGAGTGCGAGAGCGCATCGACTTGAGTGGTCGGGAGATCCGGCTGGAGGTTGATGGCGGCGTCAAGGCGGACAACATCGGCGAAATTGCACGCGCTGGCGCAGATACGTTTGTGGCAGGATCCGCCATCTTCGGCGCACAGGATTACCGCGCGACGATAGGCAAGATGCGCGAGGAAATAGCGAAGGGGTAGGGGGATAGGGGATAGGGAAGGGGGGATAGTAAAGAAAAAGGCCGGCATTGCCGGCCTTTTCTGTTCTTGCGGACTTCTGGACGCTGTCCGCCGTCCGCTGCCCTCTTTTTCAATCCTCGTCGTCCTCATCATCGGCCTCGACGCGGCTGCGATCCTTGGCGAGCACGGTACTGCGGGCCGCCAGCATCGGGCGAGTGCGCACCTTGGGTCTGGCGCCAAATACGACGATCGTCTTGCCCGTGGCGCGCAGCAGGCGCTGGTCTTCAAGGACCTTGAGCACGCGGCCGGCCATTTCACGTGAGCAGCCGACCAGTCGCGACAGCTCCTGGCGGCTGACCTTGATCTGCATGCCTTCGGGATGCGTCATCGCATCAGGCTCGCCACACAGATCCATGATGGCGTGGGCGACGCGGCCGGTCACATCCACAAAGGCGAGGTCACCGAGCTTGCGATTCGTCCGGTCGAGGCGGGTGGCCAGCTGGGTGGCCAGTTCGAACACGAGGCCGGGACTTTCCGCAGCCAGCTGCCGGAAGCGGGGATAGGTCATTTCAGCGAGTTCGCACTGCTGGCGTGTGCGCACCCAGGCACTGCGGGTGGGCTGTTCGTAGAAGAGGCCCATTTCGCCGAAAAACTGGCCCTTGTTGAGGTAGGCCAGCACCATCTCGTTGCCTTCCTCGTCCTCGATCATGACTTCGACCGAGCCGTGCACGATGTAGTAGAGGATGTCGGGCAGGTCGCCCGCGTGGATGACAACCGTTTTGGAGGGCACGGTGCGGATGCGGCAGTAGCTCAAGAACCGGTTGATGGCCGGTATGTCGCTCAACGGTTTCATGCCCTCTTCCATTAGGTACCCCTTCTATTGTTGTTGGCCCTGACGCACAGCATGCATCTTCAGCCCTGCGCGCCTTTTAATACACTATAGGCGTTGCTGCAAGTGACATGGAAGCGGTTGGCTGCAATCTCACAACCAGCGGGCAGTGGTTGTCATCAGTTTTGCGGTGAGTTTCATCACCGCCCGCACCGGCAACGGTAACGGCATGCCGCCGGCGCGAATTGCCGCGCCACCGTGGTGCGCTTCATCGGCGCGCATCTGCGTGATGATCGAGCGAGTGCGCTCATCACCTTCCGGCAACTGCTCAAGATGCGATTCCAGATGCTCGACGACCTGGCGCTCGGTTTCGGCAACGAACCCGAGGCTGGTGGCGTCCCCCAGGGAGCCAGCGATCGCACCGATGGCAAATGAGCCGCCATACCACAAGGGGTTCAGCAAACTGGTCCGTCCACCGAGCTCGCCGATTCGTGTCGCACACCAGACGAGGTGATCGCCTTCCTCTCTGGCGGCTTCAAGCAGCGCATCCTTCGTCGCGGGTTCCCGGGCGACCCATGCCTGGCCGTGATACAGCGCCTGGGCTGCGATCTCCCCGGAATGGTTGACGCGCATGAGACTGGCAATCCGTTGCTGCTCTGCCCGGGTGGCTACCGTTTCGGCAGCAGCCGCGGCGGGGTAAGGGCGCGCCGTGGTGGCATGAACTCCGGTCAGGGTCCGAAGGGCCCGATCGGCCTCCAGAATGAGGGAATCCAGCAGGGAATCCAGCCTGGACGAGCCAGAAACAGGCCCGGAGGGGGGGTGGCTCGATCGGGAGAGGCTGAAGCCGGGCATGGACACATTATATATGCCCGACTTGCGTGCCAGCATGAGCCATCTGACCCGGTTGCAGGCCCTCCAGCTGGTTTGCAAACCCCAGGGTCGTCCATTAGACTTGCCGGCCTTCCGCATATAGCCGATCTTTCCGGAGCAGTGTTTATGAAGACCGTTTTCGCCAAAACGGCCACGATCCGCCGCGACTGGTACGTCGTGGATGCCGCCGAACAGACCCTGGGTCGCCTTGCGACGCAGCTGGCTTTCCGTCTTCGCGGCAAGCACAAGCCCGAGTACACCCCGCATATGGACACGGGCGACAACCTGATCGTCATCAATGCGGAGAAGATCAAGGTGACCGGCGCCAAGCTGACTGACAAGATGTATTACCGGCACACCGGCTACGAAGGCAACCTCAAGGAAACAACCCTGGGCAAGCTGCTGGCTGAACACCCGGAACGGGCGATCGAGTTCGCGGTGAAGGGCATGTTGCCCAAGAACCCGCTGGGTCGCGCGATGTTCAAGAAACTCCACGTATTCGCGGGCGCGGTTCATCCGCATACCGCGCAGCAGCCCAAAGCGCTGAAGATCTGAGATTCAGGACCTGACAATGGCGACAACGAACACAAACTACGGCACTGGCCGCCGCAAGACTTCGACGGCCCGGGTTTTCCTCCGTCCCGGTACCGGCAAGATCACGATCAATGCCCGGCCCATCGACCAGTTCTTCGGTCGCAAGACGGCACGCATGATCGTGCGTCAGCCGCTCGAGATCGTTAACCTCGCAACGCAATTCGACGTCGAAGCGACAGTTGCCGGTGGCGGCACGACCGGCCAGGCCGGCGCCATCCGTCACGGGCTGACTCGCGCCCTGATGGAATATGACGAGACGCTGCGCAAGGCGCTGCGTGACGCCGGCTTCGTGACCCGCGACGCCCGCGAGGTGGAACGCAAGAAGGTTGGCTTCCGCAAGGCACGCCGCGGCACCCAGTTCTCGAAGCGCTGATCCTCATTCAGCGCCGGGACTGCCTGCGCCATGGCGTACAGATCTCTCGTTCAGGTTTCCTGGGGGATCGTCTAGCGGTAGGACAACGGACTCTGACTCCGTTTACCTAGGTTCGAATCCTAGTCCCCCAGCCAAAAAAACATACGGCCCGCTCAAGCGGGCCGTATGCGTTTTGGCACCGGGACTAGGATTCAGAACCTAGGGATCCTAGGTTCGACAAATTTGTCGGGAACAAATTTGAACGCCACGCATGCGGACCCGTCCGGGGTAGTCATTCGTGGCGGCCCCAATGGGGTGGAGCACATGGATGTGCGGAATAATCCTTCCTCGCGACACGGTAAGGTCTCGAACTCGTGTAAGCGACTTTCTTGAAGCAAGCGACTTAATGATTTCGGGTCCTGAATCTTCGCCCTCGCAGTGAAGTCCTGAACTTGCGATGGCGATCCTTGGCTCCTCGCCCTCGCAGTGAAGTCCCGAACTTGCGACGGCGATCTTGAATCTTGACCCTCGCGGCACGGTGAGCCCCCGAACTCGTGCAAGCGACTCCTCGATTGACCAGCCCCCACCCCTTCGGCATATTCGTCTGCGAGAAAACTCCGCGCCGCGCGCCCGACAGACGAGCGGCGACACATAACGATTTTCCTTTTTGGGGGTACTGTTCATGAAACGCATGCTGCTCGCACTGTCACTCTCCCTTGTCGCCACAACTCCGGCTCTCGCCCAGCGGGCGACACTTTCTGCCGCTGAAGAAGCCAACAAGAAAGTCGTCTTCGAGTTTTATCGCCAGGTCTGGGAAACCGGCAACGCGGAGCTGCTGCCGCAGTTCTATGCCGCAGACTTCAAGGAGCACAATCCGGCGGTTCCACCGGGCGGCCTCGATGGTCTGGCGCAGTTCCTGAAGCGGCGCTTCCCTGCCGTGAAGCCGGCCGGCAAGGAACTGCAGAACCCGCCCGCGCTGGTGCAGGTAGATGGCGACCTCGTGACCTGGATCTTCAGGCGTGATGCCAAGGATCCGAAGGACGGTTCTCCCTACAACAGCTTCTGGTTCGATACCTATCGCGTGAAGGATGGCAAGGTCGTTGAGCATTGGGATGCAGCTACCCGCCAGGCTGCACCACCACCGCGCCAGTAGTCTGCTGCAAGGAGTTTTGCATCATCCTGTTGACGCTGACCGTGATCGCCGAATAGCAGAAGGCCCGCTCATTGCGGGCCTTCTGCATTCATGTGGATAGCTGGCAGGTGTCAGCTGGTTATCGCAACGTCCTGACCCCGTCCTTCCCCCCGACAATCAGCAGATCAGCGGGTCTCCTTGCGAACAATCCCACCGTCACGACCCCCGCGATCTGATTGATTTCGGTCTCAAGCTCTACCGGATCGACGATCCGCAGGTTGTGGACGTCGAGGATCTGGTTGCCGTTGTCGGTAATGAAGCCCTGCCGCAACACCGGGCCACCCCCCAAGCGGACCATTTGCCTCGCGACATGCGAGCGGGCCATTGGAATCACTTCGACCGGCAGCGGGAAGCGTCCGAGTACATCGACGAGCTTTGTCTCATCGACGATACAGATGAAGCGGGTAGCGGTTGCTGCCACGATCTTCTCCCTCGTCAGTGCGCCGCCGCCACCCTTGATGAGTCTCAGGTGCGAGTCGGCCTCATCGGCGCCATCGATATAGACCTCGGGAGGATCCGATGAGTTGAGGTCCAGGACCTCGAAGCCGTGTTTCCTCAGGCGGGTCGTGGATGCTTCCGAACTTGAAATGGCACCACGGAGCGCCAAGTTGGCGCTGGCGAGTACCTCGATGAAAAGGTTGACGGTCGACCCCGTCCCGACCCCTACGATCATGTCATCGCGGACGTGAGCGAGGGCCGCGACTGCTGCGAGACGCTTGAGGCTGTCCTGGTCCGTCAATGTCGTGTCCCCCGGGCGAAATGCGGAAACATCTGTTTTCCAAGCTCCGTAAACGACTGTGCCCGCTTACGCGGGCACAGTCTTTAGCTCATCATCGAAAGAAGAATTTACTTCTTCTTAGCGGCCTTCTTCTTCGTAGCCTTCTTCTTCGATGCCTTCTTTGCCTTAGTTGCCATAGTAGTAAGTCTCCATGTCGAGTTAGTCCGCGCGCAGTATATACATAAAACAAAAATACCTAGCAAGTGTTCGTTGATTATTTCTTTACCGACTTAGGCAGGGGTCTCACTCTCTTCGGTACAGAGCGCAAAGAAAGAATGCAGTCCCACTCGCTCTTCGTGACCGGTGTGACCGACAGACGGTTGCCCCTGCGCAGGATCAGAAGGTCCTTTAATTCCCGTGTCGAACGCTGACGGAGCGAGTCCAGCGTGATCACGGGATCGAACTGCTCCTTGAGCCTCACATCGACCGCATACCAGGTTGGATTGGCAGCGTTGCCCTTCGGATCGCAGTACTCGCTGTCCGGATCGAAGGCGGAGCCATCGGGGTATCCCGCGCGCACGATAGTGACGATTCCCGCAACTCCGGGCACGTCACAGCTTGAGTGATAGAAGAAGGCCTCATCGCCTTTACCCATCCCGTCGCGGAGGAAGTTCCTCGCCTGGAAGTTCCTCACACCCTCCCAAGCGGTGGTCTGTCTGGGTGCCTTCACCAGATCCTCGATACCGAACGCGGAGGGTTCGGACTTGAGCAGCCAGTACTGCATGGAAACTCCAGAGCAGGAATGCAGGAAGGGTCAGGGCTTGAAAGGCCTGTATACAAAGCGTTCCGTCACGATGGCATCGAGTGCGATGTCCCAGCGTTCGCTGGGGACGAGCGTGACGCGCTGCAGCTCATACCCGACCCCGATGAGGCGTGGTTTGCGCCATCGCCGGCGGTTGGCAAGGAAAGCGAAGCGTCGATCATAGAAGCCACCGCCGGTACCGAGGCGATGGCCGTTCGTGTCGAAAGCGACCAGCGGCACAAAGACCAGATCAAGGTCCCGCGGGGCAATCCGTTGCGCCACTGACACCGGCTCTGACAGACCAAGGCGGTTGCGCCTGAGTGCAGCGAGGCCCGTGAAGCGCAGGAACTCCATTTGCCGGCGGCGCAGATTGATGACTCGGGGCAAATACAGGCGGCAACCGAGACGTCGAGCCCGGTCGATCAAGGGCGCAAGGTCTGCTTCGCCTCGGACCCCCAGATACACTGCGATCCTGAGACGCGGTTTGAGCAACTTCGCGCGTTGCACCAGCCTGGCGATACCGACTGCTGCATTGTGACGAGTGGTCGTGGAGAGGCCGGCACGCTTGTCGCGCATCTGTCGGCGCAAAGCGGAGCGCGCAGCTGACCGCTCTGCCGCGTCGATGCCGGAAAGGGAGGAGGCGCTACCCGCCTGTGCCGTCATGAACCATTGCCCTCGACGCGGAGCAATAGGTGGGACGCGGACACGGCACTTAAGGCTTCCCGTTCGAGACGGACTTGCACAATGATGCCGCGAGCCATTGTCCCAGGGGTATTAACATTAGGGTCGAGGGGAAACCCGACTCATGTCGAACACCGCAGGCAGCGCCAAACAAAAACTTGAAAAGTGAAGCCGTGAAACGTGAAGCGTCCAGGGAAAAAGCCTCAAGTCTCACGCCTGCAGCCTACAGCCTTGAGATTACAGCTCCAGCTGCCGGCCCTGAGTGAGCGCCGTCTCAACCCGCTCACGCAGTTGCTTGATGCGGTTGCCGACGTCGCTATTCAAGGACCGGTCCTGGTTACGCAGCTTGAGCAGCTCATTCGCGATGTTCAGGGCAGCCATCACGGCGATCCGGTCAAGGCCCACGACATTGCCGGCATCCCGGATCTCGCGCATCTTGCCATTCAGGTACTCGGCGGAATCAAGCAGGTCGGAACGCTCTTCGACAGGGCAGGCGACCTGGTATTCCTTTTCGAGGACCCGGACGCTGATTCTCACCGTGCGATCGGTCATGCGCCGTGCTCCATTGCCTTCAGTCTCCCGATCATTGCCTCGACCCGGGCGCGGACCTGCTCGTTCTTCTGCAGCAGACTGGCGCGCTCGGTCATGAGCGTCTCCTGACGCTGGCGCAACGCGCGATTCTCTTCCTTGATCTGGGCGACTGTCGCGACGAATTCATCGAGGCGCTTTTCCAGGCGCTTCAATTCCTGATCGACCGCTGTCTTGGTCTGCCCTTCGCTCATGGCTCGATTATGCGGGCATGCAGGCGCAGCGACAAGCGGGACGGCATCCGGGTCCGGGCGCAACTCCCCGCGGGAATGTTTCCGGTGGTGGCGGTGCTACCATAACGTGATGTTGACCGGATTCCATGCCGAGGTGGCACGCGATCTCGAATCCGCGGCCGCCGAACTGCCTGCTGCCGAGGCGCACGGCTGCCTGTGCGGCGCCCTGAGTGCACTCGACGACTATTCGTTTGAGCAATGGCTGACGGAGGTCGCGCCGGATCCAGCCATGGCTGCAGGATTGGCCAGGCCGGACTCCCCTGTACGCCTCCTGTTCGAAGAGACGGCCCGGTCACTCCGGTCCGACAGCATGGAATTCACGCCCTTGCTTCCCGACGACGAAGTAGCGCTTGGGCTTAGAACGGAAGCACTGGCCCAGTGGTCCCAGGGATTTTTGTACGGGCTTGCCACCGGCGAGATCGGCCGCAACCCAACGTTACCGGCCATGGTCAGGGAGGTGCTTGCTGACTTCGCCGAGATCGGCCGCGCGACGCTGTCCACGGACCTGGACCAGGGCAATACTGAAGTGGGCGACGAATCCGACGAAGAGGCGTTTGCCGAACTTTACGAGTTCGTGCGGGCCGGGGCCCAGCTGGTCTATGACGAATTGCTGCCGCTTCGCCGTCCGTGACATAGCCCATCGGCGTAACGATATTCAGGAGCTTATCGATGCAGTCATCCAGCCGCCAGTCTGAATTCGCTCGCCGCCGTCGCCAGCTGGCACGCATGGTGGGCAAGGGCGGTATCGTGATCATTCCAGCCGCGCTCGAGAAATCGCGCAACAACGATGTTCACTATGAGTACCGTCCGGACAGCGACTTCCATTACCTGACGGGCTTTCAGGAACCCGAGGCCGTGGCGGTGCTGGTGCCTGGCCGTCCACAAGCGGAGTACGTGCTGTTCGTTCGCGACCGGGATCCCGCGCGCGAGACCTGGGACGGTAAGCGGGCGGGACCGGAAGGTGCCACCCGCGACTACGGTGCGGACGACGCGTTCCCGATCGGCGACATCGACGACATCCTGCCCGGCCTCATGGAAAGCTGTTCGCGGGTGTACTACACGATGGGACTCAATCCGGACTTCGACCAGCGCGTCATCGGCTGGGTCAACGGCCTGAAGGCCCAGGCGCGCGCGGGGGTGCACCCTCCTCAGGAATTCGTGGCGCTCGATCACCCGCTGCACGACATGCGACTGTACAAGTCCACCGCCGAACTGGGCCTGATGCGCCGCTCTGCGAAGATTGCGGTCGAAGCGCACAAGCGCGCGATGCGCTTCACCGAGCCGGGCCGCATGGAGTACGAGGTCATGGCGGAACTGGTCCACGAGTTCCGTCGCAACAATGCCGATACGTCCTACCATCCAATCGTCGGGGGTGGCGGCAACAGCTGCGTGCTGCACTACCGCGAGAACAATGCTGAGCTGCAGGATGGCGACCTGCTGCTGATCGATGCCGGTTGTGAATATGGCATGTATGCCTCCGACATCACGCGCACGTTTCCGGTCAACGGCCGTTACACCCCGGAGCAACGGGCCATTTACGAAGTCGTGCTCGAAGCGCAGTACGCCGCCATCGAGAAAGCCCGCCCCGGCAATCACTGGAACGAGCCTCATGATGCGGCAGTGCGCGCAATCACTCAGGGTCTGGTCCGCCTCGGCCTGCTGAAGGGCAAGGTACCGAACCTGATTCGCGATGGCGCCTACCGTCAATGGTTCATGCATCGCACCGGCCACTGGCTCGGTATGGATGTCCATGATGTGGGCGACTACAAGGTCGGTGATGAATGGCGCGTACTCGAGCCGGGCATGGTCATGACCGTAGAGCCTGGCTTGTATATTCCAGCCGGCTCCAAAGGCGTGCCCAAGCGCTGGTGGAACATCGGTGTGCGCATCGAGGACGATGTGGCCATTACCAAGGGCGGCTGTGAGGTGCTCACCGACGGGCTGCCCAAGGAGCCCGACGCAATCGAGCGCCTGATGCAGGCGGCCTAGGGAACCCCTGATGAAGGCTGACGTTGCAATAGCTGGGGGCGGCATGGTCGGCGCCAGTCTGGCGCTCTCCCTGTCGCAACTGGGATTGGACATCGCGCTCATCGAAGCGGCGCCCTTCAAGTCGGGAGGCAGCCCGAGTTTCGATGACCGCACGACGGCACTCTCCAACGGCAGTCGACGCATCATGGAGGCCCTGGGCGTCTGGCCCCTGGTACAGCACGAAGCAACGCCGATCAAACGGATCCACGTGTCGGACCGCGGCCGCTTCGGATTTGCGCGCATCGACGCCGCCGAGGTTGAACTCGAAGCGCTCGGGTTTGTGATTCCGAATCGCGCGCTGGGCGCCGGGCTCTGGCAACGACTTGAGGCTGCTAAAGTTCGTGTTCTTGCTCCCGCCCGTGTCATTGACTACGAAGTGGACGACGACTGCTGCCGGCTGCGCCTCGAAGGCGCTGCTGCCGGTGCTGAAGCGCTGCATACCCGCTTGCTGGTAGCCGCTGATGGTGCGCAGTCAGCGGTTCGTAGTGCCGCCGGCGTCGGGTCCTCAACGTGGGACTATGGACAGACGGCAATTACCGCCAACCTCACCAGCCAGCTTTTCCACAACCACGTGGCTTACGAACGGTTCACACCGGCGGGGCCCATTGCGTTGTTGCCGCTGGTCGAAGGTCGCGTAGGACTTGTCTGGACGCTGGCCCCCGCGGAAGCGGCGACGACGCTGGCGTTACCCGACGCTGAGTTCCTCAAGCGTCTGCAGGAAGCGTTCGGTATGCGCCTCGGACGCTTCCTGACTGTAGGCAAACGGCAAAGCTATCCGCTGGCGCTCACGCGTGCGGAGCAACCGGTGAGCCGGCGAGTCGTCATCCTCGGCAATGCCGCGCAGGGATTGCACCCGATAGCAGGGCAGGGCTTCAACCTCGGGCTGCGCGATGTCGCGAGCCTTGCTGAAGTGCTGGCTGATGCGCGCACGACCAGCGGAGCCTCGCTGGATGTCGGCGCTGCGGAGATACTCGAGCGCTATCGAAACTGGCGGCACGAAGACAGGCAGCGCATCGTGGCGTTCACCGACGGTCTCGTGAGAATCTTCAGGCAACCCTTCGCACCTGTCCGGTTGCTGCGCGATGTGGCGCTCCTGGCTTTCGATCTGTCCCCGCACGCCAAGCAGGCGATGTCGCAGTTGTCTCTCGGTGCCGCGGGACGTATTCCGCGCCTGGCTCGTGGAGCGCCGCTTTGAAACCCGACTACGACATCCTGATCATCGGCGGCGGCCTCGTCGGGGCTTGTCTTGCGGGCCTGCTGGCAAGCGAACGTCAGTTCGCACATCACAAGATCGGTCTGGTGGAAGCCAATCCTCCTTCTGAGCCACCCCCTGGCAGTGATATCGATATCCGTGTCTCGGCGATTTCGCATGCATCCCGGAAAGTCCTGACGCGTGCGGGGGGATGGCAGAAGCTCAAACCGGAGCAGATATCACCGTACAGCGAAATGGTGGTGTGGGACGCGGCCGGTGTGCCGGAGGGTGCCGGGTCGATCCACTTCAGCGCTGGCAGTACGGGCCAGGCGGACCTTGGCCATATCGTTGAGAATCGCCGCCTGCAATGGGGGCTGTATGACGCCGCGGCATTGCGTGAGCGCGTGGTGCTGATGCGCGCCAGCCTTACGGGGTTGGGCTTCGATACGTCACAGGCACTGTCCACCGCCACACTCTCTGACGGCAGGCGCGTGACGGCGCGGCTCGTCGTCGGCGCCGATGGATCGGCTTCGCAGAGTCGCACTCTGGCCGGCATCGAGGTGACCGCGCGAGCGTATGACCAGTTCGCAATGGTCACTCACGTGCGCACCGAACGGCCGCACCGCCAGACTGCCCGGCAACGGTTTCTCCCTGAGGGACCTCTCGCGTTTCTGCCACTGACCGATGGCCGTAGTTCCATTGTCTGGAGCACGGCACCTGACAACGCCAGGCGACTGGTCGAGATGCCTGCCGCTGAGTTCGAACGGGAATTGCGGGCGGCGAGCGATGCAGTTCTGGGCGATATTGAACTCGCGGCGCCCCGAGCCTGTTTCCCGCTGCAGATGATGCATGCCCGCGAATATTGCCGGCCGGGGTTCGTGCTGGTCGGCGATGCCGCGCATGCGGTCCACCCGCTCGCCGGGCAAGGGGTCAACCTGGGCTTTGCCGACTGCGCCGCGCTGGTCGAGATCCTGACCGAGGCGGTTACGACGAATCAGGTGGGGTGGGCCGACCGCCGCTGGCTACGACGCTATGAGCGCTGGCGCAAACGCGACAACCAGGTGGCCCTCGGCGTGATCGACGGTCTCGGACGCCTGTTCAGCAACGACGACCCCCGCCTCAAAGCCCTGCGCAAGGCTGGGCTCGACCTTGTCGATCGCAGCGCGATGGCCAAGCGGCTGCTGATTGCTGAAGCCAGCCGCTGACTGATGCTTAAACCCTTGATGCAACAGTAGTCCATGACTCGGACACCCGTAGGGACTTTCCGCTCTTGACAGGGAGCCGGTCATAAATGAATCCTTAACGGGAGATTCGTAGCGTTCAGCATCGCTTGGGTGAGTGAGTCTGGCCATGGCCGTATCCCGCGATCAAATGGGAGTGTCCCGGTACTTCAGCGCCCTGGAGGGCATGCTGGAGGGCACCGGTGTGCGTCTCAACGGCCGGAATCCCTGGGACATCCGCGTCAACGACGAGGTCTTCCTGCAGCGCGCCCTGGCACAAGGCTCACTTGGCGTGGGCGAGTCGTACATGGACGGTCAGTGGGACTGCGATCGGCTCGATGAAATGCTGACACGGGTCTTCCGCGCCGATGCCGACCGGCGTCTGCCGGATGCCGGCCAGATCTGGGCAGCGTTTCTCGCACGCCTGATCAATCCCCAGTCGCCGCGCCGCGCGTTCAAGGTGGGCGAGCAGCACTACGACGTCGGCGATGATCTGTACGAGCGCATGCTCGACAGTCGCATGATCTATACGTGTGGCTACTGGCGAAACGCGACGACGCTGGATGAAGCACAGGAAGCCAAGCTGGATCTCGTCTGTCGCAAGCTGGGCCTCAAGGCCGGCATGCACGTACTCGACATTGGCTGCGGCTGGGGCGGTGCTGCGAAGTTTGCGGCCGAACGCTACGGCGTGAGCGTCACCGGCGTGACGATTTCGAGGAATCAGGCGGCAACCGCTGAAGAGCGTTGCAAAGGATTGCCGGTCACGATTCTGTTCAAGGACTACCGCAGCGTCTCAGGCAAGTTCGACCGGATCTATTCGCTCGGCATGTTCGAGCACGTTGGTGTCCGCAACTACCGTACCTATTTTGAAACTGCCCGGCGGCTGCTGGTGCCGGACGGCCTGTTCCTGCTGCATACCATCGGCCGCAATCTGTCCGGCAGTACGAACGATGCGTGGATCGAGAAGTACATCTTTCCGAACTCGATGCTGCCGTCGATGGCGCAGATCGCAGCCGCGGCCGAGGATTTATTCGTGACCGAAGACTGGCACAGCTTCGGCCCGGATTACGACCGCACGTTGATGCAATGGCACAAGCATTTCACGGCGGGCTGGCCGCAGATTGCCGAGCAGTACGGCGAGCGCTTCCGTCGCATGTGGGAGTTCTGGCTGCTGAGCTGCGCGGCGTCGTTCCGCGCCCGACGCAGCCAGCTGTGGCAGGTGCTCCTGTCGCCGAACGGAGTACAGGGGGGACTGCCAGAGGTGCGCTGAGCACTCCTGTCACCCATGGGCGCCTTCATCCAGTCTCCGCCGCGACTGGGTAACACGTACGACGATGACCGGTTCCTGCGCACATTTCTCAAGCGGATGTTGCCGGTGGACGTCCTCGAGGACGTCGAGCCGGAACTCCGCGAGCTGGGGTGGCGCGCCGGTGGCGAATGGTATGACTGGCAACTTGCGGACCGCCTGAACGAACCTGTGCTCACCCAGTGGGACGCCTGGGGCAACCGCATCGATCGGGTCGAAGTGTCGCCGCTGTGGCAGGCGCTGATTCCCGTCGCGGCACGCAGCGGGCTGGTTGCGATTCCCTACGAACATCGTCATGGACGCTATTCCCGTCTGCATCAGTTTGCAGCTGTCTACCTGTTTCACCCGTCGTCTGACCTCTATACCTGTCCGCTCGCCATGACGGACGGCGCAGCGCGAGCGCTCATCGAGTCCGGCAATTCGCGACTGATCGACCGCGCAGTCCCGCGTCTGACGAGTCGCGATCCGGCTCAAGCCTGGACCAGCGGTCAGTGGATGACGGAAACCACCGGGGGATCGGATGTCGGGGCCTCTCTCACTCGCGCCGTCCCGGATGCGGCGGGTGGCTGGCGGCTGTACGGCAAGAAATGGTTCACGTCGGCGGTGACAGCAGACATGGCGCTGACACTGGCGCGACCCGAGGGCAACGAGGAGGGCGGTAGCAATCTCGCGCTGTTCTATGTTGAGACGCGAACGGCGGACGGACGACCTCAATGGCATTCGAGTCGAACGCCTGAAGGACAAGCTCGGTACGCGCAAGGTACCGACAGCCGAACTGGAGCTGGAAGGTGCGCGTGCGGAGGCGGTGGCCGGCACCCGTTACGGCACGCGGCACATCTCACCACTGCTCGCGGTCACGCGCACGTGGAACGCCGTCAGTGCGGTTGCGTCCATGCGTCGCGGTCTGGCCCTGGCACGAGCCTATGCGCTGGAGCGACGCGCATTTGGGCAGCGTCTGGCAAACCTGCCGTTGCATGTCGATACGCTGGCCACCCTCGAAGCGGAAACGCGAGGCGCCTTCCTGCTGACGTTTCAACTGGTAGCGCTTCTTGGTCGCCAGGAAGCGGGCGAGGTGGATGATGGCCAGCGGGCGCTGCTGCGGTTGCTGACGCCGGTGGTCAAGCTGCTGACCGCACGACAGGCAGTCGCAGTCTTGGGCGAAATCGTCGAAGCATTCGGCGGCGCAGGATACGTCGAAGATACCGGGCTGCCCACGCTGCTGCGTGACGCCCACGTGTTACCGATCTGGGAGGGCACGACCAACGTGCTGTCGCTCGATGCGCTCCTGCGCGGCGACATCGAAGCCGGTCTCGCCGCATGCATCGGTCGAGTCTCGACCAGCCTCCATCACATCCGCGACCAGGGGCTGACTGCACTCGCCCGGCGTGCGCTGGCAGCAGTCGAGCACGCATTGCAGGCAGTCCAGGCGGATGCGGCACCTGAGATCAAGCAGGCGGGCGCTCGCAGGCTGGCTCTCACGATCGGACGTGCGCTGGAACTGGCGTTGCTGGTCGAACACGCCCAGTGGTTGCTCGACAGTGAACACGATCCCTCCGGTGTGATCGCTGCGCACCGGTTTGCCGAGGCACCGATCGACGTCCTCTGCGACGTGTCGCTGGACGACTCGCGTACCCTGATGGAATTCCAATGATCGGCAACGCATTGCACCGGGGCAGGTGAGGGTCTGCCGTACGTCGCGATTGAAATGATTCGCGTCAGGCCCTAGGCTGCAACGCTGTCCAGCCCATGCGCAATCGCCAACTCTACATTCTCGCCGGCCTGCTCGCGTTCGTCGGGCTTGCCATCTTCGCTTTCAAGTACCGGACGCTGGGTTTTCCACTCACTGCTGCTGCGCAGACGCAGGTCTGGAACGTCGAAGCGGCGGTGAACTTCGAGCCGGGTCCAGCCGCCGTCAAGGTGACGCTGCAGATCCCGAGCCTGACCCCCGGTTTCGCGGTGCTGGATGAAAGTTTCGTGTCGCGCGGCTTTGGCCTGTCGACCCACAACACGACAAATGGCCGTGAAGCTCAATGGGCCGTTCGCGAGGCTGAAGGCCAGCAGACGGTGTACTACCGGGCGCTCGTTTATCGCGACCCGGCCCGGGCCACCGAGGATTCCACGCCGCCGTTTCCCGAAATTCCCGAATTCGATGAGCCGTCGCGTATTGCGGTCGACGGCCTGATCGCCGAGGTGCGACGCCAGTCCGCAGATGTTGCGAGCTTCACGTCCGAGCTGTTGCGGCATATCGGCAACGCCGGCAGCGATCAGTACATCAGATTGTTCCTCAGTGACAGCAGCAGTCCTACCGCCAAGGCGCAGCTGGCCACCCGCATCCTCGCGGCCGCCCAGATTCCCGCCCGGGTTTCTCATGGGGTTTTCCTGCGCGACCAGTCAGGAGGCGCCCGCACGGTGCCGCTGCTCGAAGTTCACGACGGCGTCGAATGGCTGTATTTCGATCCCGTCACGCGCGCCCAGGGCTGGCCGCCGGATTTCCTGGTCTGGTGGCGGGGTAACGGCCCCATCGCGGATGTGGATGGGGGTGCCGACGTGGATGTGTCGCTGGCCGTGCAACGGAACTTCCTGAATTCGCTGGAAGTGGCAGAGCGGCGCATGGACAGCCTGGGATCACAGGCCTTTGACTTCTCGCTGTTCTCGTTGCCGATCACGACTCAGGCGGTATACAGCGTACTGGTGATGATCCCGATCGGAGCGCTGGTCATCGTGCTGCTCAGAAATTTCATCGGCCTCAAGACCTTCGGCA
The DNA here is from genome assembly GCA_963819685.1 of uncultured Pseudomonadota bacterium. Classification (GTDB taxonomy): domain Bacteria; phylum Pseudomonadota; class Gammaproteobacteria; order Steroidobacterales; family Steroidobacteraceae; genus CAIUGU01. The sequence continues at coordinate 142,328 of CAWFXI010000005.1, forward strand.
CGTTCATGCCGGTGCTGGTCGCGCTGGCGTTCCGTGAAACGCAGTTGCTGTGGGGTATTGTTCTGTTCGCCGTGATCGTGGCGTTGGGGCTGTTGATCCGGTTTTATCTGGAGCGACTGCGGCTGTTGCTGGTGCCCAGGCTGACCTGCGTTCTCACCGTGGTCGTGATGCTGATGGCAGGGATCAGCGTGCTCAGTCAGCGGCTCGATATCCAGCCCGGTCTGTCCATCGCGCTGTTTCCGATGGTCATCATCTCGATGACCATCGAGCGCATGTCCATCGTCTGGGAAGAGCGGGGTGCGTCAGAGGCGCTGCAGGAAGGTTTCGGCAGCCTGGTCGTCGCCGCGATCACGTACCTGGTGATGGGCATCCCCTGGTTGTCCCATCTCGTGTTCGTGTTCCCGGAGCTTCTGCTGCTCGTTCTGGCCATCACGCTGCTCACCGGTCGCTACACCGGCTATCGGTTGCTGGAGCTGAAGCGCTTCAAATCATTCGGCCGACCCGTGGATCCGGCGAGTACCCCGCCTTGAGCCTGTCGGCCCGGTATCGGTCGATGGCCGAGTCCGGCGTCCTCGGGCTCAACCGGCGCAATGGCGACTACATCATGCGCTTCAATCCGCGGCGGCTGTACCCGCTGGTGGACGACAAGTTGCAGACCAAGCAGCTCGCACTGAAGGCGGGTATCGCCGTACCAGATCTGTATGGTGTCATCGAGACGCAGCACGACATCCGCCGCCTGGGCGACATGGTCAGGAAGCACAGGGAATTCGTGCTCAAGCCCGCGCATGGCAGCTCGGGCGACGGCATTATCGTCATTGCCGGTCGCAGCGGTGGGCTGTATCGCACGATCAACGGCATGCTGCTCGATCTCGAGTATCTTGAACACCACCTGTCGAATGCGATCAGCGGCCAGTTCAGCCTCGGCGGCATCCAGGACACCGTCATCGTCGAGGCGATGGTGCATTTCTCGCCGCACTTCGAACCCGTCAGCTTCCAGGGTGTGCCGGATATTCGCGTCATTGTCTTTCGTGGCGTGCCGATCATGGCGATGGTGCGGCTACCGACGCGTTTGTCGCACGGCAAGGCAAACCTTCATCAGGGCGCTGTCGGGGCAGGGGTCGACATTGCGACGGGTATGACATTGGGCGGCGTCATGAGCGGCGAGATCGTCGATGTCCATCCGGATACCGGCGTTGCCATTGCCGGCATGTCGATTCCAGAGTGGGATGCGATGCTCGACATTTCCGCGCGCTGTTACGAACTCACAGGCATGGGATACATCGGCGTCGATATCGTTCTCGATCGCGACCTCGGGCCGCTGGTGCTCGAACTCAACGCGCGGCCGGGACTCGCGATTCAGATTGCGAATCAGCAGGGACTGCTTGAGGCGCCTCGAGATCTGTGAAGAGGCCGCTGATTTCAATGCGGCCCCGACGCCCGCATCGACTTCGCGAAGACAGCATTTCGCTCATCCGGTAGGGCCGGTCCTTAAGCCGGGTGAGGTGGTGGGGCAGTTGACCTAGGGCGGGAGAGGGATAGACCGGCGGCCTTTGGCCGCAAGGGGGCCTCCGGCAAGTAGGTCGCGGACACGACAGGAAGGCCTAACGGCAAGCCAGAATGCGGCACAGGATAATAGCGAGTGCACGTCTTTCTGGCCTGCCGAAGGCCTGCTTGTCGTGTAGACCTTCCTGCCGGAGGCCCCCTTGCGGCCAAAGGCCGCCGTTGTACCTTCCGAGCCAAATGGATCTCTCCGTACCGGTTGTGACGTATGAGACATTTGACTTTCCACTTTTCCGACAAGTCACGAATGTAAAAAGCGGTACTAAGGTCACGTAGTGGCACCGCCGTTCGCACGGCATCGTTGTTCGATGAATCGGTGGGAAATCGGGGGCGATACGATGCGTTATCTTGCAACGATCGTTTTGGGGCTGGTCGTCTGCGTGTCTGCCGTGGCGCAGCAGTCTGCAGCGGAGGCGGCGCGGCTCGAAGCCAACAAGCAGGTCCTGATGAGGTTCTTTGCGCTTGGTGGCGATCTCGAGGCACGCAAGAAAATGCTGACCGACGACTACGTCCAGCACAACCCTCGCTTGATCGCATTGACAGGCCCGATCGGGCCGCAAGCCTGGTTCGATGCGCTCAACATGGCGCGGGGCAGGATTCGGGTGACGGATCCGGACTTCAACCTGCGCAGTCCGACGGTCATCCTCATGGCAGAGGGTGATCTCGTCACGGCGATCTACAAAGCCGTGTTACCCGATCCGGACGATCCGTCGAAAACCTATGAAGCCTTCAACTTCGAAACTGTCCGTATCCGCGACGGCAAACTTGTCGAACACTGGGATGGACTCAAGCTCGAGAAAGGCTGGAAGGCAGGGCTGTCGGCGCCCGCACGGCCGTCTGCGCCCGCTGCGCCTTAGCATGGCCATGAAACGATGAAGGGTGCCAGTTGGGCAATTGCATTATCGAATGTGGGAATTGCTGTTTCCTCTGACGTGAACTCGTTGACCTCACAAGTCTTTACTGGCACCGTCGTTCGTCTAAAGGGGTAATCATGAGCGCAACTGAAATCAATGTAGGCCGGTTGGTCATTCGCTACCTCATCGATGGTTCGAAGACCGCCAGCATGGGAATATTTGAACTCACCGTACCACCGGGCTCAAACGTCCCGCCTCCACATAGCCATTCAAACAACGAAGAGATCGTCTATGTGCTGGAGGGGACGCTTCGTTACACAGTGGGCCCCGAAGTGCAGGACCTCACCCCGGGACAGAGCATGCAAACGCCAAAGGGCGTGGTTCATGCGTTCTCCAACCCGTTTGGCAGCGTCGCCCGCGCGTTGATAGTCATGTCTCCAGACGTCGGGGCCCAGTATTTCAAGGATGTCGCTGCCGTAATCAACGCAGGTGGACCACCCGACAAGGGCGCACTGGTAGCCGTCATGAGCCGGTACGGGCTTGAACCGCTCAAGCCAATCGCTGGAACGCAGTGAAGTTCCACGTACTCATCCGCCAGCCGTCCCTGGCTGACATGAAGCCGTTTCTGGCAGCCGTCGGCAAGAGTAGGTCACTCCATCGTCCATGGGTAACCGCGCCCGACACGCCTGCCAGGTATCGCGCTTATCTCAAGCGCATGGCATCTCCGGAGAACTACGCCTTTCTCGTCTGTCGTCGGGACAATGGGGCAATGGTAGGCGTGATCAATCTTTCCAGCGTCATCCGAGGGCCCCTTCAGAGCGCCTATCTGGGCTACTACGCTTTTGCAGGTCACCAACGGCAGGGGTTCATGCGACAGGGACTCCAGGCCGTTGTGCGTCACGCATTTAAGTTGCTCAAGCTCCATCGACTGGAAGCGAATATTCAGCCGGACAATACGGCCTCCATTGCACTGGCTGTCCGCTGCGGCTTCCGCAAGGAAGGTTACTCGCCTCGCTACCTCAAGATCGGCGGGCGGTGGCGTGACCATGAGCGATGGGCCATTCTTGCGTCATGACCCTGGGCTCCGGCGCCATGACGGTATTCCGGAAGAAGTCGGGATCGAAGCCTGAGGGTAATGGCTGGTGGCCCATCGAAACGCATCATGAGGAAAGGCGATGAGAGAAATCCGGAGAGCGACCTGTCATTGCGGCGCGGTTGAACTCGCGATCGAGTTTGTGAACGGTCTGCAGAACATCCGGCGCTGCGACTGCTCGCTTTGCAGCCGTAAAGGCTACGTGATGGCGAGCGTGCCCCTCACACATCTGCAGGTGGTGAAAGGCGCAGAGAATCTGTCGCTATATCAGTGGGGAACGCATGTTGCGGAGCACTATTTCTGCAGTCGATGCGGAATTCACACCCATCACAGGCGTCGCAGCAACCCTTCCGAATACGGAATCAACATCGCCTGCATCGAAGGCGTGCAAGCGCTTGCCTTCAGCCATGTTCCGGTCGGCAATGGCAACTTCAATTGCCCATTGCCCCCTCCCGCGGCGATCTAGAGTCCTGCGGCCTTCCTGAGCGTCTCGTCGATTCGCGTTTGCCAGCCAGCACCCTTTGATTTGAAATGCTCCAGGACTTCCTGCGAAAGGCGTAGCGAGACCAATCGCTTCGGGTTGTCTGTTTTGGGCCGACCACGGGGTCGAAGCAGCCGTTCTGCAGTTGCTCTGGGCAGAATCTCGGGCAGCACTTCCCGGGCCGGACGAGCGCGCGCAAAGTCTGCTTTGGTCCATTCGGGATTGACGCGGTCAATCTTTTCCGGGTTCCGTTTGCGCTTTGCCGGTTTGCTCTTCATGACGACGTACCTCTCGCAGATTGGCCTTGCGCAAGCTGATGACATGGACCTTGTCAGCGCGCAAGGTGAATACGAGGATGTGCAGACGAGGCCCTATCAGTCCGCTGGCCCGGAAACGACGCTCGCCATATGGCTTGCGAGCATCTTCGAAAATGGAAGCTTCTTCCCAGTCGAAGAAATGAGCCAGCTCGAACGAAAGGCCGCGCAGGGCAACATTCCGCCTCTCCTTGGCAGGATCATAGCTGATATCCATTTAATTAGCGTAGCTACGGTAAATGTGCCCGGTGAACGTCCTCACCGACCGACAGCTTGCTCCGCCAGTTCACCTTGCTACACCGCGAGTTTTTGAATGAATAGGCCAGAAAGTCGCGTACCTTTCTGTGGAAGACCTGGAGCTGGTGGCCCTGAACCCGGAATCGTTCAAGTTGGATGAAGGCGCATATTAGATGATGAAGAAGTCGGCGCCTGCTGCCAGCCCTGACGCGTATGTCGCCGCCCTCAAGGGTTGGCGCCGGGAGTGCGTTGAGGGCATTCGAGAGGCGGTTCGTGCCGCGTCGTCACTGCAGGAGGTCGTAAAGTGGGGCCACCTCGTCTACCTGTCGAATGGACCCGTCCTGCTCATTCGTGCGGAGGAAGAGCGAGTGCTGTTCGGGTTCTGGCGAGGGCAACGCCTGCTCGCTATCGAGCCTCGTCTCAAGCGAGGCGGCAAGTACGAGATGGCCACGCTGGAGCTGCGCGAGGACATGACCCTCAAGCGCGCGACGGTGCGCCGCCTGACCCGGGAAGCAGTCGCACTCAATCTCAAGCAGGGTGATCCAACACTGGCCGCAAGGCGTGCCCCAAAGCGAAAAAGCAAAGCCGGTTGATCCGGACCCGGCGTGAATGTTGCCGGCGCAGCACCTGGAGTACGATGGGAATGTGCGGGACGGCTCGCTCTTTCACAGCAAGTTCTGCAACACCATGAGACTCATCAACGTTGTGGCCCTGGCGATATTCGGGGTTACCATCGCGACAATGACCGCACCTACACTTGCCGCGGACTATCCGGAGCCCAAACAGGCTGATTGGGTGGCCAGGGAGTTCCGGTTTCATACTGGTGAGGTTCTGCCGGAGCTGAAGCTGCATTACACAACCGTTGGTGCTCCTACGGGTGAGCCGGTGCTGATTCTGCACGGGACAACCGCGTCGGGGACCGCCATGCTGAACCCCGCGTTCGCGGGTGAGCTGTTTGGTCCGGGGCAGCCGCTCGATGCCAGGCGCTACTTCATCATCCTTCCCGATTCGATCGGCACGGGCGAATCGGGAAAGCCCTCTGATGGGCTGCGCATGAAGTTTCCGCACTACAACTACGACGACATGGTCGAAGCGCAGTATCGGCTGGTCACCGAGCACCTGGGGATCAAACATCTGCGACTGGTGATCGGGAATTCGATGGGCGGGATGCACGCCTGGCTATGGGCCACCAGACACCCGGCCTTCATGGACGTTGCGGTGCCGATGGCATCGCTGCCTGTCGAGATGTCCGGTCGCAACTGGATGATGCGCCGCCTGATCATCGACTCGATCCGCAGCGATCCGGAATGGATGAATGGCAACTACACCAGGCAGCCGCGCAGTGCCCAGCTGGCTTCCGTCTTTTATGGCATCGCCACGGCGGGTGGAGAGCAGGCGCTGTACAAAGCGGCGCCGACGCGTGAACAGGCCGACCAATTGCTCAACCAGCGCCTGAATGCGCCATTCCGCGCTGACGCCAACGACCTGCTGTATCAGTGGGAGTCGTCGCGCGACTACAATCCGGCTGCCGATCTTGAACGTATCGAGGCGACTCTGCTCGCGATCAACTCCGCTGACGACGAACGTAATCCTGCGGTGCTGGGAGTGCTGGACCGGGAGATCAAGCGCGTCAGGAATGGCCGTGTGCTGTTGATTCCTGCGAGCGACCAGACCGCAGGTCACGGCACCACGGGCCAGGCGAAATTCTGGAAGTCGGACCTGGCTGCATTGCTGGAAGGTGCGCCACGACGATGATTCGATCCTGACGGCAAGACAATCACAAGGAGATACCATGACCCCCCGTTACCTTAGGCCGCTCTTCCTCGCACTGTGGGCGATCGCCGTTATCGCCAAACCGGTTCTTGCAGCCGAGCCCGATCCCGCTGTGCTGAGCTATAAGCTGCCCGCCGATCTCAAATGGAATGACAACCCGACGTACCCGGGTCTCAAGACCGCCGTGTTATATGGCGACCCGACCAAGCCTGGCCCCTACGCGACGATCAACCGGTTTCCGCCGGGCGTCATGTCGCGACCGCATTCTCACCCGAACGATCGCTACATCCTCGTGCTGAAGGGCACGTGGTGGATTGGAACGGGTGAGAAATTCGACCCCGCAAGCACCAAGCCGATGCCCGTCGGCAGCTTCGTCGTGCACAACGCCGGCAAGATTCACTATGACGGCGCCAGGGATGAGCAGTGCGAAGTCCTGATCTATGGCGAGGGCCCGGGTACTTCCACACCTGCCGGCAAACCCGCTGGCGGAAAGTGATCCAATCCGTGCCGGGCGGGGAGGCCCTCTTCAGGACTTCCCGCCCGACGCGTCCGCGGTATATCTGATTACTTTCCGATGGCAGGCTGTTGCACCCAGATTTCGCGGTGCACTTTCCAGTCTTCATTGCCATTGCGGACCCACAGCTGCGAGTAGTGACCTTCGGCTGCCGTCTTGCCGTTTTTCCGATTCTTGACTGTATAGAGGCCGCTCAGGAACGCGACCGGCCCACGTACGTAGCGGTCTTCTTCCTTCATCTCCGTGTCTACGGGGCCATCAGCGATATCCGCCTTCCACAGCGACAGGATCGCGTCACGACCTCTGACGGGTCCGGAACCCGTGGTGACGACTTCGGCATCTTGCGTATACAGGGCTCCCAGAACGCTCGCGTCCCCGCCGTTATAGGCAGCCAGCCACTGCGCTTTCACATCGTCTGGGGGAGTCGCGGTGTCTTCAATCCAGACATCGCGATGGATCAACCAGGCGTCCCCTTGCTGTTTCCATACCTGGACGAACCGGCCGCCATCGATTGCCTTATCGCCGACCTTGACCCCATAGGTGCCCGAGAGGGTCGCGAGATTTCCCTGGGCTTCGCCATGCTCGACCGTCACGGATGTCGTCGTGCCGCTGCTGGCATCCGCACTCCAGAACTCTTCGATCTTCTGGCGTCCCTGTACCGGCGGAGCGTAACTGGTCAGCAGAACCGATTCGGGTTCATACAGCGCCGCGATCGCAGTCGCATCGTTGGCGTTGTACGCATTCACCCAGTCGGTCGTCAGCCGTGCCGTCGGCGGCGTCTCGTTCAGCTTGGGTGCACATCCCGTAAGCAGCAACAGCAGCGTTGCGGTCAATCCAGCCTGTATTGATAAGCGCATGGTCCCCTCCTAAGGATCAAAGCAAATTGAACGCCGGGAGGATACGAGTGAGCGCAGCGGCGTGATGTCCGGAAGATCCCGTACTGCCTGGGTAGAGCCCGGTAGCCGAGGCTACGGGACAGCCACCTCCCCCTACGTGAGTCTGCGGATTCAACTTCGGATGTGCCTCACATCTAATACCTCCCAAGTGCAAATAGCCTTGCAACTCACCGGTCAGAGCTTCCGGAAGCTTCTCCGGGGGAGTTCGCAGGCCGCAATCGCCAGGGAGAGTTATGCCAAACGCCGCAATAGCTGACTTCGCAGGGTGGATTTCCACGACGCCACTCAGCTTGTTCATTACGTCGCATCTGTGGCTCATTCCGACCATGCAGTCGATTCACTATCTGGCGCTGGCCATCCTGTTCTCGTCGGCAGGCCTGATCAATCTGCGAATTCTGGGCCTGGCGGGCAAGCAGCAACCCCTGTCAAGGGTTACCCGGCGATTCGCGCCGGGTATCTGGATTTCGCTGGTCATCATGACCATTACCGGATTGGTGTTGTTGATCGCCGAGCCGGCGCGTTCGCTCACGACGTGGGAATTCCAGTCGAAGATGCTGATGCTCGTGATCCTCATCATCCTCACGCTGACGATGCAGAAGTTGACCGCCGAGCGGGCAGCCGCCTGGGATGCGGCGCCCGTTTTGCCTGCGACTGCACGGGTGGTGGCAGTTGGGTCGATGGTGCTGTGGATGCTCATGATCGTTGCCGGTCGCTGGATTGCGTACCACACCAATTAGCATCGGATCAGCAAGCCAATTCCCTTTCGGAGACCGCAATCATGGCATTTGCCGACTTTCTGCTGAGCATCGAGAATTCCGGCTTCGGGACCGCCATTCGCGAAGGATCGTTGTACTTCCCGGCGCTGGAATGCATCCATGTCATCGCGATGGTGACAGTGGCCGGTTCCATCGCCGTAATCGACCTGCGGCTGCTGGGCCTGGCGTCGAAGGACGAGCCAGTCTCGAGGCTGAACAACGAACTGCTGCGATGGACCTGGGGTGCCTTCGTGGTGTCCCTCATCACTGGTCTGTTCCTGTTCTCGAGTACGCCCACGCGATATGTGGCCAACCCGTTCTTCATCGGCAAGTTCGTGATCATGTTTCTGGCTGGCGTCAACATGCTTGTCTTTCACTACGTAACCTACAGGTCCGTGAAAGACTGGGATACAAGCGAAGTCATTCCCGGGCCGGCGCGCCTTGCCGGCGGCCTGTCCATCCTTTTCTGGGCAACGGTCATCGTCCTCGGCAGATGGGTGGGGTTTGTGTAAGAAGCGGAGCGCGACCGGTATTCAAAGAGAAACCGGCGGACTTTGTCCGCAAGGGGGCCTAACGGCAGGTGGGTCTAGCGACAAGTGGGCCTGCCGGCAGGCCAGAGGGAACCAAACGAGGGCGTCTTCGAATGTTTCCGCGACCGATCACGTAATTGAAATTGCTGGCGAGAGAACTTCAGATTGCCGGCATCTTCATCTGGCCTGCCGTGAGGCCTTCCTGTCGCGTCCGCGACCTACCTGCCGTTAGGCCCCCTTGCGCGGACAGAGTCCGCCGGTCGCTCTCTCCTCCGGTTCAGCTTCTCGTCTTCATGTGCAATTCCGCCCGCTTGTAGTCGATGATCAGCGTATCGAGCAGGCCGAGTGCATCCATGCCGATCAGGATCGCGGGTTCTTCCGTCATCTTCCAGTGTTTGAAGATGTGAAGGTCGAGAAATGTCGTGCGGTTGCTGCGAATGACGATGCCGCCGATCACCAGCGGCGGTGTGATGAAACCTTCCCCTATCTGGATCTCATTCGTAGCGCCCTCGATCTTGTCGATGAGCGTTGCCGTCTGCCCGTATCTGAACAGCGCATTCCGCGCTGCCATGTTGGCGACAGTCACTTCGGCTCCCGTATCGACGATGGCTTTCACGGGCACGTTGCCGATTCTGGCATCAATCGTCAGCAGCCTGCCGCGGGTAAACGTCACGGGAATCGTGACGAAATCGCTCGGCGCGCGTTCGCCGCGTGAACGATTGATGCGAATGAAGTCGTTGCGGAAATCGATGTAGATGCGCTTGTCTGCCAGGCCCTCTGACCCCAGGATGCCCTGGGCGCCGCCCAGCGGATCGGTGATGATAGGCAGTCGCCTGCCGCGCAATTCCATGTCGCCGACGACCAGCGAATTGACGCGAATCGTGGCTACGGTCGCGCTCCCGGTTACACCCCGCAACGTCACCTGATCCGCTTGATTGGGCACGATTCCAAGCGCTGAAGCGACGCTTTCCGTGATACCGCTGTGGCTGGCGCCTGTGTCGAGTACCAGGCGGAAGGGGCCTTTTTCGTTGATGAACACGGGAGCCCAGATACGTCCGATGCGATCGCGGCGCGTCGGCGCCACGTAACGCGGTTCCGGCGCCGTGACGATGATTTCCTGCAGGACGGTGGTGGTGGCCTCATTCTCATCGGGCGCGGATGCTTCCAGAGCAATTGCTGCAGCCGACGTAAACGCTGCGAACGACGCGAGTACTACCGCGCGTCCGAACGCAGGTAAATCACTGAAACTGTTCCGGTCGATGAAGTGCATGAGTTTCGTGCAATGCAGAACAACTCTGCCGGCCAGTCTTTGGCATTTCGGAGGGCAATGCAAGGGAGGGAAGTGGGAGGTAGGCCGGCCGACTCTGTCGGCAAATGGGCCTAACGACAGGAAGGGTCGCGGACGTAGCTTGCGGCCAGGCCATAAACGACAGGCAAGGGCCTCACGGCAAGGACCAGAGGGCAGACTAAGAGTTGACACTGTCGGATACAATTCTGACTTGCCGAGGAGGCATTCCTGTCGGCAGACTTTCTTGCCGGAGGCCCCCTTGCCGACAGAGTCGGCCGGTTTACTTCTTCATCGTGGAACTTCCGACCGTGCGTTCCGTGCCTACGTCAGTGTCGACAGCCGTCATAGCCGCGTTCGGGCAACGTTCATGCATACCACCGTCTTTACCGAATTGAGGTTCTGGCTGCTCATTGCCGTGTCGATCGTGGTTCCCTTCGGTATCTACGCGGCATTGCTGAAGAAGCGCGCCATTTCGCGCGTGACCGTGCTGTTTTTCGGATTCGTGCTGATCGGTATCGCGGGTGCGAATGTGTACCTGCTGCAGAGCCTTGCAGCGTTGGCAAAGACCAGTCCTTCGTTGAGAGACGACGCGATTTTCCTGTCTGAACTGTCGCTTGCGCTCTATCTGTTCCCGGCGATGTTCGGAGGCATCGGGATCAATATCGTGTCCCACATCCTGATCACCCATCTGCGGGATGCCGAGCACAAATTCAGAATTGAAGGGCTGGATCCCTGACTGCGGAAGCACCGGTCCGGTACCCGGGTTCGCGAACGGCCCCAAGTCCCGTCTGCATGTATGGTTCACCGTCCTCCGGGCAGTTATGCTCCCATTGTCTCAGCGCGTCGCCGGTGAACGCAGACGTAGGAGCAAGATGAAACACAAGACTGTAGCTGCCCTGCAATTATCCGTCCGCGCCGGGGTGGCGGCCGGTCTGGCAGTCGGCGTCGCGCAGCTCCTTGAGCTCCCGTATCCGATTTATGCGCTGGTCGGTGCGGTCATCGTCACCGATCTCGAACCGACCGAGACGCGAAAACTGGCGGTGCAGCGTCTCGCGGGTACCGTGTTGGGGGCAACGGTCGGTGCTGCGCTCAGTCAGTGGCTGCCATCAGGTCCTCTGGCAATCGGGTTCAGTATCATGCTTGGCATGCTGCTCAGCCACATGCTGCATTTGACTGGTGCAGCGAAAGTCACAGGATACGTTTGCGCCATCGTCGTGATCGATCACAACGACCTCCCATGGATCTATGCCATGTGGCGACTGCTGGAGACAGTTCTCGGCATCAGCATAGCGCTGCTGGTGAGTTTTGTGCCTAAACTGCTGCACGCAGAAAAAAGCCAGCAGGAGTCCTGACAGCGCCCTGAAGTGCAGCGAAGCTGGTCAGGATTCACCTGTCAGAAGAACCGATAGCGGAAAGCAACACGAAGACCCGTGCAAAGAGGTTTACATGAGCAACTCCAGCATTTGTGCCATCGGCGTGATCCTCGTCGCAGCGTTCTCGTCGGCTGCTCCGGTTGTCGCACAGACCCAGGGCGCAGGTACGGCGCTGACTGCTTCGACACCCGTGCAGTATCCAGCGTGGGCCTATCCATGGGACCCGAATTTCAAGGCATCGCCCGACGACGGGGTGCCGCGGCATGTGCCGGATAGCGTTGTGACTTACAAGCTGGGGCAGGTTCGCGATGCGTTCCTGGCGCCGGATTGGCATCCCGAGGACCATCTCCCCATGCCGGAAGTTGTGTCGCAAGGCAGGAAGCCGGACGTGCGCGCTTGCGGCTACTGCCATCGTGCGGAAGGCACTGGCGGTCCTGAAAATTCCAGCATTGCCGGGCTTCCTGCGGCCTACATCGTGCAGCAGATGGCCGACTTCAAGAGCGGTGCCCGAACGTTTTCCGGTCCGCAAAGAAACCCGGTGCTGCTGATGATCGCTGCTGCCAAGGCATCCACCGACGCCGAGGTCCAGTCTGCCGCCGCGTATTTTTCCGCCCTTAGACCTAAGCCGATCATCAAGGTAGTTGAAACCAACACCGTCCCCAAGACCTATCTGGCGGGAAGTTTCTTTGCGATCGCGGAAGAGGGCGGGACAGAGCCACTCGGCCAACGCATCGTCGAGGTGCCAGCAAACGTGCAGCAATTTGAACTGCGTGATTCAAGATCGCAGTTCATTGTGCATGCGCCGGTCGGCAGCATCGGCAAAGGAGAGGCGCTGGTGAAATCCGGTGGTGCCGGCAGAACCATCCCCTGCTCAATCTGCCACGGCCCCGACCTCAAAGGCATAGGCCCGATTCCCGGGATTGCCGGCCGAAGCCCAAGCTATATCGTCCGCCAGCTCTTCGACTTCAAGCAGGGAGCCCGGGCAGGAATCAGCAGCGCATTGATGAAACCCACGGTCGAGAAACTGACCGATGAAGACATGGTTTCGCTCGCCGCATACCTTGCCTCTCTGTCGCCCTAGACGTGAGAGTGATTGTTGGTCCATCCGCGACATCAAGGAGGGCACATGGACGAGGGTCTGGAATCACTGTCCCGCGAACAGCTGATCACTGAAATCAGAAAACTGCGCGGTGCAATCCGGGAACACAGGGACTCCACTGGCCACGATCTGTGCTGGCACCAGCCAGCCCTCTGGAAACTGCTTCCCGAACAAGTCACGCCGCAAATTGCAGTCCCGGCATGGCCACAGTTCATGCGCGGCTGTATCCGGTACCGGGCGTCGCTCGACGAACAGGCGAGCGATGCGCCGAGGACGACCAAAGAGTTCGAGGGGTAGGGAGCACAGAGACGGTCGACTTCGTCAGCAAGAGGGCCTCGCGGCAAAAGCTCACGGCGAATGGCGACGCGTCAGAAAGGCCTCCGGCAGGTCAGACGCTACCAGTTCGCAATTGCGGCATTCGACTGGCCTACCGGCAACTTTCTACGTCGTAAGACCCGTCTGCTCAGGTTCCCACATGAGCCTGCGGCCAGGCAATAAACGGACAAAGTCCGCCGTCCTTGCCTTGCAACGGGCACAAACTTTCTGACGAGTGACAAATGTAAAAGCCGGTTTCAAGGTATAAGACAGGCTGCCAGGCGTGCTTGCGCTAACGCAGATCTAGGCGAATACTGCGCGACGGAGCGTCCTAACTCGCCAGATACAAACCCCTGGTCCGGGGGCGTGCCAACAATTTCAACTACAGCCCTTAAGGCCCCGGGGAGAATCGCAATGCTGAAAAGGATCTGCGTTGTATTGTTGTTCGCCTTCATTTCGCCGCTCGCCGCGCAGGCGGCGGACATCACCGGCATCTGGACGTCGACTTTCGCCGGCGGTATCGGCGAACAAAACTACACTTTCACATTCAAGCAGTCCGGCACGACACTCACCGGCAACGCCAAGTCGGCTTTCGGCGATGTCGTCATCGAGAATGGCAAGGTGGAAGGCAACATGGTGTCGTTCGTCGAGAAGCTGTCTGTCCAGGGCATGGAGTTCGCGATCACGTACAAGGGCACCATAGAGTCGAATGGCGAGATCAAGTTCACGCGTGACATTCCAGGCTTCGGGCAGGAGTCGCTGGTCGCGAAGCGCTCGCCGTGAGTTCGGATGCCGTGCCGGCCTGGAGAAGCGTTGATTGACCTGTTACTACCCCGCTGTCAGCGATACCACAGGTCGCAATACAACGTCTGTATCGGCTGAGCTTGAAGTTGGCAGTACAGCAGGATGTGCATAGGGAGTGGTCTGCCGGTTGTTGTCGGTAAGGCTTGTGCCGCGGCGAAGAGTAGGGTACCCGCCGACATTTGGGCATCACGGGTGCAAGCGTTGCTCGCGAGGCCCAGGCGGCTCGCTTCTCCCAACTACTGGCATCGTGTCCTCATGCAACGGAGTGCCATTTAGGCAGGTGAGGCGGCGCGTCACCACCTGTCGGCCAGACCACTCCCCTATGTCCGTCCCGGCGGAAGGAGACGAAAGCCTCGCCCTGCGGGTTTGCCACTTTGCGTATTCGAGGCATTGCTTTCGGACGACCAGGGCGAATTCAAAGGAGTACCTATGCGCTCATCACAGCGCGCTCCCTGCAAACGAAGAGCATGACAGACAAGCCAGCCATAGCGCGTATGGAGTCGGACGAGGAGATCCTCGCCACTGCTGAAGTCATGCGTCAGCTCCGACCGCACATCGAGGCCGAGCGCTATCTGTCAATCGTCCGTCGAATGATGGACTCCGACGGGTACCGCCTCGTCGCTGTGGTGGAAGCGGGCGCGGTCCGCGCTGTGGCTGGCTATCGATTCATCGAGATGCTGTACTGCGGGCGGATCCTCTCCGTTGATGATCTCATAACCGATGAGACGGCACGTTCGCGCGGCCACGGAAAGGTGCTGCTCTCCTGGCTGGAAGCGGAAGGTCGGGCGCAAGGATGCGCTGAGCTGCATCTGGACTCCGGTCTGCAGCGTGAGCACGCTCATCGATTCTATTTCCGTGAACGATTCACCATCACGGCGTTCCACTTCCGGAAGAAGTTGTCATGAGTAAGGCTATCGAGAATCTGCAATCGGCCCAGCAACGCGCGATGGCAGGTCGCCCCAAGGTTGGCGGCTTTCCGTATCTCGCGGAGACGCTTCGCAGCGCGGGTGTAACGCGCAACCTGTGGTCGCTGCCCTGCTGTCAAAGTCTGTACATGACGGATCAGGGAACGGTTGTGATGCAGGGGACGCCTCTTGTCACCGGAATTGCAGATGTGCCGCAGTTCGATCGCGATGCGCTGATCAGAGCGTTGCGGACCAACCAGGCCGGTGAAAGTACGTTCCCGGAGTTCCTGATTGCGGCCTGGAACGCTGGCGTCGTCAGCTACGACGTGGACTTCATCGGGAGAACAGTTACCTATTACGGAGCGGGCGAGGAGAGTTACGTCGAGTCGTATCCTGCCGTGAAGGTGTAGGGCAATCGCCGGCGAACGACAATACTGGACTTGCGGTGTCGAGCCTTCTGTTCGCTGGGGCGCTTCACTTTTTCAGAGGCCGTGCCGGCCTGGAGAAGCGTTGATTGACCTGTTACTACTCAGCTATCAGCGATGCCACAGGTTGCAATACAACGTTGGTAGTATCGGCTGAGCTGGAAGTTGGCAGTACAGCAGGATGTGCATAGGGGAGTGGTCTGGCCGGTTGTTGTCGGTAAAGCTTGTGCCGCGGCGAAGAGAGGGTGCCCGCCGGCATTTGGGCATCTGGATAGGAACGTTGCTCGCGAGACCCGATCGGGCTCGCTTCTCCCGGCTATCGGCATCTTGTGCTCATGCAACGGAATGCCATTTAGGTACGTGCGGCGGCGTGTCACCACTTGTCGGCCATACCACTCCCCTATGTCCGTCCCGGCGGAAGGGAGCGGAGGCTGCGCCCTGCGGACTGGTTAGATCTGGCGCGAATAAAGCGGTTTTGACGGATTGAGAGGGTGTATATACACTTTGCCTATGCGTTTCACCTGGGACGAACGGAAGCGTCGGGGTAACCTCAGGGCTCATGGCTTTGATTTTCGCGATGCGCCCAGAGTATTTGAGGGACCGACCTTCACTTTGAGGATGACCGGTTTCGCTATGGCGAGCAGCGTTTGGTCTCACTGGGGTTTCTGGGGGGCGTAGCAGTGTCGCTCGTCCATACCGAGACGGCGGAACACATCCACATCCCATCTCCTTCCGTATCCCGCTACGGAAGTCGACACCAAATCGGTTCTTAATCGGGTGACCGTGGTCGGTGCAAATACGGCGCGCTCGGAGTCGTCACGAGTCGCAGTAGATGTAGCTCCGGCAGCCGCTACGGCTGTTCAAATCGGAGCCTCGACTGGGCCCGCCCATCAACAAGAGGAGCCTGTGCGCGGGCTGGCCAACTCAGCTGCCCGACCTTCCATGACAGGCGGTGCGGGAACTGCGACCGCAGGTGATGGCGCCGGCGCAGACGTTTGGGAACGTCCGACGGCGCAGCCGCAGACCTTGCTTCAGGCCGCCAGCATCGACTGCGAATTCGGACCTGGCCTAACGGGGAGCGCTCGCGCAGTTCCTCAGGTGCGTTTCCAGTTTATGGGTACCCCGATTGGCTTCGATACATTTAACGCTGGAACAGGGACCGCGCGACTAACAGGCAATGTTGCCGGACCGACCTTCGAAGCTCAGGTGCGCTCCGATGTGACACAAGGGGCGCTGCATTTCTCCGGAACCATGGCAAATGGAAATTTCTTGGTAGTGACGATATTCGGACTGACCGACGACGTCGGAAGGTACGCGGCAATTTTGACAATGCACAACCGCGCCCCGGAGGGCCTTCATACCCAAGTTAATTCGGGAACCTGCTCGTGACGTGCACGGATCGGTACCCGATCAAGATGGTGGAGCGCAGGTCTGACAGCGCCTGGAGCACACGCTCGACCGATAAAGTGCCTCCTTCTGGCATGCGTGATGGCGGCGCACAGGGCGGGTCGTTAGATCCGCTAATTGGCCTCCGCCTCCTGGCCGGCATCTGGACGGGGTGCGCGGAAGCAGGGCTTCTTACGACCGGCTGACTCTGTCAGCAAAAGGCCGCTTCGCGGCATAAAGCCTCACGGCATATGGCCGACTCTGTCAGCAAATGGCTGACCATGTCAGCAAGCCAGAATCTTACTTGCTCGCGCAGCGAGCCATTTGTCGCGTCTGCGACCATTTGCTGACGAAGTCGGCCGGTCTATCCGTCACGCCGCTAACGCATCAATCTTCGCCGCGCAGATGAAGTCGTTCTCGTGGCCTTCGGTGCCGGGCCGGCAAGACCCGCATAACTTTCTGCGCGCTTTGTCGGAATGCCGCTCGGCATCATTGGTGCTCGCCAATGTCAGTAGGCGTATCCCATCTTCAGATAGACGCCGTAGTTGTCACCTTTGCCTTTGGCGTATTCCAGGTTCATCACGATGCCTTCCTTCGGTTTGAGGATGTACTGGATACCGGCGCCCGCTGCAGGGTACATGTTCGCGCTATCCGAACAGACCTCGCCGTCTCCATAGGTGCAGGAAACGCCCGCAAAAATCGTGGCCGTCCACTTTTCTGCGAGTCGTAGCCGCTCCTCACCTTCAATCGAGGACATATACTTGCCGTTGTATTGTCCGACCTTGTAGCCTCGAAGTTGTACGGGCGCTCGTACCTGCGTCGGTGCGTTGTCGGTAAAGTGGTTGAGCTGGCGCAGAGCAAAAACGTAGCGCTTGCCCTGTTCGTGGAAGTATCTGAAGTCGACCCGGTAAACGTCGAAATCCTGCTCGCCGCCCAGCGACTCGCGATACGCCAAGTTGTTGAGGCTCAGGAGCCAGCCGCGCAAAGGCATGTTATCGCTGTTGCGTGAATCGTGATAGGCGACAAGGCCCAGTCCGCCTGACTTGTACGGCACGGCTCCCAGAATATCGAGCACCTCCTGGTCGAATGCCGTCTCGCCGCCAATCGCGAAGTTCTGATAGATCCCCTGCGCGCCAACGAACCAGCCGCCCTTGACGCGGTAAAGATAGCGGGTGATCAGCGAGCGCAGCTCGACGTTGGATTTCAGCGGAACGCCGGTTCCAAGGTAATCGTCGTAGTCGTTCTTGATGTTGCCGTACATCAGTGCGGCGTTCAGTCTTTGGCCGTCTTCGTCGAAGGAAGACTTGGCGACTATTCCCGCAATGATCGAGTCGGTACTGGTGTACTGGCCTGTCATTGCGAACAAGGAGGGCCGCGATTTCTCGTCGAAATAATGCAGGTAACCACCGAGCGCGCCGAGCGAGGTGCCAAGCTTCGGATCGACGTTCAACACAGGGACGAGCAGCCAGGGAGATCGCTCCTCGGGAGCAGTCGGGGTTTCCGTCTGCGCAACAGCGGGTACCGAAGTGGTGGCCAGCCCAACGACTACCAGCATCCGCACAAGGTGCGTTGAGGTTCTCCGAAAGATCATGCGAAATCCTCGTGACGTCGATAAAAAGTTCAACCGGGCACGAATGTCGCATCAATCTTCGCCGCGCAGATGAAGTCGTTCTCCGACAGCCCGCCAATCGCATGCGTCGTGAACTCGAGGCGGCAGTAGTTGTAGCCGCACTCGATGTCGGGATGATGGTCTTCGGTGTTCGCGATATACGCCACAGCGTTCACGAACCCCATCGTGTGATAGAAGTTCTTGAACTCGTAGGCGCGGCGCAAGCACTTTGCCATCCGGCGTCAGGCTCCATTGCTTCTGCAGGCTCGCGAGCATCGTCCGTCGCCTGATCACGCGTCAGCGGCGCGACGCCGCCTTCGCAGGGCTTGCAGCTCTTCTCGCTTAAGCGTGCTCATGCGGACTCCTTCGCTTTCACCGGTGCATAGCTGCGCGCGACATAGTCTTCGACCAGCGCCTGGAATTCCTCGGCGATGCGATCGCCTTTCAGCGTCGGTCCTTTCTCGCCATCGATGTAGACCGGCGCGACCGGCCGCTCGCCCGTGCCCGGCAGGCTGATGCCGATGTTCGCGTGCTTGCTTTCGCCCGGACCATTCACGACACAGCCCATGACGGCCACGGTCATGTCCTCGACGCCGACATAGTGCTTGCGCCACTCCGGCATCTGCTGTCGCAGATGCGACTGGATCTTCTGCGCGAGTTCCTGGAAGAACGTCGACGTCGTCCGCCCGCACCCGGGACAGGCGACGACCATCGGCATGAAGGAGCGCAGCCCCATGGTCTGCAGCATTTCCTGCGCGACGATGACTTCCTGCGTGCGATCGCCGCCCGGATCCGGCGTCAGCGAAACGCGGATCGTGTCGCCGATGCCTTCCTGCAACAGCACGGCCATGGCAGCGGTCGACGCGACGATGCCTTTCGATCCCATGCCCGCTTCCGTTAGGCCCAGATGCAACGCGTAGTTGCAGCGGCGCGCCAGTTCGCGATAGACGCTGATCAGATCCTGCACGCCGCTGACCTTGCATGAGATCACGATGCGGTCGTGTGGCAGCCCCAATTCCTCAGCACGGGCAGCGCTGCCCAGGGCAGACTGCACCAGCGCCTCGTGCATGATGGCATTCGCTTCGAGCGGGTGGGCCCGCAGCGAGTTCTCGTCCATCAGCCGCGTGAGCAGATCCTGGTCGAGGCTGCCCCAGTTCACGCCGATCCGCACGGGTTTGTTGAATTCGCAGGCCACTTCGATCATTTCGGCAAACTGCGAATCCCGCTTGGCTCCGCGCCCGACATTGCCCGGGATTGATGCGGTACTTCGCCAAGCGCACGGGCACACTCGGGATGAGCTTTCAGCAACTTGTGGCCGTTGAAGTGGAAATCGCCGACCAGCGGCACGGTCACGCCCATCTGCAGCAGCCGTTCATGGATGGGCCCGACCGCGGCTGCCGCTTCGTCCGAGTTGACGGTGATGCGGACCAGCTCCGAACCCGCCCGAGCAAGCGACTTCACCTGCTGCACCGTGCCCTCGATATCGGCCGTGTCGGTATTCGTCATCGACTGCACGACCACGGGCGCCGACCCGCCGACGGTGACGGAGCCGATGCGGACCGGAACAGAGCTGCGGCGCGGGGTCGAAGGCATGAGGTGCGGAGCCGAACGGTGGGGATGGGGGATTGTAGCCCACGGGAGGCGTGAGGTAGGAGCCGACCGGCCGACTCTGTCGGCAAATGGCCTAACGGCAAATGGCCGGCCTACGTCGGCAAATGGCCTCCGGCAAGTAGCGAGCGAAGTGAAGCCGACGGGCAAGCTTGATCCGAGGCTAAAGCTCGCTTGACCGACTCTGCTTCGCCGGCAGAGCCATTTGCCGGCGCAGTCGGCCATCTTGCCGTTAGACCATTTGCCGACAGAGTCGGCCTGCGTTGACGAAGTCGGCCGGTCGCTCTCTTCTGCTCTATCTCCTTCCCCGCATCTTCCGCTACCATCTCGCCACCCATCGCAAGACCCGTCCGGAGAGAGTCGCAAGACCGCCGAAGGCGCAACCCGCCCGGAAACGCTCAGGCAAAAGGACGGCGGCGTCGTACAGGTGGGCTCTGGAGAGTGGTCGCTGAACGTCGCGTTCGCGGCCCACCGAAGGGGAGGGGCGAGGCTGTTTTCAAGGATTGCTTCAAGGCACTCCGGCCCGGCGCCCGATCTCTCAGGTTGCAAGGACAGAGGGGCGGCAGGTCTTCATTAATGAGGCCGGCCGTCATTTTCGTACTTGAGGATCCAGCATGGGTTTGCGCACCCCGCTTTACGCTTCGCATCTCGCCGCCCAGGCCCGCATGGTCGACTTTGGCGGTTGGGACATGCCGGTCAACTACGGCTCGCAGATCGATGAACACCATTGCGTGCGCCGCGACGCCGGCATGTTCGACGTCTCGCACATGTGCGTGGTGGATCTGGCGGGTCCGCGTACCCGTGAATACTTAAGGCATCTGCTGGCGAACGACGTTGCGAAGCTCAAGACGTCCGGCAAGGCGCTGTACAGTTGCATGCTGAATGAAGCGGGCGGCGTCATCGATGATCTCATCGTGTACTTCCGTACCGAAGACGCTTTCCGGCTCGTCGTCAACGCCGGCACGCGCGATAAAGACATTGCCTGGATCAGTGCGCAAGCCAAACCCTTTGCCGTCACGGTAACCCCGCGCTTTGATCTAGCGATGATCGCAGTCCAGGGCCCGAACGCCCGCGCCAAGGCCGCCACGCTGCTTGGCAACCATGCGCCTGCCGCGCTCGCGTTGTCGCCGTTCAGTGGCGCCGCGTTGGGCGATTACTTCGTGGCGCGCACGGGATACACCGGCGAGGACGGCTGGGAAATCATGCTGCCAGCAACAGAGGCGCCCGCCTTCTGGGAGCGACTTCGTGCAGCGGGCGTTGCGCCCTGCGGCCTGGGCGCCCGCGATACGCTCCGGCTCGAAGCCGGCATGAACCTCTATGGCAACGACATGGACGAACAGGTCTCGCCGCTCGAATCGGGCCTTACCTGGACCGTCGCTTTCGAGCCTGCCGAGCGGGATTTCATCGGCCGCGCTGCGCTCGAAGCACAACGGCGTGCCGGCAATTTGCGCAAGCTCGTTGGCCTGGTGCTCGAGGATCGCGGCGTGCTGCGCGGTCATCAGAAAGTTCACGCAGGCAGCGCCGGCGAAGGCGAACTGACCAGCGGCACTTTTTCGCCGACGCTGGAGCGTTCCATCGGATTCGCACGCGTCCCCGCAGGGACAGGCGACACAGTTCAAGTCGATATTCGCGGCAAATTGCTGGGCGCTCGAGTCGTCAAGCTGCCGTTTGTGCGCAATGGCAAGCCTGTTGGCGATGCAGCGGCTCCCGGCTTTGGGCTTTAGGCTTTGGCAAGAATCCGACCCAGAGCCCGAAGCCCTAGATTCCCGAAGCCCTAAGCCGAGAAAGAATTCTTCATTCCGCCAGGAGTTCCTTACATGACCACTACACCGACCAACCTCAAGTTCCTCAAGTCTCACGAATGGGCCCGGCCCGAGAGCGACGGCACGGTCACGATCGGCATTTCGGATCACGCGCAGCACGCGCTCGGCGATCTCGTGTTCGTCGAAGTGCCGGAAATCGGCAGTACCGTCGATGCCGGGGAAGCGTGCGCAGTCGTCGAATCGGTGAAGGCCGCGTCGGACGTCTATAGCCCGCTATCGGGCGAAGTGGTCGCTCAACAACGAAGCGCTGGGCGCGACGCCCGAACTCATCAACCCGGATCCCTACGGCGCCGGCTGGATTGCGAAGATTCGCCCGCGTCAATGCGGCCGCACTTGCCAAGCTGCTCGATGCAGCCGCCTACGAGAAACTGCTCGCCGCTGAAGCGGAATAGTGCCATGCCCTTTATTCCCCATACCGATACCGATGTCCGCGACATGCTGGCCACCATCGGGGTGCCGAGCATCGATGCGCTCTTCGATGAGATTCCACAGTCACTGCGTGGCAGCGTGCTCGCCGGAATTCCTGAAGCCCTGACGGAAATGGATGTCGGCCGGCTGATGTTCGAGCGTGCATCGCAGGATGGCCGGCCGCTCAACTTCATCGGCGCGGGCGCTTACGAGCACCACATCCCGGCTGCGGTATGGGCGATCGTCACTCGCGGTGAGTTCTACAGCGCGTATACGCCGTACCAGGCCGAGGCGAGCCAGGGCACGCTGCAGCTGCTGTACGAATACCAGACGATGATCGCGAGCCTCACCGGCATGCAGGTGGCCAATGCGTCCCTGTATGACGGTGCTTCGGCGCTGGCGGAAGCGGCGTTGATGTCGGTGCGTGCGCACCGTCGTTCCACGTCAGCCCGCATTCTGGTGCCCACGACTGTCAATCCGATTTACCGCCAGGTCACACGTGCCATCGCCGGCAACCAGTCCCTCAATTTCGAACTGCTGCCTTACGTGTCGGGCGCCGGCACGACGGATGCCAGTTCACTGGATGCCTGGAAAGGCCAGGACGTCACCGCGCTCGTCATCCAGCAGCCGAATTTTTTCGGGCAGCTTGAAGATGTCGATGCTTTGACGGACTGGGCGCATGACAACGGCGCGCTGGTGATTGCAGTTGTAAATCCGACGTCACTGGCGTTGCTGAAGCCTCCGGGCGAATGGGGCAAGAAGGGCGTCGATATCGTGGTCGGCGAAGGCCAGCCCCTCGGCGTACCCCTCGCCGGAGGCGGTCCGTACTTCGGTTTCATGACGACGCGCATGGAGCATGTACGGCAGATGCCGGGCCGCATTGTGGGCCGCACACTGGATGCCGATGGCAAGCCAGGCTTTACGCTGACGCTGCAGGCACGCGAGCAACATATTCGCCGCACGAAGGCGACCTCCAATATCTGCACGAACCAGGGACTGCTGGTCACGGCCGGAACCATTTACCTGTCGATACTCGGCCCGCAGGGTCTCGAGCGGGTAGCCGCTGCTTGCCAGTCACGTACTCGCGAGCTGGTGACGGCGCTGACAAAGGTGCAAGGTGTGCGCGCGGTCTTCACCGGCCCGCGGTTTCATGAGGCGGTGCTCACGCTCGACAGACCCGTCGGCCCGATTCTCGAAAAGCTGGCCGCCCAAGGCATTGTCGGCGGCTACTCACTTGCCGAGCACTATCCGGAACTGGGCAATGCGCTGCTCGTGTGTGCGACGGAAACGCGCAATTCCGCTGACATTGATCGCTACGCGCAGGCGCTGGCCGAACTGCTGAGATGAAACGTGAACGGCTACCGGCGTCCGGCTTCCGTTCGAAGCCCGAAGCCCGAAGCCCGAAGCCCGTAGCCGGAGAATTTGCCATGTCTGAAGCATTGATATTCGAACATTCACGCACAGGGCGCACTGCCACCGCGCAGTTTCCAGCTGCGGAGACTGCCGACATTCCCGCGGGCCTGCGCCGCAAGACCCGTCCGTTGCTGCCTGAAGTGTCGGAGCTGCAAGCGGTGCGCCATTTCACGCGGTTGTCGCAGCTCAATTTTTCCATCGACACGCATTTCTATCCGCTTGGCTCGTGCACGATGAAATACAACCCGCGGGCCTGCAACGCCTATGCGATGCTGCCTGAGTTCCTGATGCGTCATCCGTACGCGCCCGCAGCAACGGGGCAGGGATTTCTCGGCTGTCTTTACGAGCTGCAGGAGATGCTGCGTGAGGTGACCGGCATGCAGGGCGTGTCGCTGACGCCAATGGCCGGTGCGCAGGGTGAATTTGCCGGTGTGGCGATGATGCGCGCGTATCACCAGGCTCGCGGCGATCTGGCCCGTGTCGAGATCATCGTCCCCGATGCAGCCCACGGCACCAATCCCGCCACGGCCACGATGTGTGGGTGCAAGGTGGTGGAAATTCCCTCGCTGCCGAACGGCGATATCGATATCGATGCCCTCAAGAGCGTGGTGGGTCCGGCCACTGCCGGCATCATGCTGACCAATCCGTCCACACTCGGGCGTCTTCGAGCGACGCATCGCGGAGGTCGCTCGCATCGTCCATGAGGCGGGAGGATTGCTTTATTACGACGGCGCCAATCTGAATGCGATCCTGGGCAAGGTGCGGCCCGGCGACATGGGCTTCGATGTCATTCACATGAACCTGCACAAGACCTTTTCCACCCCGCATGGCGGCGGTGGCCCGGGTTCAGGCGCCGTGGGTGTCGGCAAGCGCTTGTTGCCGTTCATGCCGATTCCGGTCGTGGGCAGGGAAGGCGACAGTTACCGCTGGTTGACGGAGCAGGACCTGCCGCAGTCCATCGGCCGTCTGTCCGGTTTCATGGGCAACGCGGGTGTGCTGTTGCGCGCTTATATTTACATGCGCATGCTGGGTCGGGCCGGCATGCAGCGCGTATCCGAATACGCGACGCTGAACGCCAACTACCTGCTGGCGCGTTTGAAGACTGCGGGATTCGATGCTGCGTATACGGACCGCCGAGCGAGCCATGAATTCATCATTACGCTGAAGAAACAGGCCAAGGAGCTCGGCGTCACCGCGATGGACTTCGCCAAGCGGCTGCTCGACCACGGGTTTCATGCGCCGACGACGTATTTTCCACTCCTCGTCCCCGAGTGTCTGCTGATCGAGCCCACCGAAACCGAGGCAAAAGAGGACCTCGACGCCTTCGTCGCAGCTATGATTGCGATCCTGACCGAGGCCGGCAATGATCCGGACAAGGTTCGCAGTGCTCCCCATACGCTGCCGGTGCGCCGGCTCGATGACGTACGGGCAGCCAGACAGCTCGATCTGGTGTGGAAGCCTGGCTGACGTGATGCGTGAATGCGTGAAAAGTGATACCGTGAATCGGCGATGTCTCTGGCTGTAGCCCGTAGCCTGTAGCCCGATCCTAGCCCAAGAGCCTTCTTCATGCAAGACCGCCCGAAACTGACCGGCATGAACCGGTTG
The DNA here is from genome assembly GCA_963819685.1 of uncultured Pseudomonadota bacterium. Taxonomy (GTDB): domain Bacteria; phylum Pseudomonadota; class Gammaproteobacteria; order Steroidobacterales; family Steroidobacteraceae; genus CAIUGU01. The sequence continues at coordinate 167,396 of CAWFXI010000005.1, forward strand.
CTGCTCGCGTTCGTCAATTCCTGGAAGGGCTTCAAGGGCGCATGGCGATTCGAGGCCGCGTTTCGCCAGGAAGTCGCTGCTCGCCGTGGTACTCATTCCGCTCGGGACCTGGCTCGGCAAGACCGGCATCGAAAAGGCTTTGCTGGTGGGTTCGGTCCTGTTCGTCCTCATCGTCGAGCTGCTGAATACGGGCATTGAGACGGTGGTCGACCGCATCGGTCTCGAGCGTCATGAACTTTCAGGGCTCGCCAAGGATGTGGGGTCCACGGCCGTGCTGCTCGCTTTCCTGTTGCTGATCGTCATCTGGCTCGGCGTCCTGCTTGATTGAGACGTGAAAGGTGAAACGTGAAACGTGAAAAGTCAGAATTCTCGAGTTCTGGCAGTAGCCCGTAGCCGGAAGCCCAAAAACCAAAGTTCCTATCCCCTATCCCCTATCACCCTAGACACTCTCACATGACAGCACTTATCTGCGGTTCGTTTGCGTACGATTCGATCATGGTTTTTCCGGGACGGTTCAAGGATCACATCCTGCCGGACCGCATTCACATGCTGAATGTGTCCTTCCTGGTGCCGACCATGCGCCGCAATTTCGGCGGCACCGCCGGCAACATCGCCTACAACCTGAAGCTGCTCGGTGGCGCGGGCCATCCGATGGGCACGGTGGGCCATGACTTCACGCCTTACCGGCACTGGTTTGCGGAGCAGGGCGTGAGTCTGAAATATGTCGCCGAGGTGGAGTCGGAGTTCACCGCCCAGGCGTTCATTACCACCGATCTCGACGACAACCAGATCACGGCCTTCCACCCCGGCGCAATGAATCACGCGCACATACAGAAGGTCCCGACCCATGCAGGGATCACGATCGGCTTTGTTTCTCCCGATGGACGCGACGGCATGGTCCAGCACGCTGAACAGTTCGTCGCTGCCGGCATTCCTTTTGTCTTCGACCCGGGTCAGGGACTGCCCATGTTCAATGGCGAGGACTTGCTCACGTTCGTTGACCAGGCGACGTGGGTGGCGGTGAACGACTACGAAAGCCAGGTTCTCGCTGAACGCACCGGGCTGACGCATGCGGAACTCGCGGCCCGGGTCAAGGCGTTGATCGTGACCCGCGGTGCAGCAGGCTCGCAGATCCATACCCAGGGACGCACTATCGATATTCCGGTCGCGCGCCCCCATGTACTCAAGGACCCGACGGGTTGCGGCGATGCCTACCGCGCCGGACTTATCTATGGAATTGACAAGGGCCTCGACTGGGAGACGACCGGGCGTGTAGCCTCCCTGCTCGGTACCTTCAAGATCGAATCGGACGGCCCGCAGAACCACGTATTTTCGGCTGCCGAGTTCAGCGACCGGTTCAAGGAAGCGTTCGGCTACTGCCTTGTAGTTGGTGACAGGGGCAGCGCGCGGGAACCGGTGGCAACCGCGGACGGTCTTTACTCGAGCAGATACTCGCACGCTACACTGATCGGGCCTTCTCCCACGACTGACCTTATGAAAAAAGCCGCCCTGCTTGCCGGTTTGTTCCTTGGTTCAACTGTTGGCGCCCAGGCGCCGACGCCCAGTGTGGCGCCACCGGTAACCATTTCCGCTGTCAACGGACCGGAGGACTCGCGCTGGACCCGCACGATCGAGCGCGTCGCTTCCGGCATTGTCACCATCCAGATCGACCAGGTGCGGGCCTTCGACACCGAGTGGAACAGCTCGAGCCAGGCGACCGGGTTTGTGGTGGACGCGGCAAGGGGCCTGATCCTGACCAACCGCCATGTCGTCACCCCCGGCCCGGTGACTGCCCAGGCCGTGTTCCTGAACCGCGAAGAAGTGACGCTGTATCCCGTCTATCGCGATCCGGTCAATGATTTCGGCTTCTATCGCTACGACCCTTCCAAGCTGCGCTTCATCAAGCCCGCCGAGCTGAAGCTGCACCCGGAAGGCGCCCAGGTCGGCCGCGAAATCCGCGTCGTCGGCAATGACGCCGGCGAACAGTTGTCGATCCTGGCGGGCACGCTGGCCCGTCTCGATCGCGAGGCACCGGCCTATGGCGTCGGCAAGTACAACGATTTCAACACGTTCTATTTCCAGGCTGCGTCGGGCACGTCCGGAGGCTCGTCAGGATCGCCGGTGCTCGATATCGAAGGCCGCGTGCTGGCCCTCAACGCGGGCGGCAGCAGCAACGCCGCGTCCAGCTTCTATCTGCCGCTCGATCGGGTGGCGCGGGCACTGAGCCTGATCCAGCAGGGCAAACCCGTGCAGCGGGGAACGTTGCAGACCGTATTCAAGTACACGCCGTTCGACGAATTGGCGCGCCTCGGACTGAAGCCTGCAACAGAGGCGGAGGTGCGCAAGGCCGAGCCCGGCAGAACAGGCATGCTGGTGGTGCGCGAAGTGCAGCCAGGTTCGATGGCCGAAGGCGTGCTCGAGCCCGGCGACATCCTGATCCGTCTCGACGGGAAACTGGCCGATACGTTCGATCCGCTGTCGCAGATTCTGGACGACAAGGTCGGGCAGACGGTCAAGATTGAAGTACAGCGCGGTGGTACGTCGTCGACACATGATCTCCCCGTCCAGAACCTCGACCAGATTACGCCCGACGAATACCTGGAGCTCGGCGACGGCATTGTGCACACGCTGTCGTGGCAGCAGGCGCGGCACCTCAATTCACCGGTCAGCGGCGTGTATGTTGCCAATCCTGGTTATGTACTGGGTTCCGCTGGCATTCCGCGTGGCGCCGTGATTACCGACTTCAACGGCGTCGAGACGAAATCGCTGGCGGATTTCGAGGCCATCCTCAGCAAGGTACAGGACGGTGAGCAGGTGTCGGCCCGGTTCGTCACCATCGAAGATCCCCGTGCCACGCAGCTCAAGGTGGTACGGATGGATCGCCGCTGGTTCCCGGTGCGTCACTGCAAGCGCGACGATACGCAGGGGGTGTGGCCGTGTGTCGAGTGGACGAACGACGGTAATCCCAAGGCAGCCGTGCCCGCAGGCACGCGCTTCGCCACGTCGGACGATCCCATCATCGACAAGCTGACGCCGTCGCTGGTCATGGTCGATTTCGACATGCCGTATTCAGTCGCGGGCATCACCGATCGTAACTATCACGGCACCGGCCTGATCGTCGACGCAACTCGCGGTCTGGTGTTGATCGACCGCAACACGGTGCCGGTGGCGCTGGGTGACGTTCGCCTGACGTTTGCCGGAACGCTCGAGGTACCAGCGCGAGTGGTCTATGTGCACCCGATTCATAACTTTGCAGTCGTCGCCTACGATCCGAAGCTGATCGGCGATACGCCCGTGAAGGCGGCGGTACTGAAGCCCCGCGACCTCAAACCGGGCGAGCAGGTGTGGGCGGTGGGTCTCAATACCGATTCGGTCGTGCAATCGCAGCCCACCACGGTCGCTGCGGTCGATGCCATCGAATTCCCGCTATCGCGCACGCTGCGGTTCCGCGATGCGAATCTGGAAACGGTGCGGCTGATCAACGGGCCTCCCGAGTACGACGGCGTGCTGGCCAACAAGCAGGGCGAAGTCGTTGCGACGTGGTCCAGCTTCTCGTATGAAGCCGGCCGGGATCTGAGACAGGACAACAGTGGCATCCCCATCGACCTCGTCGTTGAGATGCTGCCGCTGGTGCAGAAGGGCCTGCCTCTCTATTCGCTGGAAGCGGAGCTCGGGGCGGTGTCGCTGGCCGCGGCCCGCTCACTCGGCCTGTCCGACGCCTGGATTACTCGCATCGAACAGCACAATCCGGCGCGACGCCAGATCCTGAGCGTCACGCGGACGGTTGCGGGAACAGCGGCTGCCAAACAGCTGCGTCCCGGTGACCTCGTGCTTGCCGTTGACGACGTGGTCGTCAATCGCTTCCGCGAAGTCGAACGCGCCACGCAGAAGCAGCAGGTCAAGCTGTCGATCCTGCGCGACGGCAAGGAGCAATCCCTCGACATAGAAACGATGCCGTTGCTGGGCGAAGACGTGAATCGCATTGTCGTATGGGCCGGAGCGGTGCTGCATGCGCCGCATCGAGCCATGGCGGCGCAACGGGGTATTCCGCCACAAGGGGTTTTCGTCGCGTACTTTTCGTATGGATCGCCGTCCACCCGCAATCAGCTATGGGCCGGGCGGCGCATCGTGGAGGTGGATGGTCAGCCGACACCCGACCTCGACGCCTTCCTGAAGTCAGTGACGGGGCGGGAGGATCGTTCATCGCTGCGGCTCAGAACTGTCGCGTGGAATGGCGCGGTCGAGGTCATCACGCTGAAACTCGACAAGCGGTACTGGCCGGCCTACGAGCTGCGCAAGAACCCCGATGGCTGGCAGCGCATGGCACTCGAATAAGCCGTGTAGTTCTTGATCGCCTTCACGCGCGGCGACAGTTTCGGCGCGATTCAGGCTTACGACGAAGCGCTGCTGAGAGATTCCGGCAAGGTCGTGGCGGCAACCGCGTTGCGCCTCGACGCAATGCCAGTCAGTGCTGAACTGCCGCCGTCTTGCGCGGGCAGGTGAGTTCAGGAGGCGATTGCGCCAGCCACCGGTTCCGCATGCGGCTGCTGGTGATGCTGGAGATAGGCTGCCGCCTCGTCGCGCCCCATGTAGCGTTCGAGCGTGCGCTTGTCGAGTGTGGGCAGGTCTACGATGATGAGCCCGTCGATCGCATGGCTGAAACGATCGTCGACGTTGAAGCCGATGAGCCGCCCTCCGATCTTGAGGTATTGGCGAAGCAGCACCGGCACACCTTTGCCGTCGGGCTCGATGCCTGAAATCAGATCAACGATATCCTCAAGTGAGGTGAGCCGCGCGACATCCGCGCCCAGCGCGCCCAGCGTGTGCTCCCGATGAAGCGCGCGCCGCGGCCGGATCAGGCGTGAAAGACCGGTATCGAAACACTGCGTCCGCAGGTACTGAACCAGCAGCTCGCGCGAAGCGCCACGGTAATCGTTGCTGATGCTCACTGGCCCGAACAGCACCCGGTATCGCGGATGCCGTATCACATACGCCGAGATTCCACGCCACAACAACAGCAGCGGCGCGTAGTTGCGCTGATACTCGATGCGAATGAAGGAGCGGCCAAGCTCAAGCGCAGGCCCAAGGCGGGAGAGCAGTGCCTTGCCGAATGCGAACAGGGAATGGCAGTACAGTCCGCGCGCGCCGAGCTGAGCGGCAATTTCGTCGGCATGCCCGATCCGGTAACCCCCCACGATCTGCAGCGTGGTGTCGTTCCATGCAAGCAGGTGCACGTAGTAGTCGTCGTAGATATCGAGATCCACCTGGTGACCAGTGCCTTCGCCTACGTTGCGAAACGTGATCTCACGGAGGCGCCCGACTTCCTGCAGGGTCTTTGGCAGCTGGTTGGCCGTGGCATAAACGACGCGCAGATCGCCACTTTTGAGCAAGGTCTGCGTTGCGGGCAGTGCCTGAATTTCGGCCGCGACGAGATGGCTGGGGGTTTCCGGCGCGATCGGCCCGCTGTGGCGCGCTGGCTTGTGTCGGTCGTTACCAGGTTTTGATTCCGAGAGGCTATAGGTACTGATGCGCAGCAGACTTGCCAGCGCTGCATCGTCGCTTTGCGAAGCGATGCGTGCAGCCTTGATGGCCGCACCGATAGTGACCTGCAGGCGGCGATGTCGCTTGTTCAGGAACTCGCGAGGCAGGAGGGCGGTGCGCAGGAGTGGGTGCAGCAACCCCGCAATCTGGAAAACCGCACTGTTGTTGCCGCCGAAGTGCACCGGAACGACATCGCATCGGGCACTTCGGACCAGGCGGGCGGCAGTGGGGTGCCACGGAGGGTCGACGACGCAGCGAGAGCCCAGGTAGAAGTGCGAGACCTCGCCGGCGGGAAACAGCACAAGAAGCCCGCCACTGTGGACATGTCGCAGCGCCTGTCTCAGGCCTGTGACGTTGAAGCTGGCCGCACGCGGTCCGCCGAAGGGATTAACGGGAATGAATACTGACTCAAGTTCGGGAATCCGGCTCAACATCTGATTCGCGAGCACTTTGACATCGGGCCGCAGCCGCATCAGCGTCGCAACGAGGAACAGTCCCTCAAGCCCGCCGAAGGGATGGTTTGCCACGACGACGGCAGAGCCAGTTGCGGGAATACGCTCGAGCTGTGCCGGGTCGAGTTCGAAATGGACCTCAAGGTCCTTGAGTGCAAGACCGGCAAATTCCGCTGGAGTGCCGCTCCCGGAAAGCCGCTTGTGCAGACTCCAGATCGCATCGAGCGCGAACGCCCGCGCTGCGGTTCGCTGTGCGATGGACGTCAATGCGTCGCTGATACGGGACAGGCTGCGCGATGGGCCTGCGGTCCGGGAGGCTTCAGCATGTTTCATGCCGTGCAACGTAGGCGTCGCACATGTCATTCTCATTGAGGACTGATTGCCAATTGCTGACAATGTGAACTGCGTCTTGCGTGCCCTTGCTATGATTAAGAGATGGCCATCGCACGCGTTACCCAGAAGGAAATAGAAGCAGCAGTAGAGGCGCTCCGTGCCGGGAACCTCGTGGCATTTCCGACCGAGACCGTTTACGGACTGGGCGCCAATGCGAACAACCCTGAGGCCGTGCGCAAGATCTTTACCGCCAAGGGGCGCCCCTCAAGTCACCCTGTCATCGTGCATATCGATGATCAACGCTATCTGCAGCGCTGGGTTCACGACATGCCTCCCGCTGCGCAGGCGCTCGCCAATGCCTTCTGGCCGGGGCCCCTGACGCTGGTTCTGAAGCGGGGACCCGCGGTGCATGACGTCATCACGGGGGGTCAGGACACGATCGCCGTCCGTATTCCCGAGTCACCCGGTGGCACGCCAGCTGCTGACTGCGTTCGGGGGTGGTATCGCAGCACCGTCCGCCAATCGCTACGGCCACGTGAGTCCGACTCGCCCTGAGCATGTGCGTGATGAGTTCGGCGACGAAGTGAAGATCGTCCTGGACGGCGGTGAATCCAAGATCGGGCTCGAATCAGCCATCGTGTCGTGCGCCGGGCCAACCCCAAGGTTGCTGCGACCTGGCTCGATCACAGTGACGCAGCTGCGCGCAGTGGTCCCGACGCTGGTGACGGGCGCCGATCCATCGGCCCCGCGGGTTCCTGGCAGTGCCATCAGGCATTATTCGCCCGTTACACCGCTGAATATCGTGCCGGGCCGGGAACTGTCCAAGGTCATCCAGGAGTTCGCTCAGGCAGAATCCAAGGTGGCGGTGCTTGGCCTGAAGCCGCCTTCGATCGCCAGCGCCTTCATGACCTGGATCAACGCCGGCGCGCGGCCTGACGTCTATGGCCACAATCTCTACGCAAATCTGCGTACGCTGGACAAGTCCGGTGCGCGCATGATCCTGGTGGAGGAAGTGCCGGAGGGCGAGCGGTGGGACGCCATTCGCGACCGGCTGAAGCGCGCTGCTTCGGCCGAGAATGTGGTCACCTACGACCCCGACGTCGCCGCGCTGCGCGCGGACATGGACGAGGACTACACTTAGCTGCCTGAACTCAGCGGTCCCGAGAGGCTTGGCAGAACCCGCTAGTCAACAGGTACAGTCCGCTCCGCTGCCCATGCCCTTAGCGCTTCGACGCGTTCCGCCATCACGACCGAAAGCGGTCGGGTGGCTCGCAGCTCCCTGAGGACATCTCCGGCGGTCAGCGCTTCGCCCTGGGCCTGAGTCGCATACACGGCGGCTACTACCGCTTGTTCGATCTCCGCTCCCGAGAAGCCGTTCGCCGCCTCGGCCAGTGCGCTCAGCTGCTGTTCTGAAAGATCGAGCCCGCGTCGCAACGCGTGAATCCTGAGAATTTGCATCCGCGTCGGGCTCAGGGGCAGATCGACGAAGAAGATCTCGTCGAAGCGACCCTTGCGGATCAACTCCGGAGGCAGTGCCGCGATGTCGTTAGCCGTTGCGACGACAAACACGCGCGTCTTCTTCTCTGCAAGCCAGGTCAGGAAAGTGCCGAGTACCCGGCGCGAAGTTCCACCATCGCTGTCGCTTGTCGCCAGGCCTTTCTCGATCTCGTCAACCCACAATACGCAAGGCGCCATGACATCTGCCGTTTCGAGGGTTTCCCTCAAATTGCGCTCCGATTCCCCGTGATACTTGTTGTACAAGGCCCCGAAATCGAGGCGCAGCAGGCTACAGCCTAGCACCCCGGCGGCGGCGCGAGCTGCGAGGCTTTTGCCACAGCCCTGGACGCCCAGGAGCAGGATGCCCTTGGGCGGCTCCAGCGGGACAGATCGGATTTCTTCTCTTGCAGAGTTCGAAGAGAGAGGCTCCTTTCCCTTCGATCCGGCAAAGCCGTTGCGGCGCCGTTCGAGCCAGGCCTTGAGCCGGCTCATGCCGCCAACATCGGCAAAGCGCGCGGTATCGTGTTCGAACGACAGCACGCCGTTGCGGTTTAATAGCTCGTACCTGGCTTGCATGACGCGCGGCAGGTCGTTCATGGACAGCGCGCCGTCGTTATAGATGGCGGTTCGCGCCAGGCGCTCGGTATCTGCCGTGGATAGTCCCGCCAGATTTTCAACGAGCAGATCCAGAGCATGCCGATCAGTGCGGACCTTGTCGCCGCCGTTCGCCCGCGACCATTCAGTGGCTACCCGTTCAACAAGCGTCTGGCGTTCGAGCTTGCCTGGAAACTTGAGGTCGAAGCGACCGGCGAAGTGCTCGAGTTCCTTCGGTAGCGGCACCTCGTGGCTGAGAAATACCAATGTGCGCGGCGTTTGCCCGTAACCGAGAGCGATATCCTTGATCAGCCGGACATGCATCGGGTCTCCCAGGAACGGATGGAAGTCCAGCAGGACATAGACCCCGGCCTTGTCGGTTGCCCGGATCGATTTCAGGACCTCCGCAGGTTCGATATTATGTCGCTGAACCCCGCCCAGATTGATGTCGATCCGCTTCAGGCCCTCAGTCATGCTCCACTGGAACACAGGTGTATGTATCGGCCTCGCCAGCCGGTCTGCAAGCGACGTCAGCAGCTCGATTGCGCGAGCTTCGTCCCGTGTCTCGATCACTACGAGCGGGAGACGACTCCTGATCAATGCTTCAAGTTCGCGTGCGGTATCTGATGGAACGAGCATGGCAGGCTTTTACTGGAGATGGCTGCAATCCTGGGGATGTCCGGCCACAGCGTACAGCCTGGAGCCTCCAGCCTGAAAAAATTGTGACCGGGTCCTTGCATCGCTGGCCATTTTTGTTACATTGCGCCCGCGCGAGAGAGGTTCTCTCGCGGCTGTGTAAGAGAGCACTCAGAGGTATTGCGCAAGCTGCAGGTGCCGCTCGACCAGACTCTTCACTGGGTTGGTTTAGTGTCAGCAGCTTTTTTGCAAGAGGTACCTATCAGGTGTTACCCCGTGCCGCCATTCAGGCATTGAGTGTTTCTCCCACCGATTCCTTCGATTCCACCTCGCTCGCCGCGACTGAAATCCGTGCGTTGACCGAACGGTTCGGCTCGCCATTGCTGGTGGTCGACTGCGAGCAGGTGCGTCGCCAGTACCACGCCCTGAAGGCTGCGTTGCCCGGCGTCGACCTGCACTACGCGCTGAAGCCGCTGCCACACGCCGCCGTGGTGTCCTGCCTGAATCGCGAGGGCGCGTTCTTCGATCTCGCCACCACCGGTGAAGTCGAGCTGGTCAAGGCGCAGGGCATCGCTCCCGAGCGATGCATTCACACGCACCCGATCAAGCGTGAAAGCGATATCCGGGATGCGCTGCGTTTCGGTGTCACCACTTTCGTGGCCGACAACGCCGAGGAAATCCGCAAGTTCGCGAAGTTCCGCAAGCGGGCGGAGTTGCTGCTGCGGGTGTCGTTCCGCAGTCCCTCGGCTGTGGTGGACCTGTCGCGCAAGTTCGGCTGTGAGCCCGGCGCGGTCCTCGATCTCATCCGGCTGGCACGAACCCTCGGCATCCGCATCCGCGGCCTGTCGTTCCATGTGGGCTCCCAGGCCGCCGATTCTTCGAAGTACGTCGAAGCGATTGCGGCTTGCACGAACCTGTTTGGTGAAGCACTGCTGGCGGGATTGCCCGGTCTTGACGTGCTCGATATCGGCGGTGGCTTTCCGGTGACCTACCAGGAACAGATGACACCGATCGCCGAATTCTGTGCGCCGATTCGCGCCGCGCTGGCCAAGGTGCCGGCTCATGTGCGGATCATCGCCGAGCCGGGACGGTTCATTTCCGCCCCTGCCGGTACTGCCGTGGCGACAGTCATGGGCAAGGCTAAGCGCGACGGTCGCTGGTGGTATTACCTGGACGACGGCGTATATGGGTCGTACAGCGGCCAGATGTTCGACCACGCCAAATACCCGGTCGACTCGCTGCGACAGGAAGGTGAGCGGCTACCCAGCGTGCTCGCGGGTCCGACCTGCGATTCCATCGACGTCATCGACGACAACATCCTGCTCCCGGAGCTGGAAGTGGGTGATCTGGTGGTCGGGCGCGTTATGGGCGCCTACACTTGGGCGAGCGCCACCGACTTCAATTTCTTCCGCCGCGCGAAGGTCGTCGTGATGAACGAGGAACCCGTGGCTGCCGGTCGCGTGGTGCGTCTTGAGCGGAAGGCGGGCAGGCGCGCTGGCAGCTAGGTTTGCTGCCTGGCGCCTTTCAAGGCGGCTCGCCGAGGACTAGCATCAAGGCCTACGACCGCAAATCGTAGGCCTTTTTCTTTGGGGGCGCCGATGACGAACATCAATGTTGGACGGATACTCGCCTGTGCAGTGCTTGGCGCATTGGCCCTGGCATTACCCGCCCAAGCCGCAGAAGATCCGCAAGTAGACCAGCTGCGCACCGACGTTCGAACGCTGGAGCGCGAAGTCCGGGAGTTGTCGAGTCGGGTGGACAGGCTGCAGCAGGCGCTGAGCGCCACTCCATCGGCGCCGGCAGTCAGACGCCTGGCCACTGCGGCCGATCCCGATCCCAGCTTCTGGATGCCCCCCGAGAAATGGGACCGGCTGCGCCCAGGCATGACTGCGCAGGACGTGATCCTTCTGCTTGGAGCACCCGTCACGATGCGACCGGGCGGCGGCCCGGTGCCCAGACTCTTTATTACACGCTGCCGATCGGCGACGGCGGCTTCCTGACAGGCACTGTACGGATGCAGGACGACAAGGTGCAGGACGTGGAGAAGCCGGTGCTGAAGCCGGTGGCGAAGCCGGCGCCGGAAAGATAAACCGGCGGCAAGGCCAGAAAGATAAACCGGCGGACTCTGTCCGCAAGGGGGCCTAACGGCAAGTGGGTCTTCGACAAGTAGGCCTGTCGGCAGGCCAGAAGGGAAAATAGATCCCGCCGGTCACGCTGCACGATCAGCCACCGGTTCCTTTCTATCCCTTCGCTTTCCATTCTGACCTGACGTTAGTCCTACTTGTCGCGTCGGCGACCTGCCTGCCGTTAGGCCTACCTTGCGGACAGAGTCCGCCGGTCGCTCTTCGTGTCGCTCTGCTGCGCCGCCACACTTGCTGCATGGCGATACGTGTGAGAAAGACTTTCTTTGCCGCCTGCTGGCTTCCGCGTTTGCAAAGAAGTTATACTCCATAACAATCTACAAGAATCGGAAATCTGGGGGGCAAAGTCATGTGGCACGCTCAACGTTCACTGGTCGCGATGATTCTCGGGGTGTCGTTGCAGTGCCTGCCACTGGCATCCGCTGTAGCGGCTGCGCCCGCAGCAGCGCCACAAGCCGGCGCACCTCTACCGCTCAAGACCGAATACGCATTCACGGCCACCGTGAAGGTCGACACTCCGATCGTCATCGGCCAGGGAGCCGAAGGGCTGCGCCGTTACGTACCAATCACCGGTGGGCAGGTTGACGGGCCGCTGCTGAAAGCCCGCATCCTGAATGCCAGCGGTGACTGGCAGGTGGTGCGGCCCGACGACGTGCTCGCGCTGGAGGCACGCTACGTGCTTGAGACCGCTGATGGGGTCAAGATCTCGGTCGTCAACCGCGGCTATCGCCATGGGCCTGCTGACGTGATCGCACGCATGGGTCGCGGCGAAGCCGTCGCGCCTGCCGAATATTACTTCCGCACTTCTGCGCAGTTCGACGCCCCCCGCGGCTCAAAGTACGACTGGCTGAACCGGACACTCTTCGTGGCCACGGCAGAGCGCCAGACCGACCTCGTCATCGTGCACTTCTATCGCGTGCTCTAAGGAAGAACCAGGCCCGCCAGCAGGTTGCCGGTCAATGTCAACGATACAAACTGAACTGGGAGCGGTGCAGCCGCCCTCATTCGAATGCAGAGTCACGCGCAGGCAGGACGGCGCCTGGCTGCTTGAGCCAGTAGGCACAATGCATGCTGCTCCGCCCCGGATGACGGACTGTCTGCTGCACTGGGCGAAAGTGGCTCCGGACCGGACGTTCATCGCGCAACGCGGACCCGACGGTCACTGGTCGCGGACCACGTATGCGCAGGCGCTGGCCAGCGTGCGTCGCATCGGTAGCGCTCTGTTGCGCCGGCCATTGTCGGCAGATAGACCGATCGCCATCCTTTCCGGCAATAGCGTCGAACATCAGTTGCTGGGTCTCGCGGCCATGTATGTCGGCGTTCCGTATGTACCGGTCTCGGCAGCCTACTCATTGACCGAAGGGGCTATCGGTCGCCTGCGCTACGTCCTCTCGCTGCTGACACCGGGAATGATTGCGGTGTTCGGCGGGTCCGAATTCCGGCGGGCCCTTGATGCCATCGACCTGGGCGATGCTGAACTGGTAACGCTTCCGGGTGTCGACTTCGGGCGACCGGCTACATTGCTGACGGCACTGGCTGCTGAGGACCTCGCGGCCGCAGATGCCGCGCATGCGAAAGTGGGGCCTGACACGATTGCCAAGCTGCTCCTCACGTCAGGCTCGACCGGGAATCCCAAAGCTGTCATTACGACGCAGCGAATGCTGGTCAGCAACCAGGCGATGCTGCTGCAGGCGATGCCGTTCATGGCTTCCGAGCCGCCGGTCATCGTCGACTGGCTGCCGTGGAATCACGTATTCGGCGGCAGTCACAACATCGGCATCGTGCTGATGAACGGCGGTTCGTATTACATCGATGGCGGACGGCCGACGCCCTCGGGCATCAAGGAATCGGTACGTAACCTGCGTGAGATATCGCCCACCATCTATCTCAACGTACCGCGGGGTTACGAGGCGCTGCTGCCATATCTGCAGCAGGATCAGGCATTGCGCGAGAGTTTCTTCCGGCAGTTGCGTATCACGTTTGTCGCAGCCGCAGGCCTTTCGCAGGAGGTCTGGAACGACTACCTCGCCCTGTCCAGGGAAGTGCGCGGCGAGGAGTTGCCGATGATCAACGGCCTTGGCGGGACAGAAACCGCGCCCAGCGTGACCTTTGCCACCAACACCGCGCGCGCAGGCTTCATCGGGTTACCGGCAGCAGGCTGCGTGGTCAAACTGGCACCGATCAATGACAAGCTGGAGATTCGGGTCAAGGGGCCGAACGTCACTCCCGGCTACTGGCGTGATGCGGAGCGGACCGCAGCGTCTTTTGATGACGAAGGGTGGTATCGCATGGGCGATGCCGTGCGTTTTGCGAACGACAGTGATCCGGCTGCCGGCCTGATGTTCGATGGCCGCATCGCTGAAGATTTCAAACTGTCGTCGGGCACCTGGGTGAGCGTCGGGCCGTTGCGCGCGTCGCTACTCGCCGCCCTCGCGCCTTTATGCCAGGACGTTGTGATTGCCGGCTTGAACCAGGACGGCGTGGGGTTGCTGGCGATTCCAGACGCGAGAGGGTGTGCGGAATTCCTTCCACAGCTGCCGGAGGGAATGACCAGCCAGCAGCTGGCGCGGAATACTGAACTGCGCGCCGAGCTCAAACGCCGGCTCGAACAGTTTGCGATCGCTCATCCCGGCAGTTCCACCAGCATTACGCGCGCGATCATCCTCGAGACACCGCCTGCCCTCGGTACTGGCGAGCTGACCGACAAGGGTTCGATCAATCAGCGAGCCGTGCTCGATAACCGGAGGGAGCTGGTCGAGGCGTTGTACGCCCGGGTACCGGGGCCCGAAGTGATTTGCGTGGGTTAAGGGAACGAAGTGAAGGAGAAGGGTTGATGGCGATACGCCGGGAAGGAGCAGCGGTGCGGAAGCGGTCTGTGGACGCTGAGGAAGAGCTGCTGGACATGGGAGTGTTGGGACAGTCAGTGGGCTACCGGCTGCGCAGAGCGCAGCTCGCGATCTTCGCGAAGGTGACGCAGGATCTCAAAGAGATGGAGCTGCGTCCCGGCCAGTTGGGCGTACTGACGCTGATCGAGCGCAATCCAGGCATTACGCAGGCCGAGGTCTGCGTAGCGCTCGGCATCCAGCGCGCCAACCTGGTCACACTGATCAATGCTCTGGAGGAACGCCGCGTGGTCGAAAGACAGGCGGTCGCCGAAGATCGCCGCTCGAACGCGCTGGTGCTGACGACGGAAGGGCGTCGGCTGTTGCGCAAGGCCACCGATGCGCACCGCAATGTCGAAGCTGCCATCACACGAAAACTGGGTGCGGGCGGGCGCGATCAACTGTTGCGTCTGCTGAACCTGATTGCTGAATAGGAAGGTGACTCTCATGTCTCAGGAAATCGTTACTGTCAGCGATGCAGGTCAGACGGGCGAACTCGCCGTCATCACCGTCGCGAATCCTCCGGTGAATACCATCGATGCCGGGGTGCGGGATGGATTGAATGCCGCGATGGATACCATTGAACGCCGCAAGGGGCTGAAGGGCCTGTTGCTACGCTGTGAAGGCAGCACGTTCTTCTCAGGGGCGGATATCGGTGAGTTTTCCGGTCCGCCGAAAGAAGCCGAATACCGGGCGTTGTTCGCGCGTTTCGAAGCCCTTGCCGTACCGGTCGTCGTTGCGATGCATGGTACGGTCATGGGCGGTGGCCTCGAGATTGCGCTGGCCTGCCACTATCGGGTTGCCGCGCCGGGCACGCGCTTCGGCCTCCCGGAAGTGACGCTCGGCATCATTCCGGGCGCAGGTGGAACGCAACGGATGCCGCGCCTGATCGGTGTCGAAAAGACGCTCGACCTGGTGCTCGGTGCCAAGCCGGTCGATACCACAGCCGCATTGCAGGCAGGGTTCCTGGATGCCGTGATCGAAGGCGATTTGCAGGCGGGAGCAATCGCGTATCTGCAGTCGCTTGTCGGCAGCGGCAAAGGGCCGAGGCGCACCGGGTCGCTCACCGTCGATCCAGCCACCGCAACGCCCGACATCATCGAGCGCTTCCGCAAGCTGGCGTCTACCCAATACCCCAATCGCGAGGCGCCATTGACCGCCATCGAGGCCATCACGGCTTCGACGCGACTGCCATTCGCGGCAGGTCTCGAGTATGAAACGGAGCTGGTGAATCGCGCCAAGCTGACGGTGGAATCGCGCGGCGCCGTGCACGTCTTCTTTGCAGAACGCGCTACTCGCAGGGTGCCGGGGATTCCGGCGGACGTGCGCGCTTTGCCGGTCAAGCAGGCGGGCGTCATCGGGTCGGGCACGATGGGTGGCGGCATTGCCATCTGTTTCGCCAATGCCGGGATTCCGGTGACGGTCGTGGACGCGAGCGCCGAAGCATTGGAGCGCGGCCTGAAGGTCATCGGCCAGACGTACGATTCCATGGTCAAGCGCGGCCGGATCACGCCTGAAGACAAGGCGCAACGCATGGGCCTCATTGCCGGTACGCTTGACTATGCCGACCTCGGCAATGCGGATGTCATCATCGAGGCCGTCTTCGAGAGCATGGAGTTGAAGCAGAGCATTCTGGCGAAGCTCGAAAAAGTGGTGAAGAAAGACGCAATCCTGGCGACCAACACGTCGACGCTCGATATCGATCAGATCGCCACTGCCGCGCGGCATCCCGAGAACGTCATCGGCATGCATTTTTTCTCGCCGGCCAACGTCATGCCTCTGCTCGAAGTCGTCCGGACGAACAAGACGGCTCCGCAGGTCATCCGCACCGTGCTCGATCTCGCCAAGCCACTGCGCAAGACTCCCGTGCTCGCGAGGGTCTGCTATGGGTTCATTGGCAATCGCATGATGGAGGGTTACGCTCGCGAAGCCGAACGCATGGTGCTGGAAGGGGCGACCCCACGCGAAGTGGACGGGGCGCTGGAAGGCTTCGGCATGGCGATGGGCATCCTGGCCGTTTTCGACATGGCCGGCGTCGACGTGGGCGTCAACATTCACAAAGCCAATGCCGACCGCTATCCGCCCGATCCCGCGTACTACCAGGCGGATTTCGCACTGCATGCAGCGGGGCGCATGGGACAGAAGAATGGCAAGGGCTACTACCGGTATGAGCCCGGTAATCGCGCTCGCCTTGACGACCCGGAAGCCATCGCCATTATTCGCGCGAAGGCCGAGCAGCTTGGGATAGAGCCCTGCGCGCACACGAACGAAGAGATCGTCGAGCGCTGTCTGTATCCGCTGCTCAACGAGGGCTTCAGGATTCTGGAAGAAGGGGTCGCGCTGCGCTCAAGCGACATCGACGTGGTCTGGACTTCGGGTTATGGCTTTCCGCGCTATCGGGGCGGTCCGATGTTCCATGCCGACACGATCGGCCTGAAGGCATTGCTCGCAGGCATTCACAAGTACCGCGATCGCTTCGGCCCGATGCACTGGCAGCCTGCGCCGCTGCTGGAGCGCCTGGTGAGCGAAGGCAAGACGCTCGCGCAGTGGGATGCGGCTCAACACTCAAGCGAGAATCCGTCATGAACATTGCAGACCTGGTCGCCATCGACGTTCACACGCATGCCGAGGTGTCGTGCCGCGAGCCGGCAGACGAATACGGCAAGCCTTTCGAGGACGCGGCCAGCCAGTATTTCAAGGCGGGCAAGCGTCCGACGATTGCCGAGACCATCGCCTACTATCGCGAACGCAAGATCGGCCTCGTCATGTTTCCGGTGGATTCCGAATTCCAGACGGGCGTCCGCCGCATTCCCAACGATGAGGTTGCTGAGGCCGCCGCCGCGAATCCCGACATCATGATCGCCTTCGGCAGCGTCGATCCCCACAAGGGGAAGATGGGCGTGCGCGAAGTGCGCCGGCTGATCAGCGAGCACGGCATTCGCGGCTTCAAGTTCCATCCAACGATGCAGGGGTTCTTCCCCAACGACCGGATGGCCTATCCGTTTTACGAAGCCATCGCCGAAGCCGGCCTGCCCGCGCTGTTTCACAGCGGTCATTCGGGCATGGGAACGGGCATGCCAGGCGGCGGTGGCCTGCGGCTCAAGTACTCGAACCCGATGCATCTCGACGATGTGGCCGCCGATTTCCCGGGGCTCACGATCATCATCGCGCATCCGTCGTGGCCGTGGCAGGACGAAGCGTTGTCGGTATGTCTGCACAAGCCGAATGTGTACATCGATCTGTCGGGCTGGTCGCCGAAGTACTTTCCGCCGCAGCTTGTCAGCTATGCCAACAAGCAGCTGAAGTCCAAGATGCTGTTCGGCTCCGATTTCCCGCTGATCACGCCCGACCGCTGGATCAGCGATTTCAGGGACGCGGGCTTCAAGCCCGAAGTGCATGACCTGATCCTCAAGGAGAACGCGATTCGCGCCTTGAAACTGGCGCCTTAAGCGCACGTCTGCATAAAAACTACTGGGGGAGAAAGTCGATGTCAGGAAAGCAGATACTGGGTGGTACTTCGACGCTGGCGACGCTACTGGTAGCCGCAGGGTGCACGACGCCTTCGCAACAGACCGCATCGCCTGCGACGACACTGGCGCAGCCGGCGATGATCAAGGCCTGCTCCGAACTCGTCACGCGCTTTGCCTTTACAGGCACGACGCTGCAATCAGCCACAGTCGTCCCTGCGGGAGCGTTGTCGGTTGCCGGCAAGCCGGTTGCGAGCCCACTGCGTGGTCACCGGCAAAATGAATGAACGCGTCAGCTCCGTGGATGGCCAGACCTACGCCATCGGTTTCGAGATGCGATTGCCGGCCGACTGGAATGGCCGCTTCCTGTATCAGGGCAACGGCGGTATCGATGGCGCGGTGGCTGCCGGCAGTCGGGGCGGTCAGTGGCGGAGGTGCGCAGACGCATGCGCTCGCCCAGGGCTTTGCGGTCCTGAGTTCCGATGCCGGCCACGCAGGTAATCAGAATCCGTTGTTCGGTCTCGACCCGCAGGCCCGGCTCGACTACGGCTATCAGGCAGTGGGCACGCTCACGCCGATGGCAAAAGCCCTGATCCGGGAAGCGTACGCCAAGCTCCCCGATCGCTCCTACATCGGTGGGTGTTCCAACGGCGGCCGTCACGTGCTGGTCGCCGCGGCGCGTTACGCGGACCAGTACGATGGCTTTCTGGCCGGGGATCCGGGTTTCAATCTGCCGCAGGCGGCACTCGCGCAACTGGTGGGCGTGCAGCAGTATTCGCGCGTTGCCACATCAGAGGATCTGTCGACCGGATTCACACTTGCCGAGCGGCAGACGGTCGCCACGAAAGTGCTGGAGAAGTGCGACGCGCTGGATGGCGCGCAAGATGGACTCATCCAGTCCACGGCTCGCTGTCAGCGCGTCTTTGACCTCAAGCGTGATGTGGCGACGTGCACCGGCAACCGTGACGGCACATGCCTGACGACGGAACAGAAGGAAGTCGTTGCGACGCTGTTCAGGGGGGTGCGCAACAGTGCTGGCCGCCAGCTCTATGCTTCGTTCCCCTTCGATGCGGGAATCACCGGGACTGACTGGGCAGGATGGAAGTTCGTGGCGTCGGTGACGAACCGCGATCCCCCAGCGATGGCTTTCATCTTCCAGACACCGCCTGCTGACAAGGCAGTGCTGCAGGACACCAGGGCGTTCGCGATGGGTTTCAACGTCGATCGGGATGCCGGCAAGATCTTCGCCACGGCTGCGCCTTATAACGAAGCGTCGATGTCCTTCATGACACCCCCCGAGCCAACCCGGTTGTCGGCCCTGAAGCGCAGCGGCGGCAAACTGATGGTGTATCACGGTACCAGTGATCCCATCTTCTCCTCCAACGATACCGCTGCGTGGTACGACGGCCTGCGCAAGTCGAGCGGCGGCGACGCGTCGGGTTTCGCGCGCTACTTCGAGATCCCGGGCATGAATCATTGCAGTCGAGGTCCGGCGACGGATCAATTCGACATGCTCTCCGCCCTCGTGGACTGGGTAGAGAAGGGCCAGGCGCCGGATAGCGTCGTTGCAACGGCCCGAGGTGCGGGCAATCCCGGCGGCGTGAATGCCGAGTTGCCTGCAGGCTGGGCTCCCGATCGCACGCGACCCCTGTGTCCGTATCCGCAAGTCGCGACCTACGACGGCAAGGGTGACATCGAACGCGCCAGCAGCTTCAGCTGCAAGCGTCCTTGAGCAACACGGGAACAAGACCATGACCAGCCAGTCGATCCAGTTCACCTTCGGGCTACTCGGCGCTTCGCTGCTGGCCGGTTGCACGGGACAAGTCGAGCCTGCGCATGCTCCGGCGGCAGCCGTTGTGACCGCTGCAAGTTGCACCGCCTTGACGAGCACCAGCTTGCCACGAGTACGCATCACGGAGGCGCTGTGGGTGCCGGCTGGGACGCAGCGTGCGCGCGATCTTACGGGTGAGGTGGGCGATCCGCTCCCCGAGCACTGCATCGTTCGCGGTCGCATCGATGAGCGCACAGGCACCGACGGCAAACCTTACTACACCGGGTTCGAGCTGCGATTGCCGAGCGCATGGAGCGACCGCCTGCTGTATCAGGGTGGTGGCGGCAACGACGGTTTCGTCGCTCCCGCACTCGGTCGCAATACCGGTGCGCTGGGTTCGGTGGACAATGCGCTGCAGAGGGGCTACGCGGCGGTGTCGACCGACGCGGGTCACCAGGGAACCGATGCGCTGTTCGGACTCGACGCCGAGGCGCGCATCGATCATGCATGGCGGGCGCATGAGCGCACCGCGAGTACCGCCAAGGCCCTCATCGCCGCCTACTACGGCAACCAGCCCGACAGAAGTTACTTCATCGGCTGCTCGGGCGGGGGCCGTCAGGGCATGATGTTTTCGCAGCGGTTTCCGGACTACTTCGACGGCATCATCGCCGTCGCACCCGCCATGAGGGTGGCAGAAGGAGCCAGCATCGCTGCGGCGTGGACCACGCAGCGCTTCATGACGGCCGCTCCGGTGGGCGCAGATGGCCAGCGGATCCTGGCGCAGGCATTCTCGGACGCGGATCTCAAAACTGTCGCCGCGCACGTGCTCGAGAAGTGCGATGCGCTCGACGGGCTCAAGGACGGGCTCGTTCAGGACGCAGGCAATTGCCGCATCGATCCCGCTGCTCTGCGGTGTGCGGCGGGTCAGACCACGGCCTGCCTCAACGAGTTGCAGGTGGATGCGCTCAGGCTGGCAATGGCCGGCCCGCGCAATAACGCAGGGGAAGAGCTGTATTTTCGTTGGCCCTGGGATCCGGGAATCGCAGGTCGCGACTGGCGTAACTGGACGCTGGGTACCTCGGCCACCGGCGTCCCGAATTCCCGTCACAACACGCTGATCTCCGGGGCGATCGGCTATGAGTTCGCAACGCCCGCCGATCCTTCACTGACTGTCCTGAACTTCAACTTCGACCGCGATCCTGCGCGACTCAAGGCATTTGCTGCGGTCTACAACACCGGCAACGACGTGGATCTCGCAGGCTTTCGCAAACATGGCGGCAAGCTGCTGATGATCCATGGCCTCGCCGATCCGATCTTCTCCGCGGCGGAATCGATGGACTACATGCAGCGGCTGCAGGCAAAGCATGGCGCCAAGGCAAGTGACTTTGCGCGACTGTTCCAGGTCCCCGGCATGAATCACTGCACCGGCGGACCTGCGACCGACGCGTTCGATGGACTCGGCGCCATCGAGCGCTGGGTGGAAAAGGGTGAGGCTCCCGCACGCATCGATGCGCATGGCACCACTGAAATGCCTGGAGTTTCGCGGCCGCTGTGCCCGTGGCCTGCTGTGGCTCGCTATCGCGGCGGAGACGAAAAGTCGGCGTCGAGTTTCGAGTGCCGGTGAATGGCGGCGCGATTACTTCGGCTTGCTGAAATCGGCAGTAAAGCCGATACCGCGGCGTTTAGGCACAGGGGGATTCATCAACTCGCGGATTGCAGAGAGCATGGCAGCGATGGCCTGATCGTGATTCGCGAGTTTCTTCTCGATGCGGGCTTCGAGCCGGTCAAGGCGCGTGGACAGTTCCTTGTTCGAGCTCAATAACTCGCGGAGCTGCACGAAGGCACGCACAACGTAGATACTCATCTCGACAGCTTGCGGGCTGTTGACAACAGCGGCGGCCATGATTGCCCCGTGCTCGGTGAATGCGTAGGGGAGGAACTTGACGAATTTCCCCCTGCCCGGCTCTAAGATCACAATTTGTGATCTTAGAGCGGCAGCCTCCGCGGTGGTGAGATGGAAACGGAAATCCACCGGAAATCGCTCCATGTTGCGTTTGACGGCCTGGTTGAGGACGCGAGTCTCGACGCCGTATATCCGGGCGAGGTCGCTGTCGAGCAGAACCCGGCGGCCACGCAGAACGAGAATTGAGCGGCCGATTTGATCGACCGGTATGAGGGTCTGGCGGCGTTTGGTCATGCTCAGCTCGCCACCATCAAGAAGGTATGACTGCGCGCAGTGCAGCTGGAATCAGACGCGCATACCGGCCGGCAAAGGAATGCGTCATGCACCCGAGACTAATGCCTTGGGGGCAAAGGCACCGGCAGCATTTCTGCTGCGTTCGTGCAATTATCCGTAATCCATGTCCCGCGCAGAGGCTGGATGCAGATTGTCAGATCCGATGAGCAAGCACGTTGTCCTGACGACTTTCGGATCATTGGGGGATCTGCACCCGTATCTCGCCATCGGCAGAGCCCTCGCAAAGCGTGGCTACCGGGTGACGCTCGCGACCAGCGAGCGCTATCGCGACATGGTGATCGCCGAACAGCTCGGCTTTTACGCCGTCAGCCCCGACGTTGCGGACTTCGACAGTAACCCCGAGCGAATCGCCTATCTGCTGGACGAGCGGAGGGGCCCCGAGCGCCTGACGCGTGAAGTCGTCATGCCGCACTTGCGCTCGGCCTACCTGGAATTGCTGGCTGTTTGCGCGGATGCGTCGGTCGTCGTCACCCATCCGCTCACCTATGCCGCACGACTCGTGGCCGAAAAGCTCGGCATCCCGTGGGTGTCGACGGCCCTGCAGCCAATGGTTTTCTTCTCGCGATACGACCCTCCGGTTCTGGCGCCCGTACCGTGGCTCTCGAGCCTCGGCTTCCTCGGGCCCCGGTTCTATGGAGGCCTGAATGCCGTGATTCGTTGGGTGGCGCGCGACTGGGCTGAACCGTGGCATCGGCTGCGCGCCGAGATCGGTCTTGAATCCACCACCGAAAATCCCGTCTTTGCCGGACAGTTCTCGCCATTCGGCACGCTCGCACTTTTCTCCGCCGAGATGGGACTGCCGCAGCCTGATTGGCCGCCCGGCACCGTACAGACCGGATTTCCCTTTCATGACACGACAGACCTCGCCGCTGCAGGGGAGATCCTCGAGTTCCTGGAGCACGGCGCACCACCCATCGTCTTTACGCGGGGCTCGGCGGCTGTGTATGACGCCAGGGATTTCTTCTCCGTGAGCATGGAAGCGGCCGAGCGTCTCGGGCAACGCGCGCTGCTCACCGTCGGCAGGGACGAACGCAACAGACTCGGCCCCCTGCCGGCGGGCATGCTCGCAGTCTCATATGCACCGTTCTCCATCGTATTTCCCGCGGCGTCGGTTGTCGTCCATCAGTGTGGTATCGGTACGTGCGGCCAGGCGCTGGCTGCCGGCAAGCCGATGCTGCTGGTCCCGCATGCGTTCGATCAGCCCGACAACGCACGAAGGCTGGAACGTCTGGGGGTGGGGCGGACCATCGGCCGTGGCGCATACCGGGTGCCGCTGGTGACGAGCCGGCTCGCAGAGCTGCTGCAGCAACCACTTTTTCGATCCCGTGCCGAGCAGGCCCAGGCATCGATCCGTGCGACAGATGGAGCTGAAAACGCATGCGACGCGCTGTTGCGCATGGCCGGACTCCAGAACTGACATTGCGACCTGCGACGCGCAGGCAGACAATCCCTGTCGGCGGTTGAACCAGCTCTCCAGGACCTGAGTCCAAAGCCAGGGTAGACGAGGACCACAGGGTGATGCAAAACCATTTGCAGCACCCTGTTAATCCGAGTCACGGAGACTTAAGCGAAATCGATGAGTCCTAACTCATTGATTTCGGGAGCCAGTGAAAACCGCGCTTTTCGCTGGATCCAGATGCAAAAGGCAAGGACAGACTTTTGCATCAACCTGTTAATGGTCAGGGGGAATCAGGCATGTTCATGAAAGTTCTCCCGATGCGACGACTGCAGGTCTTAACCGTGCTCGCGGTCGTGCTGTCGATAGCCGCCTGCACCAGCAGCCTGATCTACAACCGGCTGGATACGGTGGCCCGCTGGTACATCGGCAGTCTGGTGACGCTCGACGACACCCAGCAAGCAGCGCTGCGCGACTGGCTGGGCCGCACCCTCGCGTGGCATCGAGACACCGAGCTCAGCCGGTATGAGGGATTCCTGCGCGACCTGGCGGACAAGGTTGTCCTGGGTCCCGATCCCGCGCGCTTTCCTGAAACCGTGAAACAGGCGGAAGGCTTCATGCAGGAGCTGGCAGCGCAGGTTGCACCCGAAGCAGCTGCACTGCTGATGACGCTGGATTCCACCCAGGTCGATGAGCTGCTCAGCAACCTCGAGGAACGCAATCGCGAGGAGCTGGAGGAAGAAAGCGAGCGCACACCTGCCGTTCGCCAGAAGCGCCGCATCCGCTCAATGACCCGCTCGCTCGAGCGCTGGACGGGCACCGCGACAGTCGAGCAAAAGGCCCTGATCGAACGCGCCATCACTGACATGAATCAGGCCGGTCTGCTGGGCGAAGACGAAGAATGGTTTGCCAGCCAGGAAGCCTGGCGCAGTGACCTGCGGGCTGCGCTCGCAAAGGGGCCCGAGGGCAAGGCGAGCGTTGAATCGCTGCTGCGTGAACCGCGAACAGAGCCACACTGACTGCGCATCGCGCGGCCTGCGGCAGCCCAGCGCCAGCAGTTCACGGATCTCATCATCCAGGCTCGACGCAACGTTGACGCCAAAGCAGCGCACGACGCTGTCAGCCAAGCTCATCGAACTTGCCGATGACCTGAAGGCGCTGCAACCTCCAACTTAAGTGGCGGGAAAGCCGCGCTTGCGCATCAACGCCGCAACCCCCGGATCACGGCCGCGGAAG
Source organism: uncultured Pseudomonadota bacterium (assembly GCA_963819685.1). Classification (GTDB taxonomy): domain Bacteria; phylum Pseudomonadota; class Gammaproteobacteria; order Steroidobacterales; family Steroidobacteraceae; genus CAIUGU01. The sequence continues at coordinate 191,599 of CAWFXI010000005.1, forward strand.
GCGCGGTAGGCGAGTGCCGGATCCAGTGTATTGCCGCGGGTGAACACCTGCTCCTTGAGACGGCCCGCGACCTCGCGGTCCCACGGTCCCTGGCCTTCAGTGAAGGCTTCCCAGGCATCCGCCGTCAGCGTGTCTGCCCACAGGTAGCTGTAGTACCCCGCCGAGTAGCCGTCGCCTGAAAAGACGTGATTGAACTGCGGCGTACGGTGGCGCATGACAATTTCACGCGGCATTGCAAGCTTCAACAGCGTCTCGCGCTCGAAGCTCGCAGGATCGACGGGAGTGTCGCCCGCCAGATGCAGCTGCATATCGACCAGCGCACTCGACAGGTATTCAACCGTAGCGAAGCCCTGGTTGAAGTTCCTGGCGCGCGCGATTTTCTGGACGAGTTCTTCCGGAATGGGTGCCCCGGTTTCGAAGTGCACGGCGAAGCGGCTGAGCACTTCGGGAGTGGCCAGCCAGTGCTCGAGCAGCTGCGAAGGGAATTCAACGTAGTCGCGGGCCACGGCCGTGCCGGCCAGCGACGGATAGTTCACCGCAGACGACAAGCCGTGCAGGGCATGGCCAAATTCATGGAACAGCGTCACCGCATCATCCCAGCTGACGAGCAACGGTTCCCCGGGACGGCCCTTTACGAAGTTGGCATTGTTGGAGACGATTGTCGTGACTTTGCCATCGAATCGATGCTGCCTGCGGTACTCGCTCATCCAGGCCCCGGAAACCTTGCCCTGGCGGGCGTAGGGATCGAAGTACCACAGCCCGATGTGTGCGCCCGTAGCGTCGGTCACTTCCCACACGCGCACGTCCGGGTGGCAGACCGGCACTCTGGCCGCATCGACGGGCACAAAGCGCATGCCGAACAGTTCGTGCGCAACGAAGAACAGCGCTTCACGCAACTTTTCGAGTTGCAGGTAAGGCTTGACCTGGGCCGTGTCGAGATCGAACTTCAGCTTCCGGACCTGCTCCGCATAGAAGCGATAGTCCCAGGGTTCAATGGTGATGCCATGCCCGGCACTGTCCGCGAGGGCCTGCATGTCCGTCACTTCCTCACGCACGCGAGCGACGGCCGGCTTCCACAACCCCAGCATCAACTCCAGTGCGCGTTCGGGAGTCTTCGCCATCTGGTTGTCCAGGCGCCAGTGGGCATGGGTCCTGAACCCAAGCAGACTGGCCCGCTCGGCGCGCAGCTCAAGAATCTCGGTGATCAGTGGCTTGTTGTCGTGAACGCCGCCGTCGCCACGACTGACGAACGTTCGCCAGACCCGCTCGCGCAGATCGCGGCGGGTGGCAAATGTCAGGAAGGGTTCAACGCTCGAGCGCGTATTGCTGATGGCCCAGCGGCCGGCATGACCGCGCCTTTCCGCTTCCACCTGAGCCCCTGTGCGCACGGATTCCGGCAGGCCGTCGAGCGCTGCCGGGTCATCGAGCAGCAAGACCTGCTCGTCCTCATCCGCAAGGATATTCTGGCTGAATTGCGTGAACAGGCTGGCCAGTTGCTGGTTGATGGCCGAGAGCCGCTGCTTGGCCGCGGGTTCCAGCTGCGCCCCGGCACGGACGAAGTCCGTGTAGTAGAGCCACACCAGGCGCTGCTGTTCCGGGTCAAGTCCCGACCGTTCGCGTGACTCGTATACGGCAGCGATGCGGTGGAACAACGCTGCGTTTTGCGTGATTTCGTCACTGAAGGCCGCCAGACGCGGTGCCATCTCGCGTTCGATGGCCTGCACTGCCTCGCTGTTCAGCGTCGAGGTATGGATGCCATAGACGGCGCTGACGCGTTCAAGCAGTCGACCGGTGCGTTCCATCGCCGCAATCGTGTTTGCAAACGTCGGCGCGGTGACATCGCGAGCGATCTGCTCGATCTCCTCAAGCTGGGCAGCCATGCCTGCTGCCAGCGCGGGCTTCAGGTGAGCGACTGCGACGCGATCAAACGGAGGGACTCCTCCATAGGGACCCTCCCAGGCATCGAGTAGCGGATTTTCAGAGCTGGACGACGCCTGGGCGGCTGTGGACGAATGCGTCATGGAGGTGGCAGTTCCGGGCGTTGCTGTGCGATCAGGAGAATCAGGTTGCTAGCGTAGCGATTTGGCGACAGCCAGACCAGTTTTCGAAATGAGTCTGTCAGCCACGTCTGACAGCGCACCCCGTACTCCATGACCCCCGAGTAAAGGTACACTTGGGAACATCGGGCGATAGCCCTCTATGGGGATGACGTATGCGAATCGGGCAGAGAACGGCGGGCTTCTGGGCTACGGCCCTCGTGACAACGGCAATTGCAGTCGCCACGACTTCACCAGCGAGCGCGGCAGACGCGACCGTCAAGTGCAATCTCAAGTTCAGCATGTCCGGATGGTCCGTGCTCTACAAGATCTACTCGGGAACGGGCACTGTAACCTGCTCCAATGGTGAATCGAGAGGCGTCAAGCTGACCTCCGAAGGCGGCGGGCTCACCGTAGGCAAATCGAGTATCGATAATGGCATCGGCGAATTCTCCGCAGTGAAGGGGATCGACGAACTGATGGGTTCCTACGCTTCAGCCGAGGCGCATGCCGGGGCAGTCAAGTCCGCAAAGGGTGAAGTGCTGACCAAAGGCGAAGTGTCGCTGGCGTTGAGCGGTACCGGGCGCGGATGGGACCTGGGTATCGCGTTCGGCAAATTCACGATCGCGCCGAATTGAAGCCAGCAGGGCGCCGCAAGCTCTACTTAGCTTCCTGAACTGCTAGCCAGGAAGGCTCGACGAATTTGCGGGTTCCGGCTCTTTGGATTCGGGAGCCAGTGAAAACCACGCTTTTCGCTGGCTCCTGATGCAAAAGGCTGGGACAGACTTTTGCATCATCATTTAGAACGCGCTGATCGTGCGTTGCACGACCCAGAACGCTGCCAGCGAGCCGATGCCGTAGGCCGCGATTCGGGGCCATGCGGTGGGGACGGGCAGTGAGGCGCGCACGATCAGGCGTCCCACCACCAGGGCCACTGCGATAAAGAGCAGCTGGCCGACTTCGACGCCGATGTTGAAGAACAGCAGCGCCAGCGGGATTGCCCGCTCAGGCAGGCCGACGCCGGCGAGGGCGCCTGCAAAGCCGAAGCCGTGCAGCAGGCCAAACGAGAACGCGACGATCCACGGATAGCGGTTCAGTAGATCCGCATCGATTTGCGATCCATCGACCGGGCGACGCGCAAGTTCCGATGCCAGGAACAGGATGCTGAGCGCGATGACGGCTTCGACGGGCGCCCCATGCACTTTCACGAAGCCCAGCGTCGCAGCTCCGAGCGTAATGCTGTGCGCGAGCGTAAACGCGGTAATCGTGAAGACCAGGCGTTTCATGCCGTTGACGATCAGCAGCAGCGCCAGCACGAACAGCAGGTGGTCGATCCCGCTCAGGATGTGTTCAATGCCGAGCACAAGGTAGCTGGCGCTGACATCCACCCAGCCCGCCTGTTGTGGCACGACGATGGAATCAGTGTTCGCATCGAGACGTCGTGTCAGCGAGGTGCCGTCGAGATAGTCGACGCGCAGCAGCACATCGGTGGCCGTCGTCGCGAGACCGGCAATGCCGATCGTTGCGTTCTGCAGCCCTGCGGGACACTGCAGACGCCACCGCTGGATTTCACCGTCGCCGATGACGTACTGACGGAGCTCGCCTGATATACAGGACTCAGGCATCTGCGGCCGCAACGCCTTTTGCAGATTGCCTGTCGTGGACAGTTTCCACTGGACTTCAAACGTGTTGGGCGTGGACTCGGTCAGCCCGAGATAACCTGGCGTGAGTTCATGCGCAAAGGGTTGAGCACCCCACAGGCTGATGGCCACCGCTGTGATGGCGCGAAGCCAGCCACGCCAGGGGCAGGGCAGCACCATAGTCAATTCTGCGCCGGTGCTACGCTGGTGGGGCCTGATCCGGATTCGGTCGGCCCGGCTCCGGCCGCTTCCACCACGACGTTGTAACGTTGGCGCATTTCGCGGTAGCGCGCGTCATTGTCGTCCTGGCGCTTTTCATTGAGCCAGGCCATTTGCACCGCATCGCGGATTTCAGCGAGCGCCGGCTGCCGTTCGGGCGCGCGCTCGACCACGCGTACCAGATGCCAGCCAAAGCGCGACGGGATCGGACCCTGCCAGCTGCCCGGTTCGAGCGGCGTCAGTCCGGCAGCGAACTCGTCACCAAACGCCAGGGCCACGTCGCGCATCGTCATGCCTTCGTAGCGATTCCACAAAGGCAACGGATCGCCGAGTTTGGCCAGGGTTGCGGGAGCAAGGGTGTCGCGACGTTGTGCGCAATCCCGACAGCGCAGCCGCTGCATCCGCCCGCGTGCGTTCACCACGCCGCTCCGTGGCAAAAAACACCTGTTCGAACGTGACCAGCGCGGGAATGCGGAAGCGGTCGGCCTGGGCCGCAAAATATGCTTCCAGTTCGGCGTCGGTGGGCGGGGGCGGCTCGGCGACGTTCTCGGTCAGGAACCGCATCTTCTCGATCAGCCGGTTGCGCACCACCGTGTCGTCGCGATCGAGGCCCGCTGCCAGTGCTTCGCGAACCATCACTTCCTCGCGGATGCGGACCTCGATCAGCGCATTCACTTCCTCATCCGTTGCGGGTCGGCCCTGCACGAGGGCGATCGTATTCCGCATCTTCGCCACGTCGGCAGCGGACACGGTGATTTGCCCGACGGTGTCGGTCTCGGGAGGGTTGAGCCAGTACGACACGGCAAAAATGGCAGCGCCGACAGTGAGGAAATGCAGCAGCGGATCCTTGATCAGTTTCTTGAGCACACGCTTGATCCCGGCAATCAGCAGGAGAGGCACGATAATTCATTGGCCTGCCGTTTGTCGCGCTGCAAGGACGACGAGCATGGCCGGATTGGCCCGGTTTGCCGCATCGTCGGGTTACCCTGCTATTCTTGAGGACATCCCCCAAGGACACCGCCCGAGGACATCGTTATGAATAGACCTGTCATCGCTGCCGGCATAGCCGTCGTCCTGCTCGGTCTCGGCGCGTGGTGGTATTTCGGCCAGGAACCCGCTGTCCCGGAACCAGAACCCGAAGTCGCTCCAGCCCCTGTGGCAGAGGCTCCGGGCATCCGCAACCCCGTGCCGGAGGGCGCCAGTGACAAATCATTGCCGACGCTCGACGCGAGTGATCCCTCGCTGACCAACGCGCTGGCTGGGGTCATCGGGCAACAGGCGGTGATGCAATTTCTGATCCCGAAGGACCTGATTCGCCACATCGTGGTGACCATCGACAACCTGCCGCGCAAGAAGCTCGCCGTGCAGCTGCGCCCCATTGCGCCAACGCCTGGGGAACTCGGCGCGACTGCCGTGGGTGAATCGTTCACGTTCAGCTCGACCAATGCAGCGCGCTACGCACCGTTCATCAAGGTCGTGCAGGCTGCTGACGCACAGGCAGTCGCGGGCGTTTACCTGCGGTTCTATCCGTTGTTCCAGGAAGCCTACGAGGCGCTCGGCTATCCATCGCAGTATTTCAATGACCGGCTCATCGAGGTCATCGACCATCTGCTGGCCACGCCGGACCTGTCGGGAGCCATAGAGTTATCGCGACCCAGCGTCATGTACATCTACAACGATCCCGCCCTCGAAGCCCTGTCGTCGGGTCAGAAAACCTTGCTGCGCATGGGCAGCCAGAACGCCGCAGTGATCAAGGACAAGCTGGCGATGATCAGGGAAGCAGTTGCCGCGAAACGGCCCTAGCACGCCTGATCGCGCTGACGGCTCAGCCCGGGAAGTCTTTTGTGGCGAGCAGCGTTCTGACCTTGTAGATGAACTGCTGCGGATCGTGCGGCGTGATCACGACCTTGCGCGTGGGGTACGTCAGGATCACGGCACGGGACGGATCCGTCGCAAAGGCGCGAAAACGTCCCAGCCGACGATTCCAGAACAGGCCCGCTACCACGAACAAGCCCCCATTGCCGAACAGCCGGATCGAGGCGCGCAAGGCTTCTGCATTGCCCGCCACGGACTGCAACCCGGCAAGCGGTAGTTCCGTGGTCCAGCCCGGGCGCAGCACGAGGACGGCGGACTCGGTGAGCACGTAGCCGCGCACGATTGAAAGAGCGCTACACCCCAGAATCGCCAGCGGAAGGGCTGCTGCCGACAGGCTGATCAGCAGCCCATACCTGGACAGCGTCGCAACCAGGACTCCTGCGACGACAAGCAGCAAGGCTGTCGTCAGGCCACTGCTCATGCGCAACAGCTTTGCCCAGGGAGCATGAAATTCCGCGAGCGTCCGGGCAGGTAGTTCCATCACGCGCTCCGCTCTGATAACTGTTCCGACTCGCAGATTCAGGGATTTCCCCTTGCCTGCGACTTGCGGGACCGTTTATAACCCGACTACAGATCGGCTGCCACGTGCCGCCGGCCAGCCTCATCAGCGAGACCTGCGATGAATGAGACCCCTCCCGCCGTCAGCCGGCGGACCTTCCTGACCACCGCGCTGGCCGCGCCTTTGCTGGCCACGCCTGTCGTATCGCTGGCGTCCGGACTCGAACAGCGCAGCGTGTCATTTGTACACACCCACACCGGCGAGCAGCTGACGGCCACGTATTTCCGGGCCGGCAAGTACGACCCGATGAGCCTCACCCGCGTCAATTACCTGCTGCGGGATTTTCGTTCCAGCGAAGTCGCGGCGATGGATCCGGGCCTGCTCGACATCCTGTTTGACCTTAAAGTGATGGCGGACCGTGACAGTCCCTTCGAGATCATTTCCGGTTTCCGTTCCCCCGCCACCAACGCCCGGCTCAGGGCAAAGTCAGGCGGCGTCGCAGAGAAGAGCCTGCACATGCAGGCCAGGGCGCTGGATATCCGCCTCACCGGTTTCTCGACGAAGAAACTCCAGCAACTCGCGATGTCGTTGCAGCGCGGGGGAGTGGGCTTCTACAACAGCTCCAATTTCATTCACGTCGATACGGGCAGAGTCAGGTACTGGTAAGCAGCGAAGGCGACAGGGCGTCATCCCAGCCAATCGCCAAGCAGTGCCGCCAGCATTCGCGTCGTGTCCATAGACATCGTCGAAGAACAATACATTGCCGGCTTCGCTCGCCATCGCCGTGCCGTAGAGAATGAACACCCGAATGGGCTGCGGTCAGGGCACACGCAACGATTGTTTCCCGTTCATGGCGGCCACGGTCTTTTCGCGCGTCCAGTCGCCCGGCTCATTCTTCAATACATGTGCCAGCCAGCGCCACTGGATCGCTCACCCGGATGCAGCCGTGACTGAAGGCGCGTCGCGATTCCCGGCTGAACAAGCCGTTTGCCGGCGTCGAGTGCAGGTAGACGTTGTACGCGTTCGGCAGCATGAATTTTCACCAGACCAAGTGCGTTGTCATTCGCCGGGACGCTGCCGCAGGCGCAAGCGCGCCCGAGGCGAGTGCCGCCAGGTTTTCGGGTGTCGGCGGCACAGGTTTGGCGTCATCGCCGCCGCCCCGCACGATTTCCAGATGTCTGCCTGTCGAGATAGGCGGGGTTGGCGCGAATCTTGGGGCAGCAGCTCCTGGTGGCGATGCTGTAGGGAACATCCCAGTACGGACGGAACACCAGATAGCGAATCTCCTCGGTGAACACGGGCGTGCGCGTGTTCGGGTACTCCTTGCCGACGATGACATCCATCTGCAGCATGTCCGCTTCGCGGTCGGCCGTGCCGTTGAACGCGAACAACCGGTACTGCGGAATATTCACGAAGATGGGCGGCGTCTCGAGCTCTCGGCAGCCAGCGCCAGCGTTCGAGCGTAAGTTCGATCTGTTCGACGCGATGGGATCAGCGGCGTGGTCAGTTGACGATACGTCTCCTTGCCCAGGGCGCCATCGGGGCCAGCCCATGCAGTTCCTGGAACTGCTTCAACGCGTTGACCAGGGCAGGATCCAGCGCCAGTCGGTATCGGGCGCCGCATTCGCTTCGGCAGGTCGCCGAATGCGACCAGCAGTCGTCGCAATTGCGGCGCGCCGGCGTAGGTCTCGCCGGGCTTCACCGAGCGAGCCGCGAATGCGGGCAGGTCAGGTGAGGCCCGGTTCGAGTGCGAGCAGCCTGAAGCGTGGCAACGCTGCTTTCAGCAGACGATAGTGATCATAGGGAGGTTCGATGCGTGCGAACACGGCCGGCCGGGTCGGTGGTTCCGCGCAATTCTTCCAGTATGCTGAGCGGTCAATGCGGTCCGCTGCCACCGTGATATCGAAGCCGGCAGACTTCGGGCTCGATCCTGCCGTAATGCAGATGGGTCGTGAAGCGCAGCGCTGCGGCTGTCAGATGCCAGATCAAACTGGGCCCACAGATCCGCTTGCGAGTCTGGCGTCGTAAAGAGGTCGATAAGGTGATAGAGAATCTGGTTCGCTTCATAGTCGCTGCTGTGCAGCCCGTATTGTTCGGCTCCCCGCAGCGTCCTCAAGACCGCAAGGGCAGCGGGAGTGGGTGCATTGTTTTCGGACCAGACGGGCTGCCAGTCGTGCCTTTCGTAGAACGTCTGCAGCGTCGCACGGTCGCGGGAGAGATCGGGATTCAGGATATAAGGATGCGCACCCTCCGCCAGCATCTGCTGCAATGTGGTCTTGAAGGGTGGGGCCTGGTCATCTTGTGCGGCGGCCGTCGAGAGCATTGCGCTGGCGACAACCACGCAGAGCAGTCCTGAAAATCTTCCGAGCCGCGTCATCCGCATGAAACTTCTCCAGTCTGTCTCGCCAGCCAATTCTAATCGGTCTGGCAGGGGGGTTGCCTGTATGACCGTGGGCCTGATTGGGTTGGGCGTTACCAATGCATGGGCCTCGTCTGCGCCTGGGGGTCCGCCCGTAGTGTTTGGCATCCCCGTCGAGTTTGCACTGTTCGCGCTGACGTTGCTGGGAGTCGCGCTGTTCCAGACGCACACCCTTCGAGTGGCGTTGACGGGCCTTGCCGCAATTACCGTCTACAAACTCATCGTTACCGGCTTTCACGCCGGCCCCGGACTCGCTGGTCTCGCACATCACCTTGCAGCGGAATGGGTGATCCTGGCCAACCTGTTTGCGTTGCTGATGGGCTTCGCCGTTCTCTCCAGGCACTTCGAGGCGAGCCGCGTGCCGGAAATACTGCCGCGGTTCCTGCCTGATGACTGGAAAGGGCCTTTGGCCCTGTTGGTGCTGGTATTCGTGCTCTCCAGTTTTCTCGACAATATCGCAGCAGCCATCATCGGCGGGCAGATCGCGGCGTCCGTGTTCCGTGGAAAAGTGCACATCGGCTACCTCGCGGCCCTCGTGGCGGCGGCGAATGCGGGCGGTGCAGGCAGTGTCGTCGGCGACACGACGACCACGATGATCTGGATCGACGGCGTGCGTCCGCTGGATGTGTTGCATGCCTACGTTGCCGCCGTCGTGGCCCTGGTCGTCTTCGGCATTCCAGCAGCGCTGCAGCAGCAAGCCTGGTCGCCGATTGTCCGCGATCCGCGCGCGGGGCTGCACGTTGACGGCATGCGCCTCGGTATCGTGGCGTTCATCCTGCTGGCCGCCATTGCAACCAACGTCATCGGCAACGTGCAATTCGACGGCCGCATCGGCGACTTTCCATTCATCGGCGTTGCCGTGTGGATCGCCATTCTTCTGGCTGCGGCGATCAGGCCTCCAGACTGGAAAGTCGTGGCCGCTGCGGCCCCCGGCAGCCTGTTTCTCATCTCCCTCGTCCTGTGCGCATCGATGATGCCCGTCGAGCACCTGCCGAATGCGTCGTGGCAGTCGGCACTTGGCCTCGGCTTCGTCTCAGCCGCCTTCGACAATATTCCGCTGACGAAACTGGCCCTGGAGCAGGGGGGTTACGACTGGGGCTTTCTTGCCTATGCAGTGGGATTTGGAGGCTCCATGGTCTGGTTCGGCTCGTCGGCCGGCGTCGCGATTGCGAATCAGTTTCCGGAGAGCCGCTCCGTGGTTGCCTGGCTGAAAGCCGGTTGGCACGTCGTCCTCGCCTATGTCGTGGGCTTTTTCGTCATGCTGTCTGTGCTCGGGTGGCAACCGCATGCACCGCATCGCCGGGACTTGGAACCCGCAGCTGTGCTCGAAACCGCCGCAGATTCCATGCAGACTCGCAGGTAGCATTCATTCCGGGATCGAGATTCATGCCCGCCATCGCCCAATCTGCCATCCTGCTGACGCTTTCGAACGTGTTCATGACGTTCGCATGGTATGCGCATCTCAAGGAGCTGTCGGCCAAGCCCTGGTACATCGCCGCGCTGATCAGTTGGGGTATCGCGCTGTTCGAATACCTGCTGCAGGTGCCGGCCAATCGCATCGGCTTTACCACGTTGAGCCTGCCGCAGCTCAAGATCATGCAGGAGGTCATCACGCTGACGGTGTTCGTGCCGTTTGTGCTGCTGTACATGCGCCAGCCCCTCAAGCTCGATTACCTGTGGGCCTCGCTGTGCATGATGGGCGCGGTGTACTTCATCTTTCGCGAGTAGCCGCGAAGATGTAGGGGAATGAGGACAGCGGACAGCGGACAGTGAAGATTGGCTTTCCTGAACATTCCTGAGAAATGCCCAGAAGTCTTTGTCTTTCGCGCGCCTCCAATTCACACTGTCCGCTGTCCGCTAGTCCCTGTCCGCTTCCTACGTCCCATGCCCACTGCCATTCATCGCCGTGTTGCTGCCTGTCGTGCAGGGACTGACCCCACACTGATCGCGCGACTGCCGTCCGGGTGGGCGGTGATGGGCGATCCTCAGGTGCTGCCAGGTTATTGCCTGCTGCTGCCCGATCCGGTGGTGCCGCATCTCAATGCGCTGTCGCCCGTCGATCGGGACCAGTTTCTGTCGGACATGGCCCGTCTCGGGGATGCGGTGTCTGCCGCGACGCAGGCTCTACGCATCAACTACGCCATGTTCGGCAATATGGAACCCGCGCTGCATGCGCATGTTTTCCCGCGCTTTGCAGAGGAACCCGAAGCGTTGCGAACCGCGCATCCCTGGGGCTACGACTGGGGTGCGGCTCGTCCTTTCGACGCGACGACGGATGACGCACTTCTGTTACGAATCCGGCAGCATCTTCTTTCAGGCACTGGCTACAGGCTACAGGCCGCAGGCGACAGTCCGGAATCTTCGGCCTACAGCCCAAAGCCTGCAGCCCACCGCCCGCTTTCTGGCTCTCTCCATCACCTTGATCTCACCGTGACGGATCTTGAACGGTCGACGCGCTTCTATGATTCGTGGCTGCCCTATGTGGGTTTTCAGCGCATTGCGGACTGTGCGGAAGGACCGCTATGGCGGGGCGAACGCTTCGAGCTGGGACTGCAGGCCGCGAGACCGGGCCAGGCAGGGCAGGTCCACAATCGCCATGCACCGGGCTTGCATCATCTGGCGTTCGATGCGCCAGGGGTAGCTGCCGTTGACCGGCTGTATGCGAGCCTCAGCGAGTTGGGAGTAGTCATCCTCGATCCGCCGGCACACTACGACCACTATGTTCCCGGCTACTACGCGGTGTTCTTTGCGGATCCGGACGGGATCAAACTCGAATACGTCCATACGCCGACGTAGTCCTTTCAGGTACAGCTGAATTACAGGAATTTTGCAACGTCAGGTGCCAATCCGTACCTTGTATTGCGACCGGTGGCATCGCTGACAGCTCGCACAAATCGGTAAATCAACGCTTCCTTAGGTACACTGTCTCCCATGCTGCGAGTCATCGGTATTGTGTTCCTGGTGCTGCTCATTCTGTGGGCGCTGCGACGGCTGCTGTCCGGACGCTCGAAGTCTGATGACTGACAGGATCGGATGATGCAGTACCGGTCGCTTGGATTGACCGAGCTCAAGGTCAGCGTCCTCATGCTCGGGACGATGACTTTTGGCGAGCAGAACAGCGAAGCGGACGGCCATGCGCAGCTCGATCACGCGGTCGAGCGCGGCATCAATTTCGTCGATACCGCCGAACACTATCCGCCTCCGCCCCGCCGGGAAACTCAAGGCGCAACCGAGACCATCATCGGCACGTGGCTGAAGAAGCCCGGTAACCGCCAGAAGGTGCTGCTTGCCACCAAAGCCGTGGGTCCGAGCCACGCCGGCCGGATCAACTCGAGCCACATTCGCGACGGCAACAATCACTACACGCGTGCGAATCTGGAAGCGGCGCTCGACGCGAGCCTGAAGCGCCTGCAGACTGACGTGATCGATCTGTATCAGCTGCACTGGCCGGATCGCCGCGCCAACTTCTTCGGTCACCTGAGCTATGAGCATCTTGATGAAGAAGACACGGTGCCCATCGAGGACATCCTCGCGGTGCTCGATGGATTCGTGAAGGCCGGCAAAGTGCGGCACATCGGCGTCTCCAACGAAACACCGTGGGGACTATCGCGGTTCCTGCACGTTGCGGAGACCCGCGGCTTGCCGCGCATCGCCAGCGTGCAGAATCCCTACAGTCTGCTGAACCGGACGTTCGATATCGGCTGCGCGGAGATTGCCCTGCGCGAACGCGTGAGCCTGCTGGGGTATTCACCGCTGGCCTTTGGCCGACTCACCGGCAAATATTTCGGCGGTGCGAAGCCGGCCACAGCAAGGCTCACGCTGTGGGATCGCTTCATGCGGTACAACAGCGCCCAGGCGCTTGCCGCCGCCGATGAGTATGTGGCGCTGGCCCGGCAGCACGGACTCGATCCCGCGCAGATGGCGATTGCATGGGCAGTGAGCCGTCGCGTCGTCACCAGCGTCATCCTTGGAGCCACGTCATTGGCGCAGCTCAAACAGGATATCGATAGTGTGAAAGTGACGCTTTCCGCCGAGGTGCTGGCGGGAATAGACGCGATTCACGCGCGGATTCCGAATCCGGCGCCGTGATGAGGACTCGTGATCCGTGACCGGTGATCCGTGATGGGTCAGATGTGGTGATCCGTGATCGGACAGGGGAAACCCTTGACACGCACTCTCCGGCTCGGCTCGCCTTTAACCGCTCACCGCTCACCGCTCACCGCTCACCGCTCACCGCTCACCGCTCACCGCTCACCGCTCACCGCTCACCGCATCACCTATTCCGGCAGGAACAGTGCCGGATCCACCATCGCCCGGTTGAGGGCGATACCGAAATGCAGATGCGGGCCGGTCACGCGGCCGGTGGCGCCGACCAGGCCGATGATGTCGCCTGCGCCGACGAGGTCGCCGGGTTTGACGTCGATGCGACTCAAGTGACAGTACATCGTCACGACACCGCGGCCATGATCGATGAATACGGTGTTGCCGTTGAAGAAGAAATCGCCGGTGTCGATGACCTTGCCGCCGTCAGGGGCCTTGATCGGCGTGCCGGTGGACGCGGCGATATCCATGCCCGAATGCGGATTGCGGGGCTGCTCGTTGAAAAAGCGCCTGAGCCCGAAGGAACTCGAACGCCGGCCATCGATCGGTGACAGAAAGCGAAAGCTGGGTGTGAGGTCGTCTGTGTAACGCGTGAGCGCCGCGTCAGTCCGTTTGCTTTCGGCATCGATGCGTTTCAGGTCGTCCGGATTCGGATTCACCTGCCGGTCATTCGTGATCGTGAGCCGCTGTTCTTCGTAGTGCTTCGATTTGACGTTGAAGCTCAGCATCTGCTTCGCGCTGCCCACGACTACTTCCGCAGAGTGCTTGCCGACTTTCGTGGCGAGCGGAATGCCGACCAGCGCGAGCCACTTCTCGCCATCGCGGATCACGGGTGCACGGTGACCGCCGAACATCACGCGGGGCAAGGATTCAGCGGCACCGGGAACTTCGAGAATGGCGATGCCGCCGGGCACGCGGCTTTCCTTGGGCAAGTCGGCGGCCTGTGCACTGCTGACGACCAGCAGAGAGGCAGCAAGTGCCAGCGAAACAGGGAAAAACTGCTTGAGACCGAACATTTAAGAGCCCTTGAATCCGGTCGGTGCTGTCTGGTCCTGCGCATCCGCGCGCGTGATCCCTTCCACGATTGCCGTGACGCTGCCCTTCGCGAGTCTGGCAGCGATGCGCTCGCCGGGTTTGATGTCGCCCGCATTCATGACCACTCCGCCGCTGCTGTCCAGCACGATTGCGTAACCTCGATCCAGCGTTGCCAGCGGACTCACCGCGTGCAACGTGCGACCCGCGGCCACCACCAGCGCTGACAGGCGTTGCAGTTGCGACCGTACCTGACCCTCAAGCTGAATCTCAAGGCCCGCGAGCCTGCCGCGCAAGGACGAGAGTCGCAAAGCGGGCGAGGCCTGTCGCAACCGGCCCGCCTGATCCTGCCAGCGGGCGCGATGGTCGCTGACCAGCTGTTTGAGTGCGCGCACGAGCCGTTGTTCCAGTTCATCGGTCCGCTGCGCCAGCTGTCGCAGGCGGATGCCCGGATGCACCCGCTCCAGCCGACGCTGCAGCCGGACGAAAGTGTCGCGGCTACGCCCAAGCGTCTGTCCGAGCTGCGTAAGCAGTCGACGCTCGAAGACTGCGAAGCTCCGCAACCATTCATCGCGATCGGGCACCACGAGTTCGGCGGCACCCGACGGCGTCGGCGCACGCACGTCCGCGACGAAATCTGCAATCGTGAAATCCACCTCGTGACCAATGCCGGTCACGATCGGCAGGGGGCATGCGAAAATCGCGCGGGCCACGACTTCCTCATTGAAGGCCCACAGATCTTCAAGTGAACCGCCGCCCCGGGCGAGAATCAGTACATCGCACTCGGCGCGTGCGGTCGCCAGCCCGATGGCTGCGGCAATTTCCTCCGCGGCACCGACGCCCTGCACCGGAACCGGGTAGATGAGGACCGGAATGGCCGGGAACCGACGCCGCAATATGTTCAGGATGTCGCGGATTGCAGCGCCCGTTGGGGAGGTGATCACACCGATGCGCTTGGGCATGCGAGGGAGGGGCTTCTTGTGCTCCGGCGCGAACAGGCCAGCGGCAGCGAGGCGGGCCTTCAGCAGTTCAAACTGTCGCTTGAGCGCCCCTTCGCCCGCATCTTCGAGATGGTCGACGATGAACTGATAGTCGCCCCGCGGTTCATACAGACTGACCCGTCCCCTCGCCAGCACGTGCATTCCGTCCTTCGGGGAAAACCGGGTCAGCAGGTTCTTCTGCCGGAACATCGCGCAGCGGAGCTGGGCCGAGGCGTCCTTCAGCGAGAAATACCAGTGACCCGACGACGGGCGGGACAGGTTGGAAATCTCGCCCTCCAGCCACAGGCTGGAAAACCCCCGCTCCAGCAGCATCCGGGCTTCCTGGTTCAGCCGGGCGGGCGTGTAGATGTCGCGATCCGGAGGGTTGCTGGTTAAGGTCGCGCTGTACGTGGGTTTGGGTTCCATGGGCGAAGTATAGGAGGCAGACCGGCCGGCTTTGGCCGGCAAATGGCCTAACGGCAAATGGCCGACTTCGCCGGCAAATGGCCCGGACGGGCAGGCCAGAGCAGGAGCAAGAGCGACCGGCCGACTCTGCCGGCAAACGGCCTCACGGCGAAAGGCCGACTTCGTCGGCAAATGGCCCAGACGGGCAAGCCATCGCCAACGAAGCTGAGCCGGTCGCTCTTGATCAAGGAGCTCTGGCTTGCCTGTCCGGGGCCATTTGACGGCAAAGCGTCCATTCGCCGTTAGGCCATTTGCCAACGAAGTTGGCCGGTCACTCTTGCTCCCGCTCTGGCTTGCCCGTCCGGGCCATTTGCCGGCAGAGCCGGCCATTTGCCGTTAGGCCATTTGCGGCCAAAGGCCGCCGGTCGCTCGGGTCCGGCCTTGGCCGTCCCCATGCTCCCCGCTTATACTGCGCCATGCGTATCCTTGAGCAAGCTCTCACCTTCGATGACGTCCTCCTGGTGCCCGCCTATTCCGAGGTGCTGCCTCGCGAGGTCGACTTAAGTTCCCAGGTTTCCCGCGGCATCCGGCTGAACCTGCCGTTCCTGTCCGCCGCGATGGATACCGTCACCGAAGCTCGCCTCGCGATCACCATCGCGCAGGAAGGCGGCATCGGCATCATCCACAAGAACATGACGATCGAGGGCCAGGCGCGTGAAGTGCTCCGGGTCAAGAAGTTCGAAAGCGGCGTGATCTCCGATCCCATCACGATCACGCCCGACAGGACCATCCGCGAAGTGCTCGATCTCACCCGTGCGAAAGGCATCTCCGGTGTGCCGGTCGTCGTCGGTGGCAAGGCAGTGGGTATCGTCACGCATCGCGACCTGCGCTTCGTCACGCAGCTCGACCAGCCGGTCTCGGCCGTCATGACGCCCCAGGAACAACTCATCACGGTTCGCGAGAACGCTCCGAAGGAAGAAGTGCTCGCGCTGCTGCACAAGCACCGCATCGAGAAAATGCTGGTGGTCGATGCCAACTTCAATCTGAAGGGCATGATCACCGTCAAGGATTTCCAGAAGGCCACCGAATTTCCCCGTGCGTGCAAAGACGAGCGCGGAGCACTGCGCGTCGGCGCGGCAGTGGGCACCAGTCCCGATACGCTGGATCGTGTCGCGGCGCTGCGTGAAGCGGGCGTGGACGTTGTCGTGGTCGATACGTCGCATGGCCATTCGCGCGGCGTGCTGCAGATGGTCAAGCGCATCAAGGATAAATGGCCGGATCAGCAGGTGATCGGCGGCAACGTCGTTACCCCTGAAGGCGCGCTCGCACTCATTGAAGCCGGTGCGGACGGCGTGAAGGTCGGCATCGGTCCCGGCTCCATCTGCACGACGCGGATCGTGGCCGGTGTCGGCGTGCCGCAGATCAGCGCGGTGGCGAATGTGGCCGAGGCATTGAAGAACACCGGCGTACCGCTGATTGCGGATGGCGGCATCCGTTTCTCGGGTGACATCGCGAAGGCCATCGCTGCCGGCGCGAACTGCGTGATGATGGGCGGCCTGTTCGCCGGCACCGAGGAATCTCCCGGCGAAGTCGAGTTGTACCAGGGCGCTTCCTACAAGTCGTATCGCGGCATGGGTTCGCGTCGGCGCGATGGCGCAGAAGAACGGTTCCAAGGACCGTTACTTCCAGGACACCACCGAAGAACTCGAGAAGCTGGTCCCCGAGGGCATCGAAGGTCGCGTGCCTTACAAAGGTTCGATCATCGGCATCGTGCATCAGCTTGCCGGCGGTCTGCGGGCGGCGATGGGGTACACCGGCAACCAGACCATCGAAGAGATGCGCACCCGGCCAAGCTTCGTGCGCATCACCAATGCCGGCGTGCGCGAAAGTCACGTGCACGACGTCACCATCACCAAGGAAGCGCCGAATTACCGTGTCAGCCGATAAGAAAGGGGATAGGGGACAGGGGACAGGGGATAGGGGAAAGGCGAGATCCGGAAGCGCCTCTGGCCTACAGCCTACAGCCTCCAGCCTCCAGCCCGCAGCTCCGTCCGCGGACATTCACGCCCATCGGATCCTGATCCTCGATTTCGGCGCGCAGTACACACAGCTGATCGCACGACGAGTCCGCGAAGCCGGCGTGTATTGCGAAATCCATCCCTGGGATATCAGCGATGCGGACGTGAAGGCGTTCGGCGCCAAAGGCGTCATTCTGTCCGGCGGTCCGGAGTCGGTCACCGCCGCTGAGCCACCGCGGGCTCCGCAGTCCGTGTTCGAACTGGGCGTGCCGGTACTCGGCATCTGCTACGGCATGCAGACGATGGCGCAGCAGCTCGGCGGGCGAGTGCAGCCCTCCGATCATCGCGAATTCGGGTACGCGCAGGTGACCACGTCTGCGCCGTCGCGCCTGCTCGATGGCTTGCAGGATCATCTCGATATCCAGGGCCGTCCGCTGCTCGATGTGTGGATGAGCCATGGGGATCGCGTCGAATCGCTGCCGGCCGGATTCATCGGCATTGCCTACAGCGGCAACGCGCCGCTGGCCGCGATGGCGGACGAGAAGCGCCGCTTCTACGGCGTGCAGTTCCATCCGGAAGTCACGCACACGATGCAGGGCACGCGACTGCTCGAACGCTTCGTGCGCGAGATCTGCGGCTGCGAGGCGCGCTGGGATACGGGCAACATCATCGCCGACTCCATTGGCCGCGTGCGCGAGCAGGTGGGGAAGGGCAACGTACTGCTGGGATTGTCCGGCGGCGTGGATTCATCGGTGGTCGCAGCGCTGCTGCACAAAGCCATCGGCAAGCAGCTCGTGTGCGTGTTCGTCGATCACGGCCTGCTGCGTCAGGGCGAAGGCGACCAGGTCATGGCGACCTTCGCGCAGCACATGGGCGTACGCGTCATTCGCGTGAATGCCGAACAGCGCTTCTTCAACGAACTCGCCGGCGAGACGGATCCGGAGCGCAAGCGCAAGATCATCGGCCGTCTGTTCATCGAAGTGTTCGAGGAAGAAGCGGCGAAGCTTGAAGACGTCGCCTGGCTGGCCCAGGGCACCATCTATCCCGACGTCATCGAATCCGCCGGCAGCAAGACCGGCAAGGCGCATGTCATCAAGAGCCACCACAACGTCGGTGGTTTACCTGAGCACATGAAGTTCAAGCTGCTCGAACCCTTGCGCGAGCTGTTCAAGGACGAAGTGCGACGCCTGGGTGTCGAACTCGGCCTGCCGAAGGACATGGTCCACCGACATCCCTTCCCGGGACCTGGCCTCAGTGTCCGCATCCTCGGTGAAGTGACGCGCCAGTACGCCGACATTCTCCGCAAGGCCGACGCCATCTACATCGACGAACTCCGCAAGCACGATCTCTACGACCGCACCAGCCAGGCCTTTGCCGTGTTCCTGCCCGTGAAGTCCGTTGCCGTGATGGGCGATGGCCGTCGCTACGACTACGTCATCGCACTGCGCGCGGTTGAGACCGTCGATTTCATGACGGCTCGGTGGTCGCGGCTGCCGTATGACTTCCTTGATCTCGTGGCGAGAAGGATCATCAATGAGGTCGGGGGGATTTCCAGAGTGACGTATGATATTTCGGGGAAGCCGCCGGCTACTATTGAGTGGGAGTGAATGCGCCAGGCAGTTGTCAGAGCTCGTGTTCGGATAGAGTGATTGAGTCGAAAATAGATCTTTCTCTATTTTCCCCTAGAGGGGGAGCCGCATGAAAGACGATTCGCTTGCTCAAGAGATCGCAGACGCAGCGAAGGCCGCCGCGTCAAACGCCGTCAACAATGTTGAGCCGTTTCTCTCGATGATGGAAAGCAAACGTCCGCCAGCCCAGACAATCGCGAAAGCGCTAGTACTGTCGTCAGCGCACTATGGCGGGATTCACCATGCCCAGCTAGTCGCAATCCTTCAATCACAGCTACAACTGGCGCTTACGCGAGAACATGTAGCCGCGCAGGGCAAGATGACTATCGCAGCCGACCTTTTAGCCGCCGCTGCGCTAGTATTTGCGGTGGTGCAGCTGATTGTTTCGGCGGTTGAAGTGTTTGGGCACACTGCGCCTTGATCAACCCAGGTGCCAGTGGCCGGGGTTTCTTCCGCGCCAATCGCTAGTCGGCAGCCTTCTCTCGAATGCTCGCCAGTGCACCGGCGAATCGAATTTCGCACTCAGGGAAGTAGTCAAACATTGCGAAGTTCTTGAAGAGATTCTCTAGGTAAGGCGTCTTCCGATCAGATAGCGTTTGAATGACCTGCTTCATGCTAGGTGGGTTTAGACCGGCACGAGCGTGGACCTTGATAATTCTCTTGGCGAGTCTCTTATGGGAAACGTTCCTAATGTATTCTCGGTAGACGAGTTCAAAGAAGCGATCGCACTTTACAAACCTATAACCACAGGGGTACTTCTTCAGATGTGCGAGAGCGCCGTCTCCGTCGCCATCGCGGAACACGTGCTCGTAGAAATCCGCGAATCCCCGGAAAAGCTCGTTTGGCCATGCTTCATTGAGTGGCGCAAGCAATGCCCAAAATGCTGCTCGATCTGTCAGATTCATAGAGCGCAATGCATCCATACCGAAGCATGCGGATACCACCAACATTGTTTGGCACCGGCTGGCAATATTCAGTGGCAATAGGCTGCACTGAAGAATGTCCCAAGTCAGGATTTCACCTGATGAAAGGGCCAGCCCAATTTCATCCTCTCTGCCATGCGCCTCGATGTGGACTATGGGATTCCTTCCAAGGCGAGAGTCACTTTGAATCGTTCGAATCGCGTCCCGAAACTCATCAATAGTCGAGATGGTAGATGTGCTATTGGTACGGGGAATCCTGATCCTGAGAGAAGCTCGTAGAGTGCCGCCCCGGTGTGGAATTCTTCTCCTAACGATTCGATAATGGCGAGGCTCGAATGCGATGTTGTTCCGGGGATGTCCATTTTTTTCATCCTCAATACATTTCGGTGCCGGGCCCCATCGGTCCTAGGGTCTTAGTTCGAGTTCGTTGTAGGGTCTCCCACAGGCTGATTTACGGTGAAGTACATCTTCTTTTCCTTGGTGGCGAGATAGATTCTCATTCTTGAAATCGCATCGCGGCCTAGAACAAACGGCTGTAGCTCCGGAGCAATTAGCGTACTCAGCTGGCCCTTTTTAGGTGCTCGAACGGTGCAGGGAGAGCTCTGTCCAAATATCTCGACCTTGGCATTCATGACCGCGAGACCGTTCGACTGGATCTCCATTGACCTGAAGTATGCGGTCTTTGCCCGTTGGGGCCTTTCGCTCGAACAATACCCTCGGATTCTCTATCGAACCCGAAAAGCTTCCTCGTCACTTGATCTGAAGCCCTGGTTTCACTGAAAACGGACAGAGCGGTGCTGATTAATCTACCATCCACTTCAACTTGAAAACTGAGTTGCCCAGCATCATCCCTTTTCATTGGAATTACATCAAAGCTACAGACCAATCGACAACGGTTCCGGGACAATGCTCCTGAGAAAACAGGTTCAGTTTCTTACTTGCCAAATCGATCTCGATGTCAACTTTGCCGAAAGCATTCATCCCGAGTTGGCCCGCGCTTGATCCTGGATTGGCTGGGTCAATAATGGAGAGTGTTATATCCGAGTAAGCCAAGCCGCCTATTGAAAACGAACTTGGATTGGCCGCGTTGTCGACACGCCTATTTCCCAATTTCACCCCCAATTGCTGCGCAGCTTCTCGTGTCAAATGCGACTGTCCATTCTCCAACCTCAAAACCAGATTTGCAGTTTGCTCGTTGATTTTTACAGGCACTAGAACCCTGCCCGCCAATCAACTATGAGGTAACAAACCTTCATCTGGGTCGCAAGAACAGTTATTGACCTCGACGGGTTCTGCCGACAATGCCGTCTGCGACATAAGACACAGAAAGAATGCTGCGGCTCGTTTGACCACTTTCGCTCCCTCGATTGTAGAGCGCCGATTCTTGTTTCATGATGCTGCTTAGTAGGGTCTAGCTTATGGGCTTGGTTCTCCAAGGACAAGCGGGGACCGAAGCGTACCGGGTTTAGCTTATTAGCTTGTTTGATGGCGGGCAGTCGGGTAGGAATTCTAGGACACCCACCGATTTCTGTGTGAACCCGGAAGAAACACGCCTCGTAGGTCCGGCTTGAAATCGGTAAGGTGAGAAGGAGAGAAAGCTGCACAAGGAGGTGCACGATGACTTACGCAAGAAAGAACCTGGTCTCGTTGGCGGACACCCCGTATTACCACGTGGTGTCGCGGTGTGTGAGACGGGCCTGGCTGTGGGGATTCGATCGCTATGCCAGCCGGGACTATTCCCATCGCAAGGACTGGGTGACCGAGCGGCTGTCGCAGTTGACGTCGGTGTTTTCCATCGATATCTGCGCGTATGCCGTGATGGCGAATCACTACCATCTGGTGCTGCATGTCGATCGGAGCAAGGCGAATGCCTTGAGTCCGGAGGAGGTTGTGAAGCGCTGGGGCAGACTCTTCCGTGTCCCGCTGATCGTCGCACGCTGGCTGCAGCAGGAAGGCAGCGAGGCGGAACAGGCGCTGGCCCGGAAGATCGTAGAGAGCTGGCGTCGCCGTCTCGTCGACATCAGCTGGTTCATGCGCACGCTGAACGAGCATCTGGCCCGGCGCGCCAACGCGGAAGACGGATGCAAGGGCCGCTTCTGGGAAGGCCGCTTTCGTTCCCAGGCCTTGGTCGATGCGGCGGGACTGCTGACCGCGATGGCCTACGTGGACTTGAACCCGATTCGGGCAGGGATTGCAGACACGCCGGAAACGTCGGCGTTTACTTCGATCTACGAACGGATCCTGGCGCGGGCGACATCTGTCGAGCAGCTTGACCCGGAAGTCTCCGAGCCCACTGTTCCGCTCCTGCCGTTTCAGGGCGCTGGTTCCGAAACCGGCATTCCGTTCTCAGAGCCGGAGTATCTCCAACTGGTGGACTGGACGGGACGAGCGCTCCGTCCGGACAAACGCGGCGCGATCGATGCGGGGCTGCCGCCGATCCTCCACCGGCTCAACGTCCATGGCACCGCGTGGTGTGTGGTCATGCGGCCGAAGGGGAACCTGTTCGGGCGCGCCATTGGCACACTGGATCAGCTTCGGTCTCACGCGCAAACGTTGCGTCAATCTTGGATCCGCGGGCTTCGCCTGGCGGAGTGGTTGTATCGGATCGGATGATACTATGAGGCCTCTGAATCGGTGGGTGTCCCAATTTCCCGCTTTCTAATGGGGCATTCCGACACCATGACGAGACGTGCAGGACGCTTGCACCCCGCCGCCCGTCTCCTCCATACTGAACCATATGGTTCAGCAATCACAAGCCCACTTCAACGCCTCATTCGCAGCGCTCTCTGACGCCACCCGGCGCGGTGTTCTCGAGCAGCTGGCGCACCGCAACGCCTCGATCACCGATCTGGCCGACAAGTTCGACATGACCCTCACCGGCATGAAGAAACACGTCGACGTGCTCGAGCAGGCCGGGCTCGTCACGACCGAAAAAGTCGGCCGAGTACGCAACTGCAAGATCGGCCCCTGCCGCCTGGAAGAGGAAATCGAGTGGATCTCGCGATACCGCCAGATCTGGGACGCCCGCTTCGAAGCGCTGGACCGCGTGATCGAGCAGCTCAAGTCCCGTGACAAACCCCCTGTCCGCAAGAAGAGAAAGTGAGGCCCGCATGAGTCGCACGACCGTCGAACGCAAGTCCGATCGCGAAGTCGTCGTCACCCGCACGTTCGACGCGCCCGTGCGTCTTGTGTTCGAGGCGTGGTCTAAACCTGAGCTGTTCAAGCAATGGTGGGTGCCGCGGTCGATGGGCATGACGCTGCGTTCGTGCGAGATGGATGTGCGCACCGGCGGCAAATACCGCCTCGTATTCGGCGACGACCCCGCGAACACGATGGCTTTCTTCGGCAAGTACCTCGACGTGGTGCCGAACCAGCGCATCGTCTGGACGAATGAGGAAAGCGGCGCAGACGGTTCCGTCACCACCGTCACCTTCGAAGAGAAGAACGGCAAGACGACGATCGTGATGAGCGAGCTCTACCCGACTAAGGAAGCGCTCGACGCCGCCGGCACCGGCGCGCAGGACGTCACGCACGAGACGTTCGGGCAGCTCGACGAGCTGCTCGCATCGCTCGCCGCTACTGCCGCACGATCATGACGTTATCGATCAGCAGAAAACGGACGTGATAAGTCAATAACTCAAGTCCGGCGCCGAAAGGCCGCGTATCCTGATCCGCATGCAGATCATCGCGGTGTCTAACATAAAAGGCGGGGTTGGCAAGACCACCACTGCCGTGAATCTCGCCTACCTTTGTGCCAGTAGCGGCGGGCGCACCGTGCTGTGGGATCTGGACGCTCAGGGCGCCTCGAGCTGGATACTGCGCGCCGACCCGCAGGAGCGCACTACAGTGCGTGAACTGCTGGACGGCAAGCGCCAACTGATCGAGATCGTGCTGACCACCTGCTGGGAAAATCTTCACGTCATCCCCGCGGATTTCTCCTACCGAAAATTCGACACCCGGCTGGCCGAGCAGCGAAATCCTGGCAAGCGATTGCTGAAGATGAGTCGACCGCTGGCCGAACAGTACGACGTGCTATTTCTGGACTGTCCGCCCGGCATCTCGCTGCTGTCCGAGAGCGTGCTGAGCGCGGCCGATGCGCTGATCGTCCCACTGCTGCCGACCCCGCTGTCGGTGCGAATGCTGGAGCAACTCGTGGCATTTATCGCGGACAAGGGGTGGACGGACCTGAAGTTGCTGCCCGTGTTCTCGATGGTGGACCGGCGCAAGTCGTTGCACCGCGACGTGATCGAGGCCACACGTGCAAAGTTTCCTCAGGTGCTGTCTGTCGAGGTGCCGTACTCCAGCGAGATTGAGCGGGTGGCGCTGCGGCGCGCGCCGCTCAATGCCTATGCGCCGGGGAGTGAACAGGGAAAGGTGTACGAGGCGCTGTGGACGGAGATCAAGTCTCGAGGCCTTCGTGGGGAGGCGGCACCGTTTGCCTGATTCAATTTGGAGACAGCCGCACGGACTGGTCGTATTCATTTGCGGCGATATCCCGCCACAGCAGCATTTCCGGAATCTGGCTTGACGAGGCACCCGCAAAGCCGCTTTCGCTGACGAAATCCTTGGGGTTGCGGAAGGTGCCGAAGATGATGTCGAACAGCGGCAGGTCGGAGTAGTTGTAATGGTGGATGCCGCGGCCGTGGTGGATGCTGTGGCTCTCCGGTCGCTGCACGATGTAGCCCAGCCACTGGGGCGTACGGATGTTGGTGTGCTGGAAGACGGCCAGGAAGGTCGTGAAGTAGAGATAGTAGCTCACGGCCTTCGCGGACAGGCCGGCCCCGATGGTCAGCGCGAGGCTGCTAAGCAAGGCAAAGCCGGCGATGTCCAGCGGGCTGAAATAGAACGCGCCGAAGGTGTCCACACGTTCGGCGCTGTGGTGCATCTGGTGGAAGGAGCGCCACAGCCAGTGGGAACTGTGCATCGCCCGGTGATAGAAATAGACCAGCAGTTCAAACACCAGCACGCCGATGCCGGCACCGACGAAGGGGTTGAGGGCCGCAAGGTTGAACAGCTGGTACGGCGCCAGCGTCTCGCCCCACAGCAGGGGCAGGTAGGAAGAGAGAAAGAAGTAGAAGGCGAATACCAGCAGGGATCTGGTCCGCCAGCCCTTGACCTTGGGCAGGGGGCGGGCCGGGAACAGCGCCTCCAGCAGGATCAGCGCCGCGTAGATCGCCAGCACAATGAGGGAAACGGGGTCCAGAAGGATTTGCAGCGGCGTGGGCATGTGGCTCTCACTGGGTTGTTGTGCTGGCGGAGGCCTGACTTTGCCCTGGTCCGCAAGTCGCTTGCATGAGGCCTCAATAATCTTTGAGTAACGATGTGGTAATGACGGGCCGGATTCCCCCAATCCCGTAGTAGAGTCAGATCATCGAGGCTGGCAAGGGAGATCCGTTACCGGTAATGGCATGAAGTACCAGGTTGCCGAATTCGTCATCGATACCGCCCTGTACCGGATCAGTAACGGGGGTGGCGTCGTCCCCGTGGAGCCGAAGGTCTTCGACCTGATGGTGTATCTGGTCCGGCATCGCGACCGGGTGCTCAGCAGGGAGGAACTGTTTCAGCAGGTTTGGGACGGGCGAGAAGTCTCCGATGCCACGCTCAGCAACCACGTCAAGATTGCGCGCAAGGCCCTCGGCGACAACGGCGACCTGCAAAACGTCATCCAGACGATCCGCGGTCGCGGCTACCAGTTCGTGGCGCCGGTGAGCGAGATTCCGGATAGCGTGGGCCCTGAGGGCAGTGTGGCCGCCGCGCAAGTTGAGCGCACCAAGTCTGCCGCGCCTTCCTGGCGCCTGCCCTTGGCGTTGGGTGCCCTGCTGGTTCCCATCGCGCTCATCTGGTGGCGCTTGCTTGCTCCTTCCCCGGCCCCGCCGGATTCAGGTCGTCCCTATGTCCTGGTCGTACCCTTCGGTGTCTCCGACAACGCAACTCCGGAGCAGGCGCTCTTCGCGGACCAGTTGACCCGGGAAGTAATCGGCAACCTGAGAAAGATATCCGGATTGAGGGTAGTGCCGGAGGCTTCTGCCTTTGCCTTCCGGAACAACAAGGCGCGCGAGCACATCCGTGGCCTGCTGCCAAGGGTGCAATATGTGCTGGATGGGGTTGTCAGCGTCTCCCCCGACAACTCGCTGCGCATTACGCCGGTGCTGGAGGACCTGGGTAAGGACCTGGCGGTCTGGGACAAGCCATTCCAGGCGCGCGTGGACAACACCAACTTCTTCGGGATGGCATCCGGCATCGCCAGCGCAGTGTCGGCCGCCTTGAAGGTGGAAATCCTGAGAACCGAGCAGCGCGCGCTGACCGAGTTTCCCACCCGCAACCCCGAGGCCTATGCACCGTATGTCGCAGGGTGGCGTGACATGGAGTTGCTCACTCGCGAATCCGTGCTGCGCGCCATCGATTCCTTCAACCGTGCGATCGAGCTCGACGACGATTTCGTCGCCGCGTACCTGGCCAGGAGCGATGCCTACCGTGCGTTGTTCACCTATTTCGATCCGCCGAAGGACCTTATGCCTAAAGTGCAGGCTTCTCTCGAGGACGTACTGGCGCGTGATCCGGATTCCGCCGAGGCATTGTCATCCCTCGGCCTGACCCAGGTGATGGCCTGGCAATGGAAAGAAGGCTGGGACAACCTGAACAAGGCCAGATCGCTCGACCCGTCGCTGGCGCTGACGGAGCTGGGCTTCGCGCTCTACTACTCTGGCCTGGGCGAAGTCGGGAAGCTCAAGGAGTCGCTGGCCCGCGCCAATGAGCTGGACCCGTTCCACTCCGAGCTCGCGGACTGGGGCAACTGGGCACTGTTCATGAACGGTGAACAGGAAGCGGCCCGGGCCTGGGGCGAAGAGAAGATGGCGCAACATCCGGACAACGGATTCGTGTTCTGCGGCGCGGGCCTGTCGGCCTACCTCCGTGGCGACTACGCCGAGGGTGTCGAGCTGGCGAAAAAGGGCGTGGAACTGGCGGGCCGGGCGCCGGTCGCGCTGATCATGCTGGCGCAGGCCTATGGATATGCTGGCCAGAAAGACAAAGTGCTGCCGCTGCTGGCGGAAGCGGAGAGCGCGCACATCTATACGTGCCCCTACGAATCGGCTGTTGCATACCTCACGCTCGAGGACAAGGACAAGGCCATCGAGTTGCTGCATGAGTCTGTCGAAAAGCGTTCCAACTGCCTCATCTTCCTGCGCAACGACCCGCGGATGAAAGTCCTGCGGGATGATCCCCGCTATGCGGGTCGTTACGCGGAACTACTGGCCCTGGTGGGGCTGGATGACGCGGCGCTGAAGTCGTACAAGCGCTGAAGTATGACGAGGGGTGCCTGACAAGGGGTGCCGGTGCACGTGCTCGGGGGTTTCTGTACTTTCCGAATAATCGGCACGGCGAACTCCCGGACCCGTGCACCCGCACCGTCAGATCCGATAGCTGGGGATCTTCGTATGGCAACCAGTCGCGCCAAGCCCGCGAACATCGACGAGTACATCTCAGCCTTCTCGCCAGAGATCCAGGCCATCCTGCAGCAGGTGCGGCGCGTCGTTCGAAATGCTGCCCCCGACGCGCAGGAAGTCATCAGCTATCAGATGCCAGCTCTCAAGCAGTACGGGGTCCTGGTGTACTTCGCGGCCTTCAAGAATCACATCGGTTTCTACCCGCCGGTCAGAGGCGACACACGCCTCGAGAGGGCTGCCGCGCCGTTCGCAGGCGAGAAGGGCAACCTTCGGTTTCCATTGGACGAGCCGATTCCCTTCGAACTGATCAAACGTCTGACCGAGTTCCGCGTGAAGCAGGACTTGGCGAACGCTGCAGCAAAGGGCAAGAAGGCGCGCGTACGCAGAAGAAGTGACGGCGTCAGGTTTGCAAAGTTGCAACTTCAGGCCCTGCGGTTATTGATCAGATTTCCCGGGATGATCTTGTCGCGGTTTCCCCGGCTCGATCTTGCAACGCAGGGCTGATCCCCCATTCGCTCCAATCCCATCCCTGTGGTACGTTCCGGGCGGATTTATCTTCGATAGGCGCAATAGGGGGATATAGAAATGAAGATTTCCGGAATCAGGATTGCCGTGATCGCGGCAGTCGGCCTGGCGGCAGGGTGGTCGGTAATGGCAGCCAGCCCGCCCGGCATGAGTTTCTTCGTCACCAGCAAAGGCTCGGGAAAGGGCGGCAATCTGGGCGGTTTGGCCGGCGCCGACGCAATTTGCAACGATCTCGCCAAGGCGGCGGGGAGCAATCGCACCTTTGCGGCTTATCTCAGCACTCAAGGCGCCAATGCGGTGAATGCCAAGGACCGCATCGGCACGGGCCCCTGGTACAACGCGAAAGGCGTATTGATTGCGCAGAATGTTGCGGCCCTGCATCAAACGACAGTCGCCATCAATCCCGAGACCGCGCTGGATGAGAAAGGCAAGCCGGTTCCTGCGGTCGCGGTCGATGCGGCCGGTGTGCCTCTGCCTCTCGAGAAGCAGTCGGGAGTCGAGCACGACATCCTGACCGGAACCCAGGCTGATGGCACGGCGTTCCCGGCTGGCGAAGACCGTACCTGCAACAACTGGACTTCGGGTGCCGACGGCGCAGCCATGCTTGGACATGCAGACCGTCGCAGCCTGCAACCCGGTCTCTCGCCCTGGAGCGCAGCGCATCCTTCCACGGGTTGCAGCCAGGAGAAGCTGGTCGCAACGGGTGGAGCGGGGCGGCTGTACTGCTTCGCGAAGTAATCAAAACGAAAAGCACTGAAGACCCGGGCTGCCAGTCAGCAAGGCTGTAGCCCGGGTCCGATTTTGCGAGGGGAGACGAGCTTTCAGCAGCGACGTGCGCCCAGCCGGGCAAGCATTTCACTCAGCTCTTCCGGACTGATGTAGAAATGTTCGCAGACGCGCCCCCATAGCATCACTGTAGGAACGTTGCGACCGCGCCGCTCTTTCTGAGTCTCGTGCAATACCCATAGAACCGTTCGTTCGCGATACGTCAGCCCATCGCGAATATCCGGAACGTTCTCGATGCGGTTGTCCTTCACGTTTACCACGCGGCGTATCGATGCGTCGGGCCACAAGGTTAACCGAAATTTCGCAGGCTGCCACCGTTGGTCGTCGTTTGGAACTTTCGGGCCTTCAGTGCCGGCACCGCACACGACAAGCTCAACCCGGTACGGAAGAATAGCCATCGATCTCGCTGGCGTGGATCCGGCGCCCAAGGTCGGATGACCGGGCGATCGCGTCAATCAGGCCGTGGTTGGCGAAGGCGTCGGCAAAGTGAGGCGCGGTATGGCTGCCCGTTTCCAGGTCCGCATGGATGCGGTCGTACATCCCCATCACATTGTCCGGCACGAGGCCCTGGTTCGGCTGGGCCAGAAATGAGGTTGGCGGGGGCATGGGCGTCATGGCCTCGTCGCCCTTCCGCGCGCCGGACAGGGCCAGCTCCATCACGCCCACGATCCCGGTCGGGCCGGTGATCTGAAGCTCGCCCTCCGTGCCGATGATTTCGCAGCGAAAGCCCGCGCCGCGATTGGCGCCGCCGCGATAGTGCATCGACATCCGCGCCCCGCTTGCGAAGGTGACGCCGACAATCGCATTGTCGGGGGCCTTCAGCGGCAAGACTTCCCCAGTCTCGATCACGCGTATCTCGCTGCGCAGGGTCGAACGTTCGGCGAAAACAGCCGACACCTTGCCGAACAGTTCCTGCAGGCCGATCAGCGTATGGCCGATGGGGATGGTCAGGAGTGACGCGCCATGGGATTCATCGGCCGCGAACGCGAGCGACTCGGGTATTTGCGCGCCCCAAGCGCCGGAGTCCGCCACAACTGTCACGAACAGGGGCTGGCCGAGCCAGCCTTCCTTGATCAGCGAAGCGGCGTATCGGATCGTCGGGTGCTCGATCGCCTGACTGCCGCAGAAGGCGACGACGCCCCGTTCCGCCGAAAGGGCGGAGAGGCGGCGGGTTTCCTCGTAGCTGCGTCCCAGCGGCCATTCGCAGAACACGTGTTTGCCGGCCGCCAGTGCCTTTTCCACGATCGCGGCATGACGGTCGACCCGCACGCTGACCACGACGATATCGACGTCGGGACTGGCGCACAGGGCATCGACGCTTGCGAACGCCTGTTCGATCCCGCATTCCGCCGCCGCCAGCTTTGCGCTCTCGGCGCTTGAGTTGGCGATGCCTGCGATCCGGAATTTATCCGTCCGTGCGCGCAGGGCCGGGATGTGGGCCCGCACAGACCAGCTCGACGGGGGCGTGACGCCGACGATTCCGACGCCATAGATTCGCGATAGGGTGGGGTCTTTCATTTAATTTCAGAGGGGGCACTTGGTGTCAGGTTTGCAGGTTTGCAACTTAGCTTGGCCTGCAATGACGCAAACCTGACACCAGAGTACGCTATAACCGAACAACCGATACCCGGTACAGATCACCCATATGGCAAAACGCTTTCCGGGGAGTTTAACGATCACGGCCCGTGTGGCACCCGCACCAGTCTGTTGAGGTCATAACCTTCAGCACGGATGAAGTTCACCAGCTCCTGATACTCGGCGTCGCTGATCCGCGGCGTGCGCGCCATCATCCACACGTAGTCACGCGCTTCACGGCCGATGACAGTCAGCCGGTACTCGGGCGACAGATGGGAAATCCGGTAGTCCGCCTTGAACGGCCAGATGAAGCGCATGCCCCAGCGTGCGTTGCTGGCGTCCAGCACGAAACCACGCGGTGTGTACTCAACAAGCTCGCCATCAAAGCTGCCCCTGTTGAAGCGGAAGGTGGTCGCAATGCTGCCGTCGCTATCCAGCCGGTAACTCTCGACGGCGTTGTGTGCGCCCCTTTCAATGAATGTGGGAATGCTGGCGATGACGTACCAGTCGCCCATGAAGCGCTGCAGGTCCACTTGGCTGACGGTGGTAACCGGGCGACCGGGCGGGGTCATGACGCAGGCGGCGAGCAACATGGCGGGAATGGGCAGCAGGGCTCGGGACAGCATGAAGTGCCTCATTGCAGTCGGTAACTCAGCAGGCGGTTGTTGGGCCGGGCGTCCAGGCCCAGCCATGACCCCACGACTTCATCCGGTTTCGTGGGCAGTGCGTACCAGAGATCAATGGGTGAAGGCAGTCCGCTGATGCGCCAGCGGCTGGCATTCACCGACGTACCACGCACTTCAATGCGATCCGTGCCCAACGCGGTGATCGTCACGGCATCTATGTTGCCGCTCTGGGTATTCACCAGGCGGGTCTGCTGCAGCAGGCCCGGATGCCAGTAGGCATAGCTCATGATGCAGGGGGGCAGGTTATCGGTATCCAGCGCCACTCGCACCGATTCGCCGCCATCGCTGGTGCTGGACTCGATCCGTTGCAGGCAATCCCCTTGCCACTGTTCTTGTGCGCGATGCCGGTAGTCGTACACCGTGAGGCCGAGCAGCTTCACGGCAAATTCGGCATGGCTGTGCACGGTGCGCTGTTCGCCCTGGGCGGTCACTTCAAAGCGATGCGTACCGACAGGTCGGCCATCCAGCAGCACGCGAAAGTTCCACACCTGCTGTGCATTCAGCGGCAGCGACCATAGCAAGAGCACCCACCATGTTCTCATGGGTTGCTCTCCGCTCGAGGCCTTCCCGGCACGAAGGCATTGGTGTGCGAGATGTAGTCGCGGTAGGCCGGCCGGCGTTCACTGATATCTGCCTCCAGCAGCGTCACGCCCGACACTTTCAGCAGCAGCACTGTCATCAGCAGCGGCGAGAGCAGGCTCCACCAGCCGCCGGCTGCCAGTGCCATGAGAAACAGCCCCCACCACACGCAGCATTCGCCGAAGTAGTTGGGATGGCGGGAGAAGCGCCACAGGCCGCGATCCATCACCTGACCGCGGTTTGCAGGCTGCGCCTTGAAGCGCGCCATCTGCTGATCGGCGAAGCTCTCGAACACGATGCCGAAGGCGCACAGCAGCAGTCCGAAACCATCCAGAGCATTCAGTGGTGCGTCGCTGCGTGCGCCTGCCAGCAGGGGCAAGGAGACGACCCACGCCAGCAATGCCTGCAGGCCGAAGACCAGATACAGGCTTTTCCATTCGAAGTGCGGCTGGTTGCGGGCTCGAATCTGCTGGTAGCGACGGTCTTCGGGCTGGCCGTGATTGCGCCAGGTGAGATACACGGCCAGACGCAGTGCCCACAGTAGCATCAGGCCAAGCATCAGCAGGCCACGGGCACCGGGCGATTGCGCGGTCACGACATAGCTGAGGCCCGCTGCGGCGATGAACAGCGACCAGAAGCTGTCGACGATGCTGACATCACGCCGCCACAGACTGAGCAGCCAGGCCAGCAGAGCCAGCACTGCGCTACCGGCCATTCCGATCAATGCAATGACCCAGTCACTGGCCATGTGCAGTGACTCCGTCCAGTTGTTGTGCCAGCCATGCCATCAATGGCATCGCCAGCGCCCACAGCAACGCCAGGCTCAGCAGTGCCTCTGCGGGCCGCACCAGTTGCAGGGCATCCAGGCGCGCCCCCGCTGCATAGGCTGCCGGTCCGGCAATAGCGCCCAGCAAGGCTGCGCCAAGCCGATGGTGCCGGAGCCAGCGCAGCGTGACATTCAGTGACGCGGCGAACAGTGACCACAAAGCGATCAGCCACGGCGCCGGCAGGTAGTCGACCGGCGTTGCCCGTGCCTGCAGCCAGCCCAACCAGTTGTTGAGAATTTCGATCAACAACCCGAGCACCGTGACCCAGCCGATCAGTGCCAGTTCCCGGCGCGGCTGCCCGACTACCCGCAGGTGCCACAGCAGCACGGCAGCCACGGACAGGCAGCCGGGCCAGTTCCAGCCGTGCGCGGCGCCCAGGACGGCAGTGAACCAGGCGCCCTGCAGCAGCAGGAAATTCAGCACCTGATGGGTGATGCCGGGGTGGGCGATGGACATGTAGTTGGTCACGGCAGGTCGATGCGGCTTGTTCTATGCAGACATATACGCGCCGCGTGCCGTTACGGATTCAACAAGTGTTGCCGGTGGTGCCGGGAAAGCAGATCGTGTCGAAGCGTACCGGGTACAACCTGTCAACTTTTCCACCGGTCTGGCCAGGCGCACAGCAAGTCACTGCAATTCCATCGCGGGCCCGAACCGGCGCTTCTTGACCGGCGAATCGAAACGCCCCAAACAAGTTGATACGCTGTACCCGGTACAGATCGTAAGGACGACCCCGGTACGAAAGTCCGCTTTTTACTGCGGCGTCGGCGCGGCTACGATCGCTGCGGCCTCGCCGGTGAGCTCCAGCACGTGAACCCCGGTCCCCGCCCGGTCGACGATATAGATGTAGCGGCCCCGCGGATCGACTTCCACGTTGTTGGTGACAGCGAACTTGTCCGATTTATTCCCATACCATTCGAAATGCGTATTCGCATTCGGTTGCGGAATGAAATAGCCCACTTCGCGCGGATGAAATGGATCGCGGATGTCGACCGCGCGCACACCTGCAGAGAAATACGAAAGGAACAGGATTTTTTTCAGATAGATGTCCGAGAACGACGCTTGCGTCGCGTGCGGACCGAACAGCCGATCACCGCAGAAGTCTCCTGTGCCATTTCCCGGCGGATCCGTGATGGCCGGAACCTGGAAAGTGGAGATGGGAAACGGATGTTGCGCGTCGGTGATGTCGACGAAGAACACCGGATCACGCACCTTGGTGCAGTGCCAATTCACGCCCTCGGAGACGACGAACATGAAATCCCGCACGGCGCCCCTGGTGTCATTGCGATAATCCGGAACGTGCACGCCGAGAATCGGTTTGGCAGTGTGAGCGCCCCAGAATTCTGGCATGGCAAGAATGCCGATTTGCGGGTAACGCAGGCTCGCATCGGTCGGCTCGAGCGGGTTCGCGACACTGGGATCGCCATGCAGGAACTTGTCGCGATCGAGGATCTGAACCACGCCGTGATCGAACGCGCCATAGGCTACGTAGAGCCTGTCGCCATATCCGACGACCTCATGCACGCCCAGTCCGCCTTCCATTGATCCCTTCCCGCCGGGCTGGGTTCCGGGAAGGTCGAAGTCCCTTATATGGCGTGGCGCATGCGGGTCGCTCAGGTCAAACGCCCGCAGCACCATGAGCGTGGACCAACCCGCGACGCTCGTCGGGAGATAACCAATGCCCGTCGCGCAATCCCAGAAATTCTTGTGCGTGCCGGATGTTCCCAGGCTCGAGGTGAAGTCGCCGAATTGCGTCTGGCGGTTCCAGCCGCCAACCTCGGCACGCGCAATTTCGCTGGCGACAACGACATTCCGCGGATCCGTCACGTCGATGATTTCTTGAGCCACGCGGCCGACCGTTCGCAACACGTAAGTATGGCCGCGCTTGCCATGGGGAAGCTCATCACCGCTGCATACTTGAGCATGTTGGGCGCCTTCGGCGGCGTCCTTTGGGCCGGTGTACCAGTCGACACGCGAAGGTGGTGTGTGCGAGACATAGATCGGGTGGGTCGGATCTGTCACGTCAACGATCGACGTGCCGTTGATCTCGTCTTCTCCCGTCAATGGGTTGAGCGCCTTGCCTCCGTGGTGACCGATGTAGAGGTACCAGCGATCTCCTTGCTGATGGACGACGACCTGGTAAGTCGGTCGCCCTTGCAAATCGTCATGAGCGAGAAGCCGCATGTTGAGAGCGGCCGCGCCGCCGTGGTCGGTCCCGCTCGCCGGAGGGGTTCCGCTGCCGCTACAGCCCGCTGCAGTCAGCGCCAGCGAAATCGAAGCAACACGTAAAAAGCAACCCATCACGCGCCTCCCCCTTATCAAGCAACGGCAATTGCTCGCTTCGCTCATTGATAGTCTCTTCCCCGACGAGCCCCAGTCAAGCCTGAAAAAAGCCACCAGGGTTGCATCGACCGGCCTCGATACGTTGCACCGAAAACTTTCGACAGGCCAATGTCAGCCTTGCATTCTCATGCGATCAGGAATAATTTTCTGAAAATTCACAGTTGGAAAATGCCAGCGTCCAATCATTTCAGCCTGCGCGTCGTACGTGAATCGTTCGTGAACAACGAAGAACGAGGACATTCAGTCCCGAGGGGAAACACGGTGAAATCCAGTCGAAATCGCATCCTCATGCTTGCCGTAGCAGCCGAGCTCATGACTTCCGTGGCCGCGGCTCAAGCGCCGGCCGAGAGTCAGCTCGACGACGTCGTTGTCACGGCCTCGCGAGTTTCTCGCGAGGGCTTCAACGCTCCGACGCCGACGACGGTGATCGGGCAGCAGCAGCTCGAAGCTCGCGCCTTCACCAACATCGCCGACGCCATCAACCAAACGCCGGTGTTCCGCGCATCCGACGGCCCTGCCGCCAATCAGCGCGGCGGCGCCCAGTCGGGCACCAGCTCCCTGGATTTGCGCGGGTTGAACGGGCAGGGCGCCAGCGCCGTCGCGCGTACCCTTGTGCTGATCGACGGCCGCCGTCATGTTCCGAGCACAGTCTCCGGTTTGGTCGACCTCAACATGATTCCGACCGGCCTGGTCGAGAGAACCGAGGTGGTCACCGGCGGCGCGTCGGCAGCCTGGGGCTCCGATGCCGTGGCGGGCGTCGTGAACATCCGTTTGAAGGAAAACCTGCAGGGAATGCAGACCCATGTCGCCTACGCCCAGTCCGGTGAGGGTGACTACGAGGAAACGACGGTCAGTCTCGCCGGGGGGACAGCCTTCGCCGGCGGGCGCGGCCACGTCCTCGCTGGTTTCGACTACGTCGACAACAAGGGCGTACCGGACGGCTTCCTCTCTCGCGACTGGATGAAAAAGTCTTACTCCGCCACCCTTTTCAACTACGGCAACGCGCCGCGCCCAGCCGGCGTTCCGCAGCGCGTCTTCGCCGAGGACCTCCGGAATAGTGATGCGGCCACGGCGGGCGGCGTGATCGTCGGCGGCCCGCTGGACAACATCACGTTCCTGGGCGGCCAGAGCACCGGCATCTTCACTCCCGGCTCGTTGGTCGCCGGCACGAACATGATCGGCGGTGGCGCCAACAACAGCAACGCCGACCTCCGTGTCGGCAGCGGTTCCAACCTGGTGAACCCCATCGAGCGGAACGCGGCGCTCGTGCGCGTGAAGTATGAGCTGACCGATAATCTGGAGGTCTTCGTCGAAGCGTCCTACGGGGTGTCGGACTATGAAGGCTTCTCGGCCAGCCGGCGCGACCAGGGCACCATCGTCGTCAGGAGGGATAACGCGTTCCTGCCGGACTCGGTGCGGACGCAGATGACGAACCTGAACCTCAACACCATCAATGTCGGCCGGATCGCGCTTGACGACAACTACAATTACTACACGACCCTGACCGATCAGGAGACCGAGCGTTACGTGGGCGGCTTCAAGGGCGAGCTGGGTGGCACCTGGCAGTGGGACGCCTACTATCAATACGGCCAAAACAACTACAAGCAGTGGAACGAGTCGACCATCAACAGCAACTTCCTGGCGGCTGCCGACGCCATCGTCGGCCCCGGCGGCCAGATCGTCTGCCGGAGTTTGACCACCACTGCCGGCGCCGCGGATGCGGGTTGCGTGCCCTTCAACCTCTTCGGCCAGAACTCACCCTCGCAGGCGGCTGTCGACTATGTCCGCGATGTCGGCTTCAACGACGTGACCTACAAGCAGCAGGTTGGCGCGGTGAATTTCAACGGCGATCTGTTTGACTTGCCGGCCGGACCCGTGTCCGTCGCCACCGGCCTGGAATTCCGCAAGGAAGAGGTTGCAAGTCACGTCGATGCCAATTCACAAGCAAGTCGCTTCGACCTCAATAACTACAAGCCCATCGTCGGCTCGTTCGATACCAAGGAAGTCTACGGCGAAGTCGCCGTCCCGCTCGTGAAGGATGTGCCCTTCGTCTACAGCCTCGATGTCAACGGTGCGGTTCGCTACACCGACTATTCGACCTCGGGCGGGGTCACGACGTGGAAGGTAGGCGGAAGCTGGGAGCCGATCCAATCCGTCCGGTTCCGCGCTACCCAGTCGCGCGACATCCGGGCGCCGAACCTGCAGGAGCTGTACGCTACGGGAGTGCAGGGCCGGGACTTTGTCAACGGCGCCCAGCAGAACACCATCAACATCGGCAACCCCGACCTGGTGCCGGAAGAGGCCGACACCTTCACTGCCGGGATCATCTATCAGCCCACATGGGCGTCGAGACTGAGCCTTTCAGCCGACTACTATGACATCAAGATCGATGGAGCCATCACGCGGCTGACCGCGCAGCAGGTGTTCGACCGCTGCGCCGCCGGCGCCACGGAGTTCTGCGGGGATATTGCCTACAATCCGAACGGATCGATCGCCTCGGTCACAACGAAGTTGCGCAACTTCAATGCGATCGAGACCAGCGGCTGGGACTTCGAAGCCGTCTACAGCCTGCCCAGGGACCTGCTCGTACCGGGTCAGTTCCAGTTCCGCGCGCTCGGTGCGTTCGTCCAGAAGCTGGCGACGACCGACTCCGCCGGCACGGTGGACCGGGTCAAGCAGACGGTGCCGGAATGGATCTGGACGCTGGACATGAACTACATCGTGAACCGGTTCACCGGCAACATGCAGGTCCGCTACGTTGGCGACGCGGTGCGCGACACCACGCTGATCGGTCCGGATGACTCGCGTTACAACCCGGCCCTGCCCAACACGATCAACGACAACACGCTGCCGGCTGTGTGGTATCTGAACCTGTCAGCACAGTACGACATCGTCAATGATGGTGACCGGCGGATACAGCTCTACGGGGTGGTAAACAACGTCCTGGATGAGGATCCCCCGGCAGGCGGCGGCGGCTTCTTCACCGGCTTCGTCAACTACGATCTGATCGGTATCTTGTACCGGGCAGGCCTGCGCTTCGACTTCTAGTCCTCGCGCCATTGGAGTCAGGTCTACAGAGCTGCAATGATGGCCGTCAGACCTAATGTTGCAACCATGCAAACCTGACTCCCGCCGGCTATATCCGCGACGACTCCATGTGGGGCGCCGGTATTTCCGGAATCAATTTCGAGAGAGTCGAGTTGCGCGCCGAGTGTCAGAAAATCGAAATCGACATCGCCGACGAATCCGACGCTTTTGGTTGAGTGCGAGCTGGCGCTTCTGAGGCAAGGAACGGTAACTGCCGTATCTCAGGGAACGGACACCTCGCGCACGTAGTACGGGAACGCAGTGATGCTGAGAAGTTGTTCGGAGCCGTCGAATAGTGTCGCAAACTTCGGACCAGTGACCTTCAGCACCAGTGACTCGATGCGGTCGGGCCTGTTGGCGCTGCGCAGAACATCGGTTGCCTGCTCGATGCGATAAGTTCGGGTGAAATCCGGCCGCAATGCCGAGCGGATCGTATTCTCGGCGCGGCTCTTCGTCGCCGGTGCGCGGGTATAGGCGATCTGCAACTCGATTCGCTCGCCGCTTGCGGTTGCGAACTCCCAGTGTTCCTCGACACTCGAGCCGGCTTCACCCTCGGTGGCCGAAGATCGTTGCACACGGCTCGTGGTCGCCGTCAGGTTGACGCCGTAAGCGCCGGGCCCCTCTGGCGATAGCCCGCTGATGATGATGTTGTTTGCAGCGCCGTCGGCGCTTCGGGCCGGTACGGTGAAGACCACGTAGCGCGAGCTCCCGGCGCGATAGGTTTTCCCTTCGCCGTCGAGCACGACCATGCGATCGATGAAAGTTACGTTGAGGTTGCCGCCCGGGTTGGTCGGTGCGGCGGAGGGCGCGAGCGTCCAACCGGCCGGTAAGAGGCGCTGCAACGCGGCGTCGTCGACGTGGAAGCTGGCGGTGTAGCGTTGCTCTGCGCTCCATTCGGTGATCTCCGCGGCGCACGGCGCCGTGTAAGTCCCGAGCATAACGACCGCGAGCGATAGCCGGAGGAGTCGTGCCATGGTGGCGACGCTTACCCCTTGATACCGGTGATGTTGAACAGCCGCGCCGTGTTCTCCCAGGCGATCTTGCGGCGGTTCACCTCGCCGATCGGGGTGTTGAGCATGAAATCGACGCCGGTCCTGGAGTTCTCGTACGGGTAGTCGATGGCGAACAGGATGTGGTCGGGGCCCATGGTCTTGAGGCCGAAGTCGAGCAGCTCGTCCCAGAACATCCCGCTGGTGGTGATGTAGAAGTTGGTCTTCAGATAGTCGCTCGGCTTGCGGTCCAGCTTCACCGCGCCCTGCAGCGGCACCTTGGTGGCCATCTGCGCGCGATAGACGTTGTCGAAACGATAGAAGAAGAACGGCAGCGCCTCGCCCATGTGGCCGAGGACGATCTTCAGGTCGGGGTGGCGGTCGAACACCCCGCTGAACACCAGGCGCATGGCGTGAAAGCCGCACTCGGCTGCAAAGCCCCAGTTGGGGCCGGACATGCCGTAGACGTCCATCACCTTCATCAGGTCCGGAGGCGGGTACTGCGGGTGCAGGTAGATCGGCGCCTTGTGCCGCTCGGCCGCGGCCAGCAGCGGCTCGAACTGGGGCTCGTCCAGGAAATGGCCCTGGGTGTGGGAGTTGATGATCAGCCCCTTCATCCCCAGCTCGTTCATGGCCCGGCCGACTTCGGCGGCGGCGGCCTTGGGATCCTGGGGCGCGACGGCGCCGAGGCCCGCGAACCGGGCCGGATGAGTGCGAATGAAGGCAGCCATGGTGTCGTTGACCCGGCGGGCCAGGCCGGTGGCGTAGTCGGCGTCGAAGATCTGCACTCCCGGACTGGTCAGACTGAGCAGGTGCATGTCGACGCCGTTGGCGTCCATGTCCTCGAGCCGGGCGTCCACCTCGGTCAAGCGCTTGCGGTTCTGCGGCGAACCGATGGCGGCCGCGGCGTGGCGCGCGCCGTCGGAGGTGCTTTTCAGAAGCTCCTTCACATAGGCGTCGAGGTATTCGGTGGTGGCGAAGGCTTCCTCGGTGGCGATGATGAAGGGCTTCGGCCCCTTGGCGGCGGCCGGGCCGGGCTGGGCGAAAGCCGGCGCAGTCGTGGCGGCGACCACGCCCAGGGCCGCGCCCTGCAGGAACTCGCGGCGGTCCAGCGCACGGGGTTTGGAATTTGGCGCTTCGTCGCGTTCCGTCATGGGTAGCCTCCGTCAGGGCGTATGAACGTAGCGTACCGGGTACAACCTATCAACTTAATCTGGATAAATCGGAGAGATATCGTCCTCGACTTGCGCCGTCGGCTTGATCATCCTCCTCAGCTCAATCAAACGGAGCGGCATGGATGCCACGAATACCCCGTCCACACGTCGGTGGTGCGTTCTACCACGTCATCCTGCGCGGCAATCATCGGCAAGACATCTTTTTCAAACCTGAAGACCGCAGGCGATTTGCCGAGCTCGTTGCGGAAAATATCGAACGCTTCCGGATGAGAGCGAAGCGTACCGGGATCGGAAGAAGTCGTTCGGAAGACGTTCGCCGGGAGCGTGATGTCGTACTGGGGGTTCAGTTTCCCGCCGCGAACGTGAACGCGTGATGAATCTCGCCAACCGCGCGTAACCAGGCTGGCTTCTGTGGAAAGGCGCGTCTACTCTTCTTATCTGCGCAATAGTGTTTACTATGTGAATGCAACGTACTTAATATCTGCAATGCAGTCGAGAGAATGGCAGTGCAGTCAGGCAGTGGGCTTAGTGCGCCGCAACAAAGGGGAATGCCAATGATGCAGAAAATAGTTTTCAGAACAGTGTTGGGCATGGTGGCGCTTTCGGTCACAGTGGCAGTGCCATCGCTCGCGCACCACTCCGCCTCCATGTTCGATATGCAGAAGCGCATTGAGCTCCAGGGGACCGTCAAGGAATTTCGCTGGACGAACCCGCACAGCTGGCTGGTGCTGACGAACACCGACAAGACGGATGCTGCGGTCGAGTACAACATCGAGATGAATGGTCCGGGCTATCTCATGCGCAACGGCTGGAAGCGCGAAAGCCTGAAGCCGGGCGATAAGGTCACGGTCACTGTCAATCCGCTTAGGGACGGCGCCCCGGGTGGCAATCTGGTCAAGGTGACTACTGCCGATGGAAAAGAGCTTTCAGCACAGGTGGGGGGAGGGGCGCCACCGGCAACTCCTGCACCCGCGGCACCTCAGGCTACACCGGGAGAACAGCAATGATTGGCGCACGCGCGATTGGCACAGCCGCTTTGGCGGCGTGTGTTGTCACAAGCCTGGGGCTGTCGCAAGCGGTTGCGCAGACCGCGCAGCAGGGCAAAAATCTGAGCGCTCTCGCGCCGGAGAATCTGCAGAAGCCGCGGCCGAAGCCCCCCTTTGACATGACGGGCACGTGGAACTTTTCGCCTGCTGTGAATGCGAATTCAGGCAGGCACCAGTTCCTGCCGTTGCCGGAGCTCACGCCCGCCGCAAAGGCCGCGACTGCCAAACGGGAGGAATACAGGGCCAAAGGTCTTGAGTTTCGCGATGATTCAGGCGCCTGCTGGCCGCTTGGGGTCCCGCGGATGATGACCCGCTTCTGGCCGATCCAGATCATCCAGCTGCCGACCATGG
The DNA here is from genome assembly GCA_963819685.1 of uncultured Pseudomonadota bacterium. GTDB lineage: Bacteria > Pseudomonadota > Gammaproteobacteria > Steroidobacterales > Steroidobacteraceae > CAIUGU01. Next base: position 232,788 of record CAWFXI010000005.1, read on the forward strand.
TGCAGCTGACGACGATGTTCAACAACGACATTCGCTGGATTTACACGGATGGGCGCGGTCATCCGCCAGAAGACGAACTTGTATTCACTTACAACGGTCATTCCATCGGCCGCTGGGAAGGCGACGCCCTGGTCGTCGATACCGTCGGCATGACAGGTGACCATCACTGGATGCAGGAAGGTGTTCCTGCAAGCGACAACCTGCATGTCGTCGAGCGCTATCGCGTGGTCGATGGTGGCAAGGCGCTGGACGTTGAGTTCAGGATGACCGATCCGGACAACTGGAAGGGGGAATGGGTCAATACCAAGCGCTACACTCGTGATGACCGTGCGGACATCGAAGAGCATGGCTGCATCTACGAGCAGGAGAGCAAACTGCCGAGCTTCAAGTACAACGTGCGTGAGTAACCCGCTGAAGTCGCGGGCCAGGCGAACCGAGACCATTGGAGTCAGACAATCGGAGTCAGGTTTGCAAAATTGCAAACCTGACTCCGGCGTACGCGATTAGCGCAACGCCTCGCGCAGCTATTTCTGCTCCACAGCCTCGGTCGTCAGCGGTCCGACGCCCCAGACCTGGATGACAGTCTCCTCGCCCTTCGCACCGTCATAGTGGGGTTGGCCTGCGTGATGGATGACGGAGCTTCCTGCCGGTACCGGAACCGTGCTGTCCGGGTCGAACTTCGTGCCGCTGCCGCACCACCACGTTCCGGAGATCACGACGAAGAAGCGATCGGTCGCATGCGTGTGCGGCCGGCTCATGTTGCCGGGCAGCCACCTGATGCGCATGACGTATGGACCCGGTTTGGTCGGATCGCCGAACAGCACGGCGGTTTCGTTGGTGCCGGCCGCATTCCTGACCCACTTGATCTCGGCAGGAGTCGTGATCTGCACGGCTGCCGGGTCCACGGCCGCGCGGTTCGCCGGCACCACCGCCATCACTCCAAGAAACGCGATGCCAATTGATCGGATCACTACGCGCATGGAATCCCCCTCCCTCTTGAAGTGCCGGAAATCTGTTACGAGTCGCTCCGGGACCGGTAACGCCCTGTCGATGATGCCCAGAGCAGCGTCGGCCCAGCTGACAGTGTCGGGCCCGGAAACCGGGATAACTCATCAATCCGAAGTATAGGCGGGCTAAGCGTACTCACGGAAGTGCCGAGCCAGCGGAGTCAGGTTTGCATCATTGCAGATTCCGAGCGCAAATTGAATTGAGCGGCGGCGATCGCTGGGATTTGAGGCAACTTGCAAAAATGCAAACCTGACACCGAGGCCACCCCGAACAAGTTGATACGCTGTACCCGGTACAGATCGAGGAGAACTGGTTTGGATCGACGACAGGCAATCAAGTGGATTGGAGCCGCCGCCGCGTTCACGGTGCCGGGCCCACGATTTGGCGGGTTGCAGCCAGCACTGTTGGCGCAGACCCAGATCGACTGGGACGCGCGGCTCGCGGCGCTGGCCAAACCCGCCGGCGATGAGATCGTCGTCGCGGCGGTTGGCGACTTGATGATCAGCGACCCGGTGACCAATCGATCGATGCCGCAGGCGCGGGCGCTGTATCAGTTTCTGCGTGATGCCGATCTGGCATTCGGAAACTGCGAAGGCACGATCGCCAATCGGGGCACGCTCAGGGGCGGTTCGCCACAGACCGCACCGCTCGAGATGTTCGACGACTTCAGGACCAGCGGGTTCGACATGCTGTCGATGGCGAACAATCATGGCCTTGATCTCGGCGAGGCGGGACTGCTGCAGCAGATCGAGGAGGCGAAGGCGCGCGGCTTCATCATCGCCGGCATAGGCAAGAACCTCGCCGAGGCCACGACGCCTGGCATTTCGACCGTGAAGGGGCAACGGGTCGGCCTGCTCGCGTTCCTGTGCGCCGACGAGAACTTTCAACAGGTGGAGGAACTTCGCGCCAAGGCCGGCAAGGCCGGAGTCGCACTGATCATCGGCACCCGCGTGTCGGTGCCCGGATCGCCGGTACCACTGCTGTTGCCGCACGACGAAGACATGCAGACGATGATCGATGCGGTCAAGCGGGCGCGCAGCCAGGTCGACATCCTGATGGTGTCGTTCCATCAGCACTGGAGCATCGACCTCCCGAACGCCGGCGCCCAGCCGGCGCGCCCACAAGGACCACCGACGCGCACCATCGTACCGGCGCAACTCGATCGTCCAGTGAACCTCGTCGCCGAGGGGCGCAAGCTCATCTGCCGCAACGCGATCGATGCCGGCGCCGACCTCGTGATCGGCCACGGCCCGCATGTCCTCAACGGTATCGAGATCTTCAAGGGAAAGCCAATTCGCACGCCTCGGCCATGTCGACATTGTGGATGGCTCCGCGAGGGCAAGTCGCTGCCAGGACCGAGTTGGGAGCCCGGCGCTTGCCCGTGAGCAGACGAGTATCGACTAGTGGCCGAGAGCGGTCGCATTGGCCGGCGTCGCATTGGCAACGTTTCCGGTTCAGTGGGCGCACTCACTCGGGCGCGATGATCGATCGGCAAAGGTGAAGAAGCTCGAAGTCAACCGACGTCAAGGACTGACTATCAGCAACCCACACTCCGGATCACGATGACGGTGCAAGGTCCCCAGAGACAGCAGGGTTGTGGGGCGTGGAGGGTTCGACAGCGAATGCGATGAAACAATGGGGTTTACGCCGAACACGGTGGACCCCGGGGACAAGCTGGTATGTCACGGTGCATCTGTTGCGGGACGGCCGCAATGGGGGCAGCATCATCGAGATCACGCTGGCCGATGGCCACCATGTGGAACGAGTTTGCCGGAGCGCATCGGCGCAGGCACGGAGAAGCAGCGCTAAGCCAGCGGAGTCAGGTTTGAGGATAGCTGTACCCGGTACCGTTCGACTGAGGTAGATTCGCCCATCTTCCAACGTTTCTGGAGAAGAGCCATGCAGGCGAGCGGCGGCTGTCATTGCGGAGCGATCCGCTATTCGATTTCGGGAGATCCGGTCTATCACGCGATCTGTCACTGCAGCGATTGCAGGAAGGCGAGCGGCGCGCCCGCCGTGTCGTGGGCGCTATTCCCGAGGAGTGCGGTGAAGATCGAGGGTAACGCGAGCGTCTATGCCTCGTCGGTTCCGGCGCGGCGGCATTTCTGTGGGGCCTGCGGGACGAGCCTGTTCTACACGAACGAAACGACGTTCCCGGGCATGATCGACGTGCAGAGTGCGACGCTCGATGATCCCGGGGCACTTCCATTGCAGTTGGAGGTCCAGACTGCCGAGCGCATCAGCTGGATGCCCGCCGCCGAAGTGCCGCAGTTCGAACGCTATCCCAAGGCGCCGTAGCGAAGTGGACAAAGCGTACCGGGTACAACGCAAACAAGTTGATACGCTGTACCCGGTACAGATCGCAGATCGCCGCTCCGACGAGGAGAATATGGAATGAGAGTAATTTTCGTCGTGTCGCTCGCCCTTGCTGCCGTGTTTGCTCAGGGCGGCGCCTCAATGGCGGCCCAGGCGCCGGCCAAGACTTCCTGGGGAACGCCGACCCTGACCGACTGGAACGGGGTCTGGAGCGGCTACCGTGGTCCCTTGGTCAAAGCAACCTCCATATACAACCTCCCGCCACCGGTCCCGTCGCCGAAGTACGCCCCCTACATGCAGGCCGCCCAGGCCGCCATTGCAAAGGGAATGGAGGTCACCCACGAGGCCCGGTGCCTGCCGCTAGGCATCCCAACGCTGTGGAGCATGATCTATCCGGGCGAGATGTTCATCTCGCCGGCCAAGATCACCATCCTGTTTGAGAACATCGGCTTCGTGAACATCTGGCTGGATGGTCGCAAGCACTCCGACTATATCGAGCCCTCGTATACGGGGGAATCCATCGGGCGGTGGGAGGGCGATACGCTGGTCGTCGAAACGATCGGCATCACCACCAGGACCGTTCTCTCCGGCGGTGCCAGGCACAGTTCAAAGCTGCGCGTTATAGCGCGGCTGCGGGAGGTTCAACCCGGCCTTATTGAGAATCGCGTGCGGATCGAAGATCCCATCGCATTCAAGGGGCCGGTCGACTATGTCATCGCCTACAAGAAGACACCTGAAGAAGTACTCAAGGAATACTATTGCGAAAAATCTTCCGAAACGGGTATTGCGGCAACGAGTACGTTCGACGCTTTCGAGGCTCTCGGCGAACCGACTGAGGAGGAATAAGAATGCGGAAATTCATGACATTGTGGTTGCTGGGAATCGCGAGCGCGAGTCCAGTGTCGGCCCATCATTCTTATGTGATGTTTGGCGATGCTGAGAAGGAAATCTCGGGAACAATTGTCAGGCTGACTTGGGCGAATCCTCACGTCTGGGTATATGTCAAGGCGGACGAGCCGGGGAACCCGGAATGGGCGCTTGAGCTGGGCGGCGTCAATTCCATGAGCCGGCAAGGGGTGCGCAGCAGCGACCTGCAGCCCGGTGGAAAACTGGTCGCCACCATTCGACCAAACAGGGACGGCCGCATGGCTGCCAAGTTCGTGCATGGCACGACCGCAACGGGCAGGCAGATTGGCTCGACTCCAACGCCGAAGTCTGGTTCCTGAACTGGCGCAGCGAATAGCTCGGTCCATTCCATTGAACCTGACTCCGCCGGCCCACGTCAGGGAAACAAGGGCACCTACGGCAGGGCGTCCATGACTGCGCGTTCGATGTCGCGATGGATGGGCGGCGCTTTGCCTCCGGGCAGGAACATCACCAGCACCGCGCTCTTTGCGGGGATCACCCAGAATCGCCGAGAGCCGACACCATCCCAGCCAAAACTTCCTGTTGGCACCGACAGCCCTGCAGCCTGGGGGTCTCTTACCACTGCAACGCTGAGGCCGAAATCGACACCTGACTTGAAGTTTTCCTGGCCGGCGCTGAAGAGATCTGCAGTATGGTTGCTCCGCATCAACTCGACAGCTTTGCTACTGAGAATTGCACGGCCGTTGCGGCGGCCACCGTCGAGCAGCATCTGCGCAAACCTGTAGTAGTCCTCCGCAGACACCCACATACCGGCAGAACCGCACTTGAAGTTTCGGCCAATGATGCAGGGATCGTTGCCGAACCTCGGATCCACGGGCATGGTTCGCGCAGCGAGTGCAGGATTCGGGCCGAAGCTGCTTGAAGACATGCCGAGCGGATCGAGGATCCGCTGCTGCACGAACCTGTCGAAGGGTACACCGGAGGCCACTTCGACAATGCGTGCCAATACATCAAAAGCGGTTGAGTTGCTGTAGGCCCAGCGACTTCCAGGCTGAAAATCGAGCGGCACCGCGCTGAGCTGCGGCACCCAGCTGGCCAATGTCGACTGTGCTTCCAGCGCCGGGATAGCGTCGTTAGGTATACCGATCGTCTGCAATCCCGAAGTGTGGGTCAACAGATGCTTGATCGTGATGGGTCGCTCCGCGGGTACCAGATCGTAAACCGCTTTCGGGGCATTGGGTGCAGCCGACGGAGGAGGGGAGCCTGGCTTGAGCACTCTCACCGTGCCAGGGTTCTTGAATTGCGGAATGAACCTGGCAACCGGGTCGTCAAGCCCGAGCTTGCCTTCGTCCATGAGCATGAGTATTGCTGTGGCTACGATCGGCTTCGTCATGGACGCAACCCAGAACACGGTATCGGTACCGAGGCGAAAACCTGCTTCCCCGCCAGTACTCCCCTGAGCGTCCTGGAACACGACAATGCCATCGCGGGCTACCAGCGTCACGACGCCTGGTGTGTCGCCAGCATCGATGTGTTGCCTGACGACTGCACGAACATTCTCGAGTTTGTTCTTTACGGATTGAGCCGCGCTTGTGGAGCTCGATTGAGCATGCGCCCACGTTACGGGGAGCAGCGCCACGACGATGCCAGCTCGAAACAAGGTAACGAAGCGCATACACTATCCCCCGCAGGCTGTTTATCGGCACTGGGCGTGCGGCATTTCGGTGTGCACGCGAGCGCCACCGCATACTTGAAGCAGTATACGTTCAAGTTCTCGTCAAATAACGCGTGACGGTTGTGCCGGAAACGATCTACAGAGAGCAGCCCCTGGCAATTGCTGCCGAATCGGGATCCTGAATCCGGATTCGCCGCAATTTCCGCTATTCGAAACGGAGAAGCCATGCCTACAAGACACTTGCTGATCGGCGCGTTCCTGTTCCTGTTCACGCTCGGTATCGGATCCCCTGTGCCGGCTCTTGCTGCGGACGCGGTCCAGATGCCGGGGCGGGAATTCAAGGATGGCTACGTAGAGTCGGGGGGGTTCCGATTGCACTACAAGGAAGCCGGTCGCGCTGATGCGCCGGTCCTGATCAGCCTGCCCGGTTCTGCGGGTCTGGAAATGTCGCGGGCGAAGGATCTCCTGGCAGCCAGGTACCGGATCATCGAGATCAACCCACCCGGCTGGGGCGATGATCCCGAACTGACCCGCGAGATGGAGCAGGAAGAGATCGGCAAGATTCTCGGCGAAGCGGCGAACAAGCTTGTGACTGGCAGCTATCACGTGCTTGGCACGTCCATGGGCGGCGGCAATGCGTTGTGGCTTGCCTATCATTACCCGCAGCGAGTGAAGTCGCTCGTACTTGAAGCCGGCATGGCGCCATTGAGGCACTCGGATCTCACCAATCCGTTGATTGAGCGAGCTCAAGTCCGCAAACGGCTCGAAGCAGTACAAAGCCCCGTCGGTCCACCCCCCGGGGCGCAACCGGCGAATGGCGTCGCCGCTTATCCGACGCCGCCCGTGGATCCTGCGAAACCCTGGGCGACACGTGAATACACTGACAAGCAGATGACGCAACGCTTCCGGATGATGAAGTGGGTGCAGACAGACATAGGCACCGAGCAGCTGTTCTCCAGGGTACGCACCGCCGGGATTCCGATCCTGGCCTTGTTGGGCGACAAGGACAACATCATCAAGCCCTCGGTTGCAGACTACTACGCCCAAGTGCTGCCAAAGGCCAGGTTTGTACTCATCCCGGGTGGCAGCCACGATTTGCAGAACTCAAGGACCGATGCCTTCGTCAAGGAGGTCACGGAGTTTTACGCGCAGTTGCCGTAAAGAGGGCACTGCGTGGACGGGGAGGGGGGAAGGATCCTTTCCTCCTGTGCGACCTGCCGTGCTTAGTGCTTTTCACCGCTCAGCATGTGGTCCCGGCTTCGTTCCACGCAAGGGTAGTCTTCCTGGACATGTGTTCCTGACGCACCCAATACGAGTGTCCCGGAGGGTGAGCCTTGTCCTGGCTTGGGCTGGAAAGCTCTTTCGAAGATGGGATCGTGGACCGTTACGTCGATCGACAGCGCGTTTCCCTTGCGGGTCAGTCGTTCCACTACCCGCATGTCCTTGCTGTGGTACGAGCCATCCTTGTCCAGCCACGTGTCTTCGCTGATGTTGCGGGTGTCGATGACAAGCGTGTCCCCCTCCCAGGTTCCGATCGAGTCTCCCATAGGCAGGGGTTCCTTGCTCGGATCATGTTTACGCCCGTCAGTGGGAACGATCCGGTAGCGGTTCTGATCGGCGTAGAGCAGATAAACTGCGGTACGCGTTTGCACGATCTCGGCGGGCAGTCCCAAGCGGGGGACTCCCGGGTTGACGCAGCCGTACGTGGGGTCTTCAAGATCGCCGCGGTCGAAGTTGAACTTTGCCTTGGCTGCATACTCGGCCTTGTACGTGGGGCGCAAGTCTGTCGCTGCTGCCCGCTTCGCGGCGTTCTGGATGTCCAACTGATTGGCAACAGATACAGGGGGTAACGCGAGCGTGAGCCGTTTGCCATCTTCGCTCGCGATCAGTTCCGCAGTCCCGAATACGCCGCCGGCTCCCGCTCCGGGGCGCTGCCAGAATCCGCTCAGATCAGGTCGCCCCTCTGCAGTTCGGGGCGTGGGCTGGCTTTCGGCGGCCGCAATAGCTGCCTGCATCGCAGCCGCTCTGTCAGCGGCAGCACCCTGTACCTGAGTCGCTGTCGCGATCAAGCAGCAGGCCATGAGGAAACTCACAGCGCCTGGTGCTGAGGAACCGACCAGGGCTGTTGTGGAGGTGTGAACTCGAATCATGGACATCACTCCTTAAAACGGGCTGGCTTTAACGACCGAGATCACGAGGATCGTCGCCGACCATCTGGATCGTCCTCCCATCGGCAAGCGTAAGCGCTCGGCCGAAACCCAGCGCCTTGGTACCGTTTTTGGCTGGATAACCTTCCACGGTGACTTGCTTGTTCAGGGAAGGGGTCAGCATGTCCTTGTTGAGCCCCATATTGCGGAGAAACGTCGGGGGCATGCCTTCAAAGGAGTACCGCTCGACTTTGCCGTCTGCGGCTTTCACGTCAACAAAATAGTAGATGTGCGGATTGATCCAGTCGATCCTGGCCAGTTCGCCGGTCACCTTGAAGGTTCTGGTTTCATCCCAGATTGCCGCAAATGAATGATGTGCCGGAGCGCTGCTCGCAGCGAACAGCAGGATTGCGACGGCGAGACTTCGCATTGGCTTTCTGATTGACATCGGGTTCTCCTTATCTCCCCCAACCGATGGCGTCTTTGCGCCCCAACTTCATATATGTGGTCTTATCCTACCATTCGCAACCTCATGGGGAAGCGCGTCTTTACATGGGAAGGCGAAGCGTACCGGGTACAACCTATAACTCGGAAAATATCGAACGCTTCCGGATGCGGGTACATGCCTATTGCTGAGTCGATAGGCTGTACCCGGTACACTCGCGTACCCAATTCGCTGTGTCCATCACGGTATCGCCGCGGGCCGCGTCCTATTCTCGGGCGAGTCTTCAAGTTGCCTGGATATCTCAATGGACACCCAGACCCTGCAAAGGGATCCAGTGGTTCTTGCCCGCCTCGAAGCGCGCGCTTTGGAGAGGATGGCACACGCACTGTGCGAGCATTCCCGACAATTGCTGGTGGCGGCCCGTGCGCGCGGCGCGCTGAGCTCGCGGGAGGCGAATCTGCAGGTGGAGGTGTTTGCCGAGCGTTGCACCCAGGCCGGCGAGTTGCTGCAGTCCGTTGATGTGCCGGTCCAGGAGTCGCGCATCGCACGCCTCGAGAAGCTGGTCAGCGCGCTGGAATGTTCTCGCGGCTATTTCAGGGATCTGCAGTAGGCCGCGGGTGTGAATTGAACCGTGCCGGTCGGGAATCCGGGAAAACGCTTGCCGGGAAGGCGAAGCGTACCGGGTACAACCTATCAACTTACATCTGGATAAATCGGAAAGAATTCGCCCTCGACTTGCACCGTCGGCTTGGTCACCCTGCCCAGTTCACGGCGCTTTTTTAACTGGCCAATCGAAACGCCCCAAACAAGTTGATACGCTGTGCCCAGTACAGATCGCAGATCACAGTTCATCAAACAAGCCCATACGGAGGGCGCCGGCTCATTTACCGCCAGGCACATCCCAACCGGACGGGGTGCCGAGCGGCATGAGTCTCATGATCGATTCCGCCGCATGGATCTTGCCGCCGTAAACCTTGAAGGCTTCCCAAACGATCAGCGAGTTACCTGTATCACGTGCGCGCGGAGTGTCGCCAAAGTCGATACGTAAAAGTACCACGCCGAGGTCTTCGTCCACGGCAGCGACGCGGCCAGTAACTGTCGGGGCCGCGTTGATTTTCTGCGCTTTCATGTCCGTGCATTCCTGCAGAAACGTGCAGCCTGGGCCAGCCATCAATTGCCCGTTTTCGAATCGGTAGGCGTTGGCAGCAATGGGCACATCGACGGTGACGAAGCTGCCGGCTTTCAGGCCAGCGACATATGACTCCGCGATCCTGACGGCTTCTTTGCGCGAGAGCCGCTCTGAATCGGGGGGCGTCCGGAGCATGGCGGGGTTCGGAGTCTTGATGGCTTCGATGTTGAAGAGCATCCCTTCGGTTTGATTCCTGGTAACTTGCGTCTCCACTTCGGAAATCCTGTTACCGGAAATCCTGAGGCGAAGCACGAGTATCACCGGTGCGCCTGCCTCTTCAACGATGGCCTGAGTCGCGGCCACTCCTTGCCGGGTATCCAGAACATCGAGCCGGTAGGCACGAAGCCCTGATGCATTTTTCCAGAGCGGACTTTCGCCGAGCTTCATCTCGACGGTGTCTTCGGTGAACCGGACGTCATCAGCGAGCGGAAGGCCAGCGGGCTTGTGCGCCACTACCGCATTCAGGTATTGAGTGATGAACCCTCGTAAACATTCGCGATCACACTTTGCGCTGTTTGAGTCGCTTGCCGCTGCGATGCTTGTGAGCATTGCGAACACAAGCAGAGCCGTACCGAAATGGAACGGGCGGTTCACTTGGCACGCTCCGGCAGCGGCAAGCACGGTACACAAGCTCTGATGCACAGCAATATTTTCATATGATGACGACCTATCGCTTCCATACTACCTCCTGTACCCGCCACTGCGTTGTCAGAAAATGACAACTTGTACCTCTGCTCGGCGCAAGGGATCAGCCTTGGTGCCGGACTTGAATCGTTGAATCTTCGGACGGATCTCTTGAAAGTTCAATACTTCAAATCCGGCACCATGACTCCGTCCATGTCGTAGTTTCGGAGTTATGCAGCTAGGGTGGTGCGATGGCTCAACAATTCAAGTCCGGCACCGCAAGTCGGCTGGGAGCGGAATGATGATCAAGCTGGCGGGATTCCTGGTATGCGTGCTCGCAGTCGCGCCGCGAGCGCACGCGGACTATGTGTTGTCGACCAGAACTCCGTATGTGAAGGCTGGTCAGCAGCTGGAGCTGACATTGCTCGTGACCAACCCGGACACGGTTGCAGCTTCGATCGAGTTGCCGACTGAACTGCATGTGCGGATGGATACGGGGCCGTCGGCGGCCATCATCGAATTCGTTCCCGAGACCACGGGAGCGCTGGTCATCGATCCCGCGGGCTTTCGTCAGGTCACATTGCGGGGCACGGTGCCCATTGATTCAGCGGGCACGGCCACGCTGACGACGACCGGGTTCGCCAGCACGCCGCTGATGATCATGATCGAGCAGGACTCCACAGCAGCCGACGTCTTACCAGTTCCCGCGAGCGCCCCGACCGCAGCATCGGCAGGAACGCTTGTTGACAAGCCGCCGCCGCTTGGCGTGTCCATCTATGAACCGGTGTACATCATCTTCGGCGGCAATGGCGGGGCGAACGCCAAGTTCCAGATCAGCTTGCGATACCGGATGTTTGATGGCGACGGCTCCATCGCCCGGCGTCTGCCCTGGATAGACGATCTCTATTTCAGTTATTCGCAGACGTCGCTCTGGGATCTCGATGAACTGTCGAAGCCCTTCCGTGATTCCAGCTATCGGCCACGGATGTTCTACGCGAACTATGACCTGCACCGTGTAGCCGATGGTCGGGTCCGACTTGGTATCGAAAGCGGAGTCGGGCACGAGAGCAATGGCAAGGATGGTCTCGATTCGCGCAGCCTCAACATACTGTACGCGCGTCCGACGCTGACCTTTGGCGATCCGGAGGGCAAGCGCTTCTATATCGCCCCCATGTTCTACGGCTACCTTGACAGCGACGAGAACCCGGACATTGCCGACTATCGCGGTAACGTGGATCTGGTAATGGGCATGGGCAGCAAGAGTGGCTGGGACTTCTGGGGGACGTTCCGCAAAGGCGACAGAAGCGACTACGGCAGCATTGAACTGAATGTGTCATATCCTCTCTCCCGGCTGAGCAGGGGCGAGCTGACAGGCTGGTTGATGGCGCAGTACTTTTCCGGCTACGGCGAAAGCCTGCTGGACTACAACCGCAAGCTCGATGCGCAGTTCCGCGTCGGACTCGCTGTTGCGCTGTAGGGCGGACCAGGCGAAGCGAGAATCGCAGAACATGAATCCTGCTGCCGGTTCCGATATTGCCGCCCTGGAGGCCGCCTTCTCACTTCGAAACGGCATCTGACGCGGCAAAGAAGGCCATCTGGTCGGTGTGTGCCTTCTTGAAAGCCGGGCGGGCTGTCGCTCGCTCCACGTAGTCACGACAGGACGGATAATCGGCCAGTCCATCGAAGCGATGCACGAGGCGCATTACGTCCGACATCAGGATGTCAGCGATCGAGAAGGAGCCTGCCAGCCATTCGCGTTCCGACAGCACCCCCTGCATATGCTGCAGCCGCTTCTGCAGGAAGGAGTCGAAGGCTTTCTTCGCGGGGGTTTCGTCAGTGTCGCCTGAAAAGCGGAAGATGATATCGGGCAGGGCCGCCATCTCCACGGAATTGAGCGCGGCGAATACCCACTGGATCACTTCGCTGCGACCCTCCGGATCCGTGGGCATCAACCTGGTGCTCCGCTCGCCAAGGTGGAAAAGGATGGCGCCGCTCTCGAAGATGGACAGCTCACCATCCTTAAGCCAGGGCACCTGCCCAAAAGGTTGATGCTTGAAGTGCTCGGCGCCCCGATCGCGAAAGGGTGTGCTCTCGACCCGGTAGGGCAAGCCTGCTTCCTCCAGCGCCCAACGCACGCGCAGGTCGCGGACGTACCCGCGGGGGCCTTCGGGCACCCAGTCGTAGGTGGTGATGACCAGCTCAGTCATGCCAATGCTCCAATAGGTTAATGCAAAAGTCTATCCGTGCCTTTTGCATCCGGATCCGGCGAAAAGCGTGGTTTTCACCGGCTCCCGAAATCAAAGACGTAAGAACTCATCGATTTCGCCGAGTCATCCGTGACTCGGAGTATCAGGGTGCTGCAAAGAGTCTTGCATCACTCTGCTAGAGGACAAATGCTGTGCCGCGTAGGCGGCCAGCTTGTCCAGGCCGCTGTTCCAGCCGCGGTTGTGGGCGTCGAGTTTGTCGGTCGGCAGCTTCTCGTGCAGAAGGATAATCTCGGTGCCGCCATTCACGGGGTTGAATGTCACCGTCACGAGTGAATCGCCTCCGGTATGCGGCGAGTTCCAGGTAAACACCAGCTTCTTGTCTGCCACGATCTCAACGTACTCGCCATGGTGTTCCACCACGCCACGTGGCGTATGCATGTCGAACTTGTAGCGGCCGCCGACGCGGGAATCGATAGTGGCGACGGTGTGGGTGCCGTCGAAGGGGCAGAGCCACTCGCCCACGGCGTCGGGATCGAGCCAGGCGGCAAACAATGCGGCGGGCGAGGCCGCAATCACGCGGCGGACTTCCACTACGGCGGGACTGACAACAGCGTTCATTAGCGACTCCTGCGGGTGGCGGGTTTTCGGGTGACGAATTTTTCCAGGCTGGCCAGGCTGGCTCCCCAGAACCGGCGGTGATGTTCGATCCAGCGCGCGGCCTCGTCCATCGGGCCGGGATTCAATGTCAGCAGGTGCTCGCGTCCCTTCACCGTGCGCGCGACAAGGCCGGCGCGCTCGAGCATGCGGACATGCTTTGACACCGAATTCAGCGAGATCGTGAACTCCGCCGCCACGTCGGTCACGCGTGCCTCGCCGCTCGCCAGACGCTCGAGGATGGCGCGGCGGGTCGGATCGGCCATGGCGCTGAACACTGCATCAAGCGCGTTGTCTTTATATTCACCCATATGGGTGAATATAGGCTTGGTCCGGGCAAGGTGTCAATCGCCGATTATGCTGCTCGATTGGCGCGTCCCCTGGAGTCAGGTGACATCGAGGCCCCGTACTACTCCGGCGGCGTCAGATCCAGTTCACCGCCATGCTCGCGGTTGTTCTCCGTGCAAACGTATTCTATGAATCCGGTAGAAGAGCGATCGAACGTCAAACGATAGTGCCACGGAGTGGCCAGTACGATCGGATCATCGACCGTGGTGTCGATTTCCAGAGTATTTTTGTCTTTAAGACGAATGCGCTCGAGCACATGCGTTTTTCCACTGCCCTGGACAACAAAGAGCATCAGCATTGCCTTCGGTTTGATCGCCACGGTGTCGACCACGAGCGTCTCGCCTTCCCAATGACCGATGGATTCACCTGAGAAGGTGGCATCCGCATCGACGTCGTGTCGCCGCCCATCGGTGTAAATCCGGCGTGTCTCGCCCTCTTCATTCAGTATCGTGACCCGGCCCGGAGTGAACAGAAATTCGTAACCGATCGGCGACGGCAACGCCATCATCAGCGGCATGCCATGCGGAAGGCATTGCAGCGCATTGTCGGTGATCAGACTCGTATCCTTGCCCTGCGCGGCGCTGCCTCTCTGGCGTTGTTGTGTCTCGTAGGTCGGCGTAAGGCGCGGAGCATTCGGATAGGCGGGATTCAGGTTCATCTTCAATACTTCGGCGGCAGATTCCCTGGACGTTATCCAGTTTCCGGACCAGTCGGGCAGCTTGGCGATCGAAACCCACGAACCACCTCGCAAGTGCGACTTATCTGCGGGGGCCGCGCTACCGGCGTCTGCGCCGAGAGCAGCAGAGGCGGCGCACGCAGCAATACCCACTGCCCATGTGAATCCAATAGAGGTATGGGAAAGCATCTTCATTTACTCGATTCACTTGGCCGGGATGGCCGGTTGCTGAGCGTTCAGTATGCGGCCGCTCGCTAGCGTAATTCTGATCAGTGAGCCACCAGCTCTGCCATCTCTCAGCGGATGCGCCTCCACCGTGACCTTGTCGCCGGCATGCAGTGAATTCTTGGTCCATCCGTCCCAGCGCGCGAGTGCAGCCGGATCTACGGTCTCGAAGCCATAGGTCTTGACATCGCCATTGCCGGCGTCGGCAGATACCCATATCCACACATGCGGTGCGGTCCATTCAATCGACTTGACGGTACCGCTGATCGTTGCCTGCTGACTCATGTCGAACATCGAAAAAGAATGATGCGCGACCGCCGGCTGCGCCGATGCAAAGGCCGCGGCGATGAGCAGTGATGAGTGAATCGCTCTCATTTCAGACCCTCCTGGAGCTGACATTTTTTCTGCGCGTATATGACACTGAGCCCGATATGGGTGTCAACCAGTGCATGGTGCCGGTAGAATCTTTCGGGCCTCTGGAGTCAGATTTGCATCTTTGCAGATTCCGATGAGCAAAGAGAATTGACCGCCGGCGATCGCCGGGATCTGAGGCGACTTGCAAACATGCAAGCCTGACACCATGAGGCCAAGAGACAGATTTATGTGCCCTGAATTACTTTGCGTGCCGGTCCTCCCCCGCGGTTAGAATTCGCTCCCCGGCCCGTAGTCTGATCTCCCGCAGCCGAAGAGAGTGACGCGGTCGTCGGAGAACAGATCAGGCCCAATTTGCAGTTCTCACTAGCGAGTCATCCATGTCGATCGAAACCGATACAACGTCCCTGCATTTTTCGGGATACCAGAAGGCTGTCATCGCGATGCTGGCGTTCCTGCAGTTTGCGGTGATCATCGACTTCATGCTGATGGCGCCGCTCGGCGCGCTGATCATGCCGGCGCTGGGGGCTTCTCCCTCACAATTCGGCACGGTCGTATCCGCCTATGCGTTCGCCGCCGGCCTGTCGGGTTTCATGACCGCGGGATTCGCCGATCGTTTCGACCGGAAGAGGCTCCTGCTCTTCTTCTACGTGGGCTTCATTGCCGGGACCGCCTGGTGCGGTCTTTCCCGGACTTTTGAGTCGCTGCTGCTTGCCCGGATTGTCACCGGACTGTTCGGCGGGGTGATCGGCTCCATCGTCCTGGCCATTGCGACCGACCTGTTCCAGCCGCAGTTGCGCGGCCGGGTCATGGGGTTCATCCAGACGGCATTCGCAGCCAGCCAGATCCTCGGCATACCGATCGGCATCTGGCTCTCCACTCATTGGAGGTGGCAGGTACCGTTCCTTGCGCTGGCAGTGCTCGGCCTGGTGGCAGGCTTGCTGATCGCAGTGGTCATGCGGCCCGTCGACGAGCACTTGACGCTGCGCCAGGAGAAAAGCCCGTTATCTCACCTGCTGCACACGCTGGTCGAGCCTCGCCATGCGTTGGCTTTCATCGCGGTGCTGTTCCTCGCGACCGGCGGCTTCGTGCTGATGCCATTCAGCAGCGCCTTCACCGTCAATAACCTCGGGATCGCGCTGGGCAGCCTCCCCATCATCTACCTCGTCACGGGTGTCGCCACGATGGTCATGGGACCCCTGATCGGCAAGGCGACGGATGCGTTCGGCAAGCTGCGCGTCTACTATGCCGGCACGGCCATCACGATCCTGATGGTGCTGATCTACACCCACCTGACCGAGTCCACGCTCGTCGTCGTGACGGTCATCAACGTGGTGCTGTTCGTCGGCATCTTCTCGCGCATGATTCCCTTCCAGGCCCTGATGACGCAGGTTCCGGCGCCGACGCACCGCGGCGCATTCAATGCGGTCAACGCATCGCTCTCGCAGCTCGCCGGAGGTCTCGCGGCCGTGGTCGCCGGACACATCGTGGTCGAGGGTGCAGACGGCAGGATCCAGCACTATGAAATAGCGGGCTACGTCGTGATTGCGAGCGCGTTACTGGCTGCGGTTCTGCTGACAAAGGTACAGCGCGGCATCAACAGCGCGCCGGCGAAGCCCTGAGCCGCTTCGCCATTTCCTCGCCTGGATTGAGGGAAAGCCATGTCGCAGCGGGTTGATCAACGAAGGGTGTTGCTTGCAGGCGCGACGGGGCTGGTCGGAGGTCTGATCCTTCAGGCGCTGCTCGCTGACCGGACGGTTGCTGAGGTCCATGTACTGAGCCGTCGAGCGTTGAATTTCAATCACCCCAAGCTCCAGGTTCACATCGTTGAGTTCGGTCGCTTACCTGCGCTGCCTCATGCAGACGAGGTGTATCTGGCGCTTGGTACGACGATCAAGGTCGCGGGCAGCCAGGCGGCGTTTCGTGCCGTGGATCTGGAGGCCAACCTGGCGGTGGCCAAGGCCGCGGTCGAAGCAGGCGCCCGACGCGTGGGCCTGGTAAGTGCGGCGGGTGCCAGCACAAACTCTTCTGTGTTCTACAGTCGCGTCAAAGGCGAACTGGAGGATGCACTCAAGACGATGGATCTCACTGCGCTGGTCATCGCTCAGCCGTCTCTACTCCTGGGTAACCGGGAGGGCTTGCAGCAACCCCCGCGGTTCGGCGAGAAGATTTCCACCCCGCTCATGAAGCTACTCACGCCCTTTCTTCCAGGAGCTTACAAGCCGGTGCACGCACTGGCGGTGGCGCAATCGCTGGTCAAGACCGTGCCGACAGCCAAGGGAGTGGTTGTACTTGCCTCGGATGTACTGGCCAGGGTTGGCGGCAAGTGAAGCAATTGGTGCCGGTGCGTGCGAGTCTCTCGGTGCTGGACTTGAGTTATTGCAATTCAGAGGCGCAGTCGTAACAAGCGAGAGCACAGCGTTTGGTGCCAGGTTCGTATCGTCGCAAGTTCTGGCCAGATGCCTGCTGTTCCGACGATGCGCATAGACCAAGGCTGCTGACTCTCGGTTTCAAGCTTGCAACAATGCAAACCTGACACCGCGCCGCTCTCGGCGCCAAGACGCGGGTGAAAGCCATATATGCTCGGTGGCGTTCGGGTCTTGTCCGGCAACCTTCAGATCGTTGACAGGAGGCTTTATGGTACGAGGGATCTGGGTGCTCCTGGGTGTCGTGACGGTGGCGGGCGTAACCGTGCGGGCTCAGGGTCAGTTTCCTCCTGGCTATGTGGACCCCGCTCCAATCCTGACGGCGGCCCGCAAGGCCATCGGCACCGACAACCTGAGGTGTCTCACAGTGGCGGGCACTGCGTATAACGGCGCCCTGGGGCAGGCGCGGGAGTCCGCGCGGAACACTGACTGGCCGCGCATCGATTCGCTGGCCAACTACACGCGCACGATGAACTGGGACACCTGGACGATGAAGGAGGAGTTCGATCGCAAGCCGGGACTGAGCCCCGCCGGGTGGAAGTACGGGATCGGATGGAATGACGGCCCGCTACAGAAGAACACGCATCAGGTCTTCATGCTGAATGGCAAGTACGGCTGGTACATGGATGGTGCCGGAACTCCGCCCGTTGCCGTGCCGCCGGACATCGCCGAGATCTGGCCAGTGGAGCTCGTCCTGAATCCGCACGGATTCCTCAAAGCGGCGGCGCTGCCGGGTGCCAATCCGCAAGCTGTGTGGCGCTGGGAGCTCGGCGAGTCAGGCCGCGATGGCCCTGAGGTGTCACCCGAGCGCATGCGAGTCGTATCGATCACGTGGGGGAGGTACCGCGTCGATGCCACGGTCAACAAGGAGAACCTGTTGCAGCGGATTCACACCTGGGTGCCGAGCGAAACGCTGGGAGACATGAACTACGAGCACGAGTTCAGCAACGCCAGCTACATCGATCTGGGCAACGGGATCAGATCCCCGACCGACTGGCATTCCCATCAAGGCTGGGACGACAACTTCGGGGCACAGGCAGTGACGTCAGGACACAACGCGTTCGGCGGAACGCTGAAGGATGTCAGGGCGAACGAGTGTCCGGACGCAGTTGCCGTCCCTGCATCGGTGCGGGACGCGACGTTCCCGATACGAGTGGAGACGGAGACGCTCGCCGATGGCGTGTACCTTTTGGCCGGTGGCACCCACAACAGCGTGGCCGTTGAATTCAGCACCTTCATCGCCGTCTATGACGCCCCGCTGAACGAGGCTCGCAGCCTGGCCGTCATCGAAGAGATCGCGCGGCTGATTCCCAACAAGCCGATCCGGTTCGTGATCAACTCGCACCAGCATTTCGACCACACTGGCGGCCTTCGCGCCTACGCCCATATCGGCGCCACCATCGTCACGCAGTGGAAGAACTTCGATTTCCTCAACCGCGACGTCATCAACTACGCGCCGCGCACGCTGCGGCCGGACATGGTCTCGCTCTGGCCGCCAACAGAGCTGGCAGAGGGCTACAACTACGAAACCGTGAGGGAGAACTACGTCATCAGCGACGGCGTGAGGACCCTGCAGGTCCATTACGTCAACCCGCTCGACCACGTCGAAGGGATGCTGATGGCATATCTGCCGAAAGAAAAACTCCTGATCGAAGCGGATCTCGTGAACACCTTCGAGCCGCAACGGGGGACGATCACCGGTGACCAGAGAAGCTTCCTCAATGCCGTGCAGAAGCTGAAGCTCGACGTGACACAGCTCGTGCCCATGCATGGGCGCCCAATCCCCTGGGGAACATTCGCACAGTGAACGGTGCCAGCAGGGGGTTTGGGATTGTTGGGTGAAGTAGTGAAGCGGAGGTACTCAGAGTGAGCAATCCAAAAGCGATCGGCGTCGTCCTGGCAGTGCTCGTCTGGAGCGGTAGCGTTCAGGCGGCTGAGATCAAAGTCCTGAGCGCAGGAGCGCTCGAGCCTGCCATGACGGCATTGGCTGCAGACTTTGCGGCCCGGACTGGCGACAAACTGATCATCGACTTTCAGACCTCGGCGGAGATGCGTGAGCGCGGCCAGGCAGGCCCCTTGGCCGTCGATGTGGTAGCCACTCCTGATCCTTTGACAGCGGAGTTCGTCAGTGCCGGCCGTACGAGCGGCACACCACTTCCCGTAGGACGGATTGGCATCGGTGTGGCCATACGGACCGGTGATCCGGTCCCGGATATTTCCACTGTACCTGCCTTCAAGGCGGCGCTGCTGGCAGCTCACTCGGTGTTGTACAACCGGGCCTCCAGCGGTATGGGTGTGGAGAAGATGATCCAGAACCTGGGGCTCTCCACTGAGCTGGCAGCACGTACGCAGCGATTTCCGAACGCTGAATCCGTGATGAAGCAGCTGATTGCCGGGGAACCTGGTGATCTGGCGATGGGCGCACCGACAGCAATCAGCCTGTATACCTCCATGGGTCTGCGCTACGTCGGACCAATTCCGGCCGAACTGCAAAGCTATACAGCGTATGGCGTCGCACTGACTCCGGGAGCCTCACCCATGGCTCACAAGCTGATGGAGTACCTCGCGACGCCCGAAGCTCGCAAGATTTTTGCTGCCAAGGGCGTGACGCCGCAGTAGTCGCGAATCGCCGGGGTCAGGTATGCATAGCTGCAAGTTGCCATGCAAACCTGACTCCGTTTTTTCCGGGTTCAGTTGCCCATGATCGGCGCCAGCGCCGCCTGAATCCGCAGCATCTGTTCCGGCGTAGTCATGCTGGTCAGCAGCTTGCCGAAATGGCGATGCTGGACGCCCGAGATAATGTATTGCCAGCGGTAGGCCCCGAGTACGCCGGCCTTGATCTGCAAGAGTTCGTCTTCACGGAACTTGCGCGTGACAGTGCTGACGAAGTATTCGACATCGGCCGCGGACTGGGCCTGCAAAATTCCATCGACCGCAGCCACCAGTGCGATCAGATCGTTCACGGCCTGGTCGCGCTCGGCGGGTGACAATTTCGCATGCTCGTCCCGCCACTCAAGCTCATCGAGAACGACGTGATGGCTTTCATCGATCCAGTGAAACCGGAAGACATCCTTGAACAGCGGACACAGGTCTTCGCCGGGACCAATGCTCTCCGCATAGTGTGACTGAACAAAGAGCTCAATGTGGCAGGTGAGCGCCAGGACGGCCCAGGTGCTGGCTGCGAGGACGGCGCGCGCCACATCATTCGGATCCGCCACTTGCCTGTAACCGGCCGGCTGCCGGGTTGCAATCATTGCTTCCATGCGGCGGAACAGTTCCTGATGCTTGAGTTCATCGCTGGAGAAGCGTACGAGCGCCTCGAGTGCGTTCTGATCATCGAACGCATGCGCACGACCCTGGTCGAGCATCTTTGCACTGATGAACCGTTCTACCAGCCCGAAGATATACGCGTAGGTTCGACCCTGGATCTGACTGAGCAGGCGCGCTTCATCCGTCGTCAGGAAACCGAGCCGATCGACGCGCGACAGGCCATCAGGCAGGAACTTGCGTGAGAAGTCGAACGTCCGGCCCTGAATCAGATCACGATCGATCTGCCATGCCTTTTTTTGCATCGAACGGACGATTTGCGCATAGCGCGGAGCGTGCCCGGACTCTGGAAGGGATTTGACGACGGCATTCATGATGGTCTCCTGATTCGACAAGGTGTTTGAAAGCGGCAACCGTGTTTCGGTGTGGTGCTAATCTAGGCGCTGCGATTCAGGCGATGAATGACTGACGCCCCGGGTTTCATGCTCGGGGCTCCGGACGAGGCAGTAAACGAGTGGATGCGTTTTCGGACGTCCTGCGAGTAATGCGGCTGGCCGGAGGGGTTTTCCTCGAGGCAGAGTTCACTGCACCCTGGTGCCTCAGCGGGAAGATCTCCGCGGAGGATTGCAAGCCATTCCAGGTGGTGCCGCGTCACGTGATTGCTTCGCATTTTGTGGCCGAAGGCAGCATGAAGCTGCAGGTAGAGGGTGGCGAAGCAACCGAGGTTCACGCCGGTGAGCTGGTACTGCTCCCGCATAACCACGTCCATTCATTCGGCAGCCATCTGGATACGGCGCTGGTACCGGCACAGAAACTCATGAAGTCGCCGCAATCGGGCACCATCATGCGTATTCGCCATGGCGGAGGGGGCGAATCGACGCAGCTCCTGTGCGGGTTTCTCGGCACCGAAACTTCCTTCGCACCGCTGCTTACGGCATTGCCGGCGGTATTGAAACTGAATCTCCGCAAGTCCTCTTCGGGTGCGTGGATGGAAAGTTCATTTCGCTTTGCGGTCAGCGAAATCGCTGCCGGGCGGATGGGATCGGCAACGGTGATCGCCAAGTTGTCAGAACTTCTGTTCGTTGAAGCCGTGAGTCAGTACGTCGCGACACTGCCCGAGGAACGTCGCGGCTGGCTTGCAGGACTGCGCGATCCGCAAATCGGGCGCGCCCTGGCGCTTCTCCATGCACAACCTGCCGATGCATGGACTGCTGAGTCGCTGGCGGTTGCAGTGGGCATGTCGCGTTCGGTCCTGGCAGAGCGATTCGCGTTTCTCGTCGGTCAGCCACCGATGCAGTATCTGGCCCTCTGGCGCATGCATATTGCGGCCCAGCGCCTGCGCGAAGGAAGCGGTAGCGTGGCGCAAATTGCTTTCACGGTCGGGTATGACTCCGAGGCGGCCTTCAGTCGCGCCTTCAAACGCCAATTCGGAACGCCACCCGGTCATTGGCGAAAACGGACCGACGGGGTGGACGTTACCGGGAAATAGGGACGGTTTTGTCCCCCTGGTAGAGGGTGTCTACCCAAGCGGCAGCAGGCCCGTTGGAGTCAGTCGGCGAAGGGATGGGTATCGAGATGCTTGCTGTCGTCGAGCCATCCCCTGGTTTTCCAGCGTGCGAAAACTTCAGGAGCTTCGCAGGCGCCGTCGTAGGGGTACGAAACGCTACCATCCGATTTGACAACGAAGCAGATGCCCCCTGCGGCCCGTCCATCCTTGATCGGGCTCATCACTACCCGGACCTTTTCGCCCTTCTTGAACGTGTTTCCGGTGACGCCCTGGCGGGCCACCCGAATGGGGCCTGCGGCTTCGAAACTCCACTTCTGCATCTGCCCGCTCGCATCCGGGGCGTCGATGTAAAGCCAACTATGCGGGCTGCTGTAGCTCCAGGCGTTGACAGTGCCTTCAATCAGCGTTTGCTTCGACGAATCAAAGTGTGCGAACGAGTGATGGGCCAGCGATGTGCCGGCATAGGCCAGGGCGACGATAGCGATCAGGGACATCGGCGCAGCGATCGAATGCTTCATGGGTCTTTTCCTTTCAGGTCCACACGCTCATCGAGGCACGATAACCCAGTTGGCCTCGAGCGATCTACCGAACCGGGTTTGGCTGATTTCTGTACGAGCAGGTGAGATTGGCGGTCTCGACCTGGGTTGTGATCCAGGAAACAAGGAAAATCCGGTACGTCTTCCGCCTCGAATTAATTTGAGTGCCCTCAAGCTCGCGCCCATAATGCCTTCGCAATGCCGCAACCGTCATGATGCGGCGTGAAATAATCGGAGCGTTACCATGCGACAGTTTCATTTCCTGGGGTTCGCGCTGTGCGGCTTGCTGGCAGCATTTACGGTAACTGCACATCATTCGGTGACCGGCGAGTTCAATCTCGAGCAAGAAGTGAAGGTCACCGGCACGCTCAGCAAAGTGGAATGGATGAACCCGCACATCTGGTTCTATGTCGATGTAAAAAATCCGGATGGCACGGTAGTCACCTGGGGCTTTGCAGGTGGCGCGCCCGGCCAGCTGATGCGCCGGGGGATCATGAAGAGCCAGCTCAAACTGGGCAGTACCGTGATCGTTGAAGGGTTTCGCGCCCGCGATGGTTCGAACAACGGCTTTGGCCGCAACGTGACCTACGCCGATGGCCAGCGCGTCTTCATGGCGCCGCCGACCGAGACACCTTAAGCAGTTATCCGGGGAAATCATGCGCAACATTCACTTTCCGATCTGGCTGCTGGCCCTGGTTTTGGCCAATCCACTACAGGCAATGGAGAATGCCGGCGCTACTGATACTCCACGCACCGCAGACGGCAAGCCGGACTTCACGGGCATTTATCAGTGGCCCATGTACCTGCCCGGTGCTGAGCGCGGACGTTCCAACGCAACGGTATTTGATCGCAAGAACTTCGCGCCACTCAAACCCGGCGGTGAAGCCTTTCTCGAACCCCGCACAGGCGATCCGCGCCATGACGAACCGCGCGACTTCTGCATGCCCGCCGGCTTTCCAGGCAGTCTGCTATCGGGTAATGCCATGCAGTTCTTTCAGACCAGGAATCATCTGGTGATGGTGCATGAATTCCAACGTAACACGCGCATCATTCCGCTGGATGGCAGGCCGCATCGCGAAGAGCTTGAACCCATGTTCGATGGTGATCCGGTGGGACATTGGGAAGGCGATACGCTGGTGATCGAAACCACCAATTTCAAGCGATGGGCGCTGGATGATTTTTACTACACCAATCCAAAGGAATATCGCATGCACAGCGATGCGTTGCGCACCGTTGAAAAGCTGCGCTGGAAGAACAAGGGCGCATTGTCATGGGAAATTACCATCGATGATCCAAAGATTTTCAGCAAGCCCTGGTCACAGGAGTTCGAGATTGTGGCCAAGCCGGAATGGGACAAGGCTGGTCTGTATGAATATGTATGCCAGGAAAACAATCGCTGCCCGGGCGGCAATTGCAGCAAGTAATCTCTGCCAGGCGAACGGTGTCAGGTCAGCAATGTTGCAACTTCAGGGCTCATTGGCTATTGGTTAGATTGCCGGACGTATCTTGCAAGTATGCAAACCTGACACCGGCGCACGCAAAGGCTGGCGTCTTCCAACCACTACCGAGAGAGAACTGAATGAACATAAAGAGAATGGCCATCGTCGTGTGTGCCTTTGCAACATTCGCCGCGTTCGCGCAGCAGCCGAATCCGCTGGACAACGTGCCGGAGAAAATGCCCTTCGATATCCCCTACGGCACGCCGATCTCGCTGGAGCGCGCTCAGGCGGCGATCGCTGCGGCGGTGAACGAATCCAGGAAGCGCGGCTGGAAGATGAACGTGGCCGTGGTTGACTCCGGCGGCAATCTCGTTGCGTTCGCCCGGATGGACGGAGCGCAAATCGCCTCCGTCGTCATCTCGGAGAAAAAGGCTCGCGCGGCGGCGACGTTCCGGCGGGAGACGAAGGTATTCGAGGCCGGCATCCAGGCTGGAAACAACTACCTCGTCACCCTCGACGGTGTAATCGGCTCGCGCGGCGGCATTCCTCTGGTGCAGGACGGCAAGCTGATCGGCGCGATCGGCTGCTCCGGCGGCACCGGCGCACAAGATGAAGTGGTCTGCAAAGTCGGGGCCGAGACAATAAAGTAAGTTCCCGGCCGGGCGCCGCGCAGGCGCCCGGTTTCACTGCGTAGCCACTAATTGCGCCTGTCTTTTACTTGATCCGGTGGCAAGGGCGCGAAGATCCGCCATGCTTGGGTGGGATGAGCCAGCGCCCAGAGTGGAGCGAGGAAGCCTGGCCACACGACGGGCGTGTCGGGGGGTGAGAGCTCTCGTACGCCCTCCACTTTCACCTCTTCGATATCCTGATCGATAGTCCCCCTGACCAGTCGATCCAGTTCTTCGGCAGAAAGTATTTTGGTGATGTCCGGCGTCCGGAGATCCAATGGTTTGCTCGGAGTTGACACTTCTTTCCTGGTGGACACGGATTCTGGCTCGGCGGCACTGGCTGTCACGCACACGAGCATCACTACCATCAAGAAGGGCAGGGTGCCAGGTCGCGGGTACATGGCTGCAGAAGCTCGTCGGGTCTTGACTACGTGTCTGTGAAAGGCTGGTTCGCTCACCCGGCACCGTTCGCCCACTGAATTACCGGGGAGCGTAACTCTTGGTAAAGGCGTTGCGCGCGTTCGTCACGGTGAACGAGCCGTCCTTGCTCGCGGCGATTTTGATCCAGTAGGCCGGGCCATTGTGTGCAGGGGCGCCACCACCGGGCGGCGGGGCGAGCGCGACACCAGCGGTCGGTGCGCCTCCAGCTGGCGAAACGACAGCAGGGGCCGGCGGCACGAAGGGCTCGATCGGCATCGTGACCACAGGTTCATCGACGCCGTTGGCGATGAACATTCCCGGCACGGTGTACTCCTGCCCGCTCAATTGTGAAAAGTGAATCTGCCACAGGTCTTCGAGCCCCGGCGAGGTGTGCAATGTCCTCATCGCCTCCGGTTGCCCGCCTTTGCGGGTGCCGTTGTTCATCACCATCGCGCGTGGGGCGAGGGCGTGGACGAGGATCGGCGCATTCGAACTCGCCTGACCATGGTGCGAGACGACGAACAAGTCGACGGTGCCGAGCCGGTTCGCCGGACACATCAGATCGTGCTCCTTGTTCCAGGTGAGATCGCCAAGGTGAACGGCACGGAAGCGCCCGAACGTGAAGTGCGTGCCGACCGACTGCGCGTTCTCGGACGCGTCGGGATCTTTCGGCTTGTGAGCCGCGCAGTACGGATTGGCGCGTCCGCCACCTGCAAGCGGTGTCGTCAGTACCTGTCCGGCCGACGAGACGACGCGCACGTCGACGCCGGCCAGCGTCACGCGATCGCCTGGCTTGACAACCGTGTGCTTCGACGTTGCGTAGAGCGTCGGGTAAACGTCTTTCAGGAACGCGTCAGTTGCCGGATTCGGCTGCACGTTGGCGCCGTGATCGATGAACTCGCGGACAGGCACCTGCTTCGCCACTTCTGCCATCGCACCGTAGTGATCGCCGTGATAGTGGGTTGTGATCAGGTGGTCGATCTGCGTCAGGCCGGCATCCCTGATCGCCGCAACGATGCGGTCGGCATCACGCATTGCACCCGCGCCACCGTTCCCGGTATCGATAAGCAGCGACTGTCCTGACGGGGCGACAAACAGCGTCGCGTTGCCTCCCTCGACGTCGATGACGTAGATATCGAGTGTACTTCGCGTCTGCGCTGCGGTCAGTGCAACGGGCATCACCGCAATGGCCAGGCAGAGAAAGCGGCGCATGGAAACTCCTTGAAGGGTCATCAACAAGAGAACAGTGCAGGGTCCCGGTGTCTGTGGATTCTCAGGAGCCCGCAGTGAAAGCGATCTCGATGGTCACCTTTCCCATTCCAAAGTTGCTGGTCTCACCCGGATCGTGAGACGCCGCGTCGATGCACTTGTAGCTGCCGGAAATCAGGATGTCGGTGACTTTCATGCTGCCCTCGCAGGCATCGGCGCCGGCGAGCGCCGTCTTCTTCCCGAGCGTGGCACTCAGTCCCACCTCGCTGGGGCTGATGGTCACCAGCGAATTGGGAGTCTCGGCGCCCGATGCGCCGTACTGCAGCCATGTCATCTCGCCGTCGCTGAGGCTGGCCTGGGTGTTGATGGGGATTTCCGCGTCGACCTGAAATGAACCGGCAACCTTCACTATCGCGCTGCCACTGGTGTAACTGCGAGCGCTGATCACCGGTGTTGTTGGTGCGCGTGATGCCAGCAGTTCCGCCTCGGATTGCGGCAGGCCCCCCGTATCGTCCCGGTTGGTGGCAGTGTTGTCGGAGCAGGACAGATTCGTCGCGAGCAGTGCGAACAACGAAACCATGCGGAGATGAGAATTCATATCCAGCCCTCGTTCAAGTCGTTGTGCCGGCCGTATCGCTCAGGCCCAGCATGCATGATCTCCAACGGGTTTAGCTTGTTAGCCTGTCTGATGCAGGCGGTCGAGCTCGACGAAGACAAGCTGAAAAGCCAAACCCATTGGCGGACGCCCCCACGCCTGGCTGTTATGACACAACGCAGCAATTCGCCTCGCAGTACGTGCGGCGCTTGACGAGTATTCAGATGTTAAGTACGGTTGTCTCCAAATAGAGCAATTCCTTGCTCCATCGGCAAAGCTGAGGCGGCCGATCGATCAAGGACAGAATCAATGATGATCCGGGGTATTCAGTTCTTCGTGGGGGAAACAAAATGAAGTCCAGTCGCAATCGTATTCTCATGCTTGGCATAGCCGCCGAGCTCATGGCTTCTGCGGCCGCGGCTCAAGCGCCCGCCGCTGCGCCGACCGACAACCCGCTCGACACCGTCGTCGTCACTGCATCCCGTGTTTCTCGCGAAGGCTTCAATGCCCCGACGCCGACGACGGTGATCGGGCAGCAGCAGATCGAAGCGCGCGCCTTCACCAACATCACTGACGCCATCAACGAGACGCCGGTGTTCCGCGCTTCCAGCGGCCCGGCCGCCAATCAGCGCGGCGGCGGCCAGTCGGGCACCAGCTCCCTGGATTTACGCGGGTTGAACGGCGGCGTCGCGCGTACCCTGGTGCTGATCGACGGTCGTCGTCATGTTCCGAGCACAGTCTCCGGTTTGGTCGACCTCAACATGATCCCGAGTGGCCTGGTCGAGCGGACCGAGGTGGTGACCGGCGGCGCTTCGGCGGCCTGGGGCTCCGACGCCGTGGCGGGCGTTGTGAACATCCGATTGAAGGACGATCTGCAGGGCTTCCAGACCCACGTCGCCTATGCCCAGACCGGCGAGAGCGACTACCAGGAAAGCACGGTCAGTCTCGCCGGGGGGACCGCCTTCGCCGGCGGGCGCGGCCACGTCATGGCTGGCTTTGACTACGTCGACAACAATGGTGTAAAGGACGGCTTCGTTTCCCGGGATTGGACGAAAAAGGGCTACTCCGGCACCCTTTTCAACTACGGCAACGCGCCGCGCCCAGCCGGCGTTCCGCAGCGCGTCTTCGCCGAGGACTTCCGCAACGGCGACACGGCTTCGTCGGGCGGCGTGATCGTCGGCGGCCCACTGGACAACATCACGTTCCTGGGCGGCCAGAGCACCGGCATCTTCACTCCCGGCTCGTTGGTCGCCGGCACGAACATGATCGGCGGTGGCGCCAACAACAGCAACGCCGACCTCCGCGTCGTCGACGGCTCCAACCTGGTGAATCCCATCGAGCGGAGCGCCGGGCTCGTGCGCGTGAAGTACGATCTGACCGACAAGCTGGAGGCCTTCGTCGAGGCATCCTACGGGGTGTCGGACTACGAAGGCACCTCGGCCAGCCGGCGCGACCAGGGCAACATCGTCGTCAGGAGGGACAACGCCTTCCTGCCGGAATCGGTGCGGACGCAGATGACGAACCTGAACCTCAACACCATCAATGTCGGCCGGATCGCGCTGGACGACAATTACAAGTACTACTCGACACTCACCGACCAGAGGACCGAGCGTTACGTGGGTGGCTTCAAGGGCGAACTGGGTGGCACTTGGCAGTGGGACGCCTACTATCAATACGGCCAGAACAACTTCAAGCAGTACAACGAGTCGACTATCAACGCCAACTTCACGGCGGCCATCGACGCCATCGTCGGCCCCGGCGGCCAGATCGTCTGCCGGAGCCTGACCACTCCCTCCGGCGCCGCGGATGCGGGTTGCGTGCCCTTCAACCTCTTCGGTCAGAACTCACCATCACAGGCGGCTGTCGACTACGTCCGCGATGTCGGCTTCAACGACGTGACCTACAAGCAGCAGGTTGGCGCGGTGAATTTCAACGGCGATTTGCTGACTTGCCGGCCGGACCCGTGTCCGTCGCCACCGGCCTGGAATTCCGCAAGGAAGAGGTTTCCAGCGTCGTCGATGCCAATTCACAAGCAAGTCGCTTCGACCTCAACAACTTCAAGCCCATCGTCGGCTCGTTCGATACCCAGGAGGTCTACGGTGAAGTCGCCGTCCCGATCGTGAAGGAAGTGCCCTTCCTCTACAGCCTCGATGCCAACGGCGCCGTTCGCTACACCGACTATTCGACCTCGGGCGGGGTTACGACGTGGAAGGTGGGCGGAAGCTGGGAGCCGATCCAAACCGTGCGGTTCCGGGCTACCCAGTCGCGCGACATCCGGGCGCCGAACCTGCAGGAGCTGTACGCTTCGGGGGTCCAGGGCCGGGACTTTGTCAACGGCGCCCAGCAGAACACGATCAACATCGGCAACCCCAACCTGGTGCCGGAAGAGGCCGATACCTTCACCGCCGGGATCATCTATCAGCCGAGTTGGGCACCGAGGCTGAGCCTCTCGGCCGACTACCATGACATCAAGATCGACGGTGCCATCACGCGGCTGACCGCGCAGCAGGTGTTTGATCGCTGCGCCGCCGGCGCCACAGAGCTCTGCGGCGACATCGCCTACAATCCGAACGGATCGATCTCCTCGGTCACAACGAAGTTGCTCAATTTCAACGCGATCGAGACCACCGGCTGGGATTTCGAAGCCGTGTACAGCCTGCCCCGGGACCTGCTCGTGCCGGGTCAGTTCCAGTTCCGCGCGCTCGGTGCGTTGGTCCAGACGCTGTCGACGACCGACTCCGCCGGCACGGTGGACCGGGTCAAACAGACGGTGCCGGAATGGATCTGGACGTTGGACATGAACTACATCGTGAACCGGTTCACCGGCAACATGCAGGTCCGCTACGTTGGCGACGCGGTGCGCGACACCACGCTGATCGGTCCGGATGACCCGCGTTATAACCCGGCCCTGCCCGGCACGATCAACGACAACACGCTGCCGGCTGTGTGGTATCTGAACCTGTCGGCGCAGTACGACTTCGTCAATGATGGCGACCGGCGGATACAACTCTACGCAGTGGTAAACAACGTCCTGGATGAGGATCCCCCGGCAGGCGGTGGCCAGTTCGGCAGCGGCTTCGTCAACTACGATCTGATCGGTCGCTTGTACCGGGCCGGCCTGCGCTTCGACTTCTAGCGCAGGTGAGGTGAACAGTGCCGGGCCCGGTGGAAAGCGCCGGGCCGGCACAGAAGGCGGGCACCGAAGGTGACCTGAGATGACCCAACGCACCCGCCGCACCTTCCTCGGCCAGCTTGCCCTCGGCGGGACCGTGCTCACCGCACCGCCGTCGCTCTTCGCACAGCAGCGGCTTCCGTCCCGCCGAATTCCCATCACCGGTGAAGAGCTTCCTGTCGTGGGCCTCGGGTCGAGCGCCGTCGTGCTCGAGATTCCCGAAGCGGGGCCCGAGCCAGTCGCCGCGGTCATCCGCTCGCTTCTGGCAAACAGCGGCCGCGTTGTCGACACGTCCGTGCGCACTGAGGAAATTGACGCGATCTTCGGGCGTGTGCTGCAGGAGCCCGACATCCGCAAGGGGATCTTCCTTGCCACCAAGCTCAATACGCCGGACGCGGCCACCGGCATCGCCCAGATGCGCCAGACGCAGCGCCTCTTCGCGCGGCGAACGGTCGACCTTATCCAGGTGGAGAGCCTGCGTGGTATCGAGCACCACTGGCCAAGGCTCAAGGAGTGGAAGGCGTCGGGGGAGACGCGATACATCGGCGTGACCGTGGCCGAGAACACCAATCACGAGCGGCTTGAACAGTTCATGCGGAGCGAGTCGCCCGACTTCGTGCATGTGAACTACTCGCTGCTTGAACGCGGGGCCGAGGATCGGCTGCTGCCCCTGGCCGCGGATCGCGGCTTCGCGGTCCTCATCAACCGGCCGTTCATGAACGGGTCTTACTTCCGCCGGACAGCTGGGCGCCCGCTTCCGGGGTGGGCGGCGGACTTCGACTGCCACTCCTGGGCCCAGTTCTCGATCAAGTACATCCTCGCGAATCCCGCTGTCACTTGCGTGCTCGCCGAGACGACCGACACGAAGCACATGCTGGACAATATCGGCGGGGGCCTTGGGCGGTTCCCGGATGAGAACCTGCGCCGCCGCATGCGCGAGGTTGCGGACACGCTCTGACGCGCGAAATACCAGCGAACCGGGTTTGGTTTATTTGCTGGCAGGCAGTCGAACTCCGCGAAGAAAAGCTAACAAGCTGAACCCGGTACGGAGGACCTCAGTTCAGGAAACTAGGTCTGGGCGGCTAGCTTGTCGGCTCCGGCGTTCAGGTCATCGAGGAGTTTGGGCAATATCGCCCGGTTCCACAGGTAGCCGCAGTAGTGAGCGACGCCGAAGCCTCGAAAGTGAGCACTGGCGGCGTCGATGCGTTTCTGCATCGCAGCGCTTCCATCATTGCACTCGAGCCCCAGGAACACCTTCGCCGAACCAGGTGACAGGTTCCTGAGGGGCGCGAAGTAAGCGTCGTCGCTCGAACTCAGCACGGGGAGGTGGAGGAAGTCGACCCGTCGGCCGGCGTTCCTGACGATTGCGTTGGCGGCCGCGACGGGCAGCGAGATGTCGGGAAGGTGCGCGACGGGGTAGGAGGGGAAGGTACCCGCACAGATGTGGAAGCCGAGTAGCGCCTCCTCCGGCAGGCCGACCGTGTGTGGCGCCAGGTACTCCGCCGACGTGAAGCGCGCAAACAGGTTCTCGTCCTTCGGCACGTACGGGAACATGATCGCCCCGGACGCGTCACAGAGCTCGAGGCAAAAGTCGATCTGGATCGCGAGGTCCTCGGCGGGAATCACCTCGAGCATCCGCCGGTACTCGTCCTGCAGCGCGAGCTGCCATGCGGCGGTCACGATCGGCCAGTCGTTGGCGTCAGGGAAGTAGGGCGAGATCGCATCCCATGCTCCAGGGATGGCCGCCTGAAAGCGCACACCTTGCGGCACCACGCCCTCGTTGCGGAGGCGACGGAAAACCTCGTAGGACCGGATCGCCACGCGTGAGTAGGCGAGCAGGCCGCGGAGGTCGAGCTTTGTCACCCCTGGCTTGAGCTTGAACTGTCGGCTTGAGGCAGTTTTCGCCTCGATGTCCAAATTATCTCCACCGCCGAGGATGTCGACCCCTTCGGCCTTCGACCACGTGTTGTGATTGAGGTTGTGGACCCATCCGGAGAGCTCGCCGATCTCGCCGTCCGGATAGCCGAGCGCCCGGCCGCCCACGGCGCCCGAAAGCGTGCGGAAGACGTCCTCGACGGTCTCAAACGGGATGCCCCCGGTGAACATGACTTGTGCGTCGCGTGCAGCCATCTCGACCTCTCCCGAATGATGTTGACGATCATTGACGTTACCAGAGCAAGCGCATTCCCGGGTAGAACGGTTGCGCGGGGACGTCGGTGCCAGTAGCCGCTTATTGGGATATCGTAGACTGCCATACGCAGGGAGTTTCTGGCGCATGCAGCCGTAACAACCCGGTAAGACTCTACTGGCACCCTGCAATTGCAGCTGGCAGTTGGTCTGGCCACGGAAGGCAGCTTCGTCAGGCACCCGCAAGGAATCGACATGACTTCCATGCTCAATACCATCAAAGCCCTCGCACTTCGAGGTAAGCGCGATGGCCTGCGAGTGCGGAAACTGGTGCTGGCGTGTCGGCAATTGCTGTCGGAACGGGGCGAAGCGTCCGGCGTTTCGCTGGCGCAGCAAACGCTGGCGCTATATGCAGCGCTATCGAAAGAGGAACAGGGCGCTTTTTTCCAGTCGTTGAAGACGGACTTTTCTCCTGATCCGGTCAAGGTGCTTGCGGCAGCGAACGCGTATGCAGAATCGCCGGATAGTGAGCATCTCTCCGTGCTCACGCATCAGGTCGAGCCTCCGCGTCAGGAACTGTTGCGGCGGCTGAATCGTGCGCCCGGCGGTACCCGAGCTATTGTCGGCATGCGGGAAAGGTTGCTGGATGCACTGCCGAAAGACCGCGAACTACAGCAGGTCGATGATGATTTTCATCACTTGCTGCAATCGTGGTTCAATCCGGGCTTCCTGCGCATCGCGCGGGTGGACTGGAATACACCGGCTACTTTGCTCGAACAATTGATTCGCCACGAAGCGGTGCACGAGATTCGCGGCTGGAACGATCTGCGCCGCCGCCTCCAGGATGATCGCCGTTGCTTCGCGTTCTTTCACCCGGCCCTGCCGGACGAGCCGTTGATATTTGTCGAAGTCGCGCTGTTGGCCGAAATGCCCAATGCGATTGAGCCGCTGATCGATATCTACAGCTCACCGGCAGCGCAGAAGGAGTTCCATGTTGCCGCGTTCTACAGCATCAGCAATTGCCAGCCGGGATTGCGCGGCATTTCGATGGGAAACTTCCTGATCAAGCAGGTGGCAGGGTTGCTTGCGGCCGAATTGCCGCGTGTAAAAAACTTCTGCACGCTCTCCCCGATTCCCGGTTTTCGCGATTGGCTGCGGCGCGCGATTGCAGCGCCGGATGAGGCCGGTGCGATGCCGGAAGCAGTTCGTGAAAGTCTGGAATCGGTCAAGCGCATGATCGGCCCGCTGCTGGAACGCAATATCGCTGACCTGCGCGCCGCCGAGCGACCACGCGAAAAACTGGCCAACGATCTATTGCGCCTTTGCGCCGCTTACCTGCTCGGCATTGGCGAGCCGGATGGCATCACGCATGATCCGGTCGCGCGTTTTCACCTTCACAATGGCGCCCATCTGGATCGCCTGAATATCGGTGGCGACCTTTCCGATAAAGGTCTCAGACAATCGCTTGGACTGATGGTGAACTATGTTTACGATCTGAAAACCATCGAACGAAATTATGAGCAGTTCCTGGCTGGCAAGATCGAGGCCTCGAAACAGGTGAGAGGATTGGTGGGATAGCCTGCCGTGCCGGGCCGGCACCGAACTCCTGCCGCGGTAAGAACGGGGACAGAACAATTGACCGCGGGTCGATGATCAGTCGTGGCGCCAACTCTACTTCGCGCTCGAGATGGCCTTCGCTTGCAGCGAGTCCGGGGTGATCTCGGCGAGCTCCACGCGGCCCATGTATGGATCCGTGATGTTCGCGAGGTTCGCCCCCGTATTGGCGCTTTTATTGACGTCGGACACTGTCATACCGCGGCCTCGAAATGCAGAGACCGCTGCGGCAGCGTTGTCGACTACAAGGCCATAGTGGGTGAAGCCGGCGGGCCGATCCGCGTTGGCCTGTTGCAGCTCCAGAAACGTGTTCTTGCTGATGTACATGTACACCAGCGTCGGCGCTCCATCTTTCCCGGTGACGCGAAACGCTTCGCGATAGCCCATTTTGTCCGTGTAATACTTGATCGCGTCAGGGATGTTCGGCACGTTGATGCCGACGTGATTCAACATCGATACGCCGGGGTTGGCGTTCTGAGCCACGCCGACGCCGATGCTGACGGCAATGCCCGTGACCAGCCCGGCGACGAATAATCTTGCACCACGCATAAGCACTCCTTGGAGCCGATTGAGGAAACGGAGACAGATCGAGCAAGCCTTGATTCTACGAGAGAAGTAGCTGTCAGTAGAGGCTTGTTGGGAATCATTGACCGCCACAAACAGGCAAGTTTCTTGCGCATGCGATTCGCAATGACCCACTGAGCCTGTACCGGCACCCTCGTTATCCGGTCTGCAAAGGCCCGGCGAACTTGTACGTACTGAAGATGATGCCGGACGGAAATGCTTTCGTGCTGACGAGCTCGAATGAGCGTGCCGGGGTTCCCTCCGCAAAGAAGCGCTTCCCCGTGCCCAGCAGGACCGGATTGACGGCCAGCAGGACTTCATCTGCAAGCCCATGTTCGAGCAGCGTCGATGTCAGCGTGGAGCTGCCCGAGAGGATGAGGTCCGGGCCGTCCTGCGACTTGATCCGGCGAATGCCCTCGACGATGTCCGGTCCAAGGCTCTCGAACGGGCCCCATTCAAGACTTTCCGGACGATGGGTAGCGACATGTTTCGTTGCCGCATTGAGGCGGTCCGCCATTGGACTGCTTGGTGCCTTCGGCCAGAAGCCCGACCAGGCATCGTAGGTGCGACGGCCCAGCAGCAGATCGAAGCGCTCACCATAAGCGGCGAGCATTGCGTCCCGGCCCGCGGGGGTGCGATAGGGTGCGGACCAGTCGCTGTAGGGGAAATCGTCGTTATCGGCGGAGTGCTGGATCACGCCGTCCAGCGAGATGTGTTCGATGATTTTGAGCGTTCTCATTCGAGGCTACCGTAGCAGGTGTCCGAAAAACCGGTGCCATCAGGGGGTTTGCGGGTTATTGAGTGGATCATCGGGATTTGCAGTCTGACGGAAGCAAAAGTAATCGCTGGACTGATCCGTGCGCCTCTGATGGCGGTACCAGGCCAGACTTTGCAAGTATGCAAACCTGCACCCCATGCAGACTGATCCGCCGGCGTGGCGCCCGACAGCGCGGCGATTGTCGGTGCGATTCCTGGGCAGTGTCCTCGCGACGTTGGACTGCAACTACAATCTCTTCAGTCCGCTTTGTCCGGCACCGGCGTCGCTTCGGCGACGGAAAATCGCGTCTGTTGAATTGTCGCACCCGTGCCGGGCTGGCCTCCGCCAATGCTGAGTTGATAGTTGCCCATGGCTACGCGGCGATTGCCGGCCGCATCGACGCTGCTGAGGTCGCGCGGCGATAACGTAAAACTCAGACGACGGCTCTCACCCGCCTTGAGGTGCACGCGTTGAAACCCACGCAGGGCACGCCGCGGTGCGCCGGGCACTTGCGGAAAGTCGAGATAGAGTTGTGCCACTTCGTCGCCATCAATAGTGCTGCGATTCTTCAGCGTCACGTCAGCAACGAGGGTTTGGCCCGCGCCCAGACGTTGCGTGTTCAAGCGCAGATCGTCATAGCTGAAACTTGCGTAACTGAGTCCGTAGCCGAAGGGATAGAGCGGCTGACCCTGGAAATAGCGATAGGTCCGGTTCGCCATCGAATAGTCCTCGAACGGCGGTAACTGCTGGACACCTTTATAGAACGTCACCGGTAGTCGTCCCGCCGGATTGTTGACGCCAGCCAGGGTTTCGGCAACGGCAGCACCGCCTTCTTCTCCGGGATACCAGGCCTCCACTATCGCATCCGCATTCTGCTGCGCCCAGTTGACCGACAACGCGCTGCCATTCATCAGCACGACCACCAACGGCTTACCGGTGGCCTTTAGCGCCTTGAGCAGGCCCTCTTCTTCTTGAGGCAGGTCGATAGAAGTGCGATCGCCGGCTTTGAAGCCGGGTATGTCGAGCTGGGATTGTTCGCTTTCGAGTTCCGAGGTGATGCCGACGACCGCAACCACTACTTCGGCTTGCCTGGCCACCGCCACGGCGCGCTCTGTCGCATCGGGAATCACCCGGGACCAGATGAGATTCACCATCTGCTCGATGCCCGAGGAGGATTCAACGGTTATCGCGTATCTCCGTCCCTTGACCAGCTCCATTTCGACCGTTCTGGTTACAGGCGCGTGCCTGGTTCGCGTATCCACCAGCATTGTCCCGTCGAGCGACAGGGTATTCGACGCACCATACAATCCGAGCTTGTACTTGCCGGACTCATTGGGCACCAGCCACCCCGACCAGCGAATGGAGAAGCTGGGCACGCCTTGTGGCAACTCGGCGGAACCCCGTTTCAGGCCGACTTGCGCGTCGATGCGCGTAAACAACGCGGCCCCCGCGAGTTCGCTGCCGGCAAAGTACTGCGTTTTCAAGCCAGGCTTGCCATCATCGGTCTGCAGTACCGTCGCAGGCACCGTCACTGTCACATCCGGAAAATTGGCGCCAGGCTCATACGTCACTTGCGCGCCGGAAAACTGCTTCCGGATTCCGGCGAGCACCGTGGTCGCGCGCGACGGCAAGCCGTTGTAGTTGCCGAGCATCGCCCGCAGCTGATCCGCCAACGGACCCACGACAGAGATCTTCCTTGTCGACGCCGCCAGGGGCAGCACTCCATTGTTCTTGAGCAGCACCATGGACTCCCGCGCGGCCTGCAGCGCGATCATGCGATGCGCGTCGCTATCGAGCAGGGAGTCGGGCGACTGCGCATACGCGACCAGCGCGGGCGGATCGAACAGGCCGAGCGCAAAACGGGTCGCAAAGCTGCGCTTGAGCGCGGTTGCCAGATCCTGTTCGCTCAGCAGTCCGCGTTTGACGGCCTCAACATATTTCTGGTCGGCGCTGTTGCTCGCACCGAATCCGCACTCGCTGTCCAGGCCGGCCTTGACAGCCGCTGCGCCAGCTTCCGGGGCCGACTTCACGTAGTGGTGTCCCACATGAATATCAGTCACGGCATTGCAATCCGAGGCGACGAAGCCTTTGAAATTCCATTGACCGCGCAACGTCTCCTTGAGCAGGGAATCACTCGCGCAGCCGGGGACTCCATTCACTGCGTTGTACACGCACATGACCGAGGCCACCTTGCCCTCGACGACGGCCGCGCGAAAAGCGGGAAGATAAGTATCCTCCGCGTCATGCCGGGAGATTTGCGCGTCGAAGCCATGCCTGGCCGACTCGGGTCCGCTATGCACTGCATAATGCTTGGCGGTGGCAGCGGCGCGCAGGTATCGCGGGTCATCCCCTTGCAATCCGGTGATGAAGGCGACTCCCATCCTGGCTGTCAGGAAGGGGTCTTCACCGTAAGTCTCCTGTCCGCGTCCCCAGCGGGGATCGCGAAAGATGTTGATGTTTGGCGTGTAGAAGGTCAGGCCTTCAAAGAGCGCGTGACGACCGGCGCGAACAGCCATGTTGTAGTTGACGCGGCCTTCGTCGCCGATCGCCTCAGCCATCCGATGAATGAGATCGGTATTGAAGCTCGCGGCCAGGCCAATCGGTTCCGGGAAAACGGTAGCGGGCTGATTGGGCGCCAGGACCCCATGCAGCGCTTCGTTCCACCAATCGTATTCCGGGACATTCAGGCGCGGAATCGCGCTCGCGTGATTCATCATTTGCGAGGCCTTTTCTTCCAGCGTCATGCGGCCGACCAGATCAGCGACGCGCTGCGGGATCGGCTTGGTCGGGTCCAGGTAGGGCAGCGTGGCCGGTTGGTTGGATTGCGCCGCGGCGCTTTGCGCCAGCCACGTCGACGCAGCGAGTATCACTAGTGATCGGACGCGCATAACTATTGCCTTCGGAGTTTGCCAACCGTTACTGATCAGAATGACGATCCCTGCGATCTACTCAGTCACCTGGGGTTCCGCGGGGTCAGGCCCACCGGGTTGACGAGATACAAGGCAGTGGATTGGACAGCGCCTGAAGCCGCCGCCGTGTCCTGGCCAAACAAGGGGCGGCCCGGCATGGCAATCACGGTGAGGCCAAGTACGAGCGCTCTGGTGTGTCGCAAAATTTGATCCCCCAGCTTCCTTGCCTCTGTAGCGTTCGCTCTGCGCCCCTATCCCATGATCAGGGCTGTTTTTCGCTTGCGAGTAGACTATATGATAGCGCTAACATCGTGCAACCGGATGCGTTGGGGCCGTGCTCCCGAGAGTCGATCCCGGCCCTTCTCTGGTAGCGCTGGCATGCCGAGCGAGGCGCAATCGTTGAACCCCGATCAAAGGACCACCGACCTGCTGACGTTGTCGCGCGGCGCAGACCGCTGCGACCTCATTCCTGCCCTCGGCGGCAGCATCGCTGCCTGGACCGTCAACGGTCAGGGGATGATGCGTTCGGCGAGCAGCCTTAGTATCGCGGCCAACGATCCGTTCGGCATGGCGAGCTTTCCCCTGGTGCCGTATTCGAATCGCATCGGTAACGGGAGTTTCGAATGGGGTGGCGAGCGCTTCGCGTTGGCCCGCAACTTCCCGCCTGAGCCACACTCGATTCACGGTGTGGGTTTCGAGCGTCCGTGGCAGGTAAGTGCGCTCGCAGCCGATTCCGTCACCCTGTCTCTTCACCACAGCCCCGACGCGTCCTGGCCCTTTGCCTTCGAGGCGCAGCAGCGGATCCTGCTGGGCGAGGGCACGCTGGCGATCGAAATGAACGTCGTGAACCTCGCCGACCGGGCGGTTCCGCTGGCATTCGGCCATCATCCTTACTTTCCGCGCGCTGGCGCCTTCCTGAAATTCCGGGCGCAGGGGGTGTGGAGGGTGGGGGACGATGGATTGCCGAGCACGCAGGTAAAGCCCACTGACGAGTTCGATTACTCGACCTCGATGTCGGTGGCGAGCGGAGACATCGACCACTGCTTTGTCGGCTGGGACCAAAAGGCCGAAATCTACTGGCTCGATCGACCCTTGGCATTGGTGATAACGGCCTCCGGGGGGTTGCCGTGCGCCGTGGTGTGCATCCGCAGCGACCTCGATGGATTCTGCTTCGAGCCCGTGCCGCACGTTAACGATGCGATCAATCGGCGCGACGGCGACTACGCCATGCCGATCATCGAATCGGGGAAATGCTTCGCCGCGAGCATCGTGTTCAGGGCGGTGAAGCGCGACCGGGCTTGAGAGGTATCAGCGGACGGCCGGCGGACCGTCCGAATCCCGGCGCACCAGGGTGAAGTCGAGCAGGACGTTCTTGAAGTCCTCGTCGCGGCCTTCCCGGCGTGCCTTGATTTTCTTCAGCAACAACAGGACCGCGGCTTTCGACATCGCCGCGATCGGCTGGTTGATGGTGGTCAGTTCCGGCCAGATCGAACGGGAAAACTCGGTATTGTCGAAACCGCACACGGTGAGGTCCTTGGGAACATCCAGGTGATGGCGGTGCGCAACCGCCACGGTGGCCGCGCCCATGTCATCGTTGCTGGCGAAGATCGCGGTCGGCGGCCTGGCGAGACTCAAGAGTTGTTCCGCGGCCGTGAGCCCTGACCGGTAGGTGAAGAGGCCCTGGCGGATGAGCGAGTCATCCACCGGAATATCCACCTCCGCCAGTGCCACCTTGTAGCCCGCCAGGCGCTGCGCGCTTGCGGTCTGATCGGGGTTGCCGATGATGAACCCGACGCGGGTATGTCCCAACGACAGAATATGGCGTGTCATGGCAACCGCGGCGGCGTAATCGTCGATGCGCACCGCAAGATATCCCGCGCGCGGACTGGCACTCGCCACGGCGACCGCCAGCGCCCCGGCCTTCGTGACTACGGCATGGATGCGCTTTGACTCGCACAGCGGCGGCGGCAAAATGACGCCGTCGACGCCGGTGGCCAGCAGCTCCCGAACCACTTCATCCTCGCGCTGATCGGCATCGCATTTCTCGACGACGAGCTGCACATGACTCAAGCGCGCCTGTTCGAGGCTGCCGACCAGAAACTCGCTCAAATAGGCGGCGCTCGGATTGCTGTACAGCATCCCGATGCGCACCGGCTCTGCGCCAGCCAGCGTCCGCGCGGCGAGATTGGGGGAGTAATTGAGCTTTGCGATGGCGGCCTGCACGGCTTCGCGCGTCTCCTGACGGACGTTATCCTCGCCATTGATGACGCGCGACACCGTCATCGGGGCGAACCCCGCGTAGGCGGCAACGTCTGCAATCGTCGTTGCGCCCCGTTTGCGATGTTTCGATTTCCGCGCGGGGCGTGGGCTTGCTCTTTTTCGTGCGGATCTCGCGGTCATGCCCGGCATCGGCCTTCAACAGTGGAATAGATGCGTATCTGGCGTCCAGGGCATCGCGAACAGCAAACTGGATCCACAAAGACGCGCGCCATCCATCATGGTAACGCGCCCTATCAGGGAGTAGAAGGCCCTTCAGCGCGCGCTGCTGGTACCTGACGTTCCAGGGCGCTGTCCGTCATCTTCACCGTCACGTAAGCGTGTAGCGGCTCACGATGTTCTCCAGGTATTCCTGGCGGCCGGAGTGCGCTAGCGGGGTGACGTTGTTCGCTACGGCGGCATCGGCAATCGCGGCCAGCGTGATGCGTCCTTCGAGCATGGTCCGGGCCGATTCGGTGCGCCAACCGGCGTAGCGCTGATCGACGAAGGAGGTCAGCTCGCCGCCATCCAGCATCGCCGCAGCATTGAGCAAACCGCGTGCCAGGACGTCGATGGCGCCAATGTGTCCGTAGAACAGGTCAACCGGATCGACGCTCTGGCGGCGCACCTTGGCATCGAAATTATTGCCGCCGCTGGTGAACCCGCCGCCCTTCAATATGTAGTACAGGGCGAGCGTGATCTCCCGGATATCGTAGGGGAACTGGTCCGTGTCCCAGCCGTTTTGCGGATCGCCGCGGTTCATATCGAGGGAGCCGAAGATGCCATAGTCCACCGCCATGGCAATTTCGTGTTCGAAACTGTGCCCGGACAACGTGGCGTGATTCGATTCAATGTTGACCTTGACCTCCTTCTCCAGACCATGATCCTTCAGGAATCCGTAAATGGTGTCGACGTCGAAATCGTATTGGTGCTTGGTTGGCTCGTGCGGCTTGGGCTCGATCAGGATCAGGCCCTTGAAGCCGATCTTGTGCTTGTGCTCCACGACCATTGAGATGAACCGGCCGAGCTGATCCTTCTCCTGCTTCAGGTTGGTGTTGAGCAGCGTGTCGTAACCTTCGCGTCCACCCCACAGCACGTAATTCTCGCCGTTCAGGCGCTGCGTGGCCTCGAGACAGTACCGCACCTGCGTGGCCGCAAAACGGAATACCTCCGGATCGGGATTGGTGGCGGCACCGGCCATATAGCGCGGATGGCTGAACAAATTCGCGGTGCCCCACAGGAGTTTCACGCCGCTCGTCGAGATTTTGCGTTCGAGCTGTTCCACCATGTGCAGGAAATTCGACACATGCTCGCGGATGTTCCGGGCTTGCGCCATGACATCCGTATCGTGGAAGCAGAAATAGGGCAATCCCAGGCGCGTAAAGAACTCGAAGGC
The DNA here is from genome assembly GCA_963819685.1 of uncultured Pseudomonadota bacterium. Classification (GTDB taxonomy): domain Bacteria; phylum Pseudomonadota; class Gammaproteobacteria; order Steroidobacterales; family Steroidobacteraceae; genus CAIUGU01. The sequence continues at coordinate 274,403 of CAWFXI010000005.1, forward strand.
CTCGTTGAGTTTATGGTCCGCGGCCGACTGATCGAGCACGCCGCCGTGCCAGGGACGACGGAACGTGCCGGCGCCGAAAACATCGGAGCCGTCCCAGGCGAAAGTATGCCAGTAGCATACCGCCATGCGCAGTTGCTCTTCCATGGTCTTGCCCATGACAAGGCGATGCTTGTCGTAGAAGCGGAAAGCCAACGGGTTTGTGGAATGAGGGCCTTCGTAGGCGATGGGTGCGATATCGGCAAAATAGGAACGGTTCACGATGGTGTCTCCACGAATGAATCTTTGAGATGTCGATACAGGCTGCGGAAGCGCCCGATGCGTTGCGAATACAGATCGGACAGGCGATCGTCGGGTTCGACCACATGCAGAATCGGCGGCGGGGTGCAAACCTCCTCGATCGCCGCGCGCTCCGCGCCCATGCGCGCCAGTCGCGCAGCGCCGTAGGCCGGCCCAACGGTGCCGGCATCGCGGTACGTCAGCGGCCGGCGCAATACCGAGCTCAAGATCCCTCCCCAGTAAGCCGAACGCGCGCCGCCGCCAATCACCGAGATGGACTCGATGGCGGTGCCGCTCGCCAACAGCGCGTCCATACCGTCGCGAAACGCGAATGCGACGCCTTCGAGCACGGCTTGCGCTATTGCGGCGGGCGCCGACTCCTGCGTCAGCCCGAAAAGCACTCCTTTGGCAAACGGATCGTTGTGCGGCGTGCGCTCGCCCGACAGATACGGCAGGAATATTTCCGTGTCAGCCGGCCGGTTGCGCGACTTCGCCAGTTCGAACAGCGCGCCGGCATCGGCCAGGCCGCATAGCCGCGCCGCCCAGTCCACGCAGCTGGCGGCACTCAAGATCACCGACATCTGGTGCCAGCGGTTCGGTACCGCGTGACAGAACGTATGCACGCCGCTTTCGGGATTCGGGCTATATCCGTCGTTCGCCAGGAACAGTACGCCGGAAGTGCCGAGCGACAGAAAAGCATCGCCGGGTCGTACCACCCCGACGCCAATGGCACCGGCGGCGTTGTCGCCGCCGCCCGCAACCACCGGCACGCGCGGCATGCCCCAGGCCTCCGCGACTTCCGCACGCAGAGACCCGGTGATCTCATTGCCTTCGAACAGGGTGGGCATGTGCGTTAGCCCGAGACTGGTGGCCGCTAACATCGCCTCCGACCAGCGCCGTCGTGCGACGTCCAGCCACAGCGTACCGGCGCTGTCCGACATATCGGAAGCAAGCTCTCCCGTCATGCGCAAGCGCACATAGTCCTTGGGCAACAGCACGGTCGCGGTTTGCGCGAAGATCTGCGGCTCATGTTGCCGTACCCACAACAGTTTCGGTGCCGTGAATCCCGGCATGGCGCGATTGCCGGTGATTTGCAGCATGCCCGCGACGCCTTGCTCCAGCTCCCTGCATTGCCGCGCGCTGCGCCCGTCATTCCACAAAATGGCGGGACGCAACGGCTGATAGCGCCGATCGAGTAGCGTTGCACCGTGCATCTGACCGGACAAGCCGATGGCACGCACCGACTTGCGCAACGTCGGACGCAATGCGCCAATCGCGATATGGGTGGCAGACCACCAGTCCGCCGGATTCTGCTCCGACCACAATGGCTGCGGCCGCGAGACGCTTAAGGGTGCGCTCGCCTGATCGACAACGGCGCCGCCGTCGTCGATGACGACGGCCTTCACGGCCGATGTGCCAATGTCGATCCCCATGTACATGCGAAAGATCCAATCTCCGCCAAGGAACGGGTGGCGCGGTTGGGCCGCGGCTATGTGTCAAATGGCATGCTTTCCCGACGTACAAAATACTTGAGCCGGAAAGGCACGGTAGCGCTATCATTTTATACCTGAGTCGATGGCCTTGGCACATAAAAACGCATCTTGGCGCCGCTGCACGACGCCCACTCGAGGGGAGATAAGGCTTTGAGCGAAAATCGCGATGCAACCATCAACCTGCCGCTGGTCTCCGCCATCGTCGGGGTCGCCACCATCGGCGGCTTTATGTTCGGCTATGACAGCGGCGTCATCAACGGCACGCAGGACGGACTGCGCACTACATTCAACCTGAGCGAGGCATGGCTCGGAATCACGGTCAGCGCCTTGCTGCCCGGCTGTGCCGCCGGGGCGTTCCTCGCCGGTCGATCCGCCGATGTGTGGGGCAGGCGCCGCGTCATGGTGGCGGCGGCAGTCCTTTTCATCGTTAGCGCTTTGGCGACGGGCGCGGCCGCTTCGCCGCTCATGATGATCCTGGCGCGCTTCGCGGCAGGGATCGGAGTCGGTGCGGCCAGTGTTCTGTCGCCCGCCTATATCAGTGAAATCACACCCGCCAGCATGCGCGGCCGTCTCTCAAGCTTGCAGCAGGTCATGATCATCGCCGGCCTGACCGGCGCGTTTCTCGCCAACTATGTTCTGGCGGACACGGCCGGAAAGTCCACCGATGTTCTTTGGTGGGGCTACCCCGCCTGGCGCTGGATGTTCTGGATGCAGATCGTTCCTGCCACGGTGTTCTTCGTTACGTTGCTCTTTATCCCCGAGAGCCCGCGGTATCTGGTGGCACGCGGCCGTGATGAGGAGGCGCACTCGGTGCTGACGCGGCTGTTCGGCGCCGCCACTGCGCGCGCCAAGGTCGCGGAAATTCGCGGTACCATCGCCCTGGGCCATGCCCCGCGGCTGTCGGATCTCGTCGACAAGAAGACGCGGCGGGTGAGGCCGATCGTCTGGGTGGGCATCGGGCTCGCAACTTTCCAGCAGCTGATCGGGATCAACGTCGTGTTCTACTACGGCGCCGTGCTTTGGCAAGCGGTAGGCTTCAGCGAATCGGACTCGCTCAAGATCAACATCCTGAGCGGCACTTTGTCGATTGCGGCGTGCTTGATTGCCATCGCGCTCATCGACCGGATCGGCCGAAGGCCGTTGCTGCTGATCGGCTCCATCGGCATGGCCGCGACATTGGGGGTCATAACGGTCGCTTTCGCCATGGGCGATCTGAGTAACGGCACCCTGCATCTGGCGCCGAAGATCGGCCTGATCGCGTTGGTCAGCGCCAATCTCTACGTCGTGTTCTTCAACCTCGGCTGGGGGACGGTCATGTGGGTGATGCTCGGGGAAATGTTTCCGAATCAGATCCGCGGTTCAGGTCTAGCCGTTAGCGGCGCGGCGCAATGGACCGCCAATTTCCTGGTAAGCGTGAGTTTTCCGTGGTTGGCGAAGTCCATCGGCTTGCCTGTCACTTACAGCCTTTACACCGCGTGCGCCATCCTCTCAATCTACTTCGTGGTCAAGATGGTTCATGAAACGCGCGGCCGGGAACTCGAACACATGGTCGGCTGAGACGTCCCGTCAATCGATTCCCTTTTCCTGGATTTGCAACTACGCAAAGCCGATGTCGTTGAACGTCAGAAGGAAGGCGATATGGAGAAGTGGATATCAATGATGGCGATGGCCGGGGGCATCTTGTTGTTCCAGGGGACGACAGTTCTGGCCGCAACACCACGCATTCACGTACTCCTTCTCGATGGTGAAAGCGGAGGTCCATACCACAACTGGAAGGCCGTGACGCCGATCCTGAAGGCCGAACTGGACGAGACCGGCCTCTTCGACACGGAAGTGGTTACCGCTCCACCCGCTGGCGGCGACTTTTCCCGGTTTCACCCGGAGTGGAGCAAGTACCAGGTTGTCGTCTTCAACTACGACGCGCCCGATGACCGTTGGTCTGCCGAACTCAAGAATTCATTTGAGCGCTACGTCAGGCAAGGCGGAGGGTTTGTTTCCGTGCACGCGGCCGACAACGCTTTTCCCCAATGGCCAGCCTACAACGAGATGCTCGGCATGGGCGGATGGCGTGGACGCGATGAAGCCTCGGGGCCATATTGGCACTACAAAGACGGCAAGCTCGTATCGGATGGGACTCCGGGGCGCGCAGGCAGCCACGGCCTGCGCACTCCCTACCAGATGATAGTGCGCGACACGACCCATCCAATCATGAAAGGCCTCCCGAAAGTATGGATGCACCAGGGGGATGAGCTCTATGCCAGGCTGCGTGGCCCGGGCAAGATGACCGTGCTGGCGACGGCTTACTCTGACCCGGCCAATCGCGGTTCGGGCTTCGATGAACCGCAGTTGATGGTCTCTCAGTTTGGGAAGGGACGCATCTTCCACACCACGCTGGGACACGATGTCATGGCTCTCAGTTCGGTTGATGGCGTTGTAACGTTTCAGCGCGGCGTGGAATGGGCAGCTTCCGGCAAGGTGACGCAGCCCGTACCTGCCTTTTTCCCCACTGCAAATTCGGTAAGCTTTCGCTCGGACCTGGCAGCAATGGATCCCAATGCGAGCAAGGGCCTGAATCCAATGGACCACCCCCGCACCCCCGCGGGGCGGGCTCTCCTCTTGCAGGGATGCCGAACGCGCCACAGAGATAGGTCTCTCCGCATCGGATGCGCAAGAGTGTTTGGATCTTGTGGCAGTGGTATGAATGGCGCAGGGTAAGCATAAAATGCGCGACATGCAGATCCTTCATCACATCGCTATTCCGTTTCTCCTCACAGTGCTCGGTGTCGTGACGAGCGCGCAGGCAGTCGAAGGCGCCGACCGCGTCAGTATCGCCAGCGGCCCGGTCGAAGGCACTACGAGTGCCGCCGGCGTTCGCATGTACCGTGGCATTCCCTACGCGGCGCCGCCGATACGTGCGGGGCGATGGCAACCGCCGCAGCCGGTGGCGTCCTGGAAGGCGCCGCTCGTCGCTGATCGCTTCGGGCCGCGCTGCATGCAGCGGCCCGTCTTCGGCGACATGAACTTCCGCTCGAGCGGCATGAGCGAAGACTGCCTCTATCTCAACATCTGGTCAGCGGCCGATCGGGCTGACGCGAAGCTGCCGGTGCTGGTCTACTACTACGGTGGCGGTTTTATCGCGGGTGACGGCTCCGAGCCGCGTTACGACGGAGCGTCGATGGCGCGTCGAGGGATCGTTGCGGTGACGGTGAACTACCGCCTCGGAGTGTTCGGCTTCCTTGCGCACCCGGAGTTGACCAAGGAGTCGCCGCGGCACGTGTCGGGCAACTACGGCCTGCTTGACCAGGTCGCCGCGCTGGAGTGGGTGAAGCGGAACATCGCGGCGTTCGGCGGCGATCCCGCACGCATCACGATCGCCGGCGAATCGGCAGGCTCCATCTCGGTCAGCGCGCTCATGGTCTCGCCGTTGTCGCGGGGCCTGATCGCCGGCGTCGTGGGTGAGAGCGGCGCGATGATCGAGCCGACGCGCGAGCCGATCTCGCTCGCAGAGGGCGAGAAGGAAGGCGAGATCTTCGCCGCCGCGGCTAACGCTTCGTCGTTGCAGGCGCTGCGCGCGATGTCGTCGGACGAGATCCTGGCGGTGACCGCGCGGCCCGACTTGCCGAGACCGAACAGCATCATCGACGGCTACTTCATGCCGAAGAGCGCCGTGGCCACCTTTGCCGTGGGTGAACAGGCGCATGTGCCGCTGCTCGCCGGGTGGAACTCGGAGGAGCGCGGCGTCGCGGCCCTGTTGGCCGGCGCGCCGCCGACTCCGGACGCCTACGCGGCGGCGGTGACGACGGCATTCGGAGCGCGGGCTGTCGACGTGCTCAAGGCCTATCCCGGCTCCACCGAGAGCGAGGTCAAGGTGAACGGCACGGCGCTGTCGGGCGACCGGTTCATTGCGTTCAGCACCTGGAAGTGGATCGACGGGCACGTGCAGACGGGCAAGAGCCCCGTCTACCGTTACTTTTACACGCACCCACGTCCGCCCATGCGGCCTGAAATGGGCAATTCGGTCGCAGGCGCGGCGGGCGGTGTCATCCGCGGCGGCGATGGCCCGCGTCCGGCGGCGCCGACGGGCGCCGTGCATTCGGCCGAAATCGAGTATCTGCTGGGCACGCTGTCGACGAACACGGTGTTCGCCTGGACGCCCGACGATCACAAGGTGTCTGAGACATTCCAGTCTTTTGTCGCGAACTTCGTGAAGACCGGGAACCCGAACGGCGCCGGATTGCCACGTTGGCCAGCGATCACCGATCCCGCCGCCGCGCATGTGATGCACATCGACGTCGAGTCGAAGGCCATTCCCGACACGACGCGCGCGCGCTACCTGCTGCTCGATGCGATCTATCTGAAGAAGAAGTAGTGGCAAAGAACAGGGACAGATAATTTCTCACAGGTCAGAGCTTGTAGTCAGGTTTGCATCTCTACGGTTTTAGGCAGGCCGGGTGAAGTTGCAAGCAAACAAACCTGACTTCGATTTATCACGACATCTGGCGATCGCTCACTCGAGCGACGTCTGAGAATTCCATGGCATCCAATTGCACTGCAGCAATGCCCACAACTCACGAGCGAAACGTTCATGGGATGTTCACCGACTCAAGAAACGCTAGACAAGAAAAAGCAATTCCGGTACTTGACTGGGGCGTTTCTCGAAAGCGAACTACAAGTACATAGCGCAACGCCAGGTTTGCGTGGGAAGACGAAGGGGAAGCAATGAAGAGGTCGACTGTCCGTGGGAAGGGTGTGGCACTCGCACGCGGGTCTTCGGGACTCGTTGCACTGCTGGGTGCAGTGATGATGTTTGCCTCGGTGCAGGACGTACCGGCTGCGAGCCAGTCGCCGAACATATTCGGGATATGGATCGGGATCGACAGAACCAGCAAGAATTTCGATCCGCGCTGGCGGAACAAGCCGAACACGCCAACGCCAGAGTTCACTGCGTGGGGTGCAGAGCAGTCCCGCGAGCAGGGACGACTCGGCGTAGAACTGCCCACGCCCGGTGCTTGTGAACCGGTCAACCCGGCGATGTTCGTGGGCGGAGGGCTGTTCCCGAACCAGATCCTGCAGGGCCACAACCAGATCGTGCTGATGAACGAGTGGGTTGCGGTGCCGCGCCGCATCTACACGGATGGACGCGGTCATCCGCCTGCGGAAGATCTCCTGCCGAGCTGGGAGGGCCACTCGATCGGCCATTGGGAAGGCGACACGCTTATTGTCGACACCATCGGTCTCAACGGACGGACGCGTCCGCTCAACGGCTATTTCGCGAATGCCGTGAGTGCAACACCGGAGAGCCTGAAAGTGCCTCGCTTGCCCTCAAGCGACCAGATGCACCTGTCCGAGCGATTCCGGCTGGTTGGCAATGGCGATATCCTCGAGGTCACGAGAACCATCACCGACCCGAAGGCGTATCTCCGTCCATTCTCGAATACGATTTACCTGGAGCGGCGCCCAGACCTCGACGTGCAGGAGTACTACTGCTCGGACAATATGCGCAACAAAGACGAAGGGCACTGACAGCCTTATCAAGGGGGATTCGCAATGAAGATTGTTTCCGGTTCAGGTGCCGTCGCGGCGCTTCTTCTGTCGTGTTCGGTAGCGGTCGCGCATCATTCCTTTGCCATGTTCGAACTCGGCAAGGAGTTCACCGTTGAAGCAGTAGTCAAGGAGATTCAATTTACGAATCCGCATGTCTGGCTGCAGATCATGGTGCCGGACGGCAAGGGCGGCGAAACGGAATGGAGCATCGAGTCGGGTGCGCCGGGCATGATGCTGCGCAATGGCTGGAAGCCCTCGACACTCAAGCCCGGAGACAAGATCTCCCTGACGATGCATCCACTGAAGAATGGCAAGCCGGGAGGCTCTCTGGTCCGGGTCACTGTTCCTGATGGCCGGGTACTTGGGCCTGGTGCAGTCAATTAGCGGGAAGGAAGGCGATTCAGGAATCAATCTGCTACTGCCATAAGGACTACGGTCCAATAACGATTCCGGGAGGGGTACATGTTTCATTGTCGCAATGTAGTCGGCTTTGGATTGGGCGCACTCAGCGTTGCCGTATCTGCCCAGCTTGCTGCCCAGACCCCGGGTCTGGACGAGATTGTCGTCACGGCGGAGAGGCGGGCGGAATCCGCACAGGACACGCCCATCTCCATTGACGTTGTCAGTGCCGATGCCCTGATCCGCGAGGGCGTTCGCGACATGATAGACATCACGAAGACGTCTACCGTGCTCGAAACGAATACCCGCAACGGCGGGCAGAACGTGACGATCGGCATGCGCGGCATGCAGCAGCTTTCCTCTTCGCCGACCAGCGACGGCCTGGTGGCAGTCCACCTCGATGGCGTCTATCTCGCCAGCATGAGTGGCTTGAGCGGCATGATGTATGACCTTGAACGGGTGGAAGTGGTTGCCGGTCCCCAGGGAACCCTCTACGGCCGCAATGCCACCGCGGGCGCCATCAACGTACTGACCCGGCGACCTGGAAATGATTTCGGCGGTAACGCTTCTGTTGAATATGGTGACTACGACGCGGTCCGCATCCAGGGCGGCGTTGACCTGCCCTTGAGCGACACATTATCCGCAAGAATTGCAGGGCAGAGTTACACCCGTGATGAGTTGTATACGGCGGGTGGCGGTGAGTCGGACCAGTGGGGCACGCGAGCCTCCCTGCTCTGGAAGCCGAGCGACCGGGACGAGTTGTACTTGTCGTTTGACTACAACGAGTACAGGGGCACCGAGCCCAGTCCGGTGCTGCTTGGCCTGTTTCAACCGGCGACCGTCACTACGCCCGGGGTGCTGCAACCTGTGCTGTCCAATCCAGGCGGCATCTACAGCGTCTCAAGCGATCCTTACGACAACCTGGACTACCAGCAGGACCGCGCTTTCCAGACTGTGCCGGCCTCTCCACCTGGATACGCTGTTAGTGCGCCATTGACGACCGAACAACGACGCAACGGCATCCTGTATATGGGAGATCGCACCCATCAGGAGCAATGGGGCGTCAATCTGCAGTACACGCGGAGTCTGGAGAGCTTCGACGTCAGTCTGCTGTACGGACACCGTGCCCTTGAGGGCCGTGCAAGCGGCATTGAGAAGGCCATCACCAGCTGGAGCGAAAACCTCACCCCCAACGACGTAAGCAGCGATTCCGCCGAGCTGCGCTTTGTCTCGACGGGTAGCGGCGCGTTCGAGTGGGTCGGCGGTTTGTTCCTTTTCCAAAGTGATGCCAAGGCCTTCAATGCAGTCCCGATCGGACCCTACGGTGGACGGGCCGACCAGGCGAGCCTGACGGCATTTGGCCCGGTCGTGCAAGGAGGGCCAGGTGGCCCGCTCATGCCGGTGGGTCTGCCTGCCGAGCAGTGCCCCTGCCTGGGGGGAACGTTCGACCCGAATAGCGGAACGGCGGAATCCTTCGCTGTGTATGGACAGACAACCTGGACGCCACAGAGCATGGAAAAGTGGCATTTCACGTTGGGGCTGCGCTACAGCCATGACGCCAAGACGGGTGACCTGGGCACTCCAACAGGCAAGCCCACTGTGGATGAAGACGGCGCCGGGCCTTTGCCCCCAGGGTACTACTACCGGTTCCCCGATCTGAGCGATAGCTGGGATGGGGTTCAATACAGGCTTGGCGCCGAGTACGACATCACAGACAGGTCGAGGGTGTACGGCACCGTCTCCACGGGATACAAGTCAGGCGGCTTCGTCTTTGGACCGACTGGCGGCATTGAACCGGAGGACGTGCTCGCGTTTGAAGTCGGCACCAAGAACCGCTTCCTGGACAATACCCTGCAGTTCAACGTTGCTGCGTGGGTATACGACTATACTGATTTGGAGTCGGGCTACAATTTACCCTTCTCGCCACCTTACCCACTGAATGCGACTGGCAACCCTATCTTCTCGGTCGGCACGGTCACGAACATCAAGGAGGCCCGGATGGCCGGCGCCACCATAGACACCGACTGGCTGTTTACACGGGCCGATCAGCTGGGTCTGTCGGTGACCTACGTTTACAGCAAGATTCTGGATGGCAAGTCCTCAAAAACAGGAGAACAGTTGCTCAAGGATGGGGCGCGCCTCCAGGATGCGCCGGAGTTTTCGGTGATTGCACGCTACGGCCACACTTTCACGCTGCCCGGTGGGGCTACGATCCTTCCCCAGGCAAAGTATCAGTGGCAAAGCGAGAAATACAACGCCTCTACCATTCAGAAAACGATTATCGGCCCGGGTGTCGTGTATGAAAGACCGTTCGATCCGCGCTATACCACGATCCCTTCCCAGGGCATCCTGGACCTGTCGTTGCGGTTCGCGCCCGCCAGCGACGCATGGGACATCACTGCGTATCTGAACAACGCGACGGACGAGCTGGATATCAAATCCCTCAATTTCAACGACAACAGAAACGTCGCGGCCAACTCCACCACCGGCCACCAGACCGCTACGCTCGGCGATCCGCGGATGTGGGGCGTGATCTTCAATATCCGGTTCTGACAGGGTGAGTTAGATGGCAAGGGGAGCTTAGACAACAGAGAAGCAGGCGCCAGCAGGGGCTTGTCGGGTTATTAAGCGAATCGGCTGGATTTGCGTGCAACTACTTGCCTGGACTGGCGGTACTCTCTGCATTGAATCCCCGATAACGCTCACGAATGAACAACCGATGGATGGCGGCGCTGTTTCTCCTGTCGCCGGCATGGGCGCACGCCGAAGCGGGCGACTGGTACGCCACGCTGTACGGTGCGCGCATTTCCATGCAGCCCGGCTGGGAAGACAACATCATCGACCCGTTCGGCATAGAGTTCGCGGACTCGTACCTCGTCCCCGCCGCGCTGGCGCGCGAGTACGCGAATGGAACTGACTGCCGCTCCCGTTCATTCGCCGTGGGCAGTTTCGCTGCGCCTGCATCACCGCTCAGTGGCATATGGACTCATGGGGGATGAGGGTGGCATGAACGCCCTGGGGTTGGGCGTGCGCTATCGCTTCTGAGCACGGATCCGGACCCGGTACGGAACGATACGCTATTCCTGCAGGCTGGCTTCTGCGGAAAGGCGCGCTTATTCTTCCTGTCCCCCAGTGAGCGATTTTCATGCGTGAAATTGCGACGACACTGACAGATTTCCTGATGTCGGCTTTCAGTTTCGCGTATGCCCTGCGGCTGATTCGCCAGCACGCGGCATTCAAGGGCCCGATCGTATTCTTTCTCGCTTTCTCCGTGGCAGCCCTCATCGGCGGCTTATGGCACGGCTACTTCAGCCAGCCCGGCGCGCCGGGAGAAAGGATCGTCTGGTGGCTATCAATGTTGTTTGGCGGATTGAGTGCCGCCGGGCTTGCACTCACTGGCCTCGAATTGATGCGGTTGAGGCTGCCGAAAGTGGCTATGGCAATCACGCTTTTCACCGCGGCCTTCGGCGTTTATGTGTGGTTTGACCCGCGCTTTCTAGCTACGATTGCTGCGTCCGCGGGCGGCACCCTGATCTGTCTGGCCGGGTTGTCGCAACGATTGCTGCAAAGGGTAACATCGGGTCCCTTGTTGGCTATCACAGGACTTGCCATCTCCGTGTCGGGTGCCATTGCTCAACAGCAGGGCGTGACCCTGCATCTCTCTTCCTTCGACCCGAACGCCACCTATCACCTCTTCCTGATCGTTTCACTGGGGTTCTTCTACGCAGGACTGCGCCGGATTTCCCCTTAGGACTCTTACGATGCGGACGACTGCGCTTCTTGCCCTCCTTTGCACCGCGCTTGTTCACGCGGGTTGTGCGAATACCAGCAACGTTTCTGAAGCAGAACCGGAAACTGGAAGTGAGCTCAATGACATCCACTCGCGCCTCAACGGCACGCGGGTGCGCGAGATCGCGCAGCCTGCCAGCAGTGAAGAAGTCATGGCCCTCGTCAAGCGCGCCAGGCGAGAGAGCCTCCCCATCAGCATCTCGGGAGGTCGGCATGCCATGGGCGGCCAGCAGTTTGCAGCGGGCGCTCTGCAGATAGACATGTCGAGAATGAATCGCGTGCTGAAACTTGATCGTGCACGCGGTATTGCGACGGTACAGGCCGGCATTGGCTGGCCTGCGTTGATCGAGCAGCTGCAGGCCATGCAGCCGTCATCGGGTACAACGGATACACCATGGAGCATCGTTCAGAAGCAGACGGGTGCAGACGAGCTTTCCATCGGCGGCGCATTGTCGGCGAATGCGCACGGTCGCAGTCTTGACCGGGCCCCTTTCGTTCAAGAGGTTGAAGGCTTTCGTATCGTGATGGCCGACGGGAAAGAGCACGAAGTCAGCCGCACTGAAAATCCAGAGCTGTTCAAACTGGCGATTGGCGGCTACGGCATGTTCGGTGTCGTCACCACGGTTGACTTGCGCTTGCAGCGACGTTTCAAGGTTCGCCGTGACGTGGAAACAGTCAGCGCAGCAGAAGTGCCGGCCTTGATCGAGCAACGCACACGTGATGGTTATCGATATGGAGATTTTCAGTTCAAGACGGATGAACAAGCCGCGGACTTCATGACCACCGGAGTGTTCTCCTTTTACTCACCTGTTTCCATCGACACTCCGATTCCGGAGGCACAGAAGTCATTGAGCGCGGACGCCTGGCGGCAGCTGTTCGCTCTGGCGCATCTGGACAAAGCCAGGGCGTACGAGAAGTATCTGGATTTCTATCGAGCCACCGATGGGCAGGTCTATTGGTCGGATACGCATCAGCTTTCCTATTACGCGCCCGATTTCGAGGCCGTGCTGCAATCGGCTCAACCCGGGTATCCCGGCGGATCCCTGATGATCACGGAAGTGTACGTGCCACGGCACGAGCTGCCCAACCTGATGAACGAGCTCGCTCAAGACTTCCGCGAACATCATACGAACCTGATCTACGGCACAGTCCGGCTGATCCGCCGTGACAATGAGACGTTTCTGCCCTGGGCACGCCAGGACTATGCCTGTATCGTCATGAATCTGCGCGTCACTCACACGCCGGAGGGCCTGGCAAAGGCCGAAGAAGAATTTCAGCGCGTGATCGATCGGGCACTCGAGCGTGACGGCTCCTATTATCTGACGTATCACCGCTGGGCACGGAAGGATCAGATCCTGAAAGCCTACCCGCAATTCGTCCAGTTCTTGAAGCTCAAGCGTCGATACGACCCCGATGAGCAGTTCCAGAGCGAGTGGTACAGGCACTACAAGAAAATGTTTGCGGACGAGTTGAGCGCACCGTGAGTCAACGCGTGTTCTGGTGGCGAGTTCCGTTGCTCTGGACTCTGTTGGGCCTTTTCATGCTGCGCGTTCTGGGGCAGGTCTATGTGGGCCTTTACTCTCCCGAGTGGTTGCCGCCCTGGTCCGAATGGTATTCGGGATTGTTGCCGTATCCTCTACTCTTGCCAGTGCAGATTCTGCTGCTCATGTGGCTGGCGGTCGTCACCTGCGATAACAGCCGGTGCATCGGAACTTTCTGGGTCGAAACAAACGTCGTGAAGCACCGACTGCGGTGGCTGGCTGCTGTTTATGCCGGAGTGATGTTGCTGCGGTATGTGTTAACCATGGCTCTTGAACCGGAAATGCGCTGGTTTCACGGCACGATTCCCATCGCATTTCACTGGGTGCTTGCCGCGTACATCGTCACTTTGACGGTGCGGGCTACTGATAAGTCTCGCCGGAGAGTGAACGGTGTCAGGGCGGCGGAGAATATGGGGACAGATTTATCTTCTGCTCAGGCCGGATCCAATAAATAGAACTGTCTCCGCTATTCGTAGAATGGGATCGGGAAGCGGTAACGAAAAGGGGACATGGCATGGGGTCGATCAAAGAGATTCATCGAACCAGGGGATTGGTGGCTGCCGTCATCATCCTTCTTCTCGCCCTTCGCGGGGCGCCCCCTGTCGCCGCGCAGAATGCGAATGACGCGCCCGACTGTCGTCCGGAGCAGGGGCTGACCTACCTCTGCGGCATGGTCCTTCCGGAGGATGTCGTGAACGTCGGGTCCACTGGCCTGGTGCTCGCCTCTGGTCATCGGGCACCGGGACACATGTACCTGATCGATCCGGCGACAAGCACAGTGCAGGAGCTGATCCAGGGCCCTGCGTTCCGGCAGCGGCACGACAAGAGCACGTATCCCGGCTGCCCGGGCCCGCTGAATCTCAAGGCCTTCGACGTCCACGGCATCAGCATTACCGAGACGTTGCCGCAGCACTTCGTGCTTTACACGACAAGCCATGGCGAACGGGAAGCGATCGAGATCTACGATCTTGATCTGGGCGGCGCGGCACCGATGCTCACGTGGACCGGTTGCGTCCTGTTGCAGCAGGACGGTTACTTCAACGCGGTCGCGCGGCTCCCCGACGGCGGCTTTGTCACGACCCGGATGCGAGACACGGGCGTCAGTACCAACTCCGTCGCGCCCGGCACGATCACCGGCCGCCTCTTCGAATGGCATCCGCGAGGGGATCTACAGCCGCTCGCTGGCACGGAGCTTTCGTTGCCGAACGGCATCGATGTCTCGAGGGACGGGCGCTACGTGTTCGTTGCCGTGACCGGTACGCGGGAACTGGTTCGCTTCGATCGCCGTGCGACGCCAACCACCAAGCGCGCAGTGTCACTGCCTTTTGGCCCGGACAACGTCCACTGGCAGGGTAACGGCAAGCTCATCGTTGCCGGGCCCAATCCCGTCGACCCTGCCAAATGCAACGGCGGCAACTGCGCATCGGGCTTTACGGTTATCGAAGTGGACCCGGACACGCTCGCGTTTTCGCGTTTGGGCGGTGCGGACGCGAGCGTCGCGATTCAGCGCGTGAGCGCAGCCATCAGGGTCGGCAACGAGATCTGGGTCGGCAGCAATCAGGACCGTATCGCGCGGTTCTCGCCGAATTGATCATCAAAGCGAATGTCACCGGGTGGTGGGTTCACTGAACGACCGATATCCGGTACGGATCACCCAGGTCACGCAGCAATAGAGCCCTAGCGACCGAGCGAGTACAACAAAGTGCCGTTGTACATGATCATGCGGCCGAAATAGATCACACCCACCCAGAACACAAGCGACAGCGCTGCGATGATCTTCGCGGCCGGCGGCGCATCCGCGTCGGCCGGCATGTTGTCGACCGTGCGCGAGAAGCCCGCGACATAGAACACGAGTAGATTGATGCCGGCAAGCAGGATCAGCAGCATCTTGATCTGGAACGCCAGGTTCGTGAAATAGTCGATCGGTTTGCTTAAGGGATTGCCCGTGACGAACATGAGACCCGGTCGTTACGTTGAAGGCGAAACCGAGTACGCCGAGCGGCACGAATTTCGACAACGCGCGCATTGGAACGCCCTTTGCCAACCCCAGGACCCTCAGGTCCAGGAATCCGACCGTTCCCAGCAGCAAGGCCATGCCGAGATAGTGGAACATTTCCGCGATCGGCCACACCCATCCGCTGCTGCGGATGAAGGCGCCCACGATGGGAGCGTGAGCCACTCGGAAAGTGCTTCCATCATCGTGAACCTTTAGGTTGAAAGCCGGCGGAGTTGCTCAGGAGCTCGGGATAGGACGTCAGCCGCCCTGCGATCAGCGCGGCCGCCCAACAGATGAGCGATGCCACCGCGAGCTTGCGTCCGATCGCCGGCACTGCACCCGCCTCGACTCGAGCGAGCACCGCGTCGTCGAACACGAGGTTGCGCAGCGCGCGCATCACGAGCACACCCAGAGCAATAAAGGCGAGCTTGATCCAGAACACGGGGAACGACACCATCTTCGACGTTTCGGCAGCAAACAAGCCCAGGCCCGAGATGGCATTGCACCAGAACGCGACATACAGGATTGGAAACGCCTTCTTGAGCGGCGCCAACGGCAGCTCCTGTACGAACCCGAGCAAGCGCAGCGCGATGACTGTACTGATGCCGATAATCAAGGCGAGACCGATGACGTGCACCGAAAGTATGAGCGTATATGCGACAACCGACGGTGATTCCCTGATCCAGGTGGCGATGCCGCTGTCCTCGATCGCCGCGATAAGATCCGACATGCGGCTTGCTCTCCTGTTGTTGTGCTGCTGGATGCATGCCCAAGACATGCTGCGAACATCATACTCGACAGAATTTTTCCTGATGTACGGGGAAGCCCCTAGGAACTCGTGGCCCATCGCGCCGGGCACGCGCCAGCGAACAGGGTGCCGGTGCGCTGGACCTTCGAACCGGGTTTAGCTGGCCCCGGTTCGCCAGGTCGCATTCCCGCCGCGCGTGCCAGGATGGCTTCTGCGGAAAAGCGACTTCTTTCTTCGTGTCCTCACCTCCGTATCCAAACCTTCCGGAGTAGAATCGCCTGCCTTGCGAGTCAAAGGCGGGCCGACAACGTTCACATCAGAGGATTACAGCATGCGGATGATGCGGATGAAGAGTGTCCTGGTAGTGATGAGCGCTGTGTTGGGATGTATGTCGGTTTCGGTGCTGGCGCAATCTCCGGCGGACACTCCGGCAAAACAGGTGTTATTCGCCAATGTGCGAATCTTTGACGGCAAGAGCGCCACGTTGTCCGCGCCATCTCATGTACTCGTTCGCGGCAACAAGATCGAAAGGATTTCCACGACGGGCATTCCAGTCGATCGCAGCGCCTTGACAAAAGTGATCGAAGGCAACGGCCGAACGCTCATGCCGGGACTCATCGATGCGCATGTGCATATCATGTATGCAACGCTTCCGCAGATCGCGGTCTTGACCAGCGATGTGGGCTTTATCAATGTTGCTGCCGTCAAAGCGGCTGACGACATGCTGATGCGAGGCTTCACGAGCGTTCGCGATCTGGGCGGTCCGATCTTCGGACTGAAGCGCGGCATCGATATGGGGCTGGTGAATGGCCCGCGTATCTGGCCTTCAGGCGCCTTCATTTCGCAAACCGGCGGCCACGGTGACTTTCGCCTGCCCAATGACTTGCCCGCGCGCCCGTACGATTTCACTTTTAGCGAACGCGCAGGCGCCGCGGCGATCGCCGACAGTCCGGACACCGTTCGTTTACGCGCGCGCGAGCAACTGGCCTTGGGCGCGTCACAAGTCAAGTTGATGGCGGGTGGCGGCGTATCTTCCAGTTACGATCCGCTCGATGTCACTCAATACACGCTGCCTGAACTCCGCGCGGCTGTCGAAGCGGCGGAGAACTGGGGAACCTACGTTACGGTGCACGCTTACACGCCGCGCGCCGTTCGGCAGGCTATTGAAGCGGGCGTGAAATGTATCGATCACGGCCAGCTACTCGACGACGCGACTGCAAGACTGATGGCGCAGAAGGGCATTTGGTGGAGCATGCAACCCTTCATCGACGACCAACCTTCCGCGTTTGCAGAGGGCTCGCCCAATCGTCTCAAGCAACTGGAGATGTTTAGCGGCACCGATACGGCCTACGCACTCGCGAAGAAATACAAAATCAAGACTGCGTGGGGGACCGACGTCCTGTTCGACGCGAAAAATGCCGCCGAGCAAGGCACTCAATTGGCGAAGATGACGCGCTGGTATGCGCCTGCGGAAGTATTATCGATGGCGACTTCAATCAATGCCGAGCTGCTGGCACTGTCCGGGTTACGCAGCCCGTATGCAGGCAAACTCGGCGTCGTGCAGGAAGGCGCGCTGGCGGATTTGTTGCTTGTCGATGGCGATCCCATTGCCGACATCAAGCTGATTGAAAATCCGGCGAAAAACCTTGTCGTCATCATGAAAGACGGCAGGATTTACAAGAACGCGGTGAATTGATTGCTCGCGATGATAAATGATGATGGTCATCGTCAGGCTCCTCTTGGGAAAATCAGGGGCAGGTTTATTTTCCATGCAGGGGTGGAAGATTTCCGGAAATCAGATCTGTTCTTCTTTTTCTATTGCGATGCGACATTCACGCTACCGGAGGAACGGATTGCACCCGCTACTCTGCATCGGGCATTGTCAATTAAGGACCGAACGGAGTATCGTCGCCGCGATCGAGCAATACCGTTCAGTCGCTACTACTGGCAGCTTCTTTGTTGCAGCCAGCGGCTCCTGGATCTCAACGTTGTTCGAAGGTTTGCCAAGCGAGGACGATCGCTCGCGTAGTGGTTGCCAGGCTGTGCGAATTACATGCTGAAATGCAATCCCCATGCATTGCGCCGCGGTGTCGGAGCCGTATGCTGCGCGCTCAGCATCGCGCTGATCGTCTACTACTTTGGTGTGAAGGCTGTTGGCGACAGCCAGGCGCACGACGACCTTGCCAGCTTCGAGCTGGCGCGCGAGCAACATACAGCGAGCGTCGCGCAGACAGCCTCGTATCAGGAACAACCCGATTTTTCAAACTGGTCGGAAACCCGCAAGCGGGCGTACGCAGCAGTCACAGCCAATTCGCACGCTGACCAACCCGTTGCAGTTCTCGAAGTGAATTCAGTGCGCCTGAAGGTGCCCGTCTACGCGGATACCAGTGAGGCCCATCTCGATCGCGGCGCCGGTGTCATCGATGGGATGGCGGCCCCTGGTAAAGGCGGTAATCTTGGAATAGCCGGACACCGTGATGGCTACTTTCGCGCGCTGCAAGGTATCAAGGTCGGCGATTCGATTGCGGTGAAAATGACGCATCACAGTTACCAGTATCGTGTATCCGCGATCAAGATTGTCGACCAACACGACAATGCAGTACTGCGGGACACTATTGACCCGACACTAACGCTGGTCACCTGTTACCCCTTCTATTACCAGGGTAGCGCACCGCAACGCTTTATCGTTCACGGAGAATTCGAGAAGTCGCTTATGAGGAAACAGGAGGCAATACATTTCGACGTCAATTGATCAACATCAGAAGAAAGGAGATCGACAATGTTCAGGACAATTGCTGCAACGGGATTGGTTATAACCGCCGGATTCTTCGCCATGCCATCGGTGGCCCAGACGGTCACCTGTCAAAACGCCGTATTCAATCCGCAGATTGTGAGCCAGTTTCCCAATGTCCGGAATGCGTGCGTGGCGATTGAGCAGCGCGACGGCGTCAATGTGGCGAAAATCAATGCTCGGCTGTTGCGCGTGTTGTCAGGCAACCGGGTAGTAGTCCGCTTCGAGCGTGCAGATGGCTCGCGCAGCGATCCGATGACCATAACACTCCCGGAGGATTTCCGGATCCAGGTCAACGGTAAGGAAGCACGAGTCGACGATCTGGCACTCAACCAGGTACTGACGGCTTACCTGAAAGTGGACGAACCGCAGGTAGCACTGGCCTCTTCAGGCCCTCCCACCAGCTACCGTTATACGGCGTTGACGTTCGACTCGGCCCCGGCAGAGAGCACCGCTGTGCTGCCAAAAACCGGCACCCACATGCCTGCAGTGTTACTGCTGGGTTTGGTTCTGGGCGCAGTGGGGACGGGCCTGTCAGTTGTCGCGTAAGTCTCGTCCAGCCTGAGATCGCTCAAAAGGCGACTTTACCGAGATAACCAGGGGGTCCAGAGATGGACCCTCTCTGGAAATCGGGGAAGGAGACTAGTTCGGTGTTCCACTCACACCGAAGGGATCAAAGTGGTTGGCAATCATGATCACCCAAGCCGTCGAGCAAGTGCTTGGCAGAGGGTTCGCGAACCAGCCAAAAGGAATGAAGTGCCGCCGGCTGGCGTAAAGATACGGCGCCGTCTTGAGGTCCAGAAAAGCGCTGAACTGGTCTGGCTTGCCAGGAAACTCGACTTGGCTGTAGCGATCAAGCCGCAGCGTTTGCAGAGATTCAAGCATGGCTTTTTCGTCCTGCTCGAGCTCGGTCAGGAGTTTTCGCGCATCCCGATAGTTGGCTGATCCAGCTTCGATCTTCTGGTAGTGCGCGATCTGGCTCCGAACCATATTGATGGCACCGGCGGTCCATTCCGCCGAAAGCACTCCCTGCCGGTAGTTCCCGTTGGCGAGCATGCCATTGCCATCTTTGTCCGAGTACCCGACGCCCCAGAGAGTTTTTCCAACGCCATATCCACCCCAGGTCTTCACCTTCTGCCAGGACCGGAAAGAGGCAGCGAAACCAAACCATTCGTCGATCTTCGCGGGCCCGAGTGCGGCGATGCCCCACGTGTTCACGTCAACGGCTCGCGGAGAAAGGGTGGGCACCCATGGATCGGATCGCGTGGGATCGTTGGCCATGCCGCCCTGGACAAAGCCGCCATCGCGCCATGCATGGTTACGGAAAAACGACAACAGACCTGCAGTCTTTTTGCCTTGATGGATTCCGCCATTGATTAGTGTGGCAATGACTTTCCGTGCGGAAGCGATGGACGCTTTTTCCTCTTGCGCAAGGTCCTGGTTCCTCGACGTCGACTCAAGCGTATCGTCGAGCAACCTGAGACCCGCGTAGAGCGAGAAGTTATTCTCCAGCGCGATTTCGAAGGGATTCACCGGGATGTCTGCAATGTTGCTCATCGTTCCCTCGGGTGCATAGTAGAAGCCTCCCAGGGGAGACTGCATCGCCGAGAACGCCGGTAATACCGAGAGCGCGTTCTGGATTGCGGGATCCTGAAAGGGCACGAACGCACCCTTGAGCTGCTCCCGATAGTAAAGATTGGCGGAGTGCAGTGGCCCTAGCAGGAACGCCCATGCGTTTTCGCCTGTGATGGGTTTCCAGTCAGTCCAGTTGATCTTGCCCGCTGCATACGCAGGGTTGGCTCGTGGCAGACCGCTTGCGTTGATCAGCGATGCATATTCAGTCCCGAGGAATGGATCCTCGGAAAGCCAGCTCCTGCCGACCATCCGGAACGAGAATGCCATCGCTGGATTGCGGATCGTCTCACCGTCATAGCGGAATACATTCTCTTTGGTCGTCGCGCGATTCGCGCCACGGACGGGGTCAGCCGCGTTGCCGTCATGCCCTGCAGATAACAGCCGGTTCTGGTTACTAGCGAGCTGGTATCCCTCCTGACGCACGCCGCTCTTGAACCCATTTCGCACATGACCCAGGGTCACCGCTATCTGCCATGTCGCGGCATCATAGATGTTGGCCCCATTATGGATGTTGACGCGCTCTGTCTGCAGCTCGCCGGGAAGACCCTTGTCTGGCGCGAGCGAGTAGTCGGCAGGGCTGTAGCGATCTGTCACTGCACACTCACGGGCCGGAAAGCGGCAAACATGCATCCCCCAGTAATCCGCCGAGTCACGAAAGCTCAAGGGTAATGACAATCCTTGCAACGAGCCCGCTGTTGCCGTGTAAAGCACGCCGCCCTCTTTTATATCGTTGACCAGGAACGCGTAGGACGAGGCAATATCCAGTGGCGCCGCGGCGTGTGTATCACCCATAGCGCCAGCAGAGAGCCAAAGAGCCATCAGTATTTGCCTGGTCATTCTTTCTCGCTGCAGGACCGGAGGGCACCATCGGCTAGCCCGCCCGTCAGAATGCCCTAGCGTACCGGGGTTAGACCATTGGGTTGCGTTGAACAAGTCGGGAGCAGTTGAATCTGAATGAGCCAATGAGCTAAACCCGGTACAGTACGTCGATAGCTCAGATTCGCCACTGTCCCCATGCCTACACGACGCGACTTTCACAAGCTCTCCATCGCCGCCGCCCTGGCAGCCTTGCCGGGAGTCGGGGCGACGCAGAGCACAGCACCGGCATCCATCGATGCGCCGGTCGGAGGTCGGCGTCGCAAGGAAATCGCAACCGTGAGGTCCGAGGTGTACGGCACCCATGGCATCGTCGCCGCGGGAACCCAACACACGGTAGAGGCGGGCAGGCGCATCCTGGCGGCTGGCGGCAATGCCTTCGACGCAGGAGTCGCGGCGGTGCTCGCTGGAGCAGTGAATGAGTTCTCGCACTTCGGCATGGGTGGCGAGGCCCCAGCCATCGTGTTCCAGGCGGCAACCGGCAAGGTCACCGTCATCTGCGGCCAGGGTACGGCGCCGAAGGCGGCTACACCTGCGCACTTCCGGAGTGCGGGCGTGATTCCGGGCAACGGACCGAATGGCGGCACGGTGCCGGCCGTGATCGATGCCATGGCGCTGACCCTGCAGCACTTCGGCACGATGTCGCTGAACCAGGTGCTGGAGCCTGCGCTCCGGCTCACCGAGGGCTTCCCCATGTACGGGGTGTTGCGCGCCGCGCTGCTGATCAACCGGGAAGACACCGAAAGATGGGCATGGGCGCGCCGCACTTACTACCCCGCAGGCCGCGTGCCCGAACTCGGCGAAGTTTTCCGCCAGCCCAATCTCGCGGCCACGCTACAAGCCATCGCTGCCGCCGAACGCGCAGCGCTTGAGAAAGGGGCGAGCCGCCACGACGCCATCGAGGCCGGGCGCGACGAGTTCTACAAGGGCGACGTGGCCCGGCGCATCGCGGCTGCCGTGCAGGCCGATGGCGGGTTGCTGAGTTACGAGGATCTCGCCACCTACCGCGGCCGGCTGGAAGCTGCGGTCACCACGAGCTTCTACGGCCATGAAATCCACAAGGCCGGCTTCTGGAGCCAGGGTCCGGTGCTGCCGCTCACGCTGAATATTCTCGAAGCCGCTGGCATCGACAGGATGCGGCATGGCGGCGAGCAGTATCTGCATACGCTCGCCGAGGCGATCAAGCTGGCCTACGACGATCGCAATGCGTGGTTCGGCGATCCGCTCTTTGCCGACATTCCTGCCGAAGGTTTGCTGTCGAAGAGCTACGCCGCCGAGCGCGCGGCGCTGATCGGGCAAGAGGCTTCGCTGCAGCACCGCTATGGCAATCCTTACGCGCACCAGCGTGGCGGCACGCGTCCCGCCGCCGCCTTTCTGCCGCATCAGCTCAAGGTTCGCGGTGGCCCCGCAAACGACACCACGGCAATCGAGATCGTGGACGCGAGCGGCAATCTCTTCAGCTCCACACCGAGTTCGGGTTGGCTGATGGGCGGCGCGTATGTGGCGGGCGACACCGGCGTGCCGCTCAGCAACCGCATGACCGTTTTCGATCTGGACCCGGCAAGTCCCAATGTCCTGAAAGGCGGCAAGCGGCCGCGTACCACGTTGACGCCCACCATCGTTACCCGCTCCGGCAAGCCCTTTCTGGCCGTCGGCACGCCGGGCGGCGACAGCCAGGACCAGCATATTGGTCAGACGTTGCTCAACATGATTCTGGGCGGGATGAACATCCAGCAGGCGATCGAGTCGCCGCGTCTCGAGTCCTTCCATTTCCACCAGTCATTCAGCGACAAGCGCGACGTACCAGGAATGCTCGCGATCGAAAGCCGCATTCCCGCCGAGGTCATCGCGGCTCTGGAGCGTCGAGGTCACCTTGTTGAAGTGGCGGCCCCCTACGGAATTGCGACGGCCCTGGTCGCCGTGGGGCTGGAACCGAAGTTCGGCACCCTGCGCGGGGGTGCCGATGTACGTGGGGAGCGCCAGGTTTTTGGATGGTGAGGGCTTCTGGTGCCGTGGCACCGTCGAAGTTGGCCCATCGCCTGGCATGGAAATAAATCAGGAAGCTACCTACACCAGGCACTGAATTTTCACTATGCTGACTTGTCGGATGTACAATTTTTGCGGTCGACAGCTTTCGGCCCAAGCAATATCAAGGGGAAAACAATGCCAAAGTATTCAGGTGGATGTGAGCACGTACATACGTCATCGGACAAGGATCCGATCGACAATCACACATGTCACTGTTCCGTTTGCAAAGGCGTGACTGGCCAGCCCACGACTCACGTTGTGTTCTTCAATTACGCCGATCTCAAGGTCGACAATCTGGCGGGGCTGAAGCGCCAGCCGTTCAACAGCAAGAACCCGAACGGCCCGCTCGAGCTTTGCACCTGTGCGCAGTGCGGCAAGCCGATCATGCTCGATGACAAGCAGAAGCGTATTCGAGTGATCGTGCCAAACCTCATGGGCTACGACGAGAAGAAGCTGCCCGCCACTTATCACGCCTTTTATGATCCGAAGAC
The DNA here is from genome assembly GCA_963819685.1 of uncultured Pseudomonadota bacterium. Classification (GTDB taxonomy): domain Bacteria; phylum Pseudomonadota; class Gammaproteobacteria; order Steroidobacterales; family Steroidobacteraceae; genus CAIUGU01. The sequence goes on from CAWFXI010000005.1 coordinate 298,010, forward strand.
CGGTGTGCCCAAACCAGCGGACGGTCGCGCTGTGCATGAAGGACTGCGGCCCGAGTTCGTCTGGCCAAAAGGGGTGGCGGCTTAAACGCTATCGACCCTACAAACGTGAGTCCCGACGGACTCGTGCGAACGTTTGCGTAACTGCCGGGCGGCGAAGCCGCCCGGCATGTGCAGCATAAAGAGTATCTATCGGTCTCCGGGCAGTATGACTTGCAACTTTCCGTCAACGATTGGATTGCGATCCTCCGGATTGCCACATACTTCGGGCTCTTTCGGCCAGGTTCCAGCCTCCCACCGGGTGTAACGCTTGGTCCAGGTCCAGGGTTCGGTAAGCGCAATCGGATCAGTGATGGTGACTTGATTCTCGATGGTGTTTGCGTCGATTGAACGGATTCTTTCCAGATATCTGGCCTGGTCACTGAACTTCACAGGCGTGAAATCCCCCCACAATCCCTTCTTCACGTTTATGGTCTCGACGACCAGCGTTTGTCCCTCCCAGTGTCCTTTGGACCAGCCTCTCATGACCGGCCACATCTGGTCTTCAGGCGGAAAATCCCTGCCATCCGTCGGGATAAAGCGTGATTCCTTGTCAACGATAATCGTGGTGGCTTCCGGGTTGGCTATGAACTGATAGTCCCAGGGACCGGCCATGACGTGTGGCATTCCAGCGGCGCAATAAAGTGTATGTGTGTCTGTAATCTGATCCGGATAATCCGGATCGCCCTGATGTTCGGCATTCACCAGGTCTCTCACGTATTGAGCTTCCCATTCCGCGTTGTACGGGGGATGGTTGCGGATGCCGGGCACAAAAGTGGGCGCATCTTCACGTTCGAGTAATTGAGGAGAGCCCACCATATGCCACACGCCGCTCCAGTCCGGGAGCCTGGAATACTGCTCGACCCGCTCTGCCGAGTTCACCATTGCAGTCGCACTGGCCGGCTGTTCCTTTGCACAACCTGCCTGAAGCAGCAGGATAGGCAAAATACAAGTCAATGAATGCGGGATGCGGATCCGCAATCCTGGTGTTGTCGAGGAATTCCCGGTCATGCTTAGGCTTCCTTACTTCCAGTATTCTTGCAGTCTCAGTTCTTGAGCACTGTCCCGTCGGGTAACTTTGCGCTCATGAGTGATGCCCCGCGTCTGCCGTCACGAAGAGGGTGACCCTCTATGACGACTGCATCACCTGCCTTGAGGCTTCCTGGCTTCCACCCCTTTCTGTTGAGACCGGCCGGTGAAGTTCCCTCTATGCTCCATTCAACCAGGGCGCCTGATTCGTCTTTGACCATGACCTGAATCCAGACATGCGGATTCGCCCATTGAAACTCCTTTACAACCCCTGTGAGTGTGATTGAGGCATTCATGTCAAAAGGGGCGAATGAGTGATGACCGAAGACTGGAGCCCCCAGGAACAGGATCACTATTCCCGTCAATCCAATTGCTTTCTTCTTGATCGTTGCCTGCATTGCGTAAGCCCCCCTGGAATGACACGTCGCCCCGGACACTACCTTAAGCTGGTTCTGCTTGTCTTTATCTACTCCTCGAAGCGACCCGTGGCCTCACGATCGCGCTCGTACCTTCTCGTGAGCGGAAACGGCGGCAACCAGGACTCGCGACGAACGGTCCAGAGTTCGTAGGTTGGCCGCAATTGGTCAGGGGCATCGAGGGCTCCCAGGTTCACTTCGATTTCGTCTGCGGTGCGGCCGAACACGGACGAGCCGCAGCGGGGACAGAAGAACCGCCCGGCGTAGTCGCGTGTTTCGCCCTCGATCGTCACCGCATCCTGAGGGAAGACCGCGGACGCATGAAAAAGGGCCCCATGGAGCTTGCGGCAGTCGAGACAGTGACAAAGGCCGACCCGGTAGGGGAGGCCCGACGCCACAATGCGCACGTTGCCGCACAGGCAACCGCCGGTAAATCGGGCGATGCTGCTTCCCGGGTTCACTGGCGGGGGACCGTCTTCCCGTTCACTTCAATGCCGCCCAGCTGGATGTAGCCTCCCTGGCCGTGCCCGCTGCCGGGCATCAGGTCCACGAAACCAATTTCATCGATCTTGCTCAGATCCACGTCCGCTACCCAGATCCCCGTGTTCGGATTGCCCGTGACAGGACCCGGCGGGACGGTCACGATTCGTTCGGGATCCAGTTTGATCCAGCGGATATTCAACAATGAGAACTCGTGCAGACTCAGCTTCGCCATCGATTCGAATGTGAGGTCCCCCACCAGCAGGTTGCCATTGGCGAGCTTCACCACCGGACGGACCACATGAAAGCCGGTTGTCTTGGTGAACCAGCGGACGTTCGCGAGCCCCGTCATGTCCAGATAGGCGTCCTTCAGTTTGAACGTCACGGCAAACGGCCCCTCTGCAGTTCCGGCCCACACGCCGTAGGGAGCCGCAGGATTGCCCGGTGCGCTGGTCGTCAGAATCTGCTTCGCCGCCTTTCCATAGAACGTCATGACCACGTTCGGGTCAGCGATGTTCTCCTGTACCGGCATGTAGCGCACCTTGGTGTCTTCCTGGCTGGCGGGGCGCACCCACTCAACCTTGAAGGCCAGAGGTGCCGCGACTGGCGTGGGCCTCGGCTGGCCTTGCTGGGCAAACGCGCTCATCAGGGGTCCGGCCAGCAGGCCCATAGCCAGGATTCGGGCAACATTTCGCATCTTCTTCACCTCTTCTATTACCTGTAAATTCTCAACGCATGTGGTGGTCAGGGAGAAAGCAGAGTGCGGATGCATGCAGCTTACTCGCCTTCGCTGTGTTCCTTGATGTGGTGGCGCAACGACTCGACGTCCGCCGCCTGCTTGTCCTGGTGCGCTGCCTTGGCCGCGCGACGGGCGATGGCGGACGTGCGCGCCCGGGATTTTGGAGTGCTCACGGCCACGGACAGCGGAAACTGTCGTTCAGTGTTGCCGGCAGCGCAGTTCGGGCAAGCTGGTACCTGATCACCCCGGACCAGTTCCTCGAAGCGGTGACCGCACTTGACGCACTTGAAATCGAAAATAGGCATGTGACTGGAATGGTTCGAGCCTGTACGTCCTCGCGTATCCGGCACGTTAAGCAGCGCTTGCCTTGCCACGCACCGCCGCCTCGATCCTGGCGACGTCGATTTTCTGCATCGGCATCATCGCCTCGAACGCGCGCTTCGCCACGTCGCCGCCCTTGGCCATTGCTTCTGTCAGGACGCGCGGGGTGATCTGCCATGACAGGCCCCATTTGTCCTTGCACCAGCCACATGCGCTCTCCTTGCCACCGTTGCCGACGATCGCGTTCCAGAGGCGATCGGTCTCCGCCTGGTCCTCGGTCGCGATCTGGAAGGAGAATGCCTCGCTGTGTTTGAACGTATCCCCCCCGTTGAGGCCAATGCACGGCACGCCGCACACCGTGAACTCGACTGTCAGGACGTCGCCGGCCTTGCCGTTCGGATAGTCGGACGGTGCCTTATGCACCGCGACAACCTTGCTGTCGGGAAAGGTTCGGGCATAAAAGCGCGCCGCCTCTTCCGCGTCATGGTCGTACCACAGGCAGAGGGTGTTCTTGTTCATCGTTGCTCTCCTGAATGACATCTCTGGTGCCGGACTTGAGTAGTCGAATACTCGCGCACTCTGTCGTGACTCTCAAGGATCCGTCAGCCCTGTAAGCTGGCCACCTGGCCCCGTCCTCGCATGGCAGTCAGGGTTTCATCAGATGCGCTACGGTACAGCTTGCGCAGTGTTACGAAATGCAAAGACACTATCTGGCGGTTGTTGTGCTTGTTAGGCTCGGCGACTGCAGGGCTTCTGGCGCATCGATCGGTTCGGCAAGCAAGAATGATCCGGGGGAATGGGACATGAAAAGGCTGTGTCTCGCCGCTGCCACGTTGATGGCGGGGGTGTTCTGGACGACAACGCATGCACAGGAGATCGATTTTTCCGGCGAATGGCGGCCGCTCTACCACGAGGATGGGCAGGACCGGATCCCTGGTCCCGATCTTGGCGACTACTCCGGACTGCCACTCAACGACTCGGCGCGATTGAGGGCTGACAGCTATACCACCAGCCGCATGTCGCTGGTCATGGAGAACATCTGCCGTCAGCACGGTGCCGACTATGCCTTGCGCGGCATGGCCCACATGCGCATCACGATCGAGGTCAACCCCGTCAGCCAGCAGGTACTGGCCTTCCGCATGCGGTTCGGCAACCAGAACATGGAAAGAATGATCTGGCTCGACGATCACGCTCCTCCCGGTCCGAAGGCTCCCCTCACCTGGCAGGGGTTCTCCACGGGACACTGGGAAGCCAATCAGCTCGTCATCAAGACGACCCACCTCAAGGAAAACTATCGGCGCCGCAACGGCGTGCCTTCCGGCCCGAAGCGGACAATGACCGAGCAATGGATCCGGCACGGCAATATCCTGACCATCGTCAGCATTGTGGAGGACCCGGAGTTCCTGACCGAACCTCTGGTTCTGAGCCAGAACTGGGTACTCGATCCGGGGCAGCAGATGGCCACCGACGGCTGTGAGTATGTTCCGGAGCTTCCCACCGAACGTGGCGCGGTGCCTCACTACCTGCCCGGCACCAATCCGTTCCTGACCGAAGTGGCTGAGCGCTATGGCCTGCCCGCAAAGGGCGTACGCGGCGGAGCAGAGACGATGTACCCCGAGTTTCGTCTGACGATGGGCCCTCCGGCGGCAAAGCCGGAGCGTTGCAAGCTGTACTGCACGTGCATGAACACAGGCATGGCCTGTCCCGACGTGCAGCGGTAGTTGATCGCCAGGATCTCGGCAAACAGCAGTCTGGAGAACATTGACATGCGCTTGCGATGCGATCGACCGACACTGCGCCCATTGGCGGCTTGTCTGATGCTCTCGCTTTGTGCCGGCATCAGTCATGCCGGCCAGGCTCCCCGCCGGGATGCCGGCAAATCTGCTGCGGCGCCTGGGGAAACTGCGGTCGAGCTCGGGCTCGCCCACGTGCAGGGAAATGTCTATGTGGTGACGGGCCTCGACGTGAATGTCGTTGTGCAGATTGAACACGGGCTGCTGTTCGTCGATACGCCACCGGCGCAGCTGGTCGACAAGGTGCTCGCATTGGCGCGTAACGGTACCAACAAGCCGCTGTACATGGTCATCAACACTCACGCGGATGCCGAACATATCAGCGGCGACGAGGCCCTCATCCTGAGCGGGACCAGTGAGCGGGATCTCGCCAACAGGCGGAAAATGGCATTGGCGGCGGGAGGGCCTGCCGGCGGAGTGCAGGTGCTCGGTCACGAGAATGTTCTCAATCGTCTGACCGACAAGGGGCAGGCCATTCCGGGCGGGACGCTGACCTCCGAATACTATCTGCCTGCACGGGATTTCTTCATGAACGGCGACCCGATCGTCGTCTATCACGAGCCGAACGCGCACACGGATGGCGACAGCGTGGTTTTCTTCCGCCGCTCTGATGTCGTGGTCACCGGGGACATCTTCATCCCCGAGCGCTTTCCGATCATCGACCTCAAGCGCGGCGGCAGCATTCAAGGGCTGATCGACGCGGTCAACCACATTCTGGAGCTGACCATTCCCGCCTCCTTCCAGGAAGGCGGTACCTACGTCGTGCCGGGGCACGGGCGGATCTGCGATGAAGCCGACGTCACGGAGTATCGGGAAATGATCACCGTGGTTCGCGATCGCATACAGGACATGATTGGCAAGGGAATGACGCTCGAGCGGGTGCAAGCGGCCCGGCCGACGCTGGACTATGACACGACCTATGACGGAGCGAGCGGAGGGGCGACGGCGCAGGAATTCGTCGCTGCCGTATACAAGAGCCTGACCGCAACCGCCAGTGGCCCTGCAAGCGGAGCAACACGATGACGCATTCATTCAGAGTGGCGTCAGCGTTCGGCGCTGCGCTGATGGTGCTCGGGCTTCTTGGCATGGAGACCGCCAGCGCGGCGCAGCCTCCTGCAGCGCCATCGCCGCCTCCCAGTCCTCGGGCCGCCGCGCCTGTGGATCTCACTGGCCAGTGGGTCTCTGTCATTTCCGAGGACTGGCGCTGGCGCATGGTCACGCCGCTCAAGGGCGATTTCGCGAACATCCCTGTCAATGCAGCGGCCCGTGCCGTCGGTGAACAATGGGATCCGGCGCGCGACGAAGCCCAGGGAGAGCAGTGCAAGGGTTACGGGGTCTTGTCCATCATGAGAGAGCCGGGTCGTTTCCGGATTTCCTGGCAGGACGACACCACCCTCAGGATTGAAACGGATTCAGGCATGCAGACGCGACTGCTGCATTTCACGGGGACTGCGCCCACAGGCGAACGTCAGCTCCAGGGATATTCGCTTGCAAAGTGGCAGCCGCCTCCGGGAGGTCCGCCTGCCGGCGGGATCGGTGTCGTCCGCGTTGGCAGAAAGTCGAACAGCCTGGAGGTGGCGACAACGCAAATCCGGCCTGGGTATCTGCGCAAGAACGGCATTCCCTTCAGCGAAGACGCAAAGCTCACGGAGTACTTCGACGTGGTACGTGAGCCGAGCGGGCAGGAGTGGATCGTGATCACCTCGATCGTCGAGGACCCGAAGTACCTCAACGAGCCCTGGGTGACGAGCATCAACCTGAAGAAGGAAAAGGACGCGGATCGCGCCAAGTGGCATCCAGCCCCGTGCAGCGCCCGTTGATGATCGGGAGAACCGGGTACCGGGCCTGGACTGGAACCTGTCTCAAAATCGGGAAACATGCATAGAACGAGCGGAATTGACGTGTGTTACGCGTAACCGACGAGCAGCGGGATTTGATCCGCTAGCACTTTCAGGAGGGCATATTGCAGACGATCGTCCAGGCCGCAAGCTGATTCCGGCGCGCAAAGTTCTCGTGCCGGTGCTGTGGATTTTCAATACTTGCGCTCGGTGGCCCATGCTTCCTCAGTCCTATCCAAACTACAACGCGGTGCACTTGCGCTTTCAGCGATGGTGCGAGAACGAAGTGATTCGTACGGCGCTCACGGAGCTGGCGAACGTGTGTGGATCGTCACGGCTTGCCGTTGGCGGTGACTACTCACGCCGCAAACCATCATGAGGTCACGCTCGTGCAGCTGACCTTCGACTCTTACATGGTCGAAGCAAAGCCGGAGAACCTGATCGGCAGCAAGGCGTACGACAGCGATCCGCTTGACGCGGCTATGCGCGACCCGGGGCACGGAGATGATTTCTCCGCACCGTTCCAACAAAAAGCGCAAGACACAGGACGGTTGCCGACTGCGTCGGTACGAGCGTCGCTGGATCGTCGGGCGCTTCTTTGCGTCGATTCAGTGACAGTGTCGGCTCTTAGTTCGCTGGGAATACTACGCGACCAATCTCCTCGGCATGGTGCAGCTTCCAGCCCTATGCATCTTTCTTGAGGATTCTTGAGATAGGTTCTAGTCACTACTGTCGCCGCGATTCCACTGAGGATTGACCATAAGTGCGATTACTCTCGTATACTCGCCAACAAGCCTACAAAGAGTCCGCTAATGGCAATTTGCCGCTCTGCAATATCCGTGCTGCTGAGTCATCCCCACAAGTCGCGCAGAATTGTCGAGGTCGCGTGCTTCGCCCTCAGCTTTGCTCTGATCGTTTATTACTGCGGTGTGAGGGCCGTGGGAGAGAGCCAGGCGCGCGACGACCTTGCCAGGTTTGAGCAGGCGGTCGAGCAAGGCACACAGACCGCCGCGCAGACGGTGTCCTATGAAGGGCAGCCCGATTTTTCAAACTGGTCGGAGTCCCGCAAGCGGGCGTACGCGGCAGTCATGGCCGAAGCGCACGCTGACCAACCGGTTGCAATTCTCGAAGTGAAATCAGTGCAGCTCAAGGTCCCCGTCTATGCGGACAGCAGTGAGCCTCACCTCGATCGAGGCGCGGGTGTCATCGACGGCATGGCAGCTCCTGGCAAGGGTGGCAATCTCGGTATAGCCGGGCACCGCGACGGCTTCTTTCGCGTGCTGCAAGGCATCAAGGTCGGCGATTCCATAGCGGTGCGAATGAAGAAACACAGTTACCGGTATCGTGTATCAGCGATCACGATTGTCGACCAGCACGACAACTCGGTGTTGCGGGACACTATTGACCCGACACTGACGCTGGTCACCTGTTACCCCTTCTATTACCAGGGTAGCGCACCGCAACGCTTCATCGTTCACGGAACTTTTGAGAATACGTATCAGTAAACAAAGGAGCCGCATCCACACATTTGGGCGACAATTGTTCTACATCAGAAAGGGAAGGAGATCGACCATGTTCAGGAAAATTGCTGTAGCTGGTTTGGTAATGAGTGCCGGATTTTTCGCAGTGCCATCAATGGCCCAGACAGTCACCTGTCAGAACGCCGTATTCAACCCGCAGATCGTGAGCCAGTTTCCCAATGTCCGGAATGCGTGCGTGGCGATCGAGCAGCGTGACGGCGTCAATGTGGCGAAAATCAATGCTCGACTGTTACGAGTGTTGTCAGGCAACCGGGTAGTAGTCCGCTTCGAGCGTGCAGATGGCTCGCGCAGCGATCCGATGACCATAACACTCCCGGAGGATTTCCGGATCCAGGTCAACGGTAAGGAAGCACGAGTCGACGATCTGGCACTCAACCAGGTACTGACGGCTTACCTGAAAGTGGACGAACCGCAGATAGCACTGGCCTCTTCAGGCCCTCCCACCAGCTACCGTTATACGGCGTTGACGTTCGACTCGGCCCCGGCAGAGAGCACCGCTGTGCTGCCAAAAACCGGCACCCACATGCCTGCAGTGTTACTGCTGGGTCTGGTTCTGGGCGCAGTGGGGACGGGCCTGACAGTTTCGCGTAAGTCTCGTCCAGCCTGAGATCGCTCAAAGGCTGGCTTTGGCCGGACGACCAGACAGGGTCCAGGGATGGACCCTGTCTTGATTGCAAGGGACGGGAGTTCTGGTGCCGGAATTGAATATCTGATCTCTCAGGTTGCCTACGCCGGTTTGAAGGGAAGCGACCAGCTCGGTAGTATCGGCGCATTCACGGGTTGGCGGTGATGCCGAGGCTTCCGCACTTAATCGTGGCGAAGTTGTCCGATTCCTGAACCGCCCCCCAGGGGGACCTGACCCGCTTGCACCGGAAACCCGAGATTTAATGATTCAAGCCAGCTATCGCTTTTGTCTGAATGCGCTTTTCATACGCCGGGCAGTCCAGTCTCTCCTTATCCCTGTTTTCCTGATTTTCGCGGGATGTGCGACGACGGGGGACGACTTCGAGGATGGAGAGCCCGTATTCATCGAAGAAGAAGTTCTTCCTCAGGAAGAGCAAGACGTCCTGCTGGAGGAACAAGCCCCGAAGGAGGAAGAAGGGGAAGTCCCGCTTGTCGTAGCTGAGTCGGAGCCTCCCGCAGAGGTCTCTCACGATAAGCTCGCGGAAGTGATCGTCTCCGCCTCCCGCGAGCGCCACGAAGTGATCCGTGACCTCGTGTCCGAAGCCAGGGTGCTCCTTCGTGATGTCGAACTCCAGTATGCATTCACAGGCAAGGGCAAGAGAGAGGTGCTTCGGGGCCGTCCTGTAGCCTTTGCCTTGTGGAGTGAGGCGAAGAATGAATGGACGATCGCGCACATCGAGATTCCCCGTCCTCCCGTCAAATGGAGGCCGGGAGGGAAGCCCATCGCCTTTCGCGTGAACACACCAGGAATCCAGGCACGGCACGTGAAGGGCACGGGTGCCGAACGGCTGATGTTCGCTTTTTCCAAAGACGGCGAGCAGATGAAGGTCTACGGGAGGAAATTCCCGGTGTTCGACAGCGCTCTGCTCAAGAAGAAGCAGTGGCGGGCCGTCGCCGAGACCGCGAGGCCAATCGTCTATCTGCCGTTCACCGAAGACACCCTCGATCCGCTGTTTGTCAGTGGCGGGAGGGATTACCTGCTTGCCACGGCGCACAAAGCGATCGAGGATCTGCGTCTCGCGAAAGTACCTGGTGTGGCATTTCCGGGTGAGCTTCTCGCAGACATCGTGCCCGCAGAAGTCATCACGACCCTTGCGGTCATCGAACAGACAGATGACACCGACTTTGTGGCAAAGAGAGAGGACGCGTTCAATGAAGTGCTGAGCCACTACGGCCTGAAACGGGAGGAGGCGTATCGGTACAGCGTTTCGAGCGCATCTGCCCTCGGCCCCATGCAGTTCACAAACAGGAGAGGGAATGGCACCTATGCGCTTGTGGTCAGGCGATGCCCGGAGGCAAAGATTGACCCGAACTTCGAGCGCGGCGCAACGGATCTACTGAATGCCATGAAGGCGGCGATCTGCCTCTTTGACCTCGAGCTGGCACAGATGCGTGCGGACATTCGCCTCGCGTATCGCGACAACATGAAGGTGCTCGGCATTTTCCCGGTCGCCGCCTATAACGGCGGACCAAGGAATGTCGGCGAAGCTCTACAACGTCATGAAAAGGATGGAGGTGCAGCTTGAAGACCTGCGTCCCCCGGGCGAGGAGCCTGCGGGCAGGAAAGTGGTCTGCCCCTGTCTCTGGAAGGAGGCGAGCACAGGCGTCATTCCCGTGTCGATCCCGAGATACAACAATGAGAATCGCTGGTACATCGAAAAGTACCAGAGCATCCTGGGAGTGTTCGAGTAAAGACGAGCCGGCAGTCAATTCACCGTTGTCCCCGACTCTGCGACGAGAAGTCGACAGGCGGCGCCAGGACCAACAGGACGCGGGTCGCGTGTGCGCTCGAGTTGCCGTATGTATGTGGCTGGTCGTACGGAAAGGTGAACGAATCCCCCGGTTCCACGCTGTAGGTTTTGCCGTCGACTGTTAAGCTTGAGCTTCCCCTCCAGAACCAGGCCGAGTACTTCGCCCGAGTCGTGTGCCAGCGGTCCGTCTGACGATGCGCCCGGCGCAATCTCCACGATACTGGCTCCCATGCGGCGATCCGCGCTGGGGGAAAGCAGCCGGGACCATTGCATGCCAGCGGTATGAAAAAGCGGGTGCTGACCTGCCTTCGTGACCACCGGACGACGTGCCGATTGATCTTCGAGCAACGTCGCGACGTTCATGCGCAGCGCCTTGCAGATCCGGTACACCATCGCGAGTGACGGAGTGGCCTTGTCGTTTTCAATCTTGGAGATGGCGCTGGGCGAGCAGCCGACGCGTTCCGCCAGCTCCTTGAGCATCAGATGGCGAATGCGACGGGCTTTCTTTACGGCGACGCCGAAAGAGTTCTTCGGCTTTTCAGGACGATCTCTCGTTGCCTTCGAACCCGACTTCACGGCTTTGGGCATCTTCAACTCTACCTCTATTGCGGTGCATCGCGACAAAATGCCGGGACATTCTAAAGCACTTGTCCTTGCCACTGGCGGTCAGGCTTACCGCCGCCGTTCCCATTCGCATGTAGTCAACTTTATTGAAATACAGGAAAGTTCCTGTGAAGATAGTGGTACGGTTGTAAAGCGACGATTGAACTGCGTCGCGGCCATTGGAATCAGGGCTGCGGCATCTTCGCAGCAGGGGAGTGCGGGATGACTCTGAAACAAGACGGAATTCGCCTGCTGGTCGTTACGGCTTTCACGGCTTCCCTGGCCGCAATTTCCGGGTGCGAGAAGAGTGCGAACTCCGGAACTGCCGCAGTCGACTATAACTGGAATATCCGCCCGATCCTGTCCGAGAACTGCTTCCGTTGCCACGGTCCCGACGCGAAATCCCGCAAGGCGGGACTGCGGCTTGATCTGCCCGATGCCGCGAAAGGAGAGCTGCCGGAGTCGCCAGGCAAATTTGCGATCGTGCCGGGCAAGCCCAACAAGAGCGAACTCATGCGACGCGTCACGTCTACGGACGGTGATGTCGTCATGCCGCCGCGCGAAACACATCTTTCGCTGTCCGCCCAGCAGATCGCGCTCCTCGAGCGCTGGATCGACGACGGCGCCGAGTACAAGGGGCATTGGGCCTTTATTGCACCGACACGGCCGGCAGTACCGCGCTCCGACTTCGACGCCCGCGCGGTCAATCCGATCGACCATTTCATTTTCTCGCGTTTACAAGCGGAAGGCTTGGGCCCCTCGCCAGAAGCAGACAAGGAGACGCTCGTGCAGCGCGTCGCGCTGACATTGACGGGCTTGCCTGCAACGCGCGAAGAAGTGGCGGAGTTCCTCGCCGACCAGCGCCCCGAGGCCTACGAGCGCCTGGTGGATCGAATGCTGGCAAAACCCGCATACGGTGAGCGGATGGCGACTGAGTGGCTCGACGCGGCACGCTTCGCCGATTCCGACGGCTACCTTGACGATGACTTCCAGCGAACGCTCTATCCGTGGCGCGACTGGGTCATCAAGGCGTTCAACTCCAATATGCCCTACGACGAGTTCGGCAAATGGCAGATCGCCGGCGACCTCTACGAGAACGCGACGAAAGAGCAGAAGCTCGCGACGATGTTCGGGCGTCTGCATCGCCGCACCGGCGAAAACGGCATTATCGACGAGGAATACCGGAACGAATACGTTCTGGATCGCGCGGACACCGTCGGTACGGCCATGCTGGGACTCTCGGTCGGCTGTGCACGTTGTCACGATCACAAATTCGATCCGATCAGCCAGGTCGATTACTACTCGCTCGCCGCGTTCTTCAACAGCATTGATGACGCGGGCTTTTATCCACAAATGAAATGGGCAACCGGTCCGATCATGTACCTGTCGGACGATGCGATGGACGGGCGCATCACGGCGCTCAAGGAACGCATCTCTGCCCTCGAATCGGACTACTCGGCCGCGATCGAAGTGGCCCGGACCTCGGCCGGGGCTCGAGCTGCCCAGCTTCAGGCCGGCGGCACCAGTCGCGTTCGCGCCTCCTTGCGGGAATCCGTCGCGAGCGCCGAAACCGCGCATTTCCCGTTTGATACCTATGCTGCTGATGCCGCACGCGTAAAAAAGATCGGCTACAACCCGTCGCTCGCTCCGTCTGAACCGCTGTTCTTCTCGCCAAGTGCGACTCCAGGGCTGCAGGCCGCCGTTTTACAGTCGCCCATCCTGAAGAAGGGGGTCAGCGGCAACGCCCTCTTTTTCGATGACAACAACACCGGTTACATCGATCGAGCCGACAAGGTGGGCTGGTTCGATCGTTATGACGAGTTTTCAGTCGACCTCTGGGTGTATCCCCGCGACGTTTATGAGGATGCGGCTGTCATCAATCACAACGACCATCTTCGCTATGGTTCCGGCGGCTGGTCAGTCGATCTTCAGAAAAACCGTGTCAGGATCTCGCTGGTCAACTCGTATCCACGCGACCAGATTGTGGTCGTGAGCGATGCGGCGCTGAAGGCCGGTGCCTGGACACATCTGACGTTCACATACGATGGATCGGGGCACGCTGCAGGGCTGACGATGTTCCTGGACGGTAAACGCGAGAAGGTGGAGGTGGAGCGAGACCACCTGACCGAGTCGATGCTGCCACTCGGCATCCCGTTCGCTCTCGACACGTTCAACGGTCTCGCTTTCGGCAAGCGTTGGCAACAGTCGTCGCTCGTCGGTGGTGCGATCGACGAACTGCGCGTCTTCAACCGCGCGCTCGTACCCGTTGAAGTTGCCTGGCTGCACGATCCCGAGTCGGGCGTTGACGCCAGCGGACTTGAAGAGCGCTACACGTTGTCCGATCCCGCGGTCGTGACAGTGAAGCATTCCCTGACGGAAGCCCGAGCCGAACTTACTAAAACGCTGACGGACCTCGGGAAAGTCATGGTGATGGGCGAAACAGATCATCCACGTCCGTCTTATGTCTTTCAACGCGGCATCTACACCAATCATGGCGAGGAAGTCCATCCGCGTGGGCTCACGCAGATTTTCCCCTATGGCAAGGATCTTCCTCAGGATCGCCGCGGTCTCGCCACGTGGCTGTTCGATCCGAATCATCCGCTGACGGCGCGCGTCTACGTGAATCGGCTCTGGCAGATGCACTTTGGTCAGGGACTCGTTGCGACGACTGAAGAGTTCGGCTCGCAGGGGTCCATGCCGTCGCATCCCGCGCTGCTCGATTGGCTCGCTCGCGAGTTTGTCGACTCGCACTGGGACATCAAGGCGATCAACAGGCTCATCGTGATGTCGGCGACGTTCCGGCAGTCCTCGGTGCCGACGAAGGAAATGGTCGAGAAGGACCCCACCAATCTGCTGCTTGCGCATGGCGTTTCGCGGCGAATGCCGGCAGAGCTGATCCGCGATTCCGCACTTCAGGCGAGCGGTCTTCTCGATGGACAAGTCGGCGGGGCGAGCGTGTTTCCCTATCAGCCGGAGGGTGTCTGGGAGACGATCGATTTCTATGCGCGCGCGCGACCCTACCCCAAGGCTGCAGATCGGCCGAATGATCATCACCGCCGCAGTATCTACTCGCTGATCCGGCGCAACGCGCCCGTGCCGTCCATGACCATCTTCGACTTCCCGAAGCGCGCCAACAGCCGGGTACGGCGACCCCTCTCGAACACGCCGTTGCAGGCGCTCGTGCTGCTCAACGATCCGCAGTATGTCGAAGCGTCACGTGCGCTTGCTCAGCGGGTGATGGCCGAGCATCCAGGCAATCTCGACGCGCAGCTCGACGACATCTTCAAGCTCGGCGCACGCCGCGCCGCGGAGCAGGCCGAACTCGGCATTCTGCGAGAGTTCTACGCGGGCGAACTCGCGGCATTCGGCAAAGCGCCAGAAAGTGCAGACAAGTATCTGCGGAATGGCATTGAGGTGGTTCCGGCCGGCGTCGACAAGACGACGCTCGCCGCACTCGCGTCGACGGCCAACGTCGTGCTCAATACGCCCGACGCCTACATGACGAGGTAGCCCATGAGCAATCAGGATTCGGACGCAACTCGACATTCCGGCGCTCTCTCGCGACGCGCTTTCCTCGGACGATCGGCCATGGGCCTCGGTACCGTTGCTCTCGCGCACATGCTGGGTACGTCCAGCGCACGGGCCGCGCCAGCCACGACCTATGACCATGGTGTCCTCGGTACCGGACATCATGCCGCGCGCGCCAAGAATGTGATTTATCTGTTCATGGCCGGCGCGCCGTCGCAGATCGATACGTTCGAGCACAAGCCCGAACTCATCCGCCTGCATGGTCAGGAGACGCCAGGTTCGATCATGGGCACGCAACGGCTGTCGACCATGGTCAAGGGGCAATCGACATTTCCGCTTGTCGCGCCCATTGCGCCGCTGAGGCAGCACGGCAAGAACGGTACCTGGGTCAGTGATCTGCTGCCGAACATGGCCGGCACTATCGACGAATTCGCGATGATCAAGTCGATGCACACCAACCAGGTCAATCACGATCCAGCCGTCAAGATGCTGCAATCCGGATTTCAGCTCTCTGGTCGGCCTTCGATCGGCGCGTGGGTCAATTATGGCCTCGGGAGCGACAATCAGAATCTGCCGGCGTTCATTGTGCTGTCGTCGCTCGGCAAGGGCGGGGCACAGAACATCGATTCCGAAATCTGGAGCGCAGGCTTTCTGCCGTCGCACCATCAGGGCGTGTTGTTCCGGCCGGGTGAAGAGCCGGTGCTCTACGTCAACAACCCGGAAGGGCTCTCAATGCCGCAGCGCCGAAGTGCGATCGAGGCGATCGGCCGGCTGTCCGAACTCCAGTACGAGCGAACGCAGAATCCGGAGATCCTGTCGAAGATCATGCAGTACGAGATGGCTTACCGCATGCAGAGCTCGGTGCCCGAAGCGACCGACATCTCGAAAGAACCGAAGCATGTGCGGGAACTCTACGGGCCCGATGTCGAGACGCCCGGCACCTTCGCTCGCAACTGCCTGCTTGCAAGGCGGCTTGCCGAGCGCGGCGTCAAGTTCGTGCAGCTCTATCACAATGCCTGGGATCACCATGCAGCGATGCCGATCAATCATCCGATCAGCATGCGTGAGGTCGATCAGGCCACCGCAGGGCTGGTCAAGGATCTCAAGCAGCGCGGATTGCTTGAAGATACGCTGGTCGTCTGGGGCGGGGAGTTCGGGCGTACCTGTTTCTCCCAGGGCGCGCTAACGGGTCAGACCTGGGGACGCGACCATCATCCAGGCTGCTTTACCTACCTGATGGCGGGTGCGGGTGTCCGGAGCGGCCATGTTCATGGTGAAACCGACGACTTCAGCTACAACGTCGTCAAGGATCCTGTCAGCGTGTTCGATTTCCAGGCCACGCTGATGCATCTGCTCGGCATCGATCATGAACGCCTCACGTATCGCTACCAGGGCAGGAATTTCCGCCTGACCGACGTTGAGGGACACGTCGTCAAAGACGTTCTCGCCTAGGCGTTTCGGGGTCTGGATGCCGGCGGCCGGGTGTTCTTCGGCACGCACTCGAACTCGATGCGCGCCCAGCGGTAGTTGACGATGACATTCCGCTCCGGCATTTCCGTGGCACGCACAATGTTCAGCAACCTGCCAGTCTTCGCGCAGTGTTGCGAGGCTTCGTTGACCAGCTCATTTCTGAAATTGAAGCGCCCGGGATAGCTTGCGATCTCGTTCCCGACGAGGACGAACCTGTTTTCGTCCAGAGGCACGACTCCACGGTGCGTTGCGCACCCATTCAGCAGCGGTACGAAAAAGAGTGCGGCCAGACTTGGGGTCAAGGCACAACGCATGCAGCAAGGCTACACCCGCAGCGGGGAGGTTGAAACACGGAACCGGTTTCCCAGGCGAGCGCTGACCGGAATTCGCGGCTCATCCGCTCGCCTCCCCGGATTGCGGTTAGAATCTGCAACCCGTTCAGGGCGATCAAAGGATTTCTGCATCCTGGGGAGACAATTCAATGAAAGCGATCAAATTTGCTTGCGTGCTGCTTGCGGCGTTCGGCTCGATGGTCATGGTCGCTTCGGCTGCCGACGTGGACATCAAGACCCTCGCTCCTGCTGCGACTCCCGCGCCCGCCACGCTGAAGGATTTCAAAGGCCTGCTGGGTGACTGGGTTGGGCCGCAGGGAGCCGCCGGGTTCTCGGCGCCAACAGGCGGGCAGATCGTAGGGCACCTGTCGCTGCTGACTCCCGACCAGAAGCCGATCGTCGCGGAGATCTGGATTTTCAGGCCCGAGGGCAACTCCGTGCTGGTGCGGCAGAAGCACTACAACCCGGAACTGAAGGATCGCGAGGAAAAAGACACATGGGGTGAACGACGGCTCGCCGCGATTGATGCGGGCCACATCTATCTCAACAATCTCACATGGGTGACAGGTGGCAAGACGCTCGACCTGTATGTGCTGATCCCGGGACAGAACGGCGCGCCACCGAACCGGCTCGTATTCAACTTCAAGCGCGTGCGGTAGGAGCGGGAGACCTGCGGCGGCATCCGGACTTTGAGCGAGATGGACTCAACAGATGCCGCTTTCATGGCTCGCGCCCTGGAGCTTGCACGCGCTGCCGAAGCAGCGGGCGAGGTACCGGTCGGTGCGGTCATCGTACGTGACGGACAGATTATCGGCGAAGGCTGGAACCGCCCGATCGGCACTCATGATCCGACGGCCCATGCGGAAATGGTTGCGTTGCGTGCGGCGGCGGAGAGCGTGGGTTCCTACCGGTTGCTGGACACCACGCTCTACGTGACGCTCGAACCGTGTGCGATGTGTGCGGGAGCGATGGTGCATGCCCGCGTCAAGCGGCTTGTTTTCGCCGCCCGGGATCCCAAAGCCGGAGCAGCCGGCAGCGTCTTCAATATCGTGAGCAATCCTGCACTCAATCACTCGATCGACTGCGAGGAAGGTTTGCTGGCGGATGAATGCGCGGCGCTGCTCAAGGATTTTTTCAAGTCGAGACGCCAGCGCGCAACGACTGGCGACTAGCGACTGGGGAATGGTCAGAGTCGCTTGAAGACCCAACAAGTTGATGCAAAAGTCTATCCGTGCCTTTTGCATCCGGATCCAGCGAAAAGCGTGGTTTTCACTGGCTCCCGAAATCAATGAGTCAGAACTCATCGATTTCGCTTGAGTCATCCGTGACTCGGAATAACAGGGTGCTGCAAAGAGTTTTGCATTACCCTGCTAATCGCCACTCGCGCTTCGCTATCCCCCAACGGGATCGTCGTCGGGATCAGGGGGTCGCGAGGCGGGCCGGCCTGTCGATGAAGCCACCCAGTCGAGGATGGCCATGTAGGTCTGGATGTTCTGCACGAAACGTACCGGCTCCCACCCGCGTGCATACCCTCGCTTGACCTGTGTGAACCAGCGCTCCTGCGTCAACAGCGGCAGGTGTTCGCGGACGTCCTCCCAGCGATCGGGATTCTTGCCGTGCATCTGGGTCAGGATGCGCGCGTCTTCCAGATGGCCGAAACCCACGTTGTAGGCTGCAAGTGCCATCCACGTGCGATCCGGTTCCGGTATGCGTTCCGGAATCTTTTCCCGCACGCTCACGATGTAACGCGCCCCGCCGAAGATGCTGGAGCGCGGGTCAAGACGATCGGCGATCTCCAGCCCGCGTGCGGTTTCTTCGGTGAGCATCATCATGCCGCGCACGCCGGTGGGCGATGTGGCAGTCGGGTCCCATTGCGATTCCTGGTAACCGATGGCAGCGATCAGGCGCCAGTCGACGCCCACTTCGGCTGCGGCCTGCTGGAACCAGTCGCGATAGCCCGGCAATCGGGACTGGATGTGAAACATGAAGTCGCGTGACTGCAGATAGTTGAAGCGGTCCTTGTTGCTGTAATAGCGGTCGAGGATCGAGGCCAGCCGGCCTTCACCTTTCAGGGCCGCAAAGAACGCATTGGTCCGGTTGAGCAGACTCGGATCGCGGCCGTCCACCGCCCATGCCAGCGATTTGCCCGGGGTCAGGTCGAAGGCGATGCGGATTTCCGGATGGAAGGCGCGGGCGATGGCGAACTCATTGGAATCGGCAATCGTGTAGTCAAACTCATGTCGCGACAGCCGATAGAGCAGTTCTTCGGTTTCCGCTTCAGGGTTTTCCACCCACACCAGTTCCGGGTGATCGGGCAGCAATTGCTCGAGCGTCGCGGCATGGGCACTGCCGGCGACGACTTCGATGTGGCCGCGGTTGGCCTGATCGAGACTGCGTGGCCGAGCCTCGCTCTGGCGATAGACGAGGTGTTCCTTCACTTCCTGGAAGGGCGGGCCAAAGCTCGCATGAGGCGGCAACGGCTGACCTCGGGTGAGGCTTGCCGCTGCGATGTGTGCACGGCCGGATGCGAGCTCGTCCATGACGTTCATGACGGTAGGGACGCTGTAGATGAACAGCTTCACGCCGAGTTCGGCCGCGAAGCGCGTCGCGAGGTCGTACTCCGGTCCCAGCGGACCTGCTGCGCCCAGGTAATAGGTACTCGGACTGTTCCGCGTGACGACGCGCAACTCTCCCTCCGCCAGAATCTGTTCCAGCACGCTCGCCGGCCGGGTACAGGTCCCGAGCATCAGCACAGCAATCAGGGCCAGCGCGGCTTTCAAGCGGGAACTCACTCCGTGTGGCGGGGCGCTCCCGCAGGTCGCGGGAACAATTCCTTCGAGGCCTAGTATAGAATACCGGCCGCTTCGGATCGGACGGGGTCAGTTCACAGTTCGCCCAGTCCAATCAAAGACTTATGGAGAGGTGGCAGAGTGGTCGAATGTACCTGACTCGAAATCAGGCGTGGGCTTACGCCCACCGTGGGTTCGAATCCCACCCTCTCCGCCAAAAAGCAAACAAGCCCGGGTTCGTCCCGGGCTTTTTGCTTTTTGGCTCGAGGGTGGGATTAAGAACCCACGGGATCCGTGGGTTCGACAAAATCGTATGGAACGATTTTGGACATCGCTCATGCGCGAACCTCGGTGGCGATTAGCGATGGCCCCGAAGGGCGCGCCGGCCATGGATGGCAAGGCGCAATCCCACCCTCTCCGCCATAAATCCAACAGCGGCTGCGTTCGTGGGAACGACGTTGCGTCCGTGCGTGCGGTTCGGCCCCGGCTTTTTTTCGCGAATGCCAATGAAGCGCGAATGCCCGCCGACCCACACGATGTTGCAGCGAGTCTTGCTCCGCCGGCACTCGGGCCTATACTGGCCGGCACGCATTGTGTACCTGTAGTCAGCCAAGACCGCAGGAGACTGGCCTTTCGATGGCGACGGGATTGTCACACCCAGATTTCCAAGCGTGCGAGGTCAAAGAGCCTCGCTTCAACGTACGGGGGGCACCATGTTGGCAAGAAGGATATCGACCCATTTACTCCAGGTTGCGTTACTGGTGGGCTGCGGCAGTGCTGTCGCGCACCATTCGTCTGCAATGTTCGACGCGCAAAAGGAAATCACCGTCAAGGGGACGATCAAGGAATTCGACTTCGAGAATCCGCACGTGCGCGTCGTCCTTACGGTTCCTGGCGAGAATGGCGGACCCGCCACCGAGTGGAATTTCGAAGCAGCTTCGGTTCGAGGAATGGCGCTGGCCGGCTGGCGGCGTTCTACGTTGAAAGGTGGCGACCAGGTCACTCTGGTTGGAGCACCCCTCAAGGACGGTCGTACTGGCGCGATGCTGCATCGGGCGATTCTGGCTGACGGCACGATTTTGAAAAGCAATCTCGGCGCCAATTACTAGATCCATAAGATTTCCAAAGAGCCGACGTCGCGAGGATCTGAACAATGAAACTTGAGGCGAAATCGATGCAGCGCGCTTCTGAGCCTTGCGACAGGCACGGGAAGTGGATTCTGCTTTTCCTGTTGACCGCCGCACTGTCACCGGGCGTGAGCGCGCAAGAACAGAAGACGTACACGATACCCACTCAGGAGCTGATTCCCGGCCAACCGCCGAGCGCCCTTTCGAGGGCGAATCTGGCTAAACCGCGACCAGCCCCCCCCTTCGATCTGACGGGAAACTGGATGTTCAGTCCGGCCATGAATCGGGACAACGGGGGTTTCCAGTATCTGCCTCTGCCCAAGCTCAAACCGGCTGCACAGGCCAGCCTCGACGCGGCGCGGGCCGCGGTGGCATCGGGAAAGGCATACAAGAACGACGAAGGGCTGTGCTTTCCAGCCGGAATGCCGGAGAGCATGACCCGTGTCTGGCCTAACCAGACTTTCCAGTTGCCAACGATGATTTTCATGATGCAGATGCTCAAGAATGAACCACGCTGGATTTACCTCGATGGGCGCCCTCACGCCGATCCCGAAATCAAGCCGCCCAGCTACGCGGGAGATTCCATCGGGCATTTCGAAGGCGACACGTTGGTCGTTGAGACCGTCAATTTCACGACCAAGCGTCACTGGGTGCAGACAGGGATCCCCGTTGGCAGCCAGTTGAAGATCGTGGAACGCATCAAGCTCAAGGATAACGGCAACATCCTCGAGGATACCTTCATCATGACCGACCCCGAGAATTGGGAGGGCGAGTGGATCAATACCAAGGTGTGGTTCCGCTACGAGAGTGCCGACATTGAAGAGGCATACTGCCTTCCCGACTTGAATGACAAGCTGCTGTCGACGAGACCGGAATCGAACGTCCGTTGACGGCCGGGATGCGCGCCGCTTGTCACAATGTTCGTGCCAGCGCTTCTGCTGACGACTGACGACGGAATGCCCGAGAACCTGAATTTCCCTGCTTAAGGGAAATTTCGACAAGACTGCAGGGAACGGTTCTGGACAGCGAAGGCCCGGGCTTTCCCGGGCCTTCAACAAGCCATACTCGTGGGCGACGCCAGTCAAAGAGGGGCAGAGAGTGCCACCGCCAGTTGCCGCAACAGCTCGCCGGCATCACCTCGCCAGGCGCTGCCATGCATGCAGGCCAGCGTTCGCGGTTTCTGCTGCGCCATGCGTGCGATCGTGGCCCCTGTCTGCGGTGCGTGCGAGAAGTAATCCATCGGTTTCCGGAATGCTTCACTTGGGCCGAGGATGTCGGTCTCGGTCAGAGGTTGCTGCCCGTGGCCCGGCTGGGTGAACAGGTCGCCGCAGAAAAAGGTTTCCGTCGTCAAGTCCATCAGCAAGCCGCATTCCCAGCCATGCGGCACATGCGGCGTATCGAACCACTGCAGCGTGTGACGGCCAAGCGCCAGCCGCTCGCCATCGGCCAGTGCGCGCGCCGGCCGGTCGGCCAGGTCGTTGATGGATACCAGCGCCGCGGTACGGCTGCACAGCGGCACGGCTTGAGGCGCCACTGCCAGCAACTGGTTCAGCGAGCCGCACTCGTCAGACTCCACGTGCGACAGGCCCGCATAGCGCAGTCGCTCAATGGGCATGACGGCGGCAATGGCCTGGCTGACCAGCGGGAACATTTGCCGCGGACCGGTGTGGAACAGCAGCGGCTCGTCGTCCACGATCAGATACTGGTTGAAGCTGAAGGCGTCTCCGTTCGGAAAGTCGATGGGGGTGTTGATGCGGTAAATGCCGTCCGCGATCTCGTGGATGTTCGTATTGGTATGTGAATTGGTGATCATCGGAATACCTCGAGGTGAAAAGTGGATGACCACAGGGTGTGGCGCCACCCGGGAAGGGAAGTCTGCTGCGTCTCGTCGGACGCTAACCCAAAACGGCCGGAACGTTCAATTCAAGTAAACGTTTTCGCGGTAGCGCCTTCGCGAAAGTCGGCGCCACCGCAAGTGGGGCTTAGGAACTACTCATGCCCCAGAAACAATATATCCGGATATTATTGATCAATTATTTATATCCGGGTATTATTCTGTTGCTGTTCTAGATCTGAGTGCACCCCGATGATCGACGCGCCTGCCAACTCCTTTACCAGCTTCGACGGACATCGACGCATTGCATCAGGCTCGCTGCAGGCAAACGCTCTGGCAGTCAAACGAGCATTGCAAAGTGGAGTAACCGGCCCGGTTCTGATTTTTGATGACGTCACCGGTCGTTCGATCGATGTCGATACAAGGGGCTCGGATGACGAAGTGCTCGCACGGCTTGCTGCCAAGGCCATCCAACGCGACAAGTCGCCAGACGCCGAACATCTGTCGCAACCAGACGATACGCATGGCAGTTCGAAAGTCACGGCTGATGGTCCGCGTGGCCGGGGGCGCCCGAAGCTGGGTGTGGTTCCTCGCGAAGTAACGCTGTTGCCGCGCCATTGGGAATGGCTTGCGACACAACCTGGCGGTGCGTCAGTGGCTCTACGCAAACTGGTCGAGGAAGCCCGGCGGGCGTACGCCGACAAGGATAGAACCCGCAGGGCGCATGAACGTGCCTATCACTTCATGTCCGCGATGGCGGGCGACTTACCGGGCTTTGAAGAGGCAACACGCGCCTTGTTTGCAAATGACCGCGCAAGGTTCAGCGAGCTCATTGTCACGTGGCCACACGATGTGCGGGACCACGCAGTTGACCTCGCATTCGGCGAGCGCTGACAGGGAACGCGTGACGCAATCGCCTGCTTGAAGGTACCGGTTTGTCGCTGATCAGCAGCTCACGCGAGAACAGCATCATGAGCGTGATGCGATTCCGCAGTACTGCTTTTGACAGCGACTGAGCATGGGGAATAGTGTGTGAGCGCAGCGCGCGAAACGCTGCCGGCACAGTGAATCAGCGCTGCGGCCGCATTGCAGATTGCTATGCAGGCATAACAAAAAGATCTGGCCCGAGCCCGGATCCGGAACCGAAAAACCAATGCGGGGAATAGTGCTAGCCACGGGTGATCTCGCCCCGGATCGAGAGGATGCCGACACTTGCTTCAGCGGTACCAGTGACGTACTGCGCGACGCAGAAGTCGTGTTCGGACAACTGGAAACCAGTTTTGCCGAGGGCGGTGTCCGGCTGCCACAAGCGCGTCATGCGGTGCTCACCAGGCCGGCGGCAGCAGGCGCGTTGGGGCGCGCGGGCTTCACCGTGATCTCCATGGCCGGCAATCATTGTATGGATTGGGGCAACGAGGCGTTCTTCGCAACCATGGATAACCTCGCGCTGCACGGCATGCAGGTCGTGGGTGCGGGCCGTGATATTGCCGCGGCGCGCAAGCCTGTGATCAGGCAATTAGCTGATGGCACGCGTGTAGCCTTCCTTGCCTATTGCTCCATTCTGCCAGCCGGTTACTGGGCCGATGCTCGTCGGCCCGGCTGCGCGCCCATGCGTGCCCATACCGTGTACGAGCAGATCGAAACCGATCAACCAGGGACACCGGCTCGCATCCACACGTTTGCACATCGAGAAGATCTGGAAGCAATGCAAGCTGATATTCGCGCCGCCAAAGCCCTGGCCGACGTTGTGCTGGTGTCGCAGCACTGGGGCATCCACTTCGTGCGCGCCGCCATTGCCGACTATCAACGCGAAGTGGCACGGGCAGCCGTTGCAGCGGGTGCGGATGCGATTCTCGGTCACCACGCGCACATTCTGAAAGGCGTCGAATTCATCGGCGACAAACCGGTCATCTACAGCCTGTGCAATTTCGCTACGGACCTGCGCATGGATCCCGAGCATGCGAGCCGCAAGAGTTTCAGGGAAATCCAGGCACTGGGTGAAAACTGGCAGCCCGACTTCGACAGCCTGTACAACTTTCCACCGGCGTCGCGCTGGTCGATGATGGCGCGGCTGCATATTGCATCGGGCAAGCTCGTTGAAACCGCCATCCTGCCCTTGTGGATTGATCGCGATGCTGTCCCGCGCCTGCCCGCGCGTGATGATGCCCACTTTCAGGAGGTCATCGACTACCTGCGTGCGGTTACCAGTGAAGCCGGACTCAATGGAACGTTTACCGCTGTCGATGACCGTGTCGTTCTGGGGGCGGCATCATGACTCTCGTCAAGCGCGTCGCCCTTGAGTGGATCGTTCTGCTGTATTTCCTCAGCTATCTACCCAACATCCTGATTACCAGGCTCGCTACGACTGCACCAAATGCGGATCTCGGCCGGCCGCCGACTGGCCTGGAAGTATTGCCGGCAAGCCTGATCCTGAACCTGGTCATGACCTATCTGTTCATCTGGTGGTCCGGCTGGCATCGGGATGCCAATTCCACACAGATCGCGGGCCATCGAGTCCCCATCCCCACGCGGTACACGCTGCTGTCCGGCGTCGGAACAGCACTGGTTCTGTTTACCGTCCCCCTTTCATTGACGTTCACCAATGTCAGCATTCCCTTCATACAACTGCTCATGCGAGGCGACATCCTGTTGATTGCCCCACTGGTTGACCTGATCTTCAGACGTCGTGTGCGCTGGTGGAGCTGGGTTGCGCTGGTGCTGGTGGCTGTGGCGCTGACGCTGGTGATCAGGCAGAGAGGTGGATTGAACCTTCCGCCCCTGGCGATCCTGACTGTGGTGCTCTACACCCTTGGGTACTTCATTCGGCTGTTCGTCATGACGCATGTTGCGAAGTCCAGCGACCCGGCGTCGGTACGCCGGTATTTCACCGAAGAGAAAATTGTCGCGCTGCCCATGGCTGTGCTGTGGCTTGCCGGAATATCGGCACTTGGGCTGGGCAATCAGTCGGGTCAGCTTGAATGGGGATTCCTGAGCGTATGGACCGACCCCATCCTCTGGCCGCTGATCGGCATTGCCGCCACGCTCACGGTGGTTTCAGTATTTGCCGCGATCATCCTGCTTGACGCGCGTGAGAACACGTATTGCGTGCCGCTGGAGCGTTCTGCAAGCCTGCTCGCCGGCATCGTCGCCGCGTATCTTCTGCACTGGGGCTGGGGATTGCCCTCGCCGACACTGATGGAAGTGATCGGCGCCAGCCTGCTGATCGCCGCGATCGTGTTGCTCACCGTTGCGCCGAAGTATTCACGCTCGTGACAGCCAACGCTCAAGGGCTCAGCACCGCGCTTGCGATTCATGTGTCGCAGGCACAGTTTGGGAACCTGCCCGCGACGGCCGTGAGTGCTACCAAACGCGCCATTCTCGATGGCCTGGGTGTCATGCTGGCTGCCAGCGGCAGCAGCCCTGAAATCGCTCCCTTCGTCAAACTGGCGCGCAGCCTGGGGGGCACGGGGCGGGCAAGCATCATGGGTCACGCAGAGCGTATCAATGCACCGATGGCGGCATTTGCCAATGGTGCCATGGCCCATGCCCTCGACTATGAAGATACGTTCGACGCAGCACCTGTCCACCCTAACGCGTCACTGCTGCCCGCAGCACTCGCCATTGCACAGGCCTATGGCCCCGTCAGCGGGCGTGACTTCATTGCCGCGGTTGCCACGGGTTGTGACCTGGTTTGCCGGATGGCACTGGCATTGCGACAGCCGATGGAATCGGGCGGCTGGTATCCGCCACCCATTCTCGGTGCATTCGGTGCAGTTGCAGCTGCTGCCCGGCTATTGCGTTTGACCTCAACGCAAACGCGCGATGCATTCTCTCTACTGCTGTGCCAGAACACCTGTCCCGGCGAAATCAAGTACAGCGCTGCCAGTGTCGTGCGAGCAATTCGCGAAGCTTTCCCGGCACAGGCGGCGGTTACCTCAGCACTGCTCGCGGCTGAGGGAGTCCCCGGATTTGAAGCGCCACTGGAAGGCAAGGGCGGTTTCTACAGCCTGTTTTGCGGGGGACATTTTGAGCCAGAGGATCTGCTCGACCAGCTCGGCAGTCGCTACTGGATCGAACACCTGTCGTTCAAGAGATGGCCCTGCTGCCGAGGCACACATGCGTATATCGAAGCTGCACAGTGGTTGCGGCAGGCGCATGGGCTCGACGTCAACGGTATCGCCACCTTGCGCATTACCGGGGGCCAGGTGCAACGCATGTTGTGTGAGCCCTTGTCGCAAAAGTCCGCGCCACAAACCCTCATCGACGCAAAATTCAGCGTTCCGTTCTGTATCGCCGCGGCGCTGCTGCACGACGAGGTTACGCTCGGCAGCTTCACACCGACGATGTTGCGTGACACCAAACTGTTGGCAGTCGCAAGGCGCTGCGAATTCATCCTGCGGCCTGACTGGGGCCATGAACATGCTGCTTCGGGTGAGCTTGAGCTCGTTCTGGTCAATGGCCAGACCCTGCACAAGGAGATACCCAGGGCGCTTGGACATCCGGACCGGCCCCTCGATACCCCGGCATTGCGCGCCAAGTTCATCGATTGCGCCGGCCGGGCTGCGACACCCGTCGCGACGAAGGCGGCTGCAAGTCTTGCTGATCGAATCCTGGCGCTTGAGCAGGAAGCCGATGTGGGGGCCTTGTGGCAGTGAGCATGCAGCACGGGAACAGAACGGGTGCCAGGCCGGTGTGACGTCACCTGGCAGACTAGAAAGTAGGTCGCTGCCCGGTATACTGCCTGTCCATTCACCGCAAGCCTGGGCGTTGTCCGATACCTTCGCGAGCAGATCGGCAATCCCGTTTCCTGTGTGTGATTTGCAGACCTATCCGGCATTTCCCAAGGAGAACAACTGTGCATCGGACAATCGGGATCGTGATCGCCTTGATCTGCAGCATCAATGCTGCCGTCGCCCAGCCAGCCGCCGCACCGGATCCTGCTACCCAGCCCTTTGCAGCGGGCCCGCCATTGAAGATGACGCCGAATGCAAAAACCTACGGCGGCTTCCGCTTTGCGGAAAGCATTTCCTATGACGCGGACCGGGACCTGTACGTCGTCCCGAACGCAGGCATCGCGCAGGACGTGATCCCGAACGATGGCTACGTTTCGCTGGTCAATCCGGATGGAACGACCCACACGCTCAAGTGGATCGGGGTCAATCGCAACGGCTTGACGCTGAACCATCCCCTGGGCAGCGACATCATCAACGGCATGCTGTACCTGGCAGATATCGACACGGTGCGGTGGTTCGACATGAAGACCGGTGAGCCTCGCGGCAGCGTGCAGGTGCCCGGCGTGTCGCGCTTCAACGATCTCGAAGTGGCGGCGGACGGGACCATCTATGCCACGCAGACCGGGGACACGAACAGCGACACCTGGCGCGTCTACAAGATCACGCCGCAAGGTCAGTCGTCCGTGTTCTTCAGCGGCGCGCCGCTTGAGCGGCCAAACGGCGTGGCGTTCGATCCAAAAGGAAATATCGTCGTCGTCAATATCGGCACGAACGATGTGCTGACTTTTTCTCCAGCAGGCAAGCTGCTGAATACGGAGAAAGCCATCGATGCGGGCAATGATGGCCTGGCCATTCTTCCCGACGGCACCAAGTACGTCAGCAGCGTCCGTATCGGCACGATTTCCAGGATTCGTCCCGGCCAGCCGGCGGAGCTCGTTGCTTCCGGCATCCCCACCGCTGCATCGATGACCTACGATCCCAAGCGGAACCGTCTGGTGATACCGATGAACGACTGGAACGCCATCACCATCGTGGATCTCAACATGCCTTTGCCGAAACCCTGAGATCCTTATCCGGGCGCGGCGCCCAAACAAAAAACCCGCCTTGGTGGCGGGTTTTCTGTATCCAACCGGGCCTTGCCTTACAGCGCGACGTAGTCGGTATAACCCTTCGGGCCAGGTGAGTAGAACGTGGTCGTATCCCACGGCACCAGTTCCGCTGCCTTGGCAAAACGCACTGGCAAATCCGGATTCGACGTGAACAGCTTGCCGTACACAATGAAATCGGCGAGACCTGACTTCACGGCCGCGTTGCCCGTTTCCTGCGTGAAGCCGCCATTGACGATGAATGTTCCCTTGTAGAGCGGACGCAGCATATCGAACGTTTCCGGTATGACGGTCCGCAACACGTGGAGATATCCAAGGCCCAGCGGTGCGAGGGCCTTCACCAGCGTTGTGTAGGTCTCTTTCGGGTCCGCATCCTGGATGTCGTTGAACGGCATGCCCGGGGCGATCTTGATACCGACCTTGCCCGCGGAGCCCGCGGCCTTGATCATCGCTTGCAGCGCTTCCATCACGAAACGGATGCGGTTGTTGACGCTGCCGCCATACCCGTCCGTCCGCTGATTGGTGTTCGACGACAGGAATTGCATCGGCAGGTAGCCGGATGCCGAGTGCAGCTCGACACCGTCGAACCCTGCAGCCAGCGCGTTACGGGTTGCCTGCGCATATTCTTCGATGACGGCGGGAATCTCGCTGGTCTCGAGCGCGCGGGGAGTGGGGTGCTCCTGCAGCCCTTTCGAATCCGTCCAGATCGTGCCGGCAGCCTTGATCGCAGACGGCGCGACGAGCGGTTCCTTCGTGTACCGGTTGTCATCGTGACCGATGCGACCCACATGCATGAACTGGCAGAACATCTTGCCGCCCTTGGCGTGCACAGCGGAGGTGATCTTCTTCCACGCTGCGATCTGTTCCGGGGATTCGATCGCGGGGGTCCGCGCGTATCCGAGGCCGACAGCCGACGGCGCCGTGCCTTCGGTGAGGATCATGCCGGCCGACGCACGCTGGCTGTAGTATTCGATCGCGAGCTCGGACGGCACGCCGCCTGGCAGTGCGCGGCTGCGCGTCATCGGTGCCATGATGATGCGATTCCTGATTTCCAGGCTGCCGATGCGGCCCGGCGATAAGAGGTTGATATCCGACATGAATTCTCCCGGTTTCACGCTGTGCCCGTGGGGCAAATATGGCTCTCCGGTCCGGAGAGGGGCCGATACTATAGCGGAGTGATTCGCGGCGGGCACGCCGGCGTGGGAGGGGGGTGATCTGCCGGCCCCTATCGACGTTTGTTCCGGTTACCGTCCGCCGTTCTTCTGGTTTGGATACCGCGTCGGTCGCCGATCACCATGCCGAAGTCCGGAATTCCATCGTCGCTGCTGCGACGGTAGTCGGTACGCCGATCACTGAATTTCCGGTAGACGCAAGTACAAGTCCCGGCAAATTCGCACCCTGCAAGCGGCGGCTGAGGCGCGTCACTGACCAGAAAGCGGTGTTTCGCGAACCGCTTCGCGACCTGGCAGGCGCGGGCGCCGGGGACGATCGCTACCGCCCGGAACTTGCCGGGGGCGTTCCCAGCCTGAGGTGCAGGTGACTTGCGGTCACTTGGCGACCACCCGACGGGGTTCCAGCTTTTTCCTGACCTGTCCATCGGAGTTGTCCTCCCCTTACGCAGTCACGGGCAAATGTAGCGCGCAGGCTCCTGGACGGAATGCGACCAGTGCACGGAATTGACGTATCAATCAAGCGTTGCTGACGAGACCCGGCATGAAGCTTCCCGAACTGCTCCAAACCCCCTTGCTGCTATATTCAAGCGATCGCCGATGATTGCGGTCTTCAGGCAGGTGCAGATGCAGATGAACACCGAAGAGGTCGCTGAATGCACCTGCCGTATCTCGGCCTGCGTTCCAGACACATCCACGTGATGAGCAGCAAACGCAAGATCATCGCTGGCTTTGCAGGGCTCTTCATGGCCCTCGTGGCCGTGATCGTGACGCTAATGGCGAAAGGAATCATCAGCCCGGCGATGGCGCTGTTGATGGTGATTGCCCTGATCGGCTGCTATTTCGGATTCGGCGTGCTCATTGCCGTCTATCGCTTTATTGCCAGGCTGGAATAGGCGTCGTGCTTCCCTGCGGATTCATGAACGCGCAGGGTCAACAGGCCGGCCGGACATTCGGGCTACCGCGCGTGGATACAAAAGAGGCAGCGTTACCAGACGGCTGGTCGTGTTTCTGCGGAACTGCTGCTGGAGTAGGATCGGTCCGCTCGATGTCAGTGAGGGGGAGCGTCGATGAAGAGCGGATTCACACGATTGTTGTGCATGGCTGCCGCGCTGGTCGTGCTGACTACAGCAGTTGCCAAAGAGCCGACACTGGACGACGTCAAGAAAGAAGTGCTGCGCCGTACCACGGACAATGCCCCACCGTTCGATCGGCTGCGCAAGGCCGAAGTCGAAGACATTCTCAAGTCGCTGACCAGCCTGGATCCCGATCTTTGGGGCCGGGAGTGGTGCAAGACCGGCCTGGCCCATGAGGCCAGGGGTGATGAGCTGCTCAAGAAGGGAGCAGCGGCGAAGGAAATTGGTGAGGAATACTATCTCGCGTATGGCTACTGCCACGTGGGCCGCTATCCGGCTGCCACTTCCCCCGGCAAGAAAGAGTCGTACAGCAACATGCTGCGCATGTTCCGCAAGGCGGCGAAGTATTTCGACACCCCGCTTGAAGTCATCGAGATTCCCTTCGAGGGAACGAAGCTGATCGGCTATCTGCAGAAGCCCGTGGGCGTTACCAAAGCGCCGATCGTGATGTACTGGGGAGGCGTGGACGTCTGGAAGGAAGATCACCAGCGTAATTCCAGGATCATGCACAGCATGGGACTGGCGACCTTTCTGATGGACGGGCCGGGCACCGGGGAAAACCCCTTGAAGTTTGCCGAACCCAACGCGGAACGGACGTTCCTTGCCGCCATGGACCATCTCAAGACGCGCAATGACGTGGATGGCACGCGCATCGCTGTGTGGGGCCGGAGTTTTGGCGCCTACTGGGCGGCAAAGCTGGCGCATGTCGCGCCTGGTCGCATCAAAGGTGCGGTGTTTCACGGCGGCAATGTGCACCTCGGCTTTCAGGAAGCCTGGCTGCGCCCGGCGATGACGGAGAATGCAGAGAACTATCTGCTCGGGCCGACCAGTCTGTACGACTCCCGCAGCTCCGCGTTGGGTGTGAAGTCGCTCGACGAGTTCATCCAGGTAGCCCCCAGGCTGTCACTGCTGGACATGGGATTGCTCGACAGGCCTTCGGCACCGATTTTGATCGTGAACGGCAAGCTGGATGACCAGGCGCCGATTGCCGACAGCTATCTGCTGATGGAGCACGGCAGTCCGAAGACGGCGCGCATCTACAGCCAGGGCGGGCATATGGGCGTGATGCGGGGGGTGAATCCCGACGAGATCGCCACGATGATCGCGCAGTGGCTGAAGGAGTCCCTGGCGCGCTGATGAATGAGCATGGACTTGCGAAGCCGGAACCGGCAAAGCTGCACCGACTACGGCGCAAGCCACTGCCGAAGTGGACCCACTATCCGCTGAACGCGCTGTTTTACGGGATCGTATTCCCGGTGACTCGGCTGCTGGAAGCAGTCGGGCTGTGGCCGCGGTTGATCGGTTCGCGATTCAATCGCCAGCTGGCGCGGGCGGGCCAATACGTGCCGACGTCCCGTGACGTAATGGTGTGTTCGTATTTCAAGGCCGGCACGAACTGGACGATGCAGATCGCGCTGCAGATCGCGCATCGGGGCCGGGCGCAATTCGAACACATTCACGATCTGGTGCCCTGGATCGACATGAGCAACAGAGCGCGCTTCACCGTGCCCGTTACGGAAGACTCCGTATGGCAGGACTGCCCGACGAAGCTCCGCATCATCAAGACCCATGCAGGGTTCGACCACCTGGTATTCCGGCCCGAGGCGAAATACATCTGGGTAGTGCGCGATCCCAAGGATGTCTTCGTCTCGAGCTATTACTTCATCAAGTCCGTGGCACTAGGGCCCCTCATGCCCACGCCGGAGCAGTGGCTGGATCTGTTCTTGTCGCGACACACCCCACTCGGATCCTGGGCGCGACACCTGGAGGGAGGCTGGCGCAACCGTCATCGCGACAACGTGCTGTTCCTGACTTACGAGGAGATGAAGGCGAACCGGCCCTCGGCCGTGGCAAGTGTTGCCGAGTTGATGGGTGTCGATCTCTCGCCGGAGGAATTCGCCAGCGTCGTGCAGCAGTCGAGCTACGAGCATATGAAAGCATTCGGGCACAAGTTCGACATGATGGAAATGCCGTGGACCAAGGCGCGCGGTGCGATGGTCAGGCGTGGCCAGAGTGGCAGTGCGGATGAACTGCTGAACACGGAACAGAAGCGCCGTGTCGATGACTATTGGCGCGCAGAACTGCAGCGCCTGGGCAGCGACTTTCCCTACGATGAGAAATTCGCTACCAGGGAATCAAGGGGGCGATCTGCCAATTAGTACAACTCCGGTACCAATCGCCATTGACCCAGGCGGGTCATTGACTACGAAATAAGTCGATTTACCTTCATCTGCGCATGGCATTTGGCAGATCAGGCTGTCACGATGCGGTACGCGCTCGCCCGAACATTCGTTCCTGCGTGACGCGGGGGATCCATACGCCTCAACCGTCAGGGCAGTATTGCTCGGGAATTGCGGTGTCGACGACGACATCGTGTTCGAGTGGCGAACCCAAGGATTCGACCTGCCCTCCCTCGATGGACTCATCCAATACCAAAGAGGAGATGAACCATGAGATACCCAACGACAAAACCGTTCTGGGCCCTGGTCGCGCTGCTGATCATGACCCCGCCTGGCGTGAGCCTGGCGCAAAACCCTGCACCGCCCGCAATCACGCGCATCCTGGTCCAGGCGGCTCAATTGAAGCCAGAGAAGATTGAGGAATGGCGCACCCTGCAGCGGAACGAAGTGCTGCCGGCGCTCAAGAAGGCTGGCGTGCCGTGGCGCGACACGCTCGAGACGGTGTTCGGCGATCAACAGGAGGTGATTACGCTGCGGCCGCTGGCAACCTTTGCTGAATTCGATTCAGCGGAAAACGAAGTGTTGAATCGCACACTAGGTGTCAAGGCTGCGGACGCCCTGCGAGCGAAGTTGCGGGCCTGCCTGGTGTCTCCAGCAGCGCTACATCGTCGTTCGGCAGGATGGACTCAGCATCACGCCGGGTGGCGCGGGTGGACCGATCCGCGTGACCACGACGTTCCGTACGCAGCCGGGAGAGGGCGCGTTGTACACCGACTTCCTGCGTGGGGAAATCGTACCCTACATGCAGAAGGCCAAAGCTGCGGGCAAGATAACCGGCTACGGGGTCTCGAATACCGCACAGGGCAGCCCGGAACAGGGGCTGCGGATTCTGACCGTGTACTACGCGAATCTGGCAGCGTATGACGCGTCGATCGCCGATGGCGGGCTGGCGACGCAGGTACTGGGCGCAGCCCCCGCGCAGACGATGATTGCGAAGCAGGCGCAATTGGGTTCTGCAGTACGCGTGGTCATTCGCCGGCGCGTTGCAGATCTCAGCTACTAGCTGATCGGCTGCGCCCGGGTGATGGACAGGGGCGACGGGGTGAGGGCTCCGTCGCCTCTGCGGCGCGCTTTTTCTCAGAACTCCTCAACGGTGATCCCATGCGCACATCGATCCTTGGCGCCGCAGGACTGGTACTGGCCACTATGGCGCCTTCGACCTTTGCCCAGAAGGCCGATGCCGGACAAGCAGCGTTCCGCGCCATCTACAAGGAACTGGTCGAGATCGACTCATCCCCCTCCACCGGCTCCTGCACCAGGGTGGTCGAGGCGGCGATGACACGGCTGAAGGCTGCCGGCTACTCCGACGCGGATGCCAGGCTCGTTATTCCCACCGGGGCGCCGGACGATGGCAATCTCGTCGCGTGGATCAAGGGCACCGACGCGGCGCAGAAGGGCGTTCTGCTGCTCGCCCATATCGATGTCGTGGATGCCAAACGCGAGGACTGGGAGCGATCGCCTTTTGAACTGATCGAGGAGAACGGCTTCTTCTACGGGCGCGGAACGGCTGACATGAAAGCACAGGCGGCTGTGTTCCTCGACCTGATGATTCGTCTGAAGCAGGAAGGCTTTAGACCCAGGCGCGCCGTCAAGCTGGCACTGACCTGCGGGGAGGAGACGTCCAACCGCGTCAACGGTGTCGATTACCTGTTGAAGAACCATCGCGAACTGCTCGATGCAGCCTTCGCGCTCAATGAGGGCGCCGGCGGCCTGCTGTCGGCGTCGGGCAAGCCGCTGGCGCTGCAGCTGCAGGCAGGAGAGAAAATCCATCAGGTCTTCGTGCTGGAAGTCACCAACCCCGGCGGCCACTCCT
This sequence comes from uncultured Pseudomonadota bacterium, assembly GCA_963819685.1. Taxonomy (GTDB): domain Bacteria; phylum Pseudomonadota; class Gammaproteobacteria; order Steroidobacterales; family Steroidobacteraceae; genus CAIUGU01. The sequence goes on from CAWFXI010000005.1 coordinate 332,518, forward strand.
CGCGTCCCGTGCCGGACAACGCGATCTACCGGCTCGCGGAGGGCCTCAGGAAGGTTCAGTCCCACCAGTTTCCAGTCCAGGTGACGCCTGTCACGCGGACCTATTTCGAGCGTATCGGTCCGATCATGGGCGGCGAGATCGGTGCGGCAATGACTGCGGTGGGTAAGAACCCCGAAGACATCAAGGCCCTCGCCACGCTGACGGCTGATCCCTCGTACAACGCCATGCTGCACTCGACTTGCGTCGCGACCCAGCTCGATGCCGGCCATGCGGCCAACGCGTTGCCGCAGCGGGCGAAAGCGACATTGTCTTGCCGGATCATGCAGGGCACGACTCCGGAGGAGATCAAGACCGCGCTTGAAACGGCAATTGCCGATCCCGAGGTCGTGGTCTCGATCGAACGTCGCCGTGACGGCTCAAGCCCGCCACAATTGACCGAAGAGATCATGGGCCCTGTGCGCAAGGTGGCTGCCCGCATGTGGCCGGGCGTGACCATCGCCCCGTTCATGACTGCAGGGGCCACCGATGGCCGCTTCCTCATGAACGCGGGTATCCCGACCTATGGCATGAGCGGCATGTTCTCCGTCCCCGGCGAGAACAACGCCCACGGGCTCAACGAGAAGATCCGCGTGAAGTCGGTCTATGAGGGGCGCGAGTTTCTTGAGGCGGTGACTCGAGCTTATGCGGCTGGACAGTGAAGTGGCGTAGCGAATGACTTGCGACAAAGCCTTTCAACAAAGGGTACGAACAACACGGTCACGCGTGTTGTCACCGTCGGCTACTGGCAGCCTTCGGTGGACGCACAGGTTCGCAACGACGCAGACCCGACTCCGGCGGTACACACGGCAGCGACTTTCCCTACGATGAGAAATTCGCTGCGGGATAGACGGAAGCAACAGTGCGGCTGCCGCGTGGGTGCAGGTGGCTGAAGAACTGCTCGGTGGCCGCGCGCCATGAGAATCGCTTTGCGTAGCGGGCCACGTCTTCGCGCTTCAGCTCCAGCGCATGCAAACAGGCAGTACGCAGATCCTCGTGCAGGACGCCTGCCTTCGGGTCTTCGATGACGTCGATCGGTCCTGTGACCGGGTACGCCGCAACCGGCAGCCCGCACGCCATCGCTTCAAGGAGCACGAGACCAAACGTGTCGGTCCTGCTCGGGAATACGAATACATCCGCAGAGGCATAGGCTTCAGCAAGTTCATGCTGATCAAGCACGCCGAGGTAATTGACATCAGGGTAAGCGATCCGCAGGTCCTGCAGCGCAGGACCCACTCCCGCCACCCATTTTGAGCCCGGCAGATCCAGTTTCAGGAACGCCTCGATATTCTTCTCCACGGCAATGCGGCCGACATACAGGAAGATGGGCGGCGTGGACTGCAGTCGGTCACTTGCCTGGGGCCGGAATATCCGGTGATCGACGCCGCGCGACCACAGTTTCACGTTTGCGAACCTCTCGGCGTCGAGATCCTGCTTGACGACTCGTGTCGGTACCATGACCGCTTTCGACGGGCCGTGAAACCAGCGCAGGAAGGTATACGTCCACGCAAGCGGCAAGGCGAATCTCGCGTGTACGTATTCAGGGAAGCGCGTGTGATAGGCAGTCGTGAACGGCCAATGATGCTTCATTGCGAAGCGCCGCGCCGCCAGACCCAGCGGACCTTCGGTTGCGATATGCAAGGCGTCCGCATCGAACTCGCGAATGCGCCGGGCGACCTGCACGCCAGGCAGCAACGACAGGCGGATGTCAGGATAGGTCGGGCAGGGGACAGTGCGAAACTCAAGCGGCGTCAGAATGTCGACCTGGTGCCCCATGCTCTCGAGCTCGGCACGCGTCGTCTTCAGCGTCCGGACGACACCGTTGACTTGCGGTTCCCAGGCGTCGGTAACGATCATGATTTTCATGGCGGCGGAATTTCCCGGTGCATCAGGCGACCAGCGTCTGCGGTTCTTCCAGGCGTCCGAGGTGCAATGGGTCCGCCATGCGATTGCGCCATTGGACCAGGCGCAGTTCACCCTCATCGGTTTCGACGAGGGCACTCATGCTTTCGACCCAGTCGCCATCGTTGCAGTACAGGATGCCGTCGATGGTGCGCAGCTCGGCCTTGTGAATGTGGCCGCATACGACACCGGTGCACCCGCGCCGCCGCGCTTCGGCGGCCATGACGTGCTCAAAGTCGCTGATGAAGCTGGTCGCGTGCTTCGTCTTGTGCTTCAGGTATTGCGACAGCGACCAGTACGGCAGGCCCAGCCACCGCCGCATCGTGTTGAACACGCGATTGAGCTTGAGCAGCCAGTCATAGATCCAGCTGCCGAGGTGCGCGAGCCAGCGCGCGTGGTGCATGACGCTGTCGAACAGGTCGCCATGCGCGACCCATAGCCGCTTGCCGTCGGCGGTCACATGAATGGCATCCTCGACGATCTGGATGCCGCCAAATGAAAGGCCGATGAACTGCCGGCTGAGTTCATCGTGATTGCCCGGGATATAGATGACGCGGGTGCCCTTGCGGGCCATGCGCAGCAGCTTCTGCACGACGTCATTGTGCGCCTGCGGCCAGTACCAGCCCTTCCGCAGCTGCCAGCCATCGAGGATGTCGCCGACCAGATAGAGGGTGTCGGTGCGATGGACCCGGAGGAATTCCAGGAGGTAGAAGGCCTGGCAGCCGGCAGACCCCAGATGGATGTCCGAAAGCCAGATGGCCCTGTAGCGATGCTGTTCGTCAGAATCGGTCACGTCCGACGAGTACACCTGCGAGACATCACGGGATGATGACGCGAGTGTTGCCGATATGTGACGATGACCTGGTTGGTTACGCGCAACTACGCGTAACGGGGATCCTCAGGGAGCGGGGCATGAAAAGAAAGGCCCCGCGTGCGACTGGCGCGCGCGGGGCGTGAGCGGTGGAACGAGGTAGCGGCGGGTAGATCAAGCTGGAGGGGCAATTCTCCAGAATTCAACCAACCGATACCCCGCTCCGATCCGTGTCTGCATGGAACTGATTTCTTCGCTCTGGAGCCGTTCTGAAGACCTTCGTGAGAGAAAGTGACTCAAGTTGGGGAACCGTACCGCCCGTGCAGCCCAAAGTGCCAAACGCATTTGCAATATGCGACTCGATTCGCAGTTCGACTCGTGTTGACGGTATCGAAGTTGAGCAAGCACGTGGCCTCCGTATTTCGGGAGTCTGGTCGTCGATTTGACATTTTCTGTACCGACTTGGCAGCCAGGTGGCCACTGAATAGAGACTGAAGCAATGACTGATCATGCACTCGCGGATTTTCTCGACCGCCATCCGCGGCTGTTCGTGCTGACGGGGGCCGGTTGCAGCACGGAGTCGGGCATTCCGGACTATCGCGATGCGGACGGTGCATGGAAGCGCAAGCCGCCCGTGACATTCCAGTCATTCATGGCGGATGCTGCAGTTCGAAGGCGCTACTGGGCAAGAAGCCTCATCGGTTGGCGCTGGTTCGGGCGGGCGCGTCCCAACGCCGCTCACCGGTCGCTGGCGCGACTCGAGCAACAAGGCAGAATCGAAAAGCTGGTCACGCAGAATGTCGATCGCCTGCATCAGGGTGCTGGCAGCACTGACGTGATCGATCTGCACGGTCGCATGGATCAGATGGTGTGCATGGGTTGTGGGCAGCCCTGCTCCAGAGAGCCGTTCCAGCAGCAACTACTGGACCGCAACCCGTCCTGGGCGCATCTCGATGCGGACGCCGCCCCTGATGGCGACGCGGACCTTGAAGCGCAGGACTTCTCTGCGTTCGAAGTTCCGGATTGCGAACGGTGCGGCGGAGTGCTGAAGCCCGATGTCGTGTTCTTCGGCGAGAAAGTGCCCGCGGAACGTGTAGCAGAATCGATGGCCAGCCTGCAGCGTGCCGATGCGATGCTGGTCGTGGGTTCGTCGCTGATGGTGTATTCGGGTTATCGTTTCGCGATCGCCGCCGCGCAGGCCGGCAAACCCATCGCGGCCGTGAATATCGGTCGCACGCGGGCCGATGACCTGCTCGCCCTCAAAGTCACGCAATCCTGCGTGCAGGCACTTGCCGAGGTCGGCTAGCGGCGCTGGGTACCCGTTCGAGCGATCAACCGCCGCTGCTGCGGGGTGAAGGCCTGGACAGGTACTCTTTCGAGGCAGCTTCGTCCCGAAGCGGCGTGAGTTTGTCCGGATCGATCCGGATCATCAGGTAATCAATGTGATCGTCGATCTTCGTGAACCAGTGGCCCGTGCCCGCCGGAATCACCACGACATCGCCGGGCTGCAGCTGGTAGGCAACGCCGTTGCGGATTTCAGAGCCGTTGTTGCCCGGTCCATTGAATTCGCGAACCGTCTGCAGCGTCGCGGGGCGACGTTTGCGGTTGGTGATATCCGGGCCGAGCATCAGTGTCGCGCTACCGTCAATGATGTGGTAGACCTCGCTCACGTGGTCGTGTTCTGCGACGGAGTCCGGTAGCGGCGCATCAAGTTTGCCGCGATGGACCATGCCGATCCCGACATGGGCCTTGCCGATTTCAACGTCCCGAACCTGCTGGTCGATCAATTTTTCGGCAATTGCCTTCTGCGTGTACTGCTGCAGCTCACTCGCGGGGATGTAGTACCCGGGACACATCGTGCATGTTGGTTGCGGATCAGTGGGATTGACCTTCGTTTGTGCCATGGCCACGGCTGCCAGCAGCGCAACGCCGACTGTTCCGATCGCTAACGTCTTCATGAAGTCACCTTGTCATGGTTTACGAACGTGCCATCTTTGCGAAAAACCCGCACTCGCTCCCGCGGACGTGTCGATTGTTGCACTGCCGGGAAGGCGCGACTGCGCGGAGCTTGAATGTTCAAGACGCCCTTATCTTTCTTTGCCGCAACAACGGCGGCTCCGTATAGTTGAGCCAAGCCTACCAGTGTTTTCTGATCAGGAGTCCATCGATGAGCGGACGGGAAATGCGTCGAGTCATGCGATGCTTCGTGTCCGGCGCATTGGCGCTGGCACTGGTCGGACATTCCATTACCGCATCGGCAGCCGGGGAAGCGGCGCCACGCGAGGCCCGCAATCTGCGGATCATCGGCCACACGGACTTGAACGGCCGTGGGAACGGGGGGGAAGGCCTCGACCTTGAACAGTACGCAGACGGCCGTCGCGTCATGTTCTTCGCGCATGCCGGGGCACCCACCTGTTTCACAACCGTCGACGTAACCGATCCCCGCGCCCCGCGAGTGCTCGCGCAGGTTCCCACGCTGTCGGCACATGTGCGCTGCAACAGTCTTGGAGTTTCCGGAAGGACGATGGTCGTCGCGCAGAACACGGATCTGCCCGGTCAACCAGGCGGTGGAGCGCTGGTCTATGACGTGACCGATCCTGCCAAACCGCAACAGATCGCGTACTTCAATACCTCCGGAGGGGAATCGCGGGGTGCGCACTACGTCTGGTTCACCGATGGCCAGTACGCCTATCTGTCGAGCGGCTCGCCGGATTTCATCCCCGCAGTGCCGCCGCGGGGCGACGATCAGTTCCTGATGATTGTCGACATGCGCGATCCTCGCAACCCGAAGGAAACGGGACGCTGGTGGATGCCGGGCATGCGGAAGGGAGAGCCGGGTGCTCCGCTGCCGCGAACGAAAACGAGAGATGGCGTGCGTATGCACAGCGCATTCATTTCTCCTGAGCGTCCAGACCGTGTCTATGCAGGCTGGATTGATGGCGGCATCGTCGTCATCGACATTGCCGACAAGACCAGACCGAAGCTGGTGGGGCAGCGCTCCTGGTTTCCGGTCACGCCGGGTTACATCGGCCACTCATTTCTGCCGCTCTTCGATCGCAAGATCGCTGTGGTTACCCAGGAAGCGAATCAGGAAAAGTGTGCCGACTGGCCGAAGCCGATCTGGACTGTCGACATGAGTGACGAGACTCACCCGAAGGAGATCACCCAGTTTCCGTATCCCGCCGGCCTCGAGGAGTTCTGCAAGGAGGGCAGGTTTGGCGCCCACAACATTCACATGAACCGGCCCAAGGCGACGGCTGCGAAGCTCACCCAGACGGTCGTCGCGTCATTTCAGAACGCAGGTGTACGCGTGTATTCGATTGCGGACCCGAAGAAGCCCGTCGAGATCGGCGCGCTCGTGCCGATGGCTGCTTCGGGAAAGATGAAGGACATGGCGATCAATGACGTGTATGTCGATGAGAAAGGCATCATCTATGCCGGCGACCGAAACGGCGGCGGGCTTTACCTCATCGAATACACGGGGCAACCGCCGTTGCGCTAGGCCACCTCCGGCGAGGCAGGTTTTACTGCACCTGGCGACACACCTGGCACCATCATGATCAGAAGAACCATTTTGGCGGCGCTGATGGTGTGGGTGTGTGTGTCGTTTGCATATGAGGCATTTGCGCAGACTGCGGGGGCAAGCCGCATTCGACTGCCGCCGCGCAATGTCATCATCGTCATCGGCGACGGGATGGACAGTCAGCAGATCAGCATCGCCCGCAACTATCTCGTCGGGGCGACGGGTGAACTGAACATCGACCGCTTGCCGATTCGCAGCACTGCGAAGGTGCTGACCGTTGAGGAGCAGGCGCCCCATGCCGTTGCCTACGTGGCGGATTCGGCCAATAGCGGCTCCAGCATTTCGAGTGGCATCGTCACGAGCACGGGACGTATTGCAACGCAAGTCGGGACGGGCGAGGCAGCGCCGACCATTCTGGAACTGGCCAAGGCTGCCGGGTACAGGACCGGCGTGGTGACCACAGCCACTGTGTCGGACGCGACGCCGGCGGCATTTCTGGCGCACAGTGCGTTTCGCCTCTGCGAGGGCCCCGAGGACATGATGCCCGGCGGTCGATTCAATTCTCCTGGATGTAACGGTGACCTGAAAGCCAACGGCGGGCAAGGCTCAATCGCAGAGCAGATTGCCGCGGGCAACGCGGATGTCGTAATGGGGGGAGGGGGCGACAAGTTCGCGCAAGCCCGGGAGGCCAGCGATCAGACGGTAGGACAGCTTGCACGGAAAAACGGCTTTCTGATCGTCAGCACTCCTGCGGAACTCAATGCGGTATCAAAAGGCAGGGTGCTTGGACTGTTTTCGCCAGGTACCCTGCCGGTCAGATTGAGCGGCCCCGCTGCAGGGCGCGCCACCTTCGATGACGACAACAACCCCATCTTCCCTCCTGTCGCCACCTGCAGCAGCAATCCGGAATTCGGCAAGGTGCCCTCGCTCGCGACGATGACTGCGAAGGCCGTCGAGCTGTTGAGCCGGGACAACGATAAGGGTTTCGTGCTGATGGTGGAATCAGCCTCGATCGACAAGCAGTCCCATGCGCGCAACCCGTGCGGGCAGATCGGGGAGCTCGAACAACTGGATGAAGTGGTGGCGTTGGTACGCAGCTACATGGCCAAAGGGTCAGGCACCCTGCTGCTCGTGACGGCTGACCATGGACATGCAGCGCAGTTGTTGCCGGAAACGACGGAAGGCGGCGGCCCGCGGAAATGGCCGCCACCTGTCGCGGCGCTTGGCTACATCGGGCGAGTAATGACGAGGGAAGGGTCGGTCATGAAGATCGGCTATGCAACCAGCAACGGCGTCATGGAAGAACATTCAGGTGTGGAGATTCCCGTGATGGCCCTGGGCGATCGAGGCTTCGTGCTCAAGCCCGTCATTGCCCAGCGCGATCTGTTCTCGATCATGAAGCAGCACCTGCGTCTGCAGTTAGGGACCGGCAGTCGCTTGCTTTCAGAGGGGTCTCCACTGTCGCCGGGTCGACCAGTTCCTGTGGTGGCCTGGAATAAAGCACTCGCAGTCGCAGCCCGAGAAGTTCCGCTCTGCTGAGCGAATGACGTTCCTTGATCACCCGGACGAGCAGGGCCGGGTCGTCGGTAATGATATTGTCCACGCCGCGTTCGATCATGCGGAGCATCACTTCCTGCCGGTTGACAGTCCAGACGTGAACCTCCTTGCCGGCGGCGTGTGCGCGCCGGATAAGTGAAGGTGTGGCCCGCGCGGAATTGAGGCTGAGGAAGTCCGCCTCGGTCAGCACGACGTTGCCCACAGCCGCTGTGACGATATGGCCCGTCTGCAGCCGTGGCTCGATACTCTTGATCTGTTTTAGCGCGGCATAATCGAGCGACGTGATCACGACCTGGTCGAGGAAATCCTTGCGCAGCAGCAGATCCACGACTGCCTGGGCGAGCCCGGGGTCCGGCACGTTGTACTTGAGCTCGATGTTGATCTTCATCCGGCCACGCACGAGCTCAATCACTTCCTCAAGCAGTGGTGCGCGTTCGCCCAGAAACGCTGCATCGTACTTCCGGCCTATGTCGATCGTTGCAAGCTCGGTTGTATTCAATTCGGCGAGCTTGCGAGGGTCGCCCGCCAGCCGCATGAGGTCGCCATCGTGTAGCACGGCGATCTGGCCATCGCGGGTGCGTTGCACGTCAAGCTCGATGAATGTCGCCCCGGCATCCATGGCTGTGCGAAAAGCCGCCATCGTGTTTTCAGGCGCCGCGATTGAAGCGCCGCGGTGCGCGGTGACTGAAACAGCGGCTTCCAGGTTCAGTCGCGACGCCACGAACCCCATCGCTCCGCAAGCAATCAGAAGGAGCACCGCCATTGCCAGGATCGCGGGTCGGGCAATGTGTCGCGAGCGTTCCTCGCTGATCTCAAGCGCCGCAGGTGTCTGCCATTTCGCGGGATCGATCTGCTCGGCGTACAGGCGCGTTACCAGAAACTGGTGGCCGGCCAGCCCTAAGCCGCTGGACAGGAAGCCGCCGACCAGTGTTACGACCACGTATAGCGCTACGAGCGGCAGTACGCGTCGTATGTCGATGCCCGCCCAGGCGAGTCCGGCATCGGAGAGATGGCGGCAGCCCCAGGTGATCGCGATCACCGTCACGGTGAGCAGCAGCATCCACAGAAACAGGGGGGGCACGATGCTGCCCAGCCGTCCGCGCGTCATCTGCGCACTCTGTTTCAGGGCACGCGAGGGGACGACGTTCTCGAAAGCGAGGATCGGCACTGCATACAGCCAGCGTACGAGCTGGTATGCGACCAACAGGACGTAAACCGCACCCAGGCTTGCCGCGAACAGCTTCGCTCGCTGCCATTCCGGCGGGTGCTCGGCGAGGTAGTAGTTGATGTCGTGCCCGGCCAGCAGCGAGAACCAGATCACCGCCGTCAGTGCCACAAACGGCAGGGCCAGAATCAGGATCCTCAAGAAGACGCGCGTCGACAACCAGATCAGCGGTAACAGGAAACGAAGCACGAAAGCGACTGTCGAGGCGAGCGTTACAGACTGCCGCGCGATGGCATGGCCCGCGATCCAGGTCAGGCCGGCGAACTCAGCGAGAAGCAGGCTGACGGTCAGGGCTGCAGCTACCACCACGAATACAGCTCCAACTGGTGACAGCATGAACGCTGCGATGTCGAAGTTGCTGATGACCGGCTCGCCAGAGGCGAGCACGATGTGGCGGGTGACCCAGGTCACCAGCGGCGTAAAGACCGCCAACCCGAGCAGTTGCATGAGCAGGTGAAAGGCGAGCGCATGGCGCCAATGATGATGAAAATCAGCCCTGGTACGGGCCACCAGTCCCTCGTTCACGCGGCTCTCCAAATCGATGCGGCACGTGGACTATGAGGCCTTCGCCCGGACCTGAGGAAATCGGCAAGGCAGCAAAGCATCTGCGGGCCCGCCGGGCAGTTGTGAAAGAGTATCCATCCGCCCCGTAAAAACTCTTCAGCCGACAAGGGCTTATTGGCTTTTCTGGCGAGGCTGCCCAAGCCGTGGCCCCCCTTTCCGGGGTCCTCTTCCTGATGCGCTTGCTGGCGCACCGCATTTTCCATACAACAGCCATACAACAGATTGATTTCGGATAGAATGCCGCGCCGCAGGAGGGGTGGGCCCGCCATCAATTCCTGTTCCGAAACCGAAACTGTCATGGAATTTCGCTATGCCCCGTACAACAGCCCTTTCTGATATCCGCAATATCGGCATCATCGCCCATGTCGACGCCGGCAAGACGACGACGACCGAGCGGATCCTGTACTACACGGGGCGCAAGCACACGATCATCGACATTCACGATACCAAGGATCTGAAGACGTCGACGACCACCGACTATCTGGAGCAGGAGCAGAAGCGCGGCATCACGATCCAGAGTGCCGCCGTGTCCGCCTTCTGGCGCGACAAGAAAATCAATCTTATCGATACGCCCGGACACGTCGACTTCACCATCGAAGTCAACAGGTCGCTGCGCGTGCTCGACGGTGCCGTCGTGGTATTCGACGGTGTGGCCGGGGTTGAACCCCAGTCCGAGACCAACTGGCGCCTCGCCGACAATTACGACGTTCCCCGCATGTGCTATGTGAACAAGATGGATCGCAGCGGCGCCAACTTTGTCCGCTGTGTGGACATGATCAAGAAGCGTCTCGGTGCCCGCCCGCTGCCTGTGCAGCTGCCGATCGGATCAGAGGACAATTTCAAAGGCATGGTGGATCTTGTCGAGATGAAGGCCCTGGTCTGGGATTCGGATGACAAGGATGCCGAGTGGCAGAGCCTGGACGTGACGGCTGACATCGCGGACAAGCTGAATATCACCGTGCCGAGCGACCGGAAGATCCTGGGCGAAATCGCGAAGTACCGCACGGAACTCATCGATACCTGCCTCGAGCAGGATGACGAGGCCATGGAAGCCTATCTGACGGACGGTGTCGAACCTTCGCCCTGAAGTCCTGCGTCGCTGTCTGCGCAAAGGCACGATTACTTCCGCATTTACGATCGTGCTGTGCGGATCCTCGTACAAGAACAAGGGTGTGCAGCAGGTACTGGACGCGGTGGTCGACTACCTGCCGGCGCCGACCGATGTGGCCGCCATCAAGACGGTGGACGCCGACGGTAATCCGATCGGCGAACGCAAGTGTTCCGATGACGAACCGTTTTCAGCGCTGGCGTTCAAGGTGATCAACGATGCCTACGGCGCGCTCACGTTCGTCCGTGTGTATTCAGGTGTCCTGGCGAAGGGTGCATCGGTGCAGAACACCACCCGCGGCAAGCGCGAGAAAATCGGCCGCATGGTGGAAATGTTCGCCAAGGAAGCCAATCCCATTGAAGAAGCCCGCGCCGGCGACATCATCGCGCTTGTGTCCCTGGCCGAGACCGAGACCGGCGATACGCTGTGCGATTCCGGCAATCCTGTGGTGCTCGAGCGCATGCGGTTCCCGGACCCCGTCATCAGCGTCTCGGTGAAGTCGAAGCTCAAGGCCGAACAGGAAAAGTTCAACGCAGCGCTCGGCAAAATGGTGCGCGCCGATCCTTCGCTGCATCTCGAAACCGATCGCGAGACCGGCCAGACGATTCTGCGAGGCATGGGCGAACTGCATCTCGAGGTCACCCTCGATCGCATGCGCACGGAATTCGGCGTTGAAGGCACCATGGGCGAGCCGCAGGTTGCCTATCGCGAAACCTTCACGAAGAAGATCGAACAGCAATACGTTCACAAGAAGCAGACCGGCGGTTCGGGCCAGTTCGCCGAAGTGTGGATCACGTTCGAGCCGCTGGAACGTGGCGTCGGCTTCGAGTTCGTCGACGAGACCGTGGGTGGTTCAGTGCCGAGGGAGTTCGTGCCCGCGGTGGAAAAGGGTCTGAAGATGCAGAAGGAAGACGGCGTACTTGCCCACTATCCGACAGTGGACTTCCGGGCGACGCTCACGGACGGCAGCCATCACGATGTCGACTCCAACGCGCTGACCTTTGAAATCGCTGCCAAGGCCTGTTTCCGCGAAGCCATCAAGAAGGCTTCTCCCATCCTGCTCGAGCCCGTGATGCGGGTTGAGACGGTGACCCCAAGCGACCACCTCGGTGACGTCATCGGCGATATCAATCGCCGCCGTGGCACCATCCTGGAACAGCTGGAACGCGGCAGCAACATTGCAGTCGTGGCCACCGTCCCTCTGTCCGAGATGTTCGGTTACATTGGCCATCTGCGCGGCATGACGAGCGGCCGAGCGTCGTACACGATGGAGTTCTCGCATTACGACCCTGTGCCGCGCAACGTCGCAGATGAAGTCATCGCTGAAGTCGCCAAGGCGAAGGCAGCCGCGTCGGCCTGAGCTTCCGGGAGCTGGTGTTCATTGCGGCGAGGCTCGAACCTTCGTTCCTTGCCGCTACCACTGTTCGCCCTGCTGACAAAGAGGAGAAAGCAAATGCATCACCTGCTGCGTGCAAAGGACATCAAGCTGGAGCCGGCCTATCGAGGGCACAGCAAGTCATTTTCGCGCTGCTCGGTGGTCGATGGCGAGGCTGGTTCGGTACATATGGGGGTAGGCCTGTGTGCGCTGAGTGCCGGCGGTTCGATCGATACCCATCTGCATTCCTTTGAGGAAAGCTTCTACATTGTTGAAGGGGCTCCAACCCTCATTCTGGACGGCGTGGGCTATCCACTTTCGCCAGGGGCGTGCGGGCTGATTCCGGTCGGCGTGCAACATGCCTGGCTCGGGCCCAAAAAGGGCGTCGCCAGATGGATCGACATGATGGCGCCGCAGCCGCGCCCCGAGGGAAGTGAGGACGACACCTATTTTCTGGGGTCGCCGCCGCAGGTTGAATTGGTCGAGCTCGATATCCGCGATCCGCGATCACGGCATTTCTTCCGCATGGGCGAGGACGATATCGTCGTCGACAAGCTCAAGATCGGTGCGCGCAAGAATGCACCGACGGTCTCGGCGAGCATGAACACCGCGCTGCTTGCCTACAGCGGCATCGCGCTGAAGATGCTGGTCGACAAGCGTCTCGATGCGCAGTTGCATACGATGTTCATGGTCGAATACCAGCCGGGTGGCGTCGCCCATCCGCACGATCATCCGATGGAGGAGTCGTACATCATGCTTGACGGCGAGGTCGAGGTGGTCGCCGATGACAAGCGCTATACCTTGCGAGAGGGCGACGTGTTCTGGACGGGAGTAGGGTGCGTGCATGCGTTCTACAACACCAGCAAGCGCACCGTCCGCTGGCTGGAAACGCAATCACCAGGGTTGCCAGACAGACACGGCTATCGCTTCAGCCGGGACTGGGAGTACCTGAAGGAGAAGCTTGCGTTGCAGTCGGCATCCGGAAAAAAGAAGAAGAGCCGCTAGAAATCTTCCATTGCCTGCAGTCAGTTGCGTTGCGTTGCAGCGCGCGTAGGTCCTAAGTATCAATCCCGAGGGCAATGAGATCGCAAAGGGCGTATCTGGTGGTTTCCTGAACGACTACGGATCAACCCGCGTCAAACTGGGGATTCGAAATACATGGAGACCCGTACAGCAGAGTTGAGGGAAGCTGGGAGTCCTCTGCCTTTTGTGGCTCCCTGCAGGACGCTGGCGGCAACAGCGCCGTTTCGCTGGCTGAGACTCGGATGGGCCGATGTAGTGCGCGCGCCGAAGCAAAGTCTGGCCTATGGTCTGGTCCTGAGTCTGCTCAGCGTAATCATCGCGGTGCTCAGCTGGCTTTATGGAACGCTCGCGTTGTACCTGGGGCTGGCAACGGGTTTCATGTTCGTGGGGCCGGTAGTAGCGCTCGCTGTCTATTCGATCAGCTGGCAACTCGAGGCGGGTCGCAGGCCCGCACTCGGTTATTGCCTGCGCGATGGATGGCTCCACATCCGTGACATTCTGTTGTTTGCACTGGTCCTGATGGTCGTCCTGCTCGTCTGGGCGCGAGCTGCCACCATGCTGCACGTATTCTTCCCCAGCCAGGGAGCGCCGACCTGGCGCAGTCTTCTGCCCTTTCTCGGGATTGGCAGTGCGGTGGGTGCCGTATTTGCGACAATCGTGTTCGCAGCCAGTGCCTTCTCGCTACCGATGTTGCTGGATCGCAGGGCCGATGCAGTCACGGCGGTTGTCACCAGCGTGAACGCGGTGTTGCGTAACAAACTTGCGATGTTCGTCTGGGGAACCATCATCGTGACGACAGTTCTGATCGGTTTCGCAACCGGCATGGTGGCGTCTATCGTTCTGCTGCCGCTGATCGGACATGCCACCTGGCATGGTTACCGAGAGACGATCGATGCATCCGGGTGGCCGGCATGGGAGCACGAAGGCGTCGAAGTCGATGCTTGAAATCGGGCCCGGCAACATGCGCCCGCCGCAGCCCAGGGAAGCTCCGATGATCAGCCTCGACGCCTGCCACCCGATTTCGGATCTGTGGCGTGTTCGGAATAGGCGCGAGCGAATTCTTCCGTGAACACGGTGGGGAGACCAGCATCGTCGCGCTGGTTGAGGACCTGGTAGAACTCCGAGTACAGGTCCCAGTATTTCATCTTGTTGGCGGCACCGAGCAGCGAGCCGCGTTTAAGGCCTCTGTCGAACCGTTCCTGCAGATCAGCGGGTTCGAGCCGCTCGAGCAAGGTATCGACCGCTGACTGCATCGCCGAGCTGATAGACGACTGGTGAGTCTTGAGGTCATTGAAAGATTCGCGAATGGCTTCAATGGGACCGAGGTAGCGGGAGTTGTGTCCGTCGAGCAGTTTGCGAACGGCTTCATCGACGCTTGCAGAAAACTTGAACGGGTTGTTCTCGCCCGGCTGAATCGAGGTCTGGCTGATCCGCATGCGATTCTTGAGATCGGAGCGGGACTGCAGCGAATCCATCAGCGAAAGAACGACTTCGCGCAGCATCTGACCGGCCATTGTCAGCATCGTCGCCTGCGCCTCACTGGGCAGCGACGCCGGATCGATTCCGATGCCGCGACAGAACGCTTCCACTCCGGCATCCAGTTCGCGCGTGCCGCTGGTGGTGGAACGCGGGCTGCTCTCAGCTTCCGGTCGCGAAATGCTGGTCAATGCCGCCAGCTTCTTGCGGTCGATGGGGCGAGTGGCCATATGCCACTCCACCGAGCCCTTGCCATGTACGACTGTTCGCTGCGGCCCTTCATCGGCCAGATTGCCAATCAGGGATCCAGGCGAAGTCTCTCGTTCAACCGCAGCCGGTCTTGCGGCTGCCGGCACTTCCATGCCATAGGCATTCGACAGTTCAAAGGGTTCGTGAGTGAGGGATCGGGCCGCTGGTTCAGAACTGCCCGTCAACAGGGCGGCGATATCCAGATCCTCGCCGAGATCTCCATCGACACTGGCGGAGCGGCGCACCACCGCAGGCACCGGCATCTGGCCACTGGCGTCAGGAGGGAAGTCGTTACGTTCGTCGATGCTGACAAGGACTTCGTAATCTCCAAGCCGCAGGCGATCACCATCCTGCAATGCGTGGCTGCCGGCGACAGAGAGAGGGGTGTCCGAGCCATTGACGAAAACGCCGTTGGTGCTCGTGTCTTCGAGTACCCAGGCACCTGCCCGAAAGGCGACCTTGGCATGATGGCTCGAGATATACCGGTCTGGATCCGGCAGCACCCAGTCGTTGTCCGCAGCCCGCCCGATGCGTCCGCCATGAACGCCGAACAGCCGCGAGCTGCGCTTGCCCAATTGGCGATACTGATCGCTGATGACCCGAAGTTTTAACGCCACCTTGTTTTCCCCTGGCCACTTCCGCCTTGGCCTGAGAAACTCGACTTTCCCTGAACCTGTCGTCCGCGAACCCGGCCGACAGCCCATTCCACATCGCTCAAACCCAGGCTATGGACGTGGCCACGGACAGGAATTGCCCTGCCGCGGCTGGTACTTCACGCACGCCTATGTAATATGGTGCGCAGCGTAGCAACGAAGCCTCGGGTCGATATGGCAGCCAGTCACATTTTCAAGGTCGTTTTCGCCAACCAGGGCAAGGTGTACGAGATCTACGCGCGCAAAGTGAGCCACGGGTCTCTGTTCGGTTTCATCGAGGTGGAAGAGCTGATTTTCGGAGAGCGCTCCACGGTCGTCATCGACCCGGCAGAAGAGCGCATCCAGGCGGAGTTTGCGGGCGTTAAGCGGACTTATCTGCCGCTGCATTCGATCCTGCGCATCGACGAGGTGCCGAAGCAGGGGATCAGCAAGGTCAGTACCGTTGAAGGGTCGAATGTCACGCCATTTCCGGTGCCGATCTACGCACCCGGTGATCCGGGCCCGCGCAAGTAGCGGCTGGTGACCAGGACTCAAGAGTTGATGCAAGAGTCTGTCCGTGCCTTTTGCATCTGGATCCAGCGAAAAGCGTGGTTTTCACTGGCTCCCGAAATCAATGAGTTGTAATTCATCGATTTCGCCGAGTCATCCGTGACTCGGATAAGCAGGGTGCTGCAAAGGATTTTGCATCGCCCTGCTAAGCTTCGGTATCATTCCGGCCCCTTCCGCGGCACCAAGCCGATGTCCTGACGGGTCGCTTAACAACTTCAAATGCTGATCATTTCCGGTGCTCCGGCGCTCTCCGGTTTCCGACTCGACAAACTGCTTGCGGCTGTCCAGGCCAGGCACGACGGGGTGAAGTCCCTGAGAGCACATTTTGTCCATTTTGCGAAAGTCAGAAGGCCGTTGAACCTTGAGGAAAGCGCCGTCCTCAATGCGTTACTGACCTACGGCCCCCGTAGTGGCGCTGATTTCGCGGCCAGGTCCGGCGCCGGCAGTGGAATGGTTGTCGTCATCCCCAGGCCCGGGACAATTTCCCCCTGGTCCAGCAAGGCCACCGATATTGCTCATGTGTGCGGGCTCGGCATGGTGGATCGCATCGAGCGAGGCATCGCCTACGAGCTGGCCGGCGTCACCGACAAGGTTGTCCTGAGTGCCCTTGCGGCACTGCTGCATGACCGGATGACGGAGGCGGCGGTACCAACTCTGGAAGCTGCAGAGTGCCTGTTCGCTGCAATGGAACCTGCACATCTGCAACGTGTGCCGGTTCTCGAAAAGGGACGAGGCGCGCTGGTCGAGGCAAACACGGCTCTGGGACTCGCGCTTTCGCCGGATGAAATCGACTACCTGGTCGAAAGCTTCGGTCGCCTTGGGCGGGATCCCACCGATGTCGAACTGATGATGTTCGCCCAGGCAAATTCCGAGCATTGCCGGCACAAGATCTTCAATGCCGACTGGGTAATCGACGGTGAACGGCAGGCAAAGTCGCTGTTCGCGATGATCCGCAATACGCACGAGAAAAACAGCAGGGGCGTGCTTTCCGCCTATCGCGACAACGCCGCCGTCATCGAAGGTGCTCAAGGACGCAGGTGGTATCCGGATCCGCAGAGTGGCGAGTATGGCTATCACGATGAACCCATCGACATCCTGATCAAGGTCGAGACACACAACCATCCCACCGCGATATCGCCGTTTCCGGGTGCTGCCACCGGATCGGGTGGCGAAATCCGCGACGAAGGTGCGACGGGACGCGGCGGCAAGCCGAAAGCCGGCCTCGCGGGATTCTCGGTTTCCAACCTGCGGATTCCCGGGTTTGAGCAACCCTGGGAACAGGACTCCGGGCGGCCGCAGCGTATTGCCTCGGCGCTTGAAATCATGCTCGACGGGCCGCTGGGCGCTGCTGCCTTCAACAACGAATTCGGGCGCCCGAATATCCTTGGCTATTTCCGGACCTACGAGAATAGCGTGCTGACCTCAGGTCGCGCGGCACTCAAGGGATATCACAAGCCCATCATGATTGCAGGCGGCCTCGGCAATATCCGGCGCTCGCATGTCGAAAAGTCCGACGTCACTCCGGGAGCGAAGCTCGTCGTGCTCGGCGGTCCTGCCATGCTGATCGGCCTGGGCGGCGGCGCTGCGTCATCTGTAGGCAGCGGGGCGAGTACCGAGGATCTGGATTTTGCTTCGGTACAGCGAGGCAATCCTGAAATCCAGCGGCGCGCGCAGGAAGTCATCGACCGCTGCTGGGCTCTCGGTAATGACAACCCCATCCAGCTGGTCCACGACGTCGGTGCCGGCGGCTTGTCGAACGCGTTGCCGGAATCCATTGCGCACAGCAACCGCGGTGGCCGCATCAACCTGCGAGCCATCCCGTCCGACGAACCGGGCATGTCGCCGCTCGAAATCTGG
The DNA here is from genome assembly GCA_963819685.1 of uncultured Pseudomonadota bacterium. GTDB lineage: Bacteria > Pseudomonadota > Gammaproteobacteria > Steroidobacterales > Steroidobacteraceae > CAIUGU01. The sequence continues at coordinate 350,426 of CAWFXI010000005.1, forward strand.
TGCAACGAGGCCCAGGAGCGCTATGTCCTCGTGATTCCAGCCGAGCGAATCGACGAATTTGCAGCAATGTGTGCACGTGAGCGTTGTCCGTACGCGGTGGTGGGTGACATCACGGACGACGGCTGGCTGAAAGTTGCCGATCCATTGCTCACAGAGCCGCCTGTCGATGTGCCTCTGGATGTCATTCTTGGCAAGCCGCCTCGTATGACACGGGACGTCAAACGTGTAGCTGCCAGGGGTGATGGCTTTTCTACGTCCGGTATCAATCTGCGAGAGGCGGTCGACCGGCTGCTCAAACTCCCGGCCATCGCAGACAAGACGTTCCTGATAACGATAGGTGACCGCACCGTGGGCGGCATGATCAGCCGCGACCAGATGGTGGGGCCGTGGCAGGTGCCTGTGGCCGATGTCGCTGTGACGGTCAGCGATTATGTTTCCGTAACCGGAGAGGCAATGGCCATGGGCGAGCGCTCGCCGCTCGCTCTCCTCGATGGACCTGCCTCCGGGCGTATGGCTGTGGCTGAGGCGATAACGAATATTGCCGCCGCGGATATCGCGGCGCTCGATCAGGTGCGCTTGTCAGCGAACTGGATGGCCGCCTGCGGTGAACCCGGCGAGGATGCTGATCTCTACGCCACCGTCAAAGCGGTCGGTGAAGAGTTTTGTCCCGCACTCGGCATCACGATTCCAGTGGGTAAGGATTCGCTATCGATGAAGACCGTGTGGGAGCAGGGCGGTGCCACCCAGAGAATGCTTGCTCCACTGTCGCTGGTGATTTCGGCTTTCGCACCCGTGCGCGATGTACGTCGCACGTTGACGCCGCAGTTGAGAACGGATCGCGGCCCTACTGCGCTGATCCTTGTTGACCTGGGGTTGGGCCGCAATCGGATTGGCGGATCCTGCCTTGCGCAGGTGTACGGTCGTGTCGGTGATACGGTTCCTGACTGTGACGATCCCGCGATGCTTGGCGCTTTTTTCCGCGCGATGGCCGAGATCAAGGAACAGGGTCTGGCACTCGCGTATCACGACCGTTCGGATGGCGGTCTCATCGTGACGTTGCTGGAAATGGCCTTTGCGGGTCATTGCGGCCTTGATGTCGATCTGCACAACCTGGGCAGTGATCAGGTTGCGGTGCTCTGCAGCGAAGAACTGGGAGCGGTAATCCAGGTGCCAGTTGCTGACATCGAGCGAACACTTCAGCTGTTCGCGCGGCATGGTTTGCACAAGGCAAGCCATGTGGTGGGCCAGGTGACAACGGATGACCGTATCCGTATTGCGGTGATGAGCGAGGTCGCCCTGGACAGCCCTCGCAGCGAGCTGCATCGCCTCTGGTCCGAAACCAGCTTCCGGCTGCAGTCCCTGCGCGATCATCCTGAATGCGCGCGGGAGCAGTTCGAGTCGGCATTCGATGCTGGGGATCCGGGTCTGTCCGTCCGACTCACCTTCGATCCGGCCGACGATATCGCGGCACCTTTCATTTCCCGAGGAGCCAGACCGCGAATCGCCGTTCTGCGGGAACAGGGCGTCAACAGCCAGGCGGAAATGGCGGCTGCGTTTGATCGTGCGGGATTCACAGCGGTCGATGTCCACATGACGGACCTGCTGTCGGGACGGGCGGGGTTTGCCGGATTCCAGGGTCTCGTCGCGTGTGGAGGCTTTTCTTACGGCGATGTGCTCGGTGCGGGAGAGGGGTGGGCAAAGTCCATTCTGTTCCACACGAACACTCGGGATGAATTCGAGAAGTTCTTCGCGCGCCCGGACAGCTTTGCGCTCGGTGTGTGCAACGGCTGCCAGATGTTTGCGGCGCTCAAGGACATCATTCCCGGTGCTGGACACTGGCCGCGCTTCGTTCGTAACCGTTCGGAGCAGTTTGAAGGCCGGTTCAGTCTCGTCGAAGTGCTGGAGTCTCCGTCGCTATTCTTCAAGGGGATGGCTGGATCCAGGTTGCCCATCGCTGTGGCTCACGGCGAGGGATTCGCTGAATTCAGTCCGGGAGATCTCGCGAGTTGTCAGGACGCGAAGCTGGTCGCGATGCGCTTTGTCGACAATCGCGGCCAGATGACCGAGCGCTATCCTGCCAATCCCAACGGCTCACCGCGAGGAATTACAGCGCTGACAACCGCCGATGGTCGCGTGACTGCGCTGATGCCGCATCCGGAGCGGGTCTACCGCACCGTGCAGAACTCGTGGCACCCGGACGACTGGCGGGAAGACGGTGGCTGGATGCGGATGTTCCGCAACGCGCGCGCCTGGGTGGGGTAAGCAGCAGGTAGATGCAAGAGCCACGAATGGACTTCTGCATCAATATCGCTAGGAAGATGCCTTGACGAAGGGTGTGATCTTCGAGGTCTGGCTCTCTTCGGCGAAGAAACGCCTGACCATCATCGCCTGCTGCAGTTTTCCCCGCCTGATATAGGCCTGGTACAGCAGATCCTTCATCACCTCGAGCAGGATGCCGGCCTGCTCGCCGCTCATCACCGGCAGGCTCGGGTAGCTGTCGGTGTCATTGTCGAACAGAACTCTCTTCAGAAGATTGAAGGTGTCCGCATCGAGCTCCGCCATGTCGCGGATTTCCGTCACCTGATTGAAAATTCTGAGCTTGCCGTTCTCGCCCAGGTCCCTGAACACCGACTGCGCCGTCCGCCGGCACATGGAAGCAAAGGCGTTAAACGCACCGTGCGCGTAACAGCTCAAGGCTTCCTTGAACAGCAGTTCGCTCTCTTCCGGCAGGTACGTGTAAGTGAATTTCTCACGCGGCCGCTCGAGTTCCACGTAGCTGGCGGCGAGCTCGACCCGGTTAGCTGCGTAGATCTTCACCGGAAATTTCAGGAACACCGGCGCATTGCAGGAGTCGCACCGATAAACGATGCCGATATGGCTGGGTTTGTGCGCAACCAGTTGCGCAAACTGCGGGATCGACACGGCCGTGACGTGCGACAACACCTGGCAATGCGGACAGACGAGCGCAAAGCTCGCTTCCTGGTCGTGGTGCAATCGACTGTTCGAATCGATATGGATCGACATGGGCAGAAATCCTTAACCGCTACTGACCATGCTGGTTTTGTGTCTCACTGCAGCGACAGTCTAACGAATACCTGCCGCAGTGCACAGGTTTCCTCAATTTACGACGCTGGTGACGCGTGCGCCGGGTAGTACCGGAGGCACGATTACAGGGAGAACATCCGTTATTCTGTCAAACCACGGCGCCCTCAGGGCGATTTCCAATCCGCGACGGCTTTCGAGGCTGATTCGTTGATCGGTCGCGCCACGAGGCCGGTCTGACTCATCGTGACCTGATAGCGGGCACCGTTAGCCATCGGCAGGTAGGTGGCGCTGCCGTAAACGGCGTCGACGAAGGGCACCCAACGCGATTTGTTGGCAGCCAGCGTCCAGACATCGACTCCCGGGTTATCTGCCAGCGGAAAGACGCTTCGTGGAGCAGAACGTTCCTGCTCGATGTCGCGGTAACGGCCGCTGAAGCGTTCGAGCCGATACTGCGTGTTGAGTCCCAACACGTTCGCCCAGCTACGCCACTTGAGGACCCTGGCGTCCATCTGCCATTCATCGCCATTGACCTGCAGGATCTGCAGACTGCCAGACGGGATCTGGGTGACGGACACCAGGTAGCTCTGTGGTCCGCGCGCCTCGAAGACGAGTTCTGCGACCGGCTGTTCGTACGTGAGGCGAGCGTAGGTCCGCAGGTTCAGTGCGACGATGAAGAATCCGCCCGCGATGACCAGGAACACAAGGCCGAACAGCGCGCTGCTGCCTGCAGCGAGAAAGCGGGCCCGTCGCAACCGTTGCACTGACAGGATCAGCAGGACGAGCCCGAAACCCGCCAGCGTGATCGCAATGGCATCGGTATCCATGGATGCGTTATGCGTTGAGTTTGCGGTACTTGATGCGATGCGGGCGGTCGGCATCGTCGCCCTTGCGGCGCTTGAAGTCCTCGACGTACTCCGCGTGATTTCCCTCGAACCATACGACTTCGCTGTTGCCTTCGAAAGCCAGGATGTGGGTGGCAATGCGATCGAGGAACCAGCGATCGTGGGAAATCACGACGGCACACCCCGGGAAAGCCAGCAACGCGTCCTCGAGGGCGCGCAATGTTTCGACGTCAAGGTCGTTCGTGGGCTCGTCCAGCAGCAGAACGTTGCCGCCACTCTTCAGGACCTTCGCCAGGTGGACGCGATTGCGCTCTCCCCCTGACAGTTCGCCGATAACCTGCTGCTGCTGGTTCCCGCGGAAGTTGAAGTGACCGACATAGGCTCTTGAGGGTATCTCGTAGTTACCGACCTTGATGATGTCCTGGCCATTCGAGATTTCGGCCCACACGGTCTTCTTGTCATCGAGCGACTGCCTCGACTGATCCACGTAGGCAAGCTGCACCGTAGGGCCCACGCGGAGTTCACCCGCATCCGGCTTCTCCTGGCCGGTCAGCATGCGAAACAGGGTCGTCTTGCCGGCACCGTTGGGTCCGATGACGCCAACGATGCCGCCGGCCGGCAGATTGAAACTCAAGGAATCGAACAGCAGCCGGTCGCCAAAGCCTTTCCTGAGACCATTCGCTTCGATGACCAGTTCGCCGAGGCGCTGGCCGGGTGGGATGTAGATTTCGTTGGTCTCGTTGCGCTTCTGGAATTCCTGCGAAGCGAGTTCTTCATAGCGTTGCAGGCGGGCCTTGCTCTTTGCCTGCCTTGCTTTCGGATTCGAGCGCACCCACTCGAGTTCGCGCTCCAGCATCTTGCGCAGAGATTCCTGTTGTCGCTCCTCGGTAGCAAGGCGCTTTTCCTTCTGTTCCAGCCAGGAGGAGTAGTTGCCTTCCCAGGGGATCCCGTGTCCGCGGTCCAGTTCCAGGATCCAGCCGGCCACGTTGTCGAGAAAGTAACGGTCATGGGTGACTGCGACGACCGTGCCCGGATAGCCTTCCAGGAAGCGCTCAAGCCACGCCACCGACTCGGCGTCGAGGTGGTTGGTCGGTTCGTCGAGCAGCAGCATGTCCGGCTCCGACAGCAGCAACCGGCAAAGCGCGACGCGGCGCCGCTCGCCACCCGAGATCTTCGTGACATCCGCGTCCCACGGAGGAAGGCGGAGTGCGTCGCCTGCTACTTCGAGCTTGCGCTCGAGTTCCCAGCCGCCTTTGGCATCGATGGCGTCCTGGAGTTTTGCCTGCTCCTCGAGCAGTTTGTTCATGGCCTCGTCAGTGAGATCCGGGTCCGCGAACTTGTCACTGACTGCGTTGAAACGGTCGATCAACCCCTGGATCTCTGCAACCCCCTCGAGCACGTTGCCGCGAACGTCCTTGGCAGCGTCAAGGGCAGGTTCCTGGGAGAGATAGCCGATCCGGATGCCGGGCTGCGGCCGGGCTTCGCCTTCGATGTCCTTGTCGATGCCCGCCATGATCCGCAGCAGGGTGGACTTGCCCGAGCCGTTGAGGCCGAGGACGCCGATCTTTGCCCCAGGGAAGAAGGACAGCGAGATATCGCGCAGGATGGTCCGCTTGGGGGGGACGACTTTCCCGACCCGGTTCATGGTGAAGATGAATTGAGCCATGGCGCGCAGATCCTGAAGCTGTCAAAAAGGGGAGGGATGATACATCAGGACCTCGGCCCTCAAGTCCGCGTTCCAGCTCGCCGTCAGGCGCCCGCAGGCGCCCTGTGCTACCCTCGCGCATCCTTGTGCCCAGGGTGCGCCGCTTGTCTACGACTCCGATTCCAGGCGTCCTCGTTGTCGCCGGCGAGCAGATCGCCCGCTATGGCTTTGGCGAGGGGCATCCCTTCGGCCCCGATCGCCATGGAGTTTTCATCCGCGAGCTGAGAAACGCTGGGCTGCACGAACGTGTCCGCTGGGCCGAACCCCGCATGGCCGAGCCAGGCGAGATCGAGACTTTCCACGAGCCGGCATACGTGCAGTTCGTGCGCGCACAATCAGCTGCCGGAAAAGGCTTCCTGGATGCGGGGGATACTCCAGCCTGGTCTGGAGTGTTTGAGGCCGCGAGTTTCGTCGTGGGCGCGACGCTGATCGCGGTGGAAGAGGTGATGGCAGGCAAGGCAAAACGAGCCTTCGTGCCGATCGCCGGCCTGCACCACGCTGCGCGCAACCGAGCGGCGGGATTCTGCGTGTTCAACGACTGCGGTGTGGCGATCGAACTGCTGCGTCGCCGCCATGGTCTCGCAAAAGTGGCCTATGTGGATATCGACGCCCATCACGGCGATGGCGTGTTTTACGGCTTCGAGTCCGATCCGGACCTGCTGTTTGCGGATACCCACGAGGACGGGCGATACCTCTACCCAGGCACGGGTTCCGCCCAGGAGACTGGGACCGGCGATGCGAAAGGCACCAAGTTGAACATTCCATTGGCCCCGGGCGCGGGCGATGCCGAATTTCTCGTCGCCTGGGAACAAATCGAAGCGTACTTGAGAGCCGGCGCACCGGAGTTCATCCTGTTTCAGTGCGGGGCAGACAGTATCGAGGGTGATCCCATTACCCACCTGCGCTTCAGTCCGGCTGCCCATGCGCATGCAGCAACCCGGCTGTGCGCGCTGGCCGACGAATTCGGTCATGGCAGGGTCGTTGGCATGGGGGGTGGCGGGTACAACCGCGACAACCTTGCTCGGGCCTGGACAGGGGTCGTGAAGGCGTTCGTCGCGGCTGAAGAAAGGGGGCAGGGGACAGGGGACAGGGGACAGTGAGCTGGGCTTTCCCGAGCATCTCCTCCAAAACTGTCCCCTGTCCCCTGTCCCCTGCCCCCTTCCGGTAGAATCCGCGCTCCCCCACGCGGAGGTTTTCCCTAAATGTTTCCAGCCGATATGCAGATTGCCGGTTTTGACCCTGAACTCAAGGCTGCGCTCGATGCTGAATACCGTCGCCAGGAAGAGCATATCGAGCTGATTGCCTCCGAGAACTACGCGAGTCCCCGCGTCCTGGAAGCACAGGGCACCGTGCTGACGAACAAGTACGCCGAAGGGTATCCGGGCAAGCGCTACTACGGCGGCTGCGAGCATGTGGACGTCGCGGAATCGCTGGCCATCGATCGTGCAAAGAAACTGTTCGGCGCCGCCTACGCCAACGTGCAGCCGCACTCGGGTTCGCAGGCGAACGCCGCGGCGTACCTGGCACTGATCAATCCTGGCGACGCCATCCTCGGCATGAGCCTCGATCATGGCGGACATCTGACGCATGGCGCCAAGGTCAATTTCTCTGGACGCATCTTCAAGGCGGCACAATACGGTCTCGATCCGGCAACTGGTGAGATCGACTACGTGCAGGTTGACCGTCTTGCCCAGGAACACAGGCCGCGCCTGATCATCGCCGGTTTTTCCGCGTATTCGCGCGTCATCGACTGGGCGCGGTTCCGCAAGATCGCAGACAGTGTCGGTGCTTACTTCCTTGTCGATATGGCTCATGTCGCGGGCCTGGTGGCAGCCGGCATTTACCCGAATCCGGTGCCTCATGCGGACGTCGTGACTTCGACCACTCACAAGACGCTGCGCGGTCCGCGGGGTGGACTGATTCTCGCCAGGGCGAACGAGGAAATCGAAAAGAAACTCAATTCGCTCGTGTTTCCCGGCACCCAGGGTGGCCCGTTGATGCACGTCATTGCAGCCAAGGCAGTGGCGTTTCTTGAGGCATTGCAGCCTGAATTCACCGCTTACCAGCAACTGATCGTGGAAAACGCCCGCACGATGGCCAGGACGTTGCAGACTCGGGGCTACAAGATTGTTTCCGGCGGTACCGACAACCACCTGTTCCTCGTCGACCTGATCGGCCGCGAGCTGACGGGCAAGGATGCCGACGCAGCACTTGGCCGGGCGAACATTACTGTCAACAAGAATTCCGTGCCGAATGACCCGCGGTCACCTTTTGTAACGAGTGGTCTGCGTCTTGGCACGCCGGCCGTGACGACGCGCGGGATGCGTGCGCGCGAAGTCACAGACCTCGCCAACTGGATAGCCGATGTCCTCGACAAGCCGGAAGAATCGGTGGTTGCGCGCGTCAAGGCGCAGGTGCTCGAGCTGTGCGCACGATTCCCGGTCTACGGGAAGAAGCCGTAGTCCGATAGCTGAAAGTCCGGTCCTTCTTTATGTACTGCCCGTTCTGTGGTCATGAAGAGACGAAGGTGACTGATTCGCGGCTGGCAGGTGAAGGACAGCAGATTCGTCGCCGGCGTGAGTGCCTGGCCTGTGGCGAACGGTTTACGACATTCGAAACCGCCGAACTCGTCATGCCGCGGATCGTGAAGAGTGATTCGACTCGTGAACCGTTTGACGAGAACAAACTGCGCCACGGCATGCTGAAGGCGCTTGAAAAGCGACCCGTCGCGAGCGAGGCCATTGATGCAGCCGTTGTCCATATCTGCCATCGCCTGCGGACCCTCGGCGAGCGCGAGGTTCCGGCACGACTGGTAGGCGAGCTGGTGATGGAGGAACTGCGCCATCTGGATGAGGTCGCTTTCGTGCGGTTTGCATCGGTGTACCGCAGTTTCCAGGACGTCGATGCCTTCCGGGAGGAGATCGAGAAGCTGCGTCTGCAGCCGGGCCGGGCTGCTGACAACCAGCTGCCGCTCTGGACGGGCGGCGAACGCAAGAAGTAAGGCATGTTCACCGCGCTCGACGATCAGCTGATGACTCGTGCCCTGGAGTTGGCGAAACGGGGGCTGTACACGACGGACCCGAATCCTCGCGTCGGCTGCGTCATCGCGGCAGGGGATCGCATTGTCGGTGAGGGGTGGACAGACCCGGTAGGCGGTCCCCATGCAGAGATCAACGCCTTGCGTGCGGCAGGCGAGCGCAGCCGCGGCGCAACGGCGTACGTGACGCTAGAGCCCTGCTCGCATCATGGGCGCACGCCGCCATGCACTGACGCGTTGATTGCCGCCGGCATCCGTCGGGTCGTCTGTGCGCTGGGCGACCCGAATCCACTTGTGAATGGGGGTGGCATCCGGCAGCTCATAGCGGCTGGAATCGATGTCGAGGCTGGTCTTCATGAACAGTCGGCCGCGCAGCTCAACGTGGGGTTTCTCAAGCGGATGACGCTGCGATTGCCGCACGTTACAGTCAAGGTCGCGGCCAGCATCGATGGCAAGGTCGCGTTGCGAAATGGAGTGAGCCGCTGGATTACCGGCGAACCCGCCCGCAGCGATGTGCAACGGCTGCGGGCACGCAGTTCAGCGGTACTGACGGGTATCGGCACGGTGCTTGCGGATGATCCTCTGCTCACTGTCCGGGATGAAAGCATAGAGATGCTCGGTCGTCAGCCTTTGCGAGTGGTCTGTGATACGCACTTGCGCATGCCGGCCTCAGCCCGCATGTTGCGGGAGCAAGGCTCGACGCTTGTGTACACCGCTGCGACGACCGGTCTCGACAAGGTTGAGGCAGCCGGTGCCATCGTGCACACCTTGCCCATCGCCCGACAGGGTTCCGTGGACCTTGAGGCAGTGCTGCGTGATCTCGCCTCGCGCAACTGCAACGAGGTATTGGTGGAAGCGGGCCCGATTCTGTCGGGTCGCTTTCTCGAACTGGGCCTGGCTGATGTGCTGATTACGTACCTGAGCCCCGTATTGCTGGGTAGCGAAGCCCAGTCCCTGCTGGCACTGCCGGCGATCGATGACATGCGGGACCGCATGGAGCTTGAATTGGTCGAACAGGGCATCGTCGGCAAGGACCTGAAGCTCACATGGCGGCCGCTCGGTCGCGACCAGAAAATTCGACAGGCAGGACAAGAGCCACAGTAATGTTTACAGGTATCGTGCAAACGATCGGTACGGTTACGCGGTGCACCCCGGTTGGGGGTGATGTGCAGGTCGCATTCGCGGTCGCTGCCGGCTATCTTGAAGGCGTTGCCCCAGGCGACAGCATCGCGGTCAATGGTTGCTGCCTGACCGTGACGAACCTGACAGGTAGCGGATTTGCGGCTGACGTCTCGCTCGAAACGTTGTCCCTGACGACGCTCGGCGATTGGCAGCCGGGAATGCGCGTCAATCTGGAGAAGGCCTTGCGGGCGGGTGATGCGCTGGGGGGGCACTATGTGTCCGGACACGTGGACGGCGTTGCAACTGTGACCGCTATGGCAGAGGACGCACGCTCAAGGCGGGTGGAATTCAGCGTGCCGGTTGCGCTCGCGCGCTACCTTGCCCGCAAGGGGTCGGTCACCATCGACGGGGTCAGTCTGACAGTCAATGGAGTTACCGAACTGCGACCGGACACGACTGCCGCACGCTTCGATGTCAATCTGGTGCCGCATACGCTCGGTGCGACGATCCTGGGAACCTATGGGACGGGGACACACGTGAATCTGGAGGTCGACATCATTGCGAGATACCTCGAGCGCATGAGAGGTACCGCGTAATGCTCCATCCCATCGAAGACATACTGGCGGATCTGCGGGTGGGCCGCATGGTCGTCATCATGGATGACGAGGATCGCGAGAATGAAGGCGATCTCATCATGGCGGCTGAACACGTGCGTGCCGAAGACGTCAATTTCATGGCGCGTTATGGCCGTGGTCTCATTTGCCTGACACTCACCCAGGAACGGTGCCGGCAATTGCGCCTGCCGCTGATGGTCAGCGACACCCATCTCGAACATGCGACCAACTTTACGGTTTCCATCGAGGCTGCCGAAGGCGTCACGACGGGCATCTCGGCGCATGATCGCGCCCATACGATCCGCACGGCTGTCGCACGCAAGGCAGTTCCAGCAGATCTCAGGCAGCCAGGTCATATCTTTCCGCTGATGGCGCAACCGGGTGGAGTTCTGACGCGTGCCGGCCATACCGAAGCAGGATGCGATCTTTCCCGACTGGCGGGCTGCGAACCCGCTGCCGTCATCGTTGAAATCCTGAATGACGATGGCACGATGGCGCGCCGCCCGGATCTCGAGAAATTTGCGCAGCACCACGGCCTTAAAGTAGGCACCATTGCCGACCTGATCAGATATCGTCTGGAGCAGGAAAGGTCGGTCGAGCGGATTTCGGAGCAGCAGATTGCGACCGAATTCGGTCCCTTCCGGATGCTCGCCTATGAGGATCATGTCAATCAGACAGTGCACCTCGCCCTGGTCTGCGGCGATCTGAGCAGCGCCCAGGCACCCCTGGTGCGCGTGCATCTCAGGGATACGGTTCGCGATCTGGTAGGCGTGCACCTCGAATCGCTGGGGAGGCCTTTGCGCTCCGCGATGCAGAGAATCGCCAGGGAAGGGTGTGGCATCGTTGTGCTGCTCCGTCCTGAAGAAACCCCTCGCGACCTGATGGACGCGGTCAAAGGCCTGGGCTCTGCCGAAGCCGCAGTCGCACATCGTTCGACCGGCATGAAAGTCCTGAGAACCTATGGTATCGGCGCGCAAATCCTCAAGGATCTGGGTGTGAGCCGGATGCGTGTGCTGTCTGCCCCCCGGCAGATGCTCGGAATCTCCGGCTTCGACCTCGAGGTCGTCGAGTACGTTGAGAGCTAGGGAATCTCAAAGGGTCAATCAGAGGTTCCCCGATCCGCTTTCCTGTCCAACCGCTATACTCCCTCTCTCCTCCCCGGACCGCTTCCATGGACAATGTGAAAATCATCGAAGGTGACCTGCAGGTTCGCGACCTGCGTTTCGCCATCGCCGCGACGCGCTTCAACCAGTTTATCGTCGAGCAACTGGTGCTCGGTGCGACCGATATCCTCAAGCGGCACGGGGCCAGCGACAAACAGATGGAGATCATCCGCGTGCCGGGTGCTTACGATCTGCCTCTCGTTGTCCGGAAGCTGGCAATGAGCCATCGCTACGATGCAATCGTCGCACTGGGTGCGGTCATTCGGGGGGATACCGCCCATTTCGACTATGTAGCGGGTGAGTGCGCTGGAGGGCTTGCCCGGGTGTCCCAGGACACCGGTATTCCCGTGGCATTCGGTGTTCTGACCACGGAGACCGTAGAGCAGGCGATCGATCGCGCTGGAACCAAATCCGGCAACAAGGGTGCCGACGCAGCATTGTGTGCACTGGAGCTTGCCAATCTGCTCAGGCGAATCGAGTCTTGAGTCAGCCGGTTCGCAAACCGGGTCGTGGCAGCCGGGGACGCAGCGTTGCACGCAAGCTCGCTATGCAGGCGCTGTATCAATGGCAGCTGACCGGACAGGCGGCTGGCGAAGGCGAGGAGCTGTGCAAACAGTTCATCACCAGCGAAGACTATGCCGGGGCGGATGCGGAGTACTTTGACGATCTGGTGCGCAGCTGCATCACGCGCCATGCCGAACTTGATGCAATCCTCTCCGGGTACGCAGATCGTCCTGTCAGCCAGATCGACCCCGTGGAACGCGCCATCCTGTGGCTCGGGCTATATGAAATCGTCGGGCGACTCGATGTGCCGCCCCGTGTCGTGATCAACGAAGCAGTCGAGCTGTCAAAGAAGTTCGGTGCAACTGATGGACACAAGTACATCAATGCCCTGCTGGACAAGGCTGCCCGCGAGCGCCGTATCGCAGGCATTACAACCCGGGCCGGTGCAACCCGCCCGGACGAATAGTCGTTACTGTCCAGAGGATTCCTGCTTCCATGCACGCGGACGCGCCAGGTGAGTTTGACATCATTGCGCGCTATTTCACCCGCCACAGTACTCGCCGGGACGTGCTCCTTGGTGTAGGTGATGATGCCGCACTGCTGCAAGTTCCGGCGAACCGTCACCTCGTAGCGGCTATGGATACTCTCGTCGAGGGCGTCCACTTTCCGGCAGGCACGGCAGCTGTCCACATCGGCTATCGGGCGTTGGCTGTCAATTTGAGCGATCTCGCAGCGATGGGTGCCGAGCCCAGCTGGGCACTGTTGTCGCTTTCACTGCCACAGGCCGAGGCTGGCTGGTTGCAGGGCTTTGCAGACGGCTTCTTCGGGCTCGCTGCTCGTCACAACGTTGCACTGGTCGGCGGGGATACCGTGCACGGCCCCCTGGTGATCACTGTGCAAATCCTGGGTGTTGTCGAAAACGATCGTGTACTCACGCGCAGCGGTGCCCGCGCGGGAGACTTCATTTACGTATCAGGCATACCCGGAGAAGCGGCAGCGGGATTGAACGTCATCCAGGCCCGCAATGCAGATGACAGTGACGCGGCTGAAAAACTTCGCATGCGCTTTGAACGGCCGGAGCCGCGAGTGGAGCTTGGACGCGTACTGCGCCCACTTGCGACGGCCGCAATGGACGTTTCGGACGGGTTGCTGACGGACCTTGGCAAGCTCTGCCGGGCCAGTGAGTGCGAGGCCGTGCTCGATATCGATTCGCTGCCCTCGTCGGTGTTGATGCAAACGCTATTCGAGGAGGAGACGATCGAGCAGTTCGCACTGGCCGGAGGGGATGACTACGAGCTGCTGTTCACACTGGCGCCTGAACGGGTTGCAGAGTTCGAACGTGTTGTGTCTCCAGTGGCTGCCTGTACGTGTATCGGAAAAATCGTGCGTGGCAACCACGCCGCGGGCACGGTGACGTGTCTGCGCAATGGCCGGCCGGTTGTCGTCAATGCTCCTGGCTATGACCACTTTGCCAGGAAGCATGAGTAGAGAAGAGACAGCGGCATGAAGTTGAGCGCGGATCCCCGCATTCTGCGTGAACCCGTGCACCTGATCGCATTTGGTTTTGGCGCGGGCCTGAGCCCTTACGCGCCCGGAACCTGCGGCACGCTTGTCGGTGTGCTTTTTGTACTGTTGATGGCTTCGTTGAGTCTGCCTGTGCAGCTTGCGCTGGTGACGGCCGCTTTCCTGCTCGGGATCTACGTGTGTGGGGAGAGCGCGCGCCGTCTGGGTGTGCACGACCACGGGGGGATCGTCTGGGACGAGGTTACGGGTTACGCGATCACCATGCTCGCGGTCCCTCAGGAGCCGGTCTGGCTGGTGGCCGGATTTGCGCTGTTTCGCTTCTTCGACATCGTGAAGCCATGGCCGATCCGGGAGGCCGATCACAGTCTGCAGGGCGGCCTCGGAATTATGCTCGATGACGTTCTCGCAGGCATTTTTGCGGGAGCCATTCTGTACGTGATCCAACTGCCGTTCTAACGCTAACGCAACAACCAGCGACCCCGCCCTTACCCGTGAACGCACAACTCAACGCGGCAGGTGGCCGGGAAGCCAGCATCCCCGAACGGATCGGCAAGTACACCATCGTCAAGGAGGTGGGTCGCGGCAGTACAGGGGTCGTCTATCTCTCGCACGATCCGTATTACCGGCGTGACGTCGCCATCAAGGTCTACAACATCGAGACGCACGATGAGGAACGTGCCCGCGTCACGCGGAAAATGTTCCTGTCGGAAGCGCATATGGTCGGCATGCTGCAGCATCCGAACATCCTGCCGATTTTCGATGCCGGTGAGGAGAATGGGCGCTACTACGTCGTCACGGAGCACGTCCACGGTGCCCGCACCCTGGCCGCTTACTGCAAGCCTGACAACCTGCTGCCGATCGACGATGTTGTCGAGATCATCTACAAGTGCGCGAAGGCCCTGCACTATTCGCATCGTCGCGGGGTCATCCATCGCGACATCAAACCTTCGAACATCATGCTTACGCAGGCCAATGACGTGCGTATCATCGATTTCGGCATTGCGCTGGTCGCGGATTCCGACATCTCGCGAATCGAAGGCATTGCCGGCAGCCCGTCCTACATGTCGCCTGAGCAGATCCAGTCTGCGGATATCACCAATCGTTCTGACATCTATGCCCTCGGCGCCGTGATGTATGAGCTGCTGACGGGCTTCCGCCCGTTCCGCGGCGGCAACCTGTCGAAGCTGCTGCATCAGATCGTCTATGCCACCGCCCAGCCGATCCATACGCTGCGCTCGGGCATACCGGAAGAACTCGAAGATGTCGTCGTCAAGGCACTGCAGAAGGATCCGGAAAACCGCTTTCACAACGGCCAGGAGCTGGCCGGCGACCTCACGCGCGTTCACCAGAAGCTGCGGGAAGGCTACGCGAAGCTTGACCGGCAGGAGCAGTTCTCGATACTGCGGGCACTGAAGTTCTTCCACGATTTTTCGCAGGCAGAAATCATGGAAGTGCTGCGTGCGAGCCAGTGGCAGGACTACGACGTCGGCGACGAGATTGTCCGCGAAGGCGAGATGGACGACCGCTTCTACGTGATCGTGTCGGGCAATGTCGCAGTGACGCGCAACGGGCGCACGGTCGGTGAGCTCGATACTGGCGATTGTTTCGGTGAAACGAGCTATCTGCGCGGCGCCAAGCGCCTGGCCACCATCAAGGCCCTTTCGGACGTCACCCTGATGAAAGTCAGTTCGACGCTGCTCGAGCAGGCGTCAGCCTCCTGCCAGCTGCGCTTCAACAAGGTCTTCCTGAGCAGCCTGATCGGACGCCTGCAGAGCAACGAAAAACCCGGTACCTGATCAGGCCTGGTCCTTGTTCGTTTCGATCAGCGCATACGCAGAGTGATTGTGGATCGATTCGAAGTTCTCCGACTCCACGACATACGCCCGCACTCGCCCCTCGCTGTTCAGTCGCACGGCGACGTCGCGTACGATGTCTTCGACAAACTTGGGATTGTCGTAGGCGCGCTCGGTTACATACTTTTCGTCGGGCCGCTTCAGGATTCCATACAGCTCGCAGGATGCTTCCTGTTCGGCCATGTCGATCAGTTCCTCCAGCCACATGTGCTCATTGATTCGTGCACTGATGGTGATATGTGAGCGCTGGTTGTGCGCACCATAGTCCGAAATGTCCTTGGAGCAGGGACACAGGCTGGTCACGGCCACGACCACCTTGATCCACAGCTCAGCCTTGCCGTCATGAAACTCCCCGATCAGCGAGGCCTTGTAGTCCATGAGGCTGGCTACGCCGGTAACCGGTGCCTTCTTCATGACAAAGTACGGAAAGCTCATTTCAATATGGCCCGACTCGGCGTCGAGGCGCTCGGTCATTTCCGTCAGCATCGCGCGGAAGGATTCGACTGAAATCTCGCGTTCGTTGCGGTTCAGTACTTCGACGAAACGCGACATGTGCGTTCCCTTGAAGTTATGGGGCAGGGCAACATACATGTTGAAACTGGCAACGGTGTGCTGTTCGCCGCCCTGGCGGTCCTTGACCCGTACCGGATGGTAGATGTCCTTGATACCCACCTTGTTGATGGGCAGCCGGCGGGTGTCTGCCCGGCTCTGGACATCCTCGATCCCGGCGCGCTTGGGATGGTCGACGGTGGTGGCCATGGCATTCACTCCTCAAGGGGATCGGGGCGGCAATCAGTCTTTCGATGCTGCGGCCAAAGCGGATTCGAATCAGGACGCCATCCAGCACAGGTCGGGACAGGCACAAGGGCAACAGTTCAATGGCCGAGGCCACCAGTTCATGCGGCCGGAGCAGTATAAATCAACCTGCGGAAGCGCCGCCTTACCTGCTTCTACCAGGGTGTAGTCGATGCAACGGACTGTAATGCAACGGTCGGTACGGTATGACAATTCAATGACGCAATCACAGTAGTTGAAACCGAAGGCCTACTGGTGGGAGCGGGCGACGGTGGGCCGTCTGGTGACTCGCCACCACTGCGAAATGGTCGTTTCGAGGCTGGCCGGGTCGAGACCAGCCGCTTTCAGGCAGTCTTCGCGGGAGCCGTGTTCGATGAACTGGTCGGGGATTCCGACATTGAGAACTGGCAGAGAGGTGCCATTGGCGATCAGCACTTCATCAATTGCACTACCGCCCCCTCCCGCAACGACATTTTCCTCGACCGTGACGATGGCTTCGTGGCCTCTCGCCATGGCGATGACCATGGCCTCATCCAGCGGTTTGACGAAACGCATGTTGACCAGCGTGGCATCCAGGCGATCGGCCAGTGCTGCGCACGCTGGCACGAGAGCGCCAAAGGCGAGGATGGCCAGGCCACTGCGGCCCTCCCGACGGATCTCGGCCTTGCCTGTTGGTAGCGCCCGCATCTCAGCATCGATGGGCGCGCCGGGTCCCACGCCCCGTGGATAGCGTACGACCGCCGGACAATTGAGGGTCACCGCCGTATACAGCATCTGGCGGCACTCATTTTCATCTGCCGGCGCCATGATCACGACACCGGGAATGCAGCGCAGAAATGACACATCGAAACTACCCTGGTGGGTCGCACCGTCACCGCCTACCAGTCCTGCCCGGTCGACAGCAAACACCACCGGCAGGTTCTGCAGCGCAATGTCATGGACGAACTGGTCGTACCCGCGTTGCAGGAACGTCGAGTAGATGGCAACCACCGGTCGCGTGCCTTCGCAAGCAAGGCCGGCAGCAAACGTTACGGCGTGCTGTTCGGCGATTGCGACATCGAAATACCGGTCGGGAAAGCGCCTGGAAAACTCCACCAGGCCAGAGCCTTCACGCATTGCTGGCGTGATACCGACGATGCGCGGATCTGCTGCCGCCATGTCGCACAGCCACTGGCCGAACACCTGCGAATAGGTCGGGCCGGTGGCCTGCTCCTTGAAGATCACGCCGCTTTCAGGATCGAAGGGACCGGGTCCATGCCACTTGATCGGATCGGCCTCTGCTGGCGCGTACCCCTTGCCCTTGCGGGTAACGACATGCAGAAACTGGGGTCCCCTGGCATCACGCAGGTTTTTCAGTGTCGAGACCAGCGCACCGAGATCATGACCATCGATTGGACCGATGTAGTTGAGGCCCATCTCTTCGAATATGGTACCGGGCAGCACCATGCCCTTCATGTGTTCCTCGGAGCGCCGCGCCAGTTCCCATACCGTCGGCATCCGCTTCAGGACTTTCTTGCTGCCTTCGCGCAGGTTCGCATAGAGCTTGCCGGACAGCACGCGTGCGAAGTAGTTCGAGAAGGCACCGACGTTTTCGGAAATGGACATGTCGTTGTCGTTCAGGATCACGAGCAGGTCGACATCGGTACTGCCGGCGTGGTTCAGTGCTTCAAACGCCATGCCTGCGCTCATGGCGCCGTCACCGATGATGGCAACGACGCGGCGGCGCTCACCGCTCCGCGCAGCACCAATCGCCATGCCGAGCGCCGCGCTGATCGAAGTGCTTGAGTGACCCACGCCGAAGGTGTCGTACTCGCTCTCCTTGCGGGAAGGGAAGGGTGCAAGTCCATCCTTGAGCTTGATGGTCTGCAGTCGCTCACGGCGACCGGTGAGTACTTTGTGGGGATAAGCCTGGTGGCCTACATCCCAGACCAGACGGTCTCGCGGTGTATCGAATACGTAGTGCAGGGCGACCGTCAGCTCCACTGTCCCCAGGCCGGCTGCGAAGTGGCCTCCCTTCTGGCTGACGGTGGCAATCAGGTAACGGCGTAACTCGGCTGCGACGGATTCCAGCTGCGTGGCCTGCAAACGGCGCAGATCGGCGGGCAGATCGATGCCATTCAGCAGAGGATAAGAGTCACTGGGATTCATCTGGCAGGAGTTTACACGGTCCCGCGCGGCTCGACTTGAGCGGCTACGACTGCCGCGCCACCAGCCAGTTGGAAAGCGCCACGAGGGATGCGCCCTTGGCGCCCATAGGAGCAATCGCTGTCAGCGCCTGCTCATGCAGTTCGACCAGTTTTGCACGCGCCGCCTGCACGCCCACCGTCGCGGGATAGGTGGGCTTGTTGTGCTGGTGGTCGGCACCCACAGCTTTGCCGAGCAGCTTCGGGTCGCCCTCGATATCGAGCAAGTCGTCCTGGATCTGGAACGCGAGCCCGATACGATTCGAGAACATCTCCAAGCCCGACCGGACGGCGTCTGGAATCACAGCGCAGTGGCTGGCCATCATGACACTTGCACGGATAAGTGCGCCCGTCTTGCGCGCGTGCATGTCTTCCACTTCCACAATGGTCAGCCGCCGGCCGGCTGCCGCGAGATCCAGCGCCTGGCCTCCCGCCATGCCTGCCGTGCCACTGGCGTCCGCAAGGATCTCAATCAGTTTCAGGCGGATTGCGGGATCCGGCGGAGCAGCCGGGTCGCATGCCAGGATCTGAAACGCCAGTACTTGCAACGCGTCGCCCACGAGGATGGCCGTGGCTTCATCGAAGGCTTTGTGACAGGTCGGTCGCCCCCGACGCAGGTCGTCGTCATCCATGGCCGGCAGATCGTCGTGGACCAGCGAATAGGCGTGAATCAGTTCAATGGCGCAGGCAGCCGCATCGAGCTGGGACTCGGGAACGCCGAGCGCCTGACCAGTGGCATATACAAGCAATGGGCGCACCCGTTTTCCACCCCCGAGTACGCTGTAACGGAGTGCTGAATGCAGTCGTTCAGGCGGCATCCGCGGATCAGGCAGTCGCTGCTCGAGCTCAAGTTCCACGTGTGCCTGCCACTCGCGGAAGCGGTTGTCGTAGGTGACTCCATGACTTCCACTTCCGGAGGTCACGGAGGACTGTGGGTCAACAGCCATCTATTCGCTATCTTCCGCGGGCGCGCCGAACGATTCTGGCTGGCCGGTCTTGCGGAGCAGGATTTCAACTTTCTGTTCGGCCTGCTTGAGCGCCACCTGGCAATGGCGGGTGAGCTCCACGCCACGTTCGAACGCTTTGAGCGACTCATCGAGGGGCAGGTCACCTTGTTCGAGCTTCTCGACAATGGCTTCCAGGTCCGTGAGCGCCTTTTCGAAGTCCATTGACCCGCTTTCTTCCGGGGCTTCGCCGGGTATGTCCTTGGGCGCGCCTGATTCGCGGGATTTGCGGGTAGTCACGTTGGGCTTCTGGTTGTTCACGGGCCGCGAGGATGCGAGGCCGCAAGCTTGCACGGCAGCATACGGCGGGTCAATCACGCGATGCTGTCTCCTGGCGCGGGCTGCTGCAGTTTTTCACGCGCCTGTATTAGCGCCAGCCTCGTTGACTTGGAGTTAGGGGGCGAATACAGTCTGACGCTAGTTAGACTTAGTCTAATCACGGTTCTAAGGGCAGGGTCAGGCAGTGCTGGATCGCTGGTGTCCATGCGCTTCTCCCGGGCCGTTGTCCACTGGAAAGCCTCGTCCCCCACCTTACGTCAGGAGACTCATTATGAAGAGCTTGAAGGGTACGTCGACCGAAAAGAACCTGAAGGACGCGTTTGCGGGTGAGTCGCAGGCGAACCGCCGGTATCTCTACTTCGCAGCCAAGGCGGACGTTGAAGGCTACAACGACGTTGCGTCGGTGTTCCGCTCGACTGCCGAGGGAGAAACCGGCCATGCGCATGGTCACCTTGAATATCTGGAGCAGGTCGGCGATCCCGCAACGGGATTGCCGATTGGCGAAACTTCGCTGAACCTCAAAGCAGCCATTGCCGGTGAAACGCACGAGTACACCGATATGTATCCGGGAATGGCGAAGTCCGCACGCACGGAAGGCTTTGAAGAAATCGCCGACTGGTTTGAAACGCTGGCCAAAGCAGAGCGTTCGCACGCCAACCGCTTCCAGAAAGCGCTCGATACGCTGTGATGTAGTCGCAATGGATGTGTTCAGGGCCGGGTGGCAACAGCGCGCCCGGCCCTGGCCTTGTCAGGGGGACCTGTGGCAGAGAGCACTTCGACTACGAGCCAGGGCAAAGGCCCCGGTTCCGCGGCCCGCGAAGGGAGCCTGGAAACTCCCACCCGCCACGCCGTTCCCTGGAAGGATCCGGACTTCCTGAACGAAGCATCCCTGTTCAAGGAGCTTGAGCGCGTATTCGACATCTGCCATGGATGCCGGCGGTGCTTCAGCCTCTGCAATTCCTTTCCGACGCTCTTTGATGCAGTGGACAACTCTTCTTCGGGCGAAGTTGATGGAGTCCCGAAGCAGGTCTACTGGGAAGTCGTAGACCACTGTTACCTCTGCGACATGTGCTACATGACGAAGTGCCCATATGTGCCGCCGCACCCGTGGAATCTGGATTTCCCCCACCTGATGCTGCGCGCGAAAGCGTTCAAATTCGAGAACGGCGAAGTACGGCTGCGCGACAGGATCCTGAGTGCGACGGATACGGTAGGCAGCCTCGCCGGCATTCCCGTGGTGGCCGGCATCGTCAACGCGGTCAACAGGAGTTCGCTGGGGCGACAGCTGCTGGAGGGAACGCTGGGAGTCCACCCGAAAGCGCCTGTACCTGAGTATCACAGCAACACCTTTCGCAAGCGCCACGTCCAGACGTCCAATTCTGCGCCGGGGGAGGCCACTGCCGGCACAACAGGCAAGGTGGTTCTCTTTGCAACTTGCTACGGCAACCGCAATGAGCCTGGGCTTGGGCTGGATCTCGCTGCCGTCTTCGCGCACAACGGCATCCCGGTCACCCTCACAAGCGATGAGCGTTGCTGCGGCATGCCAAAACTCGAACTCGGTGACCTCAAGGCCATCGAAAAGCTCAAGGACTTCAACATCCCGTTGTTGGCCGCCAAGGTCGATGAAGGCTATGACATCGTGACGCCGATTCCGTCATGTACGTTGATGTTCAAACAGGAACTGCCGCTGCTGTTTCCGGACGATCCCCTTGTCCAGAAGGTCAAGGCCGCAACCTACGATCCATTCGAGTATCTCTGGCTGCGCCACAAGGCCGGCAAGCTGCGCACGGATTTCAAACAGCCCCTCGGCAAGGTCAGCTACCACGTGGCCTGCCACCTGCGGGTGCAGAACATCGGCCTCAAGACCCGTGATGTGCTCATGCTGGTGCCAGGAACGCAGGTCGAGCCCATTGAGCGGTGCTCCGGTCACAACGGCACCTATGGCGTGAAGAAGGAGTTTCGCGAGATCTCCATGAAGATCGGACGCCCCGTGATCCGCAAAGTGGCTGACAGCGGTGCCGATCACTACTCCAGCGATTGCCCGATGGCCGGCCATCAGATCGAGTCCGGCCTCGAGAATCCCACGGCACCCGAGCATCCCTTCAAGCTGCTTCGTATGGCATACGGAATATAGGAGGCAGGCCGACTTCGCGTCAGGAGCTGTTTTGAAAAACGCCGCAAGTACATCCCTGTAGGCTCCGACAAAAACTCCTGTTTTTGAAGGTTTCTGAAAACAACTTCTGACGCAAGTCCGCCATGCAGGAGAAGATTTCGTGAAACTGAAACCCGAAGATCTGTTCAGCCTTGAGCAGTATTCGCGCACGCGGAAGGAATTCCGCGCGCAGGTGATTGCACACAAGAAGATCCGCACGATTGCCGTGGGTCCCCACACCACCTGGTGTTTCGAGGACAGGATGACGGTGCAGTACCAGATCCAGGAGATGCTGCGGGTTGAAAAGATCTTTGAAGCGGAGGGAATCGAAGAGGAGCTCAGTGCCTACAACCCGCTCATTCCGGATGGCCGTAACTGGAAAGTGACGCTGCTGATCGAGTTTCCTGATGCAGAAGAGCGTCGGCGGGAACTTGCCCTGCTCAAGGGAGTGGAAGACAGGTGTTGGGTACAAGTCGCCGGCCACGCACGGGTGTATGCGATCGCCGACGAAGACATGGAGCGTGAAAATGACATCAAGACCTCCTCGGTGCATTTCCTGCGCTTCGAACTGACTGCTGCCATGGCGGTCAGCGCAAAGAGCGGCGCTGGCATCAGTCTCGGAATTGACCACGGACACTATGCTCATGCGATCGATCCGCTCCCCTCGGTACAGCGGGATGCGCTGGTGAAGGATCTGGACTGACCAGACTGGCACCTCACGGTGCTAGAATCCGCGCGCTCACGCCGCTCGTGGATTGCCGCTCGTTATCGCCCAAGGTCGCTACCCCCTCACACAGCAATGGCCCAGTCCTATACCGCCTCAGATATTGAAGTCCTGAGTGGCCTCGATCCTGTACGCCGGCGCCCCGGCATGTATACGGACACGAGTCGCCCGAACCACCTGGCACATGAGGTCGTCGACAACTCCGTGGACGAGGCTCTCTCCGGTCATGCACACCGGATCGAGGTCACCGTCTACAAGGACGGTTCGCTGGAAGTATCCGATGACGGACGCGGAATGCCTGTCGACATCCATCCGAAAGAAAAGGTCAGTGGCGTCGAATTGATCCTCACGCGTCTGCATGCCGGCGGCAAGTTTTCCGACAAGAACTACCAGTTTGCCGGCGGCCTGCATGGCGTGGGCGTATCGGTCGTCAATGCGCTGTCGAAGAATCTCGAATGCTGGGTGAGGCGCGGCGGCAAGGAATACAACATCAGCTTCAAGGGCGGCAAGCCAACCTCGAAGCTTGAAGTTGTGGGCGACGTCGGCAAGTCGAATACCGGAACCACCGTCCGCTTCTGGCCGGATCCGCAGTACTTCGAAACACCGACATTCTCCATCCCGAAACTGAAGCATCTGTTGCGTGCCAAGGCCGTGTTGTGTCCCGGGCTCAAGGTGCGCCTGAAGGTCGAGCAGACCAACGAACAGGATGAGTGGCAGTACACGGGCGGCGTCAATCAATACCTGCTCGAGTCGCTCGGGGCCGGTGAATGGCTGCCGCAGGAACCCTTCAGTGGCAGCATCGAAGCTCCTCAGGAAGCCGCGGAATGGTCACTCGCGTGGCGCGTGGACGATGGCGAGCGCATCGAGGAAAGCTACGTCAATCTCATTCCGACGCCCCAGGGCGGGACTCACGTCAATGGTTTGCGCCTCGGACTTGCAGAAGCCATTCGCGAGTTCTGCGAGTTCCGCAACCTCCTGCCCCGCGGACTGAAGCTCGCGCCGGAGGATGTGTGGGATGGCGTGAGCTACGTGCTCTCCACCAAGATGAAGGAGGCGCAATTCGCCGGCCAGACGAAAGAGAGACTATCGTCCCGCGAGGCAGCCGCTTTTGTTTCCGGTGTCGTCAAGGATCAGCTGGCGTTATGGCTGAACCAGCATCCTGATTCCGGCGAAAAAATCGCGCAGCTGGCGATCGCCAGCGCGCAGGTAAGACTGAAGGCCGCCAAGACCGTTGCGCGCAAGCGGGTTGTCAGCGGGCCGGCGCTACCGGGCAAACTGGCGGATTGCACGCTGCAGGATCCACAACGCTGCGAGCTGTTCCTGGTCGAAGGGGATTCGGCGGGCGGGTCCGCCAAGCAGGCACGTGATCGCGAGTACCAGGCCGTGATGCCACTGCGCGGCAAGATCCTGAATACCTGGGAAGTCGATGCTGCCGAGATCCTGCGTTCCCAGGAAGTACACGATATTGCGGTTGCCATCGGCGTCGACCCTGCATCGGACAAGATCGATGGTCTGAGGTATCACCGCATCTGCATACTGGCCGATGCGGACTCGGACGGTTTGCACATCGCAACGCTGCTGTGCGCGCTTTTTCTGCGGCACTTCCGGCCGCTGGTCATCGCGGGACACATCCATGTGGCGATGCCGCCGCTGTACCGCGTCGACGTCGGCAAACAGGTGTACTACGCGCTTGACGATGCGGAGCGCGCTGGCATTCTGGATCGAGTGGCTGCGGAGAACCCCCGCGCCAAGCCCACTGTCATGCGATTCAAGGGACTGGGCGAGATGAACCCGTTGCAGTTGCGTGAGACGACAATGGCACGCGAGACGAGGCGACTCGTGCAGCTGACGATCGAAGCCGCGGACAACGTTGATCAGATGATGGACATGCTGCTGGCGAAGAAACGCGCGGGCGACCGCCGCGACTGGCTGGAGCAGAAGGGTAATCTCGCGCAGATATGAGAGAACGTGAACCGTGAACCGTGAGCCGTGAAGCGCGAGAGACCTTCAGAAATCTGATCCCGGACCTACAGCCCACAGCCAAATTCCCAATGAATCCCACTCAGCCCCCGCTCAATTTTGAAGGCATCGAGAGCCAGCCACTAAAGACCTTCACCGAGAAGGCCTATCTCGACTACTCGATGTACGTCATCCTGGACCGCGCCCTGCCACATGTGGGCGACGGTCTGAAACCCGTCCAGCGGCGCATCGTCTATGCCATGAGCGAACTCGGCCTGTCGGCGGCATCCAAGCCGAAGAAGTCGGCGCGCACGATTGGCGATGTGATCGGCAAGTTCCATCCCCACGGTGATACCGCCTGTTACGAAGCGATGGTGCTGATGGCGCAGCCATTCTCCTACCGCTATCCACTGGTCGATGGCCAGGGAAATTTCGGCTCGCCGGACGATCCGAAATCCTTTGCAGCGATGCGCTACACGGAATCGAAGCTGACGAAGTATGCGGCACTGCTGTTGTCCGAGCTCGCGCAGGGCACTGTGGAATGGTCGCCAAATTTCGATGGCACACTCGAGGAGCCGGTGCTTCTGCCTGCAAGAGTGCCGAACCTGCTGCTGAACGGGACGACCGGCATCGCGGTAGGCATGGCGACTGATATTCCCCCCCACAATCTGCGTGAAGTCGTCACGGCATGTATTCGGTTGCTGGACGAGCCGGATGTTTCAGTGCGCGAGCTGTGCAGGCATGTGCAGGGGCCCGATCTGCCGACGGGCGCCGAAATCGTGACGCCCCGCAGTGAGCTGAAGCAGATGTACGAGACCGGCAGCGGCAGCTTCAGGGCCCGCGCCGTGTACGAGATGGAAGAGAGCGAGATCGTCATTACGCAACTGCCCTATCTCGTGTCGGGAGCGCGCATCCAGGAGCAGGTCGCAGCACAGATCAACGCCAAGAAGCTGCCGCTGGTCGCCGATATCCGCGATGAGTCGGACCACGAATACCCGACCCGCATTGTCATCACGCCGCGTTCCAACCGCGTTGACGTCGAACAGCTCATGGCTCACCTGTTCGCGACCACTGACCTGGAGCGTAGTTACCGGGTGAATCTGAATGTCATCGGCCTCGATGGCCGGCCACGTGTGATGGATCTGAAGTCGATGCTGGGGGAGTGGCTCGTTTTCAGGACGGATACAGTCACCCGCAGGCTGACTTTCCGGCTGAACAAGGTTCAGGCCCGGTTGCATATCCTCGACGGTCTGCTGATCGCCTACCTCAATCTTGACGAGGTCATCCGCATCATTCGTCGCGAGGAGGAACCGAAACCCGTTTTGATCGAGCGTTTCAGCCTGTCGGATATTCAGGCGGAGGCGATCCTCGAGACCAAATTGCGGCACCTCGCGAAGCTTGAGGAGATGAAGATCCGCGGCGAGCAGGCCGAGCTGGCGGCGGAACGCAATGAACTGGAAGCTCTTCTCAAGAGCAAGGCGCGTCTCAAGAAGCTCGTCAAGGACGAGCTGCAGGCGGTTGCCGAGGAATTCGGGGACAAACGTCGCACGCGTATCGTTGAGCGCACTGCAGCGCAGGCTATCGATGCCACGGAACTGGTGACCGCGGAACCCGTGACCGTCGTACTGTCCACGCGGGGCTGGGCGCGGGCGGCGAAGGGGCATGACATCGATCCGCGCGCCCTCGGTTACAAGACGGGGGATGAGTTTCGTGCCTGCGCGCGCGGGCGCAGCACTCAACAGGCCGTTTTTCTCGACAGTACTGGCAGGACCTATTGCGTGCCGGCGCATACGCTCCCGTCAGCGCGCGGCCAGGGAGAGCCCCTGTCAGGCCGTATTGACCCGCCGGATGGAGCTACATTCGCCGGCGTCATGATTGGCGAGCCCGCAGATCGCTGGGTGCTGGCGTCAGATGCAGGCTATGGATTCGTCGTCAAGCTCGAAGAGATGTACTCGCGCAACCGTGCAGGCAAGGCTGTTCTCAACGTACCGGAAGGCGCGGGTGTGCTGATTCCGGCTCCCGTACCCGAAGATGGCAATGCACTTCTGTGCGCAGTCAGCAGCGACGGCAAGCTTCTCGTGTTCCCTGTCAGCGAATTGCCTGAGCTGGCGAAGGGCAAGGGCAACAAGATCTTCGGGCTGGCAGCGGGCAAGGTGGAGAGCCGCGAAGAGTTTCTCGCAGCCATCGCCGTGGTTGCCCCCGGGCAAAATCTGCTAGTGTGGGCAGCTGAGCGCAAGATGACGCTCAGGTTCGCCGAGCTGAAGGACTATCGCGGAGAAAGGGCCCAGAGAGGAGCGTTGTTGCCGCGCGGCTGGCGCAAGGCGGAGCGCCTGGAAGCGGAGCCGCTGGCTGTCGATATCCAGGCTTAGTTTGCGTTCGATGCGTCGGTGCCGGACCCACTTGCATTTGCCGCGACCGTTATGCGACAAGGAATCATGAACAAGCACAATTTCCATCAGGATCCCCTGATCAAGCTGGCGCAACTCCAGTTCCTGGTTGTAGCCCGGGCCGCAGAACGGCAAGCTGAAGTGGAAATCCAGCGTGACACTGATATGAAGCTGATCGAAACCCGCATCCTGGGCATGGTCGGTTCGGTCGACAGCTGCCCGTTCAAGATCCTGACGATCTCCGGCAATTTCGATAAGGGGCATGCGAGCCGCACGGTGTCAGCCCTGGTTGGAAAGGGTCTTATGTCCAGCGAAGCTGATGCGGGGAACAAGCGCGCAACCGTGCTGCGACTGACGACCGCCGGCAAGCGGGTCTATCGCCAGATCGTTGCCGAGGCGGTACGACGCAATGAACTGTGGTTGTCTGTATTGCCGGCCGCCGAGAGGGAAGGATTGACCCGCGCACTTGCGACACTCTATCGGGCGGCAGCCAAGTATGGTCCCGATGAATTCAGAAGATTGTGCGAACACGCTGCCGAAAGGCGTGCGAAGAAGGCGCGCAGCAACCGCAAATCGCCTTCAAAATCAGCCACTGCGGCGCACGATTACCGTGCAGGAACCAGTCGCTAGGCCAGACCGCCAGTCGGTCGCGCAGTACGCTCTGGTGCTTGCCGCGCATCTTGTCTGAGTCGAATGCCAGCGGTATCCGGCTGATGCAGATAGGTAAAGGCAATTTGTTGAGCCGCCCCCCGATGATATTGTTGCCATAGGCAACAACAAGTGTTTAAACTTGCCGCGGTACCGGACAGGGGGGACTAATGAAGTACATCCGCAAGGGCGCGCATCTGCCCATTCTGCTTTCGCTGAGCCGCCAAGCTGCGCTTGCAGCCGTTTTCGCAGTCACCCTCGGCTTTTCCGGGGCGGCAGGGGCGCATCATTCTTTCGCCATGTTCGACATGGGCAAGACGGCCACTATCGAGGGCACGGTGAAGGAGTTCCAGTGGACCAATCCGCACGCATGGATCGAGGTCATGGTCTCGACGCCAGAAGGTGAAAAGCAGTACAGCATCGAGGGACACAATGTCCGCGTGCTGACTGGCGCTGGCTGGAAGTTCAATACGCTCAAACCCGGGGACAAGGTGACGGTCGTGATGAATCCCTTGCGCAACGGCGCGACGGGCGGCGCGCTGGTGAGCGTCAAACTTGCGGATGGCCGCACGTTTACTGGAATGTGATTTCCGCCATCCCTTCCCTTCGGAGACTTCGATGAAAGTCAGCATGTCGCCCATCCGGGCAGTTGGACTGGGGTTCGCTGCGGTGTGTGCGCTGCTCGTCGGATATACACAATCAGCCGACGCCGCGACGAAACTGCGCGAAGCGCGGGATATCTCGGGGCCCTGGCTGAATTCCCCGTTCACCCTTGGCTTCGACCCGAGCCTCAAGCCCGGTGAGCCACATAAGGTGGTGCTGCAGCCGGAGTATGACGCGCGCTACAAGGCCCGCCTGGCAGCGATGGCCAGGGGCGAGGCGGAGGGCAAGCCGTTGGTCGATTCCGTGACTCTGTGCATGCCGGCCGGCATGCCCGGAGCCATGATGGCCTTCTTCCCGATGGAAATCGTGGTAACGGCAAAGACCATATACATTTTCCCTGAAGGCGTGGATCCGCTGCGGCGCATTTTCATGGACGGGCGGTCCATTCCGTCGCTGGATGACCTGGAGCCTTCCTTCGCCGGCTATTCGGTAGGGCGATGGGAAGGTGACACGCTGGTGGTGGAGACAGCGGGAGTGAAGACCAGCGCGCAACTCGAGGGTGTGCCACATTCCGATGCCATGCGGATTACCGAGCGCATCCGGCTTCTGGATGACGATACGCTGGAAGACGTGATTACCATTACTGATCCAAAAGCCTTCAAGGAACCGTGGGTCATACGAAAGGTGTACAAGGATTACAACACGATGGCAATGCTCGGGATGGGCGGCAGACCTCCTCCCAAGGATACTGGCACGCATCCCGATCACAAGGGAGTCGAACTCGTGCCGGCCGAGTTCGTCTGCAACGAGAACAATCGCAATCTGCCGGGCGAAGACGGCGTGGTTGGCGCGAAACTGGGCGGCGAATAGCCCGGGCCTGGATCGAAGGTGGCCGGGAACGGCTTCATCGCGGGTCATTCAGGTTGCCGTCATCCCGGATCGCCGTTGACTTAAGATATTAAATTAATTGTTGCCATTGGCAACGGCGTTTGTTTAGACTCGCCACGAGGTTCGCGCGGCCACAACGTTCGCGTCACGGTAGCCGTGACGACAAAACACAACGCATAGCAGGGGGTTCACAAATGTTCGCCGGGTACAATCGTATTGCTTCGATGTCGGGTTGCATTGTCTTATCTGCCGCCATAGCCGGCATATTGCATGGAGGCGCTGCGCTTGCGGCAGATGCCCCCGCCAGCAGCGGTCTTCAGGAGATCATCGTCACTGCACAACGCGTGCAGACCGATCTGCAGAAGACGCCGGTCTCGATCACGCAGTTCAGCGGCGAAGTGCTCCAGGAGCGAGGAATCAACTCGATGCTCGAGGTCGGCACATTTACCCCGAACCTGCAGGTGGGCAGCCGGGGAGGCGCGGCCGGAACGGCGGGCGGCTATGCGATTCGCGGCATGGGTGTGGATTCCCCCGTGTCGTCGCCCGCAGTGGGTCTCTACGTCGATGACGTGTACTTCCCGTCAAGTACGGGCAATCTGCTGGGCCTGTTTGATGTCGCGCGAGTGGAGGTGCTGCGTGGTCCACAGGGCACGCTGTTCGGCCGCAATACCATTGCCGGCGCGGTCCAGTACATCTCGGTCAAGCCAAGCACTGAAGGTGTCAGCGGGTTTGTCGAGGGGACTGGCGGCAATTTCAACCGCGCGGATTTCAGCGGCGCGCTCAACGCTCCCTTGAGCGATACGGTTGCCGTGCGCATATCAGCCGGTTCCAGGGAGCGCGATGGCTTCGTGCATGACGACCTGAACAATGTTGACCGCGGCTCCGATGACACCAAGCAGGGCCGTCTGCAGGTTCGCTGGACTCCGACTGACAACCTCAGCATCGACGTTAAAGGGGAGATTCTCAAGCAGAAGGGTAACGGGCGAGCATTCAGTGTGGTCGGTGTCAGTCCCAACTCGACCCTCGTGCGCATCGCCACGGGACAATTTCCGTTTCCGCTGCCGTATATTTTCGAAACGCAGCCGTACAACTCGTCGCTTGTCTCGGACTCGAATTACCAGCTTGACGGCCTCAACGACCCGGACTTTTTCAAGTTCGAATACGAAGCTGCCCAAGGCACGATTGCCTACAATTTCACTGACAATCTTACGCTGACTTCGATTTCCGCATACAGCGAGTCGGCCACAGACAACAGCACCGACATCGATGGCGTGCCGCTGAGCATTATCTCAACTACGAACGGCAACCAGACCAGGCTCTTTACCGAAGAGCTGCGTCTGTCAGGACGATCTTTTGGAGACCGATTCAACTGGACGACCGGTTTTTATTACTACAACGAAGTTCGTCATACGGATATCGGCACATTCAAGATCGCGAAAGGCTCGTCTATACCCGGCCAGCTGGGCCAGCCCGACCGCGGTGGTGCGATCAGCGACCTCACGTCGGAGGCCTACGCCGTCTACGCGCAGGGTACTTATGATCTGACAGACCGTCTGTCCGGCACGCTGGGTGTGCGCTACAGCTCCGAACAAGTCGACTTTGAGGAGTTTCCACCCTATCTGAACCAGGTCCCGACCGCGTTCCCGCTTACCTCAAGTGACACATTCACCGATACCTCTCCCTACGTCGGTATGAATTTCCAGGCGAATCCGGATCTGATGATTTACGCGAAAGCCTCCAAGGGCTTCCGGGCTGGTGGAACGCAGGTCGTAAGTCTGTTTCCCAGACCAGCAAACGTCTTGACGCCCTTCGAGCAGGAGACGGCGTGGACCTATGAACTCGGCACCCGCATGGAGTTCATGGACAGGCGGCTCCGAATCAATCCGACCCTGTTCTACACCGACTGGACTGAGGTCCAGTTCAATGCACTGAGCCCGATCGGCATCCCCTTTACGTACAACGCCGGCGATGCGGAAATCAAGGGAGGTGAACTGGAGATGCAGTTTGCTGCGACCGACCGATGGTTGCTGGACGCTTCGGTTGCGTACCTTGACGGCAAATACACCCGCATCGATCCTGTCATCCTGGCGGCCGGCCTTCTGTCCCTCGATGACGATATGCAACAGTCGCCCAAGAACAAGTACACGGCCGGTGTCCGCTACGCCCTGCCGATTTCCAACGGGGGTCGGATCGTCACTAACGTCAACTACGCGTGGGTGGACAGGTTCGCAGTACCGTCTTGCGAAACACTTTTGCGACGTTGCCGTCCTATAGTGTCGTAAATGCCCAGGTGCAGTACGTCGCTCCCAACGATAGCTGGAGTCTCGCGGTGTTCGGCACCAACCTGACCGATGAGTACTACCTGATCGGTGGCATCAACTTCTCGGATGGTCCGGGTTCCCTTGAACGCGATCCTGCCCGGCCGCAGGAGTATGGCGTAACGCTGCGCTTCAATTTCTGAGGATACGCATTGCTCGTGATGGATGGTGCACCTGCGCTGGCGCACCATCCATCGCCGCCGTTGATCCTGATGTGGTCGAGAGGCGGGTGGCGATAGAAGAAATTGTCTGCATCCAGGATGCGGATGCGAAGAACTGCCGCGTTATGTGTTTGGACTTGCCGCGAGACAGGAAGGGGGCTGCAATGGAGCACATCAGCAAGGGCGCGAACCTGGCCATTCGACTTATCCGAAGCCGCCAGACGGCGCTCGCAGCCATTCTCGCAGGTACGCTCGGCATTGCCGGGGTTGCAGGGGCGCACCATTCCTATGCCATGTTCGACATGACCAGGACGGTCGCCTTCGAAGGCACGGTGAAGGAGTACCAGTGGACCAATCCTCACGCCTTCATCGAGGTAATGGCCTCGACACCCGAGGGTCCAAAGCAATACAGCATCGAGGGCAACAACCTCCGGGTGATGGCCAACGCAGGCTGGAAGTTCAATACGCTCAAACCCGGGGACAAGGTGACCGTCGAGATGCATCCCTTGCGCAACGGTGAACCGGGTGGCTCGCTGTCGACCATCAAGCTTCCGGATGGCCGCACGTTGCGCGAGCATTGATCGGCGCTGATTTCCTGCCTCCTTTCCCTTCGGAGACTTCGATGAAAGTCAGCACTTCGACGAAACCCGGCAGGTTGCCCACTCAAGCAGTTGGGCTTGGGCTCGCCGCGGTGTGTGCGTTGCTGGTCGGAGTTGCACCGTCAGTCGACGCTGCGACAACACTGCGCGATGCGCGGGCGATTTCGGGGCTTTGGGCACAGCACCCGTTCGGCCTCAACTTCGACCCGAGCGTCAAGCGTGGTGAGCTACAGAAGGTGGAGCTGCAGCCGGAGTACGACGCGCGCTACAAAGCCCGTCTGGCAGCGATGGCCAAGGGCGAGGCGGAGGGTAAGCCATTGGCTAACGCTTCGACGCTGTGCCTGCCCGCCGGTTCGCCGGGAAACATGATGGCCTTTTTTCCGCTGGAGATCGTCGTCACTGAAAAGACCGTGTATGCGTTCGCGGACGGCTGGGATCCACTTCGGCGCATTTTCATGGACGGACGTTCGATCCCGCCGGTGGACGAGCTGGAGCCTACCTTCGCGGGTTATTCCGTGGGGCGCTGGGAAGGTGACACGCTGGTGGTGGACACCGCGGGAGTCAAGACCAGAACAACCATCGACAATGTACCGCATTCCGATGCCATGCGGATTAACGAACGAATCCGGCTGCTGGATGACGACACGCTGGAAATCGTGTTCACCATGACGGATCCCAAGGCATTCAAGGCACCATGGATCGTAACAAGGCAATACAAGGCGTACGACATGCGTGGCCCAGGCGGCCTGGGTGGCCCAGGTGGAGGCCCAGGCGCCCCAGGCGGTTCGATCGACAGTAATTCCAGGGATCACGGCACGTATCCCGATTACAAGGGAGCCGAGCTTGTGTCTACTGAGGTTGTCTGCAACGAGAACAACCGCAATCCGGTAGATGAAAACGGCGTGGTTGGCATGAAGGTCGGCGGCAAGTAGCCGAATCCGCCGCGAGCGTACACAGCGGTCGGCGCGCCTTGCCCTGAACGAAATGGCTCTACGTCGCGGCCGCGAAACCTGTGCAGAGGTTCCCTGGATGAAGGTCAGGATTTCGATGAACACCAGCAGGTTGCCCACTCAAGCTTTTGGATTGGGGCTCGCCGCGGTATGTGCGCTGCTGGTCGGAGTTGCACAGTCAGTCGACGCCGCGACAAAACTGCGCGGTGCACGGGAGATCTCGGGGCTTTGGGCGCAATCCCCGTTTGCCCTCACGTTTGACCCGAGCGTCAAGCGTGGTGAGCTGCAGAAGGTGGAGCTGCAGCCGGAGTACGACGCACGCTACAAGGCCCGGCTGGCAGCGCTTGCCAAGGGTGAGGCGGAGGGCAAACCGTTGGCCAACGCTTCGACGCTGTGTCTGCCCATGGGAATGCCTGTAAACATGATGGCCTTTTTCCCGCTGGAGATCGTAGTGACGGCAAAAACCGTCTACGCGTTCGCGGAAGGGACGGATCCACCGCGGCGAATTTTTCTGGACGGGCGGTCCATCCCGCCGCTGGACGAGCTGGAGCCCTCCTTCGCGGGCTATTCGGTAGGGCGATGGGAAGGTGACACGCTGGTGGTGGACACGGCGGGAGTGAAAACCAGGACGACTCTCGATGATGTGCCGCATTCGGATGCACTGCGAGTCAACGAGCGCATCCGTCTGCTGGATGACGATACGCTGGAGATCGTGTTCACGCTGACGGATCCCAAAGCCTTCAAGACACCGTGGGTCATCACGAAGCAATACAAGGATTACAACGTCATGGCCCTTATGGGCAACAAGGACAGGGACCCCGGATCGCATCCCGCACACAAGGGATTGGAGCTGGAGTCGAATGAGATCGTCTGCAACGAGAACAACCGCAATCTGACCGACGAAAGTGGTGTAGTGGGTCTTCAGCTCGGCGGCCAGTAGCCGGGACTGGCACTATCTGGCGGCACGGAGCGTTGCAAGTTTAATTGTTGCCACAGGCAACAATTTGTGTATAAACTCGGCACGAGACAGGACAGGGGGGTCTGAAATGAAGAACACTCGCACGGGCGTGAACAAGCCCATTTTGCTTTCACTGAACCGCCAGACGGCGCTCGCAGCCATTCTCGCAGGTACGCTCGGCATTGCCGGGGTTGCAGGGGCGCACCATTCCTATGCCATGTTCGACATGACCAAGACGGTCGCCTTCGAAGGCACGGTGAAGGAGTACCAGTGGACCAATCCTCACGCCTTCATCGAGGTGATGGCCTCGACACCCGAGGGTCCAAAGCAATACAGCATCGAGGGCAACAACCTCCGCGTGATGGCCAACGCAGGCTGGAAGTTCAATACGCTCAAACCCGGGGACAAGGTGACCGTCGAGATGCATCCCTTGCGCAACGGTGAACCGGGTGGCTCGCTCGCGACCGTCAAGCTTCCGGATGGCCGCACGTTGCGCGAGCACTGACGGACGCTGATTGCCGCCATCCTCATTCTCCGGAGACATTATGAAAGCCAGGAACTTCGATGAACGCCAGCAGATTGTCCACTCAAGCCGTTGGATTGGGTATCGCTGCGGTGTGCGCGCTGCTGATCGGATATGTGCAGTCAGCCGACGCCGCGACAAAATTGCGTGGTGCGAGGGACATCTCGGGGATGTGGGCGGATGCCGTGTTCAGCTTCAACTTCGACGCGAGCCGCAAGCCCAATGAGGGGCAGAAGGTGGAGCTGCAGCCGGAGTACGACGCGCGCTACAAGGCCCGCCTTGCGGCGATTGCAAAGGCCGATGCCGAGGGTAAGCCGTTGGCCGATCCCTTGACGCTGTGTCTGCCCATGGGCATGCCCACAATGATGCGGGCCATGTTCCCGATGGAAATCGTCGCAACGCAGAAGGCCGTCTACGTGATCTCGCAAAGCACGGATCCGCTACGACGCATTTTCCTGGACGGGCGGCCCATCCCGCCGCTGGACGATCTGAATCCCACCTTCCTGGGGTTGTCGGTAGGGCGATGGGAAGGTGACACGCTGGTGGTGGACACGGCGGGACTGAAGACCAGTACGACCATCGAGAATGTGCCGCATTCCGATGCCATGCGGATCAACGAACGCATCCGCCTGCTGGATGACGACACCCTGGAAATCGCGTTCACCATCACGGATCCCAAGGCCTTCAAGGCGCCGTGGGTCATCACGAGGCAGTACAAGGCTCACAACGCGATGGTCAAGGACCACGGCCCGTATCCGGACTACAAGGGAGCCGAGCTGGTACCGGGTGAACTCGTCTGCAACGAGAACAACCGCAATCTGCCAGATGCCAGTGGAGTTGCCCGCGACGGAGCTGTTGGTGCGAAGTCCGGCAGCAAGTAGTTGCGCCGGGCACGAAAACCGGCTCGAGCCGTTGCGATTTAACGAGTTTCATTTCAGTTCAGTGTCGGCTTTAACGTCGCCACGAGACAGGACAGAGGGGATTCTGCAATGAAGTACATCCGCAAGTGTGCGAACACGTCAATTCGACTCATCCGCAGCCGCCGGGCGGCGCTCGCAGCCATTCTCGCAGGTGCCTTCGGCTTTGCCGGGGTTGCAGGGGCGCACCACTCCTTCGCCATGTTCGATCAGACCAAGATGGTCACCGTCGAGGGCACCGTGAAGGATTTTCAGTGGACCAATCCTCACGTCTGGATCGAGGTGATGGTCGCGACGCCCGAGGGTGAAAAGCAGTACAGCATTGAGACAGTCAACCTCAACGTGCTGAAGCGCTCAGGCTGGAAGTTCAACACGCTGAAGCCCGGAGACAAGGTGACGGTCGTGATGAATCCGTTCCGCAGCGGTGCGCCGGGCGGCTCGTTGGTGAGCGCCACGCTCGCGGATGGCCGCACGCTGAGTGGAAAAGGGGGTCCACCCCCAGGCGCAGGTGGTCCGGGTGGTCCGGGTCCAGGTGGCGCAGGTGGTCCGGGCCCAGGTGGCCCTCCGTGATTTCCTCCGTCCCTGCAGTGGTGACAGCCCGTAAGTGGTGGGCCAGCGCCGTTGGACTGGGGCTCGCGGCGGTGTGTGTGCTGCTGGTCGGATTTTCACAGTCAGCCGGCGCGGAAACAAAGTTGCGCGGTGCGCGGGATTTCTCGGGGCTTTGGGTGCAGTTCCCGTTCCGTCTCACCTTCGACCCGACGCTCAAGCGCGGTGAGCCGCAGAAAGTGGTGCTGCAGCCGGAGTACGACGCACGCTACAAGGCCCGCCTGGCGGCACTTGCCAAGGGTGAGGCGGAGGGCAAGCCGTTGGCCAACGCATCGACCCTGTGTCTGCCTTCCGGCATGCCCGGAACCATGCTGGGCTTTGCTCCGATGGAGATCGTGGTCAAGGAAAAGACCGTGTACGTATTCCCGGAAGGCTGGGATCCGCTTCGGCGCATTTTCATGGACGGACGGTCCATCCCGCCGCTGGATGACCTGGAGCCGTCCTTCGCAGGCTATTCAGTAGGGCGATGGGAAGGTGACACGCTCGTGGTGGATACGGCGGGAGTGAAGATCAGAACTACGATCGACGATGTGCCGCATTCCGATGCCATGCGGATCAACGAACGCATCCGGCTGCTGGATGACGACACGCTGGAAATCGTGTTCACCATGACGGATCCCAAAGCCTTCAAGGCACCGTGGGTCGTGACGAGGCAGTACAAGGACTACGACACAGGTGGCCCGCTGACCAACCATACCAAGAGCACGGGCACGCATCCCGAACACAAGGGAGCCGAGCTGGTGTCAGCCGAGATCGTCTGCAACGAGAACAACCGCAATCCGGTAGACGAAAACGGTGTTGTCAGCATGCAGGTCGGCGGCGAGTAGCCGGGCCTGGCGCGAATTTCCAGTCAATGATTTCATACCAGTTGAGTGAAAGCATCGCAAACGAAATCCGGACTTCAAATAACCAATAACTAAGGGACCGTCCTCGAACGTCAGCGGCGGCAACCCAGGGGAGGCACGATGAGAATGAAGAATTCGCATAGAAAGATGTTGATGCAGGCGCGGGAGCCCGTTCAGTGGGCGGATGTTGGGCGCTGGGTGCACTCACGGTTGCCAGCCCGTCGCGTACGCGCAAGCACCTGCTTCGCAGGTTGCAGGCGATCCGCTCGCGGAAGTCGTGGTTACCGCATCGCGTGTTGCGCGCTCCGGTTTCACCGCACCCACCCCGACCACAGTGTTGGACGCAGTTGAGATCGAGCGCCGCGCGCCCCTCAGCATCGGCGATACGCTGAACGAGCTGCCTGCTTTCCGCCAGACATCCAGTCCGACGACCAACACCGTCTTCCCGACCAACGGTATCGCGCAGACCCATGCTGACCTGCGAGGTCTCGGTAGCGTGCGCACGCTTGCCCTGGTGAACGGCCGTCGACATGTGGCTACTGCGACAACAGGTCAGGTCGACCTCTCACTGATACCCACCATCCTGGTCGAACGTGCCGAAGTGGTGACGGGCGGCGCGTCCGCTGCCTGGGGATCCAATGCCGTCGCCGGCGTGGTCAACCTGATCCTCAAGAACAGAATGCAGGGCTTCGAGACGACCGCCCAGTACGGCATCAGCGAAAGGGGTGACGACGAGAACTACATGTTCGGTGTCGCCGGCGGCACGAGCTTCGCGGGCGAACGGGGTCACTTCATGATCGGCGGGGAATTCTCCGACAGCGAAGGTCTCGCCCCCATGGCAATTCGGGGATGGAATGAGGACCGGGGTTCCGTCGACAACACCTGGGTGAATGGGGTCCAACCCGCCAACGGGCTCCCTGCCCGCATATTCACCAATGACTGGCGGTGGGCGAACATGGCTTCTGGCAGCGTCATCACCGGGTTACCCCTCGGTCCCCCCAATCCCGCTGCGCAGGCGCTGCTCGGCCTCACCTTCAACCCCGACGGTTCGACACGACCGTTCCAGTACGGCCAGCGATTCGGTGTCCACCATGATCGGCGGTGAAACGTTCGCACTCCCACAGGAGTCACCGGAACTGAAGTCACCGGTCCAGCGCTACAGCGGCCTCACGCACGTCGATTACGAGCTGACTGACAACCTGAATGCATTCGTTGAGGTGTCACTCGCACAGGTCAAGGTCGAAATGACTGGTGCCGCGCCGCGGGATTTCGGCGCGGCCGGCCGCCCGATTCCACCGGCGGGCGCCCCGTTTGCGGCGGTCGCCGGAACGGTGATCGGTCGCACGGAAAACCCCTTCATGCCGGCCGCGCTGCGCAGTCAGATGCAGGCAGCGGGCGTCAATGCCGTGTTTCTCGGGCGATACAACGACGACATCGGCTACTACCACTCGACTATTCCCAACGACACACAGCGCTACGTAGTCGGCCTGGATGGCGACCTTGGCGGCAAAGGCAACTGGACGTGGGATACCTATTACCAGTACGGGTTCAACGAAGAGAAGACACATTCCCGCAACCGGCGGATAGATATTTTCTGGCAAAATGCGATCGACGTGGTAACCGGTCCGAACGGTCAGCCCATCTGCCGTTCAACGCTCACCAACCCCAACAATGGTTGCGTGCCCTTCAACATATTCGGCTCCGGCGCATCAACCCAGGCGGCCCGCGACTACGTCACGGAAGATGGCTGGGTCCTGACCGAATCAACCCAGCAAGTGGCTGCGGCCAACCTGAACGGCGAGCTCTTCCAGCTCGGCACCGGTCCGGTGGTGTTGGCAACCGGTGTGGAGTGGCGCAAGGAAGAACTCTTCCAGGATGCTGACGCGCTTGCCAAGGATCCCAATAGCGTTTCAGCCACATTTCAACCGACGAATGGCAGCATCGATGTCCAGGAGGTCTACGCCGAAGTCGTCACGCCACTGTTCAAGGATGCCGCCTTTGCCAAAGCGGTGGACCTCGATCTCGCAGCGCGCTACACGGACTATTCGACCTCTGGCGGGGTACCCAGCTGGAAGGCCGGCCTCACCTGGGACCTGAACGACCAGCTCCGGTTCCGGGGTTCGGTTTCCCGCGATATTCGCGCTGCCAACATTGCCGAGCTGTACGCGGCCAACACCCGCGCCCCGTTTGCTCCGGTCGACAAGATCCTGGGAACCCAGGCGGCTTTTGCGACGACGCTCATCGGCGGCAACCCCAATCTGGAGCCGGAATTGGGGACCACGTATACGGGTGGGGTGATCTATCAATCACCGGGCCGCGCCTTCCGGACCTCCATCGATTACTACAAGATCGAGATCGAGGATCAAATCGTGGCATTGGGTGGCCAGGAAGTCATCGACCGTTGCGCGGCCGGGGCAACGACCTACTGCAGTCAGATTGTGCGTAATCCTGTTACGAGAGCCATTACGGAGGTGATCAGCCCCTACGTGAATCTCATCGGGTTCCAGACCAGCGGCGTGGATTTCGAGGTGGCCTACGCTCACCAGTTGTCCGTCGGCCAGATCGTGCTCCAGGCATTCGCCAACTACACGCACGAACTCACCCGAATCGACGAACTCGGCGAGGTTGACCGCTCCGACCAGCCAGGCTTGGGGTTCGGCGGGACGATTGGTGTTCCGCAATGGCAGGGCAACATCACGCTGATCTATAACCGCGGCGGATTCTCCGGATCGGTGCAGACCCGTCTCAGCGCCGGTGGTGCCATCGACACCCAGGCAATCCCCGGCACGGCGACCAGCGCGAATATCTACACGGTTCCACACGGGGAAGTCTGGAACCTCTCTGCGTCCTACACCTTCGATTCGGGACTGGGCGCGAGCAAGGTCCAGATTTTCGGATTGGTCGACAATGTGCTGGACGCGCATCCGCCATTCCCCATCCAGCAAAGTCCCTACTACGACGCCATCGGCCAGACCTATCGCGTCGGCATCCGGCTGAAGTACTGAAGCCGACGGAGGCGGGGTCGCGACGCGATAGCTTGGCGAAGGCCAGTATCGCGTCGCGGCGCTCGCAACCATTGTCGCAAATGCGCTCCGCCTTATCGGGGCGCAACTCCTTACGCCTCTGTTCGACCTGAACGAGGCGGTCACAATCGAGACGCGTCCCTTGCGCAAACGTGAGCCGTGTGGCTCGCTGGCGACTTTCAGGCGCCCGGATCTCCGCTTCGTCACAGCGTCCTGTTGCCACCTGAAGAGCTGCCGGATAGTTGTTGCCACAGGCAACACAGAAACGTGATCATCATTGTTGCCATTGGCAACATCATGTGTTTAGAATCGCCACGAGCCAGGATAGGGGGATTTCTGCAATGAAGTACAGTCGCAAGGGCGCGAACAAGCCCATTCGCATTTCACTTGGCCGCAAGGCTGCATTCGCTGTCATTCTTGCAGGCGCATTCGGCGTTGCCGGGGTTGCCGGGGCGCACCATTCCTATCGCCATGTTCGACATGACCAGGAAGGTCTACCGTCGAGGGCATGGTGAAGGAGTTCCAGTGGACCAATCCCCACGCCTTGATCGAGGTGGTGGTCGCGACGCCCGAGGGTCCGAAGCAGTACAGCATCGAGGGAAATAACGTTCGCGTGATGGGCAGCGCAGGCTGGAAGTTCAATACGCTCAAGCCCGGAGACAAGGTGACCGTCGAAATGCATCCGTTGCGTAACGGTGAGCCGGGCGGTTCGCTGTTGAGCGTCAGGATTGCGGATGGCCGCACGTTGACCGAGCGTTGAGCTGCGTCCAGAATGCACACAGATTTCGGCCCTTCTTCCCTTCCGGAGCCTTCGATGAAAGTCAGAACGTCGATCAATGCCAGCAGAGTGCCCCTTCGAGCAGTTGGACTCGCGCTCGCTGCGGTGTGTGCGCTGCTGGTCGGCTTTGCACAGCCTGCCGGCGCTGCGACAAAACTGCGCGGTGCGCGGGAGATTTCGGGGATGTGGGGGGATGGCGTATTCAGCTTCAACTTTGATGCGAGCCGCAAGCCCAATGAGCCACAGAAGGTGGAACTGCAACCGGAGTACGACGCGCGCTACAAGGCCCGCCTGGCAGCGATTGCCAAGGGCGAGGCGGAGGGCAAGCCGATGGTCGATCCTTTGACGCTGTGTCTGCCCATGGGCATGCCCTCAATGATGCGGGCCATGTTTCCGATGGAAATCGTAGCTACGGAAAAGACCGTCTATGTGATCACGGAAGGCACGGATCCGCTGCGGCGGATTTTCCTGGACGGTCGGTCCATCCCGCCGCTGGACGATCTGGATCCCACCTTCCTGGGGTTGTCGGTCGGGCGATGGGAAGGCGACACGCTGGTGGTGGACACGGCGGGACTGAAGACCAGCACGACCATCGAGAATGTGCCGCATTCCGATGCCACTGCGGATCAACGAACGCATCCGGCTGCTGGATGACGACACGATGGAAATCGTGTTCACGCATCACGGATCCCAAGGCCTTCAAGGCGCCGTGGGTCATCACGAGGCAATACAAGGATTACAACCGGTCGGATGAGGGGCGTCAAGGATCCCGGCAAGCATCCCGAACACAAGGGAGCCGAGCTGGTGCCAGGTGAACTCGTCTGCAACGAGAACAACCGCAATCTGCCAGGAGAAGAACGGTGTTGTTGGTTAACAGCTCGGCGAGCGAGTTAGCTCGCGGCCTGACAGCAGACATGAATAGTCAGCGGTTATCTGCTTAGATCGCCAGCAGACAGGCTGAAGAGGGTTTCGCAATGAAGTCACGCAGGCTCGATTGTCTCACTCGAGCCGCAAGGTCGCTCTCGCAGCCGTTGTGCAGGCGCGTTCGGCTTTACCGGGGTCGCCGGGGCGCACCATTCTTTCTCCATGTTCGACATGACCAAGACGACCACGATCGAAGGCACGGTGAAGGAGTTCCAATGGACCAATCCCCACGCCTGGATCGAGGTGATGGTCGTGACGCCAGAGGGACCGAAGCAGTACAGCATCGAGACGCGTCAACCTCCGCGTGCTGAGGGTGCAGGCTGGAAGTTCAATAGGCTCAAGCCCGGAGACAAGGTGACGGTCGTGATGAATCCGTTGCGTAACGGTACGCCGGGCGGCGCGCTGGTGAGCGCCACGCTCGCGGATGGCCGCATGTTGAGCACGTGAATCGTAAACTGATTTCCGCTCTTCCCTGTCGTTCCGGAGATTTCGATGAAAACCAGCATGTTGTCCCACTCGAGCCGCTGGACTCGGCGCTCGCTGCGGTATGTGCGCTGCTCGTCGGATGTGCACAGTCAGCCGACGCCGCGACACAAACTGCGTGGTGCACGGGATATCTCGGGGCTCTGGGCGAGTTCCCGTTCAGCCTTCAGCTTCGATCCGGGCGTCAAGCTCGGGTGAGCCTGCAACAAAGTGGTGCTGCAGCCGGAGTACGACGCGCGCTACAAGGCCCGTATGGCAGCGATGGCCAAAGGCGAGGCGGAAGGCAAGCCGTTGGTCGACGCTTCGACACTGTGTCTGCCCACCGGTATGCCCGAAACCATGATGGCCTTTTTCCGATGGAAATCATAGTCACGGAAAAGACCATCTACGTGCTTCCGGAAGGCGTGGATCCGCCCCGGCGCATTTTCCTGGACGGGCGGACTATCCCGCCGCTGGAGGACCTGAATCCGTCATTCGGAGGACTTTCGGTCGGGCGATGGGAAGGCGACACGCTGGTAGTGGAAACAGCGGGCATGAAGACCAGCACCAACATCAAGGGCGTGCCGCATTCCGATTTGATGCGAATCGACGAACGCATCCGGCTGTGGATGACGACACGCTGGAAACCGAATTCACCCTGACTGATCCCAAAGCCTTCAAGGCACCGTGGGTCATCAAGAAGCAATACAAGGATTACACCACGGCTGCGCGCGCTCGGGATGGTGCGGGCGCCCCCCCAGGGATCCCGGCAAGCATCCCGACCACGGGGAATTAACGCTGTTGCCGAGTGAGTACATCTGCAACGAGAACAACCGCAATCCGACCGGACGAAAACGGGGTTGTCGGGGTGAAGCTCGGCGGCAAGTAGCCGGGTAGGTTCGCTTGAAGTACTGACGCTCAGGGCCCGGGGCCAATGCTTCGGCGACGGTGTGTGAAGGCCGTCGCCTGACGCGTCACGAGTGTCCGCGGTGTTCGAGGCCGCTCGCGTCCGCGCCTTCCGCTTTTCTATCCGAGCACGACCTGTTCGGGTTCGTTGACGAAGTAACCCTGCAGGAATTCGATGCCGAGTTGCCATAGCACGGCCATCGTGTTGGCATCCTCGACGCGTTCTGCGATCGTGGAGATCTGTTTCGCCTTGGCGCCATCGACCAGCAACTTGACGCGCTGTTGCAGTCCCTGATCGGCGGCCAGGCCCTGCATCAGGGTGCCGTCGATCTTGACGTAGTCGAGCGGCAGGCGCTCGAGCAGCTGCAGCGAGTCACGGCCGGCGCCAAAGTGCTCAACTGCAAATCTGAATCCGGATGCGCGCATCGTCGTTGCAAACTCCGCGGCCTCAATCAGGTGCCTGGTCGCAACAGCCTCGCTGATCTGGAAGACAATCCGTTCCGGGTCGATGCGCGTGGCCTTGAGTTGATTTGAGAGCCATTGCGACAGCGACCGGTCGATAACCGAATCCCTGGATAAGCGCACGAACAGCCGTTCAATGGGTCGGTTTGCACACAGCGACATGGAAGCGCCCACCACCCAGCGATCGATATTCTTCATGAGGTCGTTGCGCTCCGCCGCCGCAATGAATTCTGACGGCAGGACTTCGCGTCCGCCTTCGTCGATCATGCGGACCAG
Source organism: uncultured Pseudomonadota bacterium (assembly GCA_963819685.1). Lineage (GTDB taxonomy): Bacteria > Pseudomonadota > Gammaproteobacteria > Steroidobacterales > Steroidobacteraceae > CAIUGU01. The sequence goes on from CAWFXI010000005.1 coordinate 394,165, forward strand.
AACGTCGAACATCGATTTCTCTTCGCCCAGCAGGCTTGCGATCGGCTGCTGCACGAGACGAAACCGGTTCTCCATGAGCGCCGACTTGATGAGCCGCACCCAGATCCTGTCGCTGGCTTCCTGCTTGGTATCGTCATCGGTGTGGTCGACCACATTGACCTGGTCGCCTCCACCCTCGAAAGCGCGTGCCCTTGCCTGGACCGCATCCTTGATGGGGCCCGCCGGATCAGTCACCCGCGCTCCCATGAGGCCTATGCCAACCGAGCAGGTGCAGGTGATGGACTTGTCCCGGATCCTGAACAGGTGGTCCTTGATCTTGCGAATGAGGCTTGCTGCCCAGACTTCCACGTCGCGCGGCGTGCCTCGCTCCAGCAACGCAATAAAGCTGCCTTCGCCAAAGCGACCGACGATGTCCTGGGGGTGCAGCTGCTCCTTGAGCAGACCCGCCAGCTGCGACATGAAGTCGTCGATGGCCAGCGGCCCGATATCGTCGGCGATGCTGGTAAAGCGGTCGGGTTCTATGAGCAGCATCTGGCGGACGCCGCCCTTGATGGGACGACTCAACGCCAGTTGCAGATGCTCCAGAAAGTACTTTCGCTGGAGCAGGCCGGTAGCAGCGTCGCGTTCAACGGCTTGCGTCAGTTGCTCATCCAGTGCCTCGACGTCTCGCTTGCGTACCGGCACGCATACGCGAACGGCGGGTTCGCCGTCGAATTCCGCGCGCGACAGGTCCAGTTCAAGCGCCACCGCGGACCCATCGCTCAAGACACCGTTTGCCTTGAGTGAATGATTCGTCCATTTGCCCTGCAGGCAGGCTACCAGCGCTCCCTTGAGTGCACTCTGTGCTTCGTGATCAAACGTATCCATGAGCGGCAGGCCGGTCATTGCATTGGCATCCGGATAGCCGAACAGCTCCAGCCAGGCCGGGTTCACATCGACCACGATGCCTTCCTGGACATGGGCGATCGCATCTGCCGAGCCGGTCATGAAGGCCTTGAGTTGCTCGCGGGATTCCCTTGCGGAGGCGAGAGTCGAGTTGAGTGCGCGTTCGAGGCGGAAGGCACGCAGCTCTCTCGACACAACGGACTGCAGCCGCTGACGGTGTCCCAGCGTCACCATGTCGCGTGCACCCTGCTGCATCGCCTGCGCCATCGATTCTTCATCGACCTTGTCCGCGGCGATGATGACCGGCACTTCGGGTGCGTACTGGTCGCGAACATGCATGATCGTGGCAAGTTCCGCGGGATCCGTGCCGATGACGGCGATCAGCATTTCAGCGTTGATCTGGTTGAGCGCATCGCCCAGGTCGTGGAGGTCGCGAATCCAGCTGCAATGCACGGCATGACCTGCATTGCGCAGGGTGCTGTTGATCGCTTCGACGTGGTCCTGGGACCTGGTCAGGACGATCATCGGGACTGCGCTTTGCTCCGCCAATTTTCACGTCCTCAGGATTGACTGTTGCCGCTCGGGCGCCTCAATGTTACAGGCCCGCCGGTGGCTACTTCGTGACCGGAGTCTTGGAAGGCATCCCTGGCGTCTCGCGAACGAGTCTGGGCACCAGATATCCCGGCATGCGCTCGACGAGCTCTGCAACGAGAGCGCACGCTACGCTTTCCTCCACATCAAAGTGTGATGCGCCACACACCCGGTCGAGGACATGAAGATAATACGGTAGCACTCCCGCACCAATCAGGGCTTCGCTCAGGGAAGCCAGTGCTTCGACCGTGTCATTGATGCCCGCCAGCAGCACCGACTGGTTCAACAGGGTCGTACCGGTACCCGCGAGATCGCGACAGGCTTGAGCGACTGCGGCATCGATCTCCTGCGCGTGGTTGACGTGCAGCACCACGACTTTCTGCAACTGCACACGTCCCAGCCACTCGAGCAGTCCTGTATCGACTCGTTCCGGCAGAACGACCGGCTGGCGAGTGTGGATCCTCAAGCGGCGGATGTGCGGGATCGTCTGCAGGGCGTCGGTCAGTTGCGTAAGGCGCCGGTCACTGAGGCTCAAGGGGTCGCCACCACTCAGGATCACTTCCTGCACCGTGGAATCTGCGGCCAAGTGGTCGAGCGCGCCCTGCCAGGCGTGGCTGCTTGCCGATTCCTCTTCATACGGAAAGTGACGACGAAAGCAGTAACGGCAGTGGATTGCACAGGCACCCGTTGCGATCAGCAGCGACCGGCCCGCGTACTTCTGCAGCAGTCCCGGGACCTGGCGGCTTGCAAGATCACCTACGGGATCGGTGCCATACCCCGCCGGCGATAACAGCTCGGCGCCCGCAGGCAGCACCTGCAGCAGCAGCGGATCGCGGGGATCGCCGTGGCGCATTCGCGCAACGAACCCCCGAGGGACGCGCAACGGAAAGTCCCGGGTTGCGGCCAGCGCCTGGGGAAGAAGCTCGGATCCAAGTCCAAGCAAGGTCAGCAGCTCGCGGGGGTCCGTGATGGCATCCGCCATGACCTGCTGCCAGCGGGACGGGGTGTGCGGCTGGTTTGAGAGGGAGGTTGCGGCTATCATGTGCGCCCTTTGCGGGGACCTGAGGTCACCGTCACTATGCGAGTCCTCCTGAAGTGCCTCGGACTTATATAACGGTAACGGTGCCAGATGGCCAGCTACAGCACGAACGAATTCAAGCCCGGCGTAAAGATTCTCCTCGAGAATGACCCGTACGCCATTCTCGAGAATGAAATGGTCAAGCCCGGCAAGGGGCAGGCATTCAACCGCGTTCGTGTTCGCAACCTCAAGAGCGGCCGGGTCATCGAACGCACCTTCAAGTCCGGCGATACCGTCGAAGCCGCGGATGTCGTCGAAAGCGAAATGCAGTATCTGTACGCGGACGGCGAGTTCTGGCATTTCATGGTGCCCGACACCTTCGAGCAGTTCACGGCTGACAAGGTGGCCATGGGTGATTCCGCCATCTGGCTCAAGGATGGCATGAACTGCACTGTCATGCTGTGGAACGGTGTGCCGCTCAATGTGACTGCACCTGCGCATGTCGAACTCAAGATTGTCGAAACCGATCCGGGACTGCGGGGCGATACGGCCACGGGTGGTGGTAAGCCCGCGAAACTTGAGACTGGTGCGACAGTTCGAGTGCCGCTGTTCATCAACGAGGGCGAGCTCATCCGCGTCGATACCCGCACCGGCGAATACATCGCCCGCGCCAAGGGTTGACTGTCAGACAGTTTCGAAGCGGAAGGTCAGTGCTTCGTCGATGTGGCGCAGCCTCAGCGCACACATCAGCAGCCGATCGAAGCCGAGAGCAACACCCGCGCAGTCCGGCAAGCCCTGTTCCAGGCCCGCAAGGAAGCGTTCATCCATGGTGACCGGGGGCAGGTCACGCTGCTTCCGGGTGCGAATATCCTGCTCAAACCGCTGGCGCTGTTCCGCCGCTGACCCAAGCTCATGAAAGCCATTGGCGAGCTCGATGCCGTCGAGATACAGCTCGAAACGGGAGGCAACGGGGCCGCGCACTTGCGCCAGCGCAGCCTGCGACGCCGGGTAGTCATAGATGAAGGTCAGACGGTCAGACCCAAGTTGCGGTCCGACAACCGTGCTCATCAGCAAATCAAGGCACCCATCGCGATCCGACTCGAGGCCGGCCGGGACATCGATGCCCGCCTGCTGCAAACGACCAGCAATGTCAGCCGATGACGCGGTAAAGACATCCAGACCTGCGTGAAATTGCAGCGCTTCCGCATAGCTCAGCCTTGCAGACGGCGACAGCACCCGAGTGGGTTGCAGCATTTCGAGCACCAGGGTTTCGACGTCATGCATGAGTGCATGATGGTCCATGCCGAGCCGATACCATTCGAGCAGCGTAAATTCGGGACAGTGAAGGCGGCCCGACTCTCCATCCCGGTAGACCCTTGCAGCTTGCCAGATGTCGCCAACGCCGGCCGCGAGCAATCGCTTCATCGCATACTCGGGTGAAGTGTGCAGAAAATAGCGGTGGTCACAGACAGTGGCAGACACGCTCGCGAGGTGCACATCCGTTACACACGTCCGGCTGAGGGTTGGCGTTTCGACTTCCAGGGCGCCTGTGACTGCAAAGTAATCCCGCGCGATCCCGAGCAACTCCGCTCGGTGCTGCAAGGTCTCGCGAGTGGCCGACGGTCGCCACTCGATCATGGTAGTTCGGCGGCCAGGAGGGTCATTCCGATCTGTTCACCCATGCGCACCACCGCGCCTGCGGTCAGCGTCCGGCTCCATTCGATTCTGCCAGGCTCGAACAGCAGCACGACGGTGGATCCCATGTTGAACCGGCCGATTTCAGCACCCCTTGGCAACGCGAGACCCTGCCCGTTGGCGAGTGAATGCACTCCCGTGCGCGAGCGGGGAGGTGGATTGATCTCGCCATTCCAGACCGTCTCGATGCTGCCTACGAACAGGGCTCCCACCATCACCAGCGCATGCTTGCCCGCGGTGGTCGCGAACTCGCAGATGACGCGCTCATTGCGCGCAAACAGTCGAGGGACGGCGCGTGCAGTGGCTGCGTTAACGCTGAAAAGTTCTCCCGGCACATAGATCGTTCGCGAGACCGTGCCGGCTACGGGCATATGCATGCGATGGTAGTTGTAGGGCGCAAGGTATATGCAGACGAACTGGCCACCCCGGAACCTTGCGGCCGCAGTGGCATCGCCGCCGAGGAGCTCCGTCACGGAATAGTGACGCCCCTTGGCCTGGATGATCGCGTCGCCCTCGATCGCCCCGCATTGACTGACCGTGCCATCGACCGGGCTGACGATGCTGTCTGCGTCACGGTCGAGAGGCCGCGCCCCGTCTTTGAGCGCCCGCGTAAAGAACGCATTGAAACTGGGATAGGACAGGGGATCGGGGGCCGTCGCTTCTTTCATGTTCACCGTGTAGCCGCGCACGAAGCCACTGATCAGCAGATTCTTCAGCCAGCGAACGCGGCTCCGCATCAGGTGGTAGATGAATCGCGACAGCAGATGCTTGGGAATAGCGAACTGCAACAGCGCAAAGGCGCGATCCTGGAAACTCGCAGACACGGCCGGTCCTTACGGGGAAAGGGCTTTGCGATCCACGATACGACGATAGTCCGTGGCCAGGAGCTTCGCGTCATGGGGAGCGGAGAACACCGCTCGCAGTTCGGCTTGTGGGCCGACGAGAAACAGGGCACTCGAATGATCGACCGTGTAGCCACCGTCCTTGAGCGGAGTGATGGCGTAGGGGACATGCATGGCTTCCGCAAATGTCTCGATGGCAGCGGGGGTTCCGGTCAGGCCGGTGAATGCAGGACTGAAGAATCGGACGTAGGCGGCCACGCGTTCCGGCGTATCGCGTTCAGCGTCGACAGAAACGAAGACGATTTGTGGTCGTTCCAGGGCGGGCAGGTCCTCAAGGGCTTTCTCGAGCCCTCCGAGCATCGTCAGAGTGGTAGGGCAGATGTCCGGGCAGCTGGTGAACCCGAAGAACAGCAGGTTCCAGCGATGCTCGAACCGGTCCCGCCCGAAGGGCTGCCCGCTCTGGTCCACAAGCGAAAATTCCGGCAGTGCCTGACCGTTTTCCAGCCACGTTCCTGCCGTCAGCACGGGAGCCCCAGTGCCTGGCTGCAGCAGCGAACGCGACAACAGCATGCCGGCCAGCGCAGCTACAATCGCGACCGCGGCGCCGACGATGATCTGTGAGGACTTGTCCATGTTGAACCAATTATGGCACGGCCACGGGGCCCGCATCCGGCTGCCTGCAAGCCCCGGCAACGCACCCGGACTTTCGTGATGATCGACGCTGTCACGGTCGAGGAATGCATTCGCGCAGGCGCGAGTCGGCTGGCTCAGGCGCAGCTGTCGTTCGGGCACGGCACGGATAATCCGGTGGACGATGCTGCTGAGCTTGTCTTCCACGCAGCAGGATTGCGGCACGAAGATGCTCCACAGGTCTATGCACGGGTGCTGACACACGAGCAGCGCGAAGCAGTCGCCCGCCTGCTCGAGCGGCGGATCAATGAGCGCATTCCAACCGCTTACCTCACCAGGCGAATGTGGTTCGCCGGACATGAGTTCTATGTCGATGAGCGCGTGCTGGTACCCCGATCGCCCATCGCCGAACTCATCGAATCCGCGTTCATTCCATGGATCGATCCCGAAGCCGTGCACACAATGGTGGATATCGGTACGGGTTCAGGTTGCATCGCCATCGCCGCCGCACTCAGGTTCCCGCTTGCAACAGTTGATGCGGCCGATGTCTCTGCTGCTGCGCTGGCCGTGACCCAGGTCAACATCGACAGGCACGGAGTGTCAGCCAGGGTTCGCACGGTGGTTTCCGATGTCTATGCAGGCTTGGGCGGCAAACGCTACGACATCATCGTTTCCAATCCCCCGTACGTGAGCATCGCCGAAATGAATGCGTTGCCCGACGAATACCGCAGGGAGCCGGCACTCGGACTTGAAGCGGGTGTCGACGGGCTCGATGTCGTCAGGCGCCTGCTTGCCGGTGCCATCCGGCATCTCGAGCCGGAGGGCATCCTGATCGTCGAAGTGGGCGACTCCGAGCAGGCGCTGGTGGCTGAGTGTCCCGACGTTCCCTTTACATGGCTTGAATTCGAACGAGGAGGAGGGGGCGTTTTGCTGCTGACGGCGAGCCAGATCAAAGAGCATGACAACGAGCTCAAGCGACTGGTCGCACATGATTGACGGGCGGTTGGTGCCGGAGAGTGATGCAAATGGTTTTGCATCACCCTGCTAGACTACGGACCCCGATCTTCCAGCGCTGCCTTTCTCCATGTCCGGCAATACCTTCGGCACCCTGTTCACGGTCACCTCGTTCGGCGAAAGTCACGGGCCGGCGCTCGGGTGCGTCGTGGATGGTTGCCCTCCGGGCCTTGAGCTGTCCGAGGCCGACATTCAGCAGGATGTCGAACGGCGCCGCTCGGGCACGTCCCGCTTCACGAGCCAACGGCATGAGCCGGACCAGGTGCGGATCCTGTCCGGCGTTTTCGAGGGCAAGACAACGGGGTCGCCCATCGGCCTGCTCGTGCAGAACGAAGATCAGCGCTCCCGCGACTACGACAAGATCAAGGACCGTTTCCGGCCGGGACATGCGGACTACAGTTACCAGCAGAAATACGGTTTTCGCGACTATCGCGGTGGCGGTCGGTCATCGGCCCGCGAAACCGTCATGCGCGTGGCGGCAGCGGCCATTGCGCGCAAGTATCTCGCCGAGCGGCTCGGGATCACTGTTTTCGGCTATCTCGCCCAGCTCGGTCCCTTGATGCTTGAATTCAAGTCGCGCGAGGCCATCGACAGCAACCCGTTCTTCTGCCCCGATCCGGGCCGGATCGCAGAGCTGGAACAGTTCATGACCGATCTCCGGCGTGACGGTGATTCGGTGGGTGCGCGTGTCAATGTGGTGGCCACGGGCGTTCCGGTCGGCCTCGGCGAACCGGTCTTCGACCGGCTGGATGCGGATATCGCTCACGCCATGATGAGCATCAATGCCGTCAAGGGAGTCGAGATCGGCGCAGGGTTTGCCTCTGTCGGACAGCGGGGTAGCGAGCATCGGGATGAACTGACCCCGCAGGGATTTCTCTCGAACAACGCGGGGGGCATTCTGGGTGGCATTTCGTCCGGCCAGGATATCCGCGTCAGCATGGCATTGAAGCCGACGTCGAGCATCACGCAACCGGGGCGAACGATCGACCTTGAGGGACAGCCAGTCGAGGTCGTCACGACAGGTCGCCATGATCCCTGTGTCGGGATCAGGGCGACGCCGATTGCCGAAGCCATGCTGTTGCTGGTCCTGATGGACCACTATCTGAGGCATCGGGCACAGAACGCGGACGTCCGCTCGCTGACGCCGATCGTCCCGCCCGGAGTGTATTGAGCGTCGCCCAAGGGCCTCAAGGCCACGCGGTTTCTGCGCAATACCACATTTTTTGACACTTGAAAACAAGATGCAAATGGCCGTACATGGCCATTCGCATCCGGAGCTGGCGAAAAGTGTGGTTTTCACCAGCTCCCGAAATCGACGAACGAGGAGCGGGTCGATTTCGCCAAACCGTCCATGGTTCGGGATAACCGGGTAATGCATATTGTTGACATCACCCGGTTATCTGCACCGGCACTTTGAGGTAGTGTTGGCGCTTCACTGTTAATAACCTCGATTGAAGGACACGATGAGCAAGAGTTGGAATGTGGCGGTGGTGGGTGCGACGGGTCTTGTTGGCAGCACGATGCTCGCGATCCTGGAGGAGCGGAAATTTCCGGTAAACGAGCTGTTTCCGCTCGCCAGCAGCCGTTCCGCGGGCAAGAGCATCAGGTTCGGTGGTCGTGACTACCCCGTGCTTGATCTCGCCACGTTCGATTTCTCACGGGCGCAGATCGGCCTGTTTTCGGCGGGCTCCACGGTTTCCGCCGAGTACGCCCCCAAGGCAGGCGCGGCGGGTTGTGTGGTGATCGACAACACCTCGCAGTTCCGCTATCAGGACGATATTCCTCTGGTGGTCACCGAGGTCAATCCCCACGCCATCGCGGGCTACACCCGGCACAACATCATTGCCAACCCGAACTGCTCGACCATGCAGATGCTGGTTGCCCTCAAGCCGTTGCATGATGCGGCCGGGATCGAGCGCATCAACGTTGCCACCTACCAGTCGGTGTCGGGTGGAGGCGCGAAGGCCATGAACGAGCTTAGCGAGCAGACGACCGCGCTCGCGGCCGGCCGCGCCGTTACGCCGAAGGTCATCGCCAGGCAGATCGCCTATAACTGCGTCCCGCAGATCGACGTGTTTCTGGACAACGGCTACACCAAGGAAGAAATGAAGATGTTCTGGGAGACCCAGAAGATCCTCGAAGACAAGTCGATTCGCGTCAATGCAACCGCAGTCCGTGTACCCGTATTCGTGGGACATTCAGAAGCAGTGCATATCGAAACGCGGAGGAAGCTCGGCGCGGCGGAGGCGCGGGAGCTGCTGTCACGGGCGCCCGGCGTGGTAGTGATTGATGAACGCAAGCCGGGGGGGTACCCGACCGCCGTCACGGACGGGGCGGGACATGACCCGGTTTACGTTGGCCGCATCCGGGACGATATCAGCCATGACCGCGGGCTGGACCTGTGGATCGTGTCCGACAACGTCCGCAAAGGGGCCGCGCTCAATAGCGTGCAAATCGCTGAACTTTTGGTTAAAGATTACTTGTAAGCTATAGTTGCGCGCGACAAGTCAAGAAACACATGAGCCTCCTGAAGACCAGAATGCTGCCGACTTTTGCAGCGGCACACTGGCGAAGTGAAAGGCTCATTTACGCAAGTCATTTGAGAATGCCGCAGTTCCGGGAGAGCTGATGAGAAAACACATCCCGTGCCTCCTGCTGATGGGCGCATTGCTGTCTCCGTCGACCCCGTACGCCCTTGGCCTCGGGGACATCCGGCTGAATTCGGCGCTCAACCAGCCGTTTGACGCCGAGATCGACCTGCTGTCGGCCACGGCGGAAGAGCTCTCGTCCCTGCAGGTGGGCCTCGCAAATGCCGAGACTTTCACGCGCTACGGTCTTGACCGGCCCGGGTACCTGTCGAACTTCACGTTCAGGGTGACTCGCGCCGCTGATGGTCGCAGCGTCCTCCGGGTGACCTCGTCGCCTTCGGTGACAGAGCCCTTCGTGACGTTGCTGGTCGAGGCCAACTGGTCGCGTGGCCGGCTGCTGCGTGAGTACACCGTCCTGCTTGATCCGCCAGTGTTTGCGCCAGGCGCGGCTGCGGCCGCGGCACCGGTGGCTGCACCCGTCGCGGGTGCGCCAGGCGCAGGTGCCATCGAGCGGCCTCTGGCAGCCGCACCCGCACCTGCCGCTCCGGCGCCCCCTCCTGCAGCCAGCCCACGGCCTGTAGCAGCTGAATCGGGCCAATCGGCAATTGGCGATTCCTATCGGGTCCAGCGCAACGACACCCTGTGGAATATCGCCAGCCGGATTCGACCGGGTTCCATTCGCGTCGTGAACCAGACGATGATCGCGCTGTACCGGGCCAACCCCGAAGCGTTTGATGGCAATATCAATCAGTTACGTGCGGGTAGCCTGCTCCGTGTGCCCGCTGCCGGTGAGATCGACAGTGTTACCCAGAGTGCTGCCGCAGCAGAAGTCGCCGAGCAGTACCGCAACTGGCGGGGCAGAACTGCCGCCGCTACGGAGGAAGGGGGCAGACTCAGGCTGGTGACTCCGTCGGAATCCGCTGCGCCTGCTGCTGGCACTCCGCCAGCCGGCGGTGAGGATGGACTGAGGCAGCAAGTCACCACGCTTCAGTCACAGCTGGCAGAGACACAGCGCCTTCTCGACCTCAAGAACGCCGAACTCGCTGATATGCAGCGTCGGCTGGGACAAGGCGGGGCACCTGCGACACCGCCTGCAGCCCCGGCTCCTGCGCCTGCCGAACCTGCCGCCGCAGGGCCCGAACCCGCAGTGGAGCCAGTAGCCGAAGCGCCCGTGGCCGAGCCGCCCGCGAGTCCGGCCCCCGCAGCAGTACAGCCTGAACCCGCTCCCTCATTGCTCGATCAGTTGGGCCAGTATTGGTGGGCGCTCGCCGGCCTCGGCCTTGCCGTTCTGGTTGGTCTTGCGTTGTATTTCCGCAGCCGGCGGTCCATGGATATCGATGAGGCCGTTGAGACGATGATGCCAGCCGATTTCGGTGGCCGTCGCCGGACGGCACCGCAGCCGACCACCAAATCCCGATCCCGCGAAGAGTCGTTCCTCGTGGAAGAAGGGGACGATGCGGAAGACACGGCCGAAATCCAGACCGTCAAGAAGCCGGTTCCTGCGACACCGCGGGCCAGTGATGCCGCAGCTGTCGTTGCGAAGACGGCAGATGACACGCTGAGCAGCGAGACGGCCGTGCACTTCGACCAGCAGGACGCGCTGGCCGAGGCCGATTTCCACATGGCGTACGGCCTGTACGATCAGGCGGCGGATCTCGTGAAGATCGCTATCGAGCGGGAGCCCGCACGGCGTGACTTACGGCTCAAGCTGCTCGAAATCTTCTTCGTCTGGGGCAACAAGGATATGTTCCTCGACAGCGCCCGTCAGCTCTATCAATCGAGGGAACAGGCGGCTTCCGGCGAGTGGGACAAGATCCTCATCATGGGCCGGCAGATCAGTCCTGAAGATCCCATGTTCCAGGGTGACGCCGGCGTTTCCCGGCCTACGGACGTCGTGGATCTCAATCTGGAAGGAGGAGAGAACCGCGTCGACGTCGATCTCTTTGGCCCCGATGGGGGCGAAGAGGGCAAGCTCGACCTCGAGTTCGGTGCCGACGGCAAGCCGGAGCGTTCTACCAGCGATTCGGGTATCGACTTCCTGCTCGACGAACCCCGTCGGGGTGTGGATGAAGAACCCACCCGTGAACTCGATTCCGGTGCCCGTACGCAGGAAACCCCGACGATTGAATCGCCCTATCTGGGTGATCGGGCGTCGCAGACCATCCGCGAGCAGGTGGATACCCAGGCGATCACGAAGCTCTCGGCCGGGGTCGACCAGACAGCCGAGCTGTCGCTCGACGATCTGGGGCTCGATGTCAGTTCGTTCGAGGAGACAGGATCGCCGCTCGACACCGATGCGGTGGAAAGGACGGGTGAGAACGAGGAACCGGGCTTCGACGTGGGTGAAGCCGATGACGCAACCCGCCTTGCAGACCATTCATTCCTCGGCAGCTACGACCGGACGGTTGAATCGCCCCGCCCCGGCGGGTTTGCGGACGAGGGCACCGGGACTGTCGTGATCAGCGAGCCCGAAGGCGACACGGTCGAGCGACCGCGCGCCGACGTGGGAGCAACCGCCCGCATGAAAGCGGTCGATTTCGATCTGGACTCTTTGTCGGGTGACGCGGCTCCCCTTGGAGATACCGTCAAGCGTGCAGGGACGCCTCCAGCTTCGCTCGATGAATTTTCGGACGACGTGTTTGGCACGGGCGGCACGTCCATGGTCAAGCAGCTGGACGAGATGGACCTCGATCTGGATGTCGGTCTCGAGGCCGATGACCTCGATCGCGCGCCGACCAAGACGGAACAGGTCACGTCCGTCATGGACATGCCGGAACTTGAGCCGGTCACCATGAGTGAAGTGGGCACCAAGCTGGATCTTGCCCGGGCCTACATGGACATGGGTGATCCGGATGGCGCACGGAGCATCCTTGAGGAGGTGTTGCAGGAAGGCAGCACCGGCCAGAAGCAGGAGGCCGAGCGGCTCCTGGATTCCATCCGGTAACGGCTACTGGCAACAGGCTTCCGGCTTCAGCCAGAATTCCGACGCCTGCTACGGAACTCTGGCAAAGTGGTTCGTTCTCTTCCTGGCCGTAGCCCGTAGCCCGTAGCCCGTCGTCTTCCGCCCCCATGCCCCGCATTGCGCTCGGGATCGAATACGACGGCACCGCGTTCGCGGGGTGGCAGTCGCAGTCGCACTCGACCGGTATCCAGTCAGTTGTTGAGGCAGCCCTCGCATGCGTGGCGGATCATCCAGTGGCCGTTACAGCGGCAGGACGAACGGACGCTGGAGTCCACGCGACACTGCAGGTGGTTCATTTCGACGCAGCGGTCGAACGAAGTGAACGGGCATGGGTACTGGGAGCGAACACCAACCTGCGGCCCGATGTCAGCGTGCTTTGGGCCCGCTTCATGCCGGCGGAATTCCACGCCCGCTTCAGTGCGGTGGCACGCAGTTACCGCTATGTCATTCGTAATCGCGCAGCGCGGCCCTCGCTGGATCGGCACAGGGCGTGCTGGGTGCGTGAGCCGTTGCGGGCAGACCTGATGCATGAGGCGGCCCAGGCACTGCTCGGCGTCCATGACTTTTCGTCGTTCAGGGCGGCGGAGTGCCAGTCGCGCTCACCCATCCGGAACCTCGAGTCGATCAGTGTGGGACAACGGGAAGATCTGGTGACCATCGATGTCACGGCCAACGCGTTTCTGCACCACATGGTGCGCAATATCGCGGGAGTTCTGCTGGCTGTCGGGAGGGGCAAACAGCCCGTGAGCTGGGTGCGGGAAGTCCTGGAATTCAAGGACCGTCGCCTTGGAGGAGTGACCGCGCCACCTGAGGGACTGTACCTGGTCGGCGTCCGTTACCCTGCAGCGTTTGCGCTGCCCGCAACGCCGAATGCCTGATTGCCGGAAATTTACTTGCCGCGCCCTGATGTTAGGCGCTATAGATGCTGCCGGCCGCCGGCCTGAGGTTCAAGGTTAAGAGCATGACCTGGTTCGAAAAAATCATTCCGTCGAGGATCAAGACCGAGCGCCGCACGCGCTCAGTGCCCGAGGGGCTCTGGATGAAGTGCGCTGCCTGCGATGCGGTGCTGTACCGGGCCGAACTCGAACGGAACCTGCACGTTTGCCCGAAATGCGCCCACCACATGCGCATTGGCGGCCGTGAACGGCTCGAATACTTTCTCGATGAAGAATCCTTTGAGGAACTGGCTGCACAGATCGAACCGGAGGATCCGTTGCGCTTTCGTGATTCGAAGCGCTACCGGGACCGGCTCGTACAGGCGCAGAAGAGCACAGAAGAAAAGGATGCCCTGATTGTCTTCGCCGGCAAGCTCAAGGGCCTGGAAGTAGTCGCCTGCGCCTTCGAGTTCCGCTTTCTGGGCGGGTCGATGGGCTCGGTGGTGGGCGAGAAATTCGTTCGCGCGGTCGACTACTGTCTCGAGCACCGTGCTCCGCTGGTGTGCTTCTCTGCCAGCGGTGGTGCGCGCATGCAGGAGGCGCTTTACTCGCTGCTGCAGATGGCCAAGACGAGTGCCGCATTATCCAGGCTGGCGGCGGCGCAGTTGCCGTACATCTCCGTTCTGACGGACCCCACCACGGGCGGGGTCTCTGCCAGTTTCGCCATGCTTGGCGACGTCAATATCGGCGAGCCGAAGGCACTGATCGGTTTTGCGGGACCGCGAGTCATCCAGCAGACCGTGAGAGAGACTCTGCCGGAGGGCTTTCAGCGCAGCGAATTTCTGCTCGATCATGGCGCGCTCGACATGATTCTCGATCGTCGGGACATGCGCGATCGTATCGCAGCCCTGCTCTACATGTTCATGGGCAAGCCGGCGCCGGAAGGCAATGGACGGCAGGACGTGGAGACGTGAGGGACGAAAGGACGTGACGGCGTGATCTCGTGAAGGGGTGATGTCGTCAGGCTCGCGGCGTAGCCACCCCTTCAAGTCCCCGGCGTTTTTCCGACGTAACGTCATCACGTCACCACCCCATCACGCCCCATGCCCGAAAAGAACCTGTCCGACTGGCTTGCCTGGCAGGAAACGCTGCATCCCTCGGTCATCGACCTTGGCCTCGACCGCGTCCGCCGCGTACTCGCGCGGTTGGGGTTGGAGCCTCCAGGATGTCCAGTCATTACAGTCGGCGGCACCAACGGCAAGGGGTCGTGCGTCGCACTGCTCGATAGCGTCCTGATCGCTGCGGGGTTTCGCACCGGGACGTTCACGTCGCCCCACCTGCACCGTTACAACGAGCGCATCCGGATTGCAGGAACCGACGCGTCCGACGCTTCTCTGGTGGCCGCATTCGAGCGGATCGAAGCTGCCCGCCAGGGCGATACGCTGACATTCTTCGAATTCAACACGTTGGCCGCGCTGCTGATCTTCGACACCGCCGGTCTCGACTGCGCGCTTCTTGAAGTGGGGATGGGCGGGCGACTCGATGCCGTAAACGTCGTGGATCCGGATGTCGCCCTGGTCACGTCCATCGGCCTCGATCACTGCGAGTGGCTGGGTGCGACTGTTGAAGAGATCGGTCGTGAAAAGGCGGGGATCTTTCGCGCAGGCCGGCCTGCGGTCTTCGGCAGCCGCGATATGCCCGCTTCGGTCCAGTCAGCGGCGGACCGGGTTGGCGCGTCGCTGCACCAGTTGGGCAGGGATTTCGACTACACGGTCGGCCCGAATGACTGGAGTTGGCAAGGGGGTACGATCCGTCTCGATGGGTTACCGCGGCCGGCACTAGCGGGCGCTGTCCAGTATGCAAACGCTGCTGCGGTCATTGCCGTCCTGCAGGTTGTCAGCACGCGCCTGCCGGTTGCGAAAGAGGCGCTGGCAGCAGGACTCAGCGCTGCCAGTCTGGCGGGTAGGTTCGAGATTCGGCCGGGACCCGTCACGTGGATTTTCGATGTGGCCCACAACCCGGCCGCAGCGCAGGTGCTTGCCGATAATCTGGCCGGTCTCCCCAACGTCGGCCGCACGATCGCGGTATGCGGGATTCTCGGTGACAAGGACGTTGTGTCGATCGCAACTCAGCTGCACTCGAGCATTGACCTCTGGATCCTGGCGGGGTTGAGTGGCCCTCGTGCTGGGAGCCTCGGGTCACTTCGTGAACGCTTCGAGCGCGCGGGGGTTCCAATCGAGTTTGCCGCGCCAGACGTCACGTCAGCGTGTGAAGCCGCCTTGTCGCTGGCGGGCCCAGGAGATCGCATTGTCGTGTTCGGCTCCTTCCTGACTGTTGGGCCTGCACGCGAGTGGTATGCAGTTCACCGCGCATCGCTGCGCTGACTCAACCCTGCGCCCTATATACTTCGACAGGTGGATACTCATCTGAAAGAGCGGCTGGTCGGAGCAGCGGTGCTGGTCGCAGCTGCTGTCATCCTGATCCCGGAAATGCTTTCCGGACCAAAGGGACGTGACGCTGAAGTTCCTCCTGCTGATCGTCCGGCCGGTGATGCGGGCATCAAGACCTATACGATCGATCTTGGGCGCAGCGCACGTTCGGGTGGGGACGAGAACACAAAGCCGGAGTCGGCGCAGGCAGTGGAAAGTCCGGCACCTCCTCCTGAAGCTGAAGTGGCCACGGTTACCGCCACGCCACCCCGAAAGGCCGTCGAAGCGCCCGCTGCCGGGCAGGCTCCAGACAAGGCACCTGCAGTGAACTCGCCACCGCAGGAGGCAACACCCAAGCCTTCGCCGGAACCCACGGCCGCCTCTCGTACGGCTGGCAAGCAGAGCCAGCCATGGGCAGTTCAGGTTGGCAGTTTCGCGAACCAGGCAACGGCGGAAAAGCTGCTCCAGGATCTCAAGCGTCGCGGCTATGACGGTTTCATTGTGCCCTTTAAAACCGGCGCGCAGACGCTATATAGAGTTCGTGTAGGGCCGATGCAGGATCGCAAAGACGCAGACGCCACGATGCAGAAGCTCAAACGTGAGGGGACCGCAGCGACGGTTGTCGCCAGCACCTGATGTACCCCGCTTATGAGGCATTCCACTAAGCCGCATTCCGTCCCCGTGCACGCTCTGCCCGGGGCGGAACGATTCAGGCAGACGCTGTTCGCAGATTCGACTCACGTTTGGGTCGAAGAGCAGTTCGACTCTGCTAGAATTCGCGCGGCCTTGGGTTGAGCGCCGTTTCCCGCCAGGCGACATAGCAGGACTACCGGATGAATGGTGCCGACTTTCTGATTCTCGCCATCCTGATTGTCTCGATGCTGCTTGGGTTTTTTCGCGGCTTTCTGCGCGAAGCCATTTCCCTGATCGCCTGGCTTGGCGGCCTCTGGCTGTCCTGGCGATTTGCCCATCTCGTAGAGCCCCACCTCGGCGGCCTGCTTGCTGATCCCCCGGCCAGTACCTGGGTCGCGCGTTCCATCATTCTTGTCTCGGTTGTGCTGGCTGGCTGGTTGCTGGCCTCTCTGCTCGGGATCCTGATCAGGCCGGGACTCAGTCTGATCGTAGACAGACTGCTTGGCATGTTCTTCGGCCTGATACGTGGGGCCGTCATTCTGTCGGTCCTCGTCATGCTGGCTGAGCTTGTCCACCTCAATGAAGTCGACTGGTGGCAGGAGTCGCGGCTGATGCCGCGGGTTGTCGATCTGGCGGGCTGGGTGCAGGGTTTTGCCAGCGCCGGCATGGACTATCTGGAATCGTCTGGCGTTGATCTACGGGGGCCTGAGGCTTATGTGCGGAATCGTCGGTATCGTCGGGTCCGGCCCCGTCAATCAGCAGATCTATGACGCGCTGACAGTGCTGCAGCATCGCGGCCAGGACGCCGCGGGCATCATGACCTGCCACGACGGCGAGGTGTTCATGCGCAAGAACACCGGCCTTGTCAGGGATGCGTTCCAGCAGCGGCACATGCTCGCGCTCAAGGGCAATATCGGCATCGGGCATGTGCGCTATCCGACCGCCGGGTACGACAGTTCCTCGGAAGCCCAACCGTTCTTCGTGAACTCGCCCTACGGGATAGGTCTCGGCCACAACGGCAACCTGACGAATGCCGTGGAGCTCGCAGAGGTGTTGATCCGCGAGGACCGACGCCACCTGAACACGGAGTCGGACTCCGAAGTGCTGCTGAATGTGTTTGCCAGCGAATTGTCCCGTGCCGGAACCCCCCGTGCTTCCGCGGCGGAGATTTTCTCGGCAGTCACCTCGGTCTACCGACGCTGCCGTGGCGGCTTTGCCGTCGTAACGTTGATCGTTGGCCACGGACTGCTGGGCTTTCGCGATCCCCATGGAATCCGCCCGCTCGTCATCGGACGCCGCGAAACGGATCGGGGGCCCGAGTACATGCTGGCATCGGAAAGTGTTGCGCTCGACATGGTGGGGTTCACGCTGGTTCGCGATGTGGCGCCCGGAGAAGCGGTGTTCATCGATGAGCAGGGGCGCTTCTATTCGCAGCAATGCGTACCGGTGGGCAACCATACGCCGTGCATCTTCGAATACGTTTATTTCGCCAGGCCGGATTCGATCATCGACAACATCTCCGTGCACAAGGCGAGGCTGCGGATGGGCGATCTGCTGGCGGAGAAGATCCGTCGCCTGCGTCCCAACCACGACATCGATGTGGTCATTCCGATTCCGGATACCAGCCGCACCGCGGCCGTGCAGGTCGCTCAGCTGCTCGGCATCAAGTATCGTGAAGGCTTCGTCAAGAACCGCTATATCGGCCGCACGTTCATCATGCCGGGGCAGGAGCAGCGGTCGAAGTCGGTCCGGTCGAAGCTGAATCCGATCGATCTGGAATTCCGCGGCAAGAACGTCATGCTGATCGACGATTCCATCGTCCGCGGAACCACCTCGGCGCAGATCATCGATCTGGCCCGCGAAGCCGGGGCCAGCAAGGTGTACTTCGCTTCCGCTGCACCGCCTGTTCGCTATCCGAACGTTTACGGAATCGATATGCCAGCCGCGTCGGAGCTCGTGGCTGCCGGCCGGACGGAGGATGAGGTCGCGCGCCTGATCGGTGCCGACTGGCTCGTCTACCAGGATATCGAGGACCTCGTGCATGCCTGTCTGCATCACGATTCCGACATCAAGGGTTTCGATACGTCCTGTTTTTCGGGCGAATACGTGACCGGCGATGTCACAGCCGAGTACCTGGCGCGATTGCAGGAGCAACGCTCCGACCAGGCGAAGGCATTGAGGAAGCACACACGGAAGGGGTCACTCAAGGCCGTGCGTGCGGTCTGAGTTTCAACTGAACACGGCTGGGGGAGTCGATTGCCGCCCCGCATCCTGACGATTACCGACCAGCCTGAGTTCGCGAGCCTGCTCGCGCATCACGTGACGACGCTCTGGCGCGATGCAGAGGTGCGAACCCACGAACCCGCAGTTCACGGCACGCTGCCAGTGGGCTTTGCTGCTGCGGGATTCGACGTCGTGCTCCTCGATCATCTGGCGGAACAGGGCAGGGGGCTGCGCTGGCTCGATGACTTCTCCCGTCGCCCTGGCTTTCCACCCGTTGTGTATTTCGCTCCCGGTGTCGACGAAGGCCTTGGTGTCCAGGCTCGCCAGGGCGGCGCCGTGGAATCCCTGGCTCGCGATCGCATCGAGCATCGACGCCTGGCAGAACTGCTCAGACAGTGCATGGACGAGCGCCGACGGGCGCTGAAGCTGTGGCGAACGAGTCCCGAAGCGGATGAGGCCTACCGCTTTGGCACCGTCAGGATTCGCGGCCACCGTTTCATCAAACAGCTGGCGGCAGGCGGACATTCGCAGGTCTTTCTGGCCGAAAGTGAAAAAGCCGGCGAGCTCGTCGTGCTCAAGGTGTTCCGGGAAGTTCCCGACAAGGTCGAGGCTCACGACACGTTCAATCGCTTCCTGCAGGAATACGAGCTGGTGTCGCGCATCCGGCACCCGAACGTCGTGCGCATTTACGACCTTGGCATCGCCGACGACCATGCCTACATCGCGATGGAGTACTTCGCGAACGGTGATCTGCGAGCGCAGATGCGGCAGCCCATTCCGCCGGTACAAGCCCTTGGCCTGGTTGCACAGATGGCACGCGCCCTCGAGGCCATTCATGGCGTCGGCGTGCTTCACCGGGATCTCAAGCCCGGTAACGTCATGGTCCGGGCAGACGGCACGCTGGCACTGATCGATTTCGGGCTCGCCAAGGTGCTCGCGCTGGAAAGCGAGATCACCGATACCGGCCAGATCTTCGGTACTCCGTACTACATGAGCCCGGAACAGGGCCATGGTGAGGAGGTCGATGAGCGGAGTGACTACTACAGCCTCGGCGTGCTCCTTTACGAGATGCTGACGCGCCGGAAGCCGTATAACGCCCGTTCTGTCATGGGCGTCATCTACCTGCATCGCAATGGGCCTATGCCGGTGCTCGACGGCGAGCTGAAGCCCATTGAGCCGCTTCTGCATCGGCTGCTGGCCAAGAAACCCGACGATCGATTCCAGTCGGCGGCCGAACTTGGACTCAAGATAGAGAAACTGCTGGCTACCTTTGAACCCGCAGTGTCCTGATGTCATGCCGGCAGCTGCGGTAACCACACACCTCAGGGACCTCAAGGCAAGCACGCCCAATGCATGGTTCGATATGGCTTGCGAGCGGTGGCGGGAGCTGCTCGTCGATCATGCGAACTGCGAGAAGAAGGCTGCCTCGACGGCGCTCAGCTTCATCTTTGCGTATGCAGAGGATGCCGAGTTTGCCGAACGCCTGTCGCGCCTCGCGCGTGAGGAACTTCGCCACTTCGAACAGGTTCAGCGGCACATGCGTGATCTGCAGGTGTCGTGGGTGCGACTGTCCCCATCGCGATACGCGGAACAGCTGCGTCGCGCGGTGCGCCGTCACGAGCCGGCACGGCAGCTGGATCTGATGATCTGCGGCGCGTTGATCGAAGCCCGTTCCTGCGAGCGTTTTGTCGGGCTGGCGCCGCGCCTGCCCGCGCCGCTTGGTGATTTTTACGGGGGGCTTGCGGCTTCGGAAGCGAGGCACAACGTCCTCTATCACCGGCTCGCGGAACGCCATGCAATCGCCCACGTTCTCGACTACCACAGCACTTTCGAGCGCTTCGCGGCGATCGAAGCCGAGCTGATTACCTCACCGGACCCGCAGTTCCGCTTTCATTCAGGGCTGCCGGTGACGTGAAGCGTGACGGGTGAAGCGTGAAGCGTGAAGCGTGAAGGGTCAGAATTCTTGCCCAAAGCCCGGACTACGTCCTGGCGATCGTCTCGAGCTCATATCCTTTCTCATTCCAGCGAAGCACGCTGCCCTGCGTGTACCAGTCGCCCAGCACGATGCGCGTGACCACACGCCCTGCGGCCTGCACCTGATGGATGGCGGGACGGTGCGTGTGCCCATGAACCAGCGTGTCGACGCGGTAGCGGTTGAACTCGGCGATAACGGTATCCGCATTCACGTCCATGATCATGGGCGCCGTGCGGGTGATATGCGCCTTGCTGCCCTCGCGGATCTGCGCTGCCAGCGCGTTGCGCCGTTTCAGTGACAGGTGGCGCAGTACCCATTGCACGAAGGGATTGCGGACAATGCGGCGCAGGCGTTGATAGGCATGGTCATCCGTGCACAGGGTGTCGCCATGCATCAGCAACACCGGCTGTCCGTACAGATCGACAATGGTTCCATCTTCGATGAGCTGGCAGCCGGTGTCGGCACTGAAGCGCTTTCCCAGCAGAAAATCGCGATTGCCACGCATGACGGCGCAGCGCACGCCACTTGCCGTCAGGCTCGCAAGGGCAGCGACGATGCGGCGCTTTTCGGGATCCGGATCATCGTCGCCAATCCATAATTCGAACAGGTCGCCCAGGATGTACAGCGCTTCAGCATGACGCGCGTCGTGAGCCAGGAAATCGAGAAACTGCGCCGTGATATCCGGGCGCGAGCCGTCCAGGTGCAGGTCGGAAATGAACAGCGTGGTCATGGCGCTACGGTTTTGCCCGCCACCGGTGCGAGGATTTCCATCTTCTCGATGATGATCGGGTCGAGCGGTGCTTCTTCTTCAAAGTCGGTGAACGCGCCCGTAGGTACCTGGCCGATGCGGTCTACCACGTCCATGCCTTCGACCACGCGGCCAAAGACCGTGTACCCCCAGCCATCTGGGGGCGGGTCGAGCGCGACATTGTCGGCCAGGTTCACAAAGAACTGGGAAGCGGCTGTGTCGGGGTCCGCCATGCGGGCCAGCGCGACGGTGCCTCGGCGGTTGAACAACCCGTTGCGCGATTCGTTCTTGATGTCAGGGCGCAGGCGTTTTTCCCTTCCCGAGACTGTATAGCCGCCGCCTTGAACGACGAATCCGGCGACGACCCGGTGGAAGATCGTTTTCGCGTAATGCCCGGACCGCACGTATTCGAGGAAATTGGCCGTGGACAGCGGTGCCCGCTCGGACTCGAGTGCGATGACGAAGCTGCCGAGGGTGGTGTCCACGCGGACTTTCGTTTCCGCAGCCGGTTGCGCAACGGAGGGCAACACAACGCAGGCGAGGAGGGTGAACAACCAGCTCCGCGCCACGATCATGGAGTGCCCAATGTTCACACTGATATTCATGCAGAAGCTGATTCTATCAGGCTGATGCAAAACGCAGTCCTTGCCTTTTGCATCTGGAGCTGGCGAAAAGTGTGATTTTCACCAGCTCCCGAAATCAACGAGTTAGGACTCGTCGATTTCGCCGAGTCGTCCGTGACTCGGTTAGCAGGGTGCTGCAAAGAAATTTGCATCACCGTGCTAACAGGCTGATGCAAGTGTCCATCCAGGCGTTTTGCATCACTGCGGTACCCACTTTCAGCTAACATTCGCGCGCATGTCTGCTTCGCCCACCGTCACCCGCTTTGCTCCCAGTCCCACCGGTCAGCTGCACCTCGGCAATGCCCGCACGGCATTCCTGAGCTTTCTGGCTGCGCGCAAGACGGGGGGCAGGTTCATCCTGCGTATCGAGGACACGGATGAAGCCCGTCATGAAGAGCGTTTCCTTGCCGATCTGCTCAAGGACCTTCGCTGGCTGGGGCTTGAATGGGACGAAGGCCCCGATGTGGGCGGCGTTCACGAACCCTATCGACAGAGTGCCCGGGGGGACCTCTACAGGGAATATTTCAACCGCCTCGAAGCGGCAGGGCATACGTATCCCTGTTATTGCACCCCTGTGGAGCTGGGCATCGCGCGGCGCAGCCAGCTTGCAGCAGGACAGCCACCAAGATATGCCGGAACCTGCAGATCGTTGACAGGCTGCCGAGCGTGCCGAACGCGAATCGCGAGGGCTCGCAGCATCGATCCGCTTCCGCGTACCGCCCGGTCGTGTGGTTGCCTTTACGGATCTGGTCCATGGCGAGCAGCGTTTCGCGACCGACGACATCGGTGATTTTGTGATCCGCCGTGCGGACGGTACTGCCGCGTTCTTTTTCTCGAATGCGCTCGATGATGCCCTGATGGGCGTGACACTGGTGCTGCGGGGTGACGATCACCTCGCGAATACGCCGCGGCAGTTGCTGCTGCTCGAGACCTTCGGCCTGCCCGCACCGGCGTATGCACACGCGGCGTTGTTGCTGGGCATGGACGGGGTGCCACTGTCGAAACGCCATGGCCATACCAGCCTGCATGAGTTCCGTGAGCGGGGTTACCTGCCCGCAGCGCTCTGCAATCATCTGATCCGGCTGGGTCACACGTGCGCTCAAGACGGCTGGCTTGACGCTGGCCAGATGCCCGGTGCGTTCGACCCGCATCGACTGGTCCGTTCCGCGGCAAAATTCGACGAGACCCAGTTACGCCACTGGCAGCGCGAGGCAGTGGGCCGGTTGACCCAGGAACAACTGAACGAATGGCTGCAGTCCGTATGCTCCGTCGGGCGTCGATGCCGAGCGGCTAGCGGCCTTTTACAAGGCTGTGAGGCCGAATCTCGAATTCCCCGAGGACCTGACGGAATGGGTCAACGTCGTCTTCGGCAATTTGACCGTGCTTGCTGACGATGCGCAGGCCGCGATTCGTGAGGCAGGTGCAGACTTCTTCGTAAAAGCGGCGGATATCTACGCGAGGACGGGCGCGGATCTCAAGGCCCTGACCAGGGAGCTCGGGCAGCTTACGGGTCGTAAAGGGCCGGGGCTCTACATGCCGTTGCGCGCGGCACTGACAGGTGCAACCCATGGACCCGAGCTGGCTCCGCTTCTCGGCCTGATGTCCGCAGAAAGCGTGCGCGCGAGATTCATCGCGGCATCGGCATTGTGCTCCTGAACTCGAATCGGTAAAGATTGACGCACAATGCTGCAAATCCACAACTCGCTCACCGGCCGCAAAGAGACATTCGTTCCGCTCGTCGAAGGCGAGGTTCGCATGTACTTGTGCGGCGATACGGTGTACGACTTCTGCCATATCGGCCACGCGCGTTCGAAGGTCGCCTTCGATATCGTGCGGCGATATCTCGGTTACCTCGGATACAAGGTGACCTTCGTCCGGAACATCACGGATATCGACGACAGGATCATCCGAGCGTGCGGCCGAGAATCACGAGACCGTACAGGCACTGACCGAACGCTTCATTGCAGCCATGCATGAAGACTACGACCGCCTGGCGATCTTGCGGCCGGATATCGAACCGCGGGCGACGGAGCATATCGCCGGCATCATCGAGATGACGCCAGACGCTGATCGACAAAGGGTTTGCCTATGTCGGTACGAGCGGCGATGTATGTATTCCGTCAGCAAGTTCGGGCCCTATGGCAAGCTCTCTGGCAAGAAGCTCGGTGACCTTCGCGCCGGGGCGCGAGTGGAAGTGGACGAAGCCAAGCGCGATCCGCTCGATTTCGTGTTGTGGAAGAAGGCCAAACCCGGGGAGCCTAAATGGCAGTCTCCGTGGGGAGAGGGCCGGCCCGGCTGGCATATCGAATGCTCGGCGATGTGCCATGACATCCTCGGCACGCGTTTCGATATTCATGCCGGCGGCATGGATCTCAAGTTTCCGCACCACGAAAACGAGATTGCGCAGTCATGCGCCGCGACTGACGACACTTTCGCACAGGTCTGGATGCACAATGGCTTCGTCAATGTCGACGACGAAAAAATGTCGAAGTCGCTCGGCAACTTTTTCACGATTCGCGCCGTGCTCGATTCCGGCTACGTGCGCGATCCCGAAGTGCTGCGTTATTTTCTGGCGTCGAGCCACTATCGCGGCCCGATCAATTATTCGCTCGAGAATATCGATCAGGCCGACGCTGCGCTCGGCAGGATCTACGGTGCGCTTCGTGGTGTTGCACTCGCGAAAACTCCCGTTGTCAGCGAAGCCACCCAGCGCTTCAGGCAGGCGATGGACGATGACTTCAATACGCCGGAAGCCATTGCCGTCCTGCAATCGCTCGCCACTGAGGTCAACCGCGCCAAGTCACAGGGAGACGAGGCGATGGCAAGCACGCTTGCGAGTGAGCTGCTTGCGCTGGCGCACGTTCTCGGCCTGTTGCAGCGGTCACCTGATGAATTCCTGCACAAATCGCGCATCGTTCAGCGCGTTGCGAGTGATCAGGTCGATGGATCAGATGAAGTGGGTATTGAGACGATCGTGGCATTGACCGATGCCCAAATCGCGGAATGGGTGGAAAAGCGCATTGCCGCGCGCAAGTCGAAGGACTTCAAGGAAGCCGACCGGATTCGCGGATGGCTTGAAGCGCAGGGAATCAGCCTGGAAGACAGTGGCGCGGTGACCACCTGGCGGCGCAAGTAGCGACGCCGCGGGATCATTCCGTCCGAGGCAGCTTTCTCCGTTCGACCCCATTGCGGCGCAGTGACGCTTCCAGTGTGTTCTTCATCAGCACTGCCACCGTCATGGGACCGACACCGCCTGGCACGGGAGTGATCCAGCTCGCGCGTGCTCTCGCTGCGTCAAATTCCACATCGCCGAACAGCTTGCCGTCTTCGCGGCGATTGATGCCGATATCGATCACCACTGCCCCGGGCTTGACCCAGTCGCCGCGGACAATTCCGGGCTTGCCGACGGCGACGACCAGAATGTCAGCGCGACCGACCTGAACCGGCAGATCCGCAGTAAACCGGTGACAGACAGTGATGGTCGAACCGGCGAGCAACAGTTCGAGCGCCATCGGCCGTCCCACCTGGTTCGATGCACCGACGACCACGCTGTGCAGGCCACGCGGTGACACCCCGATTGCATCCAGCAGCTTGATGCAGCCATAGGGCGTACATGGACGGATCAGCGGGTTGCGCAGCGCCAGCCGCCCGACGTTGTAGGGATGAAAGCCATCGACGTCCTTGGCGGGATCGATCGTGTCGATGACCAGTCGTGAGTCGATATGGTCGGGCAGGGGAACCTGGACCAGGATCCCGTCAATGGTCGGATCGCGGTTCAGGTCCTGAATCAGTGCCAGCAACTCGGTCTGGGTGATCGACTGCGGCAGGTCGTGGCTGACGGAGTTCAGCCCGCATTCCTCGCACGCTTTGCGCTTGTTGCGCACATAGATCTCGGAAGCAGGATCGTCCCCGACGAGGATCACTGCCAGGCCCGGCCGGCGCTGGCCTCTTGCCAGCAGCGTATCGACCTGTGCGCGGACTTCGCGCTTCAGGTCATTGGCAATGGCCCGCCCGTCGATGATCTGCCCGGTCATAGCCGCACTTTTTCGGTCAATTGAGTCATCCAGCGATTGTGGCATGTGCCGGCGGACTGCGAGAAGCAGCTTGCAGGCCCTGAGCGATCCTTAAATTGACGCTGGGGGGGGTCGCACGTATGATTCGCCGTCCCGTGCGGGGTCGGAATTCACTGTTCGGTTCGGAATCTGGCGGGGCATGGCGCAGTCTGGTAGCGCATCTGCTTTGGGAGCAGAGGGTCGGGGGTTCGAATCCCTCTGCCCCGACCATCGATGAGCGGGCCAGCGGCGGCCCGGAACCGGCACGGCGAGCTCAAGCGCCCGTAGCTCAGTGGATAGAGCATCGGCCTTCTAAGCCGAGGGTCGCAGGTTCGAGTCCTGCCGGGCGCGCCATTCGCGCAGGTGGCAGGACGAGAACATGCGACCGTCGCAGGTTCGACAAAATTGTAGGGAGCAATTTTGGACTGCGGAGCAGGCGCGGACGCGTGCCGGCCATGGATGGATAGGCACAATCCTGCCGGGTCTTAAGCCCGGTTGGCAGGTGCCAGGATTTGATCAGCAATCCTGCCGGGCTCCGGAGGGATTGTCGGTGAGAGCTCTAGGCGAGTATCGCCAGGAAAGTTTGATCGGGTACGACGATGGTGGACGTAGCTCAGCTGGTAGAGCCCCGGATTGTGATTCCGGCCGTCGTGGGTTCGAGTCCCATCGTCCACCCCATTTAAATGCGACGGCTGGGACTCCTTGTCACCACCGTCGCGTACAAAGCAAAAAGCGTGGTTTTTGCTTTGTACCGACAAGCGGTAAGGAAACCGCTTGCGGGGTACGTCCTGTACCCATGGTTGATGCGCTGGCTCGGACTCCATGTCACGACCAGCGCGCAGCAAACGTGGTTTTCTCAACGCCGGAATCAGGAAGCATTCCGTACGTCTGTACCTCAGACTGCGTGGCCGCAGCTCTGACAGGAGTACGCGTTAGACGGCACGCCGTCGCACACGTGGGCCGTTAGCTCAGCTGGTAGAGCAGTTGACTCTTAATCAATTGGTCGTAGGTTCGATCCCTACACGGCCCACCACTTTCTCAATAAATTCAAACGTATAAGCCCCCTTGGGGCTGCCATATCTTCGGCTGGCGCAGTGCGTACCGGTTTGTCTTGGCGTTTGTGCGGCTTGTATATGCTGATACTATACATTCATGCTCGAACTGCAGAACACCAGCGGATTTCAATGGGACGCTGGGAATGCGGGCAAGAACCTTAAACATGGTGTATCCGATTCCGAGGCGGAACAGGTTTTCTTCTGTAAACAGCTGCTAGTCGTAGTGGATGCCAGGCACAGCGAAACCGAACCGCGGTTTCACGCGCTAGGGGAAACATTCTCTGCAAGAAAGTTACATGTGACGTTTACGTTGCGGCACGAGAGCACGCTGATTCGCGTTGTTTCGGCCCGCACGATGAATCGCAATGAGAGGGCCATATATGAAGCGCAAGCTGAAGACCGTACCTGAATTCAGCTCGGAAGCGGCCGAGCGGGAGTTTTGGGCAAAGCATGACAGCACGAGTTTTGTCGATTGGTCTGCAGCCAAACGTGTGCGCATGGCCAGGCTGAAGCCATCGACTGAAACCATTTCATTGCGCTTACCGAAACA
Source organism: uncultured Pseudomonadota bacterium (assembly GCA_963819685.1). Taxonomy (GTDB): domain Bacteria; phylum Pseudomonadota; class Gammaproteobacteria; order Steroidobacterales; family Steroidobacteraceae; genus CAIUGU01. The sequence goes on from CAWFXI010000005.1 coordinate 421,553, forward strand.
TCTGCTGGACAGCATTCGCCAGATCGCCAATTCGCAAGACGTGCCTTACCAGTCACTGATCAAGATCTGGTTACAGGAACATGCGGTTGAACGTCGCTGAATTTGCAGTTCGTGATGAATTATTGGAGCCAAGTCGTCAGGGGCGCATGCTCATGGGGGATCTGTACCGGTGGGGGGATTCCCCATGACGGTCGGTACGTTCGACGACTACAGCTTGTCGTACTTCTGGATCGCATCGGCCAGCACGCAGTCCGTATCAGTGACATCGTTGGTGCCGAACACATCCACCTTGTTGCCAGCCACGAGGTCCTGGAAGGCGATTTCCGTCGTCTCGCTGGTATCGGCCGTCTCCTTGATGAACAGGTAGCGCGTACTGGCATCGGTCTTCACGCACTTGCCGTTCAGGTTCGTGGAATTAACCACCGTAAACCGATGCGTGGCGGTTGCCATGCCGTTATCGGACTGGATTGTCTGGATCTCGGCGTCCAGCAACGAGACAGCCGGAGTCGAGTTCTGCTGGAGCACGATCAACGACGAATTGAGCGGGTCAACGCTCATCGCCGGGTCGGTGAAAACACCGTCTACCTGGCCTGAGGTTCCAGGCTGCAGCGCGCCCGAGGTAAGTTCCGTGGTGCTGCCGACGGCGAAGATGCGCGTGCCGGACTGCAACCGCACGTCGATCGCATTGGCCACGTTGCCGTCGAGAGGCGTCGAGTCGAACACGAACAGGTCGTTGTTGCCCGGCGCGGAGACCACGTTGCCCAGCAAGCGATGGAACGTGCCCCTGTCGCCGAGTTCGATCACGGCTGCACTGAGTCGCAGGTCATCCGCGCGGGTATCGGTGTCTGTGCCATCGTAGAGACTGATGAAGCCGATGGCCGTCAGCAGGTCGCCGTTCGCGACCTGGCTCAAGCCCACCGGTTTTCCGGTCTGGTCGAAGATGCCAGTCCTGCCATCGGTAAAGACGTCCAGGCACTCGGTGCCGGGAGTCGAGCTGCCGCTTCCCGTGGATGGAGCGGGCCTCAGTGGGCACAGCTGAAGCTGGGTACCGTTGATGCTGCTCGCCGCCCCGAACACGCGCACCAGCTTGTCCTGTGCGGGTGTAATTGCTTCACAGAAGATCACGGGGCGGAATTGCCACTTGCCGTTACCCGTCTGGTGGAGGAACAGCGACTTGTCCATGTCCATGTCGAGCTTGATTACCAGCGTCTCGCCGCCAACCACGTCGAAACTGCCGCGCGGATTCAGGTCGAGCTTGCCGTTACCCGGCAGGTGCGGGTGCTCCCAGCCCGACGCAGGCTCGGGATTGCCGGCGGAATCGCATTGCACTAGCGCAAGGTCGGAAAGCGTCAATCGCACTTTCGTGTAGGTGCCGACTGGCACCTCCGCCTTGATGGAGAATAAATCGGTGTAATTGCGCAGCTTGAGCAGGTCGATCGTCGCTGGGCCGGTGAATACGTTGGTTGTGCCAGATGGGCCGATCAAGTCCATGCTTTCAACGCTGGCCAGAATCTGGCAGAAAGCATTCGTCGGCCCGTCTGTGAGCAGAATGGCGACCTTGCCGGTCGTAAGAGCTGCTGCGGTCGGCGCCGCGCTGGAACTTGAAGCGCCAGGAGTGTCGGAGGCGCCTCCCCCGCCGCCACCACAGGCGGCCAGGGTCAGGCATGTGGCCGCAGTAAGCGTGAGAAGACTGGTACGAAGGTCAATAACCCTTCCTGCAATAATGAGCATGGTTCACTCCTCGTGCCAAGCGCAAACAGTTCTTTGGACCATTGTGCGCTCCTGTGTCGCATTGACCTAAGCGGACTTGACATAGCCAAGAACAAGGCGGGAAATAAAATGGCGCCGGTGCACGGGTCCGGGGGTTTCTGAACCCTCCCTCGAATTGCCAACTCGGCTGATCAGACAATCTCCAGAACACCGCGCATGGTCTGAACGCAGCGGCCAGCAATCTTCACCGATCGAACCTGGCCTTTCGATTTCTGGACCTGGACGTTGATTTCGCTGGGCCGGCCCATGTCTACGCCTTGCTCGATACGGATGTGGAAGTCGTGGTCTGCTCTGCTATCGAGGGAAGCAAGGTAGGCGCCCAGCGCTCCGGAAGCGCTGCCGGTCGCCGGGTCTTCATGGGTTCCGGACAAGGGTGCGAACATGCGCGCGCGCAATCGCTCGATGCTCCCGTTCTCACGCGCATAAATGAAAACAGAAAATCTGTCGTTGGTGGTTTGGGTGCGTGCGGCCACCGACCTGAATTCATTGATGTTCGGCACCGCCTTCGACAATGACGCCGGATCGATCTCGACCACAACGAACTCAATCCCTACCGACACTTCCGTTGGAGCGTGATGCGCAAGAATGATTTCTTGTGGGGTTAGACCAAGGCATTTCGCAATACTCGCGGGCTCGAACGATTGACCAACCGTCAATGCACGTGGCGCTTCGATACTCGCGCCGCGGATTTCACCGGCGTCAGAGTCGATTTCCACGGCAACCAATCCCGCCAGCTCCTCGAAGCGCATGTTCTTTTTGATGGGACTGCCCAGAACATTTCCCTGTCGCGCCAGAACGAAGGCCGTTCCCACATTGGGATGACCCGCAAAGGCCATTTCCTGCGTTCGATTGAAAATGCGGACTCGGGCAGTATTGCCAGGCTCTGTCGGCGGCAGGACAAAAGTGGTTTCCGAGAAATTGAACTCGTTCGCGATCCGCTGCATCTGTGAATCGGACAGGCCGCGTCCATCCGTAACCACCGCCAGCTGATTGCCGCCGAACCGGGTTTGGGTGAACACATCAACGACAACATAGGGCACTTCAAGCGGATGATTCACGGAAACTCCTTTGATTCATTCGGCTTGTGGCACACCATAAACCGGAGAAGGGAATTGCACCACGCTTCCCACGGCCCTATTCCAAGCGAAGATCCAGTCCCCTGCATCGGGCACTGTTGACAGCCGTGCGCACCCCGGCTCACTCTCGCCCGAATTTCAGTCTGCAGTTGCGAGGACCCCATGACGCGCTACCTCAACATTCTGGCCGCGTTTGTTCTGCTTGCGCCCACCGTTGCATTGTCTGCAGCTGCGGCGGCTAGTGAAGGGTGCGCGTCCCGCAGGTGAAGTGCGCTTCATCTGTGGTCCGCATCATCCCGAGGATCTGGTGCAGATCCCCGGCACGCAGTGGATCCTTGTCAGCGGTTTGGGCGGTTCGTCACCCGGTTCGAAGCCGGGACCGGGCGATCTGTATCTGCTGAATGCGCAGAGCAAACAGTGGCATTCCATCGCGCAGGCTTCGCTCGCCAGGGTCGAGCGCAACAAGCTGTACGGCGACTGCCCGGCTCCTGACGCTGCGAAATATATTTCGCACGGTCTCGCAATTCGCCCCGGACGTAACGGTCAGCACACTCTGTATGCGGTCAATCACGGCGGTCGCGAGTCGGTCGAAGTGTTCTCCATCGATGCGCGCGGCACCGAGCCAGTGCTCACATGGACTGGCTGCGTGACGCTGAAAGGCGGCGCATGGTTCAACTCCGTGGTGCCGCTGCCGGACAACGGTTTCATCGTCACCAGTACCTACAATCCCGATGATCCGCAGGCACGCGTCAAGATGGGCAGTGGTCAATATGCGGGCGCCATTTTCGAATGGCAGCCTGGGCGCGAATTGACACCATTCGCGAATGCCGCTGCCAGAAGCGACAACGGCGTGGAAATATCACCCGACGGCCGCTGGCTGTACTTCAACTGGTTCTTCGGTCATGCCGTGATGCGCGTGGCACGTAGCGGCGATGGCGAGCCTGTGTCGACACGCCTGGATTTCCTCCCGGACAATATTCGTCCCGCGCCCGATGGCAGTCTGCTGGTGACCGGTCAGGTCGCGGACCCCAAGGTGCTGATGGCTGGTTGTGCCAAAGAACCCTGCCTGTACGGCACTCGCATCGTCAAACTGGATCCGACCACGATGCAAGCGAAGCTCATTGCGAATATCCCGCCCACCCCGATATTCAGCGATGGGACGACGGCACTGCAGATCGGCGATACGATTTTCGTGGGCAGCCACCAGAGTGATGCAATCGCCTACCTGCAGGCACCCCGTTAATAACGGAGATTTGTCCCGGAAGAGGGGCTTGCCGGGTTGTCTGCGCAGCGCCTTTGCCAACCCAATGGGTTGGGGGCAGTATTGAGATCAAGCGCGACGCGCGCGGGAGCGTTTCAGTCCAGTCCGGGGGGCAATCATGGACATGACTATCATCTCAAGGCGTTATCGTTGTCTGACGTTTTGTCTGGCACTCGCTGTCGCATGCATTTACAGCGGGACCTCGTCAGGGGCAGCACCCACTGCGCCGGGAAAGACGGGCGATTATTCGAGTCTGCTCGGAGTCTGGATCGGAGCAGGCCTCGCGAACACTGCCTGGCACAATACCAACTGGACGCTGACACCCGAGTTCACCGAATGGGGCGCCGCCGAATCCAGACGGATGGGTGACCCGCAGGTCTCCATCGACAGCTACTGTGAGCCGGGTGGACCCGCCACCCAGATGGCTGGCAATGGGCTATTCCCGATGCAGATTGCCACCTCTCCGGGCGAGTTGATCATCATGTCGGAAGGCGGCCCGGTTCCCCGCCATGTCTTCATTGACGGGCGCCCCCATCCTGACTTCGTTGAACTGGGCTGGATGGGACACTCCATCGGTCACTGGGAAGGCGACGTACTGGTCATCGACACGATCGGGCTGAAGGCCCACAAGAAGCCGCTGAACGGCTTCGCTGCAAATGCGGTCATCCCGTTGCCGACCGATAAGGGTCCCCGCTTGCCGATTACCGAACAGCTCCACGTCATCGAGCGTGTCCGGCTCGTGGGGAATGGCGAATTTCTCGAAAACGAGATCACGCTGATCGATCCGAAGGCCTACAAGAAACCCCTGGTTGGCAAGTTCTATTCGCAGCGGCGTCCGGATCTCACTTTGCTCGACCTGTACTGTGCTGAGACCACGCGACCCCACGATGAGGGCTACGTTCCGAGCAAGGCGACCAAGACCCCTTGAGACGCGATAGGGGTTACTTCGCCGGCGTGGTTCCGGTGGTGGTGTCGATGAAAGCAAACACCTTGTCCAGGATCCCGCGGCCCTGCGCCTCGCTGGCACCGACAAAGACGTGGGGCAGTCCGGGCACGGGCACCAGCTCGGACTTCACCCCCTTTGCGGTCAGAGCGTCGTGGAGAAGCTGGCTCTGCTGCGGAGGCACGGTGGTGTCGGCGTCGCCGTGCATGATCAGGAACGGCGGGTCGGCTTTATCGAGGAAGGCGATGGGGTTGGACAGTCGCACTGCAGCCGGCTTGCATTCCAGCAGCGCGCAGCCAAGGTAGCGCGACTCAGCCGACGTGGCGGCGCTGTGTAACGGCGCGGTACTGCCAGCCGGCCGCGAGGCGTCAAGCTGCAGGAAATCGATCGGCGCGTAGAAGTCCACCACGCCCTGCACGCAGGAGGAGGTTTCAGCCCCGAGCACCGGCGTCCCTTCCAGCTCGGGGACGTTGCACGAAACGCCGAGCAGGGCTGCCAGGTGGCCGCCGGCAGAGCCGCCCCAGACCACGAACCGGTTCGGGTCTGCCCCATAGGTCGTCGCATTGGCGCGCAGCCAGCGTACCGCGGCTTTCACATCATGGATCTGCGACGGGAACTGGGCTTCGCCGGACAATCTGTAGCTGACGCCCGCCACCACATAGCCACGTGCCGCGAGGCTCGCCAGCACAACGGGCCAGTTCTGGAACGGTGGCGCGGCGATGCCGGGACCGCGCTGGTCGCCCCCGATCCAGGCGCCGCCATGCAGCCAGATCACCAGCGCCTTCGGGGCGGTCCTTGCCGGGTTCAGGTAGAGGTCGAGCTTCAGCGGCCGGTACCCGCGCTGAGACGCATAGGTAACGTCGTTCAGTGCCACTACTCCACCATCGAAGCGGCGTACCGGATAAGTGGCCGGGTCCGGAGCGGGTGGCGCTGTCGGCGGGCCGGCGGCGCCAGGAGGGGGCTGGGCGATGGCCACCGTAGTGAGCAGCGCTACGCAAGTGCCGGCCAGCAGCCGCATCAACACCGCGCGAAAATTCCCGGTCATTTCGAATCCTCCGGCCGCTTTGTCAGTTCGATCGCCAGCTTAGGCGAAGTTCGGGGGCGTTGAGAAGCGGTCTTTCTCGCGGGGCCGACGCAATCATTCGTCACTCACGCAATACCCTCGAAACCCCGACCCGGCGATGTCAGACTTGCTGCCGCTGCCACCTACATTCCGGGGGATTCATGGACAAAATGATCACAGATCTCGTCACGAACTTTGACGCCGGTACGCTGAGCCGGCGGCAGCTGATCCATGGCCTTGCCATGCTGGCAGCAGTTGGTGCGGCGGCTCCCGCAATGGCGCAACAAACGCCGTTCAAGGCGACGCGCATCGACCACATCAGCATCCAGACGAGCAATCTGCAGCGTTCGATCGAGTTCTATCAGAAGATCTTCGGGCTCAGGATTCTCGATGAGGACAAGGAGAACGAAATCACGCGAATGGGCGTCACGACGATCATCGTTTCGCTGCATCACAAGCAACCGTTCGCCAAGGTCGATCACTTCGCGATAGCGATCGACGGATTCAACCCGGAAGAAGCGACCAGAACGCTGGCGGCACACGGGTACACAGCGGAGACGAATCTCGACTATGGCTTCCACGTGCGCGATCCCGAAGGCGTGCCAGTGCAGATCGTATCAACCTGACGGGCACGCATGGCACCGTTCTTCGCTGATCCACCGATCGTATCCTACTGTTCTGGCCTGACTGAATTTGCGGTGTCCTGGATAAAAGCCTTGATCTTCTCGACATCGGTCGCGGTGAGCCGGCCGGTAAAATCCGGCATGCCCTGAGACGTGAACGGGCCCTTGAACACGATCCGCTCCAGGTTGCCGATGTTCTCGGCGGCGGTATAGCCGAGATTCTTGACGTTGCCGCCGGGATCCACGCCCGGCACGCCATGGCAGATCACGCAATTGCTGACGTAGAGCATCGCGCCTTCCGCGACGTGATTCGGGTCGTACTTAACGCCCTGCAGCAGCGGACCCTGCCGGTAGCTGACGAACTCCGGTGCCTTTGCCATGCCGCCCAACGCAAAGGTATAAACCGTGCCCGGCCCCTCACGATTGGTGTAGCGCTGCACGATGGCGGGGACGCCGCCCCAGCCGACCGCCACTGATACGTACTGCTTGCCGTCCACGATGTAGGTCGCTGGACCTGCGACCACGCCTGTGCCGGTGGGTGCTTCCCAGAGCTTATCTCCGGTCCTGGCGTTGTAGGCGACGAACCGTCCGTCGGCCGTGCCCTGGAATACAAGGTTGCCCGCCGTGGTCAGCGTGCCGCCGTTCCAGGGCGAAACATGCTCCTGGCGCCACACTTCTTTCTGCTTCACCGGGTCCCAGGCGATAAGCCGGCCGAAGGGCTTGTTTTGTGGCGACACTGCGCTGAAGAGGGACGCCGTATTCCAGCCCAGGCCTGACATCAGCTGGCCGGGATGCTTGCTGTTGTGCGTCCAGGTCTTGTCGTCCATGAGCGAGAGCGGGATGTTCTGCGCCGGCAGGTAGACCAGGCCGGTCTGCGGGTTGAAGGACATCGGATGCCAGTTATGCGCCCCGGACGGCCCGGGTATGCTGTCGCGCGGCTGGTCGCCCCGGCGCGCCGCAGGCACCTCGATGGGCCGGCCCTTGGCGTCGTAGCCGGTGGCCCAGTTCACGTCGACAAAGTTCTTCGCCGAGATGAATTGCCCGTTGACGCGGTCGATGACGAAAAAGAAGCCGTTCTTCGGCGCGTGCAGGATCACCTTGCGCTTTTTCCCCTCGAGCGTGAGGTCAGCGAGGATCATCGGCTGCGTCGCCGTGTAGTCCCAGTTGTCGCCTGGGGTCTCCTGATAGTGCCACTTGTACTGGCCGGTATCCGGGTCGAGCGCGACGATGGAGGAGAGGTAAAGATTGTCGCCGCCACCCGGGCTGCGCTTGCTGTGCGCCCAGGGCGAGCCGTTGCCGGTGCCGATGTACATCAGGTTCAGCTCCGGATCGAAGGCCATGGTGTCCCAGGCGGTGCCGCCACCGCCGGCCTCCCAGTACTTGCCGCTCGGATCCCAGGTCGTGGCGGCTCTCGCCATCGATGCGTCCTCAAAGGGCTTGCTTGGGTCACCGGGCACAGTAAACCAGCGCCATTTCTGTTTGCCGGTCTCGGCGTCGTAGGCCGTGACGTAGCCGCGAACGCCGTACTCGGCGCCGCCGTTGCCGATGATTACCTTGCCCTTGTAGACGCGCGGTGCACCCGTGATGGAGTACGAGCGTGAGCGGTCGATGAGCGTGTCGGTTTCCCAAACCACCTTGCCGGTCGCAGCATCGAGCGCGATCAGCCGACCGTCGTAAGCGCCGACGTAGACCTTCCCTTTGTGGATAGCCACGCCACGGTTGACCACGTCGCAGCAGCCCCTGTACCCCTTCTCGCGGTCCACCTTCGGGTCGTAGACCCAGAGGCGCTTGCCGGTGCGCGCGTCGATCGCGTGCACCACACTCCACGAGGCGCTTACGAACATCACGCCGTTTACCACGATCGGTGTCGCTTCCACGCCGCGCGTCGATTCCAGGTTGTACGACCACAACAGGCCAAGATCCTTGACAGTGCGCTCGCTCACCTGGCTCAGGCGGCTATAGCGCGTTTCGGCATAGTCCAGTCCGTAGCTTGGCCAGTCGTGCGAGGTATTTGCGTTTTGCTGGATGGTGGCGCCGTCCACCTTGCCAGTCACTGCGCGAATGCGTTCTTCTGATGCCGTGTCGGCGCCCTGCGTGGAAAGTGCAAGCGTCACGAGCAGACCAGCAGACATGGACAGACTGCAGATGCGGCGAAGCGCCATGAACGTCTCCCCTTCTTTGAGTTTAGAGTTGTCGCAGGACGATACTCCTGCGACTTCGGGGTCGAAAGAAAACTTCTGACTCGAAGAGCGACGGTCCTGTTTCGCGTCGCACCATGCGAGGCGTCTTTGCTACTGCATTTGGATAAGGGCAGTATTGCTTTCCTGAGCGTTCCGGTACGCATCATTTCATTGGGGGGAACAATGATGAACATGGCTATCATCACTGCGCGGCATCGATGCTTGGCGCTTTGCCTGGCCATCCTTGTGACCTGTTTTTGCAGTGGTGTGTCAATGGCAGCAGCACCCGCTGCGTCGGGCAAGACTGGCAATCCTGCGGATTTTCTCGGCGTATGGATCGGAGCCGGATTCGGGAGCACGGCATGGCGCAACACTCCCTGGAAGATGCCGCCAGAGTTCACGCCATGGGGCGCCGCCGAATCCAGACGCCTTGCTGATCCGCAGGAAACTTACGATACCTGCGAGCCGACCGGTCCGGTCGCCATCATGGGCGCCAATCCGCTGTTTCCGCTGCAGATCGCAGGCTCACCTGGCGAGTTGATCATGGCGATGGAAGGTAGCCCGATTCTGCGGCACATCTATATTGACGGGCGTCCGCATCCTGATTTCCTGGAGCCTGACTGGATGGGACATTCCATCGGTCATTGGGAAGGCGACGTACTGGTCGTCGACACGATCGGACTGAAAGCTTCCAAGCGGCCGTTGAACGGCTTTGTTTCCAACGCGGTCATTCCGATGCCGTCGGACCATGATGCACGCATCCCCGTCAGCGATCAGCTCCACGTGATCGAGCGTATCCGTCTCGTCGGGGACGGACAATTCCTTGAGAACGAGATTACGGTGGAAGATCCGAAGGTCTATACGAAACCCCTGGTTACGAAGGTCTATTCGCAGCGGCGCCCGGACCTCTATCTGCTCGAATACTACTGCAACGAGAACCCGCGACCGGACGAAGAAGGCTATATTCCGCCGAAGGCAAGCGCGACTCCTTGAGAAGCCAAACCCGTTGCTGTTGATGGTGGATTACCGATGATGCCGTGCGGTGGGTGACCTGCACGGTGTGCTCAAGTGTTGAATTCAAGTTTCGAATTAGAGAGACAGGATGATGCTCAAGCCAGTTGTGGCCCTCGCGGTGCTGGGAATACTTGCTGCCGCGAGCGGTTGTTCATCTCGCGTTGATGAAGCGGCGTTTGCGGGCAAACCGCAAAAGCCCAACGTGTTGCTGATTGTTGCCGATGATCTGGGTTTCAGTGATCTGGGCGCCTTCGGCGGCGAAATCAGCACGCCCAATCTGGATCGCCTGGCAAATGCAGGCGTGCGATTGACCGATTTTCACGCCGCACCCACCTGCTCTCCCACGCGCGCAATGCTGCTGACGGGCGTGGACAACCACGTCGTCGGTCTTGGCACCATGGGAGAGATGCTCCCGCCAGGCGCGCCCGCACGCCCTGGCTATGAGGGGTATCTCAACGATCGCGCACGCACGGTTGCGGACATTTTTCGGGGTGCCGGCTACCGCACGATGATGGCGGGGAAGTGGCATCTGGGAAAGCAGCCCGGGCAGACGCCGGATGCGCGCGGGTTTGACCGTTCGTTTGTATTGCTGGAGGGCGGCGGCGGTCATTTCGGCGATCCCGAAGGGGGAGCCGTAGGGTCAGACATGTTGGGTGGCAACTATCGCGAGGATGGCAAGAAGGCGCAGTACCCGCTGGGGAAATACACTGGCGATTTCTACACGGACCGTTTGCTGGGCTATGTGGACGAGACGCAGGCGGGTCAGCCGTTCTTCGCGTATCTCGCGTTTACCGAACCCCATTGGCCGTTGCAGGCGCCGCCCGAACTGATCGCAAAGTATCGAGGCCGTTATGATTCAGGTCCTGCGGCGCTGCGTGAAGAACGTCTGGCGCGACTCGGCAAGTCAGGGCTGATCGCGTCCTCCCATCAGCCGCATCGAGATGATCGAAACGCCGGAATGGTCGACATTATCTGCGGCGGAGCGGGAGAAATCAGCCCGCGCGATGGAAATCTATGCCGCCATGGTGGAGCGTCTGGATTTCAATGTCGGCCGCGTGGTTGCTCACCTCGAGAAAGCCGGCCAACTGGAGAATACCGTTATTGTCTTCATGTCCGACAATGGTCCGGACGGTACTTCCAATCAAATGATGCTTCAGTCTCTGGCGGCGGCGCGTACGCGTGATGCCGCGCCGATCGACAACAGTCTGGACAACATGGGCGCCGCCAGTTCCTTTGTCTTGTACGGACAGGATTGGGCGCAGGCAGGTTCGGCGCCGTTCAACCGCGTCAAGGCCTATACGACCGAAGGGGGCATTCGCGTGCCGGCCTTTGTTTCCGGACCTGGTGTCAAAGGCGGCAGGATTGCGCACACATTCCTGAACGTGACCGATGTTCTGCCCACCCTTGCGAACATGGCAGGGATCGCGATTCCAGTCGAACGCGACAAGATCGCGCCATCGGGACGAAGCTTCGCGGCTGTTCTGGCGGGCGATGAAGATTCCATTCACACGGACACGGCAATTGGCTGGGAACTATTCCTTGGGCGCGCCATACGCCTGAACAACTGGAAGGCTGTAAGGCTGCTACCCGTCAGTCCTGTCGTGCCCCTGGGTGGCGGAGATGGCACGTGGGCGCTTTACGATCTTGCCAATGACAGTGGCGAGACGACGGATTTGAGCGCGACGCATCCGGAGAAGCTGCAAGAGTTGACCGCCGCATGGGACGCTTACGCGCAACAGAATGGGGTGCTGACGGCCCCTTAAACCCTCGCTTCTTGCTGCTGCCGGAGGAGGGGTTCAGCTGCCATCAAGGGATCGGCAGGCCATGGGCTACGACGGCCTGTGCACGCCATCAACGTCGGCTATACTCCCGGCCCCGCAAGCCGGGCAGGGCGGCCGGGCTTCCGGGGACAGGGCGCCTCAGGCAAGGGCCTCAAGGTCAGGGCCGCGAAAGTGGCGGAACTGGTAGACGCGCTGGATTTAGGTTCCAGTGGGGTAACCCGTGAGAGTTCGAGTCTCTCCTTTCGCACCAATGTAATGAGAGTTTGAGGGTTCAATGATGCAGGTTTCGGTAGAGACAACGGGCAAGCTCGGGCGGCGCATGGAGATCCAGGTGCCGGCGGCACGTATTGACCAGGCCATCGAGGAGCGGCTGAAATCGATGAGCCGTACCGTGCGCCTGAAGGGCTTTCGACCCGGCAAAGTACCCGTGAACGTCGTCCGCCAGCAGTTCGGCCAGCAAGTCCGCCAGGAAGTGCTGAATACCGTGTTGCAGTCCAGCTTTGAAGAGGCGGTCGCCGAGCACAAGCTGAATCCTGCCGGCGGCCCCCGCATCGAACCCATCAACATCGAGAAAGGACAGGACCTCAGATTCCGGGCCGTTTTCGAGGTGTATCCCGACATCGAGATCAAAGGGGTCGAGAGCCTTGAAATCGACAAGCCGGTAGCGGAAGTGCTGCCCGCGGATGTCGAGGCCATGCTCGAGAGTCTGCGCAAGCAACGGCCCGAGTACTCGATTGTGGAGCGCGCCGCTCAGGAAACGGACCGCGTGATGATTGATTTCGAAGGCACCATCGAGGGCGTGGCGTTCGATGGCGGCAAGGGCGAAAACGTTTCAGTCGTCATCGGCAGTGGCCGGATGCTCAAGGACTTTGAGACCGGACTCGTCGGTGCACGCGCTGGCGAGGAGCGATCGATCGAGCTGGAATTCCCGAAGGATTACCAGGCGGCTGCGCTCGCCGGCAAGAAGGCCATCTTCAACGTCAAGGTTCGCAGTGTAGAAGAGCAGAAATTGCCGGAGATCGATGAGGAGTTCTGCAAGGCATACGGCGTCACCGAAGGTGGCATCGAACAGCTGCGCAGGGAGATCGAGGACAACATGCGTCGCGAACTGGGTGAAACCATTCGCGGCCGATTGAAGCAACAGGCCATGGACAAGTTGCTGGCGGCGAATCCCGTCGAAGTGCCCCAGGCGTTGCTCGAATCAGCAGTGCGCGACATGCAGCTGGATATGGGCCGGCAGATGGGCGCCAAGGACGCATCTCAATTACCGCCGCCCGCCCAATTCGTTGAGCCAGCCCGTCGCCGGGTAGCGCTCGGTCTGGTTGTGAATGAGCTGATCAGGTCGGCAGGCATACAGGTCGACCAGGCGCGCGTGCTGGAAAAAATTCAGACGATGGCGTCCCAGTACCCGAATCCGGAACAGGTCATCAAGGCCTACCGCGAGAATGCCGATGCACTTCGCCAGGTGAATGGACTGGTTCTCGAGGACCAGGTCGTTGACTGGCTGATGGAACGCGCCAGGGTCAACGAGCAATCCTCGACCTTCAAGGAATTGATGCATTTCGGCGCGTAGCGACTTGACAAGGGGACAGGGGACAGGGGACAGGGGATAGTCAGGAGCGAGTTTCGCCTCCGCGAGCAACCGCGATCTGAGGTCTGTACACTGTCCCCGTCCCCTATTCATTGTCCCCTTTGTTCATTTATGAATACCAAAGCACTCAATCTGGTTCCCATGGTGGTCGAGCAGACCGCCCGTGGCGAACGTGCGTACGACATTTATTCCCGCTTGCTCAAGGAGCGGCTGATCTTCGCGGTCGGTCCGGTGGAGGACGGCATGGCGAATGTGATCGTCGCGCAGCTGCTGTTTCTGGAGTCGGAGAACCCGGACAAGGACATTGCGCTGTACATCAACTCTCCGGGTGGAGTTGTAAGCGCCGGATTGTCCATTTACGACACCATGCAATTCATCAAGCCGGACGTCAGCACGATTTGTATCGGTCAGGCCGCGAGCATGGGCGCGCTGCTGCTGGCGGGTGGCGCAAAGGGCAAGCGTTTCTGCCTGCCGCATTCCCGCATGATGATTCATCAGCCATTGGGTGGCTTCCAGGGGCAGGCTTCCGACATCGACATTCATGCCCGCGAAGTCCTGCAGACCCGCGAGAAGCTGAACCGGATCCTCGCGCATCACACGGGCCAGCCGCTGGACAAGATCCAGCAGGACACCGATCGTGACAATTTCATGGGTGGCGACGCTGCGGTGGCCTACGGCCTGATCGACCGGGTACTCGACAAACGCGCTGACGTGGCGGCCGTCCTTACCAAGTAAGGCCGCCTTGTTGGGCATGCGGCCTGGGCCAAGTGGCTGTATTCAATGGCTATTAACCATGAGGCGGTAATTCCGCGGTGGTTGTGTTGCGGCTGCGGCTCCCGTCTTTGCAGGCCGCGCCCTGCGCGTGATATATAACTTGTTATCGAAGCCTGCCGGGCGCGAGAGGCGCTAGCGGGTGGCAGTCCGAAGGTGATGCATGTCCGAAGATTCGCGCAGCAGCGGCAAACACGACGATGGCAAGCTTCTGTACTGCTCCTTCTGCGGTAAGAGCCAGCATGAAGTCCGCAAACTGATTGCCGGACCGTCGGTATTCGTCTGCGACGAATGCGTCGAACTCTGCAACGACATCATTCGCGAGGAACTCGAAGAGCGCGCCGAGCGTACCCGCGACAAGCTGCCGAAGCCGCATGAAATCAAGAAGGTTCTGGACGAATACGTGATCGGGCAGGAGCGCGCAAAGCGCGTGCTGTCCGTTGCGGTCTACAACCACTACAAGCGACTGCAGACAAAAGGCTCCGAACGTTCGAAGGACGAGGTCGAGCTGGCGAAGAGCAACATCCTGCTCATCGGTCCGACCGGCTGCGGCAAGACATTGCTCGCAGAGACCCTTGCACGCCTGCTCAATGTGCCGTTCACGATCGCCGACGCAACGACACTGACGGAGGCCGGATACGTCGGCGAGGACGTCGAGAACATCATCCAGAAGCTGCTGCAGAAGTGCGACTACGACGTCGAGAAGGCGCAGACGGGCATCGTCTATATCGACGAAATCGACAAGATTTCGCGCAAGTCGGATAACCCGTCAATCACCCGCGACGTCTCGGGCGAAGGCGTGCAGCAGGCATTGCTCAAGCTGATCGAAGGCACCATTGCGTCCGTGCCGCCTCAGGGGGGTCGCAAGCATCCACAGCAGGAATTTCTGCAGGTCGACACGGGCAATATCCTGTTCATCTGCGGCGGTGCGTTTGCGGGCCTCGAGAAGATCATCCAGAACCGCACCCAGAAGACCGGCATCGGCTTCATCGCCGAAGTCCGGCAGCAGAACGACCGTCCTCATGGCACGGACGTTTTCCATGATGTCGAGCCTGAAGACCTGATCAAGTACGGCCTGATTCCCGAATTCGTCGGCCGGTTGCCCGTTGTGGCGACGCTGGAGGAACTCGACGAAGCTGCGCTCATGTCCATCCTGCTCGAGCCCAAGAACGCGCTGACCAAGCAGTATCGCAAGCTGTTCGACATGGAAGGCGTGGAACTGGAGTTCCGTCAGGACGCGCTGCGCGCCGTTGCAAAACGGGCCATGCAGCGACGGACGGGAGCGCGGGGATTGCGGACCATCCTCGAGAACGTACTGCTGGATACGATGTACGACCTGCCGTCCATCCGTAACGTCAACAAAGTCGTGGTCGATGAGGCTGTCATCCAGGGTGAGACCAAGCCTTATGTGGTTTACAAACCGGAGGAACCCCGGTTGGCTGCCGTGGAAGAGCGTCGTCCGACAGGCAGTGATTCCCATCATTGAATGAGCCTGCCGCCCTTGCGGCATTCAGATCCAGTTTGAGTGCGGCGGACATCTGCGAAGATGCTCCGCCGCTTCATTTCCCGCCTTTGCTTCAGCCTGAAATCAGCGAAGTGAACGTTGTGTTGTGGCGATCGTCAGGGCGTTACGGTATTTTCTTGAATAGCCAGCGCCGCGCCCCCAGACCTGTGGGCTACCCCTTAAGGAAGACCGAGTGAACAGCGAAACCAAAGAGCCCGAGAGCCCCGAGATCCCCGGGATCCCAGAATCGCCCAGTGCTGCTGTGGTGCCCGTCCTGCCGCTGCGCGATGTCGTGGTCTACCCGCACATGGTCATCCCGCTGTTTGTCGGCCGCGACAAATCGATTCTTGCGCTGGAACACGCCATGAAGGGCGACAAGCAGATCCTGCTGGTCGCACAGAAGCAGGCTGAGGTGGATGATCCCGCCCCCGAGGACCTGTTTCGCCTCGGCACCCTCGCGACCATTCTGCAGCTGCTGAAGCTACCCGACGGCACCGTCAAGGTCCTGGTCGAGGGCGTTGAACGTGCACGCATGGAGAAACTGATCGTCGGCGAGTACTTTTCCGCCGAAACCAGCACGTTGAAGGACGAGGACCAGTTCGAAGAACGCGAAATGGACGTCCTGACGCGTTCAGTCATCACCCAGTTCGAGCAGTACGTCAAACTCAACCGCAAGGTTCCGCCCGAGATTCTCACGTCCCTGGCCGGTATCGAACAGCCGGGCCGGCTCGCGGATACCGTTGCAGCTCACATGTCGCTCAAGCTCGATGCCAAGCAGCGCGTGCTCGAGATCCAGGACGTGCGCAAGCGGCTCGAGCACATCCTCGCGTTGATCGAAGGCGAGATGGATGTACTGCAGATCGAGAAGCGCATCCGCGGCCGCGTGAAGCAGCAGATGGAGAAGAGTCAGCGCGAGTACTACCTGAATGAGCAGATGAAGGCGATCCAGAAAGAGCTCGGCGAGCTCGAGGATGCCCCGAATGAACTGGCGGAGCTCGAGCAGAAGATCCAGAAGGCAGGCATGCCGAAGGAAGCCCGGGACAAGGCCATGGCCGAACTCGGCAAGCTGAAGCTGATGTCGCCCATGTCAGCCGAGGCGACGGTCGTCCGCAACTACGTGGACTGGCTCGTGAAGTGCCCCTGGAAGAAAAAGACCAAGGTTCACAACGACATTGCCGTGGCCGAGAAAGTCCTCGATGAGGATCACTACGGCCTTGAAAAGGTCAAGGAACGCATTGTCGAGTACCTCGCCGTGCAGCAGCGGGTCAAGACGTTGAAAGGGCCGATCCTCTGCCTCGTCGGTCCGCCCGGCGTAGGCAAGACTTCTCTCGGGCAGTCGATCGCCCGGGCGACCAACCGGAAGTTTGTCCGGATGTCGCTGGGTGGAGTGCGTGATGAGGCGGAAATCCGTGGTCATCGCCGCACCTACATCGGCTCGATGCCCGGCAAGATCGTGCAGAACATGGTCAAGACCGGCGTGCACAATCCGCTGTTCCTGCTGGATGAAGTCGACAAGATGGCAATGGATTTCCGCGGTGATCCTTCATCGGCGCTGCTGGAAGTTCTCGATCCCGAGCAGAATGCGACTTTCAATGATCACTACCTGGAGGTCGATTTCGACCTGTCGCAGGTGATGTTCGTCTGTACTGCCAACAGCCTGAATATTCCTGCGCCACTGCTGGATCGCATGGAAGTCATTCGCCTGCCTGGTTATACCGAGGATGAAAAGAGCGCGATTGCCAGCCGCTACCTCGTGCCCAAGCAGGTGAAGCAGAACGGGCTCAAGGACAAGGAGCTCAAGATTTCGGAAAACTCGATCGTGGATATCATTCGCTACTACACGCGTGAAGCGGGCGTTCGCAACCTCGAGCGCGAGATCTCGAAGATCTGCCGCAAGTCCGTGAAGCAGCTGTTGTCCGAATCGGCCACGAAATCGATCAGCGTCACGCCGCGAAATCTCGGCAAGTATCTCGGAGTCCGACGTTTCCGTTACGGCAGGGCAGACGAGCAGGATCATGTCGGCGAAGTGACAGGCCTTGCCTGGACGGAGGTGGGTGGCGAGCTGCTCACGATCGAAGCAGCCGTGGTCCAGGGCAAGGGCAAGCTGACGCATACCGGCCAGCTGGGCGAAGTGATGCAGGAGTCCATCCAGGCCGCCATGACAGTGGTTCGCAGTCGCGCGGGTATCCTGGGTCTCGAGCCTGACTTCTATCAGAAGGTGGATGTGCACATCCACGTACCGGAAGGTGCGACGCCTAAGGATGGGCCCAGCGCAGGCGTGGGAATGTGTACAGCGCTGGTGTCAGCGCTTACCAAGATTCCCGTGCGCGCGGATGTGGCCATGACGGGAGAAATCACGTTGCGGGGACAGGTGCTGCCGATCGGCGGTCTGAAGGAAAAGTTGCTGGCGGCTCATCGTGGCGGAATCAAGATTGCGTTGATACCCGATGAGAACACCAAGGACCTGGCGGAAATTCCGCAGAACATCAAGGACAGCATCGATATCCGCTCGGTCAAATGGATAGATGAAGTGCTGCAGGTGGCCCTCCAGCACCAGCCAGTGCCCCTGGTAGCCGCGCCAGCGCCCGCAACGGCGCTGGTGGACAAACCCAGGACACGGCGAGCCGCGAAGCGCTCAGGCAAGCAGGTGCGGGCACACTGACGCTGTAATGTGGCCTGCCGGGTTCCTGTCGGGCAATCGGCGCACTTTGTAAGGTAAGGTTGACCGTTCCGGCCTGCCGCTGCTATAACGCGCGCCCTTGATAGCGGCCCGGGATTGTCCCGCCCCTCTTAGTTAAGCTTAAGGAATCCACGATGAACAAAGGCGAACTGATCGACACGGTAAGCGCCCGCACCAATCTGCCGAAAGCGGATGCCGCGCAGGCTGTGGATGCCGTTTTCGACGCCATTACGGCGGCGCTCAAGGCTGGCGATGCGGTGTCGCTGGTGGGCTTCGGTGCATTCGTCGTCAAGGCGCGTGCTGAACGTGCCGGCCGTAACCCGCGCACCGGCGAAACAATCACCATCGCCGCGAGCCGCGTTCCCGGTTTCAAGGCTGGCAAGGCCCTGAAGGATGCTGTAAATTAGCGCGCCCTGAAGGGACGGATACGGATACTCGCCGGCGTCTTGGCCAGCGTCACTGTGGGGGTGCTTAGCTCAGCTGGTAGAGCGTCGCCTTTACACGGCGAATGTCGGCGGTTCGATCCCGTCAGCACCCACCAATTCTACGGTCCGCTTTGGACAAGCCGTCGGTCAATAAAGATAAGGTTCAGTGCGGAGCGGTAGTTCAGCTGGTTAGAATACCGGCCTGTCACGCCGGGGGTCGCGGGTTCGAGTCCCGTCCGCTCCGCCATTTTCTTCACGTGATGCGTGACAAGGTGATCCGTGATCCGAACGTGAAACGTAAAGGGCATGGATCATCGGGGTTCCTTGACGACATGCTTTTACGGACGGTCAGTCTTTCCACGCTCACGGCTCACGGCTCACGGCTCACGGCTTCACGGCTCACGCTCACGCTCGTCCAATGCTCCAGACAATTCGCGACAAGATTTCGGGCTGGTTCGCAGCAGTTTTTCTGGGCGCGGTCGCGCTGGTCTTTATTTTCTGGGGCATCGATTTCCAGGCTGGGGCCATCGCCGACGCCGCCCGTGTCAACGGCGAGAAGATATCTGCCGATGTGATGCTGCGTGCATGGCAGGATCGTCAGAGTCAGCTGCAACAGGTCATGCGTACCGAGCTGCCGCCCGACCTGGTGAAAGCCCAGCAGGCGGCGCTGCTTGATGAACGAATCCGCGTCGTTCTGTTGACCCAGCGCGCCAGGAAACTCGGTTACCGGGTCAGCGATACCGAGGTTGCGCAGACCATTCTCGGCTTCTCCGAACTGCAGGTAGATGGTCAGTTTTCCCGCGACCGCTACACCGCCATTCTCCGCCAGCAAGGTCGCAGCGAAGCGCAGTTCGAAAATGAACTCAGAACCAATCTGGCGCTCAATCAGTTGCAGACTGGTATTGCAGCGTCGTCGTTCGTCACGCCACGGGAGCTTGAGCGGCGGCGCGCGCTGGAAGGCGAGCAGCGCGAAATCGCGTACGCGGTAATTCCGGCGAGCGCTTTTGCGGGAGCTGTCACCGTAACGGAAGCTGACGTCAAGGCGTGGTACGACAGCAACAGCGGTGACTATCGCTCGCCTGAATCCGTGGACGTCGAGTTTCTCGATCTGCGGCTGGCTGACGTTGAACGCAGCGTGGAGGTTACCGATGACACGCTGAAGGCGTTTTACGAGCAGACCAAAGAGCGCTACGAGACCCAGGAGCGTCGGCACGCCCGGCACGTTCTCATCTCCGTGACAGACAAGCTTGATGATGCGGCTGCACAGAAGCTGGCGGAGGAAGTCCTTGCCAGGGCCCGCGCTGGTGAAGACTTCGGGAAACTTGCTGCGCAGTATTCACAGGACACCGGATCCGCGAAGCAAGGGCGGTGATCTCGGCTGGGCGGCCAAGGGAATGTTCGTCGGCCCCTTTGAGGAGGCCATTTTCGGCATGTCGGTCGGCGAGCTGAAGGGCCCCGTCAAGACGCAGTTCGGTTACCACGTGATTCGATCTCGACGAAGTCGAGGCCGGGCATCTGCGGACGTTCGACGAAGTGCGTGCGGAACTTGAACCCGAGTTTCGCAAGGACCGGGCCCAGGCGCTGTTCTACGAGCGTGGCCAGAAGCTTGCAGACGAGTCCTTCGCCAGCCTGACGGAACTCTCAAGCGTTGCGTCTTCGCTCGGCATGGAGCTCAAGAAGGTGGCCGGCTTCACCCGACAGGGTGGCGGTGAGCTGGGTACGGACATGCAGATCATCGATGCGGCGTTCAGTCCTGACGTCGCCGATCGCGGCCAGAACAGCCCGCTTGTTGCCGTGGGGGACGATCGTGCGGTGGTCCTGCGAGTCAGCACGCACCGGCAGCCAGAGCAATTGCCATTGAATGACGTCCGCAGCCCAGATCGAGGCACGCCTCAAGCAAAACGCGGCGCAGGATGAGGCCGCGCGGAAGGGCAATGAAGTGGTCGCGCAGCTTGAAGCCGGAACCCAGACGTGGAATCAGGCGGCGTCACAGTTGAACGCACAGTTGAAGGTGGCCGCGGTGCCGGGTCGCTTCGTTGGCCGCAAAGACGCGGAGATTCCACCGGCGATTCTCAGGACCGCATTCGCATTGCCACGATCGGCACTTGGCAATGGGCAGCCGCGGTTTCAAAGCAGCGTCATGGAGAACGGAGACTTCGCGCTCCTCGCAGTAACGGGCCTCCGCGATGGCAACGCAGCGCAGGAAGTGGCCGCGGAACGGGCACAGCGAGGTCGTCTCACCGCGCAGCAGGTTGCCAGCGGCGAGTTCTCGGCCTACCTGTCTGAGATTGAGCGCAACGCCAAGATCCAGCGCAATCTGGCGATCTTCCAGTAGGCCGTGAAACGTGAAACGTGAAAGTGGCGTACCGGTGAGGGAAGGTAAGCTGACTCAGCCTTCGGACTCTCCGCGAAGGCCATTCCCACCGTGTTGAAGCCGCCGTCGACATAGACGATTTCCCCGGTGATTCCTGCTGCCAGGTCGGAGCAGAGGAAGGCTGCGGCGTTGCCTACGTCCTCGGTCGTCACGTTGCGGCGAATCGGAGCAATGGCGGCGACGTGTCCGAGAATCTTGCGAAATCCGCCGATGCCAGCGGCGGCCAGCGTCTTGATGGGGCCGGCAGAAATGCCGTTGACGCGAATCCCGAGGGGCCCCAGGTCAGCCGCCAGATACCGCACGCTGGCTTCCAGGCTCGCCTTTGCCAGACCCATCACGTTGTAGCTCGGCAATGAGCGGACCGCACCGAGATACGTGAGCGTCAGGAATGCTCCTGCGCGTCCGCGCATCAGCGGTACTGCGGCTTTGGCGATCGCGGTCAGGCTGTAGCTGGAGATGTCGTGCGCGATACGGAAATTTTCACGCGTGGTCGCTTCGACGAAGCTGCCGCGAATGGCTTCCGTCGGAGCAAACGCGACGGCATGGACGACGATGTCGATACCCTCCCAGATCCGGCCCAGGGCAACGAAAGCTGCGTCGATCTGCTCATCGTTGGCGACATCCAGCGGGAAGACAGCGGTCGAGCCGAATTCGCCGGCCATCTGTTCCACACGTTCCTTGAACCGCTCCTGGTATGTGAAGGCGAGTTCGGCTCCCTCTCGTCGCATCGCCTCGGCGATCCCATAGGCAATGGATCGTTCTGTTGCGAGACCGATGATCAGGGCGCGTTTGCCGGACAGAAAACCCATGCGGAACTCCGAATTGTTTTTAGCCGCCGAGACGGCGGTTGTCATCGACGTACATGACCAGTCTCTGGCCAGGCTTCAGCTCATGTGCCGAGCGCAGCTTGTTCCAGCTCAAGAGGTCGGCTACGGCTACACTGAAGGTGCGTGCGATTCGTGACAGGGTGTCACCGCTCTTGACCGTGTAGGTCATGATCTGCAGGTTCGTCGCTGCAGGATCCGTTGCAGCGAGGGTGGCCGCTGCAGGGATTTCCAGCTTCCTGCCGATGGCCAGCGGTTCGTTGGCACCGAGTTCATTGCGGGCCGCGAGCGCACCTAAGCTGACACCGTAAGACTGCGCGATGCTCCACAAGGTGTCGCCCTGTCTGACCGTGTACCGCTGTTGGGCCGAACCACCCCCTCTGGCAGCAGTTTTGGTCGCCGGCTGAGACGGAATCGCCCCAAGGGCGGCAATTCGCTCCGGATAGGCGGTGATGACGAGGTCCTGCCCGGCATGGATGGTATTGCCCTTCAGACGATTGGCCTTGCGCAGGGCTTCAACGCTGACATCGTATCGCCGCGAAATGGCGCCCAGCGTTTCTCCAGGCCGGACGCGGTGATTGACCACGCGGACCCGCTCCTGCGGTGGCAGGTTCGACAACCCTGCAATCAGACGCTCATTCCGGTCCACCGGGACCAGCAATCGATGGGGCCCTTCCGGGTCCGTGACGCCATGCTTGAAGCCCGGATTCAGGGCGACGAATTCTTCTTCGGGAAGATCTGCAATCTTCTGGGCCACATCCAGCTGGATCTGGCCGCCTGTATGCACGGTAACGAAGTAGGGCTGATCGGGGATGGGTGCGAACTGCAGGTTGTACGCCAGGGGGTTCGCAACAATTCGTCGCATCGCCAGCAACTTCGGCACATAGGCCTGGGTTTCGCGCGGCAGGGCAAGACTGAAAAAGTCAGTCGGTTTGTTGGCGCGTTCGTTGATGGCAATCTGGCGGGCGACGTTGGCTTCGCCCGCATTGTAGGCCGCGATCGCCAGCAGCCAGTCGCCATTGAATTCGTTCGCCAGGAAGGTCAGATAGTCCAGCGCGGCCCGGGTCGACTCGATGACGTCGCGGCGGCCGTCGTAGTACCAGTTCTGCTTGAGCCCGTAGTGGACCCCGGTTGCCGGGATGAATTGCCAGAGTCCTGCGGCTCTCGCCCGGGAGTAGGCGACCGGGTTGTACGCGCTTTCCACCACCGGCAACAGCGCAAGTTCGAGGGGCATGCCGCGCGCGTCCAGTTCCTCCACAATGTAGTGCAGGTACCGTTCGCTACGGCGAAATGTCCGATCGAGATAGTCGGGGTGTGAGGCGTACCAGGCCACCTCCCGCTCAACTGAAGGATGCCTTGAGTCGGTGAGGGTGAATCCTTCGCGAATGCGCTCGAACAGGTCGCCGGCCTGGATCCTGTCCGGATCCATTACCGGTTCGTTGGCATCGATCTGCACTGACTCTGCCGGATGAAACTCGCGCTCGGCGATCGCCGGACGGAAATCTGTCTCGGAGACAACCGGAACGCTGGTACATCCCGTAGCAACAAGGAGGACCAGCGCCATGGCAAGGCCCGCGACAGGCGAGCGTCCATGAGAATTGCATCAGAACTGGTCCTTCCATTGGCGGACGGCTGCAAAAACGTCAGTCGTCGTCGTCAGGCGGCGACCGGCGTGAGCCTCCGCCGCCTGCTTCACCGTGCTGCTGGCACACCGCAGGAACGGGTTGATCTCGCGTTCCCTGGCTATGGTTGACGGCACAGTAGGCTCCTCTCGGCTACGCTTCTGTCTGCAGGCTTCTTCATAGGCGGCTGTCGCCAGATTGCCTGGATCGGCAACCCTGGCAAACCGCAGGTTGTTCAAGGTGTACTCATGGGTGCAGTACACCAGTGTCTCGCCCGGCAGGTCCGAGAGCTTGGTCAAGGACTCCAGCATCTGCGCCGGAGTTCCCTCGAAAAGTCGTCCGCACCCGGCACTGAACAGTGTGTCGCCGCAGAAGACCACCCCGTGACCCACATACGCAATATGTCCGGCAGTGTGACCTGGTACATCAATGACCCGAAAGCGGAGCCCCATGTCCGCAAGCTCGACGTCATCGCCTCCGCGCAACGCCCGGAAAGGGCCCGGAATCGATTCCCTGGCCGGCCCATATACGGGGACACCGAACTCCCGTACGAGTGACTCAACGCCCCCCACATGATCGTGGTGGTGATGGGTCACGAGTACTGCAGCCAGTGTCAGGCCACCTTCCTGCAAAGCCTGCCGCACTGCCTGGGCATCTCCCGGATCAACCGCGACCACACGGGTACGGTCGCCCGGTGCGTGCAACAGCCAGATGTAGTTATCGGCAAAAGCCCGGACGGGGTTAACTTCCAGCATCAAAAAAACCCCGCTAGGCCCGGGCTCCCGGTTGTCGAGGCGGTAATAAACCATAGGGAGGCTTGCCGTAGCAAGCGGAAAAAACTGAATAATCAATGGAATAGGTACGTATAGGGAAATGTCGTATTCTTGCGCGATATGACCGTATCGCTCCATCAATGGCTAGCCACTCCGCTCGGGCAGCGGCTTTACCAGCTTGAATGCAAGCTGGTCAGCGAGGCCGTTGCCCAGGTGTTCGGCTGGCAGTTGCTGCAGATCGGCGTATGGGGCGACGAGGCGAGACTGATTGCGGATGCCAGGACCCAGCGAAAATCAGTTCTGGCCCGACAATTTGGTCCGTCAGTGGCGGTGCATTCCCGAGCCGACGCGTTGCCCATCGCGTCGGATTCCGTCGATGCCGTCTTGTTACCGCATACGCTGGAGTACGAGCCCGAGCCGCATGACATCCTGCGCGAGGTGGAGCGAATTCTGCCGGGAGAGGGCCACGTTATCGTCCTGGGGTTCAGACCTTTTTCCACGTGGGGCCTGCGGTACGCTGCTTCCAGGGAGGGCTTCCCACCCGGTGTCGAGCGATTGATCAGCGAGAGACGCCTCCGGGACTGGCTCAAGCTCCTCGGCTTCGAGGTGGTGGATGCCAGGCGTTACCTGTTTACGCTGCCGTGGGGCCCTCAGGCGCCCCGCAGCCAGCGTCTGGTCGAGGCGGCAGGGGAAAACTTCTGGCCGCTGCTGGCGGGCGCCTACTTGCTCAAGGCCCGGAAGCGCGTCTACTGCAAGACCCCGATTCGCCTCTCCTGGCGCCAACGTGCACGAGTCGTTGGCGGCTTGCTGGAGCCAACGCGCCGCAATGAAGGGCGTGACGTCGCGTGACCCCGGTCGAGATCTATACAGACGGCGCGTGCCGGGGTAACCCGGGACCGGGCGGGTGGGGTGCCGTGCTCAGTACTGCCGGCCACGTCAAGGAGATCAGCGGCGCTGAACCGGAAACCACCAATAACCGGATGGAGCTGACTGCCGCCATCCGCGCGCTCCGTGCTCTCAAGCGCCACTGCCAGGTTCGCCTCTATACGGATTCGCAGTACGTGCGCACGGGCGTCACCGAGTGGATGGAACAATGGAAGCAGCGCGACTGGCGCACCGCAAGCCGCAAACCGGTCAAGAACATCGATCTGTGGCAGGCCCTCGACGCCGAACTGCACCGCCATACGATTGAGTGGCACTGGGTCAAAGGACATGCCGGTATCCCCGGCAATGAGCATGCGGATCGCCTCGCGAATGAAGCGATAGATGGGATGCTGAAGGAAGGTTGACTCTGTCGTGACGGAGAGACGCGTGACGACGTGACCAGGTAGCCACAGGTGACTCGGTGACTCGCGATTCGTCAGAATCCGTCGGCACTATCTCGTACACTGACCCATCACTGACTATCACTCCCCTCAGCATGGACTTCATCGATCTCAAAACCCAGTACGCCCGCATCGAGGCTCCCGTTAACGCGCGGATCCAGGCGGTGCTCAAGCATGGTCAGTATGTTCTCGGACCCGAGGTGACGGAGCTCGAGACGCGCCTGGCTGCATTCACTGGCGCCCGTCATTGCATTTCGGCATCGAGCGGGACCGACACGTTGCTGATTGCGCTCATGGCGCTCGGCATTGGTCCGGGCGACGAAGTGATCACTTCACCGTTTACATTCATTGCAACCGGCGAAATGATTGCGCTGGCTGGGGCAACACCCGTTTTCGTCGACGTCGATCCGAGGACTTACAACATAGATCCGAGCCTGATCGAAGCCGCCATTACTGCAAGGACGAAGGCGATCATGCCCGTGTCGCTTTATGGGCAGTGCGCGGATTTTGATGCAATCAATTCGGTCGCGACCAGACACGGCCTGCCCGTCATTGAAGATGGAGCCCAGAGTTTTGGGGGCACCTGCAAGGGCCGACAATCCTGCAATCTCTCGACGATCGGTTCGACGTCGTTCTTTCCGTCCAAGCCGCTGGGAGCCTATGGCGATGGCGGTGCCCTGTTTACGAACGACGATACGCTCGCAAAGCTGATGCGTGAGATTCGAGTTCATGGCCAGGACCGCCGCTATCACCATCCACGCCTCGGCGTAAATGGACGGCTTGATACTTTGCAGGCCGCCGTGCTGCTCGCCAAGCTGGATATTTTTGCGGACGAGGTCGCCGCGCGTGCGAAGGTTGGTGCTCGATACGGCGAGTTGCTGGCACAAGCTTTCGGGACTGTTCAGGATCCTGCGAAGCGCGTAGTCGGTCCGTATGTCGAGCCCGGTAACACGAGCGTCTATGCCCAGTTCACAGTCGAGGTGGATCAGCGCGATCGCGTCGAGCAGCGAATGAAGGAACAGGGCATTCCAACCGCGGTGCACTACCCGGTGCCGCTACACAAGCAGCCTGTGTTCGCGGGGCTCAACATCGCTTCAGGAAGTCTGCCGGTTTCAGAACATGCCGCGGCGAGGGTGATGAGCCTGCCCATGCATCCCTATCTGACCGAGGAGTTGCAGGTGAGAGTCGTACAGGCACTGAAGAAAGCGACCAGCGATCTTTTGTAACGAATCACCAATCACGAATCACGCTTCCCATGCGCCAGATCATTCTCGATACCGAAACTACGGGCCTTGAAGCGGAGCGCGGACATCGCATCATCGAAGTGGGGTGTCTGGAGATCATCAATCGTCGTCGGACGGGGCGAACCTTTCATCGCTATCTGAAGCCCGACCGCGAAGTGGACCCCGGTGCTATTCGTGTCCATGGTCTGACAAACGAGTTCCTGGCGGGACAGCCCCGCTTCGCAGATATTGCCAATGAGCTTCTGGAGTTCGTGTCGGGCGCGGAGCTCGTGATTCACAACGCAGCCTTCGACGTCGCATTCCTGAATGCCGAGCTCAAGCGGCTCGATCCGCCGCCGGGCACGATCACCGACCGTTGCTCCATTCTCGATACGCTGTTGCTTGCGCGAAAAATGCATCCCGGCCAGCGCAACAGCCTCGATGCGTTGTGCAAGCGCTACAGCGTCGACAATTCGCATCGTGAACTGCACGGGGCGCTGCTCGATGCCCGGATTCTGCTTGATGTCTACCTGGCGATGACCGGTGGGCAGGGGGCCCTGACGCTCGGTGAGATTTCCGTCGACACGACGAAAACGACAACAGTGACCCCGGCAAAGCGACCAGTGGGTGGGCTGATGGTCCCCCGAGCTTCCGACGCGGAACAGGCTCTCCATGATGCCGCGCTCAAGTCGATAGACAAGGCCAGCAACGGCAAGACACTGTGGCGGACCGTCGCGCCCGATCGGTAAGCCCGCATTCTCTTCGCCAGCTCACAGGAGCCAGAATTCAGCGCAACCTGGGGCTCCGGTCGCGGTCAGGCTGATGCTCCGGAGACTCGCGTCGCAAATTCCGTGCTGGAGGTATGAGATCCTAGCCGCAGACGTTACATTCCCCGACGCATTGACCGACCCGAGAACACGAACAGACACTCCCATGCGATCCAGATTCACGCTTCGCAACTGCAAGATTGGCGTCATTGGCCTGGGCTATGTCGGGCTGCCATTGGCGGTGGAGTTTGGCAAGCACTTCAAGACGGTTGGCTTCGACATCAAGGCATCGCGGGTGGCCGAGCTCAAGGCGGGCCGCGACAGCACCCTCGAAGTGACACCTGCAGAACTGAAGTCGGCGCCGAAGCTTGACGCTTTACGACGGCCGGCAAGGATCTGCGAGACTGTCGTGTCTACATCGCAACCGTACCGACGCCGATCGATGACTACAATCGCCCCGATCTGCGGCCGATCGTCGGGGCGAGCGAGGTGATCGGCCAGGTGCTCAAGAAGGGCGACGTCGTCATATTCGAATCGACTGTCTATCCCGGGTGTACGGAAGAGATCTGCTGTCCCGGTTCTGGAGAAAGTGTCGGGACTGAAATTCAATCGCGATTTTTTTGCGGGCTACAGCCCGGAGCGCATCAACCCCGGTGACAAACAGCACCGGTTGCCGACGATCAGAAAGGTCACTTCCGGATCAACGCCTGAGGTTGCCGATTTCGTGGATTCAGTCTGTACGGCAGCATCATCACGGCGGGCACCTACAAGGCGTCGAGCATCAAGGTCGCCGAAGCGGCCAAGGTCATCGAGAATACCCAGCGGGACATCAATATCGCACTGATCAACGAGCTGGCCCTGATCTTCAACCGCCTCGGCATCGACACGGAAGAGGTATTGCTGGCGGCCGGCACGAAGTGGAACTTCCTGCCTTTCCGTCCAGGTCTCGTTGGCGGGCATTGCATCGGCGTCGATCCGTACTACCTGACGCACAAGGCCCAGGAAGTGGGGTATCACCCCGAGATGATCCTGGCGGGCAGGCGACTGAACGACAACATGGCGCTCTATGTGGCGCAGCAGGTCGCCCAGCTGATGATCGAGCGTCGGATTCACGTCAAGGGTTCAAAGGTCCTGGTGATGGGCCTGGCGTTCAAGGAGAACTGCCCGGACCTGCAGAAATTCGAAGGTCGTCGATGTCATCGAGGAGCTTACGAAATACGGGGCGAAGGTCGATGTCTACGACCCGTGGGTAGACGCCGACGAGGCCGAGCACGAATACGGCATTGCGGCCGGTCAAGCGGCCCCAGGCAGGCAAGTACGATGCTATCGTCATGGCCGTCGGACACCAGCAGTTCCGGCGACATGGGACTCGGATGCGGTCCGGCGTCTGGCCAAGCGCGAGCATGTCCTTTACGACATCAAGTATCTGTTTGCTGCGCAACGAAGTAGACGGCCGGCTATGAAGTTTCTCGTCACAGGCGCTGCGGGGTTCATCGGGTTTCACACCAGTCGGCTTGCTGCTCGAGCGTGGCGATGAGGTGGTCGGGTCTCGACAACCTCAACGACTACTACGATGTCAGGTTGAAGGAAGCACGCCTCGAGCTGTTGCGCGCGTACCCCGCATTCCGGTTCGTGAAGATGGACCTGGCGGACCGCACCGGCATGCCAGACCTGTTTGCCCGGGAGAAATTCCAGCGGGTCATCAACCTGGGCGCGCAGGCCGGTGTCCGCTACTCAATCCAGAATCCGCTGGCCTACATCGACAGCAACATTGTCGGCTTCACCAATGTCCTGGAAGGGTGCCGGCACAACGGCGTCGAGCATCTGGTCTATGCCTCGACCAGCTCTGTATATGGCGCCAATACCAAGATGCCGTTTTCGGTGCATCAGAACGTCGATCATCCGCTGTCGTTCTACGCTGCGACCAAGAAGGCCAATGAGTTGATGGCCCATACCTATGCGCATCTGTACGGGTTGCCGGTGACAGGGCTGCGATTCTTCACTGTGTACGGGCCCTGGGGCCGTCCGGACATGGCGCTGTTCCTGTTCACGCGCAATATCATGGCCGGCAAGCCCATCGACGTATTCAACTACGGCAAGCATCGGCGCGATTTCACGTACATCGACGATATCGTGCAGGGTGTCGTCCGCTCGGCCGATCGGCCAGCAGCCCGCAATGCCCAGCTGGAGCGGAGCGGACCCGGATCCGGCTACCAGCGCCGCTCCGTACCGGCTGTACAACATCGGCAACAACAGTCCGGTCGAATTGATGCACTACATTGAGGTGATCGAGGAGTGCCTTGGGCGCAAGGCGGAGCTCAATCTGCTGCCTTTGCAGGCCGGGGGACGTTCCGGACACCTGCGCGGATGTGGATGATCTGGTGCGGGACGTTGATTACCGGCCTGCCACCTCGGTTGAAACAGGGGTACGTGCATTCGTTGAATGGTACGTGAAGAACTACGATTCCGGCGGAGCCTTGAAGGCCGGAGCCCGCTAGCACTCATTCGACGGCTGGCCTCAAGCTGTTCCTGCCGTATACTCGCGGCGGAATGACAGACAAACTGACTCAACTTCCCGAATGGAAGGCGCTCCTCGCGCACGCTGCCCACCCTCCGGTCCTCCGCGATCTGTTCGCCGGCGATGCTGACCGGTTTGCGGCTTTCAGTCGCTGTGAACTGGACCTGTTGTTTGATTTTTCCCGCCAGCGGCTGACTCACGACACGTTGCCGCTACTGATTGGGCTCGCCAACGCCAGAGGACTTAAGGGTCGGATCGAGGCAATGTTCGCCGGCGAAGTCGTCAATTCCACTGAGAACCGGGCGGCGCTCCACACCGCGTTGCGCAACCGTAGTGATCGCCCGGTCATGCTGGGTGGAAAGGACGTCATGATTGACGTTCGTGCGAGCCTCGAGCGCATGCGTGCATTTGTCGACGGTGTGCACGCAGGCCGCATCGCCGGGTCTTCGGGTAAACCCTTCACCGACATCGTCAATATCGGCATCGGCGGTTCGGACCTTGGCGTCGTCATGGCAAACGAAGCGCTCGTCCGCTATCGCAACCGCAATCTGCGACTGCACTGCGTTTCCAATGTCGATGGCGTGCAGCTGTCGGACATTCTCGAGAAGGTGGAGGCGAACCGCACGCTGTTCGTGATCGTGTCCAAGACCTTCACGACCATCGAGACGCTGTCGAATGCGCGCCTGGCTCGCCAGTGGCTGGTCGATCGCCTCGGCGAGGGTGCCGTATCCAGGCATTTCGCCGCGGTTTCGACGAACCAGAAGGCGATGGATACCTTCCTCATCGCCCCGCAGAACCGCTTCACGATGTGGGACTGGGTCGGCGGGCGCTATTCGATCTGGTCAGCGGTCGGATTGTCGGTGGCACTTGCCCTCGGCATGGACACCTTCGAACTGATGCTCGAAGGCGCGCATCTGATGGATGAGCACTTCCGCACGACACCGTTCGAGCGCAATCTTCCCGTACTGATGGGGCTGATCGGCATCTGGAATCACAATTTCCTGAACCTCGATTCCCTCGCAGTACTGCCCTACGACAGTCGATTGCACCGTTTCCCCGCGTATCTCCAGCAGCTCGAGATGGAATCGAACGGCAAACGAGTAACGATGGACGGACAGCCGGTCGATTACGCTACCGGCGCCGTGGTCTGGGGCGAGCCTGGCAACAATGCCCAGCACTCGTTCTTCCAGTTGCTGCATCAAGGCACCGCGCGGGTGGCGATGGACTTCATCGCCCCGGTCAATTCTTCCGGTAGTTTTCCCGAACAGCAGAACCTTGCATTGGCGAACTGTTTTGCCCAGGCACAGGCGTTTGCGTTCGGCCAGAATGACGCCCAGATCCGCGCGGACCTCGAGTCAAGGGGAACCCCGGCCGCCGAGATGGACCGGCTGGTTCCGCACAAGCTGCATCCTGGCAACAACCCAAGCAGTCTGCTGCTGTTCCCGCGCCTGGGGCCGCGCACACTGGGCAAGCTGATCGCGTTGTATGAGCACAAGGTGTTTGTGCAGAGCGTAATCTGGGGGATCAACCCCTTCGATCAATGGGGCGTCGAACTGGGAAAGAAGCTGGCGGATTCCCTGGCGCCGGCCGTGGCCAATCCGGACTCTGCGACGAATCTCGAGCCGGCCGTCCAGGCGTTGCTCGGCTATGTGAAGAAGTGGCGGTCGTAGTACCTGCAGGAACTATGCGCGACTGGCAAGCGGCTCCTCACCCGCACCGCGTGCGACCTCTCCTCAAGGAGAGGTGGCTATTCCCCCTCTCCTTGGGGAGAGGGAAACGCAGTGGGTGAGGGAGTCTGTTCAGAGACGACTTGAGAGAAAACATGCATCGCAAGGGAATCATCCTCGCCGGTGGCTCGGGCACCCGACTGCATCCGGTGACGTATTCCGTCAGCAAGCAGCTATTGCCGGTCTACGACAAGCCGATGATCTATTACCCGCTCGCCACGCTGATGCTGGCGGGAATCCGTGACTACCTGATCATCACCACGCCGCGGGACCAGGCAGCTTTCCAGGAGCTGCTCGGCGATGGCGAATGCCTGGGGTCTGAATATTCAATACGCGGAGCAACCAAGACCGGAAGGGCTTGCCCAGGCTTTCCTGATCGGCGCCGATTTTATCGGCAACGATCCGGTCGGCGCTGATACTCGGCGACAATATTTTCTACGGGCATTCGCTGTCTGAATCGCTGCAGAGGACATCGGAGCGTTCGTCGGGGCGCAACGGTCTTCGGTTACTACGTCAATGATCCGGAGCGGTACGGTGTGGCGCGATTCGACACAGAGGGCAGGGTCGTCGAGTTGATCGAAAAGCCGCAGCAGCCTCCCTCGAACTATGCGATCACCGGCGTGTATTTCTACGATGCCAGAGTCGTTGACTTGGCCCGCTCGCTGAGGCCCTCAGCGCGCGGCGAGCTGGAAATCACCGATCTCAATCAACCTGTATCTGCAGACGCGGCGAACTGACGCTGGAGCGACTCGGCCGCGGCTGTGCCTGGCTCGACACCGGAACACACGCGTCGCTGCTGGATGCCGGCAACTTCGTGCGCATCGTCGAAGAGCGACAAGGGCTCAAGATCGCCTGTGTCGAGGAAGTGGCCTACCGCATGAAGTTCATCGATGCGGAGCAACTGGAGCGACTCGCGGCGCCGTTGAGGAAGAGCGGTTACGGCGAGTATCTGCTGCGCGTTCTCGCCGACGCGGTGCCGATGTGAAGGTCACGGCTACCACGCGATTCCGGACGTCGATCATCATCGAGCCGGACGTGTTTGGGGACGACGGGGCTTCTTCATGGAGACCTGGAAGGCGAAGAGCTTCGCCGCGGCCGGCATTGATCTGACATTCGTCCAGGACAATCACAGCCGTTCGCGGCTCGGGCACGCTGCGCGGATTCCACTATCAGCTGCGCAAGCCGCAGGGAAAGCTGGTCCGGGTGCGTCATCGGATCGGTTTTCGATGTCGCGGTCGACATGCGCCGCAGATCGCCCACCTTCGGGCAATGGGTCGGCGAGCGTGCTGTCGGCCGACAACAGCCGCCAGATGTGGGTGCCGCCGGGCTTCGCCCACGGATTTCTCGTGTTGAGCGAATCGGCCGATTTCGTCTACAAGTGCACCGACTACTACAACCCGGCGAAGCGAACGGATTCTGGCCTGGAACGATCCTGATACTCGCGCATCGACTGGCCAATTGCTGCCGGGATGGAAGTGCTTCTGTCAAAGAAGGACATCGCAGGCGTTCGCTTCCGCGACGCCGAGTATTTCCCGTGAAAGTGCTGGTGACCGGAGCGACCGGCCAGCTGGGCCAGGCGCTGCTTGAGGCCGTGCCCGGTGCTGTCGAGGCTGCTCGGGCTCGATCGAGCCCGGTGCGATCTTGAGAACCCACCGCAGTGCCGGGAAGTCGTGCTGCGATCAGCGGCCGGACGTCGTCATCAATGCGGCCGCCTACACGCAGGTCGACAAGGCGGAATCCGAGCGCGAGGCGGCGTTCCGCATCAACGCGGAGGGTCCGCGGATCCTGGCCGAGGCCATGCGCCGAGACTGGTGGGCGGCTGATCCAGATCTCGACGGATTTTGTTTTCGATGGACGCGCAAAGCTGTCCCCTATGCGCCGGATGCAGCCTGCGACCCGCTCAATGTCTACGGCGCCAGCAAGCGCGCTGGCGAAGCAAGCCGTGCTGGAACGCCTTCGAGGCAGCGGCAGTCGTGCTGCGCACGGCCTGGGTGTATTCGAGTGACGGCAGCAACTTTGTGCAGACGATGCTGCGGCTGATGGCGAGCCGGGACTCTGTGTCAGTGGTCAGCGATCAGGTCGGCTCGCCGACGTGGGCACGGTCGCTGGCCAGCGCGGTCTGGGCAGCGGCTCTGCGACCGGCGGCTCAGCGGCATCCTCCACTGGACGGATAGCCGGCGTGGCAAGCTGGTATGACTTCGCGGTGGCGATCCAGGAAGAGGCGTCTGGCGCGCGGGCTGCTGGCCAAGGCCGTACCGGTGCTGCCGATCGACGGCGCAGGAGTACGCGCGACAGTTCCCGGCTACCGTTCCGCGGCCGGCGTTCAGCGTGCTGGACCTGGCGATCGACCTGGCAGCTGCTTGGGAATGACGCCCGTCCATTGGCGGACCCAACTGCGAGCAATGCTCGATGAACTCAAATCGTAAGCCTGCTGGTCACCGGTGGCGCGGGCTTCATCGGGGCCAATTTCGTCCATTACTGGCGCCGGACGCATCCACGCCGACCCGATCATCGTGCTGGATGCCCTGACCTATGCCGGCAATCGCAGCAATCTCGCGTCGCTCGAAGGGACGCCGGGTTCGAGTTCGTGAACGGCGACATCACGGAGCGCGACCTGGTCGTGAAGCTGCTGGCGCGATCACGCAGATCGATACGCTGGTGCATTTTGCCGCCGAGTCCCATGTGGATCGCTCGATCCTCGGTCCCGATGAGTTCATCAGAACCAACATCCTCGGCACCCATTCGCTGCTGGAGGCTGCGCGCAAGGTCTGGCTTGGGCGAGCCGCCGCTAGCCCGAGCACCGCTTCCACCATGTATCAACGGACGAGGTCTATGGATCGCTGGGCACCGACGATCCGGCGTTCTCCGAGATCACGGCCTACGCTCCGAATTCTCCCTATTCGGCCAGCAAGGCGCCTCGGATCATCTCGTGCGGGCGTATCACCATACCTATGGCCTGAAGGTCACGACCAGCAACTGCTCCAACAACTACGGGCCGATGCATTTTCCGGAGAAGCTGATTCCGCTGATCATCGTCAATATCCTGGACGGCAAGCCGCTGCCGATCTACGGGGACGGCCGGAACATCCGGGACTGGCTGTACGTCGAGGACCATTGCAAGGGCATCGAAAGGGTGCTGGAGCGTGGGCGGATCGGCGAAACCTACAACATCGGCGGCTGGTCCGAAGTCGAGAACATCGACCTCGTGCGGCGCCTGTGCGCGGTTGCCGACGACGCCTTCAAGGCAGGATCCCGGTTGGCCGCGCGATTCCCCGGCGTCGCCGTGCGCCATGGGACAAGCTGCCGAGTCCCTGCTGACCTTTGTGCGGGACCGTCCCGGGCATGACCGGCGCTACGCGATCGATTGCCGGAAGGCGGAAGGCGAGCTTGGCTATTGCGCCTGCCATCACGCTGGAGGACGGCTTGAGGAAGACGTTCGCCTGGTACCTGGCCAACGAGGCCTGGTGGCGGGCGGTCATGGACGGCAGCTATCGGAACTGGCTGAACACGCAATACTCGATCCGCGAGGTACCCGCCCGCGTTCGTCGGTTGCACGCTCTACCTGAAGGGAGAGGGACGGAGTGATGGCGTAGCGTGGGGCAATTCTTCTCCTCACATCCCATGAGACTTGAGCTACGATAGCGGCCGGCTGAGCCGGACGCCGCGCGGGCACGGCGCGCCTGACAGCCCAGAGAAATCAAGGGGCTGGGGGCGGGTTGGCCGCCCGGAATATAGAGGAATAAAAGAGCAGACATGCTGGTCCGAGTCACGCGTCATTTTCCTTCCCTGATCGCTGCTCGTTTCCGTCTGTTGCTGCCGGTACTGCTGGCGCTCTTTGTCGGATGCCGTGCCCGGTCTTCGCGCAGGCGCCTACCGCCGACCAGATCCAGATCTTCCAGAATCTCCCGGCCGACCAGCAGCAGGCCATCCTGAACACCCTCGGTACGGGGTCGTCTGGCTCAACTTCGACCAGCGGCGCGACGCGCACGGATCGCCAGGTTCGCTTCCCAGAGACCGTTCGGCCGCGGAACGCTGACGGCAGCACATCTTCGATTCCCTGTTTGGGTTGCAACAGGAGCCCAAGCTCAAGGGCGAGGACACGCTGCTGCTGTCACTGGAGATCCGGGAGTACAAGGATCCCCTGCAAACGTGCCCGTACAGCCGCGCCAAGCTGCAGCCTGGTCAGCTGGGACCGCAGCAGGCAGTGGCTGCCGTACCGCTGCCGCGCAGCCGCGTGAGAAGATCGAGCGGACTCCCGCAGAAGTGGCTCGGCTGAATACCCTTCGCGAGCAAATCCTCAGGCGCAATCCCTACAAGCTGGATCGCGGTGCCGTGCTGAACGTTCTTGAGCTCGGACCGATTCCGCTCGGCGGACTGACGGTCGAAGAGGCTCGCAAGCGCATCGCTGCAGAAGTCGCTGCTCAAGGACCTGGTCGTGGTCGTTACGCTTCTGCCGCTCGAACCCACTGGCACGGCAGCACTCAAGCCGTTCGGCTATGACCTGTTTGCGGGCGTACCCAGCACCTTTGCGCCTGCGACCGATGTGCCTGTTCCCACCGAGTACGTTGTCGGCCCGGGAGACACGTTCAGGGTCCAGCTGATCGGCAGTACGCGGGGCAACTACAACCTCGTCGTCGGGCGCGATGGGCAGATCAATTTCCCCGAACTGGGCCCGATCACTGTGAGTGGAATGCGTTTTGAGGAAGCTCGCCAGATGCTCGAACAGCGGGTCGCTGACCAGATGATCGGGACCCGCGCCAGCGTATCGATGGGAGAACTGCGTTCGATCCGGGTATTCGTGCTGGGCGAAGCGGAAGTTCCCGGTTCGTACACCGTCAGTGGGTTGTCGACGATTACCAACGCGCTCTTTGTCAGCGGTGGCGTGAAGACAATTGGTTCGTTGCGGAACATCGAACTCAAGCGCAATGGCGCCACTGTGTCACGGCTGGACCTGTACGACCTGCTGCTGAAGGGGGATACGCGCGGTGATGCCCGGCTTCTGCCTGGTGATGTGATCTTCATTCCTCCGGTGGGCCCAACCGTCGGCATCACGGGTGAAGTGACACGCCCGGCAACGTACGAGCTGCGAGGTGAAAGCTCTGCTGCACAGTTGCTTGCGTTGGGCGGGGGACTGAGGCCGCTGGCGGAGCCGCGCCTCGCAACGCTTGAGCGCATCGACGACTCGACCCGCGTTGTCATGGATGTCGATCTGGCAGGTGCACCAGGACAGGCTGCCCAAATCCGCAATGGCGATATTCTGCGAGTTCCCGCGGTGCGCCCCACATTCGAGAACTCGATTTCTGTCACGGGCATTTATATCGCCCGGGTGATTTTCAGTATCGACCGGGCATGCGTCTGTCGGACGCAATCCGATCACTCGACGAACTGAAGCCGAATGCCGAGCAACACTACGTTCTTATTCGCCGTGAGCAGGCGGATCGGCGCGTATCCGTGTTTTCCGCAGATCTTGGGCAGGCACTGTCACAACGTGGGTCGGCTGCCGACATTCAGCTGGCACCCCGAGACCGGGTCTATGTATTCGATCTCGAAACGGGTAGTGACCGCATTATTGAACCGCTCATGCGTGATTTGCGCATGCAGTCGAATTTTGCGGATCCACTGCAGGCAGTGGGCGTTGGAGGTCGGGTGAAGGTGCCGGGGCAGTACCCCCTGGAACCTGGAATGCGGATCAGCGATCTGATACGGGCGGGTGGCAGTCTTGACGATGCGGCCTATGGGGGAACCGCCGAGCTCACGCGCTATGAGGTCGTGGGTGGCGAATCGCGACGAAGTGAACTGATCGAGGTCGACCTCGCAAAAGTCCGTGCGGGGGATCCGACAGCCAATCTCGAGCTGCGGCCCTTCGATATCCTCGTGGTGAAGGAAGTGC
>CAWFXI010000006.1:0-65277 GCA_963819685.1 uncultured Pseudomonadota bacterium
CCTGTAAAACTGCCGCCTCCAATGATGTCGAGCATACATGCCAGAGGGACATCGCGTTATGTACAGCAATCGCGAAGCTTTGTCGCACGACTTGGGAAGTACGGAACGACAAGTCGCTTCCATAGGGGTACGATTACGCGCATTGATCGGCGGGCCAGCCAGAAAGCCAACAATTTCTGTTCGCGAATTGGCGCCCAAGCCAGGCAACGTCAACGTCGCATGGTCAGGTCAGGATAAGGATGAAATCAGGGTTCTCTGTCGTTAGCGTCAGGAAGTCAGCACGCACCGTCGTAACGATAGTGCTGGCATTAATCCTCGTTGCTTGCGGTGGCGGTGGCGGTGGCGACAGCGGGGGAACTCCCGGCGGCGGTACTTCTGGTGGCAACACCGCGGGTCAGCCGACCATCGAAGCGACTGCGATCTCTTTCCCGAACAATGCCCTGCCGCCGGGATTGCTGGGTACGGGCTTCAATACCGTCGCGTCGGTAACCGTTCAGAATCAAGCAGGCACGGCGCCCATTTCCACAGCGACGGTCACGTTGAACGGCGTGGCCTTGTCCTACTCGGCGAGTGATCAGGACTACGGCGCGCAGCTGGCGCTCAATCCGGGCGCGCCGGTGAACCTGTCCGTGACTGTCGGTGGCGTCAACTATACGGCGACATTGAACCAGTTCGATACGTACCCGAGCATCATCGCGCCAGCCGCGAACACTACGTGGTTCTCGCAGGCCTCGAACCTGATCAACTGGTCCGGAACCTCGCCACGAAGCACCGCCCGGTTCACGCTCGGTCTCTTCGACTCTATTGGCAACATCGTCTGGCCGTCGGCCGACACAATGTTGACGCTCACCACGGATCAACATAGCTACACAATCAATGCAAACGTGCTGTCCGCGGGCAGCCGCCTGTTGTTCGTCGGTATCGTCGACGTGGCTTCCATTGCTGGCGCTACGCCCGGCTCCGGCCTGGCCATCGGGGGATTCAATTTCGCACCGCTCACGGTTTCTTCGACATTGCCGCCCGCAAACGTCACTCTGCAAACCCTGGAAGTATCGCCGGCGAGCCTTACGCTCGGGATCGGCAAGACCAGTCAGGCGACGGTAACCGGTCTGTACTCCGACGGCAGCCGCCAGGACCTGACGACACGGGCTATCTGGACCTCTTCCGATCCCGCCAAAGTCACCGTGAGCAGCAGTGGCCTGTTGACCGCTCTCTTGTCGGGCTCGGTCGTTGTGACGGCGCAATACAACGGTGTGAACGCAACGGCGACCGTGACAGTGTTCCAGCCCACCCCCTCGCCCACACCGCCGCTCAGTCAGTCAGTGACCTATCAGATCGACTACGCGCATTCCGGTCGCGCGACAGTCGGAGGTACGGGGCCAGTGTTTCCACCGACCGCGACCTGGTCGACGACGCTCAATGGCGATGTCTCGTATCCGATAGTCGCTGGTGGCAAGGTCATCGTCATGACGCGGACCAATCCAGCGGCCAACGGGACCAGCTATGGGACATCCCTGTATGCCTTGGACGAAACGAACGGTGCTGTGGTCTGGGGTCCAATCGCGATTCCGGGCACCTACAACCGTGCGGGGCATGCGTATGACCACGGGAAGGTCTTCGTCGTCAATTTCGACGGCATGCTTCGTACGTTCGATGCCAACACCGGTACGGCCGGTTGGTCGCGTCAACTCCCGGGCCAATATGCGTTCAGTTCACCGCCGACGGCGGTAAACGGAGTGGTGTACGTGGGGGGCGCCGGTTCGGGCGGCACGCTTTACGCCGTAGACGAAGCGACCGGAAACCTACTCTGGACGGCCGGTGTTGCCAACGGCGACCAAAGTTCGCCCACCGTATCGAGTGATGGGGTGTACGTGTCGTACCCGTGCCAGGTGTATAAATTCGACCCGTTCAGCGGCGCGCCGCTCTGGCACTATGCAGGCCCCTGCAGCGGTGGCGGCGGCAAGACGACGGCGTTGGCTGGCGATCGGCTTTATGTGCGTGATCCGGGCAGAACTAATCAGATCTTTGATGCGGCAACCGGTGCACAGGTCGGCACCTTCGTTTCGACTGTGATACCGGCGGTATCCGGACAATCCGCCTACTACCTGTCCAACGGGACGCTCAGTGCCGTCGATACGACGTCCCAGGCAACACGCTGGACATTCATGGGTGACGGTGGTCTGCAGGTCGCGCCGATCGTCATCGATTCGGTGGTCGTGATCGGCTCCACGACGGGCTCGGTATACGCTCTGAACGCGTCAACGGGTGCTGTGCTCTGGACCGGTCAGGCGGGTGGCGCGATCTCGGGTCCGGACGAACAGAATGTCAGCGCGCCGCTGGTCGGACTGGCCGCTGGCGACGGCTATCTGGTGGTGCCTGCAGCAAACGTAGTCAAGAGCTGGAAGATCGTTCCCTGAATTCCCCGCATATTGGAGCAGGCGGTTCCAGCGTTCGGCAATGCGCCGGACAACGCCGACAAAACCGCCGCTGCCTTTCCTACTTGACGGGGCGGTCCTTGATGACTTTCGCCTTTGGAACGAGCTGCATCTTGTACTGCTCGCCGAGAGCGATCAGGCCGGCTTCATCCAGCTTGGTCATGCCTCTGATCGTGGCCTTCTCGGGATAGGGGCCGCTGTTGATGACGATGGTGTCGAACCCGAAGCTGCATATTCGGCCATCACCGTTGCGGTCAATGACGGCCATGTCTTCTGCGGTCCTGAGATCCTGCAGCGGGAAGCTCAGCGTGACGTGATAAGCCTCCTTGCTGTTGGGAGCCCAGATGACGAGATTTGTGGAGTCCAGGCCCCGCCAGTTGTTGATGGAGCGCGAGAAGATACAGTTAGCGTCACTCGCCTCTGCCTTGGGACTCGGGGTTGCTTCCCCGGCGACCGCGCCGGCACCGACCAAAGCCGTGGCCAGCACGCCAGCCATCAGCTTCATGCCACCACGCCCACTCTGCTTAACCGTGTTCATGTGCGCTGCTCCAATTGGCTTGTTGCCCATCGAGGCTTGTACTGAATGAGACCACGCCCGTGGCCCCAAGGTTCGATGATGGCCCTGTCGTGCTGAATTGGCCCTGAATGGCGCCTGTGGATACTCTTCCGACGTGCTGTGCCGAGTTGACTGGCGTCCCAACCCGAAATTAACGACTCAACGACCGTATAATGATCCTGTCCGAAATGGATTATCAATGTGCCTTGACGCCTCCAGAACTGTGTAACAGCGCTTCCCGCTACCGACAAAATGGCCAAACCGAAACAGATCAGTGATGTTCAGCTGCTTGCGGCCGCGAAGAAGGTTTTCCTGAAGCACGGGCCGAACGTACCGGTTGCAGTCATCGCCAAGCAGCTTGGTGTGACTGCAGGTGCATTGTTTTACCATTTTGCGTCGAAGGAAGAGCTGTTGCTCGCGGCTCTGGACCCTGGGGTACCCCCCGCGATCGCGATTTTTCGCAAGGGCTTGCAGCCGAGTATCCCGGCCGAACGCCAGATGATCGATATTCTCGTCGGGATCGCGAGTTACATGAGGGAGTCGATCGCCTGCTTGTTCTCTCTGAGATCGGCCGGTTTGCCGCAGGGCATGGATAAGTACATGAGTAACCCCACGAAGCTGCGGCCGGCGATGACGGCATGGATCAAGTCTGCGCAACAGCGTGGCGCGATCCGATCCGGTGATCCGAAGATCCTCACCGAAGCGTTACTGGCACCTGTCGAGATGCGCTTTATGCTGGT
This sequence comes from uncultured Pseudomonadota bacterium, assembly GCA_963819685.1. Taxonomy (GTDB): domain Bacteria; phylum Pseudomonadota; class Gammaproteobacteria; order Steroidobacterales; family Steroidobacteraceae; genus CAIUGU01. The sequence goes on from CAWFXI010000006.1 coordinate 3,732, forward strand.
ACACCTCCTGCATCACAAGCATTCGACGGCGGCGAGTGATCGGGCATTCGTGGAAGGCGTGGTGCGCGATGTCCTGCAGGCCCGGCCGGCAAAAGCCCGCCCTCGTGCGGGTAAGAAAAAATAATCTATTTTTTGGGGGTGGGCGGGCTCTTGAGAGCGCTGTCCCAGTGCTCGGCAATCTTGCCGTTCTCAATCCGGAACATGTCGAACCAGGTCGTCGTGTACTTCCTGGTGTTGTCGGTCGGGTCCGGTAATTCCTGCACGAAGTTGATCACGACGAGATCACCTTCGGCCACGACGGCCACGACATCAAGCTTGATTTTCGACTGGATGGGCTGCGGCTTGACATACTGGCCCATGATCTCCTTGAAGCCCTTGAGGCCGGTGGGCGCAATTGGATTGTGCTGGATGTAGCCTTCCGTCATGTATTTGTCAGCGAGTTCGATATGTCCTCCCTCAATCACTTCGCGCCAGAAGTCGTACACGAACTTCTTGTTGGCGGCGAGCTTTGGGTCGCTGCTTTTCAGCAATGACTGCTGGTCAGGATTGCCCGTGACGGGAACCTGCGCCGAAGCACAGAACGACACCAGGCAGAGGATTATTAGAAACAGATACCGATTCATCGATGATGTCTCCCGTAGAGTGAAAGAAAGCGGCTCGTCACCTTTTGGGCGACAAGTTAGTCGTAAAAATCAGGCCGCCGGTTTCGCAGTCTTCGCTGCCACTGTTGCAGCTGCTTCCCCGGCCGTCTGCAACCTGCCGTGAATCGGCAGGTGTTTTTCGATTTTCAACTGCCGCTCGGCAACATTCGCCAGCAAAGCGTCCCAGGCCGGGAACGCCGTGAATTCGGACCCATACAGATCAGCGTTGATCAGCAGGCCTTCGCTCGGTACGAACGCAATCAGCATCGTCCCGGCATGAGCGAGGTTGTTGACGTGAAACAGACGCACTTCCATCGCGCCGTCCTTGAGTAACTTCTGGTCCTGGACCAGTTCGATCTTCGCCGCCACTGGGTGCTTCGCCAGTGCGTCCGGCTCGATCGTATGCGGTCGGTTCACCATGTCGTTGATGAAGGCTTCCATGTTGCGATCGGCGATGATGGTCAGGTTCTCGGCAACTGCGGTACGCAGGCCGGCGGAGTGATCGGTGTGATGGTGGGTGATGATGACGTCCGTAAGCGGCTTGGCAGGCACCAGGGCCCTGGCTGCAGCGATGACGGCCTGCGCGCGGCTCTCGTTCAACGGCACCTCGAGCAGCGTCAGGTGGTCAGCGAATTCAAAGACCACGCTGTTATGGGTTCCCGGCAGGAGCCAGATGCCCTTGGCAACTTGCTGCGGTTTGATGTCATAGACGGGCAGGGTGGGTGGCGCTTCGGCAGAGGCTACTTCGGTCTGCGCGGCAAGATCGCCCACGTCAGTGTCAACCGCATTCGTTCTGACATTCAACTCCAGGACGATATGCTTGTCATGGCTGGTCGTGATTCTGGTGGGCAGCATCAACCCACCCGCACCAGCATAGTCAGCGAACGCACTCTGGATGACCATGTCGCCCAGAAAGACGTTGTATGCCGTAGAGCGAATGTACGCTGGCAGATGAGTGCCGCGATCAACGGCGAGCGTAATTACATCCCCCTTCGCGGTGGTGATATCCACGCTCTGTAGTGTTCCTTCGTCGCGGTAATTTGCGACTTTGGCAGTGGGGTCGAGCGCAGCGCGCAGCGCACCAAGCGGGTGATGCAGGGCCTCTACGCGGCGATCACGGGCAACAATTGCCGATGCCCGGACTGCTATGTCCTGCGGTTCGCCCGGCGAGCCTACTACGTTGTAGGCGATATCCCCGTCGAGTCCCTGGACCAGGCGCTGGTAGGGGGGCGGCCCAGGGAAAGTCGGAGTGCGTAGCTGCCGCATGATCCAGCGGCCATCCGAGAGATCCGCGCTGCGGTTGTACTCGGTGACCGTCCAATTCAGCAGCGTTGGGTCATCCGGCATCATGCCCTGGCCGAAACCGCCTGCGATGCCATCGCCTTCGACGACGAGCGTCTTCGCTGCATTGATCCTGTCCACCCCACCAAGCGCGGCCGCTGCGTCATCGATCAATCGCGTTTCAGGTGGTGTCTGTGAGCAGGCACCCGCAATGACTGCCAGCAGTGCAACTGCAGCATGGTGTGCGAATCTCATTGTCCCTCTCCGTGATTGTGTAACCCTGCAGGCCAGGCATTTCTGCCTGCCAAGGCGCGCCCGATCATAGCGCGCTTCAAAATGGAATGACCAGCGCAATCCGGTCATGATAGTTAAGTGCGGACTTAACACAAAGACCGAGTTGAGTATTGACTTAACTCGCAAAGCAACTGTAGATTCAGCCTGCGCGGCTTCTGGATGACCGGAAGCTGCAGCGTCACGGCAAATGTGGCGACAGAAAAACAACACTAACATCGGGGGTTTTAATGTTTACCGAGCGTAATCGTCTTGCTTCGGTGGCGAGCTGCATCGCTTTGACTACCGCGATCGTCGGCGTGCTGCAGGCAGGTTCTGTGTTGGCGGCCGAGTCGTCCGCGGCCGGCAGCGGCCTGCAGGAGATCATCGTCACCGCCCAGAGAACGGAGACTTCGCTGCAGCGCACCCCTGTTTCGGTCACTGCTTTGACTGCCGAAGCGCTCGAGCAGCGCGGCGTCAAGAACCTGCTGGATGTGGGCAATTTCACACCCAATTTCGAGATTGGCAGCAGGAGCGGCACCGGCAGCAATAGTGGCGGGTTGGCCATCAGAGGGATCGGCGTGGACGCCGGTGCACAGGCGGCTGTCGGTGTGTATATCGATGACGTCTACTATCCTTCCGGCACGGGCAATTTGCTCAACTTGCTGGATCTGGACCGTATCGAGGTACTGCGCGGTCCTCAGGGCACATTGTTCGGCCGCAACACGATCGCTGGCGCCGTGCAGTATGTGACTGTCAAGCCAAGCCAGACCATCGGCGGGTTTGTGCAGGGGAGTGTCGGCAATCTGGACACCACCGGTGTGCGTGCAGCTCTCAACGTGCCGCTCAGCGAGGATCTTGCCGTGCGTCTCGCGGTGGCCGACGATACGAATGGTGGCTATGTCCACGACATGCTGAAAGACGTGGAGCGCGGCGAGGTCAAGAACACCCAGTATCGTGCTCAGCTACGCTGGACACCCAATGACCGTCTGACGCTTGACGTCAAGGCCGAAGGCTTCAAGGAAGAAACCAACGGCCGTGCCGTGGAAGTGGTGGCCTACAACGACAACGCATTGTTTCCAACCGTTGCCCGCTTCTCCGACCCTGCGATCCATTTGACCGATGCGGTGCTGTCGACCGGCGATTGGCAGAATGCCGGCTTTAATGCGCAGGACTGGTTCCAGGCCTACTACAACGAAGGGCAGGTGGTTGCGGCCTACAAGCTGAACGACTCGCTTACCGTGAAATCGATCACCGCTTACAGCATTACGCGGACGCAGCCGTACACCGATATTGATGACACGCCGGTGCAGGTGATCAACACTCAATACTCCGTTGACAGGACCCGGTTCTTTACAGAAGAACTGCAGCTGAACGGCAGCAGTTTCGAAGACAGGCTCAAGTGGACGGTAGGCTACTACTACTACGACACCAATGCCGAGGTAGAAGCGATTGGTGTGTGTATTGGCGTGGCTCCGTGTGGGGTCTTTGGCGCCGGCAGCGTCACCCAGATCAAATCCAACTCGGTCTATGGCCAGGGCACGTTCAGTTTTACCGACCAGCTTTCGCTGCTGGTGGGTCTCCGCTACAGCAAGGAAGACAACAATATCCTGAACACCAGTTTTCCACAGTTTACTTCCGACGAAACCTACACCGACACTTCGCCGGCGATCGGGCTCAACTTCCAGGCCACTCCCGATACGCTGCTCTACGTCAAGGCATCAAAGGGATTCCGGGGTGGCGGAGCCACCGGCGTGTCCCCGGTGGTCTCGCCGACGGGCTTCCTGGCTTTCGATCCGGAAACTGCATGGACCTATGAAGCAGGAGTGCGTTGGGAGTTCCTTGATGGCAGGGCTCGCCTCAATCCGACGGTTTTCTACACCGATTGGAAGGATTTGCAATTCAGCAGCTTCAAATATGTGGCCCAGAATTCGGTTGCCACACAGAACGCCGGCGATGCTCAAATCCAGGGTGCTGAGCTGGAGGCGCAGTTCGCAGTAACCGACAAGTTCCTTCTGACGGGATCGGCCTCATACCTGGACGGTGAATATACGCGGGTCGAACCGGACGTCCAGTTGACGACGGACTCCGAACTGCAGCGAGCACCGAAATACAAATTTGCAGTCGGCGGGCGTTACACCCAAACCTTGTCCAACGGGGCGAGGCTCGTGCCGAGTCTGGACTACTCTTATACCGACGAGCAGCGCAGCTCTACATCGGATGTGGACTCTCTCATCATGCCGTCCTATGGCCTGGTAAACGCGCGGATATCGTATGACTCGCCGAGTGGGAAGTGGAGCGTGGCGGCGTATGGAACCAACCTGGCCAACGAGCACTATCTGATTGGCGGTGTTGACTTCCGGACGACTCCCGGTGTACTCGAGCACGATCCAGGCCGTCCCCGCCAGTATGGCCTGGACCTCAGAGTCAATTTCTAGTTGCAGGAGACCAGATAGTGAAGACCCGTTCCATTCGTCGCGCCCTGCTGATTCTGGTCGTGGCCGCACTGCCTCAAGCCACCTTTGCGCACCATTCCTTTGCGATGTTCGACGCCGTGAAGGAAGTCATCCTGAAAGGCACCGTGACCGAGTTCCAGTGGACCAATCCGCATACCTGGATCGAACTGGACGTCACGGATGACAAGGGCAAGACGGTGCACTGGAGCATCGAAGGCGGTTCAGTGCGTGGTCTCGCCAGAGTTGGCTGGAAGCGCGACATCATCAAGCCCGGTGACAAGATCGAACTGGTTGCGCATCCGCTGCGCGATGGTCGACCTGGCGGCAGCTTGATGGGGATCACGCTCGCTGATGGCAGGCACTTTGGTGACAGCCTCACTGCGGAAGGCGTCGCTGGAAGCAAGCCTGTGGCGCCCTAGATATGACGCCGGCGCACGGACGATATCCGGAACCAAAGGATGAATCCCCGGGGCAAGCTATTGAATGTCCGCCTGATCTGGAGAAAAAAATGAAGAGGCGATACTTCCCGATTGTCACGTTCGTCGCGAGCTTCGCTTTGTGCGGGCCCGCGCCAGCCGCCGATTGGACGGGAGTCTGGGTCATCGCAGACAGCCCGATGGACACACAGGACAGCTCGACCACGTTCGGGCCCGGACGGGCGAACCCCGGTTCACAGGCTGCCCAGGCCGACTTCTTTGCAAATCAGCCGGCGCTGACACCAGAATATCTCGCGAAGCAGCAAGCTCGCCTCAAGGCCGTGGCGGAAGCCGAGAAGGCTGGAAAGTACCTTGATGTCGCATCGGCGGAATGCAAGCCGGTCGGCATGCCGCGTTTCTGGTTTGGGCCCTACGCATTTGAAATCATCCAGAGCCCGACGCAGATCAACTTGTACCAGGAAGCCTGGCAGCAAACCCGCCGCGTCTATCTCGACGGTCGCGGTCATCCCTCTCCCGACGAAGCAGATCCCGAATACCTCGGCCATTCCATCGGCCACTGGGACGGCGGTACGCTGGTCATCGATACGGAACAGTTCTCAGGCTCGACAATGACTTTCTTTGGTGCCGAGCACAGCGATGCCATGCGTATCGGCGAGCGGATCACCGAAACGGAGCCAGGGCTCATCGACGTGGAGGTGACGGTTGAAGATCCGAAGGCGTTGGTCAAGCCCTGGGTCTCACATTATCGCCTGCGCCGCAAGCCGGGAATGGAAGCCGGGGATTACGTCTGCGAGAACAATCGGAACCCGGTCGCCGAGGACGGCAGCACCACAACGAAACTCGGTGGGTCGAGGTAATCGCTGCCGGCTCCGCGGTTTACTTGGGCGCCAGGCCTTCGGTCAACTCGATATAAGTGCCCCAGGGATCCGTCAGGAACGCGATTTTCAATTTGGTGTCGGGAACCGACCGGATAGGCGCCTCGATCTTGATCCCTTTTGCCTCAAGGCTGGCGACAAACGCTTCCAGATTGTCCACCTCGAAACCGATGTGATCCAGGGAGCGGCCTTTCGTCGGGAGCTGTGCGGTGGGGGCCTGCGCAAACGACAGATTTACGCCGGGCAGATCGTCCGCCTCGATCATGCGCGGGCTCTTGATACACGCGATACACGGGCGCCGGCCGGGATTCGCCCCAAAAGCCTTGACGTACCAGGATTTGATCGGAGCGACCTCGACCGTAGCAAAGTGAATGTGGTTCATGCTCACCGGGGTGGGTAGCGAAGGTTCGCCGTACACCTCGACGCGGATGCCGTCGGGCGCGATGAGATAGACCTCGTTGGGATTGTCCGTCGGATCGATCTGGAGGTTGGCAGCCTTCCATTTGGCCAGTTCTGCCGGCATGTCTTTCACGATGAAACCGAAGTGATTGATGACGCTGCCTGCCGGCGGCCCGGCAGGCTCCGCCTTGCGCAGCATGATGTAGACACCAGGAAACTCGATGAGCTCAAGCGGGCCGTTCTTGACCAGCTTGCCGCCCATCATGGATGTCCAGAAGGCTTTCTGGGCGTCCACATCCTTCACCGCCAGATGGATGTGTCCCATCCTGACGCCGACCTGATTCGGCTCCACGAGCTGGGCAGTTGCTGATGTCGCCCACAGAACGGCAACTGCAAGAATCATCAAAGATTTCATATTAATGCTCCCTTCGGACCGTTCATTCTTAAAGTGTTGCGTTGCATCGAACCTCATGGCGCACGCGGCATCATTTCTAAGCGGTGACAAAGGTACCAGACCTTGCATCTCTCCGTCGCTACGCCTCTTGCTACTTCCCTTTCGGCTTTGCCCTTGCAGTCGCCTCGGCTGCAAGCGGGTTGTCCGGCCAGAAGTGCTTCGGGTACCGGCCCTTCAGCTCCTTCCTGACGTCGGCGTACCCCCGCGACCAGAAGCTCTTGAGATCGCGCGTGACCTGCACAGGACGGCGTGCCGGCGACAGCAGGTGCAGCGTGACGGGTACCTTGCCACCACCGATCAGCGGTGTTTCCGTCATGCCGAACACTTCCTGCAGGCGCACCGCGAGAACCGGCCCCTCAAGGGTGTACTCGATCGGAATCCGGGAGCCACTCGGAACGTCCAGGTGTGTAGGCGCAATGACTTCGAGGCGCTGCTGCTGTGGCCAGTCAAGCAGGCCGTGCAGGATTGCCGTCAAAGAAAGCTTTGCCAGGTGCTCCCGGCGCATGACTCCGTCAATCCACGGCGCCAGCCACTCCTCTAACGTTGCCAGCAGATGTGCATCGTTCACCTCGGGCCAGGGTTTACCGCCTGACGCATCAAACGTGCGCGCGAACTCGATACGGGTCTGCAATGCGCGCGCCTCCTTTGTCCAGGGCAGGGCGTCCAGACCCAGATCACGCACTCCTGTCAGCATTGCCTGCACTACTCGCTCTGGCTGGTTGTCCGTGAGCGCGCGTTCGTCGAGTTTGAGTGCGTCGAGCCATCGTTCCCTGCGCGCGACGACTGCGCCGGTGCGTCCGTCCCATTCGATCCGCTCTACGTTGCGAATGGCATCGACGCGGACAGCTTCGACCTGCTGTCGCGTGATGGGCGCGGCCAGTCGAATGCGCGCTTCCCGCTCACCCGCATCGAGCTCTGCCACGACCAGCATTTCAGTGCGGCCCAGCACTTGTGGGTCCTGGAGGTAGGCGCCACGACCGCCGGACAGCAGGAAGCGGGCTGACGCGCCCTGGGATTCAGAGCGAGCGAGGCCGATGCGATCCGGATAGGCATAGGCGAGCAGTACGCCAGTCAGTTCATCGGTGGAGAGGTCATGAGTGTCCACCGCGTTGCCCAGTTGGCGGGCGAGCACGCCGGCGGCTTGCAGAATGCGCTGACGAGCACCCTGATCTACCACCAATTCGGCGGGGAGTTTGCCAGGTTGCCGTAGCGCATCGACACGCAAACGCAGGTCCGCATCACGGGTGTAATCGCGACTCTTGAGGCAATCGCGTTCTGTCAGTATCGCGGCGACTTCTGTGGCCAGTTTGCCCGCGCCGATCGCTTTGCCCTTGAGCAGCATGTGTGCCAGACGAGGATGAGTGCCCAAGGTGGACATTTCGCGACCTTGCCTGGTCAGGCGGCCATCCGGCGCCACTGCATCGAGGGCACGCAGCAGATCCACAGCCTGGGCGAAGCTGGCAGCCGGCGGTGCATCGAGCCAGCGCAACGCGGCAGGGTTCGTGACTCCCCAGAGTGCAAGTTCGAGTGCGAGCGGCGCGAGGTCCGCTTCAAGAATTTCCGCCGGTGTCTGTGCCATCAGTGCGGCCTGTTCAGACTCTGTCCACAGGCGGTAGCACACACCGGTACTCAGTCGGCCCGCACGTCCACGTCGCTGGTCAGCCGCCGAGCGTGAGATTCGTACGGTCTCAAGGCGACTCATGCCCGTGCCTGGATGGAAGCGCGCGCGTCTTTCCAGACCGGAATCCACGACGATGCGGATGCCTTCTATTGTCAGGCTGGTTTCTGCGATGTTCGTGGCCAGCACGATCTTGCGCTGTCCTGCGGCTGCTGGACGCAGAGCATCGTCCTGCTGTGCGGCGGGGAGGTCTCCATATAAGGGCAGGATCCTGACCGCAGGTGGCAGGCCTGCGTCGAGCAGCAATCGCTCTGTTCGCCGGATCTCTCCCTGTCCGGGCAGAAATGCCAGGACATCTCCTGGGTCAGTGTCGAGCACACGGAGGAGGGTTCGTGCAACGGTGCCTGCGATGTCACTGCCCATGCTCGCGGCAGGCCCACGACTGGAAGAACTGCCGATCGTCTGGTAACGCGTATCGACGGCATATGACTTGCCGGCCGACGTGATCCGTGGCGCTTCGCCCAGCAATGTGGCAACCGCTTCACCGTCGAGCGTCGCCGACATGACGAGCAAGCGCAGATCGTCCCGCAATGTGGCCTGGACATCGAGACACAAAGCCAACCCCAGGTCGGCATTCAGGCTGCGTTCGTGAAACTCATCGAAGATGACGAGCGCGACTCCCTCCAGTGCCTGGTCGCTTTGCAGCCGACGAGTGAGTACGCCCTCGGTGACCACTTCGATACGGGTGACGGCGCTGACCTTGGTATCGAGGCGAGTGCGATAACCGACAGTCCTGCCGACCGGTTCACCGAGGAGTTGGGCCATACGGCTGGCGACCGCCCGAGTCGCGAGACGTCGTGGTTCCAGCATCAGGATCTTCCGTGATTGCAGCCAGTCGGAATTCAGCAGCGCGAGCGGAACGCCCGTCGATTTGCCTGCGCCGGGCGGCGCCTCCAGCACGACATTCCGGTGTTGGTCGAGCGCGGCGAGCAGTCGCGGCAGCGCTTCGTGAATGGGGAGGGAAGCGGACAAGAAGGACAGGAAACTGGAGAAAGGGGATAGGGGACAGGGGATAGTCAGAGCAGTCTAGATCTCTGGCTCAAGCCATCAGCCTTCAGCCTTCAGCCTAAAGTCGGAAGCCGGAAGCCGGGAGCCGAAAGCCGGAAGACGCAGATCAAAGTTCTTTCGCTCCAAACGTATCGCACTGGTCGACCTGGCCACTCTCGAAACCGCGTCGGAACCAGCGCACGCGTTGTTCCGAACTGCCGTGTGTAAATGAGTCGGGCGAGACGTATCCCTGCGACTGGCGTTGCAGCCGGTCATCCCCAATGGCGCTGGCGGCGTTCAAACCTTCCTCGACGTCGCCGGCTTCGAGCAGCTGGCGCGAGCGGTCGGCACTGTTGGCCCAGATACCGGCGAAGCAGTCCGCCTGCAGTTCCTGTTTCACGGACAACGCATTCGCCTGGGCTTCGCTCGCCCGCTGGCGCGCCGCCTGATTACGCTCTGAGATTCCAAGCAGCGTCTGCACGTGATGCCCCACTTCGTGAGCGATAACGTACGCTTGCGCGAAATCGCCGCCGGCGCCGAGCTTCTGCTGCAAGTCCTCATAGAAGGAGAGGTCGATATAGACCTTCTGGTCGCCAGGGCAATAGAACGGCCCGACAGCCGACTGCGCCGTACCGCAGGCCGAGTCAACCACTCCATTGAACAGCACAAGTGTGGGCTCGACGTATTGACGGCCAGCGCCTGTAAAGATGGCGTTCCAGGTGTCTTCAGTATCCGCCAGCACGAATCCCGTGAATTCGCGCAATTGGGTTTCGGCTGGCGATTCCTGATAAGGACCCTGCTCGATCTGCCCGCCGCCCGCCATCTGCTCGACATTGTTCAGAATCGTCGTAGGGTCCTGACCCGTGTACAGGGCGAACAGGACCAGCAGGACAGTGCCAATACCGCCAATGCCGACGCCACGGGCAAGCCCGCTGCCGCGACGATCCTCGATGTTGCTGCTCTGTCGTCGGCCTTGCCAGCGCATAGTGGAAAGTGAAACGTGAAAGGTGAAACGTGAGCCGTGAGCCGTGAGCCGTGAGCCGTCAGAATACTGTCTCACAGCCTACAGCCTACAGCTTTCCTGCTCCAGCCAAAAGAATCCAGATATGTGACGATCAGGAAGGCGTCGACTCACGGGCTGTTGTTGAGCCAAGATGGCCTTGATGAGATACCACAATGACTGACGCGGCCGTGGCAATTGTCGGTGCGGGTATGGCCGGCCTCGCTTGTGCGCGGGTGCTCTTCGGCGCCCAGCATCCGGTGACCGTGCTGGAAAAGAGCCGGGGACTTGGCGGTCGGCTGGCCACGCGGCGCATCGGCAGAATGGCGTTTGATCACGGCGCCCAGTACGTCATCGCCCGTGATCCCGGGTTGCAGGACTATCTTGATCTTGCGTGTGCCACCGGCCATGTCCGGCCCTGGGTTCCGGTTTCACCCGGACTGCCGCGCACCGAGCCGTGGTTGATCGGGTGTCCTGGCATGAGCGCGATGGTCAAGCCCCTGGCCGCCGGTATCGATGTGAGGCGTGGATTGCGAGTTGTCGCGTGCGAGAAGCGTGGGGAGGAGTGGTGGCTCGCTTCGGAGTCAGGAGATCCGGTCGGTCCTTTCGGAGCACTGGTTCTCGCCGTACCCGCGCCACAGGCTATTGAGCTCTCGCGCAACTTGGCCGCCACGTTCGATGTGGCCGGCACTTTGAGCCGGGTCCGCATGGCGCCCTGCTGGGCCGTGATGATCGCGTTCTCCGAACGCTTCGACACCCCTGCGGACATTGTCGCCGACACTGCAGGGCCGCTCGCATGGGCGGCGCGGGATGTCGGTAAGCCCGATCGCCGATCGCCCCACGATTGCTGGGTTTTGCACGCTTCCCCCCAATGGACTCGCGAGCACCTGGAAGACGCTCCAGCGAGCGTTGCTGAATCCCTGCTGCTCGAGTTCGAGAAACTCGTCGGTGTGACTCCCCGCGGCGCTTACCTGTCAGCGCATCTGTGGCGCTTCGCCCGCGTTGAACAGCCGCTGGGTGAGCCCTGTGTGTGGGACCCCGAATCGCGTTTCGGGCTGTGCGGCGACTGGTGTCTTGACGCCAAGGTAGAGGCTGCGTGGATAAGTGGTACGACACTGGCTCGGCGGATATTGCCGAACTTGTGACGGCCGCAAAATCGTAGTCGTTACGTGTTACGTCGTGATGTCGTGATGTCGCCGAAGCGCTTGACAGCACACGCAGACATCCCGCTTCCTGATCACGCCATCACGTCCCCAACGCTTCTCCACCCACCTTGGGGGTTGATGCAGAACCCAGCCACCGCGCAGGAAGATCGAAGGCGCTGACCAGCGATACGGCGAGGGCAGCAGCGTAGGGAATCGACTGGATCAGCAGTACGGCAGTCCACAGTGACAGGTCGGGGCTGCTCAATTCCTCTGGCACCGTCTGCAATCCGAGTGCTGCCAGCCACAGTGCCAGCATGATCATGGACTCCTGACGAGCGGCGGCAAGAGCTGCGGCAAAGGCGTGCGGCTGCGCCTGCTTTGGAGTCCGGAAGAAAGGTTCATCGCGCGTGATCAGACCCTTCACGATCGCGAGGCCGATGGTGTGCGACAGGGCCAGGCCACCAAGCGCGGCTGCAAAGGTCTGCCGCAGATTCGCTTTCACGCGGGTCACATACAGATGAATCAGCTTGACCAGCTTGAACGTGAACAGCGTCAGCGGCAGCACGGAGAACATCAGTAGCGGGGGTTCGATTCTCGCGGGGGCGATGATCATCGCTACGGTCCAGCCGATCGCCAGAGCGTTGAACACCAGGTTCAGCCCGTCAGCCACCCACGGCAGCCAGCCGGCAATGAAGTGATAGCGCTGCCCGGCGGACAGTCGCTGATCGCGATGCGAGAACAGAGGTCGCACATGCGCCCGCAGGATCTGCATGGCGCCGTACGCCCAGCGGAAGCGCTGCTTCTTGTAATCGATGAAGGTGTCCGGCATCAGGCCACGCCCGTAGCTGGTGGGGATGTAGGCGGCTTCATAGCCTGCCTCGAAAATCTTGAGACCGAGATCCGCGTCCTCGGTGATGCACCACTCGGCCCAGCCCTCGACGCTCTGGAGCACACTGGTGCGCACGAGAGTCATGGTGCCGTGCTGGATGATGGCGTTGCGCTCGTTGCGCGTGACCATGCCGATCTGGAAGAAGCCCCGATACTCGGCATGGCACATGGCCTTGAACAGATTGTCGTCCGCATCGCGGTAATCCTGCGGCGCCTGGACGATGGCAATCCGCGGATTGTCGAACGCGGGGACCAGCTCCTTCAGCCACTGCGGTTCCACCTTGTAATCGCTGTCGATGACCGCGACGACGTCAGCGTCGGGGGCTGTCTGGCGCAGAGCGAAATTGAGTGCGCCCGCCTTGAAACCGGCCAGCGGATTCACGTGGAAGAAGCGGAATCGTTCCCCGAGCTCGAGGCAGTGGGTTTCCACCGGGCGCCAGGTTTTTTCATCCTTCGTGTTGTTGTCGATCACGAGAACTTCGAAATCCGGATAGTCGAGTCTCGCGAGCGCATCGAGAGTCTCGATGAGCATCTGCGGCGGCTCGTTGTAGGCAGGCACGTGAATCGAGACCTTGCGCACCTTGCCCGACGCCATGCTGGCCGCCACAACGGCGTTGCTGCTCCGGTTTACCTGCAGCAGGCGGCGCCGGCCGGTGTCCCAACGCGCTTCGGCCCATTCATGAGCTTCTGCGAGCATCACGGCGATCAGGCCAAGCATGCCGAGGATGAGCAGCGTACCGACCAGAATGCCGGTGAACGTCAGGTATTTCTGCGAGTAGTCGTAGATGATCAGGACCGTCATCGTGGCAGTGGTATAGACCACCACGGCAAGCAGGCTGCGGCCACGAGTGCCCAGGGCGCCGCTGAACATGTAGATGCCGCCCAGAGCCAATGCCGAAATCACTACAGACAGCCCGGCGAGTACATGCCACTCCGGGATCCTCATGATCGGTGCAACGAACTCGAACTTTGGCTGGCGGTTGACGTCGTACACCCCCCAATAAGCCCCAACGGAACCTTCGATTGCCGATTTCCAGGGCTGATCGAACGCCTCCATCAGGTAATAGACGTACTTTTCCTGCTTGGCGCGGGCGATGAACCGGCGCAGGAACAGTGCTTCGTTGGCCGGCGACGCAACGGCCTTTTCGCGGGTTCGCCCGTCTGACGGCCAGCCGACTTCGGTGATGATGATGCGCTTGCCGGGAAAGGCTGTTTCCAGCCGTTTCATCTTGTCGTCGATGTAACCGATCGCCTCCTCGACGTCGATCCCTTCCCAGTACGGCAGCATATGCACGCCGATGTAATCCACGTGGTTGGCGAGTTCGGGGTGCGCCAGCCAGATGTGCCACGGTTCCGCAGTGCTGACCGGCTTGTCGACGGCAGCGCGCACTCGATCCAGGTACGCGCTCATTTCGGCAACCGTCAGGTCACCGCGCAGCACGGATTCGTTACCCACAAGCACGCGGATGATGTTGGGCTGGGTCTTCGCGATGCGGATGGCGTTACGGATCTCTTCTTCGTTGCGCTCGGTGCGCTTGTCCAGCCACGTGCCCAGGGCGACCTTGATGCGCGGTTTCTGCTGCCAGGCAATGCGCGGCACTTCACCGACAGAACCGATCGTGGAGTACGTCCGCACCGAAACGGTCTTGCCTGCCAGTACAGCGAGATCCTGGGACAGCTGCTCTTCGGAGGGCAGCTGGTCGAGCGTCGCGTCCTGATCGATGCGATAGGGCGAGAAGGCGAATCCCTGGATGCGTTTGGGCCAGGGTGGCTCCTCGGTCGGCTGATTCATGTAGGCCCACAGGCCATAAGTCAGGCCGGCGAAAATCGCGGCGACGAGAATGCTCGAGAGGATGCGCTGAGTGCGGGATAGCGGCATAAAGAGGCGGGCGTCTCCGCCGCGCGGAACTGGGATATCCCTGGAGGTTGTCAAAGCACCTGAACTGCGCAAAGCGCCTTGCTGGCGATCACGGCCGCGAAGCGCATGCGTATGATAGCCGCTTGGCCCCCGTCGCGGGAATGTGCCAAAACGCCGACGGCCGCTGTAGTCCAGCGCCTACACGCGGGCGGCAAGTTCTGTTGGGGTCGCCTATCTCTTTCATTTTGAATCGCTTTATGGCAACGCCATGTTGGAACTAAGAGCCATACGCAAGACCTATCCGGGCCCGCCCCAGGCGGCCAGAAGGGAGGTTCTCGCCAGCGTCTCGCTCGAACTTGCACCGGGCGACTACATTGCGGTGATGGGCGAATCGGGGGTTGGCAAGTCGACGCTGCTGAATCTGATCGCGGGCCTCGATGTGCCTGATTCCGGCGAAGTCCTGCTTGAAGAGCAGAACCTTTCGAGCCTCGATGACGATGCTCGCACGCTGTTGCGCCGCCGTCGGATGGGTTTCGTATTCCAGGCATTCCATCTGCTACCGCACTTGAGTGTGGCGGGAAACGTGGGTCTGCCACTCGCGTTGAACGGTATCGCGGGACCCGAAGCCAGAGAGCGGATTGACGAACTCCTGGCAGCGGTGGGGCTGCTCGAACGACGCGACAGCCTGCCAAAGGAATTGTCTGGCGGCGAGATGCAACGGGTGGCAGTTGCGAGGGCGCTCGTGCACCGGCCAGCCGTGGTGCTGGCCGACGAACCGACCGGCAATCTGGATCCGGACAGTGCGGCGCAAGTGCTGGAACTGCTGCGCGCCCAATTGAAGCGCGATGGTTCGACGGGAATTCTCGTCACTCATTCCTCGGTCGCCGCGGCGACCACCGACCAGGTGTACCTGCTCACGCGGCAGGGTCTGATGCCGCGGCCAGCTTTGTCGCGCGGTCACGCATGACGGGCGCGAGGGCGCTGCTGTTCGATGCACTGGTGACGGGCCCGTTGCGTCATACGGCCGGGAGAACGCTCCTGGCGGTACTGGTCATCGCATTGGGAGTTGCGCTGGGTCTTGGCGTGACGCTCATCAATCGTTCAGCGGCAAGCGAAGTCTCACTGGCTGCGCGCAGTCTGTTCGGACTCTCTGATCTCGTAGTCCAGGGCACCAGTGCCGGTTTTGACGAGGCGCTGTTCCCGGTGCTTGCGCGCATTCCGGGTGTGGCATTCGCCAATCCGGTCGTTGATGTGCAAGCGCGGGTGGCAGGCCGACAGGGCGGGATCAATGTGCTTGGCGTGGATTTCTTTCGTGCGTCGCGCATGCAACCTGCCATCGGGCTCGAGGCGCCACGCACGAATCTCGGCCCGCTCGCTGCCGATGCAGCGTTCTTGAGTCCGGCGGCCGCGCGCGATCTCGATCTCAAGGAGGGCGATACGCTGACATTGCAGGCAGGCCTCGACCCTGTCAGCTTCCGCGTCGCCGCCATTCTGCCCGCAGCGGCGTATCGCCAGCGTGTGGTCGTTCTCGATATCGCTACCGCGCAGTGGAAACTCAGGCAGACCGGACTGCTGCAGCGAGTCGAGATCAGGCTACGCAGCGGTTCTTCACCGGATGACGTGCAACGCAGGATCGCGGCACTGTTACCGCCAGGCGTGACGGTCAATACACCCGGTGCTGAATCGGATGAAGCTTTGCGCCTCACTCGCGCCTATCGTTCCAACCTGACTGCGCTGGCGCTCGTCGCGCTCTTCACGGGCGCGTTTCTCGTGCATTCCACGCAGTCGCTGGCTGTGATCCGTCGTCGCCGCGAATTCGCGTTGCTCAAGGCGATGGGTGTTTCCGCCAGGGAACAGGTTGGCAGCACCCTCGCCGGGGGAGTGATCGTGGGCGCCGTTGGGGCAATTGGGGGTGTCTTGCTCGGGATTCTGTTGGCCGACCTGGGGCTCAAGGCGTTTGGAGCGGATCTCGGTGCGGGCTATTTCCGTGGCGTCGCGCTGGAACTCAAGGTCGATTGGCTCGATGCAGGCGTGTTCTTCCTCCTCGGGACAGCGGCCGCAGTAGCCGGGACATTGCGGCCCGCTATTGCGGCCGCTCGAGTTCCGGCGGCGCTGGCGTTGAAGGCAGGTGACATCGAGGAGGGGCAAGTTCGTGGCAATAGTTTCGTTGGACTCGGTCTCTGGTTATTCGCTGGTTTTCTGCTGTTGCTGCCTGCCATCGACGGTCTGCCATGGGCAGGTTACGGCGCAATCGCCTGTGTGCTGCTGGGAGCCGTATTCCTGATGCCTGCAGTCATGCGGACAGTCTTGCTGGGGTTACCCATGATGCGTTCGGTGCCGTGGCAAATCGCTGCAGCACACCTGCGCGGGACTGCCCGTCAGGCGACGACCAGCCTCTCGGCCATCCTCGTCAGTTTCAGCCTGATGGTGGCGATGGCCGTCATGGTGACTTCGTTCCGCACGTCGCTCGATCAATGGCTGGAGAAAATCCTGCCGGCCGATCTGTTCGTGAGGGCCGGCTTTGCTACCGAGACTGCTTATCTTGAGACGCCGGACCTTGAACTGCTGGCGGGGCTGCCTGGTGTACAGCGCGTCGAAGCCAACCGGTTCAGCCAGTTGGCGGTCGCGGGGCTTAGCACGCCGCTGACGCTGATCGCGCGCCCGATCTCCGAACCGAACGCCGAGCGGACGTTGTGGCTTGAAGGGGTCGCCCGGTCTCCAGCCCCTGCAGATACCCAGCCGGTATGGATTTCCGAAGCCGCTGGCGATCTGCTCGGCGCGGCACCGGATACAGTCTTTACTGCATCGCTTGGAGGACGTGCCGTGAGGTTTTCAGTCCGTGGCTTGTTCCGTGACTACGAACGGCAAAATGGCGCTGTGGTGATTGATCGCACCGCGTACCTTGCGTTGACGGGTGATGCGCGCGCAAACGCTGCCTGGCTCTGGCTCGACGATCAGGCAGACAGCAATCAGGTCATCGAAACCGTGCGATCACGCCTGCCCGGCATTGCAAACTACGACGTTCGTCGCCCCGGCGAGATCCGCGCGCTGACGTTGCGAATCTTCGATCGCACTTTCGCAGTGACCTACCTGCTGGAGATCATCGCGGTCTTTATCGGGTTGGCCGGAATAGCGGCAAGTACCAGCGCCCAGGTGATTGCCAGACGCGCCGAGCTTGGCGTATTGCGACACGTAGGACTCATGCGCAGGCAGATCGGCTTCATGCTGGCGGCGGAGGGCGGTTTGCTTGGCACGGTGGGGGTCGTGGCAGGCCTCGTGATCGGCTCGGTGGTCAGTCTGATTCTGATCTATGTGGTCAATCGCCAGTCCTTTCACTGGAGCATGGATGTCTATTTCCCCTGGGGCTTGCTGGCGGTCCTGAGTGTGGCATTGATCATCGCTGCCTCTGTCACGGCCGTCTGGAGCGGCCGGCTGGCGCTGCGCGACGATGTTATCCGCGCGGTGAAGGAGGACTGGTGATGGAAGAGAAGGGGATAGGGGATAGGGGATGGGGGATAGTGGTGAGAGTTGGAAAGGCGCTGTCCTTTTTCCGGCTTCTGACTATCCCCTATCCCCTATCCCCTATCCCCTTACTTCTTCTCCTGCTGCTAGGCCCGTTCGTAATGTCCATGGCGCTCGCGGCAGACTATCCACCGGTTGTTCGTGGCGCCCCTCTCACCTTCCCGGTGGATGAGGGCAGCCATCCGGAGTTTCGCATCGAGTGGTGGTACATCACGGGTTGGCTCGAAGACGACAGCGGCCAGTCAAGGGGCTTCCAGATCACTTTCTTTCGCAACCGCCCGGGGCTCGATGAAGGTAACCCTTCCAGGTTCGCGGCACGCCAGCTGCTGTTTGCTCACGCGGCGGTCAGTGATCCTGCTGTGGGTCATTTGCTGCACGATGAGCGCGCCGCGCGTGCCGGCTTTGGTCTCGCCGAAGCCGCAGCGGGAAAGGTGGATGTAGTCATCGAAGACTGGTCCCTGCAGCAGGACGGTGAACACTACCGCATTGTCGTTCCGGGAAAGGACTTCGATCTCGCACTGGATCTTGTCGCAACGCAGGCGCCGCTATTGCAGGGCGAGGGAGGCTTCAGTCAGAAGGGCCCGGATCCCGCTTCAGCCAGTCATTACTACAGCCTGCCTAACTTGAGTGTGACAGGCAGCGTGACGGTTTCAGGACGTAAACAGCAAGTCCGCGGCTCTGCATGGTTTGACCATGAATGGTCGAGCACATTGCTGGACGATGCTGCGCAGGGCTGGGACTGGCTCGGAATCAACATGAACGATGGCGGTGCATTGATGGCTTTCCGCATGCGCGATTCGGAAGGAGGTCAGCATTGGGCTGGGGGGACTCTGAAGGGGAGGTGACAGCGGACAGGGGACAGGGGATAGTCAGCGTTCACATTCTCTCCGGAACGAAATCGAGTGGGTTCCGGTGCGTCGCTGGCGTTCACCGCGTACGGGAATCGAATATCCCGTCGAATGGCGCGTGCGTGTCGGCACTCGCCAGTTTGCTGTACGCCCGCTCTTTGACGACCAGGAAAGCGATTCCCGACGCAGTACCGGAACGATCTACTGGGAAGGCGCGGTCGAGCTCGTCGATGCAGCAG
The DNA here is from genome assembly GCA_963819685.1 of uncultured Pseudomonadota bacterium. Lineage (GTDB taxonomy): Bacteria > Pseudomonadota > Gammaproteobacteria > Steroidobacterales > Steroidobacteraceae > CAIUGU01. The sequence goes on from CAWFXI010000006.1 coordinate 22,710, forward strand.
GAGCAGTGGCCGGCCGCGGTTATCTCGAGCTGACGGGGTACGGCAGCCGCTTGCGAATGTAAGCTGAACTGTTACCTTAATGTGTCGCTGTTAACAGTTGCCGCTGTTTCCGGACGCTATCCGGACTGAATAGCTGGTGCGCACTGCTAGGATTTCGCCCGCGATCCTCAAGCACTCAGCGAGCCGCCCGTGAACCAGACCCTGTCCACCGAATCAATACCGCGGCCGCTCAAGGTGCTGCATCTGGTCAGCGGCCAGACCGAGGGCAACACCACTGTAAATGGCACGCTGTTGCCGCTGCTGATGCGCGGCGATCGTCGGTCGGTACAGAGTTGTGTCGTCTACTTCGCTCCGGGCCACCCCCATGCTGCGGTGATCAGGCAGGGCGGCATTCCTGTTCACGAAATCAGATTGTCACGCAGACGCTGGTCGCTGCTTGCGCCCCGCGGGTTGCTGCAGCTGACGCGCGACTTCACCCCTGATGTAATTCACGCGTGGGGACACACTGCGCAACTCGCGGCGTCGCTATTGCGCAAGCTGGCGGTCACTGATGCTCGTTGTATCTGGAACATGACCAGCACTGATCCCTTGTCTGCGTCAAGCGGATCTCTGGATCGTGCCAAGCTGAAACTTGTTCTCAGGCTGGCGGACAAGGCTGACCAGCTCATCTATCCGGCGGAAATCGCCAGGTCACGACATCGACGCTTGGGGTTTCCAGAGCCGACTTCGGAAGTGATCGCAGCCGGCGTGGATGTCGAGCGATACAAGCCCGATTTCAGTGCGCGGCAACGGGTACGCCAGCAGCTGGAACTGCAGCCCAATGCCTTCGTCATCGGCATGCAGGCGCCCTTTCAGGCCGAGTTCGATCACCTCACTTTCTTCAAGGCGGCGGGCGAGATCATTCGTGCGAATCCTCACGCACAGATACTGCTCGCCGGCCGCGGGCTGCAGCGTGGCAATGCCCCCCTGATGGCGCTCGTGGGCGGTGGTACGCTGGCGACACGCGTGCGCCTGCTCGGCGAATGGTCAGACAGTGCAGGGCTGTTCAATGCGTGTGATGTGGTCGTGTCGAGTGCGCTCACTGACGAACTGCGCATGACGCTGGTGATGGCGATGCTCTGCGGCGTGCCCTGTGTTGCAACGGGGATGGGAGCGCAGGCGGAGGTGGTTGGCACATTCGGGATCTCCGCAGAACCAGGCAGCGAGATATCGCTGACGCGTGGCATTGCGCGGGTCATGGAGATGCCGGCCGAACGGCGCGCTTTCCTCGCAAAAGGCGCTCGCCAGCATGCACTGACGAACTTCAACCAGCTGCGTTCGATTCAGCGCTACCACGCACTCTATCGTGGAACGAAAGCGACGACGGAAGCAGCAGTACCGCCCGTCAAAGAGCCCGTCGAGGCAGACCCCGCAACCGGGCAACTCACTGCAGCCTGATCGATTGGCAATCACCGCTATGGCGCAAGGCCAATGGCGGCTCGTGTCCGCATCCTTTTCCGTATTTTCATCAAAGCCCTGATTTGACTGATAAACGCAGTGGGTGCGCGAGATCTCATCGCTTACCATAAAGCAGATTTTTCCATCGCTAATCGGGGTTTCCCCTAGCGTTGTGTGATGCAGTTCCGTATTCTCGGGAGGCATGAAGCGACAGGACGCCAGATCGAAGCGCACGGGGTGCCGAGGGCAAGGGGGTCCGCCATGGCCTTTGACTTTTCGCGCTGGTCCCTGACCGCGCTGTTTCACTACAAGTCCCGGATCAGGGGCGAGCCCGTGCGCGCCGTCCAGGTCGCTAATCCGTACCACGCAGTCGCCATCATTCCCGGACCGCGGGCATGCGGTGAGGCGAAAAACATCGCGCGCAAGCGCTTCCTGTCAGCCGAAGCACCGCTGCTGCCACTCAAGAACTGCGATGCGGCGACCTGCACTTGTCGCTATCAACACCACGAGGATCGGCGCGGCGAGCCGCGCAGAGTGGTGGACGGCGCAGTCGTGCGCATGAATGGACAGTGGCAAGGCGTTGAACGCCGACGCGTTGGTCGACGCGCGGAAGACGCCTGAGGCATCAGGTATTACGTCCTGAGCGACGCGGCGTCGCGCGCCAGGGTCTCGATCTCCTGCCATTGCCCGCGATTCATCAGGTCGGCCGTCGCCAGCCACGACCCTCCAACGCAAGCGACATTCGGCAATTTCAGGAAGTCCGGAGCGGTGGCGCGCGTGATGCCTCCGGTGGGGCAGAACACCATCTCGGGAAACGGTCCGGCAAGCGCCTTCAGCATCCCGATGCCGCCAGCCTGCTGCGCAGGGAACAGTTTGCATGCAGTGAAGCCTGCAGTTCGGGCCGCGATCAGTTCTGACGGAGTCATCACGCCCGGCAGCAACGGATAGGACACCGTCTTCGCCGCCGCGATCAACTCAGGTGTGAGGCCAGGGCTGACACCGAACTGGGCGCCTACCGCGGCAGCCTCCGCAAATTCGTCGGCCCGGGTCAATGTGCCGACGCCAACGACAGCTTCCGGAACATGTTTCCGCATGGCCTCGATGGCCGCCATCGCTACCGGTGTGCGCAGCGTGATCTCAAGGACCCTGAGGCCACCGTCGGCCAATGCTCGCGCAAGCGGCACGGCGTGTTCGAGACGGGTGACCGTCAACACCGGGATGACCGGCGAGATTCGCATCAGTTCATGAATGTTCAAGGCTTCGTTCTCAACTCAAGTCGGTCTTGTCAGGCCATGCAGGTCAGGGCGCCTTCTTCCGCCCCGGTCGCGAGCTTGCGGAAATTCGCGAAGAGCTCGCGGCCGGTGCCGGATTCATTCGCAAGAAGGTCGGGTCTGGGGACGGCACGCTGCTGCCAGACTGCGTCGTTCACGTGAGCTTCAAGCACCCCTGTGTGGCTGTCGAGCCGGATGATGTCGCCATCGCGCACGCGTGCAAGCGGGCCGCCATTCAGGCATTCCGGCGTTACATGGATTGCAGCCGGGACAGCTCCCGAAGCGCCCGACATGCGTCCGTCGGTCACGAGACCTACGTGAAAGCCCTTCGACTGCAGTGACGCGAGGCAAGGGGTGAGTTGATGGAGTTCCGGCATACCGTTCGCGCGAGGTCCCTGGAACTGCACAACGACAACGACGTCCCGCGCGAGCTTGCCTGCCTTGAAAGCGGCAATCACTTCTTCCTGGTCATTGAAGACCAGCGCTGGTGCCTCGACGACCCGATGTTCGGCGCGAACGGCTGAAGTCTTGATCACTGCCCGGCCGAGATTGCCCTTCAGCAGCTTGAGGCCGCCGTCGGCACTGAAAGGACGGTGGGCGGGCCGCAGGACCTCTTCATCGCCTGACACTGAGGCAGCCGGCCTCCACGCAAGGCCACTCTCCGGAAGCCAGGGTTCCGAAGTGTAGTCGAGGAGGCTGCCTCCGGTGACTGTGGTCGTGTCTGCATGCAGATACCCTGCCGCCAGCAATTCACGAATCAGAAAACCCATGCCGCCTGCAGCCTGGAAGTGATTGATGTCGGCGCTGCCGTTCGGATAGATGCGAGCGAGCAATGGCACGGCCTCCGAGAGATCGCTGAAATCGTCCCAGGTGATCACGATGCCTGCCGCTCTCGCCATCGCGACCAGATGAATGGTGTGATTGGTCGAGCCCCCCGTCGCCAGCAGGCCGACGAGGGCATTCACGATGGCCCGATCGTCGATAAGACGGGACAACGGCAGATATTCATCGCCAAGTGCCGTGATGCGTGCGGCACGGCGGGTAGCTGCCGAAGTCAATGCATCGCGAAGCGGCGTGTCGGGAGGCACGAATGCAGCGCCTGGCATGTGCAGTCCCATGACCTCCATCAGCATCTGATTGCTGTTCGCCGTCCCATAGAAGGTGCAGGTACCGGCGGAATGGTAACTCTGTGCCTCTGATTCCAGCAGCGCATCGCGGCCGACCTTGCCCTCTGCATAGAGCTGGCGGACGCGCGCCTTTTCCTTGTTGGGAATGCCGGAAGCCATCGGGCCACCAGGCACGAAGATGACCGGCAAGTGACCGAATGCGAGCGCACCCATCAGCAGTCCTGGCACAATCTTGTCGCACACGCCGAGACAAAGCGCTGCGTCGAACATGTTGTGAGAGAGCGCGATACCTGTTGACATGGCAATCACGTCACGACTGAACAGCGACAGCTCCATGCCCGCTTGACCCTGCGTCACGCCGTCGCACATCGCCGGAACGCCTCCTGCAAATTGCGCGACTGCGCCGGCTTCGCGGGCGGCCAGTTTGATCAGACCCGGGAACCGTTCAAACGGCTGATGCGCGGACAGCATGTCGTTGTAGGCCGAAACGATGGCGACGTTTGGCCAGCGCAGGTCACGGAGTCTGGCTTTGTCGGTGCTGCCCGCGGCGGCGAAACCATGTGCGAGATTCGTGCAGGCAAGCTGACCGCGAGTGGTCCCATGCTGACCGGCTTGCTCCATCCGGCGCACGTAGTCCTCGCGCGTTCGGGCACTGCGTTCGCGAATGCGTTCGGTGACGCGCCGAATCGCAGAGTCGAGTGGCGGCAGGCTGGCCATCGATGAACCCCGATGTGAAAGGAAGCAGCAGAGTTTCATTGTAGTGAAAGCCACCGCTGTCCGATACCGCAGTGAGTGTTCCATCTCAATGCAGCGCGCGTGTATGCTTGCACTCAAATGGCTCAATTGCCGATCACCGCACGCTGATTGCAGGTTGTTCCGGGCGTGCCACGCCAGCCATGATTCTTGCATCGAGAACCGTCGGTGCCGTTCGCAAAGCGATCCTGTATTGAGTGCGGAGAGGTTTCATGCAGTCGGTGTCTCCATTTGACCTGGTGCTGTTCGGCGGCACGGGCGATCTGGCAATGCGCAAGCTGTTGCCCGCACTCTATCGCCGGCATGCTGCCGGCCAGATTCCTCCGGACTCGCGTCTGATCGGTGTCGCGCGTGCCAACCTGACGCGAGAGGACTTTCTGACGATGGTCGAAGCGACCTGTCGAACCTATCTGACCGACGACTTCGATCAGGGACGCTGGGAATCCTTCAGCCAGCACGTTCACTACGCGAGATTCGATGCGACGATTGCCGATGACTTCGGGGCGCTTCAGGCATTGCTGGTCGGCCGCGAGAGCATGGTGCGCATCTTCTTCTTTTCGACCGCTCCCGGTCTGTTCACTGCGATCTGCTCCCAGATTGCAACTGCCGGTCTTGTCACACCGGACTCGCGGGTCGTGCTGGAGAAGCCGCTTGGACAGGACCTCGCTTCGTCGCGGGCCATCAATGATGTGGTGGGCGCCAGCTTTCCGGAACAGCAGATCTACCGGATCGATCACTATCTCGGCAAGGAGGCGGTGCAGAACCTCATGGCACTCAGGTTTGGCAATGCCCTGTTCGAACCTCTCTGGGGTCGTGGCCGTATCCGGCATGTGCAGATCACGATCGCGGAACAGATCGGCGTCGAGGGACGGGGCATGTTCTACAACCAGACTGGCGCACTGCGCGACATGGTGCAGAACCATCTGCTGCAGCTGCTGTGTATCCTGGCAATGGAACCGCCCACGAGCAGCGATCCGGACGCCGTCCGCGACGAGAAGCTCAAAGTGCTGCGCTCATTGCGGCCGATCGCGGGCCGGGATGTGCTCGTGAAGACTGTGCGCGGCCAGTACAAGGCCGGCGCCGCCAACGGCATGCCTGTTCCCGGGTATCTGCAGGAAGGCGGCGTCGATCCCGACAGCGTGACGGAAACCTTCGTTGCACTGAAGGTCGAGATCGATACGTGGCGCTGGGCGGGCGTGCCGTTCTATCTGCGCACCGGGAAGCGGTTGCAGGAGCGCGTCACCGAGATCGTGGTGACGTTCGATGAAGTGCCCTACGCGATTTTTGACAGGCAGGCGACCGCCCAGTCACCCAACCGCCTGGTCATCCAGTTACAGCCTGAAGAGAGCATTACGTTGACGATTCTGGCGAAGAGCCCCGGGGAGGGCATGCGTCTCAAGCCCGTCGACCTCGCGCTCGATCTCGGCGAAACCTTCAAGATGCGCAGTCTCGATGCGTATGAGCGACTGTTGATGGATGTGGTTCACGGCAACCTCACGCTGTTCATGCGTCGTGACGAACTGGACGCTGCGTGGCGCTGGGTCGATCCGATCCGCGAGGGTTGGGCGCAGCACGATGCGAAGCCGAAGTCCTACACTGCGGGAAGCTGGGGGCCTGCAGCCTCCAGCGCGCTCGTTGGACGGGACGGCATCGCCTGGAATGACGAGCTATGAGTCGGCTTTGGGCTTCGGCGTCCGGTTCATGCGAGACGATGTACCGAGCCAGATCGACCTGAAGCCTGAAGCCGAAGCCTGAAGGTCATGCACCGCTTCGTCAAGGACCACCGCTTTCCGAACGCCATTGCGCTCGATCACGCGCTGGCCGGCGAGATCCGTGTAGACCTCGAGGAAGCCATCGCCGCACGCGGTATGGCCAGTCTGGTGGTGTCCGGCGGGCGCACGCCCGTCAGCCTTTTCAGATCGCTGAGCACCGAAACCATCGACTGGAGCCGGGTGTGGATTACGCTTGCGGATGAACGCTGGGTGGATCCGACGAGCGATGTCAGCAATGAGCATCTGGTACGCGAGCATCTGCTGATCGGCCGGGCTGCAAAGGCTCACTTCATTGGTCTGAAGAATCCTTCGGCGACCGTTGAGGAAGGGCTTGACTGGACTTGGCGTGCGCTCGGCCGGATCGCGCGCCCCTTTGATGTCGTGCTGCTTGGCATGGGGGATGACGGTCATACGGCTTCGCTCTTTCCAGCTGCTCCCGGACTCGCGCAAGCGCTCGACACGTCTGCTCTACCGGCTTGTGTCGCGATCGCCGCGCCGGTTTCCCCGCAGGCACGCATCAGCCAGAATCTTGCGTCCCTGCTCGATTCTCGTCGAGTGATCCTGCATATCGTCGGTGCAATGAAATGGCAGGTCTATCAGCGCGTGCAACAGCCTGGTCCCGCAACTGAATTTCCGGTGCGCGGCATCCTTCATCAGCAGCAGGTACCGATCGATGTCTTCTGGTCTCCCTGACGTTCAGGATGTTCCGCGACTGATCGGCGACATCGGCGGCACGAACGCACGTTTTGCGCTCTCTGCGCAGGATGGCATTACGCTCGAGCAGGACCTGCGTTGTGCGGACTACGCCGATCTCACAACCGCAATCGAAGCTTACCTCCAGCGTGTCGGTGCTGCGGACAAGCCCCAACGGCCCCTTGAGGCAGCGCTGGCCATCGCGAGTCCATTGACTGGCGACGTAGTGCGAATGACCAATCATCACTGGCACTTTTCGGTACTGGAAACGCGCCAACGACTGGGGCTCAAGCGCTTAATTGTCCTCAATGACTTTACGGCGCTGGCGACATCCCTGACGGAGTTGCGCGCAGACGAGCTTGTGCAGATTGCCGGACGCCAGGCGGTACCCAACGGACCCATCGCTTTGCTCGGCCCCGGTACGGGTCTTGGCGTGTCGGGACTCATTCCCGCCGCCGGCGGCTATGTGCCATTGCAGGGAGAAGGCGGTCACGTCACGTTGAGTACGACTACGGCGAGAGAGCAGGGAGTTCTGGAGGTCCTGCGGCAGCGCTTTCAGCATGTCTCTGCCGAGCGTGTACTGTCAGGTCCGGGCCTCGTGAATATCTACAGCGCGCTGGGTGAGTTGGACGGGCTTGAGCCTGAAAGACTCGATCCCGCGGAGATCACGCGTCGCGGGCTCGCGGCCAGTGATCCGCAATGCCAGGAAGTGCTGCAACTCTTCTGCGCGTGGCTCGGAACCGTTGCCGGCGATCTTGCGCTGACTCTCGGCGCCGTAGGTGGCGTCTTCATTGGTGGCGGGATTGTCCCGCGCCTCGGTCCCTACTTCCCGGGCTCCGATTTCCACGAACGTTTCCTGGCCAAGGGTCGCTACGCCGGCTATCTCGCGCCGATTCCCATCTACGTGATCCACGCGCAGCGCCCCGCGTTGCGCGGGCTCGTTCGCGCTTTCACAACATCCGGTCCCCGCCTCGAAGCGTGATTGATCGCTAGAGATTGACCTGACTGCTGATTTCGACCACGCGATGCGCAGGCACGCCGAAGTGGATGGAGGCCAGCTGGCTGTTGCGGCCCATGACCGCGAACAGTCTCTTGCGCCATAGAGGCATGCCGGGGCCGCTGGTCAGTACGGGATTCTCACGGCCGATCACGTAGGTGGTCTCGTCTGGTTTGTACTCGATGCCACGCGCGTCGGCGCCACGCAGCGCTGATACGATATCCGGGGTTTCCATGAAGCCATAGCGCGCGATCACCCGCTCAAGGCCAGGGGCGATCGTGTGCGTATCCACGCGGCGATCGGACTGCACGCGCGGCATTTCCGTACTGACGAAAGTCAGCAGGATGTTGCGCTCGTGCAGTACGCCGTTGAAGCGCAGGTTCTGCGACAGCGCCCTGGGAATGCCGCCTGCATCGCTGACGAGATAGACGGCGGTGCCAGGGACATAGTGTGGTTTCTGTTCCGCGATCGACGCAAGGAACTCCCGTACTGGCACCTGCTGTTTGGCGACAAACCATGCCAGCGCACGCCGACCTTCCCGCCACGTGCTCATCAGCATGTACACGCCAATCGCGATCACCAGCGGAATCCAGCCACCGTCGTCGAGCTTGAGAAGATTCGACATCAGGAAGAACAGCTCGATGACCGTGATCAGCGACATCACGACGATGACACCGCGGTTGGCCTTTGCGTCGGCTATCCGCATCAGCATGATGACCATGATCGACGTGATCACCATGTCGCAGATGATGGCGATGCCATAGGCGCCAGCGAGTGCGCTCGACGAGCCGAAAATGACCACGAGCGTCAGAGTGCAGACAAACAGCAGCCAGTTCACTGAAGGCACATAGACCTGGCCGATTGAATGTTCCGAGGAATGCAGGACCTTGAGCCGTGGCAGATAGCCAAGGTTGATTGCCTGCCTTGCGAGCGAAAAGACGCCGGATATCACGGCCTGTGATGCAATGACCGTCGCAGCCGTAGCCAGCAGGATCATCGGTATCAGCGCCCACGCGGGAACCAGCAGATAGAAGGGGTTCTCGATGGCCGCCGGATTCGTGAGCAGCAGTGCACCCTGCCCAAAGTAGTTGAGCACCAGGGCAGGCAGTACGACGAACAGCCAGCCCCGCCGGATGGGACCGCGGCCGAAATGACCCATGTCTGCGTACAGGGCCTCGCCCCCCGTCACTGCCAGGAAAACGGAGGACAGTGTGACGAATGCGATGACGCCGTTGTCAAGGAAGAAATGCACGGCATACACCGGATTGACCGCCTTGAGAACCTCCGGGGCCTTGAGGATTCCATGTACGCCCAGCACCGCGAGCGTCGCGAACCACGTGATGATGACCGGGCCGAAGGCCCGCCCCATCACGGAAGTGCCGCGCTTCTGAGCCAGGAAAAGACACGCGAGAATAAGACCAGCACCCGGCATCACCAACCGTTGCAGATCGGGAGCTGCGACCGACAGACCTTCCATGGCGCTCAACACGGAAATCGCAGGTGTAATGAACCCATCCCCGAAAAATAACGCCGCACCGAACAGGCCGGCTGCACTGACCGGTGTCCACATCTTCCAGTTTCGCGAAGCGCCTACCAGCAGGGCACTGAGTGCCAGAACACCGCCCTCGCCACGGTTGTCGGCTTCGAGAACGATGCCGACATACTTCACCGTAATGATGAGGGCGAGTGACCAGAAGATCAGTGACAAGAGGCCGAGGACGTTGTCCGGCGTCACTACCAGGCCATGCAGTGGCGAGAAGCACTCACGCAATGCGTAGAGAGGGCTGGTGCCAATGTCACCGAAGACGACGCCGAGGGCGCCGACGACAATCGCTATGCCACCGTGCTTGTGTGCAGTCAAATCGTGCAGTGGAGGAGCAGCCGCGGGCGCAACGACGTCACTCGCTGAAGAAGATTCGGGCAGATCGAGATTGATGAATCGCGACAAGGCAGGTCTTATGATTTCACGGGCCGGGACGGGTCTTGTCGGGCCTTGCGAATCGGGCTGCGGCGGCTGCACATGGGCGCGCAGTGTAGCGCGTGCCTGCGGGCCGATCCATGAGATCATTGTCAGGATGATGCAAGAGTTTGCACCCTGTTAACCGGCACGTGTTGCGGGAGATCCCAATGTCGCAAGAACTGGTTTGCTGGAAATGCGGGGCGTCGCTTGCCGACCTGAGTTTGCCGCTCAGCCGCTTCGACGAATGCCGCTCCTGCCGGGCGGCCCTGCATGCCTGCCGGTTGTGCGAGTTCTACAGCATTACCGTGGCCAAGCACTGCCGCGAACCCATTGCCGAGGAAGTGAAAGACAAGGAACGCGCCAACTTCTGCGATTATTTCAAGCCGCGGCCGGGTGCGCATACGCCTCGCAACCAGCAGGAGCAGGATCAGGCCAAGGCGGCGCTCGATGCCTTGTTCGGCCCCAAACGTTAGCAGCTTGATGCAAAAGTCTGTCCGTGCCTTTTGCATCTGGATCCAGCGAAAAGCGTGGTTTTCACTGGCTCCCGAAATCAATGAGTTAGGACTCATCGATTTCGCTTAAGTCTCCGTGACTCGGAATAACAGGGTGCTACAAAGGGTTTTGCATCACCCTGTTAGCAGGGGAATGCAAGATTCCTTTCATTCCCCTGCCAGGAACCCCTGGGCCGGCCGGTTCTAGCCCGACTTGAGCGTGGCTTCAATTTCCCTGTTGTTGAGTGCTGCCGCAATATCGCTGGCGGAATGTCCGTCACTATTGCGCAATTGCCTGTTGGCACCGGCAGCGAGCAGCAATTTGACAACGTCGGCGTGACCGTGTCTTGCGGCAATGATCAGCGCCGTATTGCCGAAGGAGCCCGTTGCATCTGCCGATGCGCCCGCGGCCAGCAATTGCTTCACCGTGGCGCTGTGCCCATTGGCGCACGCCAGCAGCAAGGGAGTCATCCCGTTGCGGCCAGCGCCAGCTGTCCTGGCGCCCTTCGTCAGCAGCAGTGAGACGACATCAGTTCTACCCTCGCTGGCGGCGACCGCCAGCGGCGTGATGCCCAGCTTGTCTTCCCGATCACGATTCTCGGAATCTGCCAGCAGATACACACCCGTGATGAAACCTGTTTGAGCCGCGTACCACAGAGCAGACCGTCCCTGGCCGTCCAGACGACCTGGATTGGCGTGATGCTGCAGAAGTACCTGCACCAGATCCAGTTGGCTGGCGCGACTGGCTACCATCAAAGCGTCGCGTCCCAGCTTGTCAGTGCCTGCGACATCGAATCCGGCTTCGAGCAACTTCGTCAGAATCTCCATCTGGTGCGCGCGCGTAGCCGTCAGCACCGGATTTTCGACGTCCTTCCATTGGGTGTCAGGTGAAATGGCTGGCAGCAGAAGATCTACCATCTTGCTGTCGCCATGGCGGATCGCCCAATCAAGCAGTCGTGGGTCAACGGCAGCCGTTACCTTCGGGTTCGTTCCCGATGCACCAGGCACCGGTAGCAGCCGTTCAGCAGTGTTGACATTACCCGTCGTCACGGCCTTCTCCAGGGCTGCCCGGATCTCGGCGGCGGTCCAGGGCTGGGAGCGGGTCGACGAGAGTAGCGCGTTCACTACCTCAGGCGATGCTCGCGTTGCCCCGACTCCGAGATCAGACCATCCGGCGTAGAGGTCGGACGCCGTGGCTCGTCGCAATGGAATGGATGGCGTTGAAGCTTCACTGCGCAGTATCGTCGCAGTGAGGCCAGCTGCCCGCAGTACCTTGACGGCGTCCATCGATTCGCCACGCAATGCCCAGTCGAGAGCAGTCCAGCCTTCGGCATTGCGGGCGTTATATTTTCCGCCCGGAGCCATCGCTGCCAGCAACAGCTTTACGGACTCCACCCGCTCTGTCCGTGCCGCATGCATCAGAGCAGTATTGCCTGCAAGGTCTTGCGCCTCCACGTCGGCACCTGCATTCAGTAGCGCCGTGACCGCCATGCCGCTATCCGTGCTGGCGGCAAGCATCAGCGCAGTCGTACCAAACATATCTGCCCGTTTGGAATCCGCGCCTTCAGACAAAAGAGTCTGTAGTGCAGTGCTCGCACCGGATTCTGCAGCTTGCATCAGTGCGTCTCGCCCAAACTCGTTGCGAGCCGCGACGAGCTCTGGACTGGCCAGCAGCTTTACCAGCGCGGCGTCATCAGACTCTGCGGCGAACCAGAGTGCGGACAGTCGCGCGCTGGCATCACGCAGATCGGTGGCGGGAAGAAACTCCATGGGCAACGCGCCACGTTCCAGGGAACGCTTGGCCATGGGATGGCCTGCACGCGCGGCAATTTCCAGCCAGTGTCGCGAGCTTTCCGGGTCGCGAGGCTGCTCGCGCAGCAGAGCCAGCGCCAGGCTGTAAGCCGAATTCGCATGATTCTGGGTGGCGGCGGCGGTCAGCAATGACCGTTCCTTTTCTGGATCGGCAGTCAGTCCGAGCCCGGCGCGGTACAGACACGCGAGCAGATACTGCGCCTCAGCCTTGCCTTGCTTCGCAAGCGGCTCGAGTAATCCGGCTGCGTCTGAAAAATTCTTGAGGCGGATGGCAGCGAGTGCCGGTTCCATCACAGCCTGGTTCGCAGCAACCGTTGTCCTCGGCTTATCCGCGGCGTAACCGGGAGTGCCACAGACCAATGCCGCGCAACAGGCAGCAGGCAGAAGTTTATGCAGTTCCATATTTCGTTTCGACTGCGACTCCCGCCTGACGCAGGAAGTCGTTGGGGAGTACGCCGCCCGCATTCACGATCACCGAATTGTTGGCGACTTCAAGCTTCTCGCCCTTCTGTTCAAGCATGACGCGATCTGGGGAAATCTTCCGGACTGTGGAGCTGAGCCTGAGGTCAAGATCTCCGGACTTTGCGGCGGCGTTTACGCGGTCCCGGTTGCGCTGCTTGGCGCGGTCAAAGGCGTCACCACGATAGGATAGCGTTACAGGCGTGCCGCCAAGTTCGGCAATGCTGGCCGCGGCTTCGAGAGCACTGTCGCCACCGCCGACAACCAGAACATTCTGTCCCTTGTACTGCTCAGGATCGATCAAGCGGTAGACGACCTTGGGCAGATCTTCTCCGGGTACGCCAAGCTTGCGTGGTGTGCCGCGCCGGCCGATGGCAAGCAGGACATTGCGCGTCCGGTATTCGCCGCGGGGCGTCTTGACGAGAAAGCCGCCAGATCCAAGATTCTGCAGCCCCTCCACGCGCTCGTTGTAGTTGATCTCGACACCCGACTTCTTTTCGATGCTGCGCCAGAATTCAAGCAGCTCTTCCTTCGACGTCCGAGTGAAGTTGACCTTGCCAATGATGGGTAGCGTCGCGGCCTGGGTCATGACCAGCTTGCCCCGCGGGTACTGGAACACACAGCCGCCGAGGGATTCCTGTTCGAGCGTGACGAATTTCATGCGCTTCGACAGGGCGGACAACGAAGCCGCAAAGCCGGCCGGTCCGGCGCCGACAATGACAATGTCGAGGAGATCGTCGCCTCCACGGGGTCGATGGCGCTCGATCATCTCGACAGCCTGCTTCCCCTGTTCGAGCGCATTGCGGATGAGGCCCATACCCCCAAGCTCGCCAGCAACGAAGATGCCGGGAACATTGGATTCAAATTGCGGTGTCAGCACCGGAATGTCGACGCCGCGCTTTTCCGTACCGAACACCAGCGTGATGGCGTCTACAGGGCAGGCGGTACGGCACGCACCGTGACCGATGCAATCGGTCGGACTGACGAGTTCAGCCTTGCCGTTGATCAGGCCCAGCACATGGTGATGGGGTTGCTCCGGGCACGCGCGCACGCAGGAGCCGCAGCCAATGCAGCGCGATGGATCGATGATGGGATGCAGCGACGGTGGTTCGACAAGGCCGGCGCTTAGCGACTCGGACTTGGCCTCGACACTCCTGCGTGCCGTATGCGCGCGCCGCCGACCGAACCACAGCCACAGCAGCAGCATGGGCACGATGTAGATGGCGTAGTCGAGCACTTTCACTCCGGTATTACTTGTGGTTCGGTCAGTACTTGAAAGGCCGGCGCTTCGGCGCGACCGCCGCCCGTGACCTGTCCCGCATCCACTGTGCCATCGGTGAAGGCTACTCCGCAATCTGCAGTATTCGCAGCGAAGCCAGTAGCACTTTCACTCCAATTGCCGAGTCAGTCGCTTATCGATGTCGGAACGCGACGACCGCAACTGCGGTCGTGTAGCTGTTCGCGCATGCGCATCAGCGCGTCGGGAGTATGCGCGGAAGCTGCTTAATCATCCTTAAGATCGAGATGCGCAAGCCAGGAAAAGTGTGAAGAGCGTTTGCTTGTTGCGACAGTTCTTCCATCTGTGAAGCAATCGACACCTGTAACTGTCGTCAACCCCAGACAAGTCTGGAATTACCGAGTGCGCAGCGGTTGTTCTCACGTCTACACTGGAACATAACAAGCAAAGTTGACCTTGAACGCCGCAGCTCCTGCACGAGCGCCGCAGCGTTTTCTGGAACGGGAGTACGGTATCGATGTCAGCCTCAGCAGTGTTCTGGGTGATCGCGGGATTTGCAGCGGGAGTGGCCGCCTGCTTTGTATTGATTCCGGTCCTGCGTCGAGTCAGTGACGACGTCGCTGGCAAGGGCAAGCAGTTGTGGATCGGCGCAGCGGCTGCCATCGGGCTCTTCGGCCTGGCAATCGCGATGTATCTCCAGCTGGGGCGACCCGATGCGCTTGAAGGAGACGTTGCAGGAACTGCCGGCAGTCCGCACGTTGGACTCGCGGCATCCGGGTCTGGAAAAGTCGATTCGATGGAAGTCTCCGTGCAGCGCCTCGCAGACAAGCTGTGCAAGCAGCGGCGGCACTGATGCGGAATGGGATCTGCTTGCCCAGTCTTATGAGTTCCTCGGCAATGCCTCGGCAGCGAGCGAGGCCAGACAGCATCGCTCGGCAGGCGCCTCCGCGCCGCCCACCGCTGCGTCGTCGGACCTTTCCACCTACGAGCAACAGGTCGCCGCGTCTCCTGAAGACGTTGAAGCCTGGCGTGGCCTGGCCGCGCTGAAACGCAATCAACGGGATTTTGCGGGCGCTGTAGCTGCATATGAGCAGCTGCGCAGCCTGAAAGGCATGACGGCGGATGCGTGGGCGGACTATGCCGACGCGCTGGCGTCGCAGCCCGGGGGAACGCTTGCGGGTCCGGCGGCGGATGCAATCGAGCAAGCACTGAAGCTCGACAGGAATCACGCGAAGGCGCTGTGGCTCAAGGCGACACTCGCCATTCAGCAGCAGCGATACGCAGATGCCGTGAAGCTGTGGCAGCGTCTGCGCAGCGTATTGCCACCAGAGTCCCCTGACATTCGCATCATCGACGCGAACATCGAGGAAGCGCAGACCCTTGCTCGCAGCGATGCGCCGACATCGGGATCCGCCCCGGTCGCAGCAACGGCAGCTCGAGTGCAGATCAGTGGCACAGTCGATGTGGATCCGGAAATTCGCAGCAAGGTCACAAAGGGCATGACCCTGTTCGTGTACGCGAAGGCTGCCAATGCTCCAGGTCCGCCCCTCGCCGTACTGCGCCAGACGGTCGGGAACTGGCCAACGAAGTTTGTTCTGGATGACACCCTGGCGATGTTGCCGGATCGGCGCCTGTCCGATTTCCAGCAGGTGATCGTCGAAGCGCGGCTGTCCGCCACAGGCCAGGCAATTGCGACGGCTGGCGATCTGCAAGGCAAAAGTGTTGCGGTAGACATGAAAGCCGTGCAACCCGTGACACTCAGGATCAGCCAGGTCATTGGTTAGAGCCGCCATGACCAGCACTCCGCAAAGAACCGCTGCCGGCAGCCCGCCTCAGCCCCGTGCGAAGCAAGTGGGTGGCGGCGCCGAAGATGGCAGACGAACGGACGGACCGCCGCGATCGCGGTGGCGACGCTGGATTTCGTTCGACAGCGTATTCCTGTCGACTGCAGCCATCGTAGCCCTGATTGGCTGGGCCGCACCTACGCAGCGATTCATGTCACCTGCCAGCGGGATGGGGTATGGACTGGGCATCACCGGAGGCAGCCTCATGCTGGTGCTGCTGCTTTATCCATTGCGCAAGCGCGTGTCATGGTTCGCGAAGCTCGGCTCGGTGAAGGCCTGGTTTCAGGTCCATATCGTCTTCGGCGTGGTGGGGCCCATTCTGGTGCTCCTGCATTCGAATTATTCGCTGGGTGCGACCAACAGCAATGTCGCTCTGATACTCATGCTGGTCATTCTGGGAAGTGGTCTGCTTGGCCGCTACTTCTACGCCAAGATCCACGACGGGCTGACGGGACATGAAACCAATTACGCCGAATTGAAGGCCAACGCCGAACGTCTGCGAACGGTAACGCTTTCCGTAAAGTTCATGCCGGAACTGCTGACTCGCCTCGCGAACGAGGAGGCGCGCCTTCTCGAGGTCACTCAGCGCTGTCCCTCTCTGTTGCGTCCCTTCTACGTGGCCTGGTGCAGCTTTCGCGGTCGCGTCAGGCTCAATCGTCATGTGCGCCTTGCGCTCGCCGCCGCAGCGTCACAATCGCAGCTCATCGATGCGCACCAGCATCGGCTGCAGGAAACGGCTTTCGCGTACATCGACAGGCGGATGTCTGCTACGCAGAGCGTCGCCGAGTACCAGACCTACGCCAATCTCTTTTCGTGGTGGCATCTGCTGCATTTGCCGCTGTTCTTCATGATGCTGGTGGCGGGCATCGTTCACGTCATTGCCGTGCATGCGTATTGAAAAGCCTGTCGCGCGGTCATGAGGGGAGTCTGGTTCTACTTGCTGGTGGGTGGTTTATCGATGCTCTCGGGAGTGACACAAGTCAGTGCCGCATCAAAGAGTCTCGAGCGTCTGCTCGCTCCGGGACCGATGGCGGCCGCGCACGAAAAATACGAAGCAGATTGCTCGCAGTGCCACGATTTCGCGAATCGACCCGCACAGGCCCAGTTGTGCGCGTCGTGCCATGAGCCGGTGCGCGACGATATCCGTGCAGGGAAGGGGTTGCATGGACGTCTGCCGAATGCAGCAACGCTCCAGTGTCGCGGGTGCCACACGGAGCATCAGGGGCGCGCGGCCGACATCGTCAAGTTCGTCGCACTGGAATTCGATCACTCGAAGACAGACTTCGCGCTCGCAGACGCGCATGCGACCGTGCCCTGTGCGGGTTGTCACGAATCGGGGAAGCTGTACCGGGACGCACCGGGCGAATGCCACGACTGTCACAAGGACGTCGAACCGCACGAGGGGCGCCTCGGGACTGACTGCGGCAGTTGCCACGATTCAGTGGCCTGGACGCGGACGCGCTACGACCATGGCAAGACGAAGTTTGCGCTCGAGAACCGCCACGCGGAGATTCCGTGTGCCGCGTGTCACTTCGGCAATCGCTACGACGGGACCCCTCAGACCTGCTCAGCCTGTCATTCTCCCGACGACGTGCATCGCGGCGCGCGTGGCTCGGATTGCGCGTCCTGCCATACGACGAAGGAATGGCAATCAGCCCGCTTCAATCATGAGAAGGAAACGGGATTTGCACTGCTGGGTGTTCATGCGGACGCCAATTGCGTCAGCTGCCACAAGACCGGAAAGTATGAAGACAAGGTTCCCAAGGACTGCCACGGCTGCCATCTCGCCGAAGACACGCACGCCGGGCGGCTTGGCGAAAAATGCGGCGACTGCCATACGAACGACGCATTCAAACCGGCGCGCTTCGATCATGACAAGGACACCAAGTATGCTCTGGATGGCGAGCACAAGACGGTAGCCTGCCATGCCTGCCATACGGCTCCGGTCGCCCAGCAGTCGCTGAAGACCACCTGCATCAGCTGCCATGCGGCGAGCGACGTCCACGCTACCCGGCTTGGCAGCGACTGTGAAACCTGCCACGCGCCTGCGGGATGGCGCTTCGACGTCCGGTTCGATCATGACCTGAGTGACTTTCCGCTGCTGGGACAGCATGTCGCCGTGCCCTGCGAGCAGTGCCATCTCACACAGGCATACAAGGAAACGCAGGTCGCCTGCAACGACTGCCACAGTGCAGTGGACGTGCATAAGGGCAGTCTCGGCAAGGAATGTGCGAACTGTCACTCCCCGAATGGCTGGGGCATCTGGGAGTTCGATCACGGCAAGGTGACCGGTTTCGGGCTGACAGGCGCGCATGAAAAGCTTTCCTGCGCCGGTTGTCATCGTGAACCGCCCGATGTCGTCAAGTTGCAGCAGGACTGCATTTCCTGTCATCGGGACGACGACGCGCATTTCGGTGATTTTGGCCGCCAGTGCCAGCGCTGCCACGTGACGATCTCCTTCAAGCAAGTGCGCATGCGCTAGGGACAGCCATGACAACCCATACGCTTTATGCTCCAGGCACGGCATCGTATCCCGCTCGTTGTCAGTGCGTTCCTGATGCTCATGCTCGGCACCCTGACTGGAGCCGATGTCATGGCCCAGGCAGCAACGCCCGGGCGCGTGGCTGCCTCGTTCGATCACCTGAGCACGGGATTCGATCTGACCGGGGCGCACGAGTTGACGCGGTGTGAGTCCTGTCATCTCGATGGGGTCTTCCGGGGAACGCCCGTCGTATGCGTCGCCTGTCACATCACGGGATCGCGTGTGGGCGCCACGGGGAAACCGACCAGTCACGTACTCAGTACCGACCGGTGCAGCGACTGTCATACGACATTCGCGTGGACGCCCGCGAGCCGTTTCGACCACAGCCAGGTGACGGGATCCTGCAGCAGCTGCCACAACGGCATCCAGTCATCGGGCAAGCCTCCCAACCATATTCCAACCACGCTCGATTGCAGCTCGTGTCACAACACGGGCTCATGGGCACTGGCGCGATTCGACCACACCGGCATCATCGGCAACTGCTCAAGCTGCCACAACGGTGTCAGGGCCACCGGTAAGGAAGCGAATCACATCCCCGTCGGCGACGATTGCGAAACCTGCCACACGCCCAGCGGCTGGCGCCCGGCCCGTTTTGACCATGTCGGCATCATTGCAAACTGTTCCACCTGCCATGACGGGGTGCGCGCAACGGGCAAGCAAGCGGGTCATATTCAGGCCAGTGTGCTGTGCGAGTCATGCCATACGCCGACAACCTGGAGCCCTGTTGCCCGCGTCGATCATTCGCAGGTATTCGGCAGTTGCGCCGTCTGCCACAACGGCACTGCAGCCACAGGCAAGTCGCCGAACCATATCGCTTCGACAGATACCTGCGACGCCTGCCACACCGTTGCCAGCTGGGCGCCCGTGTCCCGCGTAGATCATGCGCAAGTCACCGGCAGCTGCTTCACCTGCCATAACGGCACGGCGGCAACCGGCAAGAGCCCGACGCACATCGCTTCAACCAACAGCTGCGAAAGCTGCCATACCTCGACGACCTGGCGCCCAACCACTCGGGTCGATCACACGCAGGTGACGGGTGCCTGTTTCAGCTGCCACAACGGTACGACCGCCACAGGCAAGACGCCGACACATATTGCGAGTAACAATTCCTGCGAGGGCTGCCATTCCACGAGCGCCTGGCGGCCCGCACGCTTTGATCACACCGGAATCACTACCAACTGCTTCAGTTGTCACAATGGTTCGCAGGCAACGGGCAAGAGCGCACGGCATATACAGAGCAATAACGTCTGTGAAACCTGCCACACGACGACCGCATGGGTACCGGCCAGTTTCAGTCACGCCGGTATCACCACTGGTTGTTCCACCTGCCATAACGGCGTGCAAGCCACGGGCCGCGCGGCAACTCATATCCAGTCAAGTACCCGCTGCGAGTCCTGCCACACGGTAAACGCGTGGCGTCCGGTCAGCACGGTCGATCACGCGCAGGTACTTGGCAACTGCTTCTCCTGCCACAACGGCACGACCGCCACTGGCAAACCGCCGAATCACGTGCCTTCGGCCAATACCTGCGATAGCTGCCACTCTCCGGGCGCGTGGTTGCCGGCCCGGGTCGATCACACGGGCATTACCTCCAATTGCACAAGTTGTCACAACGGCACGCAGGCAACGGGCAAAGGGCCAACGCATATCCAGTCTTCGGTAACCTGCGAGGCGTGCCATACCGTTGCGGCCTGGCGGCCAGTGGTACGCGTTGATCACACCCAGGTCACTGGCAGCTGCTTCACCTGCCACAACGGTACGACGGCGACGGGTAAAGGCCCGAACCATATCCAGAGCGGCAATGATTGCAGCGTGTGCCATAGCACTGTGGCCTGGCGCCCAGCTGGCTTCGATCACACCGGTATCACGAGCGGCTGCGCCAGCTGCCACAACGGCACCACGTCCACGGGCAAGCCTTTCACGCACATTTCAACCAGTGCGCTCTGCGAGACCTGCCACACCACCACGACCTGGGCACCGGCCCGGCGCGTGGATCACACCCAGGTGCTCGGCACGTGCTACTCCTGCCATAACGGCACGACAGCGCGTGGCAAGTCGGCAACGCATATCGCGTCTGACAACACCTGCACGAACTGCCATACGACCATTGCGTGGACGCCGGCGCAGTTTGATCACCGCAATGTAGTGGCGGGCACCTGTGCGACCTGTCACAACGGGGTTGGGGCAACCGGCAAGCCCGTCAACCATATCCCTACCACACAGTCCTGCGACAGTTGCCATGTAACGCTCGCCTGGAAGCCGGCAACGTTCAGCCATACGGGCATCACGAGTAATTGTGCGTCCTGCCACAACGGCTCGATCTCGAGCGGCAAGCCGGTCGGTCACATGACGACATCCAGAGACTGCTCCGTCTGCCACGCTCCTGCTGGCTGGACGCCTTTGACGTTCCGCCATACATCTACGGAGTATCCGGGCGATCACCGCGGCAATCTCGGTTGCACGGCGTGCCACACGACGAACACGGACCAGGCTACCTGGCGCACGCCCGCGTACCGCGGCAGTTGCGCGGGCTGCCATTCCGGCGATTACAAGTCGGGTCCGCACGACAAGGTCAGCGGCGTATCCAAATACACTGTCAGCGAACTTCGAAACTGCTCAGGTGCCTGCCATGTGTACACGAATGCAACGCTGACGACGATCTCCAAGACCCGGAATGGCCCGCAGCATCGGGTCACGAGCAATGGCTTTGACTAGTCTGAGAAACTGCCGTGTTGCCCTTGGGCTGTGCTACCTGATCGGGATCGTACAGCCCGCGTTTGCCCAGTTCGGCCCGCGCATCATGGACGCAGTTGATGTGACGACTACCGACACCCACGTCGAAGTCGTACTGCTGTTCAACTGCCAGGTCCGCTATCTGTCGCACCTGCCACGGGAGGAGGGCGATGCCCTCGATGTGCGTTTTACACTCGGCCCGGATTGCCGTTTGAATTCAGGGTTGGTTGCCAGTGAGACCATGGCTGGACCGGCAGGTGATCCCGTACTCAAGGGAATTGATCTGACCCCGCTGCTCGCTGACGATGTCGACGTACGATTCAACTGGCAACGCCGCGAACGTTTCCTCGTGGTGCCGACGAGCGATCAGCGGGGTCTGCGGATCCGCCTGCTGCGCGGTGATCGGGACGCTGAGCAATCCCGCGTCATCATCACGGAAGCGGAGGGTGACTTGGTCACCGGCTTTGCGATCAATCTGGAATCCTCACGAACGCCATTTTCTGCCCAGTTTGTCACTGAAGCGGAAAAGGCGCTGGGCCTGAAATCCTACACGTCTGAAGCGGTGATCGATGGACAGCAGTGGTATCGACTGCGACTGGGACCGTTTCCGACCCGTGCCGAAGCAGACAGGCAATTGCTCAGAGCCCAGGCTCGCTATCCACGTGCGTGGCTGGCTATTGGCGATGAGGTGTTGCATGACACGGGCGATACCAGCCGCACCGTTGCCCAGTCGACCGACGCTGCAGTCGATCGTTCCGGGCTGACAGCCGCACCCGCCGGATTGCTGTCGGCTGCGCAGTCCCAGATGCGGCAAAAGCAGTATGAAACGGCAATCGCCTCGTTGACCCGCTATCTGGAAACTGCCACCGGAGATGACAGGGCAACAGCGCTTGAGCTCCTGGGACTGGCGCGCGAGCGCAACGGCCAGCTTGCTCACGCAAAGGCAGAATACGAGGCTTATCTCAGGGAATACCAGATAGGACGCGGCGCAGACCGTGTACGGCGCAGGTTGAATGCGCTGAGAACCGCCGGCGGAATCAGCCGGACGGGCGACGACCCCGACACAGATCCCGAGCTTGCATGGCGCTTCTTTGGCGGTGCATCGCAGTACTACCGCATGGACGATAACCAGCGTACCACCGGCGATACCACCGCGCAGTTCACCAGCCAGAACGCCTTGTTGACAGACTTCGACCTGGTTGCCCGGCGCCGCGGCATCAACTTCGATTCGATTGTTCGCGTCAATGCAGGCTATCTGAAGGACCTGCTTACGAATGGACCTGGCGACAAGGTCCGTGTCAGCAGTGCCTTCATTGAACTGGGCGACGTTGAAACGGGCTGGTTGGCTCGTGCTGGACGGCAGAGTCGCAGTTCAGAAGGCCTGCTCGGCACCTTCGATGGAATATTCGGCAGCTATCGCTGGTTGCCGCATCTGACATTCAATGGTGCAGTCGGCTTTCCGGTGGAGTCGACCCGCAGCGGCTTCAATACAGATCGGCAATTTACTTCGCTGGCCGCCAACTTCGGTATTTTCGACCGGGCCTGGGAGCCGGCGCTGTATGTGGTGAATCAGATGTACGACGGGGAGACCGACCGCCAGGCCGTGGGCGTAGAGGTGCGGTATTTCCGCCCTGGCAGGACTTTCGTCGGCTTTGCCGACTACGATCTGCATTTCCAGGAACTGAACAGCGCCGTACTGGTGGGCACGATGCAACTGCCGGGCCAATGGTCAATGAGCCTGGACCTTGAGCAACGCAAGAGTCCTGTGCTCACGACGCGCAACGCGCTGATCGGCCAGCCGGTGCCAACGCTTGCCGATCTGCTGTCCCTCTTCAGTAGCGACGAGATCCAGCAACTGGCCCTCGATCGGACGTCACCGACCGAGATCTACGGTATGTCATCTGTCGCGACCACTGGGGGAGCGGTTGCAGTTCACGCTGAATGCGTCAAGCACCACGACTGGCGCTACCGTTCCTTCGGGAGGTGTGGAAGGATTCCCCGATACGGGAGCGGACCTTGCCTTGTCGGCACAGTTGCTGGCAATGAGTCTGTTCCGTGCCGGTGACATCAACATCCTTGGCATCCGTTACCAGAGCGGCGGGACCGCAGACACCGAGTCGGTCGGCGTCAGCTCACGGATTCCGGTGTTCGGCGAGTGGCGGTTGGGTCCGCAACTGCGTGTCGATCGACGGGTGTTCAAACTGGATGAATCAGAACAGTTCGTGCTGGCGCCATCTTTGCGGGTGGCGTTACAGCAGCGCAGGATCCTGTTCGAGTTCGAAGCGGGCGCTGAATTTGCCACGCGCACCAACCTCATCGCCGATGAGAAGACCAGGCGTTATTACTTCAGTCTGGGTTATCGATGGAGTTTCTGAAGCGCCGCATGGATCGTGTCCGGTTGCTGTGGTTCCCCGCACTCCTGGCTTGCCTGGCAGCAGTCTCTGGCTGCGTGACCGGAGGGTCCGGGACTTCTCAGTACCAGGATGAAAGGACTGCCGTAACCGTTACGGTTGCAAGCAATCCGGTCGTCCTTGCACGGGAGGTTCCGGTGCTTGCAGCAAACGCTCGTGACTATGTCAGCCTCACCGCGCTTGAAGTGAATCGGACCGGAAAGCGCAGCTATTACCTGTTCGGTTACAGCTGGTCGACTATCGATCGCAAGAACACCGCTGTGGGGACTGAGGCTGCTGAAGCCGTGCTCGTCCTGCAGGCAGATGATCGGAAGCTCACGCTGAAGATGTCCCCCAGGGAACTGGAGACCGCCGGGTTGTCGCGACTGCCGTTGCCGCCGCCTGGTCCCGGCGCTCGCCCGATCCTCTATCCAACCGATCGTCCGACGCTTGTATATGTAGGGGCCGCACGGGAACTCTCCGCCGAACTGGGTGGCTCCACGACCGGAACACCAGCCGAACCCTTCCGTCCGTGGAATGGATCAACTACGGATTTCAGCCCGTTCCTGGACCGGACGGCACCTGTGCGGGCAGATCGCTCGATCTCAAGGTAACTGGTCCAGCAGCGCGGGTGGTTTCACGTCCGCGACATGCTGTGCGAGTCGTCTTGTCAGCGCGCGAAGAACGTTGATCACCCATTGGCGCTCGGCCTTGCTGATGCGTCGCGAGCCTTTCCATGTCGTGATCTTTTCGGCACCAGGGCGGCGACCCCAGGTACTTGTTATCTCGGCAAGTCTGTTCAGTACGCGCATGTCTGCGCACAACGCTTCGGCAGCGATCCTGCGATCGGGGAAACGCCGATCCAGCAGCTCAATCGCGGTGCGACCCGCGAGTACGAGGCGACCGGGTTCCCGCAATAACCGTGAATACTCTTCCGCCAGCGCCACCACGTCGCTGTCTGCCAGCATGTCAGTGGGTGCGGCAGGGTATTCAGTGTGAATCAGTTGGGCAGGCGGCGATTTCGCATCCGGCTGCACGAAGTGCGCGCAATCAGCTGAGCTTCCCGGGCCCTCGATCTACCGTGTGAATGTGCTGCAACTGGAAAGCGCCCGGTCCGAGTGTAAGCAGGGCATCGACGTTCCAGGCGGCGATCAGTGAGTTGAGCAGGTCGTGTGTCGTGCCGTCATTTTTCAAGGCTGCAGACGGCGTCAACGTAACGATTCGCGCGCGAATGTGATACGCAAACGGACCCAGCGTTCCGGTCGCAATCACTTCCGGGTCGTAGTCCTCACCGCCCGCCGTGTCTACCCGGTAGCAGACTCGCGCGATCGTGGCGCCTTGCTCTTGCATTGTCTCGATTTGGGTACGACAGGATCTGCCGCGTGATGCACACGCACAGACAATGGCGCCCCAGCTCCCTTGGGCCTGTATGGCATTCGTTCTTGCTTTTGATCCGCCGGGTTAGACGGAGAGGGAGGGAAAATCAGTCGCCGACCTGAACAGGCGGACGCCAGTCTCGTTGCCAAGCGAGGCTACGCGAGGTGGCTTTGCGGTTCCCGGCTATGCCACATGAGATAGAGGCCGCTGGCGATCACAAGCGATGCGCCCGCCAGCATGCGCGATCCAGGCAGCACGTCCCACAACACCCAGTCAAGCGCCATTGCCCACAACAGTGCTGTGTACTCAAAAGGGGCAACAATGGAAGCGGGAGCCAGCCGGAACGCCTGCGTGATGAAGTGCTGGCCGGCAGCCCCGGACAGCCCAAGCCCGAGAATCCACCAGCCTTCATCTGGTAACAGGGGTGTCCACGTGCCGATACACGCAAGACCTGCGGCGATGGCGACGACCGCCATGGTCCAGAACACCATGCTTGCAGTCGTGTCCGTTCTCGCCAGGATGTTGATGGAAATGGCACTCAACGCATAGAAGACGGCGGCCCCGAATGCTGCCAATCCGCCTATCGTCACGATGCCGGCTGCCGACGGCCGCAGAATCACGATGACGCCGATCAGCCCTGCCCCGATGGCAAGCCAGCGGCGCCCGCTGACTCTCTCTTTCAGAAGAGGCACGGAAAGCGCAGTGATCAGCAAGGGTGCCGACAGATAGATTGAATAGGCATCCGCCAGGGAAAGCACCCGTACGGCGAAGACGAACGTCCAAAGCAGCGCCACCGACAGCAGGCCGCGCAGCAAATGGAGGGGCCAGCGAACAGGGCGAATATCCTTGAGGCGCCCGGCCGCTCCGAGCACCAACAGGACAACCGGCAGGGATGCAGCACCTCTCAGGAACGCGACCTGCATGGGGCCATGCTGCTGCCCCAGATGTTTCATGGCGGCATCCATCAGCGCAAAGCTGCCGACGGCCGCACTCATCATCAAAATGCCTCTGGCTGCTGGATGCGACATCAGTCGCGGCAGTCTGCCTGCGGGCCTGGCCGTTTGCCACTGCGCGCATGTTTTGACAACTGCCAGTACCGGAATGACCGACACGCGCGATAATCCGGCCCCAGCTCACAGCAACTCATACCGCAAGGTGTTCATCCGTCATGAATGAAGCGTTTATCTGCGATGCAATCCGCACCCCGATCGGCCGCCATGGCGGCAGCCTGTCAACCGTCCGGCCGGATGATCTGGCGGCGCTGGCAATCAAGGCCCTGGTCGAACGCAACAGCCAGGTCGACTGGAGTGCGATCGATGAGGTCTACCTCGGATGCGTAAACCAGGCGGGAGAGGACAACCGTAACGTCGCGCGCATGGCCCTGCTGCTTGCCGGGCTGCCGGACAGCGTACCGGGCGGTACGGTCAATCGGCTTTGCGGTTCAGGGCTCGACGCGGTGAATCTTGCCGCCAGGACGCTGAAGATCGGGGAGGCCGATCTGATCATCGCGGGCGGCGTCGAGAGCATGTCGCGTGCACCGTACGTCATGGGCAAGGCAGACGCTGCCTGGTCGCGTTCGCAGAAAATAGAAGACTCCACCATTGGCTGGCGCTTCATCAATCCTGTGATGAAGAAGCTGCATGGCGTCGATTCGATGCCCGAAACAGCGGAGAACGTGGCCACCGACTACGGCGTCTCGCGGGCAGACCAGGATGCCTTTGCGATTCGCAGTCAGCAGCGCTATGCGAAGTCCCATGCGGACGGATTCTTCTCCAGGGAGCTGATTCCGGTTTCGGTTCCGCAGGCCAAGGGTGAACCCAGACTATTCACTGCCGACGAACATCCGCGTGCGACCACGCTGGAAGCGCTCGCCAAGCTCAAGGGTGTAGTCAGGCCTGACGGGTCCGTGACCGCGGGGAATGCCTCCGGCATCAATGACGGTAGCTGCGCGCTGCTGTTGGCGAGCGCAGAAGGGGTCAAGAAGCATGGCTTGCGCGCCAGGGCGCGGGTCGTCGCGTCGGCAACGGCTGGAGTACCCCCTCGGATCATGGGCATTGGCCCATTCCCCGCGACGAACAAGGTGCTGGCGAAGGCCGGGCTCACGCTGGCACAGATGGATGTCATCGAGCTGAACGAAGCGTTCGCTGCGCAGGCGCTGGCCGTGACGCGGCAGCTGGGTTTGCCGGACGATGCTGCGCATGTCAATCCGAACGGTGGTGCCATTGCGCTTGGCCATCCGCTTGGCGCCAGCGGTGCGCGACTCGTGACAACAGCCATCAACCAGCTCGAAGTCGCAGGTGGCCGTTATGCCTTGTGCACGATGTGCATCGGTGTGGGCCAGGGCATCGCGATGGTGATTGAACGCGTGTAGCGATTGACATATAAGTAGGGCGCCTGGACGGGGAACAAAGAACGCCGCATGACGGCGTCGGGGGAGGGGTCTGGTGCAGCTCTATCACTCAGCGGCGTCACCGTTTGCGCGCAAGGTGCGCGTGGTCGTTCGCGAAAAAGGCTTGCTGGGTCGGGTCGAAGAGATCAGCGTCAATCCGTTTGACGATGCGGCCGACCTGCGGTCGGTGAATCCGCTCGGCAAGATTCCGGCCCTGGTGCTCTCGGACGGTACGGCACTCTTCGACAGTCCGGTGATTTGCGAGTATCTCGATACCATCAGCGGCGCTCCGCGATTTCTGCCCAAGGAAGGCGAGAAGCGCTGGCAGGTGCTGCGCATGCAGGCGCTGGCCGACGGCATCATGGACTGTGCCGTGGCAATGATCTATGAAATCCGCCGCCCGGAGCCGCAACGCTCCGCAGACTGGCAACAGCGCAGACAGGACGGAATCCTTCGCTCCGTGCGACAGCTCGATATCAGTCCGGCGTTGCTGTCGGGTCCTGCCAATCTGGGCAACATTGCCGTTGCCTGTGCACTCGGGTATCTCGATTTCCGCCTGCCGGAACTGGACTGGCGCCGTGATCATCCTCAGGTCACTGCAGCGTTCGATTGCCTGCGAAACCTGCCAGGCATGCTGGCCACTCCGCCCGGTTAGTATTTCAAACTGCTAGCTCTTCAGTGTCTGTGAGTTTGACGCTGGACAGAATAGCCCGAGCCTGCGGCGGCGCGAGCGTCCAGTGATCATCCCATCGCAGCGGCGTGGTGAGTTCCAGCTTGAGCGGCTGCGGCGAGTGACTCGCCGCGATGTCGAATGCGGTGCCGTCTCGCTGTGAGGCCACGAGCGTTCCGCCGGAGGCAGCGGCAACGCCGTAGACTTCTGCCGCCGCGACGAAGTCGCTGTATTCCCCGGTGCCGAGATGCCACTGCGCGATGCCTTTGCCATAGGGACAGGCAGCCGCGATCAAGCCCATCGCTTCGCTCACGGCAATGCTCGCAACGTAGCCTTGCACTTGCGAGCGGGCGGTGTCCGGCACAGGCAGCAAGCTTCAGCCCCTCGCCCGGCCGGTACAACGCGGCAACGGAGGGGGCTGCCAGCGCATCGCCTTCGTATTGCAGACCGACGGCGACACTGCCATCCCGCGTGACGGCGAGATGCCGGATGCTCAGGAGATGATCGGGTAGTCGCAACTGCTCCAGACAGCGCCCGCTGGCTGCATCGATGAGGCACAGCGACGGATCCATCGTGGGAATGTTGAGCTTCTTCCGGAAGGTGCGCGGGTGCGTGAGGATGCCGCCGTTCGCCACGATGAGTGTCTTGCCATCCGGCAACCAGGCGATCTCGTGAGGATCGAGCCCCTGCGTTGCGATCTCACCCACGATCCTGAAATTGCGGGCGTCGCGGATGCCGATGACTCCTCTCGGCGTCTCGTAATCGTGCTCCGGCGTCAGCAGCAGAGTGCCATCCGGTGAGAACAGTCCATGGCCCGCCAGATGCCGGCCTGCGGGAGTTGCAAAAGCTGTCGTGACTTCAAGACTCGACAGGTTGAACTCGAACGCCTCGGTGCCGGGACGACGTGCAAAGAAAATCACTCGCCGCGCGTTGGTCGGATCCGCGGCATTGCCATGCACCCGCGCGGTCACTCTGGAACCGAACACGCGTCCCTCGGGAAGGACGACACCACCGACGTACTGGTTGCCTGGCAGATCCTCGAATCCCGAGAGCAGCACTCCCTCCGGCACCGCTTCCGGCCAATGGCGCGAAGCCCACAATGTCGCACCGGACGCTGCAAGCAGCGTGGATCCCGCAATGAATTGTCTTCTGCTCAGTCGCATAGGTCCGGGCTCCCTACATCGAATCCAGAAAGGCCAGCAACGCGGCGCGGTCTTCACGGGACATCTGCAGGAAGGCATTACGCGCTGCACTGCCTTCGCCGCCGTGCCACAGAATGGCTTCGCGGACGTCGCGTGCCCTGCCATCGTGCAGCAGCCGGGTGTGCCCATTGACGAGGTGCTGCAGTCCAAGTCCCCACAGCGGCGGGGTTCGCCATTCGCTGCCCGTCGCGAGAAAATCCGCGCGGTGGTCGGCCAGCCCAGGGCCCATGTCGTGGAGCAGCAGATCGGTGAAGGGATGGATCGTCTGTCCGGATAACGCGGGCACCTCCGGAACTTCGCCCGTGTTCAATGTGGGTCGATGGCAAGCCGCGCAGCCTGCTTCGACAAACAGCCGTGCTCCGGTCCTGACGCCAGCGGCGTCCAGATTTCGCCGAGCCGGAACCGCGAGAGTGCGCTGATACTGAACGATACGTGCAAAGATCTCGTCACTGATCTCCGGATCGCCGCCCGTCGGCGCCGCTTTGCAGGCCACCTGCTCCGACATGCAGTTCTGCTCAGGACGCAAGGTCGTTGTCATTCCCATCTCGCCGCTGAAAGCGGCTGCGGTCTGATGTGCAATATCCGGCTGGTTCGCTTTCCAGCCGAAGCGGCCCAGCGCGCTGTGACCCGTTGCCAGATTCCACACGCGATTGGCGCGTCCGGATACGCCGTCACCGTCGCGATCGTCCGGATCTTCCCACTCCAGGATCTGCTTTTCCGGCACCTGTTCCAGCAATCCGGAACCGATCACGGCCGGTGCAACCCGCGGCGATATTTCAACGTCGGGAGCGAGTTCGCCGTAACCCAGCTGGTCGAAAGCGTAGTGCGGCTCATGCAGCGTGTAGGTCTCGCCATCTGCAAAAGTGCCGTCGATATCCTTGTAGTCGATGTGCACAGTCCCTTCGGCGGAAATGCCATCGATGGCGAAAGGATTCAGATTGCCTCCGTAGTTCGGTTCCGGGTTCGATTCGCCGTGGGCACCTGTGCCTGGAACACTGAACTGAAATACCAGCGACACCGGACGTTCGCCAGGCAGTGGGGGTTGTCCTCTGCCGTCGTTGTTGTGGCAGGCGTCGCAGGACCGCGCGTTGAACAGGGGTCCGAGGCCATCGCGCGCGCTTGCAGACGCGGGAGCTACCACCCACGGACTATTGAAGAATGCGTTGCCGATAAAGAAATTCGCTCGCGCACCGCTGTCGAGGTTGGCAGCGGGTTGCGAGAATGCCTGCCGGGAGTCTTCATGGACAGTCGTGCTACCGCCTGATAGCGGCTGGAGAAGTGGAGTGGTGTCGGGACCGCGTTGACAACCCGCCAGCAGGCAAAGGCCTGCGAACAGGCTGGCAGCTTTGACCCGAAGCCCGAAGCCTGAAGCCCGAAGCCCTTTCTTCAATCGCCGCTCCCCTCGATGGGCGACATGAATATGCCGAGCGCCGTCGCAGCACGGCCGAGGCTGAGCGCCAGCGAACGCAGCGCATCCGCACCTGCCTGCACCCGTGCATGACCTTCATGGTTGTCTGTATGGATCTCCTGGTCGAATGGCGAATGGACGGCGGCGATCGCAGCTGCGGTGCTCTCAAGGCGTGCGCTCATTTCCGCTGCCACCATGGGATCGGCTTTGGCGACGAAGTCGGCGAGGCTTGGTCCACTGATGAGTGTCCCGTCCGTTCGCTGATAGCTGGCGCGATAGACGGTAGCAATGCCCGCAACGTTGGCACGCAGATCTTCGCTGGTCGTATCACTGAAGCAGGACTGTTCTTCTTCCTGATCACCCGAGAGCAGCGGCACTGCGAGGCGTTCTCCGGCCATTTCGACTTCACTCAGGCCCACCATTCCGGTCAGCATCCGCTTGATGCCGGTATAGACATCTCCCTCGACGAAGTCGCGACGGTAACTGGAAGTTGCGGGATCATCGACAACCGACCAGGCCTTGACGAGCGACTCGAGGTCGCTGATCAACAGCGTCGTCGCAGCCTTGAGGTATTGGCCGCGCCGCGCCGCGACATCTGTCGCCGGGTCGCCCTTGACCACATAGTCGGTATAGGGCCGCTGACCAGCCGACTCGGGCGTCTGGTTCAGGTCCTGACCCCACAGCAGAAACTCGATCGCGTGGTAACCGCTCGCGATGTTTTTCTCGCCGCCCGCTTCATTCTGCGCGGCGATCAATTGCGGTGTGATCTCCGGGAACAGTTGCGGGCTGCCGACGATGTTGAGACCGGGAGCCGCGTTGTAGTCGCTGGCCACCGCGTCGATATGATTTTCGTCGAGCGGCCAGCCATTCAGCTGTCCCTCGGGCCCGCCTTGTCCGTCGATCGGACCCCCGTAGAAGCGAAAGGCTTCCGAGTGGTCGTACGGGATCCGTGCTGCCCGCCATCGGTCGCGCGCCTGGGCAAGATTCTGTTCCGAAGGATGGGCGAGCAACGCATCGACACTGCTGTCCAGGGCCCGTGCGGCGGCCAACGCATCCTCGTAGGTTGCGAGCACGATGTCGGCATAAGTGGCGAGGACCGGCCGACGCGGATCCTCTGCAGGCGCCTTGGCGCAGCCCGCTACCAGCCCTGCCGCGAGCCAGCCACTCAGTCCGAGAAACTCGAATAAAACGGATCATATTCATCTAGTTACAGCAATTCCATAGACCATGAAGGTGGCGGAGCCGCAGTGCGGCTGACCACGACAGAATCGCACCATTCTAGTGGCTAATGAGAATGAATCGCAATTGCCGGGACTACGTATCCCCGTACGCCTGATGGCTGTGCACAGCAGCCCAAGGTAGCGGCGCCATTTCGCTGCGACGTTGTGTGATCATGCCGGCGTTTTTAACGCTCACTACTCACTAATTAATTTCCCATGGCTGAATCCGCCGCCGACCGCCCGAAGTCCCGTTCACCCAAACCACTACGCGCGTTGCTGCCGTTTCTGCGGCCTTACCGCGCAACGCTGACGCTGGCGCTGTTCTCTCTGGTCGTGGCAGCGGTGGCTCTGCTCGTGCTGCCACTTGCTCTGCGCAACCTGATCGATCAGGGCATGGCGGCGAACAGTGCGACCACCATCAACCGCTACTTCGTGTGGTTCCTGGTCGCCGCGGTGATCTTCGGCATCTTCGCGGCGTTGCGCTTTTACTTCGTCACGTGGCTCGGTGAGCGCGTCGTGGCGGACCTGCGCACCGCGGTTTACGACCGTGTAGTGCGACTGGATCCGCTGTTCTTCGAAGTGACCCGCACTGGTGAAGTCCTGTCGCGACTGACGACAGACACTACCCTGGTGCAGACGATCGCAGGGGTGGGGCTTTCCATTGCACTCCGGTCCACCATCAGTCTGATCGGCGGTCTCGTCATGCTGGGTCTCACGAGCCCGCGGCTGATGGGCTACATGGTCGTCATGATTCCCGTGGTCGTCGTGCCGCTGATCCTGATCGGTCGCCAGGTGCGCGCATTGTCGCGGGCTGCCCAGGACCGCATCGCCGATTCGAGTGGCCTTGCGGGCGAGACGTTGAACGCCATCCAGACAGTGCAGGCGTTCACGCTCGAGAAACTGCAAAGCCAGCGATTTGCCCACGCCGTCGAAGACAGCTTCATTACGGCAGTGAAGCGTACGCGTATCCGTGCGCAGCTGACGGCCGTGGGCGTCATGCTGGTCTTCGGTGCGATCACATTTGTATTGTGGCTCGGTGCCCATGCAGTGCTGGCGGGCGAGATGACAGCCGGGGAACTCGGTCAATTCCTGCTCTATGCCATGTTTGTAGCCACTGCTGCCGGCGCATTGACCGAGGTGTGGGGCGATGTGCAGCGGGCGGCCGGTGCAATGGAACGCCTGGTTGAACTGCTGAACGCCCAACCTGCCATTCGTGCGCCGGACGTGCCGCTTGAACTGCCCGCCCGCAGTGCCGATGGCATTCGCTTCGAAGGCGTGTCGTTCCGTTACCCATCGCGTCCGGACACGCTGGCACTCAACGACTACACACTCGATATTCCCGCCGGAGAAACGATCGCCTTTGTCGGACCGTCGGGTGCGGGCAAGAGCACGACATTCCAGCTGCTGCTGCGTTTCTATGACCCTGCACAAGGACGCATCTGCATCGACGGCATCGACATCGCGAAGGCGGATCCACAGGCCGTGCGGGCGCGCATTGGCCTCGTCTCGCAGGAAACCACGCTGTTCGGCACGTCGGCTCGCGAGAACATCCGGTATGGCCGGCCCGGCGCGACAGACGCGGATATCGAAGCTGCGGCGCGTGCGGCCGCGGCGGATGAATTCATTCGCCAGCTTCCCGAGGGCTACGATTCCTTCCTCGGGGAGAAGGGCACGCGGCTGTCCGGTGGACAACGGCAGCGCATCGCGATCGCGCGCGCGATCCTCAAGGATCCCCCCATCCTGCTGCTCGACGAGGCCACGAGTTCTCTCGACGCCGAAAGCGAGCGTCTGGTGCAGGAAGCCCTCGAACATCTGATGCAGCACCGCACGACGATCATCATTGCGCATCGTCTCGCCACGGTGCTCAAGGCCGATCGCATCGTCGTGATGGATCACGGCCGTATCGTGAATGTCGGTACGCACAGCGAGCTGGTTGCCCGTGACCCGATGTATGCGCGGTTTGCCGAGCTGCAGTTCGGCAATGGCGGGCTGCTGACGGAATCGTGATGAGCGCGAGCACGGTCACGAGGCAACGCTGGATTGCGCTGATTCTGGCGCTCGCCGCGATTCTGGTCACTCTGTGGTGGGCGCGGCAGGGCAGGCCGGTTGAACTGGTCAAGGCGCCGGGTGGACGTGTGCAGTGCGTGTCGTATGCGCCGTCGAGCGAACGCGACGAGGTGCTCGTCAATGTCGGTGTCATCGTGGCTCCTGAACGCATCGAGCGCGATCTGCAGCTGCTTGCCGAGCGCTTCGACTGCGTCCGCACGTACTCGCAGAGCAATGGGCTTGCAGAAGTACCGCGAATTGCCAGAGGCCTTGGTCTGAAGGTGCTCATGGGCGTCTGGATCAGCAGCGATACACAAGTCAATCAACGCGAAATCGCTTCGGCAATCCGCATTGCCGAGCGCGACCGGGATGTCCTCAAGGGCATCGTGGTCGGCAACGAGGTATTGCTGCGCGGCGAGCAGGCGCCCGCCGCACTCGCTGGTTATATCCGCCAGGTGAAGGAAGCGACCGGTCTGCCGGTCACCTACGCCGATGTCTGGGAGTTCTGGCGCCGCTATCGCGAAGCGATTGAGGGTGAGGTCGACTTCATCACGTTTCACGTGCTGCCGTACTGGGAAGACAAACCGGTTGCGGCGAAGGATGGCGTTGCTCACATCCGCGACATTTATCGCCTGATGCAGCAGGACTTCCCGGGCCGCGAATTGCTGATCGGAGAGACCGGGTGGCCGAGCCAGGGCCGGCAGCGGCAGGGAGCGGTGCCCAGCGTTGTGAACCAGGCGCGATTCATTCGCGAGTTTCTGGCGTTCACGAATGAGGCGAGCATTCCCTACAACGTGATCGAGGCCTTCGACCAGCCGTGGAAGCGGCGCCAGGAAGGCGCGGTCGGCGGCTACTGGGGGCTCTACACGAATGACAGGCAGGTGAAGTTCTCGCTTGTCGATCCAGTGATCGAAGAACCCAGGTGGTCCTGGGCACTCGCACTAGGCGCCGTGGTAGCCGTGCTGTTTCTCGTTGCAGCCAGGATGAGCGGTGTGCGCTTACGGGCCATGCCCTTCGGCCTCCTGAGCCTTGCCGGCTACGTCACCGGGTGTGTCCTCGCTTCGCAGGCAAAGACAGCCTGGCTGGCCGCCCGCAACGAAAGGGAATGGGGCATTGCCATTGGCTGGACGGCCCTCGCATTGGTCACGTCGTGGTGGATTGCGCGCGATATTGCACTGCGCAGCAAGGAAGATGCCGAACCCGTTCGCGGCTGGCGGCTGCTGCGCTTCGTCTGGCTGTTCAGCGCAACGATCGTTTCGCTGCTGCTGGTTGTCGATGCCCGCTACCGCGATTTTCCGATTGCACTTTTTTCAACTCCCGTCATTGGCTTGGCGCTGTTACTGATTGCAACGCGTCAACGACTGCAACTGCAGATTGAAGAGAGGCTTATGGCCGGCTGGCTCGTGGTCGCTGCAGCACTCACGATGGTGATCGAGGGAATTCACAATGGACATGCTCTCGCATGGGCCGGCCTCTGTCTGCTGTTCGGACTCAGTGCAGGGTTGCAGGGACGGAAGGCGCCCGTCACCTGAGTGGGCACACGCAGTGTCTCACCTGGTTGGCTTGGTTACGTCCATCCGCAGCAGGCAGTCGTGTAGTTGTAATCGTTTTTGGCAGTGACTACTGGTACATTGTGCACCCCCCAATTCGGAAAAGGAGCACAGCAATGCGGAAGCACATCGGAACACTCGTCGTCGCCGGACTGGTCGCACTGGCCGGCCCTGCCTTCGCTCAAGGCGGGGGAGTCGTCGCAACTTCTTCCCCTGGGCAGGTCTCCGCATCGCAAACCGTAGACGTCACAGCGACGATTACCGCCATCGATGCCAAGACCCGTGAAGTGAAGCTCAAGGGACCCGAAGGGAATGAGGTGACGATTACCGCAGGTCCCGAGGTCAAGAATTTCGCGCAAATGAAGGTCGGCGACCAGGTCAAAGCGAAATACGTCGAGTCGCTGATGCTGGATCTGATGAAAGGCAGCAAAGCGCCCGTCAGCCGTGTCGAGGACGCTGCGGCAGCAACTGCCAAGCCCGGTGAACGTCCAGGCGCGGCCGCTGGCCGCCAGATAACAGTTGTTGCCGAGATCACTGCCCTTGACGCCGCCACGCAGATGGTCACGCTCCGCGGACCGCAGCAGAGCATGGTCCTCAAGGTGAACGATCCTGCACAGTTCAAGCTGATGACCAAGGGCGATCGCGTCATGGCGACCTATACGCAGGCCGTGGCGATCACTGTCGATCCGGTGAAGAAGTAATACAAAATGGAATGATTGGCAGGAATCGACGAGCAAAACTCGTCGATTCCGCCAGATCCCCGGTGGCCCGGACTGGTGGCAGAAACGGTGCCGCGCAGATCGCAGGTTTCTCGCGGCGCCCTTTCCGGATCAGCGCGTCTTGTAAGAGAACTTCTGGCCGCCGACTGACGCTTCGTACATCAGACCACCCTTGGCGATGTTGAAGACGGCCATGCCCTTGTGGTACGCAACTATTGCGGGGGCGGGAGTCCGCCCGGGCCCGGCAGCGGGGACATCATCTCCGTCACGATCGGCATCGATCGCAGGTCCCGGGTTTTGCTGCGCCTCCTTGGAAACCCGGCCTTCCGCCGTGGACTGCCACGCAAGCGCCTTCTGCTTTGCGTCCACCAGATCGATGGACAATCGTTCCTGCCTTGTAATTGACCGTCTCGACCTGGGATGTGCTGATGCCGCCGTAGTAACCGGCGCGGTAGCCGTAATAGCCAACCGAAGTGGGAGACGAACGGATCTCCTGCTGGTTCTGGATGTTCAGGTAGAAGTTGATCAGTACGTCGGCGTTGGTCTCCGCGTACGTATAGCCCTTGGATTCCATGGCGCGACGCGTGGCATCCTTCAGCCGTGCCGTCAATACGGATTGATAACCCGCCTTGTCGGTGGCTAGTGGCGAGAAGTAGCCAAACGTCTTGTAGCTGGCCAGATTGATGGAAGGGTTGCTGTCTCGCCGGATTTCCGGGCCCGGAGCTGCGCAGGCAGCGAGCACCACGATGCCTGCAACCAGCGTTCCGTTGAGAAGAGCTGCACGAAATTTACGCATTAGCATGACCTCTTGAACGAATGCAATTGGATCTTCGACAGGTCGTCCTGCCGCAAACTGGAATGCAGTATGTACGTGGAATATAGATCAGATCCGGCTGCGATACATCAGGGAAATGCATTCGCTCCCATACCTGACCGGGTACCATGATCTCGTGGCCGTCTGGCCAGGGACCTCCACGCGGAGTATCGTGAAAACAGCCTATATTCAGGGTAACGGATCAACAATGAGAATCGACAGAACGGATTGCCGTCATGCAGGGACGGCGATCTTCGTGTGCATTGCGGGATCGATCGTGACGGTACCCGCGTCGGCCCAGCAAGACGCTGCCGAGCTGGCGAAAAAACTATCCAATCCCGTCGCGGCGCTCATCAGCGTGCCGTTCCAGCTCAATTACGATGAAGATATCGGGCCCGCCGAGAATGGTGAGCGATTGCAGCTCAATGTTCAGCCGGTTGTGCCCATCACTCTCACTCAGGACTGGAACCTGATTTCGCGCACGATTCTGCCGCTGGTGGCACAGAACGATGTTTCGCCGGGTTCGGGAAGCCAGTTCGGTATCAGGCGACATCGTGCAAAGCGTATTTTTCTCTCCCAGGGCGCCGACGTCGAGCGGCTGGATCTGGGGCGCGGGCCCCGTGTTGATGCTGCCCACCGGCTCAGACAAGCTATTGACCGCCGACAAATGGGGTATCGGGCCCACGGGCGTGGCGCTGAAGCAGCAGGGTCACTGGACTTACGGGGTGCTCGCCAACCATATCTGGTCGTTCGCCGGAGAGTCCAGCCGCCCGGATGTCAATGCCACTTTCCTGCAGCCCTTCCTGGCTTACGCTACGCCCACAGCGTGGACTTACTCGTTGAATACGGAGAGCACGTACGACTGGGACAACCAGCAGTGGTCCGTGCCGATCAATGCCGTCGTCTCGAAGGTCACGAAAATAGGCAATCAGCTCGTCAGCGTCGGTGGCGGCGTGCGCTATTGGGCGGACAGTCCGGACTCGGGCGCGAACGGCTTGGGGTTGAGAGTCGTTGTCACGCTGCTGTTCCCGAAGTAATCGTCTGCTTCGCATCTGAGCTCGCAGGAACTCGAGGAAAACAGTATGGCCACACCGGAAACGCGCACCGCAAACGAACTGGCTGCAGAGCGCACGGATCTTGCGTCGATGCGAACCCAGATGGCGGCGGATCGATCGCTGATGGCCTGGGTGCGGACCGCGCTGTCCATGATCAGCTTCGGCTTCACGATCTACAAGTTTCTCCAGGCACTGCAGGCGGGCGGCACAACGGTCATTCAAGCGAGTCCGAGAACCATCGGACTGTTCCTCATCGGCATGGGTACATTGTCGATGCTGGCGGGCCTCATCGAGTATCGGCAGACTCTTGTATATCTGGGGCGGCAGCAATATCCCGCCATCCGGCGACCTTCGTTCATCATTGCACTGATCCTGACTGCCGTGGGGACCTTCATGTTCGTCACCGTCTTCGCCAGGCTGCTGTGAGCCTGGCGCAGTGAGCATCAACGAGGCAGCGCCGGAGATTGCTCAGACCGGTGTCGTGGCGTTGCTGTTTGCCGCGACATTCCTGTTCGGCGGTCATGTCTATGTCTTGCGATTGCTGGGGAGGGGCAGACGCGCGATCATTTCGTTTGGCGCCGGCATGGCCTCTGCGTATGTGTTCGTCCATGTAATGCCGGAGTTGCATGGGGCCCGCGAGGCCCTGGTTGAATCTGCGTCCGTGCCGCTGCGCTTCGAGGGGATGGGCATCTATCTCGTTGCGTTAACGGGATTTCTGGTCTTCTACGGGCTGGACCATCTACGCAGGCGATGGCGACAGGTGGGCGGAGAAGAGTCGGTCGGAGGGGCAACAGAGGAAGAGGCGGAACGCGCCGGGTTCAGGCTGCATGTCGGTGGATTCGCCGCCTACGTCTTTCTGATGTCGTATCTGCTGGTGCACAACCTCGAAGACACGACGACTTCACTCGAACTGTTCGCTGTGGCCATCACTTTTCATTTCCTGGCGGTCGCTCATGACTTGCAACACGAACACGGCGTCGCCTACGAGCGCATCGGTCGCTGGGTCCTTGCGGGGGCTGCCGTTCTGGGGTGGTCAGTGGGACAACTCGTCGCCCTGCCATTCAGCATTGTCGCACTGCTCGTGGCTTTCCTGTCCGGAGCCATCATGATGAACAGCCTGATCTCGGAACTGCCTTCTGAAAAGGAAGGCCGATTCCTGCCGTTCATGGCGGGTGGCCTGATTTATGGGTTGCTCCTGCTGCCGCTCGGCTGATAACAGTACAGATCAGCTCACCTGATCGATAGCCCAGTTGACGAAAGGGATTTTGGGCAGCTCGCGGCCATCATCGACACCGATTTCCGCCTTGATGACGGCATTGAGCTTTGCATTCATCAGCAGAATCAGATCGCGATTGCCTGTCCTGTCAAGCCCGAGATTGACCAGTTCCTCGGGGTCCTTCTCGAGATCGAACAGCTCGACGTCGTTCCATTTGTACAGCTCGTCAATCGTCCTGGGCTTGTTGTGATCGAGCGGCGAGAAATAGCGGGTGAATTTGTAGCGACCATCGAACACGGTGCGCAACGTGCCGCGCTTCTTCATGTCCGGCTTGAACCGTTTCTTCAGGATCGACAGCCCAGGTTTCGCCCCAGCTGTCTTTGCCTGCCCGATGACCTTGAAAAGGTCGCCGTCGTTCGTCACGAGGCCGCTGTACGTAAACAGCACGGCATCGCGCACGGCGTGAAGGCCTGCCGCTGCGGGATTCTTCAGGATCGGGGTGAGATCCTTGCCGGGAAGCTGACGCTTGGCGAATTTGGCCGCTTGCGGAGGCGTCACACCCGCCATTGAAAGCAGAGTGGGTACGACATCGATGTGTCCTGTCAGTGCATGGGTATCCTGTCCGGATTTCACGTCGGGGTGCACGACATAGAAGGGGAGGTGAATGGTTTCCTGGTAGGCAAACGGTCCCTTGCCGTGCAGCCCGTGCGCGCCCCCCATCTCACCGTGATCCGAGGTGTAGATGAAGGCCGTGCTGTCCGTCAGCCGCAACGCGTCGAGTTCCTTCAGGATACTGTCGACATGCATATCAACGGACCGCAGGCAGTTGATGTAAAAGTCGTTGAACCGCTGCCACCGCTCCCGTTCCGGGGGAATATGCCCGAGCAGGTAGCTCCACATCTTTTCGAATTCGCCGTGTGCACCGGGGCGGCCTGGCGCGTCGAATGCCTCTGTCAGGCTCTTCGGAATCGGCATGTCCCATGTCGCCTTGTAGAGTTCGTGATTGGGCGCCGGTGCAGCGTGATTCAGGAGGAACCCGGTGTCCTGGACCTTCTGGCCCGGAGCATCGGTGTTGAAGTACATGATGTCATGGGGATTGACCAGACTGACAAACAGACACCAGGGCTTGCCCTCGTCATTGAGCTGCCGGCCATTGCGGCGCAGCCAGGTCATGGCGCTGCCCGCGATCAGGTGATCGAACTGGTATCCCCCGAGCGTGTGGCCCACCAGGTCGCCCGGTGAGTTGTAGTCCGCGAAGCCATACTTCTCCATCTCCCTGGTCAACAGCGACTGGTTGCCCTCGACGTCGAATTTCCGGCTCAAGTGCCACTTGCCTTTGTAGGCGGTGTAGTAACCGGCCTGGCGCAGCATATGCCCGATCGTGGGGATGTCCGTCGAGAGATTCTTGACGTAGCGCACGTCGGTGTTTTCGAACATGCGATTGTTGGCGGTTTGCAATCCGGTCAGCAGCACCGACCTCGAAGACGTGCACATCACGGCGGGGCAGTAGTGGTTGTGAAACGTCACTCCCGTCCTCCGCAGCCGCTCGTGGCCCGGAAGCGTCAGACCCGTTGGCCACTTTTCGAAGTAGCGTTCCTGGTCCGAGAAAACGAAAATGATATTCGGCCTGGCTGGTTTGCTTGATTCTTTTCGGGTGCCTGTGTTCTTGTGCATCTTCTCACCTCTTCCATTCGCGGAAGTGTCTGGCAGCGGCTCGCCGAAAGTCAACAATGGACCTCGTGTCGAACCTGACTGCAAGATTTCTGATACGGAGGATTGAACCGCGAAGAAGTTTAAGGACGAGAAGGAAGAAAAAATCAAGTGAGGCCAATGGTGCCGGTCTTGAGTTAAGGAGGGAAGGTCGCTTGCCTGAGCTGGAGGAAGTGCGCGACGTTGTGGTGCGCGAGTGGACCAACGACCGGCGGCTCAAGGGAAAGAACAGTTCTATCGGGAATTGCTGAAGCGCTACACCGTGAATATCGAAGAACCGAAGTCGAAGCAGGAAGTTTCCCTGTAGGCAACGTCGGTGCGGTACCTGTATTCTTCTTTCCATGTCAAGAACAGCGACCATTCTCCTCGCCGGTCTCTTTTTGCTCCCGATGACCGTGGCAGCGCAGGAACTCGATCCGCGCGCCTATACGCAGGGTCCGATCGGCGTGAATGTCCTGGTAGCGGGATATGGCAGTACCAGTGGCGACGTGGTCTTCGACGCCAGTTCCGCGATTTCCGATGTCAACGCCGATGTGGACATGGCAACGGTGGGTGCCGGTCGAGTCTTTGGCCTGTTCGGTCGGCAGTCGAGCCTGACGCTCGGAGTGCCCTATGCTTGGGGTGACGTGTCGGGCAATGTTGGCGAAAACCGGCAATCGGTCAGCCGGACGGGCCTCGGCGATCCGCGGCTGCGCTTTGGCATGCTGCTTTTCGGCGGGCCGGCGCTCGAACGACGTGAATTCGCAACCGCCCCGCGGGGTCCGGTTCTCGGCGCCAGTCTCCTCGTGTCCGCACCGCTCGGGGAGTACATAGCGGACAAGCTCATCAACATCGGCACCAATCGGTGGGCCTTCAAGCCTGAGATCGGATTTACGTATCCCGCAGGCCGCTGGCAGTTTGATGCGTTCGCCGGCGTCTGGCTGTTCGAGAACAACAACAACTACTACGGAGGTCATCGGCGCGAACAGGACCCCATCGGCAGCTATCAGGTACACGTCAGCTACACGATCCGGCCCGGCCTGTGGGCATCTGTCGATGCGACGCACTACAACGGCGGTACGACTGCGCTCGACGGCGTACCCAACCCGGACCGGCAAGGCAACACGCGAGTGGGTGCCACGGTTTCAGTGCCATTCGGCCAGGGACTGTCGCTCAAGCTGAGCTACAGCGAGGGCGCGGTCGTCCGCGTCGGCGGCGATTTCTCGTCAATCGGGCTTGCGCTGCAGTACGCCTGGTTCGACTGACATTCCCCGATTCTGACCTCGAACGTCGAGGGTTTTGCGCTACTATCAGCCGCCCGAATGGCGTTGAAGCGCGCAAGACCGTGACCATGACTACCCCCGATCCAACCGCTCTGCCGCCCTTGCCGGCTGACGGCCCGCCCGGGTTCCACCTGCTGGCGAAGCCAAGCGGCTCCACGTGCAACATCGATTGCACGTATTGCTTCTTCCTGTCCAAGGAGGCGCTGTACCCGAACGAGAAGAGCCGGATGTCCGCGGCCACGCTCGAGGCGTATATCCGCCAGCTGCTGGAATCGCATCGCACACCTTCCGTAACAGTAGCGTGGCAGGGCGGCGAGCCGACGTTGATGAAGGTGGAGTTCTTCAGGCGTGCGATCGAACTCGTGGAAAAGTACCGTCGGCCCGGGCAGACCGTCGAACACACTTTCCAGAC
>CAWFXI010000007.1:0-637110 GCA_963819685.1 uncultured Pseudomonadota bacterium
TTTTCGTGCACTTTTCGATCCAGTCGCGCGTGCTCTACAGGGTCACCCGTATATCGCGCATTGCTCTCGGGTGAATGGTAGCTTTCGCCAGGAGCGGACACCGGATTGATGCGCAAATCTCTGGCTGGGTTGCTGTAGTGCGCGGACAGGCGCTGCAACTTGGTAACGGACGATCGAAAGTCACATCCCCCAAAAGCGCCACTGGTAAGGATGGCTGACGGGTAGCATTTCAGTCGTTCCGTGCAACTCGATCTCCATTCTCCCCAGGTCGTTCCTTCGTACCGCCTAATTGCAGAAACCCGAACGATGGTACTGCGATGAACTTGCCAGAACCGTCGGGATTCAGGGTGGGCAAGATCTCCTTTAGTGATACTCGGACTATCGCTTCCCCGTTGCGGCTTTTCACGCGCGTGCAGCCGTCTTCGGCCTGCAAAAATAGGACGTCTTCAATTGCAATCATCTTGACGGTGTTGCCCGCTGAAGCCGTGATCCATGGAATCTCAGCGATACGAGCTCCCCGAAACCGTCACGAATTGTGTCCAGAACGGCGCTTATGCCGTGGACTTTCCTCCAGGCGTGCTCGCAGCCGCTGCAGGGTTATCTCAAGCCGACCCGCGGTCACGGGCTTGAGTAGATAGTCGATCGCTCCCAATTCGAAGGCGCTGATCGCGTGCTGTTCATACGCAGTGGTGAAGACAACATGCCCCGTCTTGCATGCCTGCTGGGCTACTTCAATACCATCTACGCCAGGCATACGAATATCCAGAAATGCAACCGATGGACGTGCGCTCCAAAGCTGCGATTGCGGTGGTCCCGTCCGAGCACTCGGCCACAACTTCTAATTCCGGCCAGCATGTCCTCAGCAGTCGAGAAAGGGCGCGCCGCTGCGGACCTTCGTCTTCGGCAATGATCGCCGTTGGGTTCATGCGGCGGGTACTCCGGTCAAAGGCAGGATCAGGGAACGCGGGTGCCACCTTGCAACCGGCCATCCAGTGCGAGAGTTGCCTGATCGCCATATCGCAGTGCCAATTGTTCGTGCAGATTCTGGAGTCCCAGTCCCATGCGCGAGCCGGCTGCAAGTCCGACTCCCGTGTCCAGAATAAGGATCTCGATGAACGCGCCAGCAGGACGCGAGATCCTACTGGCTTCGATATGGATCTCTCCGGCCCCGACGAGTGGCTCGATTCCGTGCTTGATCGCATTCTCGACCAATGTGAGCAACATCAGTGGAGGAACGTCTGCATCCATCAGCCTGTCGGGCATGTCGATTCGCCACACAAGTCGGTTCTCCAGGCGGATCGCCATGAGCTGGAGATAGCTGCTGCAGATGGCTAGCTGCGCCGAGAGAGTTGATGTGCCGACTTCCTCCCGCATTATCGGCAGGACTGCACGCAGGTGTTGTACGAGAGCATCCATGGCGACTTCGGCTTGGCGGACGTCTTCGCGCAGTAACGCTCGTATTGAAGCGAGTGTATTGAACAGGAAATGCGGTTCAATCTGTGCTTGCAAGACAAGCAGTTGCAGATTCACCTCTTGGCGATGCGCTTCCAGCTTGGCGATTTCGCGCTGATGCCGTTCTTCCGATCGGTGCTCGAAAATCCATACAAACGGCAGAGCGCAGACCACCACAACCAAAGGCCAAAGCAGCATGCCAACGCCTATCGGGCCCGGGAAGAGATTTCGGGAAGCCAAGGCGAACAAGGCCCCGTTCCAGACGAAGAAAGAGATCAAG
The DNA here is from genome assembly GCA_963819685.1 of uncultured Pseudomonadota bacterium. Lineage (GTDB taxonomy): Bacteria > Pseudomonadota > Gammaproteobacteria > Steroidobacterales > Steroidobacteraceae > CAIUGU01. Next base: position 1,733 of record CAWFXI010000007.1, read on the forward strand.
TACCAGGCCAGGAATGCCCAGCGGTAGCCGTTCCAGCCATTCATCCTCACAGGGTGTTCCATGGCCGCAGGCCGAATCGGCACCGAAACGGCCGGAGCCCACTCGTCGTCAACCAAGTGTTCGGATCCTGCGAATGCGCGCATGGCGCATAAAGTCTACTCTTCCAGAATTCAGTCTGCCTCGGGCAGTGCCGTTTGGCTTGAGCCGGACGGCGCTCGTCGGCGAAATCGGCGTACCTGGAGGACCACCATCACCACTGCAATCAAGACGAGGGCGTCAAGAGCAAGTTGGAGGACCCATAATAGCTTCAACTGCCCTATACGCTGGGCCCCTGGGGACACTACGAGGCCGGCGTCACGTACCCAGTCGATGTGTATGAAGGCTTCATTGATTCCCCCGCCCAGCAGAAACCAATACGTGACGATCATGCAGATAGGGTGAAAGTAGGCGAAGAAGGCGTGGTGCTGGCGGCTTGCCGCAACCGCGCCGCCACTACCAGAGCCAATGTGATCATCGCAAGCCAGTGGACCACTCCGAATACCGGTCCGAAGTAAGGCCCTTGCCCGGGCCGCGGGATCACATCCATCTTGTAGATGAACACTACCAAGAAGTTCGCAATGACCATCGAGTAGAAATAGACCTCGCCCCGGGTGTGGTGTCTGGGCGTACCTTTCACCCCAAGAAACTGCATCGCTCCAGAAATCATCGCGATGAAATAGGCTGTGGTGTGCAGCCAGCCGATCAGGGAAATACTTGGGGGTGCTTCCATAAGCACATTGTTGTTCTCACTGGCGATCGCACGCCAAAGTTTGTGGCGAATACTCCGTTTCGGGCGTTGAACGGCCCAATTTCAGCGTTGAAGCCAGCCTTTCGGCTTTCCAGCCTGCCGACGACTTAGATTGACCGATCGTCTTTTAAAAATTGGCTGGAATCGGCCAGGAGCGGACATCGATCCGACAAATAAATCCTTCCCCTTTATTCCTCTGCCTTGCGACAATTGCACCTATATTGGCTGGCGACAGGAACTCCGCTGGGCAGAGAGTACCGGCATTCATTTGCGCAAAGCCGTCCATGGCGTCCTGATTGCCATGAATCGCGCCAAACAACTGCTGCATCTCAGGAGGTGGCGGTTCCAGCGTAGCCAGCTGGCATGTAAATTCGTACATCGCCAGCACCTTATCGTCACGTACACGCTGGTAGTCACTCATCGCCTGGTCGAAAGGCAGTGCGCCAGTGAACGATTGGTCCAGCGCGTTTGCGCAACACTCGGCGTCACGGAAAGCATCGTTGATTCCCTGCGCCGTGATCGGATCCTTGAGGTAGCCCGCGTCGCCGACAAGCGCCCAACCGGGACCGTACGGCTTGCGAAAGAAATTGGGGTAGGCGCGCCTGCAAAAGGTGTTTCGCGTTTCGCACCGCGTACACGCTCGGCAAACGCGGGGACGGCATCGAACAGTCTGAGATAGTTGCCTTCAATGTCCTTGCTGTTGGTTGAGAATTCAGAATAGGGCCATCCGCCCACCACCATTGTCAGATCGTCGTGGGTTTGCGCCGCCGCAAATCCGCGATTCGGCCGGATATAGGTCTCGAACCACCCCGCATTGGAAGGTTGCTCCAATAGGTGTAATAGGGCGCAAGCAGTGGCGGCTCTCATTGTATTTCTCGGCGCGGACTGCTTCGGCCACCAGGAATTCCGGCCATCCGCGCCAACGACGATGGAGAGCGCTCCGTAACCCTGCTGCCGTTTTCGAATGACCTTCGATACCAACGACGCGACCCTCCTCGATCACCAAATTCCTCAACCAGAATCCCTCCCGCACCTCCGCACCGGCCTCAGCTGCAGAGTCGACCAGCAGGTTATCCAGGATAGTCCGTCTTGCGCAATAGGCGACGGGAGCATCGTTTGTACCCGGGGCTCCCGTCAGCGTGAAAGGGCCGAAATCAAATGTGTACGTATCAATTGGCGGCCATACCGTTGCCACCAGGCGATCAGCAGTCCCCATCTGCCAAGGGCGGCGACGGCGAGTGGCTGCACGACATGGGTGGAGCGTGTCGCTTGGAAAGCTGGTGCGATCGACCAATAGAACGCGGTAGCCCCTGCGTGACAGGAGCATTGCCGTTGGCGAACCGCCCACAGCGCGCGCCCACGACAATTGCGTCGTACATCCTGCTAACTGTCTGCCCTCCTCTCTTGAGTCCCGTTGAGTTGCGCTTTTCCGTTTTCAACGTTTGCAATAGCACTTCATCTGCCAACTATCCGCTTTGGGTCGATTCCGGACATTCCCGGCGTTTCATCCTGCAGCACTACCCGCCGCCCACAGTCCTTTGAAATTACAGCCGCTACGGTCCAGCACTGGTGCGGCATCGAAACGTACTCACCTGAGTGCCACTGCCCGGCGGCAGGTCAGGTTTCTTGTTGACCGTCGATATCACCTCTGCACCTTGATTGCCGACGCGGCGGCAGGCTCGATTGGCGAGGTCCTGCGCAACATCCGCGCCGCCTTCATGCTCGACGGTCGTCGTTTCGCCACCACCGAACTTGAACGTCGTGCAGGCACCAAGAACTGCACACGCCGCAATCAGGACAAAGCGCTTCATTGTGACTCCATCTTCAGCCGCTGTTCCAACCTGCCCCTCGCTCCGGCTGCATACGCCTTGCACGCGCCGGCATCCACCAGTCCATTCGCATCGCCTTTCTCCCGCTTCGCCAACTTCTCCCATAGTCCTGACGCCTCGGGATGCGCGGAGACAATGATGTCGCAGCGGAGCTTGTCGAATACGGTGAAACTTTTTTCGAAATACTTGCGATTCACCGGATCGCTGAAGCGGAAGCCTTCATTGCTGATGGCATTCAGGCTGTCGGCATAGACAAGATTCAGGCAGCGGCTGCCTTCGCAGGATTGCCAGCTCCACGTGGTGCCGCCCGGTGTGTGGCCGGGGGTGTAGTGCGCGGTCATCGCAATGGGGCCGAGCTTCAGGATCGCGTTGTCAAAAATGACCTGGACCTTGTCGACGGGCTCAAACTGGCGATCTGGACTGTACTGCGGGTCGTCCGACGCGCCACCGCCATGCTTCAGCGCAGCTGCACTCCAGGTGCTGGCCATGACAGTCGCGCCGCTCAGTTTCTGCAAGCCGGGAATGCCGCCCGCATGATCGAAGTGGGTATGCGAGTTGACGATGTACTTGACGTCTTCGATCCGGAAGCCCAGCGCCTTGATGCTTGCCGCAATCAGCGGCACCGACTCAGGCACGTCACCATCGATCAGTACGTGGCCCTGATCCGAGGTGATCAGCACGGAGCTGAGTCCTTTCGAGCCAACGTAGTAACTGTTGCCATACAGGCGGAAGGGCGCCTGCTTCTCCGTCCAGGACTCTGCGCCCGAAGCGATCGTGGCGGCCAGGAAGACAAGCAGGCCAAATGCGGTTCTGGACATTTGCCGCTCCTCAAACACGAACCGGGTTGCGCAGGGATCAGAACGGGATTGCCCGCATCTTATACGATCCCGCCGAGACTCAGGCCAGCATGATCCTGCTCAGGACAGCGCCGCGATCACGCGGATTTCGTCGGCCGCATTCACGTCGTCGGCGAGAAAGGCCCGCAGACGCTGCAAGTGCGGTGCGGACAGCGTGACGACGGGCTTTTCATGACGCGGCACCGCGCAGGCCCAATCGAGGAATTCCAGGATCTGCGCCGGCGTCAATGCCACCTCCAGACCCCGCCCACCTGACGAGAAGTCATGGGAATTGCCCTGCGCGGGAGCCGGCAGGTAAGGTCGACTGTCAACGTTGTTGTAGAGGCACCAGCACTCCAGCAGGAAACACCACTCGCGCTGTTGCTCTGCGGTCAGCAGATTGCCGAGCGGTACCCAGCAACGACGTTCGCCAGGTTTTGACAGAACCTGAATACCCCGGTCAAAGAAGCCCGAGAGAATCGCCGGATTGGGCAACACTTCGACGTAGCACTGGCTGTAAAGCGCACCGCTCATGAATACCCCCTCTTCTGCTGGCTATACGGTCAGGGTTCAACGGGCTCAGGGTAGAGCGCATTTATTGCTCGCAGATGACGAAACGAGCCCGGGGACGCGAGGCTAATCCTGGATATCGAGCGTAATCACCTTGTCACGAGCCACCTGCACGTTCCGCGTCCCGCGGAAATCGAGCAGCGTGTCGACCGTGGGATCTTCCTGGTCGCCGTTACAGGTTGCGGCGAGCGTATAGTCGCCGGCCGGCAGGTCCAGCAATTGATAGGTGAATTCCCCGAGCAGCGAACTGAACGAGAGGGATGCCGTGGCGTAAGGCTCTACCCCGCTGCCATCGCGATCGTCCGGCACGACGTCCTGGCCCTGAAACAGGTAAACCGCTCCGCCCTGCAGTAGCGATGTGCCCGAAGCGCAATTGATGTCGACTGTGCCCGCAAGCGTGCTGGCGTCGGCGGCAGAGACGGAACGCAAGTACGGTCGCAACGTATAGTCGCCCGTGGTGGTGTCGAAGCTCAGCGACTGCCTGAGATCCAGTGTCAGGGTCAGCGATTCGTGACTGCTCTTCTCGTCTTCCACCGTATAGTCCATGGCGGCGTAGTCACCGGTGGTCAGCAACAGCGAAAAACGGCGAGCGATGTTATCGGTAACGAAATTGCTGCTGGCATTCGTACCGAACAGCAGGCGGATGCCGGTATAGACTCCGACTGGCAGGTTCTCGTTCGTAAACAGCGTCAGCAGATTGCCGTTCTGGAGTTCAAGTAAATCGATCGATCTGCTGATTCTGAATTCCAGGGTTGTGGTCGTACCGTCGGACTTTGCAAGCTCGACCCCGAGCAGATCCGCGACAACATTGCGGAGTGACTTGTCGCCGGACGGTTCTGTCGCCAGATCCACTGACACCTGCCCCTGACAACCCATCAGGATCGCTGCAATTACGATCACGGCCAGCAACCTGGCAGGGAACGCACGGCTGTTCAGGTCCATCCGCATTGCTGACCCTTGTTCTTCTCTGCCAGCCATGCGAGCAGCGGCTGGAAGTACTCGATGATGGCGGACGCGTCCATTTCGCGGGTGCCCGTCAGCTTTTCCAGCGTATCGGGCCAGGGCTCACTCTCACCCGCTTCCAGCATGGCTCTCAGTCGCGCCCCCGCCTCCTTGTTGCCGGCAATCGAACACTCGTGCAGCGGTCCCTTGAAACCGGCCGCGTCACAGAGTGCTTTGTGAAACTGGAACTGCAGAATGTAGGACAGGAAGTAGCGGGTGTAGGGCACATTCGCTGCAACGTGGTACTTCGCAGCCGGATCAAACTGCGTTTCGTCGCGGGGCGTGACGGGCGCGATGCCCTGGTATTGTCGACGCAGCTCCCACCAGCTGCGATTGTAGTCGGTTGGCTTGATCTCGCCCGCGAACACCTTCCAGCGCCATTCGTCGATCACCTTGCCGAACGGCAGGAATGCAATTTTCTCGGCGGCCATCTTCATCTGCGTGTTGATCACGGCTTCATTGCTCGGCTTCACCGGACGTGCGAGGCCAATGCTCGCGAGATATCCGGGGGTGACGGAGAGATTGACCGTATCGCCAATCGCCTCATGAAAGCCATCGTGAGCACCGCCCTGAAACAGGTAGGGCAGCTTGTTGTAGCTCAGATCGTAATAGATGTGTCCGAGCTCGTGGTAGATCGTGAAGAGCTCTTCCTCGTTCGGTTGCATGCACATCTTGATGCGCACGTCTTCCTTGGTATCGATGGTCCAGGCACTGGCGTGGCAGACCACTTCCCGGTCCCGGGGTCTTGTGAGCATCGAGCGTTCCCAGAATGTCGGTGGCAACTCCGGAAAGCCGAGTGACGTGTAGAAACTCTCGGCGGACTTCGTCATGCGGATCGCATCCCACTTCTGTTCCTTGAGCGCGCGATCGGCCGATTCAACCTTCACTGCCGGGTACGGCTGCAACAGGTCGTCGTAGATCTTGTTCCACTGCTGACCCCACATATTGCCGAGCAGATGCGCCGGGATGGGTTCGCCCGCGCGCACCTTGTCGGCGCCATAGTGTTTCGCAAGCTGGACACGTGTATAGCAATGCATGGCGTCATACAGCGGTCTGACTTGCGTCCAGAGCTTCTCGGTCACCTGAGTGAATTGGGCAGGCTCCATGTCATATCCGGAGCGCCATAGGGCACCCATATCCGCAAATCCAAGTTCGCGGGCACCCTGGTTGGCCAGTTCAACGAAGCGCTCATAGTCCTTGCGCATCGCGGCACCCTGGTCATGCCAGCCTGTCCACAGCCTTTCTGCCTCTGCATAGTTGCGGGTAGCCCCCAGCCGTTCGCCCAGCGAATCGACGCTTTCGCATCGGGCTGTGCCGTCGAGGCAGAATTTGGCCTCTCCGTAGGCCGCCTTGAGTCGGGCGTCGAGCTGCGTCAGTTCTGCTCGCAACGCCGGATCATTGGGCGCTGGTGAGCTGACACCCTGCCGCAGCAACGCGATGGCACGCGCACTGCCAGCGGACATCGGCTGACCGTCAAACTGCTTTGCCTGCTCGACGGCGGAGTTGAAATACGCGAGGAACTTGTCATTGGTGCGGGCGTTGATCGCCTCGGTGTCGGGCGTGATGTAGGTCGCCTGGACCCAACCCGCCTGGGCACCTTCGATATGCAGCGCCGCGAACTCCCTGTTGAGCCGTTCGACAAACTGATCGGCCGTTTCCTCGAGGGGCGTGCCGGACTGTTGCTGGCAACCGCCAAGGCCGAGCGTAGCCACCACGGCCAGTGTCACTCGACAGCTGCTCAGTGTCCGCATCGCCATCCCCTCTTGCTCCACCGACCCTGGCAGAGTACCCAGTGACAGTGACAGATGCCAGACTGACGATCGACGCGATTCCAAGGTATTGTTGCCCCATGTACACCCTCTACTATTCCCCGGGCAGTGCGAGCCTTGCTGTCCACTGGTTGCTGATTTACCTCGATGTCCCCTTCGAACTGAAACTCGTGGATTTCAGGGTTCAGGCACAGAGGTCGCCCGAATTCCTCAGAATCAATCCCAGCGGTCACGTCCCGGCGCTGGTTGTCGATGGCAAACCGCATGCCGAATGCGCGGCACTGCTCATGCTGCTGGCCGAACGGCATCCGCAGGCGGGCCTCGAGCCTGCTCGAGGATCTCCGGAGCGTGCCGACTACCTGCAATGGATCTTCTTCCTGGCCAATACGCTGCAGCCTGCGTTCCGCGCGTGGTTCTACTCGGACGAAGTGGCAGGACCTGAAAACTCCGAGCCGACGCAGCAGCACGCGCGGGTAAAGATTGAAGCCGCGCTCGGACGGCTGGACGCTGCGTTCGCTGACGGGCGACCGTACCTGCTGGGGCAGAAGATGACTGTTGCGGACTTTTACGCAACGATGCTGACTCGCTGGTCGCGCAACATGCCGAAGCCGGCCACCCGACTCCCGCACCTGCTGCCCTACATCAATCGGATGCGTGCCATGCCTTCCTTGAAAGAAGTGCACGCCAGAGAAGGCTTGACGGACTGGATCAACGGATGACTCGCAGCGGAGCGCTTTGATGACGGAGGTGGCTGCAGTCAATCGTCTGGATCGACCCGTTGATGACCACTTTGACCATGTACTGGGTCCCGCGAATGCACCGATCACGCTGGTGGAATACGGCAGTTACGACTGCTCGCACTGTCGCGCCGCCAATGAACGCATCGCTGAACTTCGCGATGAACTGGGCCAGCGGATCCGCTACGTATTCAGGCATCGACCCCTCACGGGGAGCGATCTCGCCAGGCGGTCTGCCGAGCTGGTGGAACATGCGCGTGACGGGGACAGTTTCTGGAGGGCGCACGTCGAACTGATGACGCGCTCCGAGCGGCTGAGGGAAGACGATCTGCAAGCAGTCGCCGCAGATCTCGGTGTCAACACGGAGGCTGACGGGGCGGCAGAAGCCGCGAAGGCGCGCGTAGAGGCCGACATCCGCAGTTCGCGGGCGAGTGGCGTGAGCTTCACCCCGACGTTCTTCATCAACGGCCGGCGGTACGACGGCCCCTGGGACGAAAGTTCGTTCAAGGATGCGATGCTCGGTTCACTCGGGCATCGCGTGCGGTCAGCCGCTCTTGATTTCGCTAGCTGGGCACCTTCGACGGGCATGCTGCTGCTGCTCACGACGATAGCAGCCGTGCTGATCATGAACACGATGTTCGGCGCGGCTTTTGAAGCATTCTGGTTGCAGGAGGCCGGCATCACGCTGAACGGCGCTCATTTTTCAATGTCGCTGCGACATTGGGTGAATGACGGGCTGCTCACGGTGTTCTTCCTGGTCGTGGGCCTTGAGATCAAGCGCGAATTCACTGTCGGGCACCTCGCCAGCAAGCGCTCGGCCGCGTTGCCAATCGCCGGGGCTCTGGGCGGCATGGTCGTGCCCGCTTTGATCTATCTGCTGTTGATTCCGTCCGGCTCATGGACCCATGGCTGGGGTGTGCCGATGGCAACCGACACCGCATTTGCGGTGGCGCTGATCGTGATGCTGGGACAGCGAGTGCCGATCGAGCTGCGTATCTTCCTGACGGCCGCGTCCATCGTCGACGACATTGGCGCCATTGTCGTCGTGGCCCTGTTCTATTCCAGTGGCATCGACTTCTGGTATCTCGGCGGGGCAGTGATCATTGTTGCTTCTCTTGCGCTGCTGAACCGCTGGGGCGTGTATCGCGTGACACCCTATCTGCTGCTCGGCATTGCGTTGTGGGCGTGTGTCCACGCGGGGGGGCTGCACGCCACGCTGGCTGGCGTGCTGCTCGCGATGTTCATCCCGACCCGACCTCCCGCCAATCTGCGCGCGCTGATGGTCCAGGCCAATTCGATCGTGAACGCCGAATCCAGACGCGAGGGCGAGGTATTGCGACACGGCCCGTCTCTACCCGCATTGCGGGCGCTCGACGCGATTCACGACCGGCTGGAATCGCCCGCCGATCGCATGCTGCGACATGTCGAGCCGCGTTCAAGCTTTCTGGTATTGCCATTGTTCGCCCTGGCCAATGCCGGCGTACTGCTCAATTTGAGCGTGGTGCAAGGCCACGAACCATTGATGCTCGCCATCCTCGGTGGACTGGTGGTCGGCAAGCCCCTCGGCCTCGTGCTGGCAGCGATGCTGGCGGCGAAGGCGGGTCTTGCCATCAAGCCAGCCGAGTACTCCTGGCCGCAGGTATGGGGCGCTGGTGCGCTGGCGGGCATCGGCTTCACGATGTCGCTCTTTATCGCGGGACAGGCTTTTCCGGAAACTTCTGATTTCGCAGCCGCGAAGATCGCGGTGTTCAGCGCCTCATTGGTGTCAGCGCTGCTTGGCGTCGTCATTCTGTGGCGCTGCCGCCAACCAGCCGCCGTGTCCATCAAGGAGTAACCTCTCAATGAGCCCAGTTACACACGACTCTCCGTCTACGCTTGCAGTGCCGGTGGGGCAGAACGAGCATACGGCTGGCAACAGTCATGCGCGCCTGTTCCTCGTCGAGTATGGCGACTTCGAGTGTCCAAGCTGCAAGGTTGCAGCTCCTGCGGTCAAGCTGCTGCTTGAACGTCATGCCGGTCACTTGCGCGTGATCTTCCGGCATTTTCCGCTGGAACAAGCACATCCCCACGCGTTGCTGGCCGCAGAGGCTGCGGAGATTGCCGGTGCGCAGGGGAAGTTCTGGGAAATGCACGATCTGCTGTTCGAGCACCAGGCTCGTCTCAGACCTAAGGACCTGATGCACCATGCTGAGCAGTTGGGCCTCGACATGGTGCGTTATCAGGCCGAGATGGATGATCACATCCACTTGCAGAAGGTTCGTGAGGATATCGAGGGCGGCCGGCGCAGCCATATCCGCGCAACACCCACGTTCTTCCTGAACGGCGTCGTCCAGGACATTTCGTTCGGTCTCAAGTCGCTACACGACGTGGTGGCCGCGGCGGTCGACAAGAACTATCGAGCGTAGTCAGTCGGCCATGAACCCCACGCGCGAGTGGCTGCCGTCACAGAAGGGTTTATTCGCCGAGTGACCGCATCGACACAGCGCAGTGTCGGTTACACGATCAATCGTCCGGCCAGTACCGGCGCAGATTTCCAGATTTCCGCGAACGACGAGCGGACCATTGCGCTGCGGGCGGATATCAAGCACACCATCGCGTGCGGCCAGGGGTTCTGAAGGCCGGGTTGCAGGTTCGCCCGATGCCGTGAAGCCCGCGGCCACGTGGCTACCGTCACAGAACGGCTTGCGCTGCGATTGACCGCAGCGGCACAGCGTTACCCGATAGCCAGCCGCAACCCCAGCGAGCCTGATATCGGCCCGGATACCGAGGGGTCCGTTTTCACGCAGCTGGACCAGGTTCACCGGTGGCGCGGCTTCATTCGCACCACCGTCCTTGCGCACATAGCGGATCGCACCAGAGGGACACATGTGTGCAACGGTGAGCAGCTGTTCAAGATTCACGGCATCCGGATCGATCCACGGTCCTTCGACATTGGCCTTGAACACCTGCGGTGCACCCAGCACACAGTGCCGCGAATGAATGCAACGTCTGGCTTCGAATTGCAGTGTGAGTGCCCTGCCCTCCACCGATTCAACGCCATCGACGATGGTTGAAGGAGGGATCGCCGTCGCGACAACGGGTTGATTGGCGGGGGTCGCGGGTGTGTCGGAAGCAGGCATGGCAGCAAGTCCTTCAGTAGGTAGCAACACATCAGGTTGTGCTCGATCTCCGCGGCTTCGGCCAGCAGATTGACGAGCTGCTCGCGGTTTTCGATCACGAATCCGGGCGGGTTGTGAGTCATGCGGGAGTTATAGCTCACTCCCGGTTACGGTTCTACGGCAACTGAGGCAGGGAGTCCTATCAAGCGGCTCCAGTACCGTCCGGCTGAACGCCGGGCGCTGCCGCGGCAAATTCGGGCAGGGATTCCAGATATTCACTGATGGCCACCAGGCGCGGAAACAGTGACATGTCGCAATTCATGCGCCGGGCATTGAACATCTGGGGCACAAGGCACAGGTCAGCGATCGTCACGCCATTGCCCACCAGATGACGGCCATCGCCGGGGCTTCGCTGCATGCGCACTTCGATGCCCTTGAGGCCGGTTTCAACCCAGTGCCGGTACCAGCGACGCACGGCTTCTTCATCAACGTGCAGTTCTGCTCCCAGATACTGCTGTACGCGCAGGTTGACGATCGGATGAATGTCGCAGGCAATGGTCAGTGCAATCGACCGCGCATGCGCTCGTTCGGCAGCCCCGGTGGGCAACAGTCGCGGCTCAGGGTACAGCTCTTCGAGGAATTCGATGATGGCGAGTGACTGCGTCAGCACGACGCCATCGTGAATGAATGTCGGCAGCAGCCCGTCGGGATTCAGTTCCAGATAGTCGCGCGTTCGATGCTCGCCGCCATTGCGCACCAGATGCCGGAACACCGGCTCATAGTCGAGCTTCTTCATATTGAGCGCGATTCGGACCCGGTACGCGGCCGAACTGCGAAAATAGGTATAGAGCTGCGGTAACGATGGCATCGCAATTCCCGCCGGGGCATGACCGGCTGTGCGGGCTTATACGCCGATATCGCGCAGGCCAGGCGAAACGCGAAAAGCCGGCTCAGTGCGTTGCCTGATCACATCGAGTTGCTCGCCGGGGGCGATCTCGATCAGCTCGAGTCCCTTCGGCCCGACGTCGAACACAGCGAGATCGGTGATGACCCGGTTCACCACGCCTTTACCCGTCAGGGGCAACGAACACTGCCTCAGGATCTTGAGTTCACCTGAGCGCGCACTGTGCTCCATGACGATGACGACGCGACGCGCCCCGGCTACGAGGTCCATTGCCCCGCCCATGCCCTTGACCATCTTGCCCGGGATCATCCAGTTGGCGAGATCGCCGAATTCACTGACCTGCATCGCGCCAAGAATCGCGAGATCGATATGCCCGCCACGAATCATGGCGAAGCTTGCCGCGCTGTCGAAAACCGCGGCCCCCGGCAGCAGCGTCACCGTCTCCTTGCCGGCATTGATCAGATCGGCATCGACCGCATCTTCAGTGGGATAGGGACCGAGCCAAGCAGACCGTTCTCACTCTGCAGGACGACTTCGACGGCCGGTGGAACGTAGTTCGCCACCAGCGTCGGGATACCAATGCCGAGATTCACGTAGAAACCGTCGCGCAATTCCTGCGCCGCCCGCATCGCCATCTGTTCACGTGTCAGCATGAATCACGCACTCACTGTGCGTCGTTCGACGCGCTTCTCATGCGCGCCGACGATGATGTGCTGCACGTATACGCCGGGCGTGTCGACACGTTCCGGATCGATCTGCCCGACTTCAACGAGTTCTTCGACCTCGGCAATCGTGACGCGGGCTGCAGCCGCGCACAGCGGATTGAAGTTGCGCGCAGCAAACCGATACTGCAGATTGCCGTAGCGGTCACCGCGCCAGGCTTTGACGATCGCGAAGTCAGCGCGGATGCCCTGCTCAAGAATGTATTCCCGGCCGTCGAAGGTACGTACCTCCTTGCCGTCCGCCACCAGCGTGCCCGCTCCGGTAGGAGTAAAAAACGCGGGGATTCCGGCGCCACCGGCGCGCAGCCGTTCAGCAAGCGTGCCCTGCGGGACAAGTTCGACTTCAAGCTGACCCGAGAGCAGCTGCCGCTCGAACTCCTTGTTCTCACCGACATAGCTCGACACCATCTTGCGGATCTGCCGGCTGGCGAGCAGCAGCCCGAGTCCGAAGCCGTCGACGCCGCAGTTGTTGGAATACACGGTGAGGTTGCGGGGCCCAAGTTCACGCAGCGCTGCAATGCACAGCTCCGGAATGCCGCACAGACCGAAGCCTCCCGCGGCTATCGTCGCACCGTCTTTTACTTCGCGCAGCGCCTGTGCCGCGTTTTCACGAACCTTGTTCAACTGGAAATCCGTTCACTCTCGTTGCCATCTTCATGATTGCTTCGACTCAGATCGCATACTAGACTCGGGCCCGTTTCATCCGCAACACAAGATAAAGAATGGCTGCGAGCCCCGGGGAGTTCACTTGGCCAACAATCCAGAAGCAGCGGACGATTCCGGGGCGAACAAGGCGTACAGCTGGTACGTGGTGTTCGTCCTGCTGCTGATCTACTCCCTGAACTTTCTCGATCGCTCCGTCATCAACATCCTGGGTGAACAGATCAAGCGGGACCTGCAGATCTCCGATACGCAGCTTGGCTTGCTGACGGGCACGTCGTTCGCTCTCTTCTACTCGTTGATGGGATTGCCCATCGCCCGGATGGCGGATCGGGTGCACCGCGTCAGGCTCGTTACCGTCGCCTTGTTGCTCTGGAGTGGCCTGACTGCGATCTGCGGTGTCACCACGTCCTACATTCAGCTCTTCCTGGCGCGCATGGGAGTAGGAATCGGCGAAGCAGGCGGCACGCCGCCCTCGCAATCGATCATTGCCGACTACTTCACGCATGCCCGTCGCGGCACCGCCATTGCACTGTTCAACACTGGTGTGGCGCTAGGCACCTTCCTTGGCTTTCTGATCGGCGGATTCGTCAGCCAGGCGTATGGCTGGCGCGTGACATTCCTTGTCGCCGGCATACCAGGAGTATTCGTGGCGCTATTGCTGTACTTCACCGTTCGCGAACCAGTCCGTGGCTCAAGCGACGGCCTGCAGGAAGCGGCCAGGGAAATGCCGCCACTGGGCGAAACGCTGAAGAAGCTGTTTGGCCGTCCCAGCTACTTCAAGATTGTCTGCGGGTCAGCCTGCGCCATCGGCATCACGTTCATCGGCGGTGCCTGGCTGCCATCGATGTTCATTCGGCTGCATCATTTCACACCAGCACAGATCGGTGGCTGGATGGCACTGTTCACCGGCGTTGGGGGCGCCATTGGCTCCTTCGGTGGAGGCGCACTGGCGGACTATTTGAAGCGCTCCTATCCGAAGGCAGAAGTCTATGTCCCTGTCGCCGCCACGGGTCTCGCCTTTCCGGCCTTCCTGCTGGCCGCGCTGGCTCGGGATCCGGCCATCGGCTTGATCGGCCTGGCCGGCGTTTTCTCGCTCGGCTATGTCTGGATCGGACCCAACTCGGCCATGGTGCATCGGGTCGTGCCGGTCCGGTCGCGGGCCCTGGCAATCGGCTTCATGCTGTTCTTTTCCAACATCACGGCGCTGGCGCTCGGACCACCGCTGGTCGGTGCCCTGAGTGACGCACTGTCCGGGACGTACGGAGCCGAATCGCTGCGCTACGCACTGGCAATTGCATCGCTCGTCTGCGTACTGGGTGCAGGGTTCTACTTGTGGGCGGGCCGGCACTACCTCGAGGATGCGCGCCTCAACTCGGCCCCCGGCGCGCAGTAAACCAGGTCATCTGCGAGGCAGGGGCTTTCTGGCGCCTGCGGCAGATGTGTCAAGTTCGCTGAGTTCGCCCAGAACCTCCATCAGGATCCTGAATCGACTCCGCCCGAGCTGCTTCTCCAGCAGCCGATAGCTCGCTTCGATCTGGTCGCTGAGCGCATTGAATCTGGCAATACCCTTGCGGGTGAGCGAAATATGCAGCCGGCGCTGGTCAGTGGCCGAACGCTTGCGACGCACGAGGGCCTCGCGTTCGAGCCGCGTGAGAATGCCGGTGAGGCTCGGTGGCTGGATACAGCAGATCTGCGACAGCTCGCGGAACTCCATCTTGCGATGATCCTGCAGGACCCGGATCACACGCCATTGCTGTTCCGTCAGGCCGGCCTCGTTCAGCAGCGGACGAAAGTACGCCATCGCACTCTCGCGCGCCTTGAGCAGCGACAACGTCAGCGACCTGCTTAAGCTTCTCAGGGCCACGGCAATTCCTAGTACACACTGCCGTGTGGGATATCGGTTGGGGCGACCCCGGTCGTGCTGGTCGACTTGAAGCGTTCAGCAAGGCTGGATGTTGCCCGCGCAAGCGTTGTCGTGTCGACGCCGACGGCCACGAAAGTACATCCCGAGGCAATCGACCTGCGCGCGACCGTTTCGTCGGCCGACAATGTTCCGGCGGGCTTGCCTGCGGCAACGATCGTGCGGATGGCCTGATCGATCGCGTCGCGTACCGTCGGGTGAGCGGGATTGCCGCGAAAGCCGAGCGAAGCCGCCAGATCAGCAGGCCCAATGAACACACCATCCACTCCTTCTGTTCTGGCAATGGCCTCGACATTCCTGAGCGCTGCGGCAGACTCGACCTGCACCAGCAGACAGATCTCGTCATCAGCCTTCTGCAGATAGTCGCCTATGCGGTTCCAGCGGGACGCGCGTGCCAGCGCACTGCCTACACCGCGTACACCAGCGGGCGGGTACCTTGTAGCGCGGACGAGCTCTGCAGCTTGCGCAGCAGTTTCCACCAGCGGTACCAGCAATGTCTGCGCGCCGATATCGAGCAACTGCTTGATATGTGCTGTATCGCCCAGCGTCGCCCGCACGACCGGATGCGACGGATAGGGCGCGATTGCCTGCAGTTGGGACAACAGCGTCTGCAAGGTATTCGGACCATGCTCTGCGTCGAGCAGCAGCCAGTCGAAACCGGCACCAGCACAGATCTCCGCGCAATACGGATCGGCAAGGCCCAGCCAGAACCCGATCTGCGGTTTGCCTGCCTTCAGCGCCGCCTTGAACGTATTGGTCGGAAATTGCATGGGGCCTTGAGAAACCTCTAGACAAAACGGAAAGAGACCGCTCCCAGAGGACCGTAATCGATATGGAAGGAGTCACCGACTTGCGCCGTCACCGGACGAGTGAAGGAGCCACCGAGAATCACTTGCCCCGGGGCAAGCGTCTTGCCGAATCGGGAGAACTTGTTTGCAAGCCATGCAACGCCATTGGCAGGATGATTGAGAACGGCGGCTGCGACCCCGGACTCCTCGATCACGCCATTGCGATAGCATAGGGCCGAAATCCAGCGCAGATCGGTGTCGTGCGGGCGTATCGGCCGGCCACCGAGCACAAGCCCCGCGTTGGCTGCATTGTCCGAGATCGTGTCCATGACCCGTCGCGGCGCCTTTGTCTCCGGATCGATCTGGTGAATGCGTGCATCGATGATCTCGATGGCGGGTACGACGTATTCGGTCGCCGACAGGACGTCGAAGATCGTGCAGTTCGGCCCTGAGAGCGGCTTGCCGAGGATGAAGGCCAGCTCCACTTCGACCCGTGGCACGATGAAGCAACTGAAAGGAATGTCGCCGCCCTGGTCGAAAAACATGTCATCGAGCAGGTCGCCGTAGTCCGGCTCCGTGATTTGCGACGACACCTGCATGGCTCGCGAAGTCAGTCCGATCTTGTGGCCCTTCAGCGTTCGTCCGGCCGCAATCTTGATGGCAACCCACTCGCGTTGAATCGCGTAGGCATCGTCTATCGTCATGCCCGGGTGCTCGAGGCTGAGCTGCCGAATCTGCGTCCGGGTGCGTTCAGCCCGCTCGATGCGTTCCGCACACGCGAGGGCCTGCGGCTGGCTCAGCGTGCGCTTCTCGCCGGTTACGGTCGTCATGTGCAGCTCATCTCCTCAACGCAATCAAGGCCTGGCGTTCTTGCGCAGGTGTTCATGCAGATTGCCGTGCTTCCACGTGCCGGGCGGTGGAAACTCATACAGCTCCATCGTCAATCCGATCAGGCGCCGCGCGGTCAGGTCCGCAAAATGCCCCTTGACCATGTCGAACAATGCATCGCCGGCGCGTTGTCTGGTTTCCGCATCGCGCCCAGCCCCCATCTTGACCGTGATATGCACGAAAGCATAGTCGCCCGCGCCATCGGCAATGCAGTAGTCCGCGAATTCGATAGCGCGGGCCCGCAGCCCTCCCGTCGGAAATACCGTTCCCTGCGCCATCATGGTAGCAACTGCCTTGCGCAACAGACCGGGAATATCGGCGTCCGCAGCGATGTTGCGGGAATACTCCACGATAAAGTGAGCCATCGAAATCTCCCGCTATTCGGCGACAATGTGACCGACCAGCCGGCCGATTCCGTCGATCTCGGTCACCACTTCATCGCCAACGTTGACGTTGACAACCCCTTCAGGGGTTCCGGTCAGAATGATGTCGCCGGGCCCGAGCGTCATGAAAGCACTCAAATATTCGATCAGGTGGGCACAGCTGAAAATCATGTCCCGCGTGTTGCCCTGTTGCGTCACCGTGCCATTGACCAGCGTGCGCAGGACCAGGTTCTGCGGATCCGGGACGTCGGCCGCGTCCACCATCCAGGGCCCAAGCAGCGTGGCGGCATCGCGGTTCTTTACCTTGAGGTTCGGACGGTAATAATTTTCCAGATAGTCGCGAATCGCATAGTCGTTGGCAACCGCATAGCCAGCGACGTATTCGAGAGCCCGGTCACGCGGCACCCTGGAGGCGGGCCGTCCCATGATCACTGCCAGCTCGCATTCATAGTGCATGAACTTGACGCCTGCAGGCCTCTCAGTCAGTCCCCCGTGGCCGGCAATGGCATCGCCGCTCTTCAGGAATATCAGAGGCTCCTGCGAGGGCTTGAACGCAAGTTCCTTCACATGATCTGCGTAATTAAGCCCGACGGCGAACACCGTGGCCGGTACGACAGGCGGCAGCCACGTGACCGCAGACTCCGCGACCACCCGGCCACCCGCCAGCCGCAACCCACCAGGGGCTTCCGTTGCAGCGTGGATAGCGCCGCCCCATACAACACGGGCGTGCCTCACGAAGCCACCCGCGCGAGCAACTCCGCTTCCGGAACCAGCGTATTTTCGAGCCGCCCGAGCCCGTCGATTTCGACCGCCATCAGGTCGCCCGCACGGGCGCGGACCGAGCCACCCGGTACCCCGACCATGAGGACATCGCCCGTCCGCAACGTCATGAACTCGCTGATGTCCGCAATGAGTGCATCGATCGGGCGATGCAGGTTTGCCAGACTGTCGTGCATGCACAACTCGCCATTCACATAGGCGCGAATTGCCAGCGAGTCGACGCCGGGCAATGCCTCGCGGGAGGCGACCCAGGGCCCGATCGGACAGAAACCGTCTCTGCAGTTGTAGCGCAGCGGCGGGCGGAAGATGCTCTCATGGGGCAGGGTCACATCGTTGACGATCGTATAGCCGGCTATGCAGTCCCTTGCTTCGGTGCGGGGGATCCTGCGCCCGCCTCTGCCAATCACGATACCAAGCGTCGCGCCGACCTCAACCTCCACGGCATCCGCGGGCAGCGGCACTGGTACCCCATGCGCGACCCAGGTATTTCGCGGCTTGATGTACAGAACGGGCGCCTGCGGAGGGGCGTTGTAGGGAGGAACGGTAAACGTGGCTTCCCTCGCCGCGCGCACTCCTGCAAAATTGAGCGCAACGCCATAGACGGTGCCGCGCGTCGGGACATCCCACGCGAGCTCGCCGGCGACGAATCTCTGCCCCTTTATGACCACGCCATTGCCGGCGATTTCGACTTCGCCTTCCAGGGGCTGCGGCAAGCCGCGCAGACAGAGATGGACGGGCAGATTTGTTGCAGTGCTCACAATCACTTCCCGGATATCAAAATTCCGTTCACATGTTAACATTTAGCGACGTTTCGACACCACTCTGTTGCGGCGCGATCGGGAGCATTTCATGTCTGCAGCATTAACGGCCAATCTCGAAAAGGTAAAGCCCATTCTGGCGCGATTGCAGAAGGAAGGGCTCCAGCATCTCATCGCCGGCAAGGCACAGCCCGCCGCGGATGGTGGCACATTCGAGACGCGTTCGCCGGTCGATGACTCGCTGATCGCGAACGTGGCCAGCGGTACCTCCGCAGACATCGACTTGGCCGCCAAGGCAGCTTCTGCGGCTTTTCCTGCGTGGCGCGACATGCCCGGCGCAAAGCGCAAAGCACTCCTGCATGCGATTGCCGATGCGATCGAGCGACGGGCGGACGAGATCGCGCTGATGGAGGGCTGGGATGCCGGCCAGCCGCTCAAGTTCATGTCGAAAGCAGCGCTGCGTGGTGCAGAGAATTTCCGCTTTTTTGCGGATCTTGCGCCAGGCGCTCGCGACGGCCTGGCGTTGCCGACGGAAACCCATCTCAACTACACGTCGCGCTCGCCCATTGGCCCGGTGGGGGTCATTACGCCCTGGAACACCCCCTTCATGCTGTCCACCTGGAAGATTGCGCCGGCCCTGGCCGCGGGCTGCACGGTGGTTCACAAGCCTGCGGAATGGAGTCCTGTGAATGCGCAGGTACTGGCCGAAATTGCTCTCGAAGCGGGTCTGCCCCCGGGTGTGTTGAATGTCGTGCAGGGTCTGGGTGAAAAGGCCGGCAAGGCTTTGACCGAGCATCCGGCCATCAAGGCCATCGGCTTCGTGGGCGAAACGTCGACCGGCGCAGCCATCATGCGGCAGGGTTCGAACACGCTCAAACGGCTGCACCTCGAACTGGGTGGCAAGAACCCGGTCATCGTGTTTGACGACGCGGATCTCGACCGCGCGCTCGATGCAGTGGTGTTCATGATCTTCAGCCTGAACGGCGAACGGTGCACGTCCTCGAGCCGCCTGCTGATCCAGTCGTCCATTGCACCCATGTTCCTGGAACGCCTCGCGGAGCGGGTGCGCAAACTCAAGATCGGACACCCACTCGATCCGGCGACCGAGATCGGCCCATTGATCCATCCGCGACATCGCGCCAAGGTGCTGTCGTACTTCGAGATCGCCAAAGCCGATGGCGCGAACATCGCCGTGGGCGGTGTCGCTGCCGAAGGCCCGGGTGGCGGCCACTACGTCACGCCAACGCTGTTCACTGGCGCAAAGGCCGGCATGCGCATCGCACAGGAGGAGATCTTCGGGCCGGTACTCACAGCGCTGGAATTCAAGGACGAGGCGGAGGCCATCGCCATCGCCAACGATGTGCAATACGGGTTGGCAGGGTATCTCTGGACGCGAGATGTGCAGCGAGCCCTGCGAGTATCGAATCGGCTGGAGGCCGGCATGATCTGGGTGAACTCGGAAAACGTCCGGCATCTGCCGACACCCTTCGGCGGCGTCAAGTCGAGCGGCATCGGTCGCGACGGCGGCGATTATTCATTCGACTTCTACATGGAGACCAAGAACGTCGCGCTGGCCACTGGCGCCCATACCATCCAGAAGCTGGGCGCAGTCTGAATCAGGTCTGCGATCAACGGACCTCCGAATGTAGATCCACTCCTTCCTTGAGCGTAAGCGTCACGGGCGTCTTTTCTGCGATCTCTGCCATCCGGGCACGTTGCTCGGCGGTAAGGCCGCCCTTGATGGTAATCGTGCGATCGATCCGGCCGCGCTTGTCCTCCCTGCTGAATTTCAGATCAACGTGCACGCTCTCGAATGGCCACTCCTTGCGATCGGCATACATCTTCAGCGTGATGGCGGTGCAGGCACCGAGACTGGCCAATAGCAGATCGTAAGGAGCAGGTCCGGCGTCCTGCCCACCCAGTCTGGCGGACTCATCGGCAACCAGGGAATGCGTCCCCGACACGATGTTGACCGCATAGGCCGTGGTTCCGATCGTCGCAGTCACATGAGCCATCACAGCGTCTCCTCATTACCCAGATGCTGAAGGTAGCCTTTTCGACGACAATCCACGATTGTTTTGCGCGAATATCGGCGTCCAACACCCGGCGGGTGGGCTCGACCCGCGCCGACGAGCGCCCGCATACCAGGAACTCCATGCCTCCCAGGAACAAGCACTGCCATTTGCGCGCCACGGCAACCGTTCTGTCACTTCTGGCCTGTCTGATACTGAGCAGACCGGGTTACGCACAGATGTTCGAGGCGAGGACTGCCCTGGAGGACACGCGCCTTTACTTCACCGCGCCGCTACGCTGGGACCAGACCGACTGGCTGTACTTCGGCACCACGATGGCCGCCATCGCAGTAGCGCATCAATTCGATGACGACGTCCGCGACCACTTCGTGGATGGGTCCGCGGCAGACCTCAGTGGCAACGACTCGAATGGCACCCGTGACGCCATTCCGATGGCCGTCATGCTGGTGGGGACCTGGGCCTACGCCGCCATGATCGACAGCAAGGACGGGTACTACGAAACGGGAACGATGCTGGAAGCCGGCATTCTCACTGCAGCCAGCACTACCCTTTTCAAGTATGCACTCGGCCGAGAGCGGCCCTACGACACTGCCGATCCTGATCAATGGTTCGCGAGCGGTGATTCGTTTCCCTCCGCGCATGCGAGCCTGACCTTTGCGATTGGCACTGTATTCGCTGAATCAGGCAGCGACCGCTATCGCTGGATTCGCCGCATCGTGGGGTACGGTGCCGCCGTGGGTACCTCTTACTTGCGAGTCAAGGACAACGCCCACTGGACATCGGACGTCGTAGCCGGAGCGGCTCTGGGTTACAGCACGGCACTATTCGTCATGAATCGCCGTGACCATACCCACCGGCAAGCGACGGCAAGTCTGCTGCCGATAGACGGCGGGCTGCTGCTTTCCTACAGCCTGCCGCTACGTTAGTACATTGCTGAGAAACGCTGCAGCCACTGCCAGCGCCGCGAGGCTCGCGATCAACACTGCTCCCGCCGCGCAGTCCTTGGCAACCTTGATGAGCGGGTGTTGCTCCGGGTGCAGGTGATCGGCAAGCGACTCGATTGCGGTGTTGATGAGTTCCGCGGCAAATACTCCCGCGATCGCCAGCGCAATCAGGCCCCACCAGACCGGTGCGGGTTGCAGCCAGCCAAGCACGAGCAGAATTGCGATCGCAGCGAGCATCTGCGTCCGAAAGCTCTTTTCCGTGCGCAGAGCGGCGACAATGCCGGCGACGGCAAATGACAAGCGACGATGAAACGGCAGATTCTTCACGGCGATACTCGCGTTGCCCCTGGATTCACTACCCCTATCGTACCTCCTGATGGGGGTCTCGCAGCCACATCCAGATGGCCGACCACGAGATATGAGCGTCGCGCCTGTATATGTGCCAGCCGCCTGTCGCGCCAGGCAGAGAGGGCGACTGCCTCGGTTGCAGACATCTCAGAAGCCGCTGCTGCCCACCCGGCGATCAGCTCTGACTGGAGGTGCGGCTGCGTATCGCCGATCCGCCAATCACTGTGCTCTGCTGCTACCTCGTAACCCAGCAGCCGCAACAGCTCAACGGCGTTGGCGGCAGCGTCAGGACCCAATGCCGGACCGAACCCCTTGTCAGTGCGCTGATGCTGGTTCACGAGGTCGCGGACCCGGGCATCTTCCGGTTCGGCTGGACTGAACAGGATTCGGCCATCGAAATTGAGAGCGAACAGCATCGCGCACCCGGCATCCACGCAGCGGCGCACCAGCGTTTCCAGCCAGGCCGCGGAGACCAGATCCAGAAGCGCGGCAGTGGTGACCAGATCGAAACCGCTGCAGTCGATCGTATCGAGGTGCGTGGCAAGATCGACGCGCAAACGCTCGATTCGGCAATCGAGTGCGGCGCCACGCAGGCGAAGCCCCTGGACGTCGCCCGTCAATTCAATGGACTGTTGTCGGGCCCATGCGCCGAGCCGCGAAGGAATGGCATCCAGCAGCCTGGCATCGTAGTCGGCCAGAACCCAGTGCTGCATGCCACCCAGGCGGGGGGCGAGGTAGCGCAGATTCGCTCCAGTTCCGGTTGCCAGATCGAGAATGCGTTGGGTCCTGGTCTCAAGGGCAGGAGTAAGCCAGTCGATAAGCCGCAAGGGTCTGGCATCCCGGTCAGCGGGTTCCCTCAGTGACAGCCAGTCCACGCTGAAGCCGGTCATGGAAATGCCATTCCTTCAAGGAAGGCAGACAGTTTATTCGCGGAGTCCTGCCAGCGCGGCAGCCGCTCCCGCACGATGAGAGCACCTTGCCGCAGAGTATCGAGCAGCCCCGGCTCATCGAACAGACGTCGCAGCGCAGTCTGCAAAGCGTGGCTGTCTCCAGGTGTGACGACGATTCCCGCCTGCTCACCGACCAGTTCCGGGATTGCCCCCGTCCGGGTACTGATGATCGGCAAGCCTCGAGCCAGCGCTTCCGCCACCACCATGCCATAGCCCTCATAGCGCGTTGGCAGAACGAAAACGTCCGCAGCAGCATAGGCAGAGCCAACGAGCGCATCGTCCCCTTCACCCGCAAAGGTCACGCGACCACCAATGCCGTACGCGTCAACCTCCGCGCGCATTCTCTGCATTGTGCTGTCGTTGCCCATCGTCCCCCCAACACAGACCAGGCGCCAGTCATGGTCACGGAGCCCGGACAGCGCCGCAAACAACACGTCGTGGCCTTTGCGCGCTGTGAGGCTGGCCACGCACAACAGCGCCAGCGTCGATGTTCCTGAACCCGGCGCAACCGGCGCAGAAGCCGTGCCGGGTTCAATGACCGCAATGCGAACCGCAGGTACAGCGTAGTCCTGCAAGGCGCCTTGAGTGGCCACGCTCGTGACGATGACGCCGCGCGCAGCCGCGAGCGACCTGCGTTCACCGTGTCTGAATTCAAGAATCTGCGGTTCAGCCAGCCCTGTTTCCAGCGCAAGCGGATGATGCACGAGGCCGATCAACTTCAGGCGCCTGGCTTCAGCTTCGGCAAGACCCGGCATGGCCCCGTACGCGAGGCCATCGATCATGACGAGCGCATTGCCCGGAATCGAGGCGAGCACGGCACGCGCGGACTGCAACGCGGACTCCGTGGGAAAGGGGAAACTGACATCCAGCAGATGCACGTCGACATGCCAGCCCACTGCACGCAGACCGGCAATGATCTCCCGATCGTATCCATAGCCACCCGTGCGCGTATTGAGATCGCCGGGCACCAGAAATGACAGCGAGCGTATCCCGGTCAAGCAACCTGACCTTCAAAAGCTGCCCAGGCGATATGCGACTCATGGATCACGACCTTGAGTCCTGCAACCTGCGCGGCGGCAGCCCCGAGTGTGCCCGCGCGAATCCGTTCAACCATGCGGTCAAACAGCACACGGGCCAGGTATTCCGAGGTCGTGTTCTTGCCGGAGAACTCCGGCACGTCATCGAGATTGCGGTAGTTGTACGCGGCCACGATCTCGCGCAACGCCTGGCTTGCCAGGCCGATATCGACGACGAGGCCATCCGCATCGAGCTCTCGCCGCCGGAATTCGACATCGACCACGAATGTGGCTCCATGTAAACGCTGTGCCGGCCCGAAGACTTCGCCGCGAAAACTGTGGGCAATCATCAGGTGATCGCGAACGCTGACTGAATACATGGGGAACCTGGAACTAGTAGATGACGCGGTGGCAGAGAACGTCTCCCGCACCCTGTGCAAGGCGGGGCATGACGACAGGGAGTTCGGCAAAGGCACTCTCGCTGTTGATCAGCAGGTCCAGCAGCGGGTCAGACAGCAATTCAAGCGTCAACGCGAGCCGCCTCTGATAGTTCCAGCGCGCCCGGTGTGAGGCAGGGATGCTTCCCACCTGCGATGCTTTGAGTGTGAGACGCAATGCGTGAAAACCTTCGCCGAGCGGCAACGGCACCTCTCGTGTCCCGTACCAGCTCATCTCGACGATCGTTGCTTCGAACGCGGCGAGCTTGAGTGCCAGAAGCAGGCCCTCCGGAGAGCCGCTCGCGTGAATGACCTTGTCGGCACGTTGCGGCCATCGCTCGAGCGCAAGCGCAGGCGATGCGAAAGCCACGCCCAGCGATCTCGCCAGCGGCTCACGAGCGGGATTGATGTCAACAAGCAGGACTTCGCATCCCGTGATCCGGCCCGCCAGCCACGCAACCAGAGAACCGACTGTACCGGCACCAATCACGGCGATACGATCGCCAGGCGAAATGGCCGCGTCCCAGATGCCGTTGAGGGCCGTTTCGAGGTTGGCCGCGAGAATGGCACGGCCCGGAGGGACAGCCGCGGGCACGACATGAACAGCGCTGGCGGGGACGACATAGTGCGTCTGATGGGGAAACAGACAGAACACCGGCTTGCCGAGCAGTGCCGCAGGACCCTCTTCAACCATTCCGACATTCGCGTAACCGTACTTGACCGGCGCAGGAAAGGCGCCGCCCTGGAAGGGGGCCCGCATGCGGCTGTGTTCGCCAACGGGGACTTCTCCCCGAAAGACCAGGCCCTCGGTGCCGCGGCTCACTCCACTGAAAAGCGTACGGACAGCCACTTCGTCCTGACCGGGCGTGGCAATGAACTCACTGTGTATTTCGCCCTTGCCGGGGGCGGTGACCCAGAATGCGGCGGCCTCGCTACCAATCATGGATTTGCAGAATACAATGCGCAGGGAATGATCAAGGTGACCCGCCCAAGTGTACGCGATGGCCTCTCCATTGACAGCTGAAGCAGTACGCCGCGCGCTGGTTGCCAGCGCGTTGCGCAATCTGGTCGTGATCACAGCGCTGTTGCTGGTGCTGACGACAGGATTGTCGACAGGGCTGGGGTTGGGGATGGCGTTTGTCGCCAGGTCCATGCTGGTGCTCGTGGGCTGTTCATTGCTGTTCGTACCCTTGCTGATCCGCGATCACCCTTTCGGGAAGTTTGGCCTGGCCAACCGCATTACGCTGGGCCGGGTAATGATCAACTCCACCATTGCCGGCTTTCTGGGCGAGACGGCGACCCCCGCCATTGCTTATGTCATCGTATCCCTTGGCCTCGTGTCTCTGGTTCTCGACGGGTTCGACGGGCACCTCGCCCGCCGATCGAGGATGGCCAGCCCGTTCGGCGCCCGCTTTGACATGGAAACGGATGCGCTGCTCGTCCTGCTGTTCAGCTTGCTGGCATTCAGCTTCGACAAGGCCGGGCTGTGGGTGATGCTCTCTGGAATGCTGCGTTACCTGTTCGTTGCGGCGAGCTGGTTCCTGCCGTGGATGCGGGCCACCCTCCCCCAAAGCCGCCGACGGCAGACCGTCTGCGTCATCCAGATCGCCGTGATGCTGGCGGTGCTCTTGCCGTTCGTAACCTCGCCGCTCAGCGACCTGCTGTCAGCCGTGACTCTGTGTATCCTTGCCTGCTCTTTCCTGGTCGATGTCGTCTGGCTCTGGAAACTTTCCTCGTCCCGTAGCGTTCAATCGGTTTCCGCAACTGCTGCGAAGGATGCACCATGAAACCCCTGCTGTTGTTCCTGATGATGCTGGGTTCGGGTGTGCTGGCAGCGGCGCCCGCGCACTATCAATTGGACCCCGAGCACGTGACCATCGCCTTTCTGGTCGAACACATTGGCTATGCAAAAGTCCTCGGATCGTTCGGCAAGGCAACCGGCACCTACAGTTTCGACGAAGCCACCAATACACTCGCCGACGTGCGTATCGCCGTGGATACCGCCAGTGTCTTTACCGGGCATGAGCGTCGCGATCAGCACCTGCGCAGCGACGATTTCCTCGCGGCGGCGAAGTTCCCGCGCATGACTTTCTCGGCACAGAGTGCTCGTGCGATCGGCGAGCGACGCTTTGCAGTCGCAGGACAGCTTGAACTCAAGGGAATAGCCAGGCCGCTCACACTCGAAGCCGCTGTCAACAAAAGCGCGGTCTATCCCATGGGCGACAAGGCGCATGTGATGGGAGTGTCGGCGCGAGGCACTCTCAAGCGGAGCGACTTCGGCATGACGTATGGCGTCGACAACGGCTGGGTCGGCGATACGGTTGAACTGATCATCGAATTCGAAGCGCGACGCCAGTAATCTCACCCGGAAAATCCATTTGAAATCCGCAACAGGCCCCATTGGCTGGGTCACCCCACTTGTCGCTCTGCTACTGGTCAACGGCGCATTGACGTTCGCCAGTGTCTGGCCGACGTTCTGGATACGACCGACGCTCGAACTTTCTGTCGAGGCGGCGGCCTTGCTGCTCGTGCTGGCCGTGTGGCAGCGCTTTCGCGGTGCTCCTTCACGCGGACTGCTGCTAGCCTGTACCGTGGTCTTCGTGCTGCTGGTCTTCGGTCACTACGGCGCAGTGATGTCGCATTCGCTGTATGGACGCGACATCAATGTCTATTGGGATGCACCGCATGTCGCCAACGTGACCGGCATGTTCGTCAGTGTCACGCCAGTGTGGCTGCTGTTCCTGCTGCTCACTGCGACGATGCTGCTGGTTGGTGTGCTGTTCTGGCTGGGATACTGGGGCTTGCGGCAGATTGCTCATTCGATGACCACGACTGCGGGGTTGAGGAGTATCGGCTCCGTGGCAGCCATCGTCATGTGCCTGTTTGCCATGCAGCGCGCTGCGGGCTTTCCCGGGCAAATCACGTTTACGACGCCGATCACGGAAATCTATGCGGAACAGGCAGTCCTCGTGCGCGACTCGAAGTCGGGCCGTGGAGTGCTTGACACGCTGGGCCCGGCGCCAGACCTGTCATCGGACTTTGCGCGTCTCGGTGGCGCGGACGTGCTCGTCATGTTCCTCGAATCTTACGGCTCCGTCAGTTACGACCGCCCCGACATCGCCGCCGCATTGGCCGAAAGTCGTGCTGGACTTGCCGCCGCCATTGCCGATACGAACCGTACCGTGGTTTCGGCATTCGCGGAATCACCCACCTTTGCCGGTGGCTCGTGGCTCGCCCATCTGAGTTTCATGAGTGGCTACCAGGTGCGAGAACCCGGACAGTACGCGGCGCTGATGACACAGGAACGCGAGTCGCTGGTTTCGACGCTGGCAAACAAGGGATACCGCACCATCGGGTTGATGCCAGGCATTCGCCTCGACTGGCCGGAAGGCAGGTTCTATCGCTTCGATGCGTTACTGGATGCGAATCTCCTGGCATATCGCGGCCCGGAATTCGGTTGGTGGCGCATCCCGGATCAGTACGCGCTCGCGAAGTTCGATGAGCTGGAGTTCGACAGGCAACCACGCTCGCCGCTGTTCCTGCTGTTCACGAGCATCAACACCCACTTGCCGTTCCTGCCGACACCCCCCTACCAGCCCGATTGGCAACGGCTGTTGTCCACCAGCCCTTTCGAGGACCGGGAAGTCGCGGACTCGCTGGCGCAACAGCCCGGCTGGTACGACATGGGTCACGACTATGCACAAACGATGGCCTATGCGTTCCAGTCGATTGCAGGGTATTTGCGCAAGCACGCTGGCCACGACCTCGTGCTGATCGTATTGGGTGATCACCAGCCCGCGGCCAACGTCAGCGGCGAAGATGCGTCGTGGGATGTTCCCGTGCACATCATTGCCGATCGTGCCGAACTGCTCACCCCACTACTGCATCACGGCTTTCATCAGGGTCTCGCTCCGTCACGACCTGCGGTGGGGGGGATGAATGAGCTGCTGCCGATGCTGACCGAAGCGTTTGGCAGCGAACCGGTCAAGGCGAAGCTGACAACGGCCGATTAAGAAAAAACGGTCGACTCTGTCGACAAGTAGCCCCTACGAGGCTAAAGGCCTCACGGCAGGTAGGTCGCGGACGCGACAGGAAGGCCTAGCGGCAGGCCAGAATGGATGCCTCAATTCGCCGCGTCGATGCAACTCTGATTCTGGCCTGCCGTTAGGCCTGCTTGTCGACAGAGTCGACCCACTTGCCGGCAGGCCCCCTTGTCGACGAAGGCGACCGTCCCTACCGGCGTGTCGCCGACACGCCGTTGACTAGCGCCGTTCCCTGCGCCAGCGCCTGCATCTTGCCGACGGCCGCCGCACGGCTGCGGGGAACGAGACCGCAGTCGGTGCACGCGATCATGTGTTCAGACGGGACGAATCGGAGGGCGGCTTCGATCCGCCGGGCGACGACTTCGGGAGTCTCGACCTGTTCAGTGCCGACGTCGATGACACCGACCATGACTTCCTTATCCTTGAGGAGTGTCAGCACTTCCAGATTGATGCCCGACGCCGCGCACTCTACGGAAACCTGGTCGATCGAGCTTTTTGCCAGTAACGGCAACGTGTGGTGGTACTGGTTCCAGTCCGTGTTTGACTGCTTCCATGCAAGCACATCGGGTACGCCATAGCCGTAACAGATATGAACGGCGCGTTTGGCGCTCACGCCTTCGAAGGAACGCTCCAGTGCTTCCATGCCCCACTCGCTGACTTCGTCCAGATAGATATTGAAGCAGGGCTCGTCGACCTGGATGACGTCCGCGCCCGCTTCGCTGAGCGCCCGGATTTCCTTGTTCAACAGCTTCGCGTAGGCCATCGCAAAGTCCGCGTCGGAGCGGCCACCGAATTCATCGATCACGCTGTCGGCCACGGTCATCGGGCCGGGAAGCGTCACTTTCACGGGTCGTTGGGTGCGCGACTTCAGGAACTTCAGCCCCGCTGTCAGCACCGGCCCTGACCAGTGCATGTCTCCGAGTACGCGCGGCGCCGGGGTCTGTTGCACGTATCGCTGGCCGCGACTCCTGCGCATTCCGGGATGGTCGAAATCGACCTGCATCAAGGCTTCGATGAAGCCCCAGATGTAGTGTCGCCGCCGCTGCTCACCGTCAGTGATCACATCGAGCGCTGCACGTTCCTGTTCCCCGGCCCACAGCTTCACGGCATCGTCAGCGCCCTCCTCCTGCAACTCGGGGGGTAACCGCCATGAACCCCGCAATTTCCCTGGATCCGCAAGCCAGGACGGTTTCGGGAGGCTGCCGACGATGCTCGCCCGGATGCGTGACATCTACGACATCTCGTGGTCGTTCAGACGAGAGCCGACAACGGGGCCAACCATCTTCAGGAACAGCGCGATGACTTCATCCTCAGTGATCTTCCTGTTCGACTTCACACCCCAGGTCATCAACTCGAACAGGCCACCGCTAACATACTGAACTGCAGGTTCGAGCTGTGCTTTATCCGCCAGCAGCGGCGCCAGGTCTTTTGCCACCAGCGACTTCACCAGCTCGAGAAAGCGCCTCTGCACCACATAGTCCGTTCTCCGGTCGACCAGCAGCCGGTGCTGATGCGGGTGTGCAAAGGCATTGTGCAGCAGCGCACGCGCATAACCGAACGGCTCCCCCGCTGCAGCGTGCTGCTCGACACTTGCACGGAGTTCGTCGCGCATGGAATCGAGCGCACTGATCAGCAGTGTTTCCTTGCTGGCATGATGAACGTAGAAAGTGGATCGGGCGAGGCCAGCGCGCGTGCAGACGTCGCCGACGCGGATCTCGTCCCAGCCCCTCTCCTTCATCAGCTCGATGAATGCCTGCAGCAGCTGGTGACGCGTGCGTGTCACTCGCACGTCAGGCTTGCGCGCCGGATGGCTGCGTGTGCTTGTGGTGGCTCTCATGCTGAGATGCAGTTTATCGGACAATCGGCCCCAATGTGTCCGGAAAAGGCCTGCGCACCGCGATCCGCACTTTCCGTGGCGAACCGCAGTGCGCAGAATTCGTCCGTGTTCCAGACAGGCGCTATTGCGCCGCAGCCAGCAGGATTGTCATGCAGCGTCGTCAGTTCTTTTCCGCTACTCCTTGCCTTCCTGGTCCCCGCAGCCGGCGCCATGGCGCACCATTCGTTCGGCACTTTCGATATGCAGAAAGAGGCCACGATCGAGGGAACGGTGAAGGACTTTCAGTGGGCCAATCCACACGTGTGGATTCAGCTCAATGTCGTCAATGCACGAGGCAAGATCGAAGAATGGGGCTTTGAAACCGCCAGCCCGAACGTCATCGGTCGCCGCGGCTGGAGCAAGAACACCCTGCAGCCGGGTGACAAGGTCACAATCCTCTACCACCCCATGCGCGATGGCAGCCATGGTGGCGCACTGATGTCCGTTACCTTGCCTTCGGGCAAGACCCTCACAGTCGTGTTTGCCTGACGAGTACGTTGATGAGCACATCTGCCGGTCTCGTGAAATCCCCAGGGAGGGTTCCGTCCGATCTGCGGCGACATTCCATCGTCACTGCGCTACTGCTGCTTGCAGCGGTGCCGGGAAGCCTGGCGAGCCTGACTGCCTGCTCAAAGGATGAGTCCGGTGCGACAGCATCGCAGTCGGCTGCCCCGGCCCGGCTGCCGGACTGGCGGGGGGTGTGGTCGGCATATCCGAATGTCTTCGACGGTGCCTACGATCCTTTCAAGGCCAGCGACGGGCCGCCTGCGCCCGGGTTGCTGCCACCGTACAAACCGGAGTACATGGCCCAGTTCCAACAGCATTTCCAGGCGTTCCTGTCCCGCAAACCGCTCAAAGGGCTGAATAACGGCATGTTCTGCACGCCGTCGGGTGTCGTCGGATTCATGGGTGGCGTCTATCCGATGCAGTTCGTCATCGGACCTGATCTGGTCGCCGTGCTGTCGGAATACGACAACAAGTACCGGCTGATCTTCACCGACGGTCGCCCGCATCGCGCCGATGCCGACCCCACTTACCGCGGCGATGCCATAGGCCATTGGGAGGGTGAAACGCTCGTGGTCGAGACGACGAACATGCGCACTGATACCGCGCTGGACGGACTTGGGAGAAATCCACAGCGACCAGGCACGCGTCGTGGAACGCATTCGCCGCGTGGATGCCAGCTTCATGGAGATCGAGACTGCCGTTCATGATCCAGTCATGCTTACGGAGCCCTGGACTTTCACGCGTCGCTACGAACTCAAGCCGGACTGGTATCTGCAGGACTACAACTGCAGGGAAAATGACCGTCACGCGGTCGACGAGCAGGGTAACGAAGACATCAGGCTGCAGCCGCAGGAGTAGCGGCGGCGGATCGGCAGTCGCAGTTCATCCGCGCGCCTTGATACTTGAGGGAAGGACTGTGAAGTCGCTGGTTCTCTCGAGCATGTTCATGGCCGCCAGCAGATTGGGCGGCGGCGCAATGAGCTTGCGCTCGGCCAGGTCGAGCCAGCCCCCGGCGCTGGTGACTCGGGCACTGAGCTTCCCATCGGGCCGGAATATCTCGTGCCGCAGCAGGAAGCGGCTGCCGTCCGACGCGTGGCCCGCAAGCGCATAGGTCACTGTTATGACCTGCTGCAGCTGGACCTCCTTGAAGTATTCGACCTCGTCCTTCATCACGACAGGGCCAATCCTCAACCGGCGGAATTCCTCCACCGGAAAGCCATTCTCGATCAGGAACATCTGCCTGACGTCGGCGGCCTTGTCGAGGTAGGCGGTGTTCTTCATATGGGAGTTGAAGTCCATATCCGCCCACCCGGCATATAGCGTCTTCGAATACATGCGCGTTCTCCCCGTGGCTCACCGAAGCGTGACTCGCGGCGATGTCTGGTCTGTGAAACTGCTTGACCCTGTTTGCTTTAAGCAATAAGTTCTAGCAACATTTTGTCCTGAAATCTGGCCGAAGTATGGGGGAGACCACTCGGCAAGCGTTATCCGCTGCCGTGGCTGCGATCGTGCTGGCCGCACTGTCGAGCTGCAAAGGTCCGTCAATGTCGATAATGGCCAACCATATCGGAGTGCTGCAACAATGAGAGAGTGGATTCCTGTCTTCCTGGCGCTGACGTTCGCGGCAACGGCCAGCCCGGCCGCGGAGCAACCTGCCGCTCCGAAGCCGGCACTCAAAGGCACACCCACCTCTCCGGCACGGCTGCCAGACGGGCATCCCAACTGGACCGGCTTCTGGTCGGGAGCGGGCGGCATGCTGGAAGTTTACCGCGGGCCATCCTTCCTGGTCGGGCAGACAGGCGAGGTAAACACTCGCAGCACCCGCAACAAGAGCATTCCGCCGCTGAAGCCTTTCTACGACAAACTGTATGAGGAGCGGCTCAAGAAGTCTGGGGCAGGCGAACTCTATGATCCAGTGGAGAACTGCTTCCCGCCCGGCATGCCGCGGACCATGGGCATGGTTTATGGGATGGAGATCCTGCAGACACCGAAGATCATCGCGATCACCAGTGAGTGGCAGGCCGAGAATCGCCGCATCTGGATGGATCTCAAGGAGCACCCGCCAGAAGATGAACTCGATCCGAGCTTTGCCGGTCACTCGATCGGTCGCTGGGAAGGAGACACCCTGGTGGTCGAAACCGTCGGCATTCGTGAGGACGTTCCGCTCGACTTCGCCTTTCTGCCGCACAGCCCGAAGCTGAAGGTCACCGAGCGGTTCACCGAGATCTCGCCGGGAGTCCTCGTTGACGAAATCACGGTTGACGATCCGGAGCTGTTCGCGGACGGACGGAAGTGGACATACAAGCACACCTATCTTCACAGACCGGACCTCAGGCTCCGGGAGTTCGTTTGCGTGGAGAACAATCGCAGCGTCGATGGCAAGACACTCGATCGAAAGATTGAATAAATCAACAGCGTCGGTGCGGACGCATGTTGGGCGCGTGGTCCAGGGTTCGCTGCCAGCAAGCGGCCCTTATCCCACTCGCTTACCCATCACCGTCAGACTTCTCTCAATGCCATCCAGCACCGCGATACCAGGATAATTTCCCCATGCTACGAAGCCGCACTTTTCGAACAGTGCGAAGCTTGGTGCGTTGTGTGCAAAAATAAATCCGAGCAGCGTCGTAATACGCAGATGCGGTGCGCGCACCAGCGCTTGTTGCAGCAACTGCTGCCCGATGCCGCAGCGCTGCACGGCGTTCGATACATACACGCTGATCTCCACCGTCGCGTCATACGCCGGTCGACCATAGAAGGATTCGAAACTCAGCCAGCCGACGATCCCTTGCGCGGATTCGGCGATCCACAACGGGCGGCGGTCTGGTGAATGCCGTTCGAACCATGAGCTACGTTGCTCGATGGTAACGGGCTCAAGATCGGCCGTAGCCAGGCGGCCCGGAATCGATTCGTTGTAGATCTCGACGATGCGGGGCAGATCGGCAATTGTCGCATCGCGAACGACGAGTGCCTGCGCCAGACTCATCAATCGAAATCCTGCATGGATACAAACCCCGGCGTTGCCTCCACGCGCTTCAGCCACGAGCGCACAGCGGGATAGGGGGTGAGGTCGAATCCGGCCTCCGGAGCCGCATGGGTATAGGCGTACAACGCAATATCCGCGATCGAATAGGCATCACCCACAAAGAACTTGCGCCGAGTCAGATGCTGGTCCATGACAGCCAGCGCCTGGTGACCGCGTTCATGCAGGCGAGGCAGCTCGGCGCGACGCGGATGGTCCCTCTCCAGGAACTTCTCGATGAATCTGGCGACCGCAATGTAGGGCTCATGGGAATACTGCTCGAAGAACATCCACTGCAGAACCTGGGCTTTCGCAAACCGCTCAGCAGGCCAGAGCGGCGAACCTTCCGAGAGATAGAAGAGAATCGCGTCGGACTCCGGCAAGTACCTGCCAGGCGCGAGCTCCAGCACCGGGACCTTCGCATTCGGGTTCATCGCCAGAAAATCGGGCGTATGGGTGGCGCCACCCATCATGTCAACTTCGACCCACTCGTACGGCTGTTTGAGCTGTTCCAGAGCCAACCGGACCTTGTAGCAGTTGCCAGAGACGGAAACGCCGAATGCTCGCATCGCTCTCCCCTTCAGTCGGCCTTGCCCGATGCATGAGCGGGGTCGCCCGGCGGCAGCACCTCGCGGAATTCCGGACGCAGTTTCCAGTTGGGCACGGGGGGTATCAGTCCTGCTTGCGGCGTGTAGGCCGACAGTTCAGCGAGCTGCATCCGGTGAA
This sequence comes from uncultured Pseudomonadota bacterium, assembly GCA_963819685.1. Taxonomy (GTDB): domain Bacteria; phylum Pseudomonadota; class Gammaproteobacteria; order Steroidobacterales; family Steroidobacteraceae; genus CAIUGU01. Next base: position 36,067 of record CAWFXI010000007.1, read on the forward strand.
TATAGCGAGGGCAATTCGGGAAAATGGCTTCCGGCTGCACCCGGACGATGAGATCCGCGCCGGGGAATTCCCGTAGCAGGGGATCTTGCTCGGTCACCGTGGCGTGGCCGTTTACGCGCAGCCGCTTCGGGCTCTCGAAATCGATGAACAGCATGCCGACCTGCGGGTTCACGAACAGGTTGCCCAGGCTCTTGAACATGCCATTGCCATCGTAGCTGGGGAAAGCGAGCGTCGCCGTGTCGACTACCTTGACGAATCCCGGCATGCCACCTTTGTATGAACAGTCCGGTCTGCCCTGCGCATCAGCGGTCGCCAGCATGAAGAAGGGTCGTGTCTCGATGAAGGCCTTGTCTTCGCCCGTGAATTCGACACGCGCCAGCCTGTCGACCAGCCTGTCGGCCAGTTGCCGCGTTGCGAAGCGCTGCTGCCAATGGCGCGAACCCTCGTGAAACATGGGGATGTCGCTCACAGGAACCTCCCGTACTGACGGAACATCGGCGTCCTACTCTACACCGCCTCGCCCATCGCGGCCTTCCACATCTCGATGACCTGCCGGCGTTCCTCGACGAACTCCGCCGCATCGATGATGCCACTCGCCTCGTCCAGCGACAGATGGTGCATGCGCTCACGATACTTGCGGTACGTCGATGTCAGGAAGTCGACGTCGGTCTGGGGAACAAGGTTGCCGGACGCCAGACTTTCCAGCTGGCGGATGTTGTCCGAGAAATAGATGATCTCCGGATAACGATCGGCCCATTTGAGCATCCAGAACTGCGTCAGGAATTCGATGTCGGCGATACCGCCGGCATCCTGCTTCAGGTCGAACTGGCCTGCTTTCGCCCTGGAGAGTTCATTGCGCATCCGCGCTCGCATCGTGCGCACTTCTTCCTGCAGCGTGTCGCGCCGTACTGCGGTACGCAGCGTATCGATGCGGATCGCTTCGAACTGCGCTTCCAGGGCAGGTTCACCGGCTACCGCGCGCGCTCTGAGCAACGCCTGGTGTTCCCACGTCCATGCTTCCTTGCGCTGATAGTCGGAGAAGCCTGTGAGGCTCTGTACCAGCAGGCCACCCTTGCCGCTCGGCCGTAACCTCGTATCGATCTCGTACAACCGTCCCGCCGCGCCGTGCACCGTGAGCAGATGCACGATGCGCTGGCAGACACGCGCAAAAAACACGGAGTTGTCGATCGCCTGCTTGCCGCCGGTACGCTGAACGTCGCCCGCAGAGTCGTGCAGGAACACGAGGTCCAGATCGGACCCATAGCCGAGCTCGATGCCGCCGAGCTTGCCGTATGCCACTGCAATCAGTCCGGCCGGACGCAGATGCGCCTCATCGGGGCCACACTGGGGAAGTCCATGCCGATCCGTGACCTGCGCCCAGGCAAGTGAATAGACCTCTTCGAGTATCAGTTCGGCCAGGTCGGTCAGACGATCGCTGACCTTCATCAGCGGCAGGTGTCCCGTGAGATCCGCGACAGCGATGCGGAACATTGCTGCGCGCTGGAACTGCTTCAGCAGTTCGATCTGGCGCTCGGCGTCTTCGAGGCGCGCACCTTCCATGCGCTCCTTGAGGTCGACCTTGAATTCCTGCCGACTCGGCAACATGTCGACCAGTCGTTCGTCGATCAGCTCATCCAGCAGCAACGGGAACGCCGCGATCTGATCGGCGAGAAACTGGCTGCGAGCGCACAGGTCGATCAGGCGATCGAGAGCCGTGCGATTCTCGTTGAGCAATGCGAGGTAAACCGTGCGACCACCGATCATCTCGACGACTTTGAGCAGCCGGCCCAGGGTGACGTCGGGATGGGCATCGCTTTCCGCAGCCTTCAGCAGCCTGGGCAACAGTACGTGCAGCCGACGGCGGCCATTCTCATCGAGCCTGCGGTAATAACCGCTCTCCCTCAATCTGTCGATGTGGGCCAGCATTCCTTCCGTGTGCTCGAAGCCCAGACGAGCGAGCTCGCCTTTACGGGCAGTCTCGCCAGCGTCTGGATCAAGCAAGGTAGTCAGCGCAGCCATGGATTCGCTGGCATCGGTCGCAGGGGCAAACACGATCGCTTCGAAGTGCTGGCTGACCCTGCGGCGGTGCCCATCCAGCACAGCCTGTAGTGCATGCCAGGTGTCCATACCCATCGAGAGCGCCAGTCGCAGTTGCGCATCAGCCGTGGTTGGCAGCAGATGGGTCTGCTCGTCATTCCATTCCTGCAGCCGGTTCTCTACCCGGCGCAGAAACCGATAGGCGTCAGCCAGCTCGTCCACGGCATTCCTGGGTAACAGTTTCTGTCCAGTCAGCAGACTCAAGGTCGGCAGCAATTCACGCGACTGCAGCCGTCGGTCGCTGCCGCCACGGATGAGCTGAAACGCCTGCACGACAAATTCGATCTCACGGATGCCGCCATACCCCAGCTTGATGTTGTCCCTGAGATCACGTCGTTCGACCTCGCGGGCGATCATTTCCTTCATGCCACGCAAGGATTCGAACACGCCGAAGTCGAGATAGCGGCGGTAGACGAAGGGCCGCAGAAGATTCCGATACAAGTCGGGTTCGAACTCGACGCCGGTAATCACGCGTGCTTTGACGTAAGCATAGCGCTCCCAGTCACGGCCATTCTGTTGCAGATAGGCCTCGAAGGAATCGAAGCTGGTCGCCAGCGGCCCGCTTTCGCCAAAAGGCCTGAGCCGCATGTCGACACGGTAGACGAAGCCGTCAGCGGTAGTGCTGCTGAGCAGCTGGATCAGTCGCTGACCGACCTTGATGAAATATTCAGAGTTGCTGATTGGCCGGGGACCGTCCGTGTCACCCGCCTGCGGATACAGAAAAACGAGATCGATGTCGGACGAGAAATTGAGCTCGCACCCGCCCAGCTTGCCCATTCCCAGGATGACGAGCGGCTGAATGTTCCCGGCGGGATCTCTCGGTTGTCCGTGACGCACACTGAACGCGCGGGTCGTGTGGTCGTAAGCCGCCCGGATGCAGACATCAGCCAGGGCTGACAGATCCGCCAGGATCTCATCAACCGGCGCCCAGCCACACAAGTCACGCCAGGCAATGCGCACCATCTGTCTGCGGCGAAAGACCCTGAAGACTCGCATTACATCCGCGTCATTCGCCGCGACTTCAAGCTCAGCATCAAGCGCGACGGACAGCATGGATCGATCGACGGGCTTGAAGAGCATATCGTCGCGCAACAGCCATGCAAGCAGGTCGCTATCACGCCTGAGGGCCTTGCCAACGAACTCGCTCATCGCCCAGACGAATGCAACGCTGGATGCGATCCGGGGTTCTGCGAGCGCTGTCGCCCATGCTCCTGGAGCAGCTTCGCGAGCGGCGGCAAGCTGCACTGCCGTGGCTTCGCCCAGCGCACGCGGCAGGGAACAGGAAATCACGTGATTGGAACCCATTGCACCCATCTTAACGACATCATCCCTACGTCCCTACGCCTACCTCTTCCCTACGTCCCCATGTCTCTACATCCCTCACGCCATCACGTCATCACGCCTCTCTATACCCACTGACGCTGCTGCCGGCAGTTGCAGTCAGCCGTGCGAACAACAGCGCCGATAGCACGGTAAACCCCCCGAAGGCCAGGAAGGCAATCCAGAAATCACCCGCCTCCATCACTGCCCGGTTACGCCACGTCATTGATGCGTGCAACAGCTGGGCGGCGATGCCGACGCCTATGCTCAACGACAACTGGATCATGGTGCTTGAGAAGCTGGCGGCCTGGCTCATGCTGCCTTCCACGATGTCCGAGAAACTCATCGCGTTCATCGCCGTGAACTGCAAGGATTGCAGATAGCCCATTGTGAGCAGGTAGAGCAGCAGCGTCCAATAGGGAGTCGTCGGCGAAAAAGCGGAACAGCCTGCAATCAGCAGCCCACACACCATGGCGTTGACCGTCAGAACTTTGCGAAATCCGAAGCGGCGCACGATCGGCGTTGCCGTTGGCTTCATCAGGAAGATGCCGACAGCACTGGCGCACGTGGTAAGCCCTGACTGCAGCGGGGTGTACCCGAAACCGAGCTGCAGCAGCAGCGGCAACAGCAATGCCTGTGCCCCTACGCCGATGCGGAAGAGCGCGCCGCCCGCCATCGAGAGTCTGAACGTCGAGACTCTGAGCAACGACAGGTCGACGATGGGGTGCGCAATACGACGAGCGCGCAGCACGTACAAGGCGATCAGCACCAGGCCACCCAGCAGAAAGGTTCGCACGATAGTGGGAGCAAAGAAATTCCGCCCCAGGTTCTCGAACCCGAACAGCAATGACGCCAGCCCGCTGCCAATCAGCACCCAGCCGGGAAAGTCGAGCCGCGGCACATCCTTCTCGGGCCCGCCTGCGATGAAACGGGCCACCAGAAGATAACCGACAATGCCGATCGGCAGGTTGACAAAGAAGATCCAGCGCCAGGACGTATGACTGACGATAAAGCCACCGAGCGGTGGCCCGATGATGGGTGCGAGAACCGCCGGCATCGTCACGTATGCAAGCACGCGTACCAGTTCGCTCTTGGGCACCTGCCGGAGCAGCACGAGTCTGCCCACGGGCACCATCATGGCCCCGCCGATTCCCTGCAGAACGCGGGCGCCCACCAGCTGCAGCAGACTTTGCGAGAGGCCGCAAAGGATCGACCCCACCGTGAACACCACGATTGCGCTGCGAAACACGCGCTGTGCTCCATAGCGATCCGCAGCCCAACCGCTCAATGGAATAAAGACAGCAAGACTCAGCAGATACGACGTGATGGCGAGACTGAGCCGCAGCGGGTCTTCGTGCATGGACCGTGCAATCGCGGGAAGTGCAGTAGCGATGATCGTGGAGTCGAGATGCTCCATGAACAACGCACAGGCGACGAGCAATGGAACAGTATTGGAACGGCTGAGCAGGTTCTGCATGAAACGATTCTGAAGGGCGGTGCCCGAGGGATGCCAAGTATGCACTGCCGTCGCAGCCATCGCTTCCCGATTGACTCAAGTCAGACGCCGGTCCTGGACGATTGCACGCGCCACATCAGCCAGCCGATTGCAATCGTCGCCAGCCCGTAGAGGCTTTCCGCAGGTCGCATCTGGATGGTCAGCACCGTGATGATCACGATTGCCGCGAGAAACAGCGCCGGAACCAACGGCCAACCTGGAACCCGTAGTGCCGGCCCCTCGCGACGACGTAACCGCACCAGACCGATCACGGTCAGCGCCGTGCTGAGGCCGAGCGTGAAGCCGATATAAGTGAGCAGCCCCGCAAAGGTCGTGGTCCAGAGCAGCATCAGCGACAGCGCGAGTTGCAACAGCATACCGTTGCGGGGCGGCTTGCCGGGTGCGGCGACCAGGGCGCGGGGCAGGTACCCGTCTGCTGCCATCTGCGCATATACCCTCGGGCCCGCCATCATCATCGACGACACGGAACTGACCAGCGCCAGCGCGACGATGAGCGTCACGGCAAGTCCCCAACCGGGCCCGCCAAGCGCTTCCGCAGCGATCCGGCCCACTTCGAGTTTCCCCGCCAGCTGCGAGGCCGGCGCCGAGAATACGAACACGGCATTCAGTGCCACATAGAGCAGCATCACCAGCAGGGTGCCAATCCACAACGCTCGCGGCAGGTTGACTTCCGGATTGCGAACTTCACCACCGATATAGATTGCAGCATTCCACCCGGAGTAACTGAACATCACCCAGACCAGCGATACGGCGACCGTTGCAATCGGCACTTGCGTGTCCGTGGCGGATGGCAAGTCCGGCAACGCTGTCGCACCGAAGATGATGAAGCCGGCGATCAATGCCACCTTCACAATGACAGTGAGGTTCTGTACCCACGCACCGCTTGCGACATCAAATGCATGCAACAGGCAGAACACAATGAGCAGTACCGAGCCCGACAACTGGGGATCGAATGTGCCCGTCCACGGCGATGCATACTGGCCGAAGGCAAATGCGGCCGCGGCCAGCGGTGCGGAAAATCCGACCAGCAGGGAGATCCATCCGGCGACATAACCGAGTGACGGATGCAGCGTGCGTGACAGGAACAGATACTCGCCGCCGGATTCGGGAATGCGTCGACTCAACGCTCCGTAGCAGAGTGCACCCAGCAGCGCGATCGCCCCACCCAGTATCCACACGAGCAGCACGAGCGATGGGCTCTTGAGGTCTCCCAGCAGAAAACCGCTGGTCGTGAAAACGCCTGTGCCAATCATGTTGGCAACGACCATCGCAGTGGCAGTGATCAGTCCGAGTGACCGGACTGCAGGAGGTGTGGGCGACAGGTTCCGACCGGAATAGTGCGCCGGCATGGCGTGGGTCACTTCAGGCAGCGATCGGGATTTCAGGGGGGAGCGGTGCGTGTGGCAGTAAAGTTCTCTGCGCCGGCTTTGCCGGACATCTGCTCACCAGCCACCTTGCCAACCAGTTCCCGCTGCCCGCCTCGTCCGTCCGGCAGCGAAAAGCGGATTTCATCGCCTTTGAGCGTTCCCGATACCGGTGACCCGGCCGGTCCGGCAGTCCCGCGAAAATCCTGGAAGGTCTGTGTCAGCTTGATGTCGATGGCTTCAGCGCCGATCTGAAAACGCCAGGTACCGCCGACGTGCGCCGGCACGATCCAGAAGTAGGCGTATTGCCCCTCCACGTCGGCCCGGTTGTCAGGACGCCAGTCGTCCATCGTGAATGCATGGGAAACGATGCGGGTGCCGGGCTTCATGTTGAGCAGAATCGGTCGCAGGCGCAGATTGAGATTCGGCAGCAGGTACATCGTCACGACCGTGGCGTCGCTGAAGTCCGTGGCGAAGATGTCGCCCTGGATGAATTTCACCCGATCCGCAACACCCTGCTCGACAGCGTTGCTGTTGGAGAGGGTGACCATGGCCGGGTTGTATTCGATGCCGGTGGCGGGGACATGAAAATCCCGCGCCGCTGCAATGGCTATGCGTCCATCTCCGGAGCCCAGATCAACGAGACGGTCACCCGGACCTACATTCGCCATGCGCAGCATGCGATCGATGAGACTGTTCGGCGTAGGCACCCAGATGACGTCTTTACCGGCCTGACCGACGCGAGGTTCGAAAGTCGATTGCGCGGCATGAACGGCAAGCGGCAGCGTCGCAGCGATCAGTGCGACGATCAGATTGCGGCAGGAGACAGTCCGGACAATGACCATGCGCGTCCCCTTGAAACAGCTCGGGCGAGAGGACGCTAGCGTAATCGTTTGCCGATTCACAAGACAAGAAAAGCAAAGCCCCGCAAGGGCGGGGCTCTGTTGATGAACCAGGGCTGAACGTGAGGGGCGGCCAAAGCCGTCCCCCACGCCGGTATGCATCGACTTACATATCCATGCCGCCCATGCCGCCCATTCCACCCATGCCGCCACCGCCACCGGGGTGAGCGTGCTCCTCTTCCTTCGGAGCTTCGGCAATCATCACTTCGGTCGTGAGCAGCAGACCGGCCACCGAGGCAGCGTTCTGCAGCGCGAGCCGCGTGACCTTGGTCGGATCCAGGATGCCCATTTCAAGCATGTCGCCATACTTGCCGGTGGCAGCGTTGTAACCGTACGTGCCCTTGCCTTCCTTGACCTTCGCGAGGACCACGGCAGCATCTTCACCTGCATTGGTGACGATCTGACGCAGCGGCTCTTCGATCGAGCGCGTCAGGATGCGGATGCCGAACGCCTGGTCTTCGTTGGCCGCTTCGAGCTTCTCGAGGGCCCTCTGTGCCCGGATCAGCGCGACGCCACCGCCGGGGACCACGCCTTCTTCAACGGCCGCACGGGTGGCGTGCAGCGCGTCTTCGACGCGGGCCTTCTTTTCCTTCATCTCGATCTCGGTGGCAGCGCCGACCTTGATCACGGCCACACCGCCGGAGAGCTTGGCAACGCGCTCCTGCAGCTTTTCCTTGTCATAGTCCGAAGTGGCTTCGTCAGCCTGGCGGCGGATCTGCTCGACGCGCGACTTGATTTCGCCCGCCTTGCCCTTGCCGTCGATGATCGTGGTGTTTTCCTTGTCCACGACGATCTTCTTGGCTTCACCCAGGTCATTCAGCGTCGCCTTCTCGAGCGACAGGCCGACTTCCTCGGAGATCACCACGCCGCCCGTGAGGACAGCGATGTCCTGCAGCATGGCCTTGCGACGGTCACCGAAGCCGGGAGCCTTGACGGCAGCGACCTTGACGATGCCGCGGATGGTATTGACGACCAGCGTCGCCAGCGCTTCGCCTTCGACATCTTCGGCGATGACGAGCAGGGGACGGCCGGCCTTCGCGATGCCTTCGAGCAGCGGCAGCATTTCACGGACGTTCGAGATCTTCTTTTCGTACAGCAGGACGTACGGGTTGTCGAGCTCGGCAGTCTGGTTAGCCTGGTTGTTGATGAAGTAGGCGGAGAGGTAGCCACGGTCGAACTGCATGCCCTCGACAACGTCGAGTTCGTTCTGCAGGCCCGAGCCCTCTTCAACAGTGATCACGCCTTCCTTGCCGACCTTCTCCATCGCGTCGCCGATCGTCTTGCCGATCGATTCATCGGAGTTCGCGGAGATCGTGCCGACCTGCGTGATGGCCTTCTGGTCCTTGCAGGGCTTGGAAAGCTTCTTCAGCTCCTCGACGGCGGCCTCTACAGCCTTGTCGATGCCGCGCTTCAGGTCCATCGGGTTGGCGCCGGCGGCTACGGCCTTGGCGCCTTCACGAACGATTGCCTGGGCGAGCACGGTGGCGGTCGTGGTGCCGTCGCCGGCTTCATCGGAGGTGTTGGAAGCGACTTCCTTCACCATCTGCGCGCCCATGTTTTCGAACTTGTCCTTGAGCTCGATCTCCTTGGCAACGGACACGCCGTCCTTGGTGATCGTCGGAGCGCCGAAGCTCTTCTCGAGCACGGCATTGCGGCCCTTGGGGCCGAGGGTCGCCTTGACGGCGTTGGCGAGGATATTGACGCCGCGCAGCATGCGCGAACGGGCGTCATCACTAAAGCGTACTTCTTTGGCAGCCATGGTCTTAGACCTCTAAGAAAATTCTAACAATAAATCAGTAAATTGGCGGAGGATCTGTCGGATCGATTACTTCTCGATCACAGCCATGATGTCTTCCTCGCGCATGACGAGGAGTTCATCACCATCGACCTTGACCTCAGTGCCGCTGTACTTGCCGAACAGGATGTTGTCGCCGACTTTGACGTCGAGCGCGCGCACTTCGCCGTTCTCCAGGATCTTGCCCTTGCCGACTGCGATCACCTTGCCCTTGATGGGCTTTTCGGTGGCCGAGTCCGGGATCACGATTCCACCCGGGGAGGTACGCTCTTCCTCGAGACGCTTGATGATCACGCGGTCGTGAAGCGGACGGATTTTCAGTTTCTCAGCCATTGCTGTAACCCCGAATTGAATTAACTGGTTGAAAGGATTCGATTGAACGCAGTGGGGGTGTGTTAGCACTCTCCCCAAGCGGCTGCTAATCTTAGGGGAGAAAGTTTTAAATTCAAGGGGGCAAGCCCGATTGACAGAACATAATGACGAGATTCTGCTGGTCATGGTGACCTGCCCCGATCCCGAAACTGCCACCCGGCTGGCTACTACGCTGGTGAAGGAAGGTCTGGTGGCCTGCGTCAACCAGCTACCCGAGGTGACATCCACCTATCTGTGGGAGCGGAGTCTGCATACGGAGACCGAAATACTGCTGCTCGCGAAAACACCGCGCGGGCGACTGGCGGCCGTCGTCAACCGGGTTCATGCTTTGCACCCTTACGAACTTCCCGAGGTCATCGCACTCCCAGTGTGCGGTGGTAGCCAGCGCTATCTTGACTGGGTCAGGCAAAGTACCGCCCCGTTATGATTGGGAACCTCTGAGGACCGCATGCGTTTTCCATTCCCCTTCAGCATGAATCCCGGCCCTGGGTGGCTGCTCGCCTGGTGGTTGGCGATGACGGGCTTTGCCACGGTAGCCACCGCTGCCGACGATTTCCTGCCCCCCGAACAGGTGTTCCACCAGTCAGTCCGCGTCGAGGGCGACCGCGTCATCGTCAACTGGCGAGTGATTCCCGGTCACTATCTCTATAAACAGCGCCTGGGATTTACGACGACCAGCCCCGGCGTAACGCTGGGTGAGCCGGTCTGGCCCAAGGGTGAAAAGCACAGCGATGAGTTCTTCGGTGACCAGGAGGTCTATCGGGGCACCAACGATTTTCCAGTGCCCTTTACCGCCGCCGGTACGAGGCCCGGCACGCTCGACCTCAAACTGAAATTCCAGGGCTGCGCCGATGCGGGGCTGTGCTACCCGCCGACCACCTGGACTGCAACAGTGGCCATCCCGGCTGCAGGCAATAGCACGGTAGACGCCAACGCAGGCAACAACTCATTGCTCTCCAGATCGGCCCCCCTGGGCGCAGCGAGTCCGGCTCCTGCAAGCAGAAACTCGGGCAATCAGGATGAGTTCCTGCCCCCCGATGAGGCCTTCAGGTTCGATGCGGTCATGAAACGCCCCGACACGGTGGAGCTGACCTGGGCCATTGCTGACAAGTATTACCTCTACAAGCATCGCATCAGCGTTGCGACGGACAGCCAGGAGGTGCAACTCGGACAACCGTTGTTACCTCAGGGCAAGGCTCACAACGATGAGTTCTTCGGCGATAGCGAGGTCTACTACGACCTGCTCGAGGGCACCGTCCCTGTCGCGCGGGCCGCGGGTTCCAGCGGGACATTGAATCTGCGCGTGACCTATCAGGGCTGTGCGGACGCGGGGCTCTGTTATCTGCCGATCACCAGGACAGTCGCGCTGGCACTGCCACCGACGGCCACAGCAAGCACATTGCCGGAAGTGACCGGGCTGGCCGCACCCATCGGTGCAGGTACAACGGTCGCTGTTTCCGAACAGGATCGACTCGCGAGCCTCGTTCGCGACGGCAGCCTTGCGCTGATGCTGGTGACGTTCTTCGGCCTCGGCATACTGTTGTCGCTGACGCCCTGCGTCCTGCCCATGATTCCGATTCTGTCGGGGATCATTGCCGGACAGGGAACGCATATCACGCCTGCCCGCAGTTTCTCGCTGGCGTTTACCTATGTGCAGGGTATGGCACTCACCTATGCCGCCGCAGGCGCCGCCTTTGCACTGGTTTTCAAGCAGGCTCCACAGGCGACCTTTCAGCAGCCGTGGATCATCGCGCTGTTCGCCGTGCTGTTTGTCGCCATGGCCTTTGCGATGTTCGGCACCTATACGCTGCAATTGCCGAGCGCGCTGCAGACGCGGCTGACAGACGTCAGCAACCGGCAAAGATCCGGAACCTACGTCGGCACCTTCATCATGGGTGCGCTGTCCTCCCTCATCGTCACCGCGTGCGTGGCGCCGGTGATCGTCGCGGCGCTGTCGGTCATTGCACAGACCGGGAACCTGGCGCGCGGCGCGGCAGCCCTCTATGCCACCGGCATCGGCATGGGCGTGCCACTGCTGGTCGTCGGGGCTTCAGCGGGCTCGCTGCTGCCGCGCGTAGGCCCCTGGATGGATACGATCAAGTCGATGTTCGGGGTGATGTTCTTAGGGGTGGCCATCTACGTGCTGGAACCGCTGCTACCCGACGCGCTGACGATGCTGCTCTGGTCAGCGCTCGCGGTCATCGGTGGCTTCTGGGTCTTTTCGCTGAAGGCGCGCGATGGAGGTCCCGCCGCGGCGCCCTTGCGAGCAACCGGACTGCTGGCCCTGTTCTATGGCCTGATCCTGCTGATCGGAGCAGCCGCAGGAGGCAAGGATCCATTGCAACCCCTGAAGGGCACGCTGCTGGCGGCCAATTCGACCGGGCCCGCAACCAGTGGGCAGCTCGAACTCAAGCGCATCAAATCCGTCGCGGATCTCGACCGCGAGATCGCAGCGGCGACGGCGGCGAATCGCCCGGTCATGCTGGATTTCTATGCGGACTGGTGCGTGTCCTGCAAGGAGATGGAGAAATACACGTTTTCGGACTCCGCAGTGCAGGGCTTGCTGGCAACCGGCGTCCTGTTGCAGGCGGATGTCACGGCCAATGACGATCAGGACCAGGCACTGCTCAAACGCTTCGGCATTTTTGGCCCCCCGACCATTGCGTTCTTTGGTCCGGACGGGGGTGAGCGCCAGAACTACCGACTCGTAGGCTTTGTGCCCGCAGCCCGATTCCGCGATCATGTCGCTGCGGCGTTTGCGCCGAACTCCTCCATCTGACTGCAAAGCGGCGAATGCTGATGAACAAGGTTGTACTGGGAGCGATCGCCATCGTTGCCGGGTCCGTGGGATTCTTCGCCTATCGCCAGGCGATGCCGCCGGCCGCAGAGCCGGTCGTGGAACAAAGACCGGCCGGCATGCCGGAAGTCCTGCCGACCTTCTCGCTGCAGAATCGCGAAGGAGTTCTGCAGTCGATCGGCGCTTGGCCCGGAAAATCCATGATCGTCAATTTCTGGGCAACCTGGTGCGCGCCGTGCCGTCGCGAGATACCGCTGCTGAACGAGCTGCACCGGACACGCTCGGCGGAGGGTTTTCAGATCGTCGGCGTGGCAGTCGACTTTCGCGACGATGTTCTCAAGTACGCCAACGAAATCGGCATCGACTACCCGTTGCTGATTGGCGAACAGGACGGGCTGACTGCCGTTAACGCCTTCGGCATAGAGGCTGTGGGATTCCCGTTCACGGCCTTTACGGATGCAACAGGCCGGATCATCACTCTGCACATCGGCGAGCTGACCAGGCCCCAGGCCGAGGTCATACTGGACGTCGTCAAACGGGTGAATGCGGGCGAGCTGACCCCGGCTTCAGCCCGGACCACTATCGTCGAACGGCTCGCCAGGCTGCCGGCGCTCCCTGAAAAGGTAACATAACTATCGCCAATTGACCGGAACCGCAGGTAAACTCGCGCCCATCTGCGGCTAAAATCGAATAAGCGGCTCTTCTCAATGGCGCACCTCTTGTTGCTTAACGGTCCCAATCTGAACCTGATTGGGACGCGGGAACCCACGATTTACGGGTCCGTGAGCCTCGACCAGGTTGTCGCGCGAGCGACCCAACTCGCGGCGGAAGCGGGCCACCGCCTGTCGGCCTTCCAGAGCAATTCGGAAGCAGCCCTGATAGACCAGATTCAAGGCGCTCCTGCCAGCCATGTCGCGTTCATCATCCTGAACCCGGCTGCATTCACCCACACGAGCATTGCGCTGCGCGATGCCCTGCTGTCGGTCTCGATTCCGTTCATCGAAGTGCACTTCAGCAATGTGCACGCCCGGGAAGCCTTCCGTAAACAGTCCTATTTTTCCGATATCGCCGTCGGCACCATCACCGGACTCGGCGCCATCGGCTACGAACTCGCTTTGCGGGCGGTCATTCACCGCCTGGCCCACAGCGGCAAATAAAAAATCTTCGAAGGGAGACTGCATGGATATCCGCAAGGTCAAGAAGCTCATTGAGTTGCTCGAGGAATCGGGGATCGCCGAAATCGAGATCAAGGAGGGCGAGGAATCCGTGCGCATCAGCCGCCAGCAGGGCGGCGCGCACCCCATATATCAGCAACCCGTCATGCACTATCAGCCTCCGGCAACGGCTGCCGCTGCACCCAGCGTAGCTGCTGCCCCCATTGTCGCGGCAGCGGCACCCAACAACGAGCTTGCCGTCACGGCACCGATGGTGGGTACCTACTACGCGTCGTCAGCGCCCGGCGCCAAGCCTTTTGTCGACATTGGCAGCGAAGTGAAGGTGGGCGACACGCTCTGCATCATCGAAGCCATGAAGATGATGAACCAGATCGAATCCGACCGCGCCGGCAAGTGTCACCGCGGTGCTGGCCAAGAATGGCGAGCCCGTTGAATTCGGCCAAGTGCTGTTCATCATCGAATGAGCCACCTGGCCCCCGCAGTACCAGACACCCTTTACCATGCTTGAGAAAGTCGTCATCGCCAACCGCGGCGAGATTGCGTTGCGGATTCTGCGTGCCTGCCGTGAACTGGGCATCAAGACCGTTGCCGTGCATTCCACTGCCGACAAGAACCTGAAACACGTGCTGCTGGCCGACGAAACCGTCTGCATTGGGCCGCCGTCGTCGAAGGAGAGCTACCTCAACATGCCCGCCATCATCAGCGCGGCAGAGGTGACGGATTCGGTTGCCATCCATCCCGGCTACGGCTTTCTGTCCGAGAACGCGGATTTCGCCGAGCGCGTCGAGAAGAGCGGCTTCATCTTCGTCGGGCCGCGCGCGGAAACCATCCGGCTGATGGGCGACAAGGTATCGGCCATCAAGACGATGAAGAAGGCCGGCGTACCCTGCGTGCCCGGTTCGGACGGGCCCATTGGCTCGGATCACGACGAAACCTTCCGTATTGCGCGGGACCTCGGCTACCCCATCATCATCAAGGCCGCTGCCGGTGGCGGCGGACGCGGTATGCGTGTCGTGCACAGCGAAGCCACGCTGCTCAATGCCCTCAACGTCACGCAGGCGGAAGCCATGGCAGCCTTCGGCAACGGCCAGGTTTACATGGAGAAATTCCTTGAGAAACCACGCCATATCGAAATCCAGGTGCTGGCCGATGAATACGGCAATGTGATTCATCTGGGTGAACGCGACTGTTCGCTGCAGCGTCGTCACCAGAAGGTCATCGAAGAGGCGCCGGCGCCGGGCATCACACCCAAACAGCGCAAGATGATCGGCGAACGCTGCGTCGCTGCCTGCCGCGAAGTCGGCTATCGCAGCGCCGGTACCTTCGAGTTCCTGTACGAGAACGGCGAGTTCTATTTCATCGAGATGAATACGCGCGTGCAGGTCGAGCATCCCGTGACCGAACAGGTCACCGGCATCGATATCGTCAAGGCGCAATTGCAGATTGCGGCCGGTGAACGCTTGCCCTGGTCGCAGAGCGACGTGACGGTTCGCGGTCACGCGATCGAGTGCCGCATCAACGCGGAAGATCCAAAGGGGTTTATTCCCTCACCGGGTCCGGTGCGCCTGTTCCATGCGCCAGGGGGGCCGGGCATCCGCGTCGACTCGCATCTGTACAGCGGCTATGTCGTACCACCGTACTACGATTCGATGATCGGCAAGGTCATCGCTTACGGCGAAGATCGGGATACCGCCATCGCGCGCATGAAGAACGCCCTGTCGGAAATGGTCATCGAAGGCATCAAGACCAATATTCCGCTGCACCAGGAAATCTTCAATCATGCGGCCTTCAAGGTGGGCAGTCTCGATATTCACTATCTGGAGAGACGGCTCGGAATCAAGTAGCGGACCGTCATGCCCTTCCTCAAGCTTGAGCTCAGCGCCGGGACAAGCGATCCGGAAGTCCTCGAAGAAGCCTTGTTCGCGGCCGGCGCTGCATCAGTCACGCTGGCCGACGCCGCGGACGATCCCGTCCTGGAGCCCGCACCGGGAACCACGCCTCTGTGGCCGACGATCCGGATCGAAGCGCTGTTCGACGGAGAGACGGACCCGAGGGCGGTGACCGCCTTCCTTCATGCATCGCTTCCCGAACCCTTGCCACCGTTCCAGTTCAGCATCCTCGATGACCGCAGCTGGGAGCGTGAATGGCTGAAGGACTTTCGTCCGATGCGGTTTGGCAGGCGACTCTGGGTCTGTCCGGGTGGACAGCGCCCTGCAGCGTCGGACTTGCGCGAATTTCCGGTCGATCCGGTGCTTGTGGAACTTGATCCGGGCCTCGCATTTGGTACCGGCACCCATCCCACGACAGCGCTTTGCCTCGACTGGCTGGATAGTGCCGATCTGACGGGTCTTTCAGTCATCGACTATGGCTGTGGGTCCGGGATTCTTGCCGTCGCGGCACTGAAGCTGGGTGCCGCCAGTGCGACTGGCGTCGACATCGACCCCCAGGCGCTGACCGCCAGCCTCGATAATGCCACCCGCAATCAGGTCGCATCCCGACTGACTCTGCGTGCCGCCAGCGAACCCCTCGAACAGGTGGCGGATGTGTTGCTCGCGAACATTCTGGCTGAACCGCTCGAGTCCCTTGCAGGTCTACTGAAGGACCGAGTGGTACCTGGTGGGAGGATCGTACTGTCGGGGATTCTG
The DNA here is from genome assembly GCA_963819685.1 of uncultured Pseudomonadota bacterium. Classification (GTDB taxonomy): domain Bacteria; phylum Pseudomonadota; class Gammaproteobacteria; order Steroidobacterales; family Steroidobacteraceae; genus CAIUGU01. Next base: position 52,050 of record CAWFXI010000007.1, read on the forward strand.
ACAACCCAGTCCGAGGCAGTAGCGAAGCGCTATGCGCCGTGGTTTGATATGAAGCCTGCAACTTGCCGCGAGGGTTGGGCCAGGCTTGACGGAGTACGGCGCCCTCGAGGCGACCGTACTGAGGAATAGCGTTGTTCACCGAGTGCCCCACCTGCCAGACCCTTTTCCGCGTGACGGGAGCGATCCTGCGTGCCGGACATGGCCAGGTGGAGTGCGGTCAGTGTCACTCGGTTTTCGACGCGATTGAAAGACTGATTGATGACGTACCCCCCGGACCACACCCCGAACCCTCCGCTGCGCTCGAGCCAGCCTCTGCGTTGGCCGATTCGCTGGCGGATGCCAAAGATGCAGACCTCTCCCCCGCCACGGAGCGCTGGGCAAACGACCTCCCAACCGGCGAATTTGTTCTTCAGGATGGCGAACTCATTCCGGTGGCCGAACGTGTGCCGACCGAGCGTCCTGCGGCCTCGCGCGAATCACGGTACGTCATCGAAGAACCCGGTGCACCGGAAGAAATCACCCTCGAAGGTGATCGCATCGAGATCAGCGGTGTATACCGCGCGCCGGAATCGCTTGCTCCAGGTAGCGAAGAAGATGCCGACGCAGGGCCGGTTCTGCAGCCCATCGACAATGCCGTCGACTCGACTGTCATCCACAGCAGGACAGACAGGAATCACCTGGTCGACAATAGCGACGATCTGGATGCCGAGCTGGCTGGAACGGAGGCGGTCGGCCGACGCAGCGGGACATGGTCGCTATTCAGCCTGGTGCTGCTGGCAGTCCTCGCCGTGCAGGTCATACACCACTATCGTCAGGAGCTGGTCCGGAATCCCCGTATAGGGCCACAAGTTCTCAAACTCTACTCGATGCTCAACTTGCCGCTTGCACCCAACTGGGATGTCACCGGCTATGAGATTCAGCAGTGGGGGGTCGCGGCAGATCCCGCCGCGAGCGGTACGCTGAGACTACGGGCCAGCATCTTGAATCGGGCCGGGTTTGCGCAGCCCTACCCACTGCTCAAGCTCACGCTCGAGGACCGCTGGGGCGAACAGGTCGGAGCCAGGGAGTTCGAACCAGCCGAGTACCTGGAGCGAAACACTCCTGCAGACCGTTTGCTGGAACCGAATCAGCCCGCGAGCGCCGACATCGGCATCGTCGATCCGGGTGAAGACGCTGTCGGCTTTCATGTGGACGTGTGCCTGCATACGTTTGACGGGCTCGATTGCGCGAGCAAAGCGCCTTGAAATCCACGTTGCGCATCGGACCCTACGAACTCACCAACAATCTCGCGCTCGCCCCCATGGCGGGCGTTACGGACCTGCCGTTTCGCCTGTTGTGCCGGCGACTCGGGGCCGGGATTGCAGCAAGTGAGATGCTGACAGCGGATGCCAGGCTCTGGCACACCGAGAAATCGCGACGCCGCATGGATCACCGTGGCGAGCCGGAGCCCCGGGTCGTTCAGATTGCAGGGGGCGATGCAGACATGATGGCCGATGCGGCCCGCCGCAATGTCGATGCAGGCGCGCAGATCATCGACATCAATATGGGTTGCCCGGCCAAAAAGGTCTGCAACAAGGCAGCGGGATCAGCGCTGTTGCGCGACGAAGCGCTCGTTGCGGGAATCCTGCACGCAGTCGTCAACGCTGTGCCCGTACCAGTGACACTGAAGATCCGCACAGGATGGAATCCCGGAGAATCGCAATGGCGTGATCATTGCAAGGCTGGCGGAAGCTGCCGGCATTCAGTCCCTTGCAGTTCATGGGCGAACGCGTGCGTGCCACTACACAGGTGACGCAGAGTACGCAACCGCAGCACTGATCAAGCAGGCGGTGCGAATTCCCGTTTTCGTCAATGGAGACATCGACTCACCGCAGAAAGCGAAGTCGGTACTTGAAGTGACCGGCGCTGACGGACTGATGATCGGCCGCAGTGCCCAGGGGAGGCCCTGGATCTTTCGCGAGATCGAACATTATTTGCGCACTGAAGAACTGCTCTCGCCACCTTCCGCCGCCGAAGTCCGTGATATCATGATGACTCACTTGTGCAACCTGCATGACTTCTATGGGGAAGACGCAGGAGTCCGGGTTGCACGCAAGCACATCGGCTGGTACGCCAAGGATCGCCCTGGCGCGGCAGCCTTTTGGGCTTCGATAGTGAAGATAGGCACTGCGGCGGCACAACGCGCCCTGGTGCGCGACTATTTTGACTCGCTGGCGCAGCAGTCCGAACCACAGATCAGTCACGCGGCCTGAAGACCCTGGAAAGCGCCTTCAGGATTCGCTTCAGGAATCTTTATGGCGCAGAAAAAAACAACACGGCTACGCAAAGAGCCGGTTTACAAGGCTTCTTCCCGCGCAGTGCCCCTGCGCACGATGACCGAAGATGCCCTGAATGGTTATTTTGCAAGCTTGAACGGGCATAAGCCCGGACAACTGTATGACCTCGTGCTCAGGGAAGTAGAGGAACCACTGTTCCGCGCAGTGCTCGACTATGCGCAGGGCAATCAGAGCCGCGCGGCGGGCATCCTCGGGATCAATCGCGGCACGCTGCGGAAGAAGCTCAGGACCTACGGACTCTCCGGGTGATGGCGAATTCGTCGAGCAAACGCGCACTGCTCAGCGTCTCCAACAAGGAAGGACTGGTCGACTTTGCCCGCTCGCTGCGAGAGCAGGGATTCGACATTCTTTCCACCGGCGGTACGGCATCGTTGCTCGAACAGCACGGCGTTGAAGTCAAACAGGTCTCTGCAGAGACCGGCTTTCCCGAGATCATGGATGGTCGCGTCAAGACGCTGCACCCGAAAATTCACGGTGCCATCCTGGGTCGCCGGGGTATCGATGATGATGTGATGCAGGAGTTCGGCATAGAGGCCATCGACCTCGTCGCGGTCAACCTGTATCCGTTCGCAAGCACCATCGCGAAGCCGGACTGCTCGATCGAGGATGCGATCGAGAACATCGATATTGGCGGTCCGGCGATGGTCCGCGCAGCGGCCAAGAACCATGAGCGGGTGACGATCATCGTGGATCCGCTCGATTACGGCATAGTACTCAACGAAATGTCCGCTTCCGATGGCGGCATCTCCGCAGAAACACGCAGACGCCTTGCGGCGAAAGCGTATGCACATACTGCTGCATACGACGCCACCGTTGCAGAGTACCTCGATTCGGTCTCGAGAGCCGGTGCCACCGGGTTTCCCGATCTGCTGCCACTGCAGTTCCGCAAGCGAATGGATTTGCGGTACGGTGAGAATCCGCACCAGCAAGCTGCCTATTACATCGCAGCAAATGCTCAAGGGGCAGGTATGGGCAGTGCTTCCCAGTTACAGGGCAAGGCGCTGTCCTATAACAATGTGGCTGACGGCGACACCGCGTTTGAATGTGTTCGCCAATTCGCGCAACCTGCCTGCGTGATCGTGAAGCACGCGAATCCCTGCGGAGTTGCTGTCGCAGCGGACATCCTTTCAGCCTACAATGGCGCGTACCGCACCGACCCGACCAGCGCGTTTGGCGGCATCATCGCTTTCAATCGCGCGCTGGATGCAGCGACGGCAACCGCCATTCTCGAGCGGCAGTTTGTGGAAGTGATCATCGCCCCGGACGTGGACGCGGAGGCCCGCGAAGTCTGTGCCCGCAAGAGCAACATACGCGTGCTGACGACTGGCGGCATGGCGGACACCAATTCACGGTTTGATTTCCGCGGAGTGAATGGCGGGCTGCTTGTGCAGAGTCGCGACACTGGAATGATCAACGCTGCCGACCTCAGGATCGTGACGCAACGCAAGCCTTCCGCCGCCGAACTCGATGACCTGCTGTTTGCATGGAAGGTCTGCAAGTTCGTCAAATCGAATGCCATCATTTACGCGAACAACGGCATGACCATCGGCGTGGGCGCGGGCCAGATGAGTCGCGTGGTCTCAAGCAGAATCGCTGCCATGAAGGCTCGGGATGAAGGGCTTGAAGTAGCAGGTGCAGTAATGGCCTCCGACGCCTTCTTTCCGTTCCGCGACGGTCTGGACGTTGCCGCGGAATTCGGCATCAAAGCAGTCATCCAGCCAGGTGGCTCGATGCGCGATGACGAAGTCATCGCCGCTGCCAACGAACATGGCATGACGATGGCGCTCACCGGAATGCGGCATTTCCGGCACTAGGAACTGGCGCTTGAAAGTACTGATCATCGGCGGCGGCGGGCGCGAACACGCCCTTGCATGGAAGGTGGCGCAGTCGCCGCGAGTCAGCCGGGTATTCGTTGCACCCGGCAATGCCGGGACCGCGCTCGAAGCACGGGTCAGCAACGTCGATATTGCAGCGGATGCCATCGACCTGCTCGTGGAATTTGCCAGTCGGGAGGCCATTGACCTCACGATCGTAGGTCCCGAGACGCCCCTCGTGCTGGGTGTGGCGGATGCGTTCGCCGCTGCCGGCCTGCGCTGCTTCGGCCCTGATCGCAGGGCTGCACAGCTCGAAGGTTCCAAGGCCTACACCAAGGACTTCCTGAAACGCCATCACATCCCGACAGCGGCCTACGCGACTTTCACACGCTCGACTTTCGATGCGGCATGGGTTCACGCGCAGCGCACACCGCTTGTAGTCAAAGCCGACGGCCTCGCAGCCGGCAAGGGGGTAGTGATATGTGCCACGACTGAGGAAGCCGTGCAAACCGCTCTCGCAATGTTCGCTGGCCAGTTTGACAAGGCTGGCGCCACGATCGTAGTAGAAGAATTTCTGGCCGGCGAAGAAGCCAGTTTCATTGCGATGGTCGATGGAACGGATATCCTGCCGCTTGCCACCTCGCAGGATCACAAGCGCCGCGACGATGGCGATCTCGGCCCGAATACCGGAGGCATGGGTGCGTACTCACCCGCCCCGGTCGTTACGCCCGGAATTCATCAGCGAATCATGCGCGAAGTCATGGAACCCACGGTACGTGGGCTCGCCGCAGAGGGTACGAAGTACCTCGGCTTTCTCTATGCCGGCATCATGATTGCTGCGGATGGCACGCCCAACGTGCTCGAGTTCAATTGCCGACTGGGCGATCCCGAAACCCAGCCCATCCTGATGCGGCTTGAATCCGATCTCACAAACCTTTGCGACGCAGCACTTGACCACAGGCTGCACTCCACTGAAGCGAAGTGGTCCACGCAGGCGGCAGTCGGCGTGGTGTTGGCCGCTGGAGGCTATCCCGATACGGTTCGGAAAGGTGACGAAATCACTGGCCTGAACACCGCGGCGCGTTTGCCGGGCAAGGTCTTTCACGCAGGGTCACAGCTCAGGGACGGCAAGGTATTCACGAATGGCGGGCGCGTGTTGTGCGCTGTCGGAACCGGCGCAACCGTAAGCGCCGCCTGCAAGGCTGCATATGCCCTTGCGGAAACCATTCAATGGAGCGGCTTGCAGTATCGCCACGATATCGGCCATCGGGCCATCGCCCGCGAGTAAGCGCCTTCAGTTCCTGGATGTCGACCTCGAAGCTCAGCTCGAGAGTACCGCCATTCGCCAGTTCGAAGGAGTGCGATAGCCCTTCGGCAGTCGGCACGCCCCCGGTAAATGTATCGAGCTGCGCTCTCGGAATGGCGAGCCAGATCCCTGTGGGATCGCTGTCGAGTCGCCACGTTCCGAACTTGTCGGTCGCCACGCTGGCCTGAAAGGCATGCTGTCCAGGCAGCGCCACGTGCATGAGGACTGCGCGCCCGGAGAACAGCTGGTCGAGTTCGTCGCGCGTTATTCTGAACCGCACCCCTTGCGGCGAGAATCTGACATTCATGCGGCTGCGCCTCTGGAAGGTTCTTGTCAATTGCCTGTGACAGCAGAATCATCGTCCTCAATGACCACAGTGATTCTGGTGAGTGATCCCAGCTTTACCTGGCCGTCAGCCTCCGTAATTTCAACGTCAAACGTCTCGGCATCCTCGATGTCCGCATCCCTGACGATAGGTACGAGAATTGTGGCTGTTGCCTGTCCTGGTGCAAAAGCCTCCGTCACCGAGCCAAACGCAGCGTAGTCCTGGTTCTCAGCGGCAGTGCCTGAGATTGTTTGCCATGTGAATGACGCACCCTGATCAATGCTGCCACGACGTTGCACACTGATCCTGGCTACCGGCGATGATTCGGGAACGGTCAACGTATCCGCGACAAATTCGATTCTGGCCGGCGTGCGTGCAGCAACAACGGGCGCTACTGCCGGCACCGGCGGTGGCGTCGCATCAACAGCGGCAATGTCAGGAACCATCGCAGGCGTGGGTTCAGGGTTCTCAGCCACAGCCTCTGTCATGGGTGGCTCTGCAACTGAGTGGCTCACTGGTGCGATGGTCGGTGCTGGCAGTTCTTCTGAACCTGCATACAGGCCTCTCCCCCATTGGCGCAACCTCGTGATCGTTGGACGCACCGCGAGTGTCGCGTCGTCACCCGCGCGAATGAGCCGCTGTCTTGCAGCTTCAGCTTGCGGGGGCAGAGTACCGTCGGGCAACAAGACCACAACAGCCAGCATCACCGCCAGCGCACCCAGCAGAGTCACGATCTTGACAGCCTTGCCATTACCGCCGCTTGCAGGGTCCCGCGATTGCAGAAGTTGTGGAACAAGCAGGCGCTTGCTCCCGGGCCTGGGAACCAGGTCTCTCACGAGGTCCGCGAGACTGTCCTGTCGGTCAGCGCGTTCCCAGGACAACGCCTTCACGAGCGCGCGCCACTGGCGTCGTGAAAGATCCCGAATCCGGCGCGGACTGACTTTCTCCTCCCGGGCTTGCAGGGCTGACCTGCGGTCAAACGGGTGTGTGCCGGCAAGCAATTCGTAAGCCAGGCAGCCATAACTGAAAACGTCGTCGCGCACTTGCGGCGCTTCGCCGGACAGCCGTTCGCAGCTGGCATAGGCCCGGGTGACTCCGTTGAATGACTGCCCCGCGTCAGCGATCCAGGGTTCGCGCCTCACTGGTGTTGCGGCACCAAAGTCGAGTACGCGCAGCTCACCCTCGCGCGTAATCATGATGTTTCCCGGCTTCAGGTCTGCGTGCTGGATGCCGCACTCATGAGCATAGACAAGCGCACTGCCAAGCTCGCAAAGAATTGCCTCTGCGGCGCTTCGTTCCAGGCGCCGCGGCGACATTCTTGCCAGCACGCTGCTGAGCAGCTCGCCTTGCAGCAGCTCCATTGTAAAAAAATGGGTTCCTGCATCCGTATCGAGATCATGGACGTTGACGATTCCCGGGTGCGAAAGCCGTTGGGTCTGCAGGAATTCCTGCCTGAGTCGCTGGACAGCATCCGGCCTTGATGCCAGGTCCTCCCGCAGAACCTTGAGTGCCACATGGCGCTCCGCCTCCGGCAGGTCGAGTCTGTTGCGATCAAGTGCCTTGAAAACGGTGCCCATGCCGCCCGAACCCAGTTTCTGCTCCAGGACGAAGCGGCGCTGCAGCACAGACCCGACTTCGGGATACCGCTTGTCATGGCGCTTGGGTTGCAACTCTTGCGGTGTCGAGGGTTTGTGGTTCCTGTCTCTGGAATACGCAAGTCTGGCAACGGCCGTTTCGCCGCTCTCCACGGCCAGGTCTGTCGCGTCCCGAACCACTCGCGCCGCCGTCCCAGCCGCACGAGTCGTGTTCGAACGACCCGACCCCCTGTTTCGCAGGACTGGCACCTCCGCTTCGCGTGGCGCAGGCATAGCCGTGGCCGCTGGCGATTCATTGCGTTGCATGGCTACGGCTGAATTTGCCGTTGCGGGCATCGGCCGACTGAATGCCTGGGCGTGGATCTGCGACTTGAGCGCGCTGAGGTCGTGCTTGGCCAACTGGCCACGGCGCCCATACTGATCAATGAGAGCCAGCACCTCCCACACAACCTCCGGTTTCTCGCTACACCGGGAAATCATGGCGGCGTTGAATTCTTCCGCGTCACATTCACCGACCGCCAGCGCATCGAAGGACGCCTTGATCTCCGTCAGATCGAAGGACGTTTCATCGCCGGACACTTCCTGAGCTTCTAACATTCGCCTTGCACTCTTCACGGTAAACGGCTTGTCAGTCAGCACGACCTGCGTGCGAAACTGCGAAGTTCTCGTATCACTTTTATGTGAGGTGCCTGCCCACGTCCAGCACGGATTTTCGTGGGCAAGGAATTGATCGTGCAGAACTTACAAATGGACGAGAAGATGCTTCTGTAAGCAACGGATCTGTATGAACAGACGTACTGGGTGCCGCAGTAATGCGGCGCCGCGAGAAACCTGCAGAGAGGGCGTTATTTATCCGCTTGCAGCGCTTTACTGGCGCCGTTTCCGCAAGCCGCGGTCCCGCTTACTCGTGACGAGCGGCATCCCGCTCGGATGCCTCGATTAGCCGTTCCGTCAATTCATCGAGCTCCGCCAGCGCCCGATCAAAGGCTGAACGCTCGGGAATCTGCGACGTAGCGGTGGATTCCCAACTGAAGTAGGTCCCCTTCGCGTCCTGACGCACAGCAACGGTCCTATACCCCTTGGTCGAACCGCAATCAAAGCTCGCCTCCCGAAATCCGGCGGAGACTGGCCGGCATTCGCCTGATTCCACCAGGCGCGCATAGGCGCGCTCATAACTGTTGCCGGCCTGATCGCCGGTTGGCGGCTGGTAGGTGCGGAATTCCGAGTAAAGCTCGACTGGCACGCTCAACTTGCGAGCCTGCCCGTCCGCACCTTGCGTGGTGACTTCCGTACGGAATCTCGGGTAGATGGAACGGCGCACTTCGCCGGCTCCGACTGTCGCGCGGACCAGATATTGCCCGCCGACATCCTGTTCACTACTCACTTCTTCGGCAGACGCGAGCGCAGCGATCAGGCCGGCAACGATGATCAGGCAGCTGGCCAGTCGAGAAGTGGGGTGCATGCTTGTCGAGTGAAGACCAGGAGCACTCAGCCCGCCCTGGCCCGAGCGGCCTTCTGCTGGTCGTCCACCATTCCACTGGTCCAGATCTGACCTTCCCTGGCATGCGTGCGCACCGTGACTCCAGCCACGCGGTTGAACTCCTGGCAATTTACGGGCTTTGTGCTGTCGACAAAGTACGCCCGCACGAGGTCGAGTACAGTGGCCGCCGCGACGTCGGTTTCCGGCACTGCGGAATGCGCGAGGATGCGTACCCGCCACCACTGCGCGCGCGAACCGGCCTTTTTCATTTCCTTGCAGAATCTGTCGATCAGCAGGACCGAGGAACTCAACGTGTTGTCGGTGAGTTCCAGCGGGCGGTCATTCAGCGTCGCTACATAGCGCAGGTGCAGAAGCCCACCTACGCCCTGGGTGTCGTCATAAAGATTGATCGCCATGCTGGCGCGGAGGTGGGCGACCAGCAGCACCGGATCCCGCGAGATGCGGTATGCATCCGGATCAACCACGAGTTCCTGGGAAACGACTTCAGCCATCCATCCTCCTGACCATCTGTGCGGATACTGCTCCGCACTGGCATATGCGACTGCGGTCTGCATCACGCATTGGACCGTCCGGACTGACAAGGTTCACGCTACGGCCTGACCCTGGTGGTATCGGCGCTCAAAGCATTAAACCTTAGCGCAGCGGTTGCAATGAACACTTCCCTGAGGAAATAGATCAGCGCTGCCGCAAGGCTCAACATTGCGACTATGAAGGTCACGGCGACGGGCAGCGCCACCTCGATGCGGAACAGGGAACTGACGAACAGGCTGACAACGACCAGTGACACCAGCAAAGCGCTGAGGACACAAAGGGCAATTGCGCGATTGATCAGCCTGGCGCGGATCGAGATGACTCGCAGCCGCTCTCGTACATCTTCGGCCTCGGTAAAAGCCGGGTCGCGCAGCTGTGCTTCCATGAGCCTGGCTCTGTCGACTACCCGCGCCAGCCGGCTGGCCAGAACATTGAAGGTCGTCGCGATGGCGGTCAACAGGAAGACCGGGGCGACGGCCAGCTGGATCGCGTGGGCGATACCGATAATCTCGGGGTCGGGGGCAGCCATTGAGCTCCGGCGAAGGGGTGGGAATTGCCGCATTATGCCCGAGCGGCGGGACGTCCCACTGTGGGGCGTTCCCTTAACACGTTCTGTACGTGCCCTTACATCATCCCGTAATCCCAAGGCCGGCCGTGATTGGCAGGAATCAGGCCGGCCGACCGTTGCAGGTCAGTTCGTGAGATCCATATACATCCCGAGCACGACGCTACCCAGGAACACAATGGCAATGATGGTCATGAACATAGGAACCTCCTCAGCAAAGATGATGCAATGCAACATCTTGCTGTGCAGCATATCAGAGGAGGTAGACTCAGTTCAATCCAGCCGCTAACCCTTTGTTTTTAATAGAGGTCAATAAATTCTGATCCTGCGGCGCAACAGAAATTTGCCTTCGATGAAGTCCTCTGGCTGATCCATGTGCGTGGTTGACCCCGGAAAAGAAAAGGGGCGCACATGGCGCCCCTGATACTTTTTGTTGTCCTCTGTCCAGCAATGTGGCGGCTTTCGCAATGGCGCTCAAGGCATGTACATCGAGAGCGTACTCGTGCGTTCACGAGTCGCTTCGACGCCAGCCCACACCTTCGCTGCCCGCTCTCTAATTCCCCCCGTGCGCCCCCATGAATTCAGCGCTTCATCGCGTCGAAAAAATCGCCATTGGTCTTGGTGTCCTTCATCTTGTCGAGCAGGAACTCGATTGCCGCGAGTTCGTCCATCGGATGCAGCAGCTTGCGCAGAATCCAGATTTTCTGCAACTCGTCCTGGCTGGTAATCAGTTCCTCGCGGCGCGTGCCGGAGCGATTGATGTTCACCGCCGGGAAAATGCGCTTTTCGGCGACGCGACGATCCAGATGGATTTCCGAGTTGCCCGTACCCTTGAACTCTTCATAAATGACGTCGTCCATGCGCGAACCGGTGTCGATCAGCGCGGTGGCCAGAATCGTCAGCGACCCGCCCTCCTCGATGTTGCGAGCCGCGCCAAAGAAACGCTTCGGACGCTGCAGCGCATTCGCGTCGACACCGCCGGTCAGCACCTTGCCGGAGCTCGGTATGACCGTGTTATAGGCGCGCGCGAGACGGGTGATCGAATCCAGCAGGATCACGACGTCGCGCTTGTGCTCGACGAGTCTCTTGGCCTTCTCGATCACCATTTCCGCAACCTGCACATGGCGGCTGGCCGGTTCATCGAAGGTCGACGACACGACTTCGCCCCTGACGGTGCGCGTCATTTCGGTGACTTCTTCCGGACGCTCGTCGATGAGCAGCACGATCAGATAGCACTCGGGATGGTTGGACGCGATCGAACTTGCGATGTTCTGCAGCAGCATCGTCTTGCCGGCCTTGGGCGGCGAGATGATGAGTCCACGCTGACCCTTGCCGATCGGTGATACGAGATCGATCACTCGTGCGGTGAGGTCTTCGGTCGATCCGGTGCCGCGCTCGAGCTTGAGGCGCTTCGTGGGATGCAGCGGTGTCAGGTTCTCGAAGAGCACCTTGTGCTTGGCGCTCTCCGGAGAATCGAAATTGATTTCGCCCACTTTCAGCAGCGCGAAATAGCGTTCCCCATCCTTCGGCGGCCGGATCAGGCCCGAAAGGGAATCGCCGGTGCGCAGATTGAAACGGCGGATCTGGCTGGGGCTGACGTAGATATCGTCGGGGCCGGCCAGATAGGAACTGTCTGCCGAACGCAGGAAGCCGAAGCCGTCCTGCAATATCTCGAGCACGCCGTCGCCGTAGATATCCTCGCCGCTGCGGGCATGTGCCTTCAGGATCGAGAAGATGATGTCCTGCTTGCGCGAGCGGGCCATGCTTTCAAGGCCCATGCGCTGCGCGATATCGACCAGCTCAGGCACTGGCTTGAGCTTCAGCTGCGTCAGGTTCATCGACTGGCGCGAAGCTGCAAGCTCGGCAGCCGAGATGACCTGCAAGTCGTCGCTGTCGATCAGGTCATCGACAGGCAGACCTTCCTCACGGCGATTGCCGCCGCGATTGCCATCCGCATTGCCCCGGTTACGACCGCCGCCACCGCCGCCGCCCTTGTTGCCGCCACCGCCGCCCTGGCGATTGCGGGCCTGATTGCCCAGAAAGCCCCTCACAGTTTGGTATCCAGAAATGCAGCCAGATCCGATTTGCGCAGCGCGCCTACCTTCTGGCCTTCGACCTGCCCGTTCTTGAACAGAATGAGCGTGGGAATGCCGCGAACATTGAAACGCTGCGGCGTCTTGGGGTTTTCGTCGATATTGAGCTTGGCGATGGTGACCTTGTCCTTGTACTCGGCCGCGATCTCATCGAGCATCGGGGCGATCATCTTGCAGGGCCCGCACCATTCGGCCCAGAAATCGAGAAGTACAGGCTGACGCGCTTTCAGCACGTTCTCGTCAAAACTCGTATCCGTGACATGCACGATGTGCTCACTGCTCACCAGGAAAATCCTCCAGGGATTTGTGTTGATGGTATCCATTTGGGATGGTCGGGCGGGATGGGTAGGAGATTTAAGGGAAAAACAGGGGGAACTAATGGGGTTTACCGGCTATGTGACCCGATGGAGCGACTCTGAATGAGTAACTTGGGTGAGTGACTATGGGTGCCCGGTCAGGCACAATACTTGAGCAGTTGGCGGCTTTACCTTAGCGCTGCGCTCGTACGCTGGAATTTAAGACTTTGGATTATGAGCGGCTGCAACCCTAACCGGTTGACTGACCTGAAGCGGACTCGTCGTTGCCTTGAGTGAACTGATTGTGCCGGGATGATCGGTCGGCGGGTGCGGATGAGTCCGCTCTGTTGGGCTGTATTTAAGCTGGCCCTTCCGGAATTTGCAAGCCTCGACTTGAATCCCTTGTCCAAACTTCACAATTCTGACGATAACAACCTGACGGAACTACCGTACCCAATGAACCTGAACCCGGCGGCCAGCAATGGCTGAATCCCACCTTACCGAACTCTCCTTTTCAAGCCTGCACTTGCCGGAATCCCTGCAAAAGGGACTCGCGGATGCCAACTTCGAACGCTGCACGCCCATCCAGGCGCAGACATTGCCGAGGGCACTTGCCGGCCTCGATGTGGCCGGTCAGGCACAGACGGGCACCGGCAAGACGGCAGCCTTCCTGGTTGCGCTGTTCGCCCGGCTCCTCAAGGAACCCGCGCCTCCGGGGCGACAGACCAACGCGCCTCGGGCACTGATTCTGGCACCCACTCGTGAACTGGCCGTCCAGATCCACAGCGATGCCGAGGTCCTGTGTTCGCACACCGGCCTGACGTTGGGGCTCGCATTTGGCGGCGTGGATTACGACAAGCAGCGACGTCATCTCGAAGCAGGCGTCGATGTGCTGATCGGCACACCGGGCCGCATCATCGATTTCTTCAAGCAGCGCGTATTCGATTTGCGTTCAGTACAGGCTGTCGTACTCGACGAAGCCGATCGCATGTTCGATCTCGGTTTCATCGCCGACATCCGCTTCATCCTGCGACGCCTGCCGGCACCGGATCAACGGCTGAACATGCTGTTTTCAGCCACTTTGTCGCAGCGTGTGCTGGAACTCGCCTATGAGCACATGAACGATCCACAGCTCGTACGCATCGAACCCGACAAGATGACGGTGGATCGGGTAACGCAGGTCATCTACTACCCTTCCATGGACGAAAAGCCGCGGCTGCTGGTCGGGCTGCTGAAGCACATGGATCCGACCCGCAGCATGGTGTTCGTCAATACCAAGCGCTGCGCAGAAGATCTTGAACGCACCCTGCGTGGCAATGGTATCAACGCGGAGGCGATCTCCGGCGACGTGCCGCAACGCAAGCGTTTGCGCATGTTGCGCGACTTTCACGATGGCACGCTGGCAGTGTTGATCGGCACCGACGTCGCTTCGCGCGGGCTGCATGTTCCTGCTGTCAGCCACGTCTTCAACTACGATCTGCCGCAGGATCCGGAGGACTACGTGCATCGCATCGGCCGCACCGCCCGCGCAGGCGCCGAAGGGGATGCGATCAGCTTCGGCTGCGAAGAGTATGCCGTCGCCATTCCGGACATCGAGGCCTACATCGGCCGCAAGCTGCCGGTCGCACCCATTCCACTCGAAATGCTGGCCGAGCTCGGGCCTTCTGAATCTCGAGCCAAACAGCGCTTCCGCGTCCATGGCGAATCGCCGGATGATCTGCCCAACCAGGATAGAGGTCAGGAACGGCGTCATGGTCGTGGCGGACGGCGCGGCGGGCCTTCTTCGTCGGGTGGACCGCGGCGTGAGAACCGTGCGCCCGCTGCTGCACAGACTGCGCCGGCACCGAAAGAAGCGGTGGCGCCAGCACCTGAAGGAGGAACAGAAGGTGTCGCACCGCCGAAGCGTCGACGTCGACGTCGACGCGGTCAGGGTGGCAGTGGCATCACTCCCGCTGGCAGTCCAGCGGACCCTTCAGCCTAGGGAAGCTCAGGTTTTCCCGCTTCTACTGAGCTGTCAGCGATGCAACTGATTGCAATACAAGGCTCGCAGGGAAACCTGATGTTGCAAAATGCTGGTAGATCAGAATATTTCTCGACCTGAGAGCTCGGGAAGCAAGTCGCAGACCGAGTGCACTGCTGGAAACTCCTCGACAACATGAGGCGGCAGCGTGGTATCCGGGCGCGCCACCGCAAACACTTGCGCCACCCCATGTGAGCGCGCGGCTCGCAGCACTGACAGACTGTCGTCAACAAACAGCGAGCGCCCCGCATCGTAGACTCCTCGAGCGTCCAGTGCCTGCCAGAACTCCGGGTGCTCCTTGGGGAAGCCAAGGCTGTGCGAACTGATGAGTTCGTCGAAGAAATCGGCAAGCCCGGTCTGCTCCGCCTTGATCCGCAGGCTGTCGTGGTGCGCGTTGGTCACGAGCAGCAAACGCTTGCCGCGCTGCCTTAGTGCCTCCAGAAAGGAGGTCGCTCCGGGCAGATACCGGATATGTTCGCGCACCTCGTGCTTCATGGCCGCAACATCGAAACCCAGGTTGCGGCTCCAGAAGTCCGTGCAATACCACTCCAGCGTGCCTTGCCTGGCAGCGAATCTCGGCGTCAGCTCGCTGCGCGCTGCTGCGTACGACAATCCATGCAGCTCGGCGTATCGTTGTGGCACCTTTTCGCGCCAGAAATGGTTGTCAAAGCTGAGATCAAGCAGCGTGCCGTCCATATCGAGCAGTACGGTGTCAACGCGCGACCAGTCCGGGCCTGCGTCGGCTGGCGGCACCGTGGATTTGGCGGGAGTCTGGCTCAAGTTGCTGGCCGCTCTGGCAGGGTAGAAGAATCGTGACCCCGGTATGATAGCGCCTGTGACCCCCACTTCCCTGAATGCACTCCTTGACGCCGTCCTGGCGATTGGCGAGGACGCTGCCCACGCCATTCTCAAGGTCTACGCCACCGACTTTGCGGTTGATCACAAGGCAGATACCTCGCCGCTGACGGAAGCAGACCGTGCGGCCCATGGAATCATCAGTCGCGGCCTCGCCGAGCTGACGCCGGATATACCCGTGCTCTCGGAAGAATCGCCTGCCAGCCAGCACGAGTTCGCGACGCGCCGACATTGGTCCAGGCTCTGGCTTGTTGACCCACTCGACGGGACGCGTGAATTCGTCAACCGCAATGGCGAGTTCACGATCAATATCGCGCTGGTCAGCAATCACCAGCCGGTTCTTGGCCTGGTGCTCGCTCCCGCTCTCGATCTGGCCTATGGCGGCACCAGCGGCAACGGCGCCTGGCGACGTCAGCGGGGTGAGACGCAAGCGATCGAGGTGTACAAGCCCGCACGCACCCGCCCTGTCGTCGCCGGTAGCCGCTCGCATCGCGGAGCATCGCTGGATGCGATGCTGGCCCGGATCGGTGACCATGAACTGCTCTCGGTCGGCAGCGCCCTCAAGCTCTGCCTCGTCGCGGAAGGAACCGCGGACCTTTACCCGCGCCTCGGCGACACCTTCGAATGGGATACTGCTGCCGGCCAGGCGGTGCTGGAAGCCGCGGGTGGAGCGGTCGTTGATCTGACGGGCAAGCCGCTGCGGTACAACGAGCGGGAAAGTCTGCGCAACCCGCACTTCCTCGCCTGCAGTGATATGACGCGGGAATGGTGGAAAATCTGATGCTCAGCTGGGGCATGCTGGTCTGCGTCATCATCGGGGCATTCGTCGCCTGGTTCTGGCACGACAGTCTTGGCGTACGCGAACGCGCCAACCAGGCTGCCATGGAAGCCTGTCAGCAGCTGCAACTGCAGTTCCTGGACGGAACGGTGGCCTTTACCCGGCTGTGGCCAGCACGCGGCCACGATGGCAGGATGACACTGAGGCGCACCTATGTGTTCGATTACACAGCGGATAGCGTCGCGAGACGGCAGGGCTTCGTGGTCCTTCTCGGGCAACGGGTCGAATCGGTCGGCTTTGCCAACGATGCGACGCCAGCAAGAAGCGCGTCCAGAAACACAGAGAGGGTCGCCCCGATATCCACGGAGCCGCGGGACACTTCCTTCCCGGTGACCGGCAACGTCTACGACCTCAAGTCCTGGCGCGACGATCCTCGCCGGAGCAAGCCGCCTGCGCAAGGAAACGGCCATGGGGATAGTTGAGCGCGCGGGCCCGGCACTGATTGGCATCGTGACTCCCGTTGGCTAAAGTACGCGTTGCCGCGCTGGACCCCCCTTTTTTTCTCAAGCACCCCGGACAGGATCGCAACCCCGCCTCAATGAGCGATCTCGAAAACAACGTTGAAACCGAGACTTTCCGCCGCCTGGCACGGCTCCGGGATCTGCGCATCGAGCATCGTGACCTGGACGACGTGATCCATCGGGTGCAGCTCGATCTGTATGCGGACGAGATCCAGCTCCGCAGGCTCAAGAAGCGCAAGCTCCTGCTCAAGGATCAGATCGCGCGCCTGGAAAGCGGGCTCATTCCCGACCTGAACGCCTGAGATCCGGACCCCCGGACTCACGCAGCACCCGCCAATGCAAAGACTCTTCGAGAATCTGGGCCGCCAACTGCAGGCTCTGCTTGAACCGGGCGCCCTGCTGCAAATCGCTGCCGTCGCGGTGACCGTTCTGCTGGCCTGGTGGGTGGGCCGAACTGCGAAGGAAGCAGCGTCCCGGTACACGCGCGAGCGCACCGGCCTGCACGGTTACGTTACCGAAGCGTTGTTGATCCTGAGTCCTCATCTGACCGCACTGGTGCTCACTGCCGCGATCGGCGGGTTCCTCCATGCCTTGAAGGCGCCCACCGCGATCATCGACACGGCTGTCACGCTCACCGCCCTGTTGCTGTTGATCCGGCTGGTGATGTACCTGATCCGCCTCGCCCTCGGCGAGCGCGCGCCCATCAAGGGTTGGGGGAATACCTTAAGCCTCATCGTCTGGGCAGCCTTGTCGTTGCGGGCGCTAGGCTGGTTCGAGCCGCTGGTGGAAGCACTCGACAGCGTCGGCATCAGCGCTGGCACCGCCCGAATTTCGGTCTGGTCGGTCGTCAAGCTGCTGTTCACCGTCAGCCTGTTCATCCTCGTCGCAGCATCCGTGGCCCGCTGGATGGAACGGCGCGTGATGTCGATGACCGGACTTGCGATGGGCACGAGGATCGGCGTTTCGAAATTCACCCAGGCATCGCTCATCGGCCTGTCGATCCTGCTCGGATTGAATGCCGCCGGACTCGATCTCACCACGCTCAACGTGCTGACCGGCGCCATCGGCATCGGCCTCGGCTTCGGTCTGCAGGCGATTGCCGCAAACTTCGTCAGCGGCTTCGTGCTGCTGATGGACCGTTCCATCAAGCCGGGGGATGTCATCAGCTTTACCGGCGTGATGGGCACGACGACGGAAGGCTTTGGCTGGGTGCAGGAACTGCGCGGCCGCTATGTCGTCGTCAGGGATCGCGATGGCGTCGAAACCCTGGTGCCGAATCAGCACCTGATCACGAACCCGGTGATCAACTGGAGCTATACCGATCCACGCGTCCGCCTCAAGCTGCCCGTGCGGGTGAGCTACAAGGATGATCCGGAAGAAGCCCTCGCAGCGCTGCTCGATGCGACGGAAGGGCATCCGCGTATATTGCGCGAGCCCGCCCCGGTCTCGCGTCTGATGGGGTTCAATGAATATGGCTTCGACCTGGAACTTCGGTTCTGGATTTCGGATCCACAGGAAGGCGTCAACAATGTCCGCTCGGATGTGAATCGGATGATCTGGCGGCTGTTCCAGCAACACGGCTTCACGATTCCGGTCGCACAGCGGGAAGTGGTGCTGGAAATGAGGCAAGGGGACAGAGGGCGGGGCACAGGGGACAGCGGCCAGGAAGCCAGGCCTTCATAACACCAAGGATTCATCGTGTATTCGATTGTTCTGTACCTCGTGGCCGGATGGTCCGGCTTCTTCGTCATGGGTGTCGAGTTGCTGGGCGGCCGCCTGCTGGCTCCCTATTTCGGCAGCAGCATCTACGTCTGGGGTGCACTGATCACGATCTTCATGCTCGCGCTGTCCATCGGCTATCTCGCAGGCGGACGATTGTCCATCCACTCACCCAGTCTGCGCAGGCTCGGGCTCATCCTCATCCTGGCGGCCGTGACCGTGGCACCGATGCTGTTTTTTGGCAACGGCATGCTGGATTCGGTTTCAACGGCCATCGAAGACCCCCGCTTCGGGTCGCTGATCGGCTCAGCCGCGCTGTTCTTCATTCCGACGACCATCTCGGGCATGGTGTCGCCGTATGCGATCCGGCTGCTGGTAGAGGACCGCGCCACTTCAGGCCGCAATGCGGGGCATCTGTTTTTCGTGTCGACTTTCGGCAGCGCTGCGGGCACGATCCTGACTTCTTTCTATCTGGTGCTGTGGCTGGAAGTGAACCAGATCCTGATTACGATGATTGCCATCTCGATTGCTCTTGGCATCGTCGCGTGCCTTCTTCCAAAGAACCGGAGAGATGAATGATATCGCCTCGCCTGCTACCCCTTCTCGTATTGGCGCTCGTTGCCGGCATGCCGTTCGGACTGCAGGCCCAGGAGTTGATCCACTCCGAGAAGTCCTTGTATCGGCAGGTGCTCGTCTATGAGGACAAGGACTCACGCTGCATGTGCTTCACTGTGCGCTGCTCCAAAGGCCGCCAGACCTGCATCTATGTCAAGAACGTGGATCATCTTGCCCTTGGTTATTCGGAATCGATGCTGTCGGCGCTGTACATCGAGCCCAAACCGAAAAGCATCCTGATCATCGGCTTAGGGGGCGGCGTGCTGCCGCGGACGCTGGCCAAGCTGCTCCCGGATGTGAAGATCGATGTCGTGGAAATCGATCCGGCTGTTACGAAGGTTGCGGAAAAGTACTTTGAGTTCAAGCAGGGGTCGAATATCACAGTGACCGAGGTAGATGGTCGTGTGTTCGTGAAGCGTGCCGGTCGCGAGAACAAAACGTACGACATCGTGATGCTCGATGCCTTCGATCACGAGTACATTCCGGAGCATCTGCTCACGCAGGAATTCCTGCAGGAAGTGAAGCAGCTGTTGCATCCCGGATCGCTGCTGGTCGCGAATACGTTTTCGTCCAGCGGTCTGTATGACTATGAATCGGTGACGTACCAGAAGGTCTTTGGCGAGTTCTACAACCTGAAGACTGCCAACCGCGTGATCATTGCCCGCATTGGCGCACTGCCGAGCGTTGAAGAAATCACCGCGAACAGCAAGCAATGGGAGACCGCGCTGGCGCAGTTCAGGATGTCTTCGAGCGATGTGCTGCCGTTGTTCAGCACGAAAGTCGACTGGAATCCGCAGGCGCGGGTGTTGACTGATCAGTACTCACCCGCGAATTTGCTGAATTCGCGTTGAGAGCACACTTCGGACGCTGACAAGGGTTTAAGAGGGTGAGCGCCACCGAAAGTCGTTTTCAAAAACGCCGCAAGTACGTCCATGTAGTCTCCGCAAAAACTCCTGTTTTTGACGGTTTCGAAAACGACTTTCGGCGGCACTCACCCAAGAACAATGCCCCTTGCCAGCTATCCGAAGTTGAAGCAACAAGTCACCGCGAAATGGGCCTGGTAATCTCCCCCACGCTCGAAGTTCCGGATGAGGCGATCTCGATCCGCTTCGTGCGCTCGGGTGGGCCGGGCGGGCAGAACGTCAACAAGGTAGCGACGTCGGCGCAGTTGCGGTTTGATGTCGCAGCGTGCCCCGGACTGAACTACGACACGCGCATGCGCCTGAAGACGCTCGCGGGTCGACGTCTCACTGACGACAACATCCTCGTCATCAGCGCGCAGCGCTTCCGGACACAGGAACAGAATCGCCGCGATGCCTATGAACGGCTGACTGAACTCTTGCAGAAAGCCCTCGTCGCGCCGAAGCCCCGGAGAGCAACTCGCCCCACGCGCGCGTCAAAGGAAAGACGATTGGAAGGCAAAGAACAGCGAGGCACCGTCAAGAAACTGCGGGGAAAGGTTGGTCGCGACGAGTGAGCGAAAGGCGCGGATTCACGAATGACATGAGGCGTCGGCATCACTTGCCACCCCAGCGCCATTTGGGAGGTTCGCCCTTGACCCAGCAGACTGCGACCAGAAGTGCGCATAGAAGCACGGTATAGGCGATGAATGCGCCGTTGCCTTGACCTGGCAGCAACAGCACCGCACCGACCAGGAGCATTGCAAAGAAAAGGACCAGTACAACCCAACCCTGCCACGCGGTGGGAATGCCCCAGCCCCAGCCGTAGCGCTTCGCAGGAAACCAGTAGGTGGGTTTGGTGGGCATGGAGGAGCTTCCTCAAGTTGAGCATCCAAACGTATTGCCACATGAGGTTGCTACAAAAAATGCGCGGCCCCATAAGACTCGGTTCCTGGTACCGCTCCTACCACGACATCAGCTCGCCTGAACCACGGAATTTATCGGGAGTGTCCGTGTAGTGCGGCAGGTCGTCTTCAATCCGGGCTGCGGGATTGCCGTTCTCATCGATGTTACTCAGAACGTCGCTATTGCGTTCACGGGGAATCCGGTGCCGCCGGTTACTGGGACCGGCGCAACGGTCAGCATGAACTCCCAGCGGTTCAATTTCTCCGCAGTGCCCGCCAGCGCCTCGAGGTCCTGATTGTCCAGCAGGTTGATGCCGAGTGCGGTAAATCAAAATGTGCACTGGAAGCGCGACCCCTTCGACGCGGGACGGGAAGACATCGAGCGCATCGTCGCTGCCGATCAACGCGATACCGCGGGCCTTGATCCATGGCGCCACCGACGCATGGAGGCCGGCCGCGTTCTGTGCAACGATCCACGGACCGACCTTGTCACGCCGGGCCCAGCGACCGGTGCGAATGAGGATGGCGTCTCCGGCTCCGATCTGATGCGTGGCTCAGTAAAGATCTTGGAAGGCCATAGTCGGAGCTTCGTTGGCAACGTGCTCGATGAGCTTACTGCCAATGCCTTTTCCACGAGCGCTCTCGAGGACAACAGATCTTGCAGGAACGATTTCCACTCCAGGCACTGGCGTGAAAAGATAATGACAGATACACCAACTCTCCTGCAAGACGAGCACCAATGCCCATTCCTAGCGCCAATATTCGCTCCCAGAGGCGTCATATCGGCGTCTGTTCTGACTGTTGATAGAAAGTCATGTAACCACGAGCCAAGATCACCAGCGATCACGATCGAACTCGGTAAGCGGTGATATTTCAAGCATATTGACGCCAGCTTGATGAGTTGTAATACCTCTCTAGTTATAGTCGACCTTCTTGCACGTCAAGCGAATTCCGATAACGCCTCAATGACGCCGGCTTTTCGCTCCCATGCTTCGAGGTCTTCGACGTAAACCGGAGTGCCCGGCTCTAGGTACGGCACATTCTTCAGGCGCGGAATGTCCACCAGGATGCCGCGAGTAATGATGCCATTCTTCAGATTTTCGATGCCGAGCTTTGAGCAGCCTTGCTGTTTCCACATCGGCACGGGCGTAGCCGTTGTAAGCGATGGCGCGCAACTCAGGATCCTTTACCTGGAATAGCCCATATGAGCCGACGAATGCGCCCTTCACTTCGATCAGGCAATTGCCAGGATCTTGCTGAATCTTGTGCCAGTGTACCAAGTCCGAGGTACGATCCTTGTACCAGGATGTGGCAGAGAGCATCGATGTCTCGAGGATATCTCTGTGCGCGTACCAACGTGATAAGGCATGGATCAAGCGATCGTAAGAATGTCGATCAGAAACGGTCTGACACCGGCGAGATGAAGGAGCTCTCCCATCTTCTTGACGAGAATCGCATCAACCGATTCAGGCAGAGCCCTACCTAAGACTGTTATCAATCCATCGATGAGCGCAGCGTTTGCCGCGCTACCAACTCTACGACCGCGGCGAAACATCGCGCGGTAGCCGTTGGCAGAGTTAAAGAACCGCTCAAATAGCTGTACACCCACCGGAATTTGAAGAGCCGCTCGGACTACTGACGGGGTTCATGCAATGTGCTCAAACGGACTCGCATTGTCCTCGGCCGGTTCGGTCAGCGGATTGTGAGCCAGCGACACCGAGACGGCGTCCTTCGCCAGCGCAATCGCCTGTTTGCGCTTGGCCACCGTCACAAGGTTGACTGATCCGAGCTGATCGTCCTTGCCCCATCGCCCCCAGTTGGAGACCTGCTGGAACAGCTCATCGAATTCGGCTGCGTTGCGTGGAGCCCGCGGTGGCGCCGTCTGACCAGCTACCGCGGAGCTCAGGCCTATTACCAGAAGCACGACCGAGCAAAGTTTCCACATAGTCTATGTCCTCCATACCTGATGTGGCGGGCACCATCAATCCGCGCTCACGACGATTGGAATTGGAAAAGCTGAACGTGTATCCCGGCCGCGCGACGGCTCATCCTCGAGTTCCCCGGCTGGGGGTCCGCTCGGTCGAAGGCAGTTCGTTGGCAGCTAACCAGTTCTGACCCCGGCGGCCTCATGCACAACCTTGCCGTCGACGACGGTCAGCAGTGACCGGATCTTCTTGATCTCGACATCCGGCACCGTGAAGTAGTCGCGGTCCAGCACGGCCAGGTCGGCAAGCTTGCCCGGCTCGATCGTGCCGAGCCTGTCCTCCATCCTGCAGGTGCCAGCTGCTCTCACGCGTGCGCAGGCGGAGGGCCTCCTCACGCGTGAGCTGCTCATCCGGGTTGACCTGCTGCCCGTACGAGTTCACGCCGGTGACGACGTAATAGAGGTGCAACCACGGGTTCAGCGGCGAGATGTGGGTGGCGTTGCTGAAGAGGCTCTTGTGGATGGGGTGTTGATTGATCGTCCTGAATGCGCCACCCGCGACGACAGTGGGGTCGTTCGAGTTGACCCAGTTGTTCGCAGCCAGCTGGATGCTGCAGCCGAGCGCCTGCAGCCGGTCCAGATGTTCCGGGGTCACCCAGCCGACGCCAGTGCCCAGGAGATTCACGTTCCAGCGCAGGCCGGTAATGTCGAATTCCTGGTTGACGGCCTCAAGCTGCTCGACCACCTGCGTCAATGCCCTGAGACTTCGCTGCGTCGTTGTCGCAGCGCCAGCCTGCTTGCGCGACGAGCCGCTGCGCCGCGCGCGTCTGCTCGACGGCGGCTGCGGGTGCCGGCCATTCGCCGATGCCCGCAGTCCGGAGCCAGTCGTCGCCGAAGTACGGCAACGCGTTCCTCAGGTATTCCTGCAACATCGCGTTGTCATCGCGCTCGGCGAAGCACGTGAAATCCATCTGCACCCGCATCGACATCAGGCCCTCGTTGTGAACCACATTCCAGGCGTCGCGGGACCGATATGGGTCGACGGCCGCTGAGCCCTGACGCGGATGCAGCGGTCCGAGCGCATAGATCGTCGATTTGTCGAGCCAGGTGGTAAGCCCAAGACTCGTGGAATAGGCCATCGTGCGGAGTGCATTGCGCTTCTTGTCTTCGAAATTCTGCAGCCGGCGCAGCAGGTACAGCGCGTTCGTGGACGGGCCGCCGGTCGTGGCGTTTGACTGGGCGATGGCGCCGGTCTCGGAGACATGCACCCCCGCGTAGTCGGGGTGCAGCGGCGGCGCCGCATCGGCAGCATCGAAGAACTTCTTGCCCAGCGTATTGGTCGCGGCCGCGCCATTGAATCCCTGGTAGAGGAGCACCGGCCGGTCGGGAACTGCCTCGTCGATTTCCTGCAGCGTCGGGAAGCGATGTTCGGCCCACAGGTTCGGGTGCGCGGCACCGATCGCTGTAATCCACTGTCCTTCGGGGACCGCTTTCCGGTGCGCGGCCAGTACTTCCTGGACTTCCCGGAGCGAGCTCGCACTTTCCACGTCCAGGGCGTGGTAGCCAACGCGATCGGCCGTATCCAACCCGTGGAGGTGAGTTTCGATGAGTCCCGGTACGACAGTGCGGCCACGTAGATCGATCACGTGCGCGCCCTGCGGCACAGGGCCACGCCGTGACTCAACATCAATCGTCGCGAAGCGGCCATTGCGGATGGTCACTGAACTCGCAACAGTGTTGCGCGCGTCCATCGTATGGATGCGTCCATTGACGAGGACGAGGTCCTGCGCTGGTTCAGCAGCGCGTGGAGTCGGCGCGGCTGAGAGGGCGGGCCCTGCCGTGATAGCCATTCCCGCCCCCATCGTTTTACCGAGGAAACTGCGGCGCGAGATCGTGGGAATCTTCTTCATGAGCTCTCCACTTGAGTCAGCCAGATGCAGCTTCGAGGAAGCTTACACCGGCATCACGCGCCACGCGCGGCAGTGTCTACGCTGTCAAAATCCGTAAGTGCGTACTGCGTGCAGGCTGTCGAGAACGATGTGACCGAGAGCGCGTAGCTCGGGTGAGGGCTGCAACAGATCCGGAATCTGAATGACGGTCATCCCCGCGCTGACCGCCGCTCGTACTCCGTTCTCGGAATCCTCCAGCGCCAGGCAGTGCTCCGCGCTATACCCCAACGTTGCAGCAGCGTGCAGGTAAATATCCGGGTGGGGCTTGCTGCGTTCGACCTGATCGCCTCCCACCACCGCGACGAAGCGATCGAGCAAACCGGTCTGCGTGAGCTTCTGCTTCGCCTTCGCAGTGCTCGTGGAAGTGGCGACACCGCAGGGAAGGCCCGCAGCCGCGAGGTGATCGAGGAGTTCAAAGACCCCCTCTTTCAGAGGAATCGGCTGAGCCGCGGTTGATTCCGTATGGAGGGCGTCCCACGTGTTCACGAACTTCGCGAAGTCGACCTTGTCCTGCAGGCCATCTTCCAGCGCTTTCCAGCCCGCGGCGCGGTTGGCGCCGATGCAGCGCGCGAAGATGTGGGCCTGATCGCCAAGCCCCAGATGCTCACAAACCCGATTGAATGACTCGAATGCCTGCCGCTCGGTATCGAGCAGCAGGCCATCCATGTCAAAGAGCACCGCCCTGAAGCGCTTCATAGCCGGCAGTAACAGGAACCGACCAACTATTGCAGGGGTGAGAAGTCCAGCGCGTCGAGATAGACGGATTCGATCCTGGCGACGATCTTGCCGTTCGCTTCCGACTCCGCGGCCACCTTCTGCCATTCCGGATCATTGCGGAAATCGTCCCAGTTCTTCTTCGCGGCCTCACGGTTCGTATGCGCAACGAGGTACACCAGCGTGTTCGAAGATTGCGGCGCGTCTTCCGGCGTGAAGTAGCCAACGCTCCTGATGCCGTGTTTGCCGAATAGCCGCATCGTGTGGTCGCGGAAGCGGGCCTGCAGCTCCGGAAGCTTGCCTTCCGGCGCGGTATACGTTCTGAGTTCGAACGTCCGCCCGTCAGATTGCGCCCGCACGCTGGATAGCGGCGACACGACGCTGCCAATCAGGATGCCAAGTGCCAGCGTTGCGGTTGGCAAAATCACTCGACCGGAAATGGACTTCAGCATGAAAACTCCCATGGTGGATGACCTTGATCTGAGTTGAAAGGATGACGATGTGTGTGGATCTCAAACCAGCTCTTTCGGATTAGGCCCGTACTCATTGATACCCGCGTGGCTGTCCTGGACGAAGAAAACCAGCAGGACAATGCCTCCGACAAGCGGAACCAGGCCTATCAGCATCCACCACCCGCTGCGGCTTGTGTCATGTAGTCGCCTGACACCCACCGCCAGAGAGGGAAGGATCATCCCTATCGAGAAAATGCCCGTCAGGAGACCTATGCCGGCTTCGGAACCGAATGAGCCCGTCAGGAAATCGATCACGGCGAGGGCCATGTAAATCAGCAGATAGTACAGCATGAAGTACCAGTACTCGGCACGCTGCGCCCGTCCCGAGAAGGTCGCATACTTTCTCAACACCGCCTGGAACCATTTCATATCGCCTCTCCTGCGCTGGATGAGAATTTACCTGCGGAACGCAACGGTGCAAATTGGAAAAGCCGAACGTGCACCCCGGCCGCGCGGCGGCTCATGCGATAGAACCGGAAATAGGCCTGAGCGTACAAGATCTACCGGGGGAAAGTCGGCAGTGGCGGCGGTGCCCCGTCACGCAGCGGAGTGCGCGCCGTATTCAGTACCAGGCCCATCATCCCGTAGTAGCCGACAATGCCCACCGCGTCGATGACGCCCTGCTCCCCGAACTTCGATACCATGCGGCCATACGTTGTGTCGCTCACACTGCGAGTACGGAACAGCTCAAGACAGAAGTCGTACAGCAGCGTCTCATCGGCATCCATGCCGTCCGGTCGCCGACCGTCGGCAAGCGCCATGGCGATTTCGGGCTTCAGGCCTGCCTTGAGTGCAATCGGATGGTGCGCGTTCCATTCGTACTGCAGGGTCCATTCCCGCGCGTTCACCAGAATGACGAACTCACTCAGGCGAGGCGGAAAGACGGACTTGTATCGCACGTAAGTGCCCACCGCAGCGACGCGGGCCATGAGGTCCGGGCTGCGCAGCAGCGGAATGAAAGGCCCACCCGGTTCACTCCCCCTCTCTTTTTTATACGCTGCTATCCCTTCAATTTGAGCCTGGGTCAATTTGTCAGCCGGAATCGGCGGCATTCTGTCCTGGGCTGTTGCGACGCCGGTCAGCAGGTTGCCCGCAAGGAATATTGCAACGATGGCCAGGAATCCTCTGCTGTACAGCGACATCGACATCTCCCGGTGTATTTGCCTTGCACATCCATGAAAGAGAAAAGCGAGCCCTCGTCCTCGCGAACGGCTCACTTACTTCGCCCGTCCCTTGAAGCCCTGCGCCTCGAGCGGAATCGAGATCAGCTCCGCGTTGCGGCCGTTCTCGAGACGGATAGCTGGCGACGGCAAAGAGTGTCTTCTTGTCCATGCCGCCGATTGCCGTAGCGATGACCCCACGCGGCGTCGGAATCACGCCGAGGTGCTTGCCGTCTGGGCCAATGACATGAACGCCCGCAGCGCCGGTGACGTAGATCCGTCCCGACGCATCCACCGTGCTGCCATCCCCACCGCCGCCCTCAAGAGGCGCGAATTCACGCTGGTTGGCGAGAGCACCATCCGGCTTCACGTCGAACGCCACCAGCGTGGTGGCATTGGTGACATAGAGTGTTTTCTCGTCAGGACTCAGGATGACGCCGTTGGTGCGCAGATTCTCGCCATACCGGGTGACTACACCCTTCGCATCTGCGTAAAACAGGCCTCCCATCGTGAAGTACACGCCTCCCTTGCTGTCGGCCGTGATGTCATTGAGTACACCGCCAAGACAATCGAGCGTGTCGCCGTTGATGGAGTTCGCCAGCACCTTGCGCTGAGGCGCCAACTGCACGACTGCGGGGTTCAACATGCGGGAAGCAATGTACACGGCTCCCCTGGTGTTGATCGACAGCGCACCTCCCGTGTTCGTATCCTTGTAGACAGCGGTTTCCTTGCCGTCCTTGTCGATCCTGACGACCTGGCTCTTGTCATTCTGGGCCACCAGCACGCCACCGTCGTCGGTCCCGACGATGCCGTCCGCGTTGTTACCGTCGGTTGCCCACACCGTTTTCCACTTCGCTCCGGCGGCGA
This sequence comes from uncultured Pseudomonadota bacterium, assembly GCA_963819685.1. GTDB lineage: Bacteria > Pseudomonadota > Gammaproteobacteria > Steroidobacterales > Steroidobacteraceae > CAIUGU01. The sequence goes on from CAWFXI010000007.1 coordinate 79,850, forward strand.
TGACGCCGGGGATCGCCGTTACCGTGTACTCGCGCGGCGTGAGATTGCCCACTGCTGGAGGTAGAGGAGGCGGGCCGCCTGCGCCCGGTGGACTGGGCGGCGGAACCTTGCACTTCGCAATGGTCTCTGCGTACCGGGCGTCCTGCGTCGCCTGCACACCGGGCCCCTGCCGGGGCGCCGCCGGAGTGGGTGCCTGGGCCGCAGAGAACGTCGCAGCCAGACAGCCGGCCACAACCGCAATCAAGGATTGAAACCTCATGAATCCCCCTTGCATCTTTTTCATAACAGGCCCCGGCTGGATTGCGCTCGGGAGCGTCCCTTTCAAAAACCACTCTGGATTCACACCAGCAGAGACATACGCCCCAGCCAATTGTCGCCCCTTCCAGTGACGCCGTCATCCTCCTTCTGTGGCGAAACGGATTCTTAACGAAGCGGCAGCGAAATCACCTGATTTGCAGATCCCGTATCATGCTTTCGCCCAGAAGCTTCGCACCGTGCTGGCTCAAATGGGCATAGTCGACAACGAGGTATTCGTGACCCGCAACCGGCAAACATGACTCAGGAGAAGAGAGCCGGCAGAACAGATCCGCAGTATCGACAAACCTGAACCCGTGCTCCTCAGCGATCCTCCGCAGTTCGGTATCGATTTCCAGTTGCCTGGGCCTGTCGTAACGGTAAGTCCGTGCGGCTTCTTCCCGGGTCATGCCCCGTCCAACGAGCGTCGCAGACCGGTCGGCAAACTTGCCGAAGTCCGGCATTGCACCAAAGACCACAATTCGGGCACCGCCACTCTGCCAGTAGTCGGCTTCTGCGGCGAAGGTGTTGACCTCATGCATATCTTCCCAGCGGTTAGCGAGGACTACGAACTGGTAGCTCGCGAACACCTCGCTTGCCACCAGGGCATCGAACTTCTGCCTGCATGAGTACTTCATGAGCGAACGAGCCAAGGAGCAGTCACCGCCGATTACCTGATCAACGACGAGACCGTTCGAACGCAGCGCTACCGCCTTATCTTCTGCGTGGCTGTCCCCGAGGACCAGAACCTGGGCTTCACCGTCCTTCACCTGGCAGTGCCAGTCTTCATGCGGTGTGCTGATCATCGATAACGTCCTGGAGCTCAGCTGACAGCCATGCTCGTACCACTGCTTCCTTTGCTCCGCGAGGTTGTCTATGTGGCCGAGCTCGGCGATATAGGAGTCCGGCATTCGGCCGGGATAGCCACTCCCCGAGTTGGCGGCCAGTCCCAATGCGACAAAGGACAGGGAGCCGACCAATGCACCCGCCATCACCTGACGCCGGCTCATGAAGCCACGATTGCGGAATGGCTTCTCGACATATCTCCAGGTCAGGTACGCGAGCGCAAAGGCAACGATCATCAGCCCGAGGGAGAGAGACAGGGCCGGCTCTGCGTTGCCGACGATACGGGCAAATGCCAGTAGTGGCTGATGCCAGAGATACAGGGAGTACGAGATGAGCCCGGTGCCGACCAGCAATGGCAATGAGAGGAGCTTCCCTACCACTGTGCTTCTGTCAGCCGCATACAGGACCAACGCGGTTCCGGCGACAGGCGCCATCGTATACAGGCTTGGGAACGGGGTATATCCATCGAAGGAGAAGACGGAGTACGTCACCAGTGCAAGCCCGAGTATCGAGAGAGCATTCCTGGCGGCAAGACCCTTGCTTCCCGGCAGTTCACCACGATCAATGGCAAATGCAACCAGCGCTCCGGCCAGTAGTTCCCATGCTCGCGTCAGTGGCAGGTAGAAGTTTGCTTCGGGAACCGCACGCCATCCCCATTCCGAAAGACCGAGTGACAGAAGCGCCAGTACCACCAGCAGTGCGACGAGCCACTGCCTGCGGAGCGGCCAAAGCAGCGCGAGCAACAGGGGGAACACGATGTAGTACTGTTCTTCTACGCCCAGGCTCCAGGTATGCAGCAACGGCTTCTCGTCGGCAGCAAGATCGAAATATCCACTCGTCAGCGACAACAGGATGTTGTTCGCGAACAGGCTGACGGCGACCATGCTTTGTCCGAAATTCTCCAGTCCGTCTGGTGACATCCAGATCCACGCCGGCACGAGACAGGCCAGCATGACCAGGAACAGCGCGGGAAGAATGCGCCGGGCGCGGCGCTCGTAAAAACCTGCTATCGTGAAATCGCCGGCTTGCTTCTCAGCCAGGATCAGGGAAGTGATCAGATAGCCGGAAATGACGAAGAATATGTCGACACCCACGTATCCGCCGCTGAAGGCAGCTACCCCGGCATGAAATAACACGACAGGAAGAACCGCGATGCTGCGCAGCCCGTCAACTTCCTTTCTGTATTGCAAACTTGAGTCCCTTGGTCGACAGCTGGAGCGTGGTCTGGCAATGAAGTCCTTGCCTTGCAATCATAATCGCCGCCATTGGCGAGCCGTGAGCCGGGAGATCACAGATCGCGAGCGACGCCAACTGAAGGTTGGCATGCAGAGAATATTACGCGAGATTTGACAGAATCATCGACCTGTGCCGAACTGACATGAAAGTATCGCTCTCTCGCCATCGTGGCTGACACGAACATGAAGAATCGAGGTAAGACGGAATGCTGAGGTATTTGGCGGCTGCCGCCGCACTAAAGGTGTTTTCCGCGAATGCGCCAATGCGTCGGCTCTATCGGAAGATTGGCAACACCTTCGGACAGCGCGGCAGGCTGGCAGTAAGCGACATCGATATCCGGATAGAGCGCGGCAACCTGCTGGTCGACCTTTGCCGGACCCATGGCGCGGTAAAGGCGGGGGACCGGATTCTCGAGATCGGTACCGGCTGGATGCACTTCTATTCACTGTACTTGCGGCTGTTCCACGACATCCGCGTTACGGCGCTCGATATCTGGGACAACCGCCAGTTCGCAGCGTTGCAGGCTGCCGCAAGCAAGCTTCTCGCAGCGTCCGACGGGAAGCTTGCAGCTACCAGTGTCCGCGAAAATCTGCAGAAACTGCTTGCCTGCAAGGATTTTGACGAGTTCTATCGCACGTTCGGCTATGACTATGTCATCGAGCCGACTGGCACGATTGCCGGATTTCCTGATGCAAGCTTCGACTTCATTACAAGCTTTCATGTACTCGAGCATGTGCCGGCACATCTGGTGGATAAACTCGCCCGCGATATGTTCGAAAAACTGAAACCGGGAGCCTGTACGATCCACCAGATCGGGATTGACGATCATCTGAGCCACTATGATCCCGAGTCATCCCACAAGCACTACCTCAAGTATTCGGACGGTGTCTGGCGGACGTTCTTCGAGAACGAGGTCCAGTACTTTAACCGCCTCCAGACTTCCGACTGGCTGAGCGCCTTCGAACGCGCCGGTTTTGCGCTGGTTGACAGTATTGCCGAAGTAACGAATATCGATGCCTTGAAGGTCAATGCTCGATTTCGCGGCTACCCGCAGTCGGACCTGGAGTGCACCACACTTACACTCGTGTACAGGAAAAACCTGCCCGGCTAGAACTGGTAACTCACTTCGAGCGCCACGCCGCGTGGCATGTCCACGAACCCGTAGTAGCTGCGCGCGCCGAACAGATTGCGCGCCAACGGCGTATCGCCGGAGTAGCTCACCACCGTCTCGTCCGTGAGGTTGCGCCCAACCACCGCAATTTCCCATTGCTGGTTCACGCCCCCCAGCGCGACCCGGGCATTCACTTTGGTGTAGGCATCCTGCTCCGTGGCCGGATCCAGGGTGAGCGACGTCAGATACTTCGCCGAGTACAACACGTCGGCAGCGAAAGTGAGGTTCAGGCTGTTACCGAGCGGCAGCGAATACGTGGCACCGAGCACCCCGGTCCATTCGGGAGCAAGCTGATTCGTCAAACCCGCGTAATCGCAGTTGCTTCGGTTCGGAACGGTGGCGACTGCAAGGTCGTAGTAGCACTGCCCGCTGTACTTGGTCCATTCAAAGTCGAGGTAGGCCAGTGAACCGCTCAGCCGCAACTGCCGAGTGGCCTGCCAACGGACTTCCAGTTCCGCGCCCTTGACCTCAGCGGTGCCATTGCCGACATTGAAACCGATCGCTCCATCGAAGGCGCTTGTCTGCAGATCCTTGTAGTCAGTAAAGAACACGTCGGCGTTGATTTCCAGCGTACTGCTGGGCGAACTTTTCAGCCCGAGTTCGTAAGTGGTTGCTTCCTCGTCCTCAAACTCGAATGTGCCGCCGGCTGACGGCGGCTTGTTCGACCGCGCATCGTACCCGCCGGCCTTGTAACCCCGCGACCACGAAAGATAGACCATTGCGTTGTCCGTCAGGTCGTACTGCACATTCACGAGCGGCGAGAAGTTGGACTCCGAGCGTTCGCCACTCAACGAATGCGGGATGATGCCGAGCGCAGCAGCAAACAACGGATAGAAAGCCGGATTGATCGGTGGCCCGCCGAGTCCATTGGTCAGCGTAGTGACGCGGCTGCCGTCTTTCTTCTCGTCAGAGTAGCGCCCGCCGCCTGTCAGGCGGAGATTGTCAGTCACGTTCCAGGTGGCCTGCAGAAATGCCGACCACAATGTGCTGTCCTGGCTGAAAACCCGGGGATTGGCCGCATTGGCAAACACCGCGGCATTTGCACCTATCAGCGGATTCAACCCAAGGATGGTGATCGCCAGGCTGTTGGGCGGCACATACAGATAATCCGACTCGTCGAGGTCGTAGTCCTGATAGAACACGCCGCCGATCCATGAAACCGTGCGGTCCGTTGGCGATGTAAAGCGCAGTTCCTGGCTGAGCTGCTTGTAGTCTTCCGTGACGCCGGCGTTGAAAACCGTGGCACCGACGAAATCGCAGTCGCAGAACTCATCCAGCTCATACGAGCTGTAGCCAGTAGTTGACGTGAGCGTGATGCCGCCCGCGAATTCGTAGTTGATGATCAGGCCGGTCTCGAGATTGGACAGATCGCTCGTGTCGCCATTTGACGAGCGCTGGAAATCGAGGACCCGGTTGCTGGCGGTCGGGTTGGTTCCTTGTGGCAACCCGTTCGGTCTGCCAATCAGCGGCAAGGATCCACCCGCAATGATCTGCGAATAGGTCAGTCCGCTGAAGGCCGGATTGGGTGCCGGTGTCTCGCCGAAAATCTCGATCTGGCGGCCGACAGTGTCGTAGCTGCCACCTTCGACTCGCAGGGCGACGTCAAGCGCATCCGAAGGCTTCCACGTCAGCGTAACGCGGCCTGCCAGCTCGTCCCGCTGCGGCTCGTCGCGATTGAGCGTGAGGTTGTTCACGTAACCGTCGGCCTTGCGGTAGTGCACGGCAGCGCGAGCGCCAAACGTATCGGAAAGCGGGCCGGACAACATTGCTGATCCTATGGTGTCGCCGTTCTCGAAATCATTGGAGACCCGCACCGCCCCTTCGAGGCGATCTCCCGGTCGTGCACTGACCAGATTCACGGCACCGGCGACCGCATTCTTGCCGAACAGAATGGGCTGGGGTCCGCGCAGCACTTCGATTCTTGCAAGATCGAGAAACGGCATGCGCGACTGGTGGCCACGGCCGCGATAGATGCCGTCTGCATACGTACTGACGGACTGTTCAAAGCCCTGGTTGAGACCGGAGCCAATGCCGCGGATATAGATATTGTTGGCAATGCCCGTTTCGGTCATCTGCAGGTTCGGCACATAGGCCTTGAGATCGTCGAGGCGCACGATACCGGCGTCTGCGAGTTTCTCACCCGACACGGCAAGGACGGATAGCGGAACATCCTGCAGCGACTCCTGGCGCTTCTGGGCCGTGACGATGATTTCATCCAGGGCGACTGGCTCGGTGGCAATCGTCTGCGCATGGACCTGCGGAGCCATTGCGACTAGTGCACAGGACATCGCCCATGCAACCGGCCGACGAGCAGCCAGCACTGACTTGACACCCCTGCATACAAGATGACTCATGACGCCTCCTGCTTATCATTAGTTGGCAGGGTGATGCAAAACGCCCTGCAGCACCCTGTTAATCCGAGTCACGGACGACTCGGCGAAATTAACGAGCCCTAACTCGTTGATTTCGGGAGCCAGTGAAAACCACGCTTTTCGCTGGGTCCAGATGCAAAAGGCACGGACAGACTTTTGCATCAACATGTTAGTGGTTGCATGGATTCTGCGCGCGCCACTGCGCGTGAGCAACCGAAGTGTTGCTCCCGCAATGCGGCAATATCGTATGGCGCATTGCTGCTTTTCCTGTCTGTCGTCTGCTGTCCGTTCCGTTTTATCTCCTATCCCCTTTCACGCATGTGTAACCTGCAGGATGCTGTTGCGGATCTGTTCGTGCAATACGAGCTGGGCATCAGCCGAAACCGCCACAAGCAAGTTCCGTGTAGGTCAGCCGGCCTTCGGCATTGACGCCCAGGACGTTACGGGCGCGCAACAGGTCGATGAAATTCTTGAACAGCGCTTTGTCGAAGAACTCCGGTGAATTCAGTTCGTAGAGCAGCGACATGCGGCTTGCCATCAGCCGGCACTGATTTTCAAGCACATCCTGCGTCATCCGCCCACTGCCCATCTTGAGCAGCAACGCGATGACCAGATAGTAGCGCTCGATGATCTGCACGCTGGTCTGCGCCAGCACCGACAGCTGCACAGCCTCGATCGAATCCACGGACGGGCGTCGCCATTGCGAACCATTCTCCAGAGACTCAAGGAGCCCATGATTCGCGAGGTCATCGAGGCATTCGCGGACCACCGCATGGATCTCGGTCTCGTCCCAGCGCAGGAACAGCTCATCACGGATATAGGGATAGATGCGCCACGCCAGGCGCTGGATATCCTCTGTCGCCAGCGTGCGGTTATTGAGGAAGCAGCATGCAATCAGCGAAGGCATGAGCAGCAGATGCACGGTGTTGTTGCGGAAATAGGTCATCAGCACCGAGTTCTCCTCGGTCATGCGCATGACATCGCCGAGCGGGTGATGATGGCGCGTCAGGATGCCCATGGACTCGCCATAGCGGACCATCGAAGCCCCATCCATCGGCGTGATGTGCACAAGCGGCGAGTACGGCGCCTGCCGCAACAGCGAAGCATAAAGCTCGACCTGTCGTGCAAGGTCAATCTCCGGCATGCTCTGCTTCGGTGTGGAAAGCAATGCGAGCCCGATCAGGTTGATGGGCGTCGCGCAGGCGGCCGAATTGATGTTGGTCATCACGCGCGTTGCCAGCTCATCCACGACGCGGCCAAGCCACGCAGGCCGCTCGTCGCCGGCCAGCGGCTGTCGCAACCAGTCCGGAGCATGGCGCAGCAGAATGTCATCGAATCGCAGCGGCTCACCCATGCTCACGTGCACCTTGCCGAATCTGCTCCTCAGCTGCGGCAACGTTTTCAACATGCCGAGCACGGTTTCCTTCTGCTTGGGCCGCCCCGAAAGCTCGCCGATATAGGTCTTGCCCTCGACAAGGCGTTCGTACCCGAAGTACACGGGCACGAACACCAGCGGCCTGCGCGGATCCTTCAGATAGCTGCGCACGGTCATCGAGAGCATGCCGGTCTTCGGCTGCAGCAGGCGCCCCGTGCGACTCCGCCCCCCTTCGACGAAGTACTCAAGCGCATGACCACGAGCCATCATCAGGCCCAGGTATTTCATGAACACCATCGTGTACAGCGTGCTGCCCCGGAAACTGCGCCGCAGGAAGAACGCCCCTCCCCTGCGCAGGAACGAGCCGATGACGGGCATATTGAGATTGATTCCGGCGGCGATATGCGGGATCGCATAGCCCTTGTCATAGATGACGTACGACAGCAGCAGGTAGTCCATGTGGCTGCGATGGCAGGGCACATAGATGATCTCGTTGCCTTCCGCCACGGCGTGCAGGCGATCGATGTTGTGCAGCTCGACGCCATCGTAGAGCCGATTCCACAGCCGGGACAGCGCGCGCGCCATCAGGCTCACGAAGACATGGGAATAATTGGCGGCGATTTCGTCAGCGCAGCGCTTGGCCTCGAGGAGCGCTTCATGTCGCGACAGGCCTTTTTCCCGCATCGTCTCAACGACGGCCTGACGCACTGCCTGCGTCCGCAGTACCTGCGCGACGATCGTGCGGCGGTGAGACAGATCCGGACCGATCGTGGCGGCACGTTGATTGCGCAGCAGCGTTCGCAACGTCCTCGCTACGCGCCGTTCGGCCCGCGGTGCATTGGCGCCTTCACCAATGCTCGCACGCAGCGACAGGGGCTCACCGAACTGCACGAGCAGATTGCGGCCATTGAAGACGACGGACATCATCCGGCGGAACCGCCCTGCGAGATCCCAGGTCTCCGCGAACAGCAGCCTGAACCAGGACTTTTCCTTGGCAGGCGCCCGCCCCCAGAACACATTGACCGGGACAAAGTCGACGTCGATCGCCGGATCTGCAATCACTGCATCGACGAGGGCCCTGACCTCAGCCGGGACCCGGGGATCGATGCGGTTGCCAAGAAAGCCTGTGCGCCGCTCGAGACACAGCAGTGAACGATCGGTGAGCCGGCGCCCGCTCTCAGGCACCACGATCGGTGCAGACGATCGAGGCAGATCCATGGCGATGCAGGCTTGCTGAAGGACGACCATGTCCGCGACGCCACGGGTTTCCAGCACATAGCAGACCGGACGCCCGCTGCGTCTCAGTGTGCGTTTGATCTCCTCCGGCAACACGCGCGGGCGCGCCCACAGCGTGATGATCTTGCGCAGGATGCTTAACCACAGCCGGCCGAGTGCGGCAGTGCCCGGTATGGAGCTCATGAATCCGGGTACTTACTGAGGATCACGGGCCGCAGGTCCATTGCCATCCGCCTGATCGAGCGCCTGATCGAGCGCCTGCTTGTGCTGCATCGTGACGTCTTCGACGGCGCGGGCACGATCCATCGTGCCGACTGCATCGCCGAATACGGTTTCCTGCACGGGAGGTGGCGGAAGGGGTGCCTCGGACGGTTCACTGCCGCCGCACGCGGACAGTGCGACGCAGCCCGCCAGAAGCACGGTAGCCCTATGTGATCGACTGTTCATGCCAACTCCTGTCTACAGGCGGATCAGACGTACTTGTCCATCTGGATCAGGAAATACTCGAAGAAATAGTTGATATCGCGGATGTTGTCGAGCATCCGGTGATCCGCATCGATGACGTGCAGCGTGGCCTTGTACTCGCGCGCGTACCGAAAGCTGTTCTCCACCGGCACGATGTCGTCCCGCCAGCCGTGCACGATGGTGATGGGGCAGTTGGCAGGCTTGGGTGTGTGCTGCTCAAAGCCCGGCATATAGAACGCCGGGGCCAGCAGGAACATGCCTCGCGCCTGCAATAGCGATGACGCGGCTGCGGAGACATGTCCACCGAGGCTCGATCCCACCAGGACCAGGGAACCCCGGAGATCCTTGCAGTAGGCCAGCAACCGCGTCACCCGGTCCGCCGGATTGTCGACGCCGCGGTAGTCGACGGATTCGACCTGGAACCCTTCATTGCGCGCGAGTTCGGCCATCGCTGCAATCTTGTTCCCCCAGGGTTCGCTGTCCTTCCCGTGCGAGAACACGACGTATCGTTCGGTCATCGTCCTTTACCTTCATCTGCCGCAAGCGGCGCATCTTAGGGGTGGCCGTCAATGACACGCTAGTCTCTGTCCTCCATGCCCCACAACGCCTCGTCCAGGCTGTGTGCCTGCGGCCACCCGTAGCCCTTGAGATCAACGCGGCCTTTGGCGAAGCGTACGCCTTCAGCCTCGAGACGTTTACGCTGTTCCCGGTAGGCCTCGCTCCCCTTTGGCAAGGAAATCCGGCCGCTGGCATTGATCACCCGGAACCAGGGCAGGCGCGCGGTTGCTGGCTGGTTCTTCAGGATCGTCCCTACCAGCCGCGCTCTTCCTGGCAGGCCGGCGACGCGTGCGATGCCACCATAGGTCGAGACCCGCCCTTTCGGCACACGGGCAATGGCGCCAAGAATTTTCTTGATGGCATCCTCGGGAGGCGCCTGGGCCGCAGGGTGCGTACGCTTCGCCATTACTGCTCTGCTGCGGACGCTGCGCCATGTTCTGCCCGGTCCGCGCGATCGGGGTCGCGACGGCGCTCCCCACCCGTCAACGCAATGCCGAGCGCCGCCACGAACGGCAAAGCGCGTTCAAGGAAATCTCCAGGCGCATTGGGCAGAAGATGCAACAGCAGCGTCAGGATGAAGCCCGCCCACATGGACCCCAGCGTAGATCCGGGGCGCACACGCTTGCCAGTCAGCCTGACCAGCAGCAGCGGACCGAAAGCCGAACTGAGAAGCGTCCAGGACAGCATCAACCGCTCGAAGGTAGGCTCCGGTACGGTCAAGGCCACCGCTGCCAACAGTGCACCGGCAAGCACCACCGCAGGCTTCGGCCAGTCGAGCGATCCGCGGATCTGCGGCGCCATGACATCAACCGACACCGCTGCGGCCATGACCAGCAGAATGCTGTCGAGGGCAGAAAAAGCGATGACAAACAATGCACCCAGGCCGACCGTGGCGATACCCGAAGGCAGAACGCGCTGTAGCAATTCGGGAAACACCGCATCCACCGTCGTGGCTGCGGGCAACAACAAGCGCGCCGTCCAGCCGCAGACCAGCATGGCACCGAGCACCAACAGCGCCCACAGCAGGGCGATGCGGCGAGCGATCGGTAGCTGCGCCGGACCTGAGCTTGCCATGTATCGACTGACAACCTGGGGTTGGCCGAAGGGCATAACGCCAAGCACCAGCGTCCCGAGCGCAAAAGTGACCGCCAGGATCGCGGCCTGTTCGGCGGTCAGGATTCCCGCTTCGCCGGGGAGATCGACGAGCTTCGACCACGTCGGCGACCAGCCGCCTGCTGCAATCAATGCGCCTGCCGCCACGCCGATCACGATCAGCAGCACGGCGATGGCCCTCACTCCATCGTTCAGACAAGCGCCCCTGTAACCACCGAGCAGCGCGCACAGCGTCGCGCCCGCAATGCCCAGCAACATGCCGGTTCTCGCGCTGACCGGCACGAACCCAGCGAGCAACTGGCCGAGAATCGGCAGGTACGCCGCCATACCGACCAGGATCGCGATAAACAGGATCGATGCCGCGGACAGCATGGCCGGCCCTCGCAAGCGTCTCCCGGTATCACCCGTCAGCAGCTGAGGCAACGTCAGGTGATCCTGTATCAGCGACCAGGCGCGGAGCCTCGGAGCGACGAAGAACCAGCCAAAGGCGTAGCCGACCAGGGCCGCGCCCAGAATCCACGCTGCAGCCAGGCCCCAGGCAAATGCAGCGCCCGCAACCGCTACCAGCAGCCAGAGCGGCAGCGCGTTACTCGCCTGACTCAAGCCAACGAGACCTGGCTCCAGAGAGCGTCCAGCGAGAAAGAAGTCTTTCGCTGTCCACGCCTTTTGACCGGAACGCCAGGCCAGGGCCAGCAATGCGACACAACAGAGCAGCAGGACAATGACCATATGACCGGAGCCCTCAGCCCGCCCAGCCGGGAAGCGCGCCAGTGTTACGCGGCGCAAACAGCGTAATCTCCTCTTCCGCCTCGATGGGGGGTTCCAGGGACCAGAACGTGTCGGGTGCATTGACGGCGATCGGCTTGATCGTGCTGCCCGACGTGCTGTGAGTAATCAGGTAGGTGTGATACTCGAGGGGCCGGGACGCCGCAAAACCGATCAGGATGTTCATGCGCCCGAGCAAGGTGTCGTGCTCGGTATTGACGCGCTCATCGGTGATCACAAACCAGGCCTTGCCGGACGCAGCCCCTGGAAACGCGCCCGCCTCAGTGAGATCGCGCAGAAACGCCGTCACCTGCCGCCTCACCCGGCGCCACGCGAACGGATCTGCGTGATACACGACGACCCAGCGGGTGCCCCGTTCAATGCTGTTGAGCAGGAACAGTCCGAACCGCCGCGAGCCTATGTAGCCCCAGTCTGCAGCGGCATTCGAGCCTCCTGCCAGCGTCCTTGGCACCAGCCGCACAGGACCGGCTGAACGAACTACATGCAGCGCATTGATACCGTTTGCCGCCAGGCGCCAGCGTTCGGGTTCGGTCAGCACAACCGCAAGTCGCGTGCCTGAACGCAACAGCAGCTCAGGATCGGCAGCACTGACATCCCAGATCGGGCGCTGCTCTTCCGCACGGGCGAGCATGCCCGCTACGGCCCCCCCATTGCCAAACACCTCTGCGGTCCCCCGCAGCCGATCGCTGATCACCAGTCGTGGAAAGAACATGCAGGCGTCCGGGCTCGAGAAATTGAGTTCGCGCAAGCCGCGAATCGCCTCGTCGACCGACGCCCAGTGGGCCGGAGGGTCAACGATCAACAGGGCGCGCCTGTCGCGACAATAGCGGGAAGCCACCACCAGACTGGAAGGCCCGATATCTTCATCACGCGACAACGGCGGAACATGGACAAAGTCGAGGTGTTCGACGGCATTCAGCGCGAACAGCCCGGTGGCGTTGCGCGCAGAACCGATCACGTCGTAGTCGGACAGGGGACTGCCGTCGTTCCCGTCCGGGTTCGATCCGACATAGCCGGCAGGCTGGCCTGCTTGAGGCCGCGCACCGGAACCGACCGTGGCATCTGGACGATCAGCCGGTACGCGCCCCCTCACTCTCACCAATCGGGATTCAAGCAGAGCCGTCGTGACGAAACGAGCTGCGGCGGGACTGGAAGACAGTCCGCGAAAGATCTCCTGTGCGTCGATCCGCTCCGATCCCGGCGCCCTGATCCGCTGGATGACGAGATTGAAACGGTCCTGTTCATTGTCGCCGATGTTGTCGTAGTCGACGGCGGCGCGCAGAAATTCGCGCGATCCGGGCGAGAGGCCCGCCAGCGTCAGCGTACCGGCGCCGCAAGGCAGGGAAATCGTCGGAGGTGTAGCGCCATTCACGACGCGTACGACGACGGCGTGTCGGCCACCGTGTTCGAAGAACTGTTCCACCGCATAGGACAGCGGGCTCGGTTGCCAGAGTCCGCCAAAAATCTGCTGAAAATCCGCGAACGTCGTGACCGTGACCGGTTCATTGACCGGACCGCGGAGTGCCCTGCCGACAAAGGCCGTGATAGCGGATGCCACCAGCCCGATGGGCTGCTCGGGCGTGGGACTCTCGTCAATTTCTATACCTTGAGTCATGGCTCAGGTATGTCCGGCAGTCACTTCGCCGCTTGAGAGCTGGGAGCAGACTTCGCCTGCTCCTGCCGCCGCCTGTCTTCCTCTTCGCGCGCACGCCGGGCGTCAGCCCGTCGACGCTCTATTTCCTCGAGCATGATCTTGAGCCATTCAGTCGGCATGTCGCGGTCCTAAAGAGCATGGATCCGCGCGCAGTTTAGCAGTTGAGCAGGTGATTTAGGCTGCGACGTTGTGCCAGCCCAGTTACGCTGCTGCTGCGAGTTGCTTCTTGCCGGTCACTGCGGCGTAGAGCTCAGCCATCCGTAGTGCGAGTGCTGGTGCGGACCACGTGTGAGCGTACGCTCGAGCTTCGGTGGACATGGCGCGGCGCTGCTCCGGATCCTGCAGCAGTAGCGCGACGAGTTGAGCGAAGCCTGCTTCGTCATCCGGCGCAATGCGCGCACCGCGTTCCGGCATCAGGATGTCGCGCGTACCCATGTAGGCGGTCGACACGACGGGCACACCGAGCGCCATCGCTTCGAGCAGCACGAGACCCTGCGTTTCGGTGCGCGAGGAAAAGACGAACAAGTCGCCCGCCTGGTAGCAGTCGAGCAGTTCTGTATCTCGCGCCAGATACCCGACGAATCTGACGTGCCGGCTCAAGCCCTGTGCTTCAGCATAGCTCCGGCAATGCCCGAGTGCCGGGCCCTCGCCGGCAACGATCATCACGCAATCTGGAACCTGTCTGATCACATGGGTCAGCATCCGGAACAGGAAATCAATGTTCTTTTCATGCGCGATGCGCCCGACATGCACCAGGGTCGGCTGACCGGGAGCAATGCCCAGCTTGTGCCGGAATCGCTGACCGTCGCCTTGCCCGAAGCGCGAAGACTCAAGGCCGGTGGGAATGATGTGCATCGGACACGCAACGCCGTAGTCCTCAAGCGCACGACGCATGGCCTCGGAAGGAACCACCAGCGACTGGAGCGCCTTGCACTGCGAGACCGTGAAACGCCGTGCGGCGAAGCGCGTCAGCAAACGCGGCAACAGCGGCACGTAGTGATGCAGGTACTCCTCGAAGTACGTGTGATAGCTCTCGATCGCGGGAATCTGCAACCCGTTCGCCAGGTGCAAGCCCTGATAGTGCGCCACAAAGGGCGTCTGGATATGGACGAGATCGAAGGAACGTTCCTTGAGCGCCGGCTGCAGCGCCCGGACGGCAGAGGGAATCATCATCCGGTCCTCGGGATCGCGTGGCACCTGGCGTGACCGTACCCGCAGGATGTCGGCCTCCCCGTCAATCGGGATCCGTCCCGGATAGTCCGGGGCGATCAGCAGCGTCTCGTGTCCTGCTTCGTGCAACGACCGGCGGAAGGTCTGAATGGAAGTGGAGACGCCGTTGATACGCGGGAAATACACATCCGAGATCATCAGTACGCGCACGCGGCGTCTCTCCCTGGAGAGTATTGCGACGCGGCGGAGGGTATGACAGGGAGATGACGGGCGTGTGACGTCGCCCGCCAAGCCCTGAAGACAGCGAATTAGAGTGTGGCGCCTGGCGAAGGTCTGTTGGCAGGTGCGGCGGGTTTGACTGCGGGTTTGCCAGCTGACTTCGCCGGCTTTTCCGGGATGGCCTCCGGAGCGTCGGCCAGCAAGGCTTCGAACTCGGCCGCGGAGATGCGCAGTTCCTTCTTGCCATCCCAGGTGGCGCCGGTCGGCAGGATGTTTTCCACCTGCCGGGTACTGGTGAGCACGCCATCAACCGTGGTGCCCGTCTTTGAGATGGGCACTGTAATGCCGCGAGGCGCAGCTGCAATCGAATTGATCAGCGCCAGATCCACGGCAACGTTGTGCTGCTTCGCGCGCTTTTCCATGTGCGCTGCCATGGCTTCATTGAGAAGCTTCTGCGCGCCGTCGCCTTCGCGACGCGTGTCGTCCTCGAGAATCGGGAAGATCTGCATATGCAACGCATCGCCTTCCCAGCCGAACGCAATCGGCTGATTGACGACAGTGACCTTCATGCCGACGGACATCGCCTGGAACAGCGGCGCAATATCCTCAGGGTACAGGCGAATGCACCCATGGCTTGAGCGCATGCCCACGCCATAGGGCTTGTTCGTGCCATGAATCAGATAGCTTGGCCAGCCGAGATTCATCGCGAAGGCACCGAGCGGATTGTCTGGTCCGGGACCTACCTTCGCAGGCAGTGGATCGCCATTCTTCTTGTGCTCGGCGCGGACCGAAACAGGCACTGTCCAGATC
Organism: uncultured Pseudomonadota bacterium; assembly: GCA_963819685.1. Classification (GTDB taxonomy): domain Bacteria; phylum Pseudomonadota; class Gammaproteobacteria; order Steroidobacterales; family Steroidobacteraceae; genus CAIUGU01. Next base: position 95,155 of record CAWFXI010000007.1, read on the forward strand.
GGGTCTTTCCGCTTGGCGGTCACCTTGGTCACGCCTTCGGGTGTCTGCCAGCCCACCTTGCCGATGCCGATCGGGTGTGTGATGACCGTCTGCAGCGCTTCGCCTTCCTTGCGCTTGGGATAGTAGTACACGCGCAGCGCTGCCAGATTGACGACCAGCCCTTCGTAGGGTGCATCGGGCAGGACGAAGCGAGTGGGCAGCACCAGCTTGCGGCCTACGCCGGGCAACCAGGGATCCACACCGGGGTTTGCGCGCAGCACTTCCTCATAGCCCAGATTGAAGCGGCGTGCGATGTCCGAAATAGTGTCGTCCGGTCCCACCGTCGTGACCTGGAGCTGGCCTACGACTTCCGTCCGTGTCGGATCAAACTGGAACCGATGCGTGGCAGTGGGCGCATAAATGATGGGGGGTGGCGGCTCAACCACGACGGGCGCCTGAACTTCCGGCGTGCGTTGCAGGAACTGGCACCCGGCAAGCAGGGCCAACGGGAGGACTGAGCCCAAGCGCAGGATGTTTGGTGCGTTCATTGGCGCATTATGACCAAGAAATGGGCACTTGCGAACCCTGCGCTGATGTCGGATTTCTCCGACACACCCGTGTTGCCGCTGCGTTCTGACGTTCGGCTAAAGCAGCACGGTTGCGTTCGACAGCTCATCGCGGTCGATGGCTGGATACCGGGCCGAGATCAGCTGGCCGACGGCCTCGATGCCCTCGACCGCACCCCGCTGGTAGTCCCCTTTCGCAAAACGCTGCTCGATGGACCTGCAAGCCGCCAGCCATCCCGGACTGGCACTGACATCTCCATAGCCCCGGTCGGCAACGATTTCAACGGCGCGGTCAGCCAGCAGCACGTAGATCAGGACACCATTGTTGGCTTCTGTATCCCACATGCGCAGCATCGAGAACACTTCCATCGCCCGTTCACGAGGAGTGCCGTTCCGCCACAAAGCCGGCCCATCGAGACTGCCCTCGATTGCCCAGCGCAGTTCGCCACCATGCCGGCGTTCGGTACGGGCTATCGCAGCCTCGATTGCTTCGAGTACGGACGCGGGAAATCGCCGCCTCACGGCCCAGGGCGATGCAAACAGATGCCGCAGCAGGCGGGAGTATTTCATTGGCTACCACCGACCGGAGGCGCCACCACCCCCGAATCCGCCCCCGCCACCCCCCCAACTGCCCCCACCCCCGCCAAAACCTCCACCGAGTCCACCCCCTGAAGTCCAGCCCCCACGACGCCCGCGGGTTGAGCTGTACCAGCCACCTCCCCCGCCGCCGCCAAGCATCGTAATGACAAAGGCGATGACGGCTGCGACCGCTGCAACGCCAAGGACACTAACGATGAACCAGACGATGGTGCCGACGAGCAACGAAGTCGTTGCTGCGCCGCCTACGCGCCCAAACAGCCTGCGCAGGATGCTGCCGCCGATCAGTGCCACCATCAGCACTACCGGGAGAATCGATTCCAAGCCCCGGACGTCGGGCGCAGAGTCACGGCTCGGAGGTGCAGGAAGCGCTTCTCCATCGACAACACCGATGATCCGGTCCACCCCTTCTGCAATCCCGCCGTAGTAGTCGCCCGTGCGAAACCGGGGCACGATGACTTCCTGGATAATGCGATTGGCAGTGGCGTCGTTGAGCGCGCCTTCGAGCCCATAGCCGACTTCGATGCGGAGCGTGCGGTCCTCCTTGGCGACCAGCAGCAACACACCATCGTCGGGTTTTGCGCGGCCAAGCTTCCATGCTTCGGCCACCCGGATGGCGAATTGCTCTATGGCTTCCGGTTGCGTCGTCGGTACGAGCAACACAGCGATCTGGGCCCCTTTGCGGGCTTCAAATGCGGCCAGCGTTTGCTCAAGGGCCTGGGTCTGCCCTGCGTCCAGCGTCGCGGTGAGGTCGGTGACCCGCCTGGACAGCGTCGGGACCTCGACCAGCGCCGAGGCCACCGAGCACATCAACAGTAGACAGACTGCGGCGGTGGCAGCACCTGCCCGCATCGACAGGGAGCGGAGCGCGCTCATCCGGAGACGGATGCGTTCAATTGGCGGCGGGCGCAGGCGCTGCGGGTGGCACGGTGAAATCAACGGCCGGCGGTTTGGCAATGGCCGCTTCGTTTTCGACGGTGAAGCCCGGCTTGGTCGCAAACCCGAACACCTTGGCGGTCAGGTTGGAAGGGAAAGACCGGACGGTGACATTGAAGCCCTGCACGGCTTCGATATAGCGGTTGCGGGCGACTGTAATGCGATTCTCGGTCCCTTCAATCTGCGCTTGCAGATCGTTGAATCCGGCGATCGACTTGAGTTCAGGATAGCGTTCGACCACCACCATCAGCCGGGAGAGCGCGCTGCCCAGTTCTCCCTGCGCCGCCTGAAAAGCCTGAAAAGCCTTCGGATCATTGAGCAGTTCCGGTGTTGCCTGGATCGAGCCCACCTTGGCGCGAGCGTTGACGACTGCTTCAAGAATGCCCTGCTCTGCGGCGACGGCTCCCTTGACCGTATTGACCAGATTCGGAATCAGATCGGCCCGGCGTTGATACTGATTGAGCACCTCCGACCACGCCGCCCGAACCTGCTCATCCTGCGACTGCAGCGTGTTGTAGCCGCAGCCCGAGAGCAGGACGGCAACCATTGCAACCGACCAGATTTTCAATGAACGCATGGCAGAAATCCCCGGGGCTTGAAGCTAAGGGGGGAGACAATACGCCCGAGCAACGAGTTTCTCCATCTGGACCTGCGCGTCACCAGATCTTCACCCGTTCCTCCGGCTTGCGGTAGAGGGCGTCTCCTTCCTTGATGTCGAAAGCGGCCTGGAATTCCGGCATGTTGATGAGCACGCCATTCGCCCGGTACTCACTGGGACTGTGGGGATCCGTCAACAACCGGCGGCGGGTGTCATCGTCACGGTACTTGCGTGCCCAGACCTGGGCCCAGCCCATGAAGAAGCGCTGATCGCCGGTGTAACCGTCGATCACGGGCGCCTCCTTTTGCCCCAGTGACAAACGGTATGCACGATAGGCGACCGTCAGACCGGACAGATCCGCAATGTTTTCTCCCAGGGTCAGCTCACCGTTCACGTGCAGATCGGCCATCGGGCTGTAGGCGTTGTACTGCTCGACAAGCCCGGCGGTACGCTTTCTGAATTCCTGGTCATCGACATCCGTCCACCACTCGCGCAGGTTGCCGGTGCCGTCGTAGTGGCGGCCCTGGTCGTCGAAGCCGTGACTGATTTCATGGCCGATCACCGCGCCGATGGCGCCGTAGTTCACGGCATCGTCCGCCGTCACATCAAAGAAGGGCGGCTGCAGGATTGCCGCGGGAAACACGATCTCGTTCGCTGGTGGATAGTAGTAGGCGTTCACCGTCTGCGGGGTCATCAGCCATTCCGTCCTGTCGATGGGTCCGCCGAGCCGGGCGAGACGACGATCGTGATCCACAGTTGCAGACCGCTGCACATTGCCGAGCAGATCATCGCGACGGATTTCGAGCGTCGCCCAGTCCTGCCACTTGTCCGGGTAGCCGATCTTGGTCGTCAGACTGGCAAGCTTGGTGCGGGCGGCCTCGCGCGTCGCCGGCGTCATCCACTCCAGCGTGTCGATGCCTGCGGCATAGGCCTGCTTGAGATTGTCGACCAGCTGATCCATGCGCTGCTTGGCGTCCGCCTTGAAATGCCGCTCGACATAGCGCTTGCCCACGAGGTCGCCAATCGAGTTTTCGACAGCCGCGACACCCCGCTTCCAGCGAGGCCGGATCTCCGTGGTACCTGACAGCACATGCCCGTTGAATTCAAAGTGCAGCTTGACGAAGCGATCGGGCAGATACGGCGCGTAGTCATTCAAAAGCTTGAATCTGAAGTACTCGCGCCACTGGCTCGCTGGTGTGCTGCGGACCAGCTTTCCCAGAGACTTGAAGAAGCTGGGTTGCGAAACGATCAGCGTGGTGACCTGACCCGCACCGGCGCCATCAAGGAAGGCGGGCCAGTCGAGGCCCGGGCTCAAGGCCCCAAGCGCTGCGAGCTCGTAGCGATTGTAGGTTTTCTCGACATCGCGATTCTGGACACGGGTCCAGTGCGCTTCTGCCATCCGCTTCTCGAGCGCCAGGATCCGGCGCGCCGCCCCTGCCGCATCCTTTTCACCGGCGGCGTCAAGGAGGTCGCGGATATATGCCTCGTATTTCTCACGCGTTTCCTGCTGCTTCGGCTCCCGCGCAAGATAGTAGTCGCGGTCCGGCATACCAAGGCCGTTCTGCGCGACATAGCTGACATACGACGCTGAATTCCTTTCGTCGATGGCGACATAGAAACCGACCGGCTGATTGACGCCGATGCGTTGTGTGTGCCCGATGTAGCGGGAAATATCCTCGGGAGTCGCCAGCGCATCAATAGTGCTGAATTCGCCAGCCAGCGGCTCAAGGCCCCTGGTCTCGATTCCCGCCTCATCCATGAAACTGGCATAGAAATCACCGATTCGCTGGGTATCGGAGCCTGGCTCGCGATCAGGGCTCGCCGCCGCCTCTTCCAGAATGGCGCGCAGATTGGTCTCCGCGGCATCCGCCAGTATCGTGAAAGAGCCATAGTTCGACCGGTCCGCCGGGATTTCAGTCGTCGCGAGCCACTGACCGTTGACGTGGCGGTAGAAATCGTCCTGCGGGCGCACTGTCGCATCGATGTTTGCCGCCAGTACACCAGACGACAGCGGCTCTGGAGCCGCAGCGGCTTCAGGTTCCGGAGTTCTGCTGCAGGCAGCCAGACTTCCGGCAACCAGCGTGAGCACAACGGCAGGAATAATCGACTGTTTCATGTTGACCCCATACTCGCGAACGATCAGGCGAATCCTTCTGATCCGAAGAATAGCCGAGAGTTCGGCGGGGCCGCTGAAGAAGCCATGAAGGCGGCAAAAAAAAGCCCCGGGATTCAGCCCGGGGCCAGCAAGACGGACTTCACGAAGGGAGGTAAAAGTCCGCTAGGGGTAGATCGCTGGTGTTGGCAGTGATGTCGCCTGTCTGTACACCCTTTCAGACAGCTACGGATCGCAAGACCAAGTCAGAGAAAGGCGCATATGACTCGAATCGGCAGAACCTCCTGACATCCGGAAATCGAGTTCAGTGCAGCCTCGACCACTGCAAAATCTTGATGTCGCTCTTGTCACAGGCAAAATTGCGCGCCAGGACTGCGGCCGCTTCACGGAAGTCACCCCGCTTCAGCACACGGTTGACCTCGACCACGCCCCGGAATTCACTCAATCCCTTGGGAGCGGGCTCCTCGTACAGGAAGTGCGTGTAGTACTTGGCGCTCATGGGAAGGAAACTAATGGCGCAGTGACGCCCCGTCCGTGATCATGTCCACAGAATTCCGCCCCCCAGCCCACCGTGAATCCAAGGTATGAGCCGTTACCGTCCACCCACCGTACGGGGTTCAAAGTTCATCACCCCGGAGGGTGCCAGGCGGCTCAAGGAGGAGCTGGATTTCCTGTGGCGGAGGAAGCGGCCGGAAGTCACCAGAGCGGTATCCGAAGCGGCAGCCCAGGGTGATCGCTCGGAGAATGCCGAGTACATCTACGGCAAGAAACAGCTCAGGGAGATCGACAGCAGGGTACGGTTTCTGCGCCAGCGCCTCGAAGGCATGGTGGTGGTCGATCATCCGCCATCAGACCCGTCGCGCGTCTACTTCGGGGCCTGGGTGACCGTGGAGGACGAAGAGGGTGCGGAGACTGATTACCGGATCGTGGGCCCGGATGAGTTCGATCTGCCGCTCGGCCTGATCAGCATGGACTCACCGCTCGGGCGGGCGCTGATGCGCAAGGCAGTCGACGATGAACTCACCATCGACCTGCCTGCCGGGCGCAAGACGTTTACGGTCGTGGCGATCCGGTATGGAAACGAGCGCTAATAACGCTACACGACGCGGATGTTCTTGAACTGCCACGGATCGTCAAGGTCGAGGTCTTCTTCAAACAGGCGGCCGCGCTCGACGAGCGGATGCCAGTCGGTGTATTCACCCACGACGGGTCCAAGGTAAGGCATGCAGATTTCGAGGATGCGACGGAAATCCATTTCGTCCGGCTCGACGACGCCCAGATTCGGATTCTCGACTGCCCAGACCAGTGCCGCCAGCACCGACACGCAGACCTGGAGCGTGGTGGCGCTGTTGTAAGGCGCGAGCTTGCGCGCTTCGTGAATCGACAGTTGCGAACCGTACCAGTACGCGTTCTTCTTGTGGCCCGCGAGCAGCACGCCGAGTTCGTCGATGCCATCGACAATGTCATTCATCAGGATGCGTTTGTGATCCTGGACGCGCCAATTCCGGCCCGCAAATTCGTGCACCGACAGAACGGCCGCATCGCAGGGATGGTACGCATAGTGCGCGGTTGGCCGGTACAACACTTTGTCGCCTTCCCGCACCGTCAGATAGTCGGAGATCGAAATGGCTTCGCTGTGGGTAATCAGGAACCCATGGAACATTCCGGCGCGCGGCGTCCAGGTGCGCACGCGGGTACCCGCTCCCGGCTGCATCAGGTAGATCGCACTCTGGTGGCCGAAATCATGGCGCTTGCCGTCCCGCGGCCAGTTCTTCTCGTGCGTACCCCAACCGAGTTCGGCGGGCTGCGCACCCTCACCGACGAAGCCGTCCACGGACCACGTATTCAGGAACTCGTTCTGCTTCTTGGGGACGCTCGACACCTGCGTATCCCGCTCGGCGATATGGATGACCTTGATGCCGAGCTTGTGCGCCAGCGCCGCCCAGGCCTGTCGTGACGCCGGATTGCCCGCATCGACGCCGGTATCGGCAGCGATATTGAGCAACGCCTGTTTCACGAGATGCGATACGAGCCCGGGATTCGCACCGTGCGTCAACACTGCAGTCGGCGCACGCGGGAACTGCGTTCTCAACGCCAGCGCTTCTTCGCGCAACGCATAATTCGTGCGCCGCGAAGGCGGCACGGTCGGATCGGTGTAACCCCCAAGCCAGGGTTCAATGCAGGTGTCGAGGTAGAGAGCGCCCTTCTCTGCACACAGCCTTATCAGGGCGATGCTCGAGACATCCACCGACAGATTGAGCAGAAAATCGCCGCGCCCGACGAGCGGATCGAGGACCCGCTTGTAATTGTCGCGGGTGATCGGTTGTTTGACAAAGCGCACAGCGAATTCGGCGGCCTCGGCGCTGCCTGCGTCCTCTGCCGTCACGATCGTGACGCGATCGGCTGCAATGCCGACGTGGCGCAGGATCAGAGGCAGGACTCCCTGACCAATACTGCCGAATCCGACGATCAGGAGCCTGCCTGGGAAATCCACATGAACGCGATGCTGGGGCATTATTACCGGCCTGAAGAAACCTGAACCAGGGCGGAGTGTAGCCTGCTACTCAACCGCGAGCGAATCGCGCCAGTGGGGCGGAAAAGTGCGCTCGTAGCCGGGCAGCGCTTCCACGCGTCGCATCCAGGCTGCAAGCGCCGGATAGTGCGTCTCCAGTGGCAGGAAACGCGCCTGCAGTTCCTGTGCTTCCCGGCGTTCGAGCGCTCGCAGAAGGAGCTGGATTCCGGGATACACAACGAGATCTGCGGCCGACAATGCCTCACCCACCAGCCACGCAGACCTGGACAGGCGGCCTTCGATCGAACGCGCTTCACCGGCAACGACCTGGACAGCCTTCGCGATCTCGTCCAGCCGTCCTTCAAGGCCCTGGAAAAAGATCGCGGCAATGATCCTCGTGATGTGCTCCTCGACGTACACCTGGTATTCGCAGATGACGCGCATGATCGTGCCGGCTTCCTCGGCGTCCACGCCGAACAGAGGTGGCTCAGGGTACTTGCGGTCGAGATAGGTCAGGATCGACAGCGACTCGAAGCAGACGTAGTCGCCGTCCTTGAGCACCGGCACTCTGCCTCGCGGGTTCATCTTCAGCATCTGCGGCGATTTGTGTTCCTGCTTGGAAAACTGCAACAGATGCGAGGTATAGGGCAGACGCTTGAACTCGAGCGCGAGCAACACCCGCCATGAATAGGGACTGCCGCTTCCCCAGTACAGATCCAGTGCCATGTTTAGCCGTCCCACGCTGTTAGAATCACGAACGGGCATTCTACCTGCTTGGGCGCCATTCCAGATCTGCATGTACACGACCTTGATCTCTGTGTCCGAGCTGGCCGGTCACCTGCAGGATCCTGCGTGGGTAATCGTGGATTGCCGTTTCGACCTCACACGGCCTGACAGCGGACGCGAAGCCTGGCTTGCCGGGCATATTGCAGGTTCGCGCTATGCCCATCTGGATGCCGATCTTTCCTCGCCCATCACTCCGCAGTCGGGACGTCATCCGCTTCCCGGTGCAGCAGCGCTGGCTGCGACACTGGGTTCCTGGGGTATCGGCAACGCCACACAGGTCATCGCGTACGACGCAGGCAATGGTGCCTATGCAGCTCGCCTATGGTGGCTGTTGCGCTGGCTTGGGATCGGATCGGGTAGCCGTTCTCGATGGCGGCTTCAAGGCATGGACAGATGCAGGGTCTGCCCGTGACGACCCAGGCACCGACGGTCGTTTCTGCCCAATTCACGCCGAGGCCACGCGCGGAGATGCTCATGAATTCCGGCGACGTACTGCAGAAAGCGACGGACCCCACGTGGCGCATCCTCGATGCTCGGGCACCGGAGCGCTATGCAGGTGACATCGAGCCTCTCGACACGAAAGCAGGTCACATCCCCGGCGCCTGCAACCACCCTTTCACCGGTAACCTCGCCGCGGACGGCAGCTTCCGGCCCGCTGCGGAGCTGAAGAATCGTCTTGCAGCAATCACTCGGCGGTGTCCCCGCCGATCGTTCGATCATGATGTGTGGCTCAGGCGTGACGGCTTGCCACAATCTGCTGGCGCTCGAAGCAGCCGGCCTTCAAGGTGCGCGCCTTTATCCGGGTTCGTGGAGTGAATGGATCCGGGATCCAGCCCGACCCGTCGCGCTGGGCACCACGCCATGGACTATAACGACACGAGGACGTTGTGAATACCGTCGTCAGCAATCTGAACTGGAAAATCGCCGACGCCCTCGAAACCTACCAGGTTTCACAGTGGGGCAAAGGCTACTTCAACATCAATGCTGCCGGCCATCTGATCGTGCAACCGGGCATGGATGAGAAGCGCAGCATCGATCTGCTGGAAGTGGTTGAGGGCCTCAAGGCGCGGGATCTCAATACGCCGGTCGTCATCCGCTTCTCCGACATCCTGCGACATCGTCTCGAGAAGCTGCACGAAGCGTTTACACAGGCCATCGCGGAGAACGAATACCGCAGCCGCTATTGCGCGGTATATCCCATCAAGGTCAACCAGCAGCGGCTGGTCGTCGAGGAAGTGTACCGGTGCGGCGCCGAATTCAATTTCGGTCTGGAAGCGGGCTCGAAGCCGGAACTGCTCGCGGTCATGGCCCTGACCGAAGATGCTCCTGAACGCATGATCATCTGCAACGGCTTCAAGGACGACAGCTATATCGAAGCAGTCATCCTGGCCACCAAGCTCGGACGAACCATCATTCCGGTCATCGAGAACTTCACCGAACTCGAACTGGTGCTCAAGTACGCCGAACGCTACCAGGTACGGCCGCGAATCGGCGTGCGCGTCAAACTGGCGACCGAAGGAGCGGGACGGTGGAGCGGCTCGGCCGGAGAAAAATCGAAGTTCGGCCTGTTCATCAGCGAGATCCTGGAACTCGTAGCGGTGCTGAAACAGCACAACATGCTCGAATGTCTTGAGCTGGTGCACTGCCACCCCGGCAGCCAGTTGCAGGATATCCGCCGCGTCAAGGACACGATCAACGAGCTTGCCCATGTCTACGCCGAGCTGAAGCGCATCGGTGCCGGGCTCAAGTACATCGATATCGGCGGTGGCCTGGGCGTCGACTATGACGGCAGCGGTACCAATTTTTCATCGTCGATGAACTACACGATCAACGAATACGCGAACGATGTCGTCTATCGCATCGCCAGCGTCTGCAATGCCCGGGGCATCGATCATCCCGTCATCGTCAGCGAGTCCGGCAGAGCGATCGCCGCCCATCACAGTGTCCTCATCTTCAATGCGCTTGGCTCATCCAGGCTCGACAAGTTTCGCATCGCCGAGCGGCTTGAAGAGGAACGCCACGGCGACGATGAGGTTCCGCCACCGATCCACGATCTGTTCGAAGCCTATCGCGGGGTGTCCGAACGGCGACTGGTCGAGTGCTACCACGATGCGCTGCAGGCGCGCGAGCAGGCCCTGCAGATGTTCAATCTCGGCTACCTGACTCTGGAGTACCGCGGCCTGGCAGAAAGACTGTTCTGGGCTACCTGTGCGCGGGTCCGCGACTTCTGCCGCAAGACCGGCGCGGTGCCCGAAGAACTGGAAGGCCTCGAATCCATCCTGTCGGACACCTACTTCTGCAACTTTTCCGTGTTCCAGTCGCTGCCCGACAGCTGGGCGATCGGCCAGCTTTTTCCGATCATGCCCATCCATCGGCTGGACGAACGGCCAACCCGCAACGCGGTGCTCGCGGATATCACCTGCGACTCGGATGGCAAGATCGACCACTTCGTGAGCCAGCGTGAAGTGAAGCGTACGCTCGAACTGCATGAACCAAAGGCAGGCGAGGAGTACTACCTCGGCGCATTCCTGGTCGGGGCATACCAGGAAACCCTCGGCGACCTGCACAACCTGTTCGGCGACACCCACGTCGTGCACATCCGGCTGCACGATCAGGGCGGCTGGTGGATCGAGGAGATCGTGAAGGGAGACACCGCGAGCAAGGTGCTCGGCTACATGCAGTACGACGTCGATCAGCTTTACCCCAGGTTTGCCCGCGACTGCGAACGGGCAGTGCGCGAAGGCCGGATGACGCTCAGCGAAGGGCAGGCGCTCAAGCGATTCTACGAATCGGAATTGAACGGCTACACCTACCTTGAACCGGATTGAGCTGTCTGACGGGCCCGGGAGCCCGCCATTTGCACCAGTCCAGCGCGATTGCAAGGCCAAAATCGCTGACGTAGTATCGACCGCGGTTCGCTCACATGGTGTCTGAATCGATGACTACGATCTACGTTGGCAACCTGCCCTTCAGCGCGACCGAGGACGAAGTCAGGGCGCTGTTTGAAAAACACGGTGCGGTGCAGTCAGTGAAGCTGGTGAACGATCGTGAAACGGGCCGCCCGCGCGGTTTCGGTTTCGTCGACATGTCACCGAGCGATGCGCAGACGGCCATCCAGCACATGAACGGTTTCGACATGGGCGGACGACCGCTCCGCGTAAACGAAGCTCGCGAGCGGGAAGCACGTCCGCCGCGACAAGGCGGTCGCTGGTAGCCCTCGTTTCAGGTTCCACCCCCGGCCAGGTGGCGGGGTGACGAGTGTTCGCTCCTGTTCTGGTGCCTCCCAATGCCGCGAACACAGACACCCCAGTGCGATGCACCAAGGATAGCCGGTCGAAGGAGTCGCGGCTTCTGGACAAGTGCTCTCGTCTTGCTGGTGGTGTCGTCTTCCTGGTCGGCGGTCCCGGCAACGGGCGACGCAGTTCCCGCGCTCAAACCCAAGGCCAAGCTCGTCATCCTCGGGACCGACATACCTGAAGGACGTACGCGCCGCCTGACGTGGACCAGTGGCACCCCTCTCGATGGCTTTGTCGTCCCCGTGCCTGTCGTCGTGGTGAACGGCAAGGGACCGGGACCGGTGATCTGCATGACCGGCGCGATTCATGGCGATGAACTGAACGGCATCGAAGTGGCGCGTCGCGTGGTTGCGAACCTCGATGTCGACGAACTCGGCGGTGCCGTCATCGCCGTCCCCATCGTGAATCTGCAGGGCTTCTACCGGGGTACCCGCTACATGCCGGACCGGCGCGACCTCAATCGCAGCTTTCCGGGCAATGCAAAAGGCAGCGCCACCATGCGCACGGCGTACTCGTTCTTCACTGAGATCATCCGGCACTGCTCGGCAGTCATCGACCTGCACACGGGTTCGCTGGACCGAACGAATCTTCCGCAGATCCGCGCCGACATGCGCCGTCCCGCCGTGGCGCAACTCACCCAGGCCCTGGGCTCAACCGTAGTGCTGCACACGCCGGGTGAGCCGGGATCGCTCCGCCAGGCGGCGGGTAATATCGGCATTCCCGTCGTGACGTTCGAGATGGGAGAGCCAATGCGGGTGCAGACGGAATCCGTCGAGCACGGCGTCAAGGCCATTGAGACGCTGCTGTATTCGCTGGGCATGACTCGCCAGCGTCGCTTCTGGGGCGATCCCGAATCGATCTACTATGCTTCCAGGTGGGTCCGCGTGGATCATGGGGGACTGCTCTTTTCGGAAGTGGGCCTGGGCGAACGCGTCAGCGAAGGCGAACTGCTCGGAACGGTCAGCGATCCCATCTCGAACGAACAGTTCAGAATCTATGCTCCGGTAAAGGGGCGCGTCCTCGGCATGGCATTGAACCAGGTAGTGCTGCCAGGCTTCGCCGCGTATCGTCTCGGCATCGAAGGCGCGAAATCGCCTGTTGCTGCCGGCAGTGCCCCGGGCGAGTCGAACGAAGAATCCGCGGATGATGAAGAGTCAAGGCCTGACTGATCCGATCTCAACAATAAAGCGGGAACTGTTCATGGAAAAATTCACGATCACCGGCTTTCTGCTGCGCTTGCTGCTCGCGCTTGTTCTCGTGTTGCTCACCTACAATCCGAGCGGCTATTCGTATGTGCACTGGGTGCTGATCGGGCTTCCCAAGGTCACGCCAGTGGTCGTTGTCTGCGGACTGCTGCTGCTGATCGGCTGGATTGTATTCATCGGTGCAACCATGCGGTCGATAGGCAGTACCGGAGTCCTGCTGGCTGCAGCGGTGTTTGCGGCGCTGCTGTGGCTGCTGGTGGCCCAGGGCTGGCTGGCGCTGAGCAGCATGCGCGCCATCATGTGGATTGCTCTTTTTGCGATCTCCGTCATCCTGGCCGTCGGCATGTCCTGGTCCCACATCACTCGCCGTCTGACTGGTCAGACGGATGTGGATGAGGTCGATAACCGCTGACAGCATCGATCACCTTACCCAGTAATGTTGAGAGTTGCGCAGCATCGGGCTGCGAAGAATCCCATTCGAAGAGCGGGCCACTGAGCGGTAAAGGCAGGAAGCTGCCGGATTGAATCTCTGTGCGGATTTCGGCCTCGACTTCCTGATCCGCGTGACCCGGATGTCGCAGATTCCGTGTAGCCCTGTGCGCCAGCCGCGTCATCAAGACCGCAGGCGTGGCACTGCAGAATATCTGCACGGACGGAACCGATCGCCGGGCCAGCATCTGCGTGAAACTGCCGGAATGATCGGCCACCCGGAAGTTGCCCTCCATGATCAGCGCGTGTCCGCTCGCCAGGAGTTCATCTGCCATGCTGAACATCAACGCATAGCTGGCCACGCTCAGTCGCCTCGACCAGTCGCGGTCGCGAATCCCGAGCGTTGCAAACAGCGTCTCTTTCAGGAGATCTTTCGCGAGCAGCGGCCAGCCAGTGCGCTTCCGAAGCTCGGACGCCAGGGTGGACTTACCGGTACACGGCAACCCGGTCACGACGATTACAGCGGCGGATTTTGCAGACATGGGAAAATTGTAATGACGATTGAGTCAGCGCAGACGATGTTCCACGGGCGGATTCTGGAAGTGAATATCGAACGGGTACGACTGCCAAATGGCCGCAGCGCTGACCTCGAAATCGCACATCATCCGGGTGGCGCTGCCATTGTGGCGGTGGATAACCGCCAGCGTGTCTGCCTCCTGTATCAGTACCGGCATGCGGCACAGGGCTGGCTGTGGGAACTGCCTGCCGGCAAGATCGACAATCGGGAACCCCCGATCGAAACCGCACGTCGCGAGCTGGCCGAGGAAGCAGGCATGACGGCGATGCGCTGGAAGGCCCTCGGGAAGACGTTCAGTTCTCCGGGAGTTTTCACCGAAGTCGTGCACCTGTACCTCGCGAGTCACTTGAGCGCGATCACTGCTGCCCCCGAAGAGCATGAGGTTTTTGAGGTGGCCTGGATTCCCTGCAAGGATGCAATGGCCATGGCCGAAGGGGGCCAGATCGAGGACGGCAAGACGATCGCTGGACTGCTCAGGGCAAAGCGCTATCTGAACACTGGTTGAGAAACACACGTCATTACTAACGCGATCAACAGGTTATGGACTGCCGGACATTCGCCGGCGAGCGCGCCACGTGACAGAACGCACAACTCAGTAAGGCCATTGCACTTTTTTGTGGCAGATCTGGTCTCCTGCATGGAGCGGATGGGTTGCGAACGGGGAAACAGTGGTCGATACGGTTGAAATTCCACTCCTGGACGAGCGGCAGCTCGCAGGGCGAAGTTCCGGGAACGGAGGCAAGGTTGCCTTCGACGACCGTGGGAACGCCGTGTGGCAATACGCCCCGCACACCGAGTCTGACCTGGGAAGCGACTTGCTGCCCACGAACTCGCTGGAGCACCCAGGCCTCGCGATTAGTTGACGACGACCCTGCTGCTCAGTCACCTGCATTCAGAACAAACACCAAAGGTCTCCGGGTCGGTTACAACCCGTACGACAGCGGTCAGCTGTCAGGCAAGGCAGTACGCAGGCCCCGCGACATGCGGGAGCTGTCCAGGTGGATCGAACTGCGCAGGAAGCTGGCTGCTACCGACCAGTAGTACGCAATCGGTTCAGGCAAAACTGACCTGCCTGATTTTCTCGCAGTGGCCCGAACGGTAGAAGCGCCTGAGCGCCGCGAGCCACGCTTCGATTCGCACCCGCCGCTTGCGCAGGAATCGCTCGTCCAGAAAGCGGCAGAATCGGGCTGCGTGACGATTTGCGAGCTGGTAACGCTCAAGGCTCTCGCGATCAAGGCCCGGCGCAAAACTGACCCGCTCAAACAGATCCTGATGCAGCGTGCGCGGAAACTGCCCACCCGTCTGAGCCGTGAGCAGCAACAGTGCGCCGACGTACTTGTCCACTTCCGCCTGCATTTCCAGTTCCAGCAGCGACACGGGACGACCTCGCGCGCAGCGCCACGCAACATAGTGAAAATGGCTGACACCTTCGAAGGCCGTGCAGTAATCGGCGAGATTCCCGGACTTGAGCGACGCGAACGGACTTTGTCGGTCAAGTCGCTCGAGTACGTTCCCGTCGATATAGAGGGCGATCTGCAAGTCTGTGTCAGCCCCCTGATCAGGCTCGACCAGAATCAGCTGCTCGTCCGTCAGAATCCTGCCGTGTGTGCCGGGAAGATCGCGGCGAGTAGTGACCAGAAAATCCCGTACATCGTGCTCGACAGGAGCGTCGTACAGACGCACGAGCAGCTGCTGCATTTGCCCGAGAATCGTTGCAGCCGGCATACCTAGTTCCGGAAGCCGCCAGCCGGGACGGGTGTCGGGGCAATGCCCAGCCGCTGCAGCAGATTCCGGGCTCGCGGACTGCCGGTCTTCAGCCAGACCTCGTACAACCGCAGGATGTCCCTGTCCGTGTGGGTATGCGCCATCTCGGCAACATCATTGAGCACATCGACGAGTCGATGGAACTTGCGCGCAAGTTCGTCAAATATTGTCGCCAGGGCCCTGGCGCGCACCGGCCCGCTGGTGGTGACGGCGAGCGTTCCATACGCCCGCCCCCCCATTGCAATGTGATAATCGACGTCCACGAGCTTGCGGGCAAAGCTCTGGGAAAAGAAACCGGCTACAAAGAGCGACACGTCGCCAAGCCGCCTCAAGGCGTGCTCCCGCTGGCCTTGTGTGGGCGCTTCCAGTGCATCGCCCAGCATGTGTGCAAGTGGCCTGAGCTTTACACCGTCAACGGTTGTGTCAAAGAATTCGTCGGCCCGGGCAAAAGTCGTCAATACATTGACGACGTAGTGTTCGGTGTGGGGATCGATCGTCAGATGCTGCTCATCCAGCGCCGTCTGCACGGAATCATGAAAGAATTCGCGCAGGTTCATCACTTCGATTCGTGAACCCGAATGGCCTTCTGTCTGGTCCATCGCTGTTGCCCTCGCCTGTCAATCGGACGTGGTCGAACCTACGTACGAAGATATGCAATAAGAGCGCCAGTTCCGTGAGCTCCGTCGCGAAGCAGAACTTCAGGTGGCGAATCGATCTGCTGGCAGCCGCTTGCGCTTGCTGCTGACAAAGAAAAACCCCGCGGCGCTTGCGCTCCGCGGGGTTCTTCACGAACGAACGTGTGAGGCTGCTGTATTACCAGCGGCCACCACCACCGCCGCCACCGCCACCACCGCCGCCACCGCCAGAACGGGGACCGCGGCCACCACCGCCGCCACCGCCGGTCCGCTCCTGCGCTTCATTGACGCGGAGAGGGCGACCGCCCATGTCCTTGCCATTGAGGGCCTGAATGGCGCGCGCTGCATCAGCGCGGGGCATTTCCACGAAGCCGAAGCCGCGCGGACGGCCTGTGTCGCGGTCATTGATCAAGGCAACCGAATCAACCGTGCCGTGCGCCTCGAACAGCGTGCGCACTTCAGCATCGTTCGCCGAGAATGGCAGATTACCAACGTAGATTTTAGTCATGACAATTCAATCTCTCTGAAAAAGCCTCGAGTTCGATTCCCCCAGCGGGACAACAACAGCGAGGCCTGGTTCACAATCGGGCTCCGCCCGTGGAACGACCGTTTCTTCTGCAAGACTCGCGGCGTTCCTGGTGCAGGTCCCAGGCCTACGTTCGCGGTCTCGTCGGATTTTTCAGGAGTTGGCCCAAGACTTTGGGTCTTTCGACCCGGCTGGCCAGACCAGAGAAACAACGGCAAAGGCAACGAACGGCCCGGAGATTACGCCAAAGAAATTGCCAAAGCAATTCAGCGACTGCGGCGTTTTACCGCCAGAACGCGGGGAAAAGGCCCTATTCTTGCCAACCGATCGCCGCCGCGGACCCACGCTCAGAGTTGCCGCACCGCCGCAAGACCGCGCTCAATGTCGGCTTTGAGATCCAGTGGATCTTCGAGGCCGACCGAGATCCTGAGCAACCCTTCTGTAATACCGGCGCGCTCCCGCTCTGCCGGCGTGATGCGCGCGTGGGTCGTCGTGGCAGGGTGCGTCAGCGTGGATTTGACATCTCCCAGATTGGCGGTAATGGAGACGAGGCGAGTAGCGTCTACAAAGCGCCAGGCTTCATCCCTGCCACCCTCTACCTCGAACGCGATAATGCCGCCGTATGCAGATTGCTGACGCGCTGCGAGGTCATGCTGGGGATGAGAGGACAATCCTGCATAGAAGACACGGCGAACAGCGGGCTGTTGCTCCAGCCAGCGCGCGAGGTCAAGCGCCGCTGCCGAATGCGCCTGCATCCGGAGCGACAGCGTTTCCAGCCCTTTAAGAAAGACCCACGCATTGAAAGGGCTCATGCTGGGTCCCGCTGTCCGCAGGAAACCAAAGACTTCCTTGCCCACCAGCTCCTTCGAACCGACCACCGCGCCGCCGACACATCTTCCCTGGCCGTCCAGATACTTGGTCGCCGAATGAATCACGAGATCGGCACCGAGCAGCAGCGGTCGTTGCAGGGCGGGCGTACAGAAACAGTTATCGACAGCCAGCAACACCCCATGGGCATGCGCGATCTTCGCAATGGCTTCGATATCTGCGATGACCGACAATGGATTTGACGGCGTTTCAAGAAAGAACAGTCGCGTATTGGGCTTGATCGCCCGTTCCCAGGCTGTCACATCGTCTGGCCTTACATAGCTGACCTCGACGCCGAACTTCACGAAGTAGCGGTTGAACAACGTGATGATCGAGCCGAACACGCTGTCCGAACAGACGACATGGTCGCCAGCCTTCAGCAGTGACATGCCGAGAGCCAGGATAGCGCCCATTCCTGAGGCAGTTGCCACACAGGCACCCCCCCCTTCCATCGCGGCCAGCCTTTCCTCGAAGCAGCGCACTGTCGGATTCGTGAAGCGCGAATAGATGTTACCGGTCGCGCCTTCCGCAAAGCGCGCCGCCGCTTCGGCAGCATTCCTGAATACGAAGCTTGAGGTTGTAAATATGGGTTCCGAGTGTTCACCTTCGTGGGTGCGCGTCTGTCCGGCACGGATGGCAAGGGTAGCCAGTTGCAAGTCGTCGTCTTTCATGGGGAAAGGACTATAGCCGATGCCGCCGCAAGTGGCAGCGGCTGGCAATTCCGCGTAGCCTTTTCCGTATGAAGACTGCCGCCTCTCGCGCACCGCTTACGCTGGTCACCGGGGACCGCCAGCTGTCGTCGTGGTCATTGCGTGCCTGGATCCTGCTGAAGCATCTGGGGCTTGAATTCGAGGAGGTACGGCTGCGTCTTGATACGGAAGAATTCAGGCATCGTATAGGTGCCCACTCCCCCACGCGTCGGGTGCCTGTCCTGATCGATGGCGCACTCACAGTCTGGGAATCGCTTGCGATCTGCGAATACGCGAACGAACTGGCGGGTGGCATTGCCTGGCCGGAGGCTCCCGAAGCACGCGCCCTTGCGCGTGCCATCAGCACCGAAATGCATGCCGGCTTCGACGCATTAAGGCAGCAGTGGCCCATGCAGGCTGCGAGCTCGCTTCGGGTCATGCTCGATACTGCAGGACAGGTGGATCTGGACCGTATCGATATGCTGTGGCAGGAGGCGCTTGATCGCAGCAACCGGACGGGTCCTTGGCTCTTTGGACACTATTCGATTGCCGACGCCATGTACGCGCCCGTCGTACTGCGGTTCAATACCTACGGTGCAGCCCTGTCGCCGGCTTCCAGCAGCTATCTGACCACTGCCCTCGCCGATCCCTGGCTGCAGGAATGGATCGCAGATGCCGGCACTGAAGTCGGGCAGGTCACGTGAGGCATATATCGACATCATGAAATGGACCTCTGCCATCGCAACGGACGCCACGCTTGTGGAAGCCGTCCAGCAAGGCGCCGAACAGGTATTCAAGGGCCTGGGGCGACAGGAACCGGATCTGCTCATCGCCTTCGTGAGCGAAGAGCATCTGCCTGAGTTCGAAACACTGGGTGAACTGCTCGCACGTGAGTTCGAATCGACGTTTCTGTTTGGCTGCTGTGCAGGCAGCGTGATCGGTGGCGGGCGTGAGATAGAAGATCGCCCGGGCCTGTCGCTTACGGCAGCCGTGTTGCCAAACGTGCGGCTGGCGGGAACCCATCTGGAAGCGGCTGAGGTTCCGCCGGTGTTCGCGGAGCGACGTTTCTGGGAGGAGGCCATGCATGTGACCGCGCAGGAGACGCCGGGGTTTCTACTGCTGGCAGACCCTTTCAGTTTCGAGGCCGAGGGCTTCCTCAAAGGCCTGGATCGCGCCTTTCCAGACAGCGCCAAGATCGGGGGACTGGCGAGCGGCGGGCGCCAGCCCGGTAGCACCGTCCTGTATCTCAAGGACAAGGTCTACCATTCGGGACTGATCGCGCTGGCACTGACTGGTGATATCGAACTGCATGCGACGCTGGCGCAGGGCAGCCGGCCGGTTGGTGATCCGATGTTCATCACCAGCGCACACGACAATCTGATCCGGGAACTCGACGGACGTGTACCAAGGGAAGTTCTGGGCGAGGTGTATGAACGCCTGCCCTCCGCGGATCGTCGGCTGTTCAGTGAAGCGGTGTACATCGGACTGGCTGCCGCCAGCAATCCCAGTGATTATCGCGCCGAGGATTTCCTGGTCCGCAGCATTCTCGGACTTGATCCGCAAAGTGGAGCCCTCTGGGTAGGGGGACGGGTCGAAAACAATGCGGTAGTGCAGCTGCACTTGCGAGATGCGGTTTCCGCTGCGCAGGATGTCGAGCGCTCGTTGCGGGCGCACCGACTCGCATCGGCCACTTCCACTCCCGCCGCAGCGCTGTTGTTTTCCTGCCTGAGTCGCGGAGCCGGCTTTTACGGACAGCCAGACCACGACAGCAACGCGTTTCGACGAATAGTTGCCGATGTACCGCTTGGGGGCTTCTTCTGCGGTGGAGAGATCGGCCAGATCCGGGGCGCAACGCATGTACACGGGCATACCAGCGTCTTTGGCACGCTGGGTCCACGCGCAGTAAAGCGAGAACCGTAGTCGCTCTGGCTGTCAGCCGTCCTGCAGTCGCCACGGCGACTGGTAGTTCAGCCCGAGACGGATGATCTTGCCGAGCAGTGGCCCGTACTCGATGCCTGTGACCAGCGCAGACTCTGCGAAATCCTCATCGTGGCTCAGGTTGGGATTGGCGTTAGCCTCGAGGACAAACACGCTGCCATCCGGGCGCATGCGGAAATCGATGCGGGCGTAGCCGCTCAGGCTCAAGGCGCGATAGATGCGCTTGGCCAGCCTGTCGAAATACGCCGCCATGCCTTCCGGCAGAGCCTGCGCCGCGGTCGTGCGAATGCCGTGCTTCTTCTGATAGGCGCGATCCCATTTCACCTTGCGCGTGGCGATTCCCGCCAGCTCAGGCAGTGTGCCGAAATCAAGCTCCCATACCGGAAAGGTCTGCAGCCGCTGGTTGCCCATGACGCCCACATAGAACTCGCGACCTTCGATGTATTCCTCGACCAGTGCATCGGAATGGGTCTGGTCATGGATGAACTGGATGCGGTCCTTCAAATGATCGACATCGTGGACCACGGAAGCCTGCGATATGCCGTAGGAAGCGTCCTCGGAGACCGATTTGACGAACAACGGAAATTTGAGCTTTGCCGGAACCCGATAGCGTTGACCACGGCGCAGGACCGCAAACCTGGGAGTGGGAATCCGGTGATAGGCCAGAATCTGCTTCGAGAGCGCCTTGTCTCTGGAGATCATCAGGCCCCGGGGATTGCAGCCCGTGTAGGGTTGGCGCATGAGCTCGAGGAATGCCACGACATGCTGATCGTAGCTGACGATGCCCTGGAATTCTTCCAGCAGGTTGAACGCAACATCCGGCTTCCATTCGACGATGGCACTGCGCAGGTCGGTCAGGTTGTCACCCAGCCCCAGGGCCCGGACTTCGTGACCGGATTTCTTCAGGTACTCGACCACGTCGTACTCGGTCTTGAACTCGTCGATCTCACGCTCTGAATACCCCTTGAGGGTGTCGGGCGGAACCAGGCTTTCGTGCATCAGGACGAGGATGCGTAGGGGCTTCATAGCGCGTACTTCTCGCGATCACGTCGCAGGATATCCAGCATGATCCGCTCGAGCAGTCCGAGCGCGGCACGCTTGGCCTCCCGCTGGGGAGTCGCCACGACCAGCTGCAGGACGCGGCAGCGGCGGATCACCAGGCGCATGACATTGTGCACGACATAGGGATGCAGCCGGTTGCGGCGGGCCAGCAGCCTGATGAACTGCGGACGAACCTGGCGCAGGAACCCGCTCGCCGCCGGTCGGCGCGGATGATCCAGACGCTTGCCAAAAACGAGCTTGAGCCTGCGGTCATAGGCGTTGATGGTATCGAAAGCGTAGCGCTTGAGGCGCTGCTCATAGTGTTGCCTCAAGGTCCGGCGGTTGCCAGCCAGCGGCTCTATCACTTCGCGCCTGCGCACGACCGGACGCACACCCTTCAGCTCATCCATCAATGCATCGACGTATTCGAGCTTGGCGGTCACCGGCCAGTCAGCATAGTCCTTCCGCCAGCGGGAGCGAGGCTGCAACCAGACGGCAAAGGTTTCGGCGAAGTCCTCAGTCGGATGACTCTGTGCATACCAGTGCCCGAGATGCAGGACGAAATTGCGGCTGGCGGGCCGTGGCTTGTAGGTATCCGGATAGGGTCGTGAAGCGCGGCCAAAGACCCGGCGCCATTCCTTGCGGCGGCGCAGTCTGAATGCCGTATCCACGGCGTGCCCCGCTTCGTGCCTCAGGATGCGCATCAGCCAATTGACATTGCCGCCCTCCACTTCGTGCATGAAGCGTCGTTCCAGCTGCATCAGCCGCGGATGTGCAAGATAGAACGGTACGGCGATTCCCGGGATTCCGTCAGGCGAGAACCATTCATCCGACAGCCAGGCGTGAGGCTGGAAGCGCAGTCCACGCTGTTCAAGTTCGGCGCGCAGACGATTGAGGTGAGGCTCAACGAATGAACCCTTGAGCTTCAGGTGCAGATCACAGAAGCGCAGATCCAGCAATTCGTCGTCATCCAGGCTGGCCCATGTCGGCTGCGCTCGTTGCTGTCGCCCGGGAGGCATGCCAGAGCGGCTGCGCAGCGTCATCCCGCTTTCCCTGGTGCGACTGCGACCAGAGCCACGATCCTTCTTTCCAGCATGGCCCGGTCAGCAAGCGCATCGCAGAGATCAGGTGGCAAGCCCTTGATCCCGTAATGTGCGCCCGCGAGGGCACCATATAGCGATGCTGCACTGGCTGCAGCGCTGGATGAGCGTCGCGTCAATGCCAGGCCTGCGCGAAAGTCCCTCGTCTGCGCAAATGCCCAGACTGCCAGAGACAGGGCACTGATCGCCGTGCCACCTGCCACCGGCGGCGCGCCGTCCAGCCATGATCGATCCAGCAGGGACTGTACTTCGGGCTTCAGTGATCGGGCGCGCAGCACGCGGCCGACCCGATCACTGCCAAGCGTCATGATCTGCGCCTTTTCAGTACCCGCAAGTGCCTCAAGCAACAGCGCTGCAAAGTACCTGCACGCGTCAAGCACGATCGGGGCCTGGTTCGTGGTACGCGATACTTCGGCTGCCGCTTCGATGGCCTCTCCAGGTTGCGCCCTGAAATACAGCACCGCAGCCGTCGTCCTCGCCAGCGAATGAGCGTCGAGGTTCGCGGGGTCATGCGATCCTGCGTAGGCCTTGCGGGACCAGGCCCAGGCAGCGATTGAGCGCCTGACGATCGCAGGTACAGGAATCCTGAGCGTGGCGCCCGGCAATTGTCCTGCCTGCTGCCACCACTGGTATCGACGCAGCTGGTCGTCCAGGTTGACCCCGGCGCAAGCCAGCAGGCTGTCTGCCAGTAACAGGGTCATTGCCGTGTCACTCGCCCATGTCCCGTCTGCACCCATCGCAGCTGCTTCGCCCAGCGCAAGCCCCAATAGCGCTCCTTCAACGCGACTCGCCGTACCTGCCCGGGAACGACCCGACGCAATCGCGCCAGGCTCCCGCCACGCGCGAACAAAACTGGTTTGCGCATCGGTCTCCGGTATCTGCGGTATGAACTGCGATCGTTCCGACTGCTGCCACGCGACTGCCAGACGGTCCAGCGCCGATTCGCTTTGCAGACCTCGACGGATGAAGTAACAGCCGAGTGCTGTGCCCGTCCGCCCTACTCCGGCACGGCAATGAACGTACACGTTCCGGCCGGAAGCAAGTGCCCCGTCGACGCAATCAAGCACATCGACAATGACCTTCGCATTGGCAGGCAATCCGTGATCGATGATGCCAAACCGCTTGTAGCCGGCAGCCGGCGCAAGGGTTGCAAGCACGCGCTCGTAGTCTGGCAGCTCGCCGGGCTGGGTCAGGTCAATGAAAAAGTTGATGCCCGCGCCGAGCAGTCGCCGCAGACGTTCTTCCGTCGCCGCGGCAAGCATTGCGCCAGGATATTCGCCTGCAAGCAGTCTGCCGGGCTCAATCCAGTAGGTGTTCGGGAGCGGGCGTTCTGCCATTTTGGCTGCCTTGGTCTCTGCCTGCGGTGAATCCTTCGCCGCCATCGGTCAGCCCGGTTCGCCCGGGTCCACGCCATCAATCCAGTCGTCCGGCGTCCCAGCCATGTATTCGGAGCCAAGACCCGCGAAATCAAATGCCGCAGGATCAGCGAGGTGCGAAGGAACCACATTGCGCAGGCTGGAGAAAATCGTTTCGATGCGTCCCGGCTGTTCGCGCTCCCACTCCTGCAACATCCGTTTGATGACAACGCGCTGCATGTTGTCCTGCGAACCACAGAGCTTGCACGGAATGATCGGGAAGTTCCTGGCTCGCGCGTAGCGCTCGATGTCGCGCTCGGCAACGTATGCCAGGGGCCGGATGACGATGTGTCGCCCGTCCTCCGACTTGAGCTTGGGTGGCATCGCTTTGAGCTTGCCGCCGAAGAACATGTTCAGAAACAGTGTTTCAACAATGTCGTCACGATGATGCCCAAGGGCGATCTTGGTAATGCCATTCTCTGCCGCAAACCGGTAGAGGGCACCGCGCCGCATTCGCGAACAGAGCCCACACATGGTCTTGCCCTCGGCAATGACGCGTTTGACGACGCTGTAGGTATCCTGTTCGATGACATGAAACGGCACGCCGAGCGCAGAGAGGTAATCGGGCAGCACATGCTCCGGATACTCCGGCTGCTTCTGATCGAGATTGACGGCAAGCAGTTCGAAGTCTACCGGCGCACTGCGTTTGAGCGACAACAGGATATCGAGCAACGTGTAGGAATCCTTGCCTCCGGAGAGGCAGACCATCACGCGATCGCCCGCTTCAATCATCCTGAAGTCTGCAATGGCCTTGCCAACGAGTCCCCGCAGACGCGACTGCAGGCGCCGGGCGTTGTTCGACGGCGACTGTGACTGGATATCCTGGACGGCAATAGTCGTTTCCATGGCGGGTTTTGCAGGGCCTTCAGTCCAGGTACTTTGATTCCACATAGCGCAGCCAGGCCGCCGCCGACAAGGGCTTGCCCGTAGCATTCTTGATGAGATCCGGCGTGCTGACACTTGCGCCCAGACCGTGCACGTTTTCCTTCAACCAGCCGAACAGACCCTCGAACTGTCCCGCTGCCAGTTCGTCATCGAGCTGTGGTCGTTCGGTTGCGCAAACTCTCGTAAAGTTGCCCGGCCATGACCGCGCCCAGGGCGTATGAAGGGAAATAGCCAAACGATCCCACCGCCCAGTGCACGTCCTGCAGACATCCTTCGGCATCGTTGGCAGGCCGCAGTCCAACCCGACGTTCCATGCCGGCATTCCACGCTTCGGGCAGGTCCTTCACCTTGAGCTGGTCGGCCAGAATGTCCTTTTCGAGATCGAAGCGCAGCATGATGTGCAATGGATACGTGAGCTCGTCCGCATCGATCCGGATCAGGCTGCGGCGCACGCGGTTCAGATAGCGGTAGAGATTGTCGACTTCCCATTCCGCACCCTGCACGCCAAAGATCTTCTCGAGCACCGGCTTCAGATAGCGCATGAAGGGACGGCTGCGGCCGATGACCATTTCCAGCAGCAGCGACTGGCTTTCCTGCATCGCCATGCCGCGATCCTTGCCCACCGGCTGCCCCGACCAGCCCTCAGGCAGGCCGAAATCGTACATGGCATGTCCTGTCTCGTGGAGGATGCCCATCAAGCCTGGAAAGGGATCGTTCGAGTCGAAGCGCGTGGTCACTCGGATATCGCCGGGAACACCGCCGGTAAACGGATGTTCGCTTTCGTCGAGGCGGCCCCGATCAAAGCGGAAGCCAAGTACCTTCATGACCTCCAGAGCCAGTTGCCGCTGTCTGGATGACGAGAAGCGGCCAGTGGGCACGAGCGGAGGGGTCGTGGCCTGGGCAGCGATCGCCTTCTGGATCAGTCCTGG
Organism: uncultured Pseudomonadota bacterium; assembly: GCA_963819685.1. Taxonomy (GTDB): domain Bacteria; phylum Pseudomonadota; class Gammaproteobacteria; order Steroidobacterales; family Steroidobacteraceae; genus CAIUGU01. Next base: position 120,538 of record CAWFXI010000007.1, read on the forward strand.
CAGGCGGCGGCCGAGCGCGGTGAAGATCTGGTCGATTTCTTCGCTGGTCAGCCCGGGGCTGAATTCGTCGATGAGCGCGTCATACGGCGCAAGCCCGAGTGCCTGGCCAAGCAGGTTCGCCTTGTCGCGGGTCAGATTGATGACTTCCTCCAGATGGGGGGCAAAAGCGCTGAAGCTGCTCTGTTGCCTTGCCTCCGCCCACCGTGCCTCAGCGCGGGCGGTAGCCCTGGCAAGCCGCGACACGAGCTGTTGGGGCGTGGCGATCGCATGATCGTGGGCACGTCGCATCTCGCGCAGATTCGCCGTTTGCCAGGGCTCGAGCCCCTGCGCGTTGGCCTGTGCTCGTTCGAGCAGCCGTGAAACCTTCGGGGTGATCAACAGCGCATGGCATTCAGTCTCGAGCGCCGCCAGCTGTTCTCCCCGGACTTCTGCGCTGCCCCTGGGCATCATCACAGCGGCATCCCAATGGAGAACGCTGGCCGCGCCCTGCAACGCGTGCAGTCTGCGAAACTCCTGTTCCAGCTGTAGGTAGGGCGTCAGCGCCATGGTGTTCCGGTTGCGAAGAGCAAGTCATCCCTCAAGGAAATCCTGGCCTGCAGCCAGTCTGCTGCCTGGCGGTTCCTGGACGCGCATAAGGGGGCTGGCGGATTCTAGCAAGGGGGCGCGCCGTACAGCCCGGCAAGGTTACAGAAACTTAAAGAAGTTCAGAGGCTAAACCCGCTCCGGAATGTGTTTTGATAGACCCACTTTCGAGTGGGCGCGCTGATTCCCCCTGCAGATGCTGCACCCCTGGCCGGTGTCATACGTGACACCGGCTTATTTTTTGCCTTAATTCTGGCCGTCCATACCAGGCTGCGAGCCCGGGTGGCCTACGAAATATCCGGCACCCCGGACGGTGTGGATCAGCGGCTGATCAAACCCCTTGTCGACAACCTGCCGCAATCGACTCATGTGAACCTCGATCACGTTGGTCTTTGGGTCGAAGTGCAGATCCCATACGTTTTCGAGCAGCATCTTGCGACTGACGATCTGGCCGGAATGGCGCATCAGGTACTCGAGTAACCGGAATTCCCGCGCCGTCAGTTCAATGGGCCGGCCATCGCGCTGCACACGCCGATTGACGACATCCAGGCGGAGGTCCGCGACCTCCAGTCTGGTTGCAGTGTCGGAGCCGCGCCCGCCCCTGCGCAGCAGCGCTTCGACTCGGGCAAGCAGTTCAACGAAGGCATAGGGTTTTGGCAGGTAGTCGTCGCCACCGGCCTGCAGTCCATCGACACGGTCGACGACATCGCCGAGAGCGCTCAGTACGAGTATGGGAGTCTCGTTACCACTGGCGCGCAGGGCCTTGACGATGGACAGGCCCTCAAGCGAAGGCAGCGTTCGATCCGCGATGATGATGTCCCAGGTCTCACCCATCGCCCGATTGAGCCCGAGACGGCCATCAGATTCATGGGCTATTTCGTAACCATGATCCCGGAACTCGCTGCAGACGATGTCGGCAGTATCGGCATCGTCTTCGATCATCAGGATGCGCATTACAGCGCTCTCATCGCGAGCAGTTCACCCTTGCGCCACCGGCTCACCAGCCACCAGCGGCTTCGGCTTCGCCCCGCGGAGGCGATCGATCATGCGAGCGACGTACTGCGGTGAACGCGAGCTGCGCGCGACCAGCAGATACATCGATGGCACGACATACAGCGTCATCAGCATCGAGAACACCACGCCGTAGATCACCACTGCGCCGAGTGACTTGCGGGCTTCGGCCCCTGCGCCAGCGGCGAGAAGCAACGGCATGGCACCGAACACCATGCACAGGCTGGTCATCAGCACGGGCCGCAGCCGGATGATGGCAGCGCGGATGATGGATTCTGCGAACTCGGTGCCACGGTCGCGCAGCTGGTTGGCGAATTCGACGATGAGAATCCCGTTCTTGGCCGCGAGGCCAATGAGCATGACTGCGCCGATCTGGCTGAAGACGTTGATGGAGCTGCCCTGGAACCACAGTCCGAGAAGTGCACCTGTGACTGCCAGCGGGACGGTGGAAATAATGATCGTCGCGTGCTTGAAGCTCTCGAACTGCGCCGCCAGCACCAGGAACACGATCAGCAGTGCGAGCATGAAAGTTGTATACAGTGCGCCGCCCGAAAGGCGGAACTCGCGCGACTCGCCGTCATAGTTGATCTGGGCCTCGGGGGGCAGCTCGGCACGCACTGTCGTCTCGAGATAGGCGAGCGCCTGCCCCAGTGAGTACCCCGGCGTAAGATCCGCGCTGATCGTGATCGATCGCAGCCGGTCGAAGCGCTTGAGTTCAAGGGGTCCCGCCACCTCTTCCAGCTTCACCAGATTGGAGAGTGGAATGAGTCCGCCGCCGGTGGTCGAGCGTACGTAGATATTGTCGAGATCGCTCGGCGTGGCACGATCCGTCTCGCGCGCCTGCAGTACGACGTTGTACTCCTCGCCGTTCATCAGGAATGTAGTGACCTTGCGCGAACCCATCATGGTTTCCAGCGTGCGGCCCACGGTGGTGAGGGAGATTCCCAGATCCGCGGCGCGATCGCGATCAATTGAAATCTTGATTTGCGGGGATCGCTCTGAATAGTCGGAATCGACATTCTGCAGGCCCGGATTCTCTGCGGCCTTCTGCAATATTATGTTCCGCCACTCGGCGATTTCGGCGTACGTACCACCTCCCAGCACCAGCTGTACGGGGCGCCCACCTCCACCGACCCCGAGGCTGGCCGGCATGATGACGAAGACGCGCACGCCCGGAATTTCATTCAGCACGGGCCTCAGTCGCTGTGCAATCTGCTGTGCCGACTCCTTGCGTTCGCCCCAGGTTTTCAGAGGAATGAACACCGTGCCGGATGTCACATCGCTTGCACCGCGGGCGCCAAAACCACCCGTGCGCGCGATGACGCGTTCGGCGTTGCCCCTGTCGATCTCGCCCAGCACAATCTTTTCCACGATCTGGAGATAGCGGTCCATGTAGGCAAGGCTTGCGCCTTCCGGAGCCCGAACCATGATCTGCAACTGCGCGCGATCCTCGAGTGGCGCGTATTCGCTCGGGAGTGCCTTGAACAGAGCATACGCCAGCGGGATCGTCGCGACGGCAATGCCCAGGATCATGAGCGGCGCGGCAGTCGCAGCGCGTAACGAACGCTCATAGCGGGCAGAGAGCCAGCGGAAACCACCATCGATCACCGTGGAAACCCTGCCATGCTCGATACCGTTCGCGAACAGCTTGGAGCTCATCATGGGCACCAGCGACAGCGCGATGATGGCCGAGAAGGCGATGCCGGCCGCGATCGTGACACCGAACTCACTGAACAACCTGCCGATGTTGCCTTCCATGAACGAAATGGGCAGGAACACGGCGCACAGGACGAGCGTCGTCGCGATCACGGCGAAACCGATTTCCTTCGAGCCATCGACGGCAGCGAGTAACGCTGGTTCGCCACTTTCGATACGGCGGACGATGTTCTCCAGAACGACGATCGCGTCATCGACAACGATGGCGACGGCCAACACTGCACCGAGCAGTGTCAATGTGTTGATCGAGTAACCGAACCACGACATGACCAGGCACGCGGAAATGATCGAGATGGGAATCGTGACGGCCGGAATCAGCGTGGCCCTGGCGGACCCGAGGAAACCGTAAATCACCACCAGCACGAGGCCCAGCGTGATGAATATCGTGTGCTCGACTTCAGTCAGTGACTCGGACACGAAGACCGTGTTGTCGATGGGCACGAACATGTCCATCCCCGGCGGCAGGTTGGGCTTGATGCGCGCAATTTCCGCGTTGATGCCTCGGGAAATATCGACCACATTGGCAGTCGACGTCGGCTGAATGCCGATACCTACCGCGGTCTGTCCGGTGGAGCGGTAGATCGAGCGGAAATCCTCGGCTTCGACCTTGACGTCAGCCACTTCGCCGAGACGCACGAGATAGTCATCGGCGCCGCGACCGATGACGAGATTGCGAAATGACGCCTCGGTCGCCATGTCGGCGTTCGTATTGAGGATGAACTCGCGTTCTGCCGACTCGATGCGCCCGGCCGGCAGCTCGACGTTCTCGGCGCGCAGGGCGGCTTCCACGTCCTGCACCGTCAGCTGGCGTGCTGCCAGAGCCTGACGATTGAGCCAGATGCGCATGGCAAACCGGCGTTCGCCGATCACTGTCGCGGTGGCAACGCCCGGAACGATGGAGAAGCGGTCGACGACATTCCGGTCAGCGTAATCGCTCAGCTCCAGCGACGTCATGTTGTCGCCAACCAGATTGATGAACATGGTCATGCCGCCGTTCGAGTCCGCCTTGGCGATGCGCGGCGTATCGGCTTCCACCGGCAACTGGTTCGCGACACGCGAGACGCGATCGCGGACGTCGTTGGCCGCAGACTCGATATCACGGTCCTGACTGAATTCCAGATTGATCTGCGCCCGCTCGTCCTGGCTGGACGATGTCAGCTTCGAGAGGCCTTCAACTCCGGCAAGCTGGTTCTCGAGCAGCTGCGTGACCTTGGATTCGACGACGACAGCAGACGCTCCACGGTACGTGACAGTGACGTTGACGACGGGACGGCTGATGTCGGGATATTCACGAATGGCCAGGCGCTGCGCCGCCATGAGGCCGGTGATCAGCAGCAACATGCTGATCACCATCGCAAAGACGGGACGACGGACCGATGCGTCGGACAGGATCATGACGCGACCTCCGAACCTCTCGCCGCGCTCGAAATGCGCACTTTCGTTCCCTCGACCAGTTTCTGCGTGCCTTCTATGACGACGATATCGCCGCCAGACAGACCCTTGACGACTTCCACTTCCCCGGGACGGCGACGCCCCGTGGTGATTTCTATCTTGTGGGCAGCGTCATCGCGCACCACGAAGACATACTGACGGTCGGCTTCCGGGACAAGTGCCTGCTCGGGAAGCGTCAATGCCTGGTCTTCCGCCCGCAACAGCTTCACAGTCATGAACATGCCGGGCTTCAGCCTGCCATCACGATTGTCGAGATTGCCGCGAACGATGACCGACCGGCTGACCGGGTCCACACGGCTGTCGATGCTCGCCACCTTGCCGTTGAACTGTGCACCTGGATAGGCAGAACTCGTAGCTTGCACTTCGAGGCCATTCGCCAGCATCGAGAGATAGGTCTCCGGAACTGAAAAATCGAGCTTGATGATGCTCGTGTCATCGAGCGTCGTAATGACTGTCGCTGGCGTGACGTAGCTGCCGACACTGACGTTGCGCAAACCGACTCGACCGTTGAATGGTGCCCGCACGATGGTGTCGTTGGCGCGCCCCTGCGCCGACGCTACCCGGGCCTCGTTTTGCCGCATCGTCGCTTCGATCTGCTCGAGCTGCGATTGCGACAGTGCCTTGGTCGCGTACAGTTCACGGCTGCGGTTGAACTGACTGCGGCTGTCCCCCAACGCTGCTTCCGCGACGGCAAGATCAGCCTGCGCTTCGATGCTGTCCAGTTCCACCAGCACTTCGCCCTTGCGGACCTGCTGGCCCTCGGTGAAGCGGATGGACACGATACGGTTTGACGTCTTGGAGGTGATGTTGACGGATTCGTTGGCGCGGGCAGTACCGAGTGCCTCGACAGCATCTGCGAACGAGCTCTCCTGCAACTTCATGGTGACCACGGCTACCGGCTGCCCCGCTCCCGGCCGGCCTGCGCCATTGAATCCAGCTCCGGCACCCGGCGCACCAGCGGCACCACCGGCAGGCCTTTGGGGCGCGCCTGAAGGCGCCGCCGCCTTGCGGAGGGCCTCCCGGCGATTGCTGACCACCACCTGCCCCGCCTGCCGCAAATCCGCCCGGGGGGCCACCCGCGCCCGGACCGGTGGCGCTCTTGTCAGCCGTTACATACCAGGCCAGCCCGAGCAAGGCAGCGATGGCAACGACTCCAATAGCGATGGTTGGGCGTGAACTGGAAAACATGAAAATCCTGCTGTGTGTGCCCGCTGGGAGCAACCTGAAGTCGATTGAAGAGCCCGCAAGTTTAACCGGGTTGCCGGGCCTCGAACACCGCCAGGGCGGCTATGAGGCCCGCAAACTGCAAAGAAGGGGGCTCGATCAATCAGCAGAATAGCGATAAGCCCTTAAGGGGGTTGTAAAGAATCGCCAAGATTCGCAAAGACTGGACAGCCGCATGCGACCGGCTGCCCAATCTCTCGCTGGCAAGGGATTGAATATCAGGGCTCTGGGTCAGAACCGTCGGCTATGCCCTCGAATAGTGCCGTCGAGAGGTACCGCTCGCCCGTATCCGGGATCATTGCCAGAATGACCGAGCCAGCGGGCGCCTTGTGAGCAACCTTAAGGGCAGCGGCGACGGTCCCGCCTGCCGAGATACCACAGAATATCCCTTCGCGTCGCGCCAGCTCTCGTGCAGTTCCCAGTGCTTCCTCATCCGTAACGGGCAGTATTTCGTCTGCAATGCTCCGATCCAGCACCGCCGGCACGAAATCTGGCGTCCAGCCCTGGATCTTGTGGGGCTTGAACTCTCCCCCGGACAGCAACGAGGCGTTCGCGGGTTCAGTTACGACGATCCTGATTTGAGGGCGCGCCTTCTTGATCATCTCGCCCGCGCCGGTGAGGGTCCCTCCGGTACCCCAACCCGTGACCCAGAAATCGAGCCGTCGTCCGGCAAAGTCGCTCAGGATCTCAGGACCCGTGGTATTCCGGTGGTATTCCGGATTCGCGGGATTGTCGAACTGCCGTGCGAGAAACCAGCCATGCTTCCGTGCCAGTTCCTCCGCCTTGCGGACCATGCCGCTGCCACGCTCGGCCGCAGGCGTGAGTATCACCTTCGCACCCAGCGCCCGCATGATCTTGCGACGCTCCACTGAAAAAGTTTCAACCATGACTGCGACGAACGGATATCCCTTCGCTGCACAGACCATCGCGAGAGCAATGCCGGTGTTGCCGGAAGTGGCTTCAATCACCGTCTGCCCTGGCTTGAGCGTCCCCCTCCGCTCACCATCTTCGATGATGGCGATCGCCAGCCGGTCCTTGACCGAACTCAGTGGATTGAAGAACTCGCACTTTGCGTACAGCGTGACGTGTGGTGGTGCGAGATGGTTGATCCGGACTACAGGCGTCCGGCCTATGGTGCCGAGAATGCTGTCGTAGATCATGAATGGTTACTCCAGGTGTGCCTGACTTTATCTATCCTGAAATTTCAGGAACGCGCTTTCAGCCAGTCAGCGATGGCGGCCGGCAGATCCTTCTGCGCACGGCTGCTGACGTAGATGCCGATGTGCCCGCCGTCGAATGCATAGACGCTGTAATCGGGTGTCCCCACCAGATCCTTGAGAACCGTCGAGGCTGCAGGTGGCACCAGATGATCCTGTGTTGCGTACACATTGAACACGGGCATGGTGATCTGCTGCAGATCAACCGGACGGCCGTTGATGACCAGCGTGCCGGCGCGTAACCGGTTCTCCCGGTAGAACCAGGTAACGAACTGCCGAAACGCCTCGCCGGCCTGATCGGGACTATCGAAAATCCATTTCTCCATGCGCAGGAAATTCCGCAGCTGCACCGGATCGCCTGCCAGCTCCGCAAGTGCCGCGTACTTCTGGCTCATCAGCCTGAACGGCATCAGTGACAGGAATGTGAAATTGAGCATGTCACCGGAAACGTTGCCTGCAGTCCTGACGAGTGCGTCGACATCGATGTCCTGAACCCATTTCGACAGCAGGTTGTCCGCAGTGTGGAAATCCACCGGCGTCACCATCGTCACGAGAGTGCTGATGCGCTGCGGATGCAAAGCCGCGTAGCACAGGCTGAACGTTCCGCCCTGACATACGCCAAGCAGGTTCACACGCTCGATGTCATGAGTGGCCGCAACGTGCGCGACGCAGTGATCGAGATAGCGATTGATGTAATCATCAATCTCGAGATAGCGGTCTGCACCATCCGGGGACCCCCAATCGATCAGGTAGACGTCGATGCCCCGGCGAAGCAGTCCGCGAATGAGGGAGCGATCTTCCTGCAGATCCAGCATGTAGGGGCGATTGACCAACGCATAGCAGATCAGAAGCGGAATGCGCGGGATGGAATTGTCGCGGGCACCGACAGCCTCCAGAGGTCGATACCGGTACAGGACAAGTTTATCCTCGCTATAGACTGCATCCTTGGGACTTGGGCCAATATCTACATCGCCGAGCCCCTGGAGAGCGCCTAACGCACTGATCCCGGCTTGCGCGAACTCAAGGGGATTGGCGGCCATGCGCTCGCTTTCGGTTGGCTTGGCTGACATGTCTTCAGGACTTCTTTGCAGGCTTGCGCTTAGCCGGTGCTCGCGATTTCCTGGGCGCTGCCGGTGATGGTGCTGCTTCTGAACGCGACTCGATCTGTCGTTTCAGGTCGGCAACCCGACGGTGCAAGGTATTCAGTTCGGAACGCGTCGGGAGGTCGACCTGCTTCAGCCAGCGCTCCAGTTGCTGTTGCTGATGGGACTGCACCCTGATGGCAGCGTTGCAGAGGTCGGCCTGCAGGCGAACATAGGCATCCCCTTGCGCAACGCGGGCATAAGTCGTTTCGCCGCATTCGATCCACAGATCGTAAAGTGCTTTGAAACTGTCAACTGGCGTGCCTGCATTGGCTTGCTCAGCGGCCCGGCGCGCCAGCAGGTCGAGGGTATCCGCGTGCACTTTCGCGAGCATTGAGGCCATATCAATCGCAAGTCGCTGGTAGTCGGCCACGGCGGCTGCCAGCCCCTTCATGGTCGCTTGCTGTTCGCGTAAGGGGCCAACGTCGGGGAGACTCCAGCCGGACTGTGCACGCGCCGACGACGAGGCGCCCAAAACCCCCCATAAGGCCGCCATCTGCCCCCCGGCTCCATTCCATCCCGAGGCGGCCTGTGCAGCCGCGGCCGCTTGCTGGAACCAGTCCGCAAATGAACTCGGCGCTCCGGGTTCAGTTTTTATGTGTTGGTCCTCCAGCCACCGCTGAACGGTGGCCTTCTGCCCCTCGATCCAGGCATTGATCCAGTCGTCGGGCACCTGGCCAAGAGTGGCCATCAGATCGTCCCCTGAAGCTTTCGCAGCGCAAAATTTTGCGCAACTTGAGGCGAGCGCCTGAAGCAAAGGAAAACCAGTACGACTAGCTCAGTCACAGGATAAATGTATTTAACAGATTGATTTATATGAAGTAAGAAGCAGATAAATCGCTGGAAGATGAAGTGAGGAAAAGAACCGCCTCGTGCACTGCAAAAATTTATTGCACTGCGAGATAACTTTACGGTACAGTCTCCCCGTCGACGGTAATTCTTCCTTCTGGGCCCGGATTACCGCAACTGTTTCGCCACACCTAGAGAGGAATTCAGGATGACCACTCCATTTGCCGTTACTGATTATGTCGATTTTTCGAAGCGTATGTTCACTCCCGCGATCCGTTTCAACGAGATTGCCACCAAGACGCTCGAACAGTTTGCCCGTTACCAGTACGAACTCGCTGGTGACTACCTGAATTTCGGTATCCAGCAGCTTCAGAGCGTTGCGCAGACGAAGGACGTCGGCGAACTGGTGTCGAAGCAGAGCGAACTTGCGTCGACTCTCGTCGAAAAGCTCACCAAGCGGTCACAGGACTTCTCGAAGATCGCTGCCGATGCGCAAGCGGGCTTCACGAAGTGGGTTGATGAAACGGCTGCCTTGAAGGTCGCGTAAGGCACCCAATAGAGGCCCGTCTCGAAGTTTTATTGCTGTCCTCTGTTTGAATCCCCCTCTAAAGGACGGCGGCCTCACGGTCGTCGTCCTTTTTTTTAACCTGCCGGGTACGGCACTTTTGCGATGCGGCAGAGTCTCTCCTATCCTAGGGGCACCCCTTGAGGAATTGAGGGTCACCCGTAGTCACAAGATTGCTTGAACAGAGTACCCAATGACCGAAGAACGCCTGATCAAGAAATACGCGAACCGCCGCCTCTACGACGCATCGCAGAGCCGTCACATCACCCTCGACGATATCCGCACGCTGATCATGAGTGGCGAGAAGATCAAGGTGGTCGATGACAAGACTGGTGAGGACATTACCCGTCATATTCTGCTGCAGGTCATCGCGGACCAGGAACAGTTTGGCCGTCCCATCCTGTCGACGCAGGTTCTCGAATCCCTCATCCGTTATTACGGCAACGCGATGCAGGGATTCCTGAGCAGCTACCTCGAGAAGAGCATCGAAGCGTTCATGCACCAGCAGGATGTGATGCAATCGCAGATGAGCAAGCTCATGACTGCGGCGCCACTCAATACGATGGCGGAACTGACGCGTCAGAACCTCGAGGCCTGGAACAAGCTGCAGGGAAGCATGTTCTCCGCATTCAAGCCGCCAAGGGACGACAAGGACACCGCCGCAGAGACTACGGACGAGCGTCGCAGTTAAGAGAGCAACGTAAGGGCAATTCGCGGGCAGCAGGCGCATTTGAGAGGTCTGCTAGACTCCGGGTTCAATGTCCCTGAAGATCTGTTTCGTCGCGTCCGAAATCGCGCCGTTTGCGAAAACAGGCGGCCTAGCTGACGTCTCGAGCGCCCTCGGCCGCTACCTTCACCTGCATGGCCACGATGTACGGCTGTTCATGCCGTACTATTCCAGCATCGATCTCCGCAACCAGTCCCTGCAACCGGTGCCGGAAGCACAGCACGTCGCTGTCCAGCTAGGGCGTAGCCAGGCCGAATTCTCACTGTTCATCACGAACCAGCCGGGAACTGCGGCACCCGTGTACCTCGTACACTGTCCGGAGTTCTATGCCCGCGATTCGCTCTATTCGAGCGGACCGGACGAGCACCTGCGATTCCTCATGCTGCAGCTCGCAACGCTCGAGAGTTGCCAGCGGCTGCGATTCCAGCCGCACATCATGCATTGCAATGACTGGCACGCAGCGCTCATACCGCTGCTGCTGCGTACACGTTATGCCTGGGACGCTCTGTTTGCTCCCACGCGTACGCTGCTGACGATTCACAACATCGGCTATCAGGGTGTTTTTCCTGCAGCCACTGCCGCCGATATGGGACTCGGCGCAAGTTCTGCGATGCTGCATCAGGGTGAATGGGCTCGAGGTAACGTCAACTGGATGCGGCAGGGCATTGTCCTCGCCGATGCAGTGTCCACCGTCAGCCCGACTTACGCGCAGGAAATCTGTACGCCTGAAGGCGGCTACGGGCTGGATGATTCGCTGCGTGCGCGACCGCCACCGGCCGTCAGGGGCATCCTCAACGGCGTCGACTACGATGTGTGGAACCCCGAAACGGACGCGCTGCTGCCGCATCGGTACACCACCAGGGATCTGCAGGGAAAACGCCTGCTGAAGCACGAACTGCAGCAGCGCACCGGCCTGAAGCCGGACGCACATGTTCCTCTGGCCGGCATCGTTTCGCGCCTGACGGTGCAGAAGGGATTCGACCTGCTGTTCGAGACGCTCCCCGATCTGCTCGACTCCAGACCGTTGCAGCTGGCGATCCTCGGGACGGGAGAGCCGCGCTACGTGAGCTTTTTTGCTCGACTGGCGGAGCGTTATCCCGGAAGAGTCGCTTTTCAGGCGGGATACGACGAGGTGATGGCGCATTTGATCGAAGCGGGCAGCGATATGTTCCTGATGCCTTCCCTCTACGAGCCCTGTGGCCTGAACCAGATGTACAGCCTGAAATACGGCACGGTGCCCATCGTACGCCGCACGGGAGGACTCGCAGACTCCGTACAGATGTGGGATCCCGCAAGCGGTACAGGTACGGGTGTGGTATTCAACGATTTCGATGCACCCGCCATGCGCTGGGCGCTCGGCACGGCCCTCGATCTTTTCGCCGAGCAGCGTACCTGGGTACGCATCATGCGCAATGGCATGTCGCAGGACTTTTCCTGGGAAACGCAGGGCAAGGAATACGAGCGGTTGTACGAGGAACTACTATCGCGGCGTATTTAGGTCAACAGTCCCGGTATCGCTGAACGGTATGCTGGGCACGAAGGGAATATCCACGACCACCTTTCCGGTAATGGTGTAGTTGATCTTGTTGCCATCGCGGCCGTTCATGCGCGAGAGCAGCCTGCCGATGCTGCTGACGAAGTTGGTGCGTACCGTCATATCGAATTCCCGCTCGCCCAGCGCCGGTACGACGAAAGGTTCATTGGCTACGCCTTCGGCAAAGCTGTCGCCCTCGAGAAATATCTCATAGTCGATGCCTTTCACTGGAATATCGCGGTCATTGGGGTTTTGCACGTGCAACCGCACGCGGAACTGCTGACTGAAGACGTCGGCCGACATCATGCCGACGCTGACCAGTGTCAGGCGCGGTGCTTCGAGCTTCGGGCCCATCGATGCGCAACCGGCAAGCGACAGCAGCAAAACGACGAGGGCTGCCTTGAAGGGCTGACGGAACCCCGGGAACGCAACGAAGGTCGCAGACATTTCATTTCCTCATTCAGTAGCGCCGCCCGGATCGTACCCGGTTCCTCCATCCGCTGCGCGTCGCAGTTTAAGTAGCATATCGCGCGTGACCAGAACGACACCCCTGTCGCTGACATGGAAGCGGCGGGCGTCGTCTTCCTGGTCGACACCGATGCGCATGCCGTCAGGTACGACGCCGCCGGTATCCAGAATTGCCCGCCTGACGATGCAGTTCGCACCCACTCGGACATCGGGCAGGATCACGGCGCGATCGATGACGCTGCGCTCATCCACCCGGACATTGGAAAACAGCAGCGATTCGCTGACCTGTGCTCCGGAAATGATGCAGCCGCCAGACACCATGGAATTGACCGCCATACCCCGGCGACCTTCGTCATCCAGCACGAACTTCGCCGGCGGGTGCTGCCGCTGATACGTCCAGATCGGCCACTGCTCGTCATAGATGTTGAGTTCGGGATGCACGTGCACGAGTTCCATATTCGCTTCGTAATAGGCATCCACCGTACCGACGTCTCGCCAGTACTGCTGTGCGCGTGTGCGAACGTCCCGGAACGGATAAGCAAATACCTTCATCTTGCCGAGCGCCTCAGGAATGATGTTTTTCCCGAAGTCATGGGCGGTTTCCGGATTCTGGGCATTCTCGGCCAGCAGCCGCTCCAGCAGCCGCGCGTTGAAGACATAGATGCCCATCGACCCCAGTGCGAGGTCCTCCCGGCCCGGAATGCCATCGGGTTCCTGCGGCTTCTCGGCAAAGCGCAGTACCCTGTTCTGGGTGTCGACAGTCATGACGCCAAAAGCCCCGGCCGCCTGTTCTTTCGGTACTTCGACAACCCCGACCGTGATATCCGCCTTGTTCTCGACGTGGTAGGCGATCATCGGACCGTAGTCCATCTTGTAAATGTGATCGCCCGCCAGCACGAGCACATGCCGCGGCCGGTGCAGCCGGATGATGTCCAGGTTCTGGTAGACCGCGTCCGCCGTGCCTCGGTACCACAGCTGCCCCAGCTGCTGTTGCGCCGGGATGATTTCGATGAACTCGCCGAACTCGCCGCGCAGATAGCCCCAGCCGCGCTGGATATGCTGGATGAGCGAATGGGACTTGTACTGGGTCAGGACCGACACGCGGCGAATGCCGGAGTTGAGGCAATTGGAAAGCACGAAATCGATGATGCGGAACTTGCCGCCGAAGTGGGTGGCCGGCTTGCAACGATGATCCGTGAGCTGCTTGAGGCGTTCGCCCCGCCCCCCGGCCATGATGACCGCCAGCGTGTTCTGTGTCAGTCGGCTGACGTAACGGCGAGCGGCGGCAGCCTTCCTTACCGGGATCTTCTTCTTCGGTTTCATCGCTGGTCTCTTGCGTCGTCGGTGCGCTCAATGCCGCTCATTGCAGCCTTGAACCAATACTAGCCCAAGGGAATGCAGGCGGTGAGAACTTGCACGATTTGGGTGGCTGACGCTTGAATTCCTGCACCTTCGTTGTTCACTCCGCCATCCATGGCGACCTTTTCAGCACCAACTTGGATCAACGCGCAAGGGAGTCGGGTGGACAATTGAGACATCCCTGTTGCGTTCGCATGGGCGCATCTCCAAAGCTGCGCGGGAACCGCGCTGCTGAGGCGTATCCAAAGTCGATATACTTCCCGGCGTCGTGGTGATTGTTTAAGTTTTTTGTGTTGTCTTCACGGGGGCCGCGAGCGGCAGCAAAGCTTGGTTCTCAATTTTCAAACAGGAGCGCATCACCTGCAGCGGCTGGCGCCGGGATTGATCGGCGCTTTGCTCTGCATTTCCGGGGCAGCTCATGCGGGTGCTCCCCCCGAAGAAACGCCGACACCCGCACTCCCGACACCTGTCGCATGCTTGCCCGATGGACAAGGCTTCTTCCGTGCACGACTGCAGGGCTCTCTCGATGCTGAACTCGAATGGGTCCAATGAAGGCACAGACTGCACCGGCGCGATGCGGCCTGACGGCGGCGTTCGACTTGGATTCAGCCGGGCCATCTATGCCGATGGTCAGCGCCTGGTCATCCTGTTTGGCATTGCGGGGTTGAAGGAAGGCAAGGCAGCACACGCCCTTCCCGTCAATCTCACGATCATCCGCCAGGGAACCGCCGAGTTCTTTGGCACTCAAGGAGATGACAAGTGCACACTTGACGAGGTGCGACAGGAACCCATCGCCGGAATTCCGCTCAGGAATCGCATTTACCGGGTGATTGCCCGCGGATTCTGCACTCAACCCGCCCGTTCGTTGCGAGGCAGCGGAACTGTCCTGATGACCCGTTTTGACTTTGCAGGCCGCGTCGATTTTTCGGAGGCGGACCGCAGCGATGACCTCTCTGCTCCCTCGGTAGCCACAAACGACATGGATCCCTGATGCGCCACGCTCTCCTTCTGATCTGGATGCTGCTGGCATTGCCTCAGACTGGATGGGGCGGACAGGCCGCTGCTCCAGGCCGCGTCACGCAAGTTGAGGTCTCCGCTTACGAGATCATCAAGGTGTATCCCCATGACCCCGGCGCCTATACGCAGGGACTCGTATATGTGGACGGGACGCTTTACGAAAGCACGGGACTCAACGGTCGTTCGTCAATTCGCAAGGTACGACTTGAAACAGGCGAAGTCGTGTCGCGGCGCGCGGTCGATCCCTCTTACTTCGCGGAGGGACTCACTGAATGGCGCGGCAAGCTGATTCAGCTCACCTGGCAATCAGGCACAGGGTTTGTCTACGACCGCGAAACGCTGCGTCCCAAAGGCACCTTTGCGTACAAGGGTGAGGGCTGGGGTCTGACACACGATGGCACCAGACTCATCCTCAGTGACGGCACTGCCACGCTGCGATTCCTGAGTCCGGATTCCTATCGTGAGACAGGAAAGATCGTTGTCCGCGATGGCGGCATGCCCGTGATGGATCTCAATGAACTGGAGTTCGTTCGCGGCGAGATCTACGCCAATGTGTGGCATTCGAATCGCATCGCACGCATCTCGCCAGCTACTGGCGACGTGCTGGGGTGGATCGATCTCAGCGGACTGCTGCCGAAAGGAGCCGTAGCGGATACGGAAGCCGTCCTCAACGGCATCGCCTATGACAGCGCAAATGATCGCCTGTTCGTGACCGGCAAGCTGTGGCCCAAGCTGTTCGAGATTCGCCTGCGGCGCTCTCCTGAAGTCACCCGGTAGTGGCAAGCAACGGCGGCAACGGGCAATGGACTGCCGCACAGACGGTCCGGAGTAACTCGGATTCGTCGATGGTCAATTTGAGGTCGTGCGCGACCGTCTTCACCAGCGCCTCGACCAGCTGCTCCTTCGCTGGGGGCATCAGGTAGTCCAGTTTTCCGAGCGCCGTATCCAGCCGGGCAGGCCAGCCAGGCGGCAGACCATAGGAAGGACGATCCCGCGGCAACAGATGATGCATGCCGATCTCGTAGGCATGGCGGATAGCTGATTCGTCAGCCTGACCGTGCCGCGCCAACACACTGAACACTACCTGCAACTCGTCGCGTGTCTCCCCCAGCGTCAGGCGGCGTGGGCGATTGATGGGGTCAAGCTCGTCGTGGAGTTGCACGTCAGCGAGTTTGGCAAGGGCAAATGCGTGCAACGATACCCGCTCGCCATCGCGTAATAGCGCCTTGAGACAAGTCGCCAGCTTCTCCTTCTCCAGCCGCGAAAATTGATGAATCGCCGGGAAGAGCCGCAGAAATGCCGGCAGTCGCTGCATCGGCTCCAGACCGTCGAGCTGGGGCAGCCAATCCCTGACGGCCTGTTCAGCTCTTGATCCAAGTTGCTGTTCGATCATCTTGAGCTGGCGAACCCGAACGGTTGCTCCTGTATCGATTGCAAACGCGAGCAGCAGCGCAACCGCCTGCCGCGGATTCTGCGTGGCGGTCACCATCACTTCCGGCAACGAGAGTCGCAACTCCTGCGCAAGCTGGATGTGCGTAGTGCCGGGGTTACCCACGAGCTGGGCCACCGCCGCCGGCGTCACTGCGATGGACGCTGGCGTGACATTGGCGCGCACGCCGGTGCCCGTCACACCGCTATCGCCAGTGACAGCTGGCGCAGCCTCTTCTGCCAGCATGCGGGCCCTGACGACAGCGAAGTCCTGCTGATCGAACGAAGGGTCCAGCGTCCTGATCCGCTCAAACAGGGGTGGGTGGGTGGCAAAAAAGCGCGCGACGCCGGGGGCGAACAGCATGTGCGCCACTTCTTCGGCATCTGCATCCAGCAATCGCGAACCGGTCGACAGCGCGCCGATCTTCACGAGGGCACCGCGCAGCCCTGAAGGATCGCGCGTGAACTGGACTGCGGAAGCGTCCGCCAGCGATTCGCGGCTGCGGGAGACCGCTGCCTGGATGAGCCGGCCAAAGAACAGGCCGAGGTAGCCCAGGATCATGACCGCAAACGCTGCCAGCAATACCAGCGCCACGACACCGCCACCCTTGCGTCCGCCAGCGCGCGGCGCGTGCCGCAGAACCAGTCGTGCGATCACCGCAATCGCCAGCAGCCCGAACAACAGCCCCATCATGCGGATGTTGAGTCGCATGTCGCCATTCAGTATGTGGCTGAACTCATGGGCAATCACGCCCTGGAGCTCGGCGCGGTTCAGCCGCATCAGCGCACCGCGTGTGACTGCCACAGCTGCATTGGAGGGATTGTGGCCGGCAGCAAAGGCGTTGATGCCGAGTTCGTGATCGAGGACAAATACCTGTGGCATCGGCACACCGGAGGCGATAGCCATTTCCTCAACAACATTGCGCAACCGGCGGCGTAAAGGATCGGTCGTCTCGGCAGACACCAGCTCGCCCCCCAGCGAGAGCGCGACCACTGCACCGCCCTGGCTCAATGTCGCTGTTCTGTAAAGGCTGGCAATCCCGATGATTCCAAACACCACGATGGTGCTGTAGAACACGATGGACGAGTGCTGTCCGAGCCACGTCGGGTCAAAGAGTCCTGCGCCGTCGATCCCGGGCTCCATCAGATGCACGACTGCGAGCACAACCACGTTTACGGCGAACGCAACCAGCACGACGGCCAGCGCAAACGCAAAGACCAGCTGTCTGGAGAGCCGGCGCGTGGCGACCTGGCGAACGAAGAAATCCATCAGTCGGCAGTCGTGCGGCTTCTGGACCTACGTGAAGCTGACCTTGGGTACCTCGCGCATCGCCGGAGCCTCGATCTGCAGCAGCGCAGCGGCTTCAAAGCCGAACATGCCCGCTACAACGCTGCTCGGGAAGGTTTCACGGGCGTTGTTGTAACCCATCACTGCATCGTTGTAGGCCTGGCGCGCGAAAGCGACCTTGTTCTCGGTGGATGTCAGTTCCTCGGAGAGCTGCATCATGGTCTGGTTGGCTTTCAGGTCCGGATAGGCCTCGGCCAGAGCAAACAACCGTCCGAGCGCACCATTGAGCGCTGTTTCAACTCCCGACAGCTGTTCTACGGCGGCTGCGCTGCCGGGATTGGCTGCCGCGCTGCGCAGGCCGCTCACCGCAGCGTTGCGAGCCGTAATGACGGCCTCGAGCGTTTCGCGCTCATGCTTGAGGTACCCCCTGGCGGTCTCGACCAGATTCGGGATCAGGTCATGTCGGCGGGTCAACTGCACGTCGATCTGGGCAAATGCGTTCTTGAACCCATTGCGGGAAGTGACGAGGCGATTGTACGCGCCGATCAGAAACAGCACGAAGAGGACCAGCAGTCCCAGGACGATCCAGCTCATTGGGCGACTCCGGGTTGCGCCTGGGGGATCAGGCTTTCACCCGCATTATGATCTTTTTCGCAGGCGATCGAAGAGGTCAAGTACGCGGCTGGTCAATGAGGGAGCAAAGCCATCGACGTGTAACCCCGTAGACATGCGCGGCAAGTCCCCCAGGTTCATGCGGAACTCATCGTCTTCCTCCGTTGCAAACAACGGCGAGACGTTCTGCGGGCGTGAGGGCAGCGGAGCGGGTTCACTGCGGACGACTCGTTTGGGAGCAACTTGGGCCGGTTGCCGGGGAAGCTGACTGCTCTGCAGTGAACTGGCGGTGGTCATCAAGGTCTCCGGATGCGGGGCCGATCGGCATCAGAGCCGACACCCGTTCAGCGTAGAGGATGAGCCCGGGTGGCCACGTGAGCTGCATCACGATCAAGCGCACTTGCCTTCACTCTGGTGATCCGGAATGCTGGGCCCGTTTTCCTGCACACGGATTTGCCATGTCACTGCGACCCACACACCATGCGCTTGAACATATTGCACTGCTGACCACCTGGGTGCTCAGCGCCGCGTTGCTGGGGGCGTGCTCAAAGGAAGAGCCCACCGCACCTGCTGAATCGCCGCTGGAAGCCGTTACGGGGTCAATCACCTACCGTGAGCGGATGGCGTTGACGGATGCGGCGGTTGTTGAAGTCGAACTCGCAGATGTTTCTGTCGCCGATGGCCCGGCAGAGATCGTCAGCACCCAGCGCATCCGCAGCCCCGGGCAGGTTCCCGTGCATTTCAAGCTTGAATACCCGGCATCCCGGATTGATCCTTCCCATCGCTACACCGTGCAAGTCAGAATCCATGAGGGTGACGCCCTGGCTTTTGCTACGGATACGGCGTATCCCGTGATCACGCAGGGAAATCCGCAGATTGTCGCGGTAGAAGTGATTCCAGTCGGCTCATCCACAAGTGGACCGTCAGATACCAACACCAGTGTGAAGACTGCCAGTTCGCTGGATGGCTCGCTCGTTACCGGCAACGTCACTGCCCACTACACGGCGAATTTCGAAAGCGACCGACTGGTCAGCATCCAGGAAGATCGCGATCTTGGGGCTAAGGGCAAGGCGAGCGCCGACTATCAGTTCAAGGAAGGCCGCCTGATGCGGTACGTGGAACTCGGAAGAAAAACAGGTCCCGGTGGGAGCCAGCAGGTTGAACTCGATTTCGCTTTCGACGATACGGGGGAGATGCTCGCTGCCCGCAAGACCGTGAACGATTCTGCAGCGAAGCCGGACGAAACAGAGATCGACGCAGCCCGCAATCGCGCCGAGCTGCTGCGCAATCATGCGCTGGCCCTCAAGGCCTCTCGCGAGCACGCGCACTGACTCCGGGCAGAGACCGACGTCAGGCGGGCAGGCGAATCTCAATCACCAGACCCTTTGGGCTGCCATTGCGAGCGGTCACGCTGCCCCTGTGCAACGTGATGACTCTGGCGGTGATCGCGAGTCCAAGGCCTGTTCCCCCGCTATCACGATCCCGTGCGTCCGCAACTCGGTAGAAGGGCTCGAATATCCGCGCCAGGTCCTGTTCCGGCACACCTGGGCCCTGGTCCGTTATGGTGATGAGCAGGACTCCGTCTTCGCGCGCCTGCGTCACTTCGACCGCAGTGTCGATATCGGTGAAGCGCACGGCATTGCGCAAGACGTTCTCGATGGCGCTGCGCAGCAACTGGGGATCTGCTTCCAGATTTGTCGGCGTTGCAGGCGACCACTCTACGCGCTTGCCGACCGCCCCGGCCTCGAGGCGGGCATCCTCGACGACTTCGTTCAGCAGTCCGGTCAGGTCAACGCGCTCACGGTGCAGCTTCGGTTCGCCACTCGTCAGCGTGGACAGGTGCAGGATCTGGCCGATCAGCGAATCGAGGCGCTCGGTTTCCAGCTCGATGCGGCCGAGCTGCTTGGGAAGGTCGGCGCCTTCCCGCCTTGCAAGACCCAGCGCCACCCGAAGTCGCGCCAGCGGCGACCGCAATTCATGCGACATGTCGCTCAGCAGTGTTTCCTTCGAGGCGATCAACGATCGCAGATACTCGGCCATTCGATCGAAATCGCGGGCAAGAACCCCCAATTCGTCGTGCCTGTTTGCAAACTGGTCGCTGACACGCGCATCGAGATTGCCCGCCGCCACCGAGCGGGCAACGTCCTGCAATCTCGTGACAGGCTTGCTCAGATAGCGGGCCAGCCACCAGCAGACGAGACCGCTGAACAGGAAAGCGACCGCCAGCAGCGCCAGATTCACATCAGGCGTGCGCAGTACCGCGAACGGCGGGTAACCGGCAAAAGTCAGCATCAGCGTGAAGACCTTGCCTTCGGGTCCGACGAACTGGGGGACTCTGTGAGTGATGTCCTGAACAGGTTTGCCATCAACGCCACCCAGGGCACCTGATTTCTCAAGATCACGCACGCGACGTACCATCCGCTCAGGCAGCGGGCGGCCAAGGATGTCGGCGCCGTGCGGATCGATGATGAAGATCAGCAGCCCATCGTAGGTGGCTTCGGCTTCCCCGACCCATGCGAGGAGCCCGGCCTTCCCGTCACGCGCCAGGCGTGCAACCGCCTGATCGGCCAATACGCTGGGCTCAATGGCATCCAGCACCTGCAGGCGCCGATACGACACCGTTGCGGAAATGATGATGCTGGTCGCGATGATGAGACCCATCGCCAGCCAGAACGACAGGAAGATTCGCAGGAACATCGTCTTCATGGAGTTTCTTCGCTCTGTGCGGTGAGCACATAGCCCGCTCCACGTACGCTGCGGATTTCCGGCAACCGCTCCTCGCCGAGTCCCAGCTTGCGACGCAGGTTGCTGACATGGGTATCGATGCTGCGGTCATAGGGCGTCAGGCGGCGGCCGAGCACGCGTTCGGTCATGCTTTCCCGCGACTGCACCTGCCCGGACGCTCGCATCAGCATTTCCAGCACGCGGAACTCCGTACCCGTCAGCCTGACAATCTGGCCATCGACGTATGCAGCCATCGTGCCGGGATCAAGCCGTAGTGGACCCACGGTCACCGGCTGGTTGGCATCCTCCGACTCGCGAGCGCCGAGACGTCTCAGTACGGCCCGGATGCGGGCTACCAGTTCCCGGGGATTGAAGGGCTTCGACAGGTAGTCATCTGCACCCAGCTCGAGTCCGACAATACGATCCACGTCCGCGCCGCGGGCTGTCAGCATGATTACGGGCAGCGCGAGCGTCTGCCGGAGTCGCCGCAACACCTCGAAACCGTTCAGAGAGGGCAACATCACATCGAGGATGACGAGATCGAACGTCTCGGTCGCCAGACGTTCGATGGCCTGCGCACCGTCGCCGACGATGGAAACACGAAAACCCTCTCCCGACAGATACTCATTGAGCATCTGGCTGAGTTCGCGGTCGTCGTCGACAATCAGCAGGGAGGCTTCGGCGGTCATGGGCAACTTATCAAATAGCGTCTCGAACGCTACTCTGGCACAGGCCCCTCCCCAAGTCTGCCAAGAAAGGTGAAGCGGCCGCGGTGCTGGCGGAGTATCGGGTTGAGCGGGAAAGCGCCGTTGTACTTGACGATTCTTCACTCAAGTTTTCCCAGCGTTGACCTTTGCCCAGGTCGCGTACCGCTAGGATGCATCCCGTGCTGATTGTGCTCCCAATGACGACGCCAGCGCGTTGTCGTTACCCCGCCCATCGAAAGCTGGGCCCTTGAAGGACGGACAAAGCGCCCGTCCTTTTTTTTGGGTATTGTGCAGAGCGCTTCGCGACTGCGATATGGTGAATGGCGCCTTTATGCCGGACCGGTTCCGGTACGCTCCAGTCAACCATGAGGCCAATCTCCATCATCTCCGGGGCAACGCAGCGCAGCACGCAGTCCGGCGCCCTTCCCGCTTACCCCGCAGGGTCTGCGCAGGAGGAAGCTGACGACTACACGCTGGACATCCCGGTCGTGGAAGCCCCGCCGGCGCCCGCAACCGTCGATCTGCCGGCGGCCCAACAGGCCAACGGACAGTCTGGTGATGCACCTGCCCCGTTGCGGCCTTTCGGCGACCTGCCTGAGGAAAGCGTTCACTTCGCCGACCACATCGAAAGCAATGAACGTCCAGCCGCAACCGCGCATTATCACCATCACCGTCAGGACAGACTGAAGCCCCAGTTGCCCCCGAGCCGTCACCGGAAATGGTCGTGGGTGTGGGCAGCATCCTGCGAAACCGTTATCAGCTGACCCAGCAGATCGGTAAAGGTGGTTTCTCGCTGATCTTCTCGGCAGTCGACCACCATCGACACAGCGTGGGATCCACTGGCCCGGTCGTGGCCATCAAGCTGCTGAAGCCGGAGTATCGTTCGACCCCCGGCGCGGCAGAACGGCTGAAGCGTGAATTCGCCAGGCTGGAGGCCTTGTCCCATCCAAACATCGGTCATGCCTTCGACCTCGACCGTGACGGCGACGTCTGGTTTCTCGTGCTGGAATTCTTCGAAGGGCAGCCCTTATCGACGAAACTCAGCAGACTGGCGGGGTCCCCGCTGCCAAGGGCCAGTGCACTCCAGATCATTCAAGCCTGCGGAGAGGCGCTCGAATTCGCGCACAAACGCGGGGTGCTGCACTGCGATTTCAAACCCGGGAATATCCTCGTCTCGCCATTGGAGGAAGTTCGGGTCATCGATTTCGGCTCAGGCTTTGATCAGTACTCAAGCGAGACGACGCCACCCGCAACTGGCCAGCCGGAGCACCGCCAGGCGACGCCCGCCTATGCCAGCCCAGAGGCACTGGCAGGGGCTCCTCCTGACGTCAGGGACGACGTCTACAGTTTTGCGGCAGTGGCATACGAGCTGTTGACAGGTACGCGCCCGTATACAGAAGTTCGCCAGCCAGGCACCCTCGAGCGGATGCAGCCACCCGATCGGCCCGACGGGGTCGACGGCAATCAATGGCGATTGCTTTCACAGGCATTGTCGCAGGCGCAGGCGAACAGGCCATTGTCGCTTCGCCCCCTGCTGGACGCCTTCAAGCCGCGCAGAAGATTTTCGCGCGCCTGGCTGGTGGTCGCCGCTCTCGGCGGGTTCGCTGGCATGCTGCTGATTGGATCCGCGCTTGTCGGTGTGGACCCACGCCCTTTACCAGAGTCAGGTGAACAGCTCCTGCTCAATGAAACGGACAACCTCCTGTCAACGGATCAGCAAACCGGGTCCGCGTCCGCAACAAG
The DNA here is from genome assembly GCA_963819685.1 of uncultured Pseudomonadota bacterium. Classification (GTDB taxonomy): domain Bacteria; phylum Pseudomonadota; class Gammaproteobacteria; order Steroidobacterales; family Steroidobacteraceae; genus CAIUGU01. The sequence goes on from CAWFXI010000007.1 coordinate 143,843, forward strand.
TTCGCTACCGGCTAACGACGGAATTCAGGTTTCGAAAACGCTGGTCGAAGCCGGAACTTTGACTTCCAACTCAGCCAGCACGAATCAACCGCGTGTCGCACAGGAAACCTGGATTACGCTTGATCAGCCGGAACTTCGAATCAACCGCCCGACTGCCATGGCGGCAATGATCGTGCAGCGAGGCGCAGGTCCGGAGCGACGCGCCCGGATACACTGGAGAACCATCCCCGGGACTGCACTGCCGGGAGTCGACTACACTCCCGTCGAAAATGGTGTCGTGCAATTCGCAGACAACCAGAACGTAAGTTCACTGTACGTGCAGCTCTTGAACCCGACTGGAGTCACCGTGGAGCGGACTTTCTATATTGAAATCAGAAGCGGGACCGACCAGGTGAATGTCGGCCCGACTGCCCGCGTCGCAGTCACCATAGGCGGCTAGGAAGCGATCGCCGCGAATGACCCGAATCGCAATGAGGTACAGACAGGAAGAAGCTGACACAGTCGTGGTGCTGCAGCCTGCCGTGGAAGCGGACGCCGCCGTGATCTGGCTCCATGGCCTCGGCGCTGATGGCTTCGACTTCGTCCCCCTCGTTCCAGAACTTGCGTTGCCTGACAATCTACCGGTCCGGTTCATCTTCCCGCATGCTCCAGTGCGTCCGGTGACGGTCAACAATGGCTTTGCCATGCGCGCCTGGTACGACATCAAGGTGCTGTCGAGTAGCGCGCTGGCCGGCCCAGGTATGGAAGACGTCCGCGGTATCAGACAGTCCGAAGCCATTGTACGCGGCCTCGTCGAACAGCAGATCGCGGTGGGCATTGATCCCCTGCGCATCGTCATTGCCGGCTTTTCCCAGGGTGGTGCGATCGCCCTGCAGACCGGCTTGCGCTACCCACAACGTCTCGGAGGGATCATGGCGCTATCGACCTACCTCCCGCTGCGCGAAGTCGTGGCTGAGGAAGCTGCTGCCGCAAATAGCGACCTGCCCATCCTGATGTGCCACGGCAGCGCCGATCCCATCGTCCCGCTGTTCCTGGGCGAACGGTCGCGCGACATTTTGCTCAAGCTCAGGTATCCGATCGACTGGCATGAGTACCCGATGCAGCACCAGGTCTGCGCGCAGGAAATCACCGATGTCAGTCAGTGGCTGCAAGCTCACCTGCGTTCCCGTCCCGGCCAATAGCAGCGGCATAGTAGAATCCTGCCAATAACGCCTGCGTCGACACGCTGGCCGCTTGCCGAACACCCGCTTTCGTTTTCCGACTCTGGAGGTCACATCCGTGGCAATTCGCGAACAACTCATTGAGTACAGGGATGGCGATGCCGTTCTGGAAGGGGTTTTCTGTTATGACGATTCGCGCACAGGGCCGCTGCCGGTAGTGCTGATCAGCCACGCCTGGAACGGTCGCGACGAGTTCGCCGTGCGTAAAGCTCATCGCCTCGCCTGGCATGGCTACGCCGCCTTCGCGCTGGACATGTTCGGCAAGGGCAAACGCGGCAAGACCGTGGAGGAATGCCAGGCGCTCATCGGCCCGTTCATGGGCGATCGCGCCAGACTGGCACGAAGAATTCAGGCAGCAGTCGCGACCGTGAAGGCTTTGCCGCAGGTGGACGCACGCCGCATGGCCGCCATTGGCTTCTGTTTTGGCGGACTGTGCGTGCTCGATCTCGCCCGCAGCGGCGCAGATATCCGCGGCGTCGTCAGCTTCCATGGCCTGCTCCAGCCGACTGGGCTACCGCCCGCGAAGATCGTCGCCAGGGTGCTGGTTCTCCACGGCAATGATGATCCGATGGCCCCGACCGATGCCGTCATCGCGATCGGCAAGGAACTCACTGCTGCTGGCGCCGACTGGCAGCTGCATAACTACGGCGGCACGATGCACGCCTTCACCAATCCCGAGGCCAACAACGCTGCGTTCGGCACGCTGTACAACTCGGCCGCCGACCGCCGTTCGTGGAAGTCGCTGCTCAACTTCCTGGAGGAAGTGCTGCGCTGAGATTCCGTCAGACGGCGGCCGTGTGGGAGCGCCGCAGTCCGTCTGCTGCATAAAGCGCCAGCGCCAGCCAGATCAGGCCGTAGCTGATGACCTGTGTCCGGGAGAATGTCTCGTGAAAGACGAAGATCCCGAGCAGGATCTGGATCGAAGGACCGAGGTACTGGATCAGGCCAATCGTCGAGTACGGAATGCGGCGTGCGCCATACGAAAAAAGACTCAGCGGCACAGCCGTGACGAGCCCGCCTGCCGCCAGCAGCAGCAGAATACCGCCGAAGGCGCCGGTACTGCCAAGACCGATACCCGCCACTTCACACCAGAATAAATAGGCCAGCCCCAGCGGCGTCAGCAGCAGCGTTTCTGCGGCCAGTCCCTCGATCGCTTCGACGGGAATGATCTTGCGGATCAGCCCATAGAGACCGAACGAAAGCCCAAGCGTCAGCGCAATATACGGGAACCGTCCCTGCATCACGGTGAGGTACGCGACGCCCACGGCGGCAATGAGTACAGCCGCCCAGCGCGCGAGTGACAGCCGCTCCCCCAGAAACAGCACACCCAATGCAACATTGATCAATGGATTGATGAAGTAGCCGAGGCTGGACTCGATGACATGACCGTTGTTCACCGCCCAGGTAAATACCAACCAGTTGGTACTGATCAATACCGCCGACGCGCACAGCCGCCAACGGGTCGATGGGTTGCGCAGGGCCGTCCAGACAGGAGCAAGTCCGCCGCGCAACAGCAGCCAGAGCACCACCACGACACAACACCAGACCAGGCGATGAGCCATGATCTGTGTCGCAGGGACATCGACGAGCAGGTGCAAGTACAGCGGCATCAGGCCCCAGAGAGCATGCGCACCCACCGCGGCGATGAGTCCGTTGCGATGGTCGCGGGCCGCCTGAGAAAGAGCGCCGGAATCTTGCTGATCGATCATGTCGGGACTGGGCGAATCCATGCCGCGCATGATCTCATCTTTTCAGACTAAAGGGCCCACGCCTCCCGGCGTGAGCCCTTCACTGCCAGTTGCGTGCTTCCTGTTCAGTCGAGGATCGCGACCGCGGTCTGCGCACTCAATTGATTGAGACCCACGTCGTAACGACCCGTGGCGCTGAAACCCCGCAGGCGAGTAGCCCCATTCAGACGCAGCGTCAGCTCGGCTGCAAATTCGCCGAAATCAGAGTAGGTGCGACTCGCGTTCTGGGCAACGAGCACAAAGGTGGTTCGTACACCGGTTGCAGGCACTACTTGCGGGGACGACGGCAGATTCAGCAGATCTGTCGTGCGCGGCCCGACCTGCAAGTAGTGGCGTCCACCGATCGCAGGGTTCGCAAGGTCGAGCACCAGACCATCGTTGCCAATGCTCAGGAAGGGAGCGGTCGTCCCGGTGGTCCCCCAACCGATCACGAGGAGTGAACGCACGAGGGAGTGGTCAACCACCGTACGGCCGGCAAAATCAGGCGGCGCTGCGCCGAACGGCGTGACGAAGCCGAACACACGCACCGGTTCACCCTGGCCGAGCGCATTCAGGTTGAGTCCGCCGGTCACGACTTCATAGGCGTTCGGATCGGCATCCACTGCAGGAGTGAGCCCCGTCCCGGTGAAATCAAACGCGCTGACTTCGCGGCCGTCGATCGCCGCCAGCTGCAACGTCAATTGTCCAGGAACAGCACTGCCGACGGACCCGAGAAGATGCGTCAGGTGCATCCGCACGCGGCTCTGTGTCGCGTCGAGTACCCGCTGGCCATTTTCGGTAATCACGGTACCGAAAGCCTGGATCCGCTGGCCGACCGACAGGGCGTCAGAGCCGAGCAGTTCGACAGGCCGCGGACCATCCTTGAAGATCATTGTATTGGCACCAATGCGAACCTTGATGGCTTCGCGAACGAAACGCGCTCCATCCACGCTAGTACTCGGAGTGACGAGCGTCCCGCCTCTGACGATAAGCTCATTGCCTGACCGGGAGAGAATGCTTCCAACCACAACGTCCTGCGACAACCCCGGCACACTACTGCCGGCGTGCACGATTTCAGCATCGAAGCGGCGGTCGGCAGTCGTCAACGTGCCAAACGCAATCGTTGGCGTTCCCACACCCGCGGAGGCGAGCGCCGTCAACCCGGGGTTGCCAGTGATATGTTTGACCGTTGACTTCGAACGCGGTCGTCGAGTCCGTATGCACGGTCACTCTACCCAGTCGCGCGCTTGGGTGATTGAACGGCCGAACATCAACCACATAGTTGCCCGCCGCTGTGTCCACGCTGACCAGGGGACCTCGCAGGCGTAATTCCTTCTCGTCGACCGGAGCGATCGAAGCGATGAGTGCCGGCGTTGCTGTCACTGTCACCGGTGAGGTTGCCAGGTTGACCGTATTGGAAGCCGTGAGATCGAAATCGAGTGTCAGTAATGCGGGTCGTCCAGGCGCCACGACGAGCCGGCCGCGGTTATCGAGGATCACGCGCACATCGCGCATACCGAGGGCATTCCCGCTGGCGTCCACTGCCCGGGCAGGCTGCGGCTGGCCATTCACTTCGACGGTGATATCCGCGTTCGTGTAGTCGAGCCGCAATGAACCTGCTACATAGCTGCCGACCGGTACAGTGGCTGCAGTGAGAAACTCGCTGAGATCGACGTACTGCGAAAAATCGACCCTGGCACTGACCGGGAGGGCCTCGACTGTCGTGCCATCCGCGCGTTCGAGCGAGAGGGACATCACGTCGACGGTGTAGCTCAGGAAGTCACCGTCAGCATCGGTCACTGCGACATAGACCTCGCCGCAGCCGGACGATGAGGCACAATTCGAAGTCGCAGCGGGAGCAACATTGGCGGTGCCGGAGGACATGTCCCCTGCCCCTCCGCATGCGGACAACGCGAGTGCGGCGACCAGGCCGGCGAGAAAGGTGCGGATTGACATAAGGGCGCTCATTGGACCTCCCGGTACAGTTGTTGCTGGGAGGTACAACGCGGTAGTCCGCTGAAGGTTGACCGGCTCAGCGCCGCTTGCGCCGCCAGAACAGCAACAGCAGGAAGCCCGCCGCCATGCCACCGAGATGCGCGAAATGGGCCACGCCCTGCTGCGTCCCTGTCACACCGAGAATCAGTTCCAGAACGCCATACAGGCTGACAAACAGCCACGCCGGCATCGGTATGGGCGGGAACAACAGCATGAGCTTGCGATAGGGATAGGCCATGCCGAACGCCAGCAGAATGCCAAAAACGCCACCCGACGCGCCGATCGTGGGAAAGGGATCACGGCCCATGATCTGCATGACGACGAGCTGCGCCACGGCCGCACCGACAATGCAGACTACGTAGTAGATGATGAATCGGTTCGCACCGAGCAAGCGCTCGATCTCGGAGCCAAACATGTACAGCGCAAACATGTTGAAGAAGATGTGCGCCAGATTGCCGTGCAGGAACGCGTAGCTGATCAGCTGCCAGAGCTGGAAAACAGGCGCGTCGGCAAAGAGCCCGGGCCCGAGCGGCCACAGTGCAAAACTCAGGATCAGCTGGTTGCCGATGAGGCTCTGCAGGCCATAGACCACGACATTCGCGATGATCAGGAGCCGCGTAACAGGCGCGAGTTGCTGGAACATCCAGCAGATACTACCAGCGAAGCAGACGGGCACCGAGTCGGGCAGCTACCAGGGTAACGGCTCCCATTGCCAGCGAGTACCAGGCCACAACAAACAGCGGGCTGTCATCGACACAATGTGACGCATAAAACGTAGCGCCAATCGAGGCGGACAGCAGCCCGGCAATTGCGCCAGCAAGCGCCGGTCGCGTCGGCGCGCCCCGCTTCAGGGCAAGCAGCAGGCCGGCCAGGGGTGCGATCGACAGCAATGGAATCATGGTCATGCAGAGCAGCGCGTTGGCGCCCACCAGCTTGTCCAGCCACTCTGACGACGGCAGAACGAGGAGCTCAACGGCCACGCCGCCCAGAATCAATGCCGGACCAGCCCAGAGCCGCCTGAATTGCCGCCCGTCGTCGCCTGGGCGAGCGAGCTTCACCATCAAGGACGCGGCGGTCAGCGCTACGGCAAAGGTCACGACAAACTTGAAAGGAAATCGGATCGTACCGATTGCCGTGCCGATATCCGGTCGCCAACCCAGTGAAAGCAGGAAAGCAATCGCTGTGATCACCACGCCGACCAGAGCCCCTGTGATGAGGGTCCGCTCGATCGGACTCGCGTCCGGCGTTCGATCGGCGGCAATTGCCGCTATCAGTTCATCGGTCTTCATCTTTGCACCGTCAACCCGCGGCCTGCCGGTACCGTTCGGCCAGCATCTTGAGACAACGATGCAGACTGACACGCACTGCCACTTCCGTCATACCGAGTCGTTCCGCCGTATCGCGCACTGAACTGCCCTCGATGGAAATCGAGCGGACAATCTCCAGCTGCCGGCCATCCAGATGCTCGAGTATCCGCTCAACATCCCGCTGATCAGAACCATCGTTTTGGAGATCATCAGCGAGGCTTTCGGCGAAATCATCGATCTGCACATCGCTCCTGCGACCCTTGCGCCGCAAACAATCCACCAGCTTGTATCGTGCAATCGCCGTTACCCATGGCCCCACGGATTTCGTGCGATCCCAGGTGCCTCGCTTCAGGTGAATAGCCAGCAAAGTTTCCTGCACGACGTCCTCAATCTCCGCATTTCCCAAACCGGACCGCTCCAGCCCCCTTCGTGCGACCTTCCGCAGCACGGGCGCCAGGGACTCGAGCAAGCGGCGATAAGCCACCTGATCACCCGCCACTGCGGCATGCATCAGCGAAGTCCATTCCTGTTCGAGCTCGAACCGATCCACAGATCCCCGCTATTGGTTATTCGTCGCCAAGGGCCGTATTGTTACAGGAACATTGTAAGAAAGTGCACGCCGGGAAGTGGTATTCCGCTGAATCCGACTTTTCATGCGTAGCGACTGTAACGAAACTGATGCAGCGAACGACGTAGTGTGCATAGGCCACCTCGTTCGGCCTGTATCACCAAGGAGAAACTACCATGTTGAACCGTCGATCATTGAATATCGCCCTGGTCGGCTCGATCGCTACCGCTATCGCTGCGATGAGCGTGGCGCATGCGCAGCCAAAGCCGCCGCCCACTGCTGACCAGGAAAAGTGTTTCGGAGTCGCTCTCAAAGGCAAGAACGACTGCGCAGCCGGTGCAGGCACGACCTGTGCGGGAACCTCCAAGGTGGACTATCAGGGTAACGCCTGGAAAGTTGTTCCCAAAGGCACCTGCACGACCATGCAGGCTCCAGGGGGCCGCATGGGTTCGCTGTCGGCACTTGACCCGCGACATTCCTGCAGCCTGAGCCGGCAAGGCACGGCGGTTCCCGTCTGGCAGACCGGAACGGGAATCGCCTTGTCCTAAGCATGCTTTAACCCGATAGCGCGCATGACAACTGAGCACGCAACGGCGACCTGGCGAGACACCGTACCCATGGTGTCCACGAGATCCGGTGTTGGACTGAAGGCACAACACTACCGGATCATTCTGGAAACATTACCTGAGGTCGGCTTTTTTGAAGTCCATGCGGAGAACTTCATGGGTGCCGGCGGTCCGCCGCACCGTTATCTCGAAGCCATCAGGTCCCGGTATCCACTTTCGATCCATGGCGTCGGGTTGTCCATCGGTTCCAGCCGGCCGCTGGACCTTGCACATCTGGAGCGCCTGCGTCTGTTGCTTGACCGCTATGCGCCAGCACTGTTTTCTGAACACCTTGCCTGGTCTTCACACGGCGGACAGTTCCTGAACGACCTGCTGCCGTTGCCCTACACGCAAGAGACGCTCGACCAGGTCTGTCGGCATATCGATCAGGTTCAGGAAACATTGCGCTGCCAACTGCTTTTGGAGAACCCGTCCACCTACGTGGCCTTTGCGGCAAGCACTTATGCGGAGACTGATTTCCTCGCCTCGGTTGCAGCCAGAACCGGGTGTGGCCTGCTTCTGGACGTCAACAATATCTACGTTTCGGCGATCAACCATGGGTGTGATCCAACCGCCTGGCTCGAAGCTTTTCCCTGCAGACATGTGGCGGAAATCCATCTCGCCGGCTTTGCCGAGACCCAGGATGAAGCCGGCAACCGGCTGTTGATTGACAGCCACGGCGCAGCAGTACATTTCGATGTGTGGAAACTGTACAAGCGTGCGCTGGAGATCATTGGGCCGGTACCGACCCTGATCGAATGGGACAACGATGTCCCCGAATGGGCGCGCTTGCGGGCAGAAGCAGACAAAGCGGACGAAGCTCTACGCGCATTCTCTACACGCCTTTCCTCGCAGGAGCTACCTCGTGCAGTCATGGCCTGATCAACAGAGCAGATTTGCTGCAGCCGTGCTTGATCCCGCGCAACCGGTGCCCGAGGGAGTCATCGGCAGGCACAATGCGAGCGATGGGCATCGCTTCGCGGTCTACCGTAACAATGTCATGGTCAGCCTCGTTGATGCTTTACAGGCGCGCTTCCCGGCGACCTGCCGGCTGGTGGGAGACGAATTCTTTCGCGCGACGGCGCGGGCGTACGCGGGCAGCTATCTGCCCGATTCGCCGCTATTGATGGAATACGGCAGCACCTTTCCGGAATTCATCGCAGACTTCGAGCCCGCCACATCCGTTCCCTATCTTGCCGACGTTGCACGGCTGGAAGTTGCGTGGAGCGAGGCCTACCACGCGGCCGACTCAACCCCTCTTGAACTCGAGGCACTTCAGGCCTTGAGCCCGGAGGTGCTCGCGGGCGCGACGATTGAACTGCATCCTTCCGTTCGCCTGTTACGTTCTTCCTATCCGGTCGCTGCGCTCTGGGCCGCGCAACAACAAGACATTGTCACACCACTCTCTTCATGGGAGGCGCAGGACGTGCTGGTAGTGCGCCCGGATTCCAGCGTCTCCGTGCATACCCTTGCTGGCGGAACCTTCGAGTTTCTGGCAGCGCTGATCAATCACGGCAGCCTTGAGAATGCGGCGGCGGCAGCGTTGTTGGTGGCTCCACATTTTGACGTCGGACTGCGCCTCGTGGATCTCATCAGTCTGGGGGCCGCAGTCGGGTTTACCCGGCGACAGAGACGGTTGTAGCAGTCCGCGGCCACACTTGCGGAAATCGACTCATGAACAATGGCTCCATCGACGGTTCGTTTGCAGCACGCAGCGGTGTTGCTGGCTGGTATGACTGGTCAAACCGGCTGCTTGGCCGCTTTCCATCCGCATTCACGCAGCTCTTGTTGCGCGTCGCGATCGCAGTGCCGTTCTTCCGTTCCGGCCTGACGAAATGGGAGGGGTGGTTTCAACTCTCGCCCAGCGCCGACTACCTGTTTTCGCAGGAGTTCCAGCTGCATCTGTTTGGCCAGAGCTATCCCTATCCGGTGCCGCACGTCATGGCACTGATGTCGGGTTGCGGTGAAATCGTGCTGCCGATACTGCTGGTGCTGGGCCTCGCGACCAGGTTTGCCGCCCTTGGGATTCTGGTAATGACACTCATCATCCAGCTGACAATTCCCGACGGTTGGGCGAATTTTCATCTGCCGTGGGCCGCCATGGCGCTTGCTGTGGTCACGTATGGGCCCGGCGGACTGGCTGTTGACCGCCTCTTCCTGACGAAACACAGTTGACTGCCTCACGGGGCGGGGCCGGCGCACCTCTGGTTGCAAAGACCAGGACAGCGGGTTATTACTGGTTTTACAGTCAGTAACTGCCCCCCGACAAATCTCCCACACTTCTTGATGAAACCTCCGTTGAGGTTGACATGACCGATGCTCATGATGAATCCCGAACAAGCGATCAACCTTCAGGAGAGCATCATGATTACCTTAGGCATCACATTCATTGTCAGCAGCCTTGTACTGGTTCTGGCCCTCGGCTTCAGCTCGCCAACCGTTTGATACCCAAAATGGCTTATCCTTGTGGCTTGTCTGACGCAGCAACCGCGTGGACGCGCCATGAAAATTGCCAAACCTCTTTTGCTCATTACCACGCCCATCGGCGTCATCGGTGGAGTGATCGAAGCCTTCCGGCTGGCCGGGGGGCTCGCATTTCTGATGATTGCGATGCTGCTGTTCATCAGCGCCGCCATCGGCATGCTGGTCGTGACCATTCGCAAGGAACAGGCGGCGATCCGCGCGAAGGCTGGCCAGCACCCTGACGGCGCGCCGTGAGTTGGCAGAACTTATGCTGATTCTCCCGCTGCGAATCAGCAGCGCGGAATCTCAGGTCCTGCCGGATTTGGGGCCGAGAAAGTACCAGAGGATGGCGCCAATCACCGGGAGCACCAGAACGACGACGGTCCAGAGAACCTTCTTGCCTGTGTCGGCGGTACTCTGCAGCACATTGACGATTGCCCACACGTCGACAACCAGTACGATCAGGCCCCAGATACCATTCACGTTCAGACCCATCGCTTAAGCCCTCAGTCACCAGGAAATGGATTTGCCATCCTGGAAGAATCCCCCGGATGGGCCATCGTCAGGCAGCGTAGCAGCCCAGACTATACCGGCGACACCCTGTTCAATACTTCTCGGCGCATTCTTGCCTCCCATATCGGTTTTCACCCAGCCGGGGCTGACCGAGTTTACCTTTACATTCGCGCGTGCTTCGGCATGAAACACCCGCGTGACGGCATTGAGCGCCGCCTTCGACACGCGATACGCCGCCGCACCACCCTGCATGTCGTTGAGCGACCCCATTCCGGAAGATACATTGACGACTCTTCCATAGCCCGCATCGTTCATCCTTGGCAACAAGCCGCGCAACAGTCGAAATGCGCCAACTGCATTGACATTGAATGCCTCGACGACCTGTGCGGGAGTCGATAGCCCGGTGTAGCCACCGAACATGCCGCCTGCGTTGTTGACCAGAACATCAACCCGCCCCACGTAAGCGACGAATTCGTCAACGCTCAGGTCCGACGAGACGTCGAGACGTTTTGGTTCAACTTCGAGCCCGTCGTCCTGCAGGTCGGTAGCGGCAGCCTCCGCCAGCGCTTTGTCACGCGCGGTAAGCAGGACATACATTCCCTGTTGAGCCAGAGCTCGCGCTGCGGCGAATCCCAATCCCCGGTTCGCACCGGTAACGACTGCAATCTTCTGACTCATGTTTTCCCTGTATTGTTTGTGGCTACCGGGTCCCGGGGACCAGGCGGAGTGTATGCCGAGTCTGTCCGGGGAGCAGCGGCAATGGTTGTCCGGTCACCCACGCTTCATGGCCGGCAGAAAAATAGGGTGATAACGGATGCGAAGATTGCCCACCCGGCATCTCGAAAAAGCCCTCGCTCTCCCGACCCGGCGATACGACGAGACGTTCCGAAGCCCCTTGCCGGGGCCCCTGGACACGAGGCATGTTGCTGTCGCCCGGGAGGGCTTCCTGCGGCATGTCGATCAGCCATGCCGCCCAGGGCAACGCACGCGACAGCGGGTGCTTCATTGCCAGGACGTTGTCACGCCCCCAGCCACAATCCGCGAGTTTGCTGCATCGGGTGCGCAGATCGAGCAGCGCGCGGTCGATCCAGTCAAGCAGAGCCTCGTCCCAGTCAGCATAGTGTGGATCAAGCAGATGCAGGGGACGCTCGGTCACCAGCTGCCAGACTGACCCTTCAAACTGCTGGCCGGGCTCGAAGGTGATATCGGGATAGGCAACCTTCGCCGGAGCGACCAGGGCATCGAACGTCGCCGTCATCACGGCCCGACGGAAATTTCTGACGATCAGATAGCCCGGATCCTCGACGGCAGCACGGCCGGACCAGTATTCCACCAGGATGCGCGCCGCCTCCCGGTCAGGATGCCCTGCCACGGTATCTGGAGTGAGCAGCTGCAGAAGCAGATCTCGCCATCGCGACAGGAACAGTGCCCGATTGTCGAGCTGTATTGGCAGCATGTCAGCAGCTGTCGCGGCTTTGACATCAAGCAGACCGTCGCGAATCTGACCCGCTCGCGCGCCCAGGACGTAATTTCCCGGTCCCACGAAGTCGAGCCAGGTATTCGCTTCAACCACACGACTGTTCGCTGTCCAGAGTCTCCCGCCCAGGGGATTTGCAATGCGCGGGTATTCGTCGGGCTTGCGCCACCGGGTCCAGCCGGTTCCCCGACCGCTCCACTGCGCAGGGAAGCGTGAATCGAAGCCCTCCCTGACAGGAACCTGACCGAAGAGCGTCCAGCCAATGCTGCCAAGTTCATCGGCCGCCACAAAATTCTGCACCGGCGCACCCGAGCGATTGGCTGCTTCAAGTGCTTCATCAACCGTTTGCACTGCTTCGAGCGCCATCATATGCAGGTTGGTCGCTTCAGGTTTGTGTGCCGTCCATGCAAGGGCCAGTGGCGTACCGCTCGCATCCTTCGCGACGACAGGGCCCCATATCGTGTGCGTAGTAGTCATCGTTTCCGCTGGTTGGCCACGAACCCGGATGACGTCGTGACTGATCTCGAACTTCACCGATCCATCCGCAGTGAGGTAGCGGGATGAATCCGCGGGATCCACCTGCACGGCGACCAGATCAGTCCAGTCCCCGTGGGTGTTGGTGAAGCCCCAGGCAACATGTCCATTGCTGCCTGCAATGATCAATGGCAATCCGGGTAGCGTGACGCCGATCAAGTCCTGCGCGTTCCCGGCAGTCTGCGAGTCGACGACGAGTCGCGCGCGATACCAGATGTTCGGTACCTGCAAACCGAGATGCATATCGTTGGCAAGCAGTGCCCGACCGTTGGCGGTATGCGTACCGGCAACAGCCCAGCTGTTACTGCCAAACGAGGTATCCCCCACTCGTTCCGTCAGTCGTCGCGACGCCGGGGCCGACAGGGCAGCCGTCCTGGCCGGCCCCTGGCGCAAGTTGAAAACGGTTGCCCCTGGCAGTGGAGGCAGTCGCCACGTTCCGCCATCCACTGGTGCATCCCACTCCGAACCCAACGGATACAAGACGGTGAACAGTTCCTGGGGCAGTGTTGCGCGGATCGCGGCGTTTGCCAATTCGCGCTCTCCGCTCGAATCGTTGAGGTCCACGTACATCGCGAAGGCAACCAGTAGCGAATCGCGAGACTCCCAGGGTCGAGGCGCGGAGCCGAGGACGAAGTACTCCCAGGGCCTCGAGCCCAATTCGCCAAGTGCTGAATTTACGCCGGCGGTATAGGCCTCAAGGGTACTGCGCTCTACTGCAGAAGCCTGACCAAGAACCTGTTCAGCAACCTTCGTGAACTGGTGCCGCCGCATTGCACGGTCCGTGGCGAGTAATGCCGGACCCAGCAGTTCCGCCAACTCTCCCGCGGCGAGCCGTCGCTGCTGATCCATCTGGAAGAAACGATCCTGGGCGTGGACGTAGCCCGTTGCGAAGGCGAGGTCGATGCGATCAGCGGCCCGCACAGTGGGGACACCCAGATCGTCGCGTTCAATGGTCACGGGAGAACGCAGGCCGGGTGCTGTCACTTGACCATCGAGGTCCGGGAGGCTGGCACGAAACGTCAGATATGCGACGAAGACTGCCAGAACGACAACTGCGAAGATCCCGGCACCCACCCGGGTGAGGTGGCGTGTCACCATTCGCAATCGAACATGCTTGCCGCGTTGTGTCATGTGATCCCGTTCACGATCCTGGCGATGAGCGGTACAAATTTACCCGTGGCTTGGGTTGTGACGCACGCTCTATGACGGTGCGACGTGTATATTTACCGCAATGAGCGTGCAAATTAAGTGCGAACCGAAGAGCGGAACGATGCTCGCCCGCTGGTATGAGACCGAAGCGGAAGCGCTCGCGATCCTGAAGGACTTCATCCAGCGCCATCAGTCCCAGGGGCATAAGATCGAAAGAACCGGCAACGAGATCCTGGTTCGCGATGCTGGGGGGGCGGAAGTCGCCAAGTACACTTGGGTTCGTAGCTGAAGTCGTCCTCGCAACAGGGCCGTAGCTCAGGAAAGAAAAAGGCCGCGCTCGTGAATAACGAGCGCGGCCTTCTTCTTTGAGCCGGTCAGGCCTTAGCGGGCCGACAGCTTGGCGGTCGGCGCGTACTTGCGCAGGACCTCCGCCACTGCCGGATTCGGCTGCACGTGGTAATCGACCAGACCGCCAGCAATGTCCATTGCTGTCGCTTCCAGGCCATTCTTGTGATTGATATTGGCACCCTTCTTCAGCAGGAACTCAACTATCGCCGGCTCACCGCGCATGGCCGCGCCCGTCAGGGGGGTGTCGCCGCCGTTATTGGCCTGGTTGATATCCGCTCCTTTGGCAAGCAACAGTTTGATCGCTTCGATTGCATCCGGAACGCGACCGCGGCTGATCTCTTCGCGCCAACCGACGCCGGCGGCCGCCATCAATGGAGTGGTGCTGCCGGTATTACCGCCGCCAAACATGCGCTTGGCGGGTCCATCATCCTTGGCCGTGGCTTTAAACGGATCTGCTCCCGCGGCCAGCAGGATATTCATCACAGGGAGGTCAGCTGACATCGACGCACGCAGGAATGCCGTAGCGCCTTCCCTCAGCATCGGGTTATGCGTACCGCCTTGAGCCACCCAAATGGGAAGAGTGCCCGTCAGCGTTGCGTTGACGTCGGCACCCTTGGCAATTGCCAGCTTGATGACATCGACATAGGTCTTGTCGCCAGTCACATGAGGAGCCGGGCGGGCATTGGCATCCAGCGTATTCATGTCCGTCGCTTCGAACAGCACCGTGCGGCCGTACTTGTCCGCAATCTTGGGATCCGCTCCTCCTTCGAGCAGCGCCACGGCGACGTCCGGATGCCCATTCAGCGTGGCCAGGACGAGCGCGTTGGTACCTTCGGCATCAGTGCTATTGAGGTCGGCTCCACCCTCTCGCAGCGCCTGGACAGCGTCCAGATGCCCGTTACGGGCTGCGAAATGCAGTGCCGTCATGCGACCCTTTGGAATCTTGGGGTAAACGAAACCGCCTGCGCGCTTCTCTGATGGCTCAGGCACGGTGATCAATGCAGAAAATTCATTGACGCTGGCGCCTCCGGCAATCAACGCCCGTACTGCGTCCGCATGACCCTCAGCGGCGGCCCACATCAGCGCCGTCTGACCTTTCCAGCCTTCCTTGAAATTGGGATCTGCCTTGTTCGATGCCTGGCCTGCACTCGCCGTCCCGCCCGCCAGCAGGGCGTTGATGAGTTCCACGTTGCCGCTACGTGCTGCTGCCATCAAGGCCGTTTCACCCTCTGGTGATGCCGTTCCCGGACTTGCACCGGCGTTCAGCAGCAGGGTCGCTGAACGGGCGTCGCCGTTGCGGGCAGCCGTCTGCAGCGCAGTTGCGCCGTAGCGATTCGTCGCATCCACACTGGCGCCCGCCTTCAGCAGCGCCTGAATCATGTCTGTGTCGCGTTCTTGTACCGCGAGCATCAGCGGAGTAGTGCCATCCAGGTCCGCCGCATTGACGTCAGCGCCTTTCTGCAGCTGTGACGTGACGCCCGCAACATCATGAGCCTTGACGGCCGAGACGATCGACGGCACCGACTGCGCCTGTACAGTCACTGCGGCAATGGCCAGCGAAAGTGAGGAAATTACGCCGAAAACTGGAATCGAACGCATGGCCGCCCCTCTTAAGTTGAACAGCCAGCCGCAAACCCGCGGCTGGCCCGAATTGCACTACTCCTTCCCCGCTCAGCTCAACCCGACCGTGCTGCCCAACCCGACCGTGCCACCCTCGCTGCGGCCAAACCGCTCGAGTTCAACACCCATCGCGCGAGCAATGTCGATATGCAGATCGCCAACCGGGCGGTGCAGGCCGCTCTCGATGTGGCGATTGCCCTTCACGAAGCCGCTCACCACGGCATAGGGCAGCCGCTTCTTCAGGTGCTCATTGCCGTTGCTCATGCCAGCGCCGTAGACGAGCAGTGTGTGATCGAGCAACGTGCCGTCGCCATCCGGGGTCGTCGCCATTTTGTCGACGAACTTCGAGAACAGCAGGGCATGGTACTGGTCGATTTTGCCCTTCTTCTCCATGAACTCGGGGTTATTGGAGTGATGCGAAATGCTGTGGTGCTGTTCACGAACCCCGATCTGCGGGTAAGCAATCGAACTCAGCTCCCGCGCCATCATGAAAGTGGCAACCCGGGTCAGGTCTGTCTGATAGGCAACGTGCAGCAGATCGAACATCAGTTCCACGTGATCGGGGAACTGCGCGGGAATACCGGACGGTGAAACCACTGACGAATCCGCCAGCTCTTCCGTGCGGGCTTCGGCTCGCTGAATGCGCTTTTCAACTTCGCGGACATTGTCCATGTAGTCGCTGATACGACCTTTGTCCTGCGGGCCAACGCGAGCCTCAAGGCGATGAGTCTCTCCAAGCACGGAGTCGAGGATGCTGCGGTTCTGCTGGAAGCGGGCACGCCGCTGTTCGGGCGTGCCGGTGCCGCCAAACATCATCTCGAATACCACGCGCGGGTTAACCTGCATCGGCAGCGGGTTCTTGGCGTCCGACCAGGCAATGGTGTTCATGTAGGAGCAGCTGTAGCCCGTATCACACGCACCCACCAGATTCGTGGTGTCTTCGATCGCCAGCTCCATCGACGGAAATACGGTGCTGGTACCGATCTGCCTGGCTATGACCTGGTCGAGGGAAACGCCGGCCTCGACATCCGTTCCCAGCGTCTTCTTCGGGAAGGAGTCCGTGAGCCACGCGGTGCAGGCTGCCGAGTGTTGCCCGGATCCATCTGCGCCGAGCAGGCCGCTGATCACAGTCATGCGGTCCTTGTATTTGGCAAGTGGCTGCAGAGTGGGTGTCAGTTCGAAGTCTGTCCCCACTTTCTTTGGAGTCCACAAATCGACTTTATCGGTCATGACCATGCCGTTTGGCACGTACACAAAGCCGATGCGACGCGGGCGATTGGCTGCCGTCTGCGCGAACGCGGTCAGCGAGGGCACCATCGCGCTGAGGAATGGCACCGCGATCGTTGCACCTGCGCCTCGCAGGAACATACGGCGATCCAGGGACTTCTTGAAATTGAACATGTCCGAACTCCCTCTAGGGTAGTAACTTCAGAGCTTCTTTATCAAAAACACTGCACATCAGTAGCTGCGCTTCGCGGGCTGTCCGGAATCGACCGACAGCTCGCCTTTCGCCGCTGACAATTTCATCTGGAATGGTGTGGACCTGACGACTTCCAGCACCACCGAAGAGAAACGGTAATTCTGGTGCTCGCTGTTCCTGACGATGCTGCGCACCGTTGGCATGTCGTAGTACTCAAGACCACGTCCCAGCGCATAAGTCAGCAGCTTTTCAGTAAAGGCATTCATGAAATGGCCAGGATCCGAAGCGATTGCGTCGCGCAGTTCGTTGACACCGTTGATCGGCAAGCCACTTGCCAGATTTCCGGACGCATCGATCAGCTGACCGCCTTCGTCCCTGGAACGTTTGGCACCAATCCCGTCGAACACTTCAAGGGAGAAGCCGATCGGATCCATGATGTTGTGACAAGAAGCGCAGCCAGGATCGGCACGGTGGCGCTCGAGGCGTGCGCGCAGCGGCTCGCGGTCCAGCGTATCGAGCGCGGTTTCCTGCAACGCTGGAACGTTGTCAGGAGGACTCGGCGGCGGATTCGCCAGCAGGTTTTCGAGAACCCATGCACCGCGCTTCACTGGAGAGGTCCGGTTAGGCAATGCCGTGACCATCAGGAAGCTGCCCTGCCCGAGCAGGCCGCGACGAGCAACGTCGTCGAGCTTTACGCGGCGGAAGTCGCTGCCGTACACGCCCTGAACGCCATAGTGCCGCGCCAGCCGCTCGTTCATGAACGTATAGTCGGCTGTAAGCAGGTCCACAACGTTGCGGTCATCCCGCATGATGCTGTCGAAGAACATCAGCGTTTCCTGGCGGAACGCCTCTCTCAGGCCCTCGTCGAAATTGGGAAAATAGTAGGCATCGGGCTGCTGGGAATCCAGGTTGCGCAGGCGCAGCCACTGGGCGGCAAAATTGGTGGCGAGGGATTCCGAACGGGGATCCGCCAGCATGCGGCGCACCTGCTGCTCGAGAACTTTGTCGTCGCGCAACTTGCCCCTGGCGGCCAGGTCGAGCAACTCGCTGTCCGGAGCCGAACTCCACACGAAGAACGACAATCGTGATGCGAGTTCGACGTCACTGACGCGGAAAGAGGTCTCGGGCGCAATTCCCGCTGGGTCGCGTTCCATGCGGAAGATGAAATCCGGACTCGACAGGATGCGACGGAGGCCCATCTGAATGCCTCCCTCGAACGTGCCCTTGGCCTCACGGCCCTGCGCATAGAAATCACGCAGTACTTTCATGTCCGCATCATTGACCGGCCGGCGATATGCAGTGCGGGCCAGCTTCGAGAGAATCTGGTCAGCGCACTTGGCCTCGTCGCGAGGGCTTTTCGGCTTGCAGGTGAAGATGGCCTTGCGGCTCGGGGTTTCGACACTTGGAGCCTTCGCATCGAACGGTCCGCGGATGAGCACGCCTTCAACAGAGGGAATGCCACCGATGTATACGGGATCGAAATTGATCGACTCAAAGGGCTGCAGCTGGTCGACTTCCAGGGCACCCGTCTTCTGCAGGAAAGTCATTACGATTCTGTGTGTGCCTGCCGTCAGCGGCACGCGTACCCGGGCGCGATCCTCGACGGCTGCCCGAATCTCGTCCGCATTCTCAAGGAGCCGGGAATAGTCGGATGTGCCGCCCATGGAAATCAGCTTGACCTGCTTGCCATCGACCGAGATTTCAAACTGGTGTGGAAATTCCAGACCACGAATGACGCTGAGCGTGTTCTTCAGGAACGTCGTGCTGAACTCGTACGTGCCATCAAGAGGAAAGTAGTGCTCCACAACGATGCCGCCACGGGTACCGAGCGGCAGACCCTCTATGTGCTCATTCTGTGAGAGGCGCGCGCTGACCCGGTAGACAGCGTCCTCCCGCGGCAGGTCGGGATCGCCCACTGCAGTGGCGCTGATGCGATCAGCTGCGGAGAGATAGCCTTCGAGCAGCGCAGGAGAAATACCCAACACGTCTGCCACGTTATCGAAACCATAACTGGAATTATCCGGCGCCATGATTGCCTTGACGTCGACGTCGATAGCAAGCATGTCACGGACAACGTTCTTGTACTCTTCGCGATTGAGCCGATAGGGTGCTGGCCGGCCAGGATTCGGATGAGCAACGGCATTCTTGTCGAGTTCGGTTTCGAGCCACGAAGCGAAACCCTGATAGGTCGCAGGATCGGGGCGTGGCTTGCCGACCGGTGGCATGGACGCGCCGCGAACTTTGGTGACGACTCGCTCGAGGATGCGTGCGTGCTGGGAGACCTTGGTGAAATCCACATCGTCCAGCGAAAGGCCGCCGCGATTCTCGATCGGGTCATGGCAATCGACGCAATACTTGTCGACCATCGCTCTGTAGTTTTCGGCGGACGATGCCGCAGGCTGTGCGTGAGCAAGACCCACGCATGCTGTTGCGCCGACAACTAACGAAAACGTTTTCAACACACTCGACATTCGTTTCCCCCCAAACCCAGGCAGTGTCTGCAACACGCTACGCTCTGCCATATCAGCACTATCTCATCGATGCGCACTGCATTAAAGCGATGCATAGTTAAGAAGTGTGGTTGCTGCGGCGCGCCACACAATGACGCAGTGCAGCACGCTTCCGTCACCGGAATGACAGGCATTCACGAAGACCTCACTTTGATGTATTTCGCGCAAGGTAGGCCGCCAGATTTTCAAGTTCGATATCGGTGATCTCCGTCTTACGGAAGGGGGCCATGATGCCCACGCCATTGCGAACAAACACTTTGACGACGGCGACAGGCAAATCGGTCCGTTTCTCGAGCAAGGCGGGCTTTTCATCCTTGTACTTGGACTTCAGGCCGTTGGTGCCCCCCATGTAGCGCCCGTCGCCATGGCAGATGCCGCACCATTTGTCGAAAGTCGCCTTGCCGGCCTTCAGATCCGACTCCGCGCCGTGGGCGAAACCCGCTACTGCCAGGAGCAGCCCCGCCATTGACCATCCTGTCCAGCGGCCCTTCATGACCGCATCCCCCGATACTGTTTCGGCCAGATGCCGCTCTTGCCCGGCGCGAGAATGCCGTTGGGATCGAGAGCATCCTTGATGGTCTCCTGGAAGCGGCGCAGGGCGTGATTGTTGTAAGAAAACGACGCTGCGATATCGTCCATGAATGCGGGTGCCGCGCGATATTCGCCCCAGCCGTTTGCAGCCGAAATCTTCACGAGCGCCCGATAGTTATCACGCATTTTCCGGTTTTCAGCCGGATCCTTGCTGATCGGCATGTTGAACAGCAGCACCAGGTTGCGCTTGTACCAGGACCAGCCACCGATGGTTCCCGGCGAGCGCATGCCCAGATCCTTGAATGCCTGCGTGAATACTCCCTGGGCCCTGACCAGTTCCTTGCCGGACATCGGAATGATCGGCGAAAAAAAGATGTGTCCCTGGCTGCGGACTGCACCACCAATGTTGAAAATGGACATTTCGGGAATGCCGATCGCTGCTTTCTGGAAGCTGTCGTCGGTTTCGGCAAGGGTGGCCGGATCGACGGGAAACCGATACGCCGCGCCTGCACGGAAGCTCACTCCGGGGATCGCTGCAGACAGCCTCTGCTGGGTGTATTTCCATTTGGCATCAATGACTTCGGCAGGGCCATAAAAGCGCAAGCGCACGCCCCAGTACGGTACGTTCTGCGCTCTTCCGAGGCGTTCAAGCTCCGCCACTGGCGCGCCGTTGCGGACTGCCTCCGCGATCTCCGGATCGCGGGATGACATGAGTGGACTCCCCACTGACCAGCTCGAGTCCAGGATTCCCTGATTGGCGAGATTCGACAGCGTATCGATGAACGGCACCAGGTCTGCCTGCCTGGGTACGTCGACGAGATCATTGCGGCCAGCTTCAGGTTCCGGGAGCAGCCACATCCCCATTTTCGTGACGATGCCGTAGTTCGCCTGGCCGAAGATCGGCGAAAGGTGCGGACCGAAGCCATATTTGTAGGTTGCCCAGTTCGGTGAATCAGGCAGGGCACCCATCCCGGTCCGCATCAACTCACCGTTGGCGAGCACGATTTCCATGCCGCAATGCGAATCGAAATGGTCGCGATGCGGGGTATGGCCTACGCCGTGATCCAGCGCATTACCGATGACGCTTCCCCAACCAGGATCGGCGCAGTCGAGCCAGACCTTGTGGTTATTGTCGTGCAGGTAGCGGTAAAAATCGAAATAGCTGACGCCGGGCTCAACGATGGCATAGGCGAGCGTGTCGTCGACTTCCAGAACACGGTTGAGCCGCTTGAGATCCAGCACCAGACGTGCCGGACATGCGAGGTGCCGCACCGCCGTAACCGAGGTTTCTGCCGGTGGACACGGGCCACAGCGGAATCCTGAACTCGTTGGCGATCCGTACGATCTCCTGGACCTGTTCAACCGAATTCGGGCCAATGCCTCCCGAGGGAACCAGCTCTTCTTCTTCGCCGTAATACGGGGTGTAGGCATCGCGGTAGAGAATAACGTCCTCATCGGCGGTGAATACCCAATCGGCCCCGACCACGGACTGGAACCGCCGCACCGCCGCCTCGAACTGGCTCGTCGTGACCCCTGGAGGAAGTTTCATGCTCTGGCTCCGCAACTTCTGGCCATGCGTTTCACAAGGCCCCTTCCGGTAGACGGGCAGCGGGCGCCGTCCCCTTGATGAAGATGTCGTCGCCAGAAGTCGAAACTTCGAGGGCAAACGCCGCCGTCAGTACTTTGACGAACCCATCGAGATCATGAACATCGAAGTATCCGCCGAGCTGCAACCCCGCAACGGCGGGATCGGCAATGACAAGCCGCTTCGTGTTGTAGCGATTGAACTCTGCCGCAGCCGCAGCCAGCGATTCGCCTGACAGCGAAATCGTGCCGTTGCGCCAGGACAGCGCCCGTTCCTTTTCCGCCTCTGTCAGCACGCGGCTTGCCATACCGTGCTGGTCGTAGGTAGCGGTAGATCCTGCGGGTAATCTCAGTTGGTACGCCGGTGCCGACGCAGTCGCTTTGCCCGTGACCTCGACGACGCCTTCAGTCACCAATACCCGATAGGTATTCGGGTCCCGGCGGATATTGAAGGCAGTGCCGACAGCGCGGACCGAGTTATCACCGATTACGACAATGAACGGCCGCGCAGCGTCGTGATACACGTCGAACATCGATTCGCCGCGGATCAGCTCCAGACGGCGTGCATTGCCTGTCATGCGCACAGCCACCTGCGTATCCGTATTGAGTTCAAGCCTGCTGCCATCCTCCAACTGGATGCTGCGGCGTCTCTCCTACAGCGGTCACATACACATCCGTCGTTGCGTTGATCCACAGGAAGACTGCCAGGCCGGCTGCAAGCAGGAGACCCGCGGCGACAGAGCCCATGCGCCAGGATCGCGAGGCCAGACTCGGCCTGCTCAGCCACGACTGCCACCGTTGCTCCGGATGGCCGGATTCCGCGAGGCCGCCCGTGTGCACCGGAGGGCGCAGGGCTCGCAGGCGCTCAGTGCGATCCCAGGTCAACTGCTCCCGTTCGAACGCGACTTCATGCGCGGGACTCAAGGCCCGCCATGCGTCAAAGCGCTGCCGAGTGGCGTCTTCACATGAATCCGAGGCGAGCCGTACCACCCACCGCGCGGCTTCAGTGTTCAGAGCGTCTCTTGTTCTTCGACCGTCTTGGGGCATGTTTTCGCCAGTTCAGGGGGTCCCCGTCGCGTCGCGCCAGTCCTTCCGAGCAGAGCCGGAGCGCCTTGACGAGGTGTTTCTCAATGGTTGAGACGGACAGGCCAAGCTGTTTCGCTATGGCGTCGTTCGAAAGTCCATGAATCTTCCGTAACGTAAAGACCTTGCGGCATTGGGGCGGCAGGTTTTCCACCAGCTGGGCCAGATACCGCAGTTCGTCGCGCCCCGTGGTGGTCAATTCCGGGTTTGCCAGCTCATCGACGGCGTTCGTGGTCTCGAGATCGGCCATGTAGTAGATCGGCACGACATTGCGGTGGCGAAACAGGTCGTGCACCAGGTTGCGGGCAACGGTCTTCATGAATGCCACCGGGGTAGCGACCTGACGCCAGCCCGGCAGCGTGATTATCCTGACGAACGTGTCGTGGACGATATCGTCGGCGTCGGCATCGTCAGGAAGAATACGCCGCACGTAACTGCGCAGCTGTGACTCGAAGGGCAGCACCTGCAGCCGAAACCATGTGCGCCGCTCAATAGCCTCCTGCTCGCTGCCATCACCGGATTCTTCTGTTGCAACGCCTTCTTGAGGCGGTTCTGTATCGTCCTGGTCTCTTGGCACCGTTTCCCCCAACCAGCAAAGCAGCGTCCGTCTGGTGATCTTTTGCCATTCCACCGCGACCCAGGCCGGGCAGGCGCAAGTGGAAGGCCGTCACTTGCAGCCGATCATAGCTCAAGGCGGCATAGCGCCATAGAAACCGTGCTGATGAGCGCGTCGCCAGTTGCAGCGCGATATTGCCGGCAATGTAGAATTCGCCCGCCAAGCATTTCATGTCCGGAGTTCGAATGGATTTCATCTATTTTCTCGGCCGCCTCCACGTCCTGGCTTTGCACCTGCCAATCGGCATCATCTACGTTGCCGTATTGCTCGAGTTCCTCGCGCGCCGACCCCGGTTCGCCGGCCTCGCCTCCGCAGCTACGTTTCTGTGGGGCGCAGCAGCTGTCACCGCAATCATCACCGTCGTACTCGGATTGATGCATGCCAGTGAGGGCGGGTTTACCGGCGAGTCACTGCAGCGTCACCGACTGCTCGGCATCGTGATTGCCATCACCTCGACGGCACTGTGGATTTTTCGCGCGAAGTCGTTGCGCGCGTATCAGAAGCTGCAGCCGCTGACAGGCGTGGTGATGCTGGTACTGGTCGCGATCACAGGTCACTACGGCGGCAATATGACCCACGGCGCCACCTATCTCGTCGAATACGCACCCGCTCCGCTCAAGCGCCTGGCTGGAATGGAAGTGCGAGAGAAGGTGTCGAGCGTAGCGGCGGCGGATGTCTTTGCGGATGTCGTTCATCCGATGCTGGAGCTGCGCTGCGGTGGTTGCCACGGAGTCGACACGCGTAAAGGCAAATTGTCCTTTGCGACGTACGAATTGCTGATGGAAGGCGGCGAAATGTTCCCCGCAGTGGTGCCGGGCGACCTGATGCAGAGCGAAATGTATGCCCGCATCACGCTGCCTGCTACCTCGGATGACTACATGCCCAAGGAAGGCAAAACGCCCCTCACGGACGACCAGATCAAGATCATCAAGTGGTGGATCGAGACCGGCGCGCCGGGCATGGGCGCGGTCGGTACGCTGAATCCGCCGGAGGAAATCTCGGGGTTGATTGCGAGGGAACTCGGCCTGTGAAGCGCAGCCGGATTTCACCCCGCATTGCAATAACCTAACGATTCTTAACAATCGGGACAGCGTGTGGGATAACCAGACAACGGCTATTATTGAACGCATCACCAATGCAGATTGCCGGGGGAAGAGCAAAGCTGCAGGAATTGTTGATTCAACATTTGCGAGGACTGGAAAATGATCAAGAAAGCAACAGCGTGTGTAGTAGTGGCAGGATGCCTCGTGACAGCGATGGCAATTGCCCAGAACAGGCCGAACCCGGATCAGGCTGCTGCCGGTTATCGTCAGGCGCTCATGACTGTCATCGCGGGCAACCTTGGCCCGGTCGCAGGCATGGCGCGCGATCGCGTTCCCTATGACGCGGCTGTAGCGACCAAGAATGTTGAGCGGGTGGCTGTACTCAGCACGATGGTTACAGATGCCTTCGCACGCGATACCAGCGCTGCGACGACCCTTGAGAAGAACGAAGCCTCGCCGGACATCTGGAAGCAGAAGGCGGACTTCGACAAGCTGGCCAACGATATCAAGGCAAAAGCCGATGCTGCACTGGCAGCCGTTAAGGGCGGCGATCAGGCCAAGGCCAAGGCCGCCCTCGGCGAACTGGGTTCAGCTTGCGGCACCTGCCACGACAAATATCGCGTCGAGAAGTAATCGACCAGCGACCGTGATGAAAGAAGGGCGTGTCCGCAACGGCACGCCCTTTTTGCATGATCGGAATCATTGCAATTCAGGGGGAGTTTCTTCAATGCGTGCAATCAAGTTGGCGGCCTGGGCTATCGGCTCAGTCCTCGTAGTGGCAGGGTGCAGCAATGCCCCGGATGAGCAGGCCCTGCAAGCAGCCCGCGACTCAGCGGTAGCGGAATACCAGGCACAGGAAGAGGCGCGGCTCGCGGAAAACAAGAAGATCGCCAGCGCCTTCTTTGCTCCGGGCGTCACTGCAGACGACCGCTATGCGCTGTTGCACGACGGTTACATCCAGCACAACCCGGTATTCAAGAAAGCAGCCGATGAGGCCGGCGTGACTTACAAGGAAGGCTTCAAGCAGATGATGACGCGCAATATGGCGAATCCGCCTCCCGCGCCGAACCCGAACGCTCCGCAGCCGCCACAGGGCAACAACCTGTACCAGGTTCTGGCTGAGGGCGACCTCGTATTCATCATGCGTCAGCAGTTCCGCCAGGATCCGACCAAAGAACCCGGCAATTTCTACGAAGCCTTTGCCTGGGACACATTCCGCATCAAGGACGGGAAGCTGTACGAACATTGGGACGGCGCCCAGATCAATCCCCCCGCTCCACCTGCAGGACGTTGAACATGCGCATTTACAGGATTTCTGTTCTGCTGCTCGCTGTCGTCGCATCGGGAGCGGCGTTTGCGCAAGCAACCGGCCCTTCGTACACGGCGGCGCAGGCCGAACGCGGCAGGGTAGCGTATGACCTCAGCTGCTCTCTCTGTCACGGTCGCAACCTGGATGACGGCGAGTTCGGACCGACGCTGAAAGGCGGCCGGTTCCGGGACGGCTGGGTGGGCAAGACTGCGCTCGAACTGTACGACTACACTTCGCGCTCCATGCCATCTGCTGCGCCCAATTCGCTGGGTGGCCCCACTTACGCAGCGATCCTTGCGTACATCCTGCAGGCCAACGAAGTTGCACCGGGTGCTCAGGAATTCACCACGGATGCAGCGACGCTGCAGCTCGCAAAGATGCCGTGGAACCTGAGTCCACAGGGACAGCTTCGCGCCGGTGGTCCGAGTGGCGGCCTGTCGCCAGGCGTACCGCTTCCCCGCTGGCCATCACCGCCCAGCGCTCTGCTGAAAGTCACTCCGGTGACGGATGCGCTGCTCGCCAATCCGCCCGCAGGGTCCTGGCTCACGTGGCGGCGGACGCTGGACGATGTCGGCTTCAGCCCACTCAGACAGATCACGAAAGCCAACGTGAAGGATCTGCATCTGGCGTGGTCGCTGACGTTGCCGGCCGGCCCGAATGAAGCGACGCCGCTGCTCCATGACGGCATTCTGTTCGTGCACAGTTTTGGTGACCACGTGCAGGCGCTGGATGCAAAAACGGGCGATGAGCTGTGGCACTACGCGCGACGGTTGCCGGAAGGTGTGCAGCCCACCGTCAAGCGCAACATCTCGCTATACGGTGACAAGGTCTATCTCGCCACGTCCGATCTGCACGTCGTGGCCCTCGACATGCGCACTGGCAAACCCGTGTGGGACGAACCTATCGGCGATCTGAAGGACGGCTGGCGCATCACCGGCGGTCCGCTGGTCATCAAGGGCAAGGTCATGCAGGGCATCGTCGGCCGCGGCGCCGGTGGCGGCTATCTGCAGGCGCTCGACTCGGAAACGGGCAAGCAGGCATGGCGGTTCTACAGCATTGCCCGTCCGGATGAACTGGGTGGCAACAGCTGGAACGGCCTGCCACTCGAACAGCGCAACGGTGGTTCGATCTGGACCGCCAGCAGCTACGATCCGGAGCTCAACCTGGTGTTCTTCGGTCCGGCCCCGACGTACGACACGGGTCCGCTCGCGAAGCTGAGCAAGACCAGGGGGATGACGAACGATGCGCTTTATACGAACGCAACGATTGCGCTCAACCCCGACACCGGCAAGCGCGTGTGGCACTTCCAGCATGTACCCAACGACCAGTGGGATTACGACTGGGCCTTCGAGCGCCAGATCTTCCGCATGCCGGTGAACGGCCAGATGAAGAAGGTCATCCTCACCGCCGGCAAGGAAGCGGTGTATGACGTTCTCGAAGCAGACACGGGCAAGTATGTGTCCTCGTTCGATCTCGGCGTGCAGAACATCATCCTGTCGATCGACCCGAAAACCGGCACGAAGAAGATGGACCAGAAGCTGTATCCGGGCGATGGACAGAAGAGAACCGTCTGTCCGCATGCGGGTGGAGCAAAGAACTGGATTCCGGGTTCGTACAATCCGGACACCGGCATCCTGTATGTCGCCCTCGTGGAATCGTGCATGGACATGCTTCCGGTGCCTGCGGGTGAACGGGGCTCACTGTCAACGGGCGTGCGCTGGGCCATCCGGCCGCGACTTGACAGCGACGGCCGCTATGGTCGTCTGCAGGCCGTCAACGTGCAGACGGGCAAGACGTTGTGGACCGACCGTCAACGCGCACCGCTGACCAGCGGCACGCTCGCGACAGCAGGTGGCGTGGTGTTCCAGGGCGCACTCGATCGCGCTCTCACGGCCTACGATGACGCGACAGGTCAGCAGCTGTGGAAGGCGCGGCTCACGGACGTGCCGAACTCGGCGCCGATTTCCTATGAGATCGATGGCAAGCAGTACATCGCGGTGGTGGTAGGACATGGTGGCGCCCACGCCTCGACTTTCCCTGCGCTGGTGCCGGAGATCACGTTGCCAGCCGTGCGCAGCTCGTCGATCTGGGTGTTTGAATTGCCCTGATCAGCATTCTCAGAACTTCGATATGAGAAGGGCCGGTCACTGACCGGCCCTTTTTTTCTGATTTTGATTAACAGGGAACACACCTCAATCGTGCCAGATACAATTCTTCAGTGACGGGCTCTTCAGTGAGACCCCGCGCACTCAGCTGCGATAACAACCCGTCCGATTGCAGAAGCAGGAAAATCGGTAAAGCAGCAAATGTAGTCCTGTTTCTATTCAGCGCGGCGGCTGCAGCATCGACCCAGCGCTTGTCCGTCTCGGCGCGCAATGACTGAACTTCAGCGTCCGAAAGAAATGGCCAGCTGTTCGTGTACAGCAAAGCTGACTCGTTGTCTGCACTTGCAGAACTTCTTAGCGTATCGATATCGCCGAGCGCCCAGGCATTGGCGCGAGCACGTGCAGTGCGCAGGTCCGCTTCCAGATTGGCCATCGTGCGTGCGAGAAACTCAACGCCGTTGCGCTGGTTCGACGCAGTATCAATGGCGTCGATATTGATGGCTTTAACAAGCTGATGGCTGACATCAACAGGTATCCGGTAATCCTTGGCAAGACGGTAGATCTCATTCCACGCCGGATCGGAATTGGTCAATCCACTCCTGGCAAACGCCCGAGATCGCAATGCCAGAGCGGCTACCACAGGCAAAGCCTCTTCAACCTCGCGATTGTCGCCGATGTACTTTTTCTTCATCGCCAGCCATTGTCTGTAAGTCTTGCGAGGCAGTTGGCTGCGCAAAGTCTTACCTTTCGACTCGAAGGGATTTGCGCCTCTGATCGACAACGAGGCCGAGTAGTCTCCGAGTATTTCCTGCGACTCCGAGATTGCAAGTTCCACTTCATGGGAACGCCACAGAAGCCCCTTCGGCAACGGGGCGTGTGTTCCCAGTATCCACAGCACATGATCACCCTTCGATACCTTCCACAGCCCCGGTCCAGGATGTTCACCCGTTACCAGCACCTCTTCCACCGGCAATGGCCCGGACAGCCGCGCAGGTGACTGTTGTATCGATTCCTGAGCCCACGTAGACACAACAGGTGCCAGCGACAGGACACACGCGACGAAGACAACGCGTAAGGGCACATCAAGCTGGGTCGGACGACTCATATGCGGACGCGGCAATGAACGTGTTGTGCGGACCTGTGTAGATGCATCTTTGGATTCTGCTCCAAGTCTGGCTCCATGCATAAACTTCAGAAGCGCAGCCCGAGAATTGGGAGCTTCCTGCTGCTGGTGAAGATCAGTGAATCAATACGCCTTCCATGCCACTGTTGCACGGCATGAATAAATGCAGAAAAACACGGGAAAAACAGTTGATTTCGATGATGCGAGGAGTACGATACTGTAATCCTGTACAGTTATCGGGAGACGCGCATGGACGGAGGATTTCCCACTGTTTCCCGCTCACTCCAGGACCTCGAGTCCGAGATCACCGCACTGACCGGGCATCTGAATGCCGCCACGCATCGGTGGTTAATGCTGGTCGCAGAGTTCGATACCCGCAAAGGCTGGGGCGGTGCGGGAGTGCAGTCGTGTGCGCATTGGCTCAACTGGAAGTGCGGCATTGATCTGGGCGCGGCCCGCGAGAAGGTTCGAGTAGCCCATGCCCTCGAATCATTCCCAGGATCTCCGCATCAATGGCGCAAGGGAGAACTGAGCTACGCCAAGGTCCGGGCGCTGACCCGGGTGGCGTGTGCAGGGACCGAAGACTATCTGTTGTCGATCGCCCTTCATGGCACTGCGCACCATGTTGAGAAGCTGGTCCGTCACTTCCGTCGAGCTAAGGAAGCGGAAGAATTGTCCCGGGAAGTCGAGCAGCAAGCCAATCGTTTCTTCAGCTATTCGTTTGAAGACGACGGCTCGCTGATCCTGAAGGGACGCTTGCCGGCCGAGACCGGTGCTCTGGTCCTGAAAGCGCTGCAGGCCGCGATGGAATCGCTTGATGAATCCATTTCTGACGACCGGGATGCAGCAGCGAAGCTGAACGAAAACGTTTCCGCGGAAACGTACAATTTTTCTGAACTGACACCCCGCATGAAGACGAGCCGATGCATTGGTCGTCATGGCCGAGAGTTTCCTGGCCCACGGTGCTGAAGCCATGACGGGTGGCGACAAGCATCAGATCGTGGTTCACGTTGCAGCTGAAACATCTGCAACACAAGGAAGCCGGCTGCTGCGAGATCGAAGACGGCCCTTCAATCGCTGCGGAAACCGCCCGACGCCTCGCCTGCGACGCGAGCGTGGTCACTTTGATCGAAAATGATCAGCGGAGACCCGCTAAACATAGGCCGCAAGACCCGCTCCATTCCTCCTGCTCTACGCCGCGCCCTCAACGCCCGCGACAAAGGCTGCCGTTTCCCCGGCTGCACGAACACAAAGTACGTCGATGCCCACCATATCCACCACTGGGCCGATGGCGGCGAGACCAAACAGTCGAATCTGGTGAGCCTTTGCCGCTTCCATCATCGCCTGGTCCACGAAGGCGGCATCAATATCGAACGCCTGGATGACGGCGCCATCCGCTTCGTCAAACCCGACGGAAAATGCTTTCGACAGTCTCGATGCCCGGCCACACCAGCGATTGGACGCAACTACTCGCAAGCAATAATCAGAACTCAATCCGCATCGACAGCAAGACAGCGATCACCCGCTGGCAGGGTGAACGCATGGACTATGGACTTGGGGTTGAGGTGTTGTTGCAGAGGTGGAGGAAGGGGAAGGGGGTGAGCGTCGAAAATCACGGAGGCAGGGAATGGCGGGTAACGACCGAGGCTGTGTGAAAACGCTTGAGGCCGCAATTTGGGGATGAGATCCGGGCCAAACGAGTTACCGTGCGCGGCAACCATCGATGCCCGGTTCAGAACGCGCGGCACCGGCATTCGCGCCGGTGCCGCGCACGACTCAGTTGTGCACTCTGGAATCCGGGTGGAAGAACCACAACCACCAGCTTGGTTCGAGGTAGCCCGGCAGATCGCCTGGGCCCAATCGATAGGAGTGCAGGACGCCGGGCAGGAGCCGATAGCCGGTTGGCACCGGGCCGACATCAACTTTCCATCGCGCGAGTACCAGAGATCGACCGCTACGCCACCTGGTCTGTCCAGACCCTGAAGCTTTTCAAGGTATTTGCGCCGAACGCAGTGCTGATGGCGACGTCGGCAGCATCGCGACCTCGGGCGATGAGTACGCGGCCGATGCGAGGCTGATTGTTGCGGGCATCGAAGGTGTGCCAGGCACCGTTGAGATACGCCTCGAACCAGCCGGCGAAATCCATTGGCCCGTAGGGAGGCGGCATGCCGATGTCACCGAGATACCCTGTGCAGTACCGGGCGGGAATATTCATGCAGCGGCAAAAAGCGATCGCCAGATGGGCGAAATCGCGGCATACGCCCGTTCGCTCGTTGAATGCCTGCAACGCACCCTTGCTTGGGCTTGCGTGTTCGTAGCCGAATGTCAGGTGATGATGGACGAAGTCGCAGATGGTCTGCACGCGAGCCCAACCCATCGGCGCATTGCCAAACAGGCTCCAGGCGATCTCGGAAAGCTTGTCGGTCTCGCAGTAGCGGCTGCCCAGCAGATAGACCAGCGTTTCCTCCGGCAGGTTCTGGACTTCGTGCTGCCACGCATTGGGGACGATCACGTCCGCCATTCCGGAATCACGTACGACAGCATCCGCAGTCAGGGTCAATGTCCCGGCTGGCGCCAGCAGGCGGCTGCACCAGTTGCCAAAGCCGTCACGGTAGGAAGTGACGGGCACCGAAGGGCTGGTAATCAGATAGTCAGGACGGATCAGATCCGAGGCGCGACTGTAGTGAATGTTCAGCGTCAGGATCAGTGGCGTCGGTTGCGGGAAATCGTAAATGAGCTCGTAGCCGACCCTGATCTGCATTCCTCAACCTCGCCAGTCAGTCAGCCAGAAGGGCTGCTGCTTTGGCCAGGCAGACAGCGAGACGTTCACCCCACTCCTTTTGTCCGCGCGCACTGGCGATGAGATCCTGGCGAGTTTCGATGCCAGCGTGAGCGATGCCGCGAGACTCGCCGTGAATGGGTAGTGTGTAGTCGGTCGCATCGGTGATCGCATAGGGTTCATTGTCACCGACCGTCAGGCCTGCGTCCTGGCGCAGCAGTCTGATCAGCATGTCGGCCATTCGTGCATCATGTCGGTACATCAGTCCTACATGCCAGGGTCTTTCTACGCCGTGATAGACCGGTGTAAAGCTGTGCACTGCGACCAGCAGTGTCCGCCTGCCTTGTTGCTTACGCTCGTCCAGGATGACTCGCAGCGCGTGGTGGTAGGGCTCGAAGATCTCGTCTCTTCGGGCAGTGGCTTGCTCGAGCGTCACATCGACGTTCCCTGGAATCCCGGTCCGTTCGCTGCGCGGAGGTATCGATGTGGGCGCGCCCGGCGGACGATTGCAGTCGATGACCAGTCGCGAATAGCCCTGCAGAATCAGCGTTGCGTCGAGCTCTGCGGCCATATGCTCGGCAACCCTGGCAGCACCGATATCCCAGGCAATATGGGTGGTCAGGTCCGCGGCGGACAATCCGAGCGTCCCCAGGGACTTCGGAATGCGGCGGCTCGCGTGGTCACAGGCGAGCACAAAATCCGCTGTTCCCTGCGGGCGCACGATGGTGTACGGCGCAGGCTCATCGGGCCCTAGCAGGCGCACAGGCAGGCTCGTGTCAGAAGTGGCTCGACATCATTCGCAGGCATTGCAGACCCAGGCAGTTGACCTCAGCGACGGCGACAGTATTACGTCTATTCGCCACCACTGGCAATGTGACTGCACGTGGCTTCAGTGTCTGCGCCAGTAGCGTTCCATTTCGATGTAAGTAAACGAGGCCGACCAGGTGATCAGAGTAAAGCCGGTCAACGCTTCGGTACCGGCCAGAAAGCGAATGGCCCCGCCAGGCGAGACATCACCAAATCCCACAGTAGTGAACGTGGCTGCCGACAGGTAGACAGCGTCCAGAAATCCGGCTTGATCGAGACCCAGGATATGACCGGTCCCGGGAACGGCCAGCAATAGCCAAGTGGCCACGCCGAATATCCAGATCTCGATGACGTGGATACACAACACCACGTAGATGCCATAGAGAACCTTGCGACGCCCCTGGGCGCCCTGTTTCGCGAGCCGGCCTGACAGCCACACCAACCCTTCGTAGTGCGTCAGTACGACGAGGGCCACGGTCACCCCCGTTGCGATCACGACCAGCAGATTGGGAAGCCAGATGCCATTCATGATGCAGCGGAGACTGGCGCCTCTCCTGCGCCTCGGGCAATCAGGGAATCTACGGGCAACGCGGTCCGTTCGAGATATATTTTTTGGGGCTGTCGAGACCGGCACGGCCAGTTCGACTAAAGTTCAAAGCCGCTGCAACCCGGCGGATTGAAAGAAGTAACCCATCATTAACAGGAGCTGTCAATGCGCTTCATGATGCTGATGATTCCAAGGGGATACGAGCAGGCGGCTCCCGGAACGACGCCCGATCCCAAGGCGGTCGAGGCAATGATGAAATACAACGTGGAGCTGCAGAAAGCGGGCGTACTCGTGACGCTGGACGGCCTGCATCCGCCGTCCATGGGAGCGCGAGTGACCTTTGCGGGAGGAAAGCCGGCAGTCACCGACGGCCCATTCCCCGAGACGAAGGAAGTGCTGGGGGGCTACTGGATGATCCGCGTGAAATCGAAACAGGAAGCGATCGACTGGGCGAAGCGATGCCCCGCCTCCAGTAATGAGATCATCGAGATCCGGCAAGTGCAGGAGATGGAAGATTTCCCTGCCGACGTGCGGGCCGCCGTCGGCGATTTCAAGCACGTGCCGAATTAGCGCCAACAGGCCCCTGGCCCACCGCAAGATCCGGAGTGCGGCTGACGCGCGTCCGCGGTATGGTGGGCCATGCGTGATCATTCAAGAACGGTTGCGGCAGCGTGCCGCCAGATCGAGCGGGCCGAGAAGCAGCCATCTCTCAAGCAGCTGGCCTCCAGCGCGAACTTGAGTCCCTATCATTTCCATCGGGTGTTCAAGTCCGTCACCGGCACGACACCCCGTGAGTACGCAGCGGCCCACAGGGCCAAGACCGTGCGTCAGCACCTGAGGCGCAACGGAACTGTGACTGAAGCTGTTGTGGCAGCTGGCTACGGCTCCGGCAGTCGCTTTTACGAGAAATCCACAGACTATCTCGGCATGACACCGACACAGTTCCGCAAGGGCGGCGCTGACACGACCATCCGCTTTGCCCTTGGCCAATGTTCCCTTGGAGCCATTCTCGTGGCACAGAGTGACAAGGGCATCTGCGCGATCCTCCTCGATGACGATCCGGAGACTCTCGTGCGCGATCTGCACAAGCGCTTTCCCAACGCGACCCTCATCGGGGGGAACCGCCGCTTCGAAAAGCTGGTGTCCCAGGTGGTTGGTTTCGTGGAGTCGCCGCAGATCGGATTCGACCTGCCGCTCGATATCCGGGGTACCGCGTTTCAGCAACGCGTCTGGCGAGCCTTGCAGAAAATACCGGCGGGAGAAACAGCGAGCTATGCCGAGATCGCCAGACGAATTGGCTCGCCGGAATCAGTGCGGGCCGTCGCGGGCGCCTGCGCTGCCAATGCGATCGCGGTGGCCATTCCCTGTCATCGCGTGGTACGCACCGATGGGGGTTTGTCCGGCTATCGATGGGGGGTGGAACGCAAACGCGATCTGCTCAAAAGCGAGGCTGAAGAATGACGCTTGATCTGTTCAAGCCTCTTCGCAACGCCTGTCCCGAAAGCGAGGTTCTTTGTCCCGGAGCTGTCGTGCTTCGACAGCTCGCCGTGGCCCGCGATGAATTGATCATGGCAGCGTGCGAAGCCATTGCAGCCGCGGCCCCCTTTCGACAGATGACGACACCGGGTGGTTTCCGCATGTCGGTCGCAATGACCAACTGTGGCGAGTGGGGCTGGGTCACGGACCGCAAGGGTTATCGATACGACCGGTGCGATCCGGAAACCGGACACCTCTGGCCGCCAATGCCCGCTCTTTTTCCTGATCTCGCGACAGAGGCTGCTGCGCGCGCAGGCTTCCACGAGTTCGTTCCGGACGCCTGCCTGATCAACCGCTATGAACCCGGTGCGCGGATGTCATTGCATCAGGACCGGAATGAACGCGATTTCAACCAACCCATCGTTTCAGTGTCGCTGGGTCTGCCTGCGCTATTTCTGTTCGGGGGTGCGAGGCGTGCCGACAAGCCTCTGCGCGTGCCGCTTGAGCATGGCGACGTCGTCGTCTGGGGTGGTCCGTCCCGGCTGCGCTTTCACGGCATCCTGCCGCTCAAACCAGGGAAACATCCTCTGCTTGGACCTCAGCGCATCAATCTCACGTTCCGCAAGACAGCCTGAACGGGTTACCAGTAGCCGATCAGGCGACCGGCGCCGATCGCTGTCAGCCAGCAGACGAGTGAGACTCCGCCTGCCACTGCGAGTTGTAATGTCTCACGTCGAGTGAGTACGTCCGAATCGCGATGTTTCCAGCCGTCAAGTCGAGTGAGCACGACAACGTTCGCAAGCCCGAGACCAATCGCAGGAAACTTGATCAGCAGAAACGGATTGCCCACGTATTCAGTTGCGTTGGTGGAAAGGAGGCAGATCCCACTCAGCGCCGCAATGCAAAACCCGAGAGCAGCCAGTGGCACGGTCGGCCTGGCCAGGGTGGCGATCGGCACCTGCCGCCAGCAGCCAAGCAACTTGAGATCAAGCAGCAGGATCGATCCGAATAGCGTAGCAATGCCAAGAATATGCACGAGGTTGATGACCCCGTACGACCACACGCCGGACCCACGGATCGCCAACCCGAGCGCCGAGCCCTCGAGCCATGCAAGGAAACCGTACAAGCCCCTGAACCCGTGAACCTAATCGCGTTCCGGATAGACGTCGTACAGCTTGCCGTTGTACGTAACGCGTTCCGTTTTGACTTCGAGCCGGTTCTGATCAAGGTTGCGATGTCCGCGGATCGTGACCTCGGCACCGACCGGCAGTGTCTTTTCGGTCAGACCTGCTCTTGATGTACGAGACGCGGGAGCCAGCGTGATATCCCACACTTTGCCGTCGGCACGAATTTTCATCGTCGCATGAGGACCCGCGAGACTGACGGGGACTTCAACGGTACCGGTCAGCTCAAAATGCTCTGTGGCCTGGCCGCCCCAACCGTGATGGGCTGCTGCGGGAACAGTCATCAGTGCGAGCGTCAGCGAGGCCAGTGCAATCCCGGGGATCAATCTTGAATTCATGGCGTCTCTCCAGGCAGGTAGCGACTCTTCATTCTTCACCGCTCTCACCCCCACGGCAACCCCGCAGCTCAGGTGACCGGTTCGACTCTAAGCACCCGACCCCGTGGGCTGTCGGTCAGCAGATACAGATAACCGTCCGCACCCTGGCGAACATGGCGGATGCGCTCGTTGATGTCACCCAGATAGCGGGTTTCCTGAGTCACCTTGTACCCGTTCAATTCGAGTCGCACCAGCGCGCCGGGACTCAAAGAGCCTACAAAGAGATCTCCCTGCCAGTCAGGAAAGGCAGCACCGGTATAGAACTCCGCACCCGACGGCGCGATCACGGGATCCCAGTAGTAGACGGGCTGCTCCATCCCCGCCTTCGCCGTAATGCCATCGCCGATCTTGAGTCCCGAGTACTCACGGCCATAAGTGATGACCGGCCAGCCATAGTTCTTGCCGGCCTGCGGGTGATTGAGTTCATCTCCGCCCCGTGCTCCATGCTCAAGGGTCCAGAGTTCTCCCGATTCCGGATGCAGCGCCGCTCCCTGCAGATTGCGATGCCCATACGACCATATTTCAGGCCTGGCGCCCTGGCGACCTACGAAGGGATTGTCGCTCGGCACCGAGCCATCGGGATTGATGCGAATGACCTTGCCGATGGTGGTTGTCAGGTCCTGTACGAGGGGCCGCTGATTGAAGCGATCTCCCGTCGTGACAAACAGAGTGCCATCTGCACGAAAGACAAGACGCGAACCCCAATGGTTGCCACTCGTAACCTTGGGCGTCTGGCGCCAGATTACCTGGACACTTTCGAGCCCGAGCTGGCCCAGCTTGCCGCGCGCGACGGCGGTACCCGCACCGCGTTCGCCGGGCTCCGAATAGGACAGGTAGACCAGTTTGTCCTCCGCAAACTTCGGGCTCAGCGCAACATCGAGCAACCCGCCTTGCCCCTCTGCGAGTACCGCGGGAACCCCGGTCAGTGGCGCAGACAGCTCACCGTTGACGCCGACGATTCGCAGGCGGCCCGGCCGTTCCGTAACCAGCATGCGGCCATCGGGCAGAAAGGCCAGACCCCAGGGGTTCTGCAGGCCCTGGGCGACGGTGATGACCTTGAGTGGCGCGGCAATCGGTGGCGGCGTGGGCGATTTCGTGGCCGTTTGTGCGTCCGCCGGGGTATCGAACATCAACGCAACGGTGCAGCCGAAGCTGGTCAGGGCAATGCGGGCTCGGCTGGAACTTTGCGGCATGAACGGCTCCTTTCCCTGCTGGTTCTGGAACTGACTGATTCCAGTCGGAAAAGTTCTGGAACGGCACGAAGCACGGGGCCGGCAGGATGCCACAGTAATGTCGCCCGTTGAAACTCCGGCGCCTGTGCAGCCGCAGTCGGGTATTCTCGCGCCGCCCCACCCCTCTCGGATCTGCCCTCCTCCCTATGCCGCTGCTGCGTCTGGAAAAAGCCTCGCTGGCGTTCGGTCATCGTCCGTTGCTCGAGCAGGTCAACCTCGAAGTCAGAAGCGGTGAGCGCGTCTGCCTGCTGGGTCGTAATGGCGAAGGCAAGTCTTCCCTGCTGCATTTGTTCACGGGGCAGGTCCATACGGACAGCGGCATCGCGTGGATCAGGCCGGGAACGCGTATCGCGTACCTGGCGCAGGAAGTAGCGGTCGACAGCACCGAGGAGGTTTTCGACATCGTAGCCGGCGGCTTGCCCGGTGTCGGCAAACTGCTCAGCGACTATCACCATGCCGCGGCGGAAATGTCGCACTCGGACAATCCGGCGATTGCGCGCCGCCTGGGCGATCTCCAGCACCAGATCGATTCCGCGAACGGCTGGCAGCTGGAACAGACGGTCAATACCGTACTTACGCGGCTGGCACTCGATGGCGCGGCAAAGATGCAGGAGCTGTCGGGTGGTTGGCGACGGCGTGTGATGCTGGCGCGTGCCCTGGTCAGCGATCCGCAGGTGCTGCTGCTCGACGAACCCACCAATCACCTCGACATCGAAGCCATCACGTGGCTCGAGGACTTCATTGCCGAATATCGCGGTGCTCTGCTGTTCATCAGCCATGACCGAGCATTCGTCCGCCGGCTGGCGACACGCATCGTCGAACTCGACCGGGGCAAGTTGACTTCGTGGCCCGGTAACTACGATGCCTATGTCACGAACAAGGCCGAGGCCCTCGCCGTCGAAGCCAAACACAACCAGGAATTCGACAAGAAGCTGGCCGAAGAAGAAGTCTGGATTCGCAAAGGCATCGAGGCGCGGCGTACGCGCAATGAAGGCAGGGTTCGTGCGCTATACGCGCTGCGCGATGAACGGCGGCAACGCCGTGAACGTGCGGGCAAGGTGGAATTCCAGCTGCAGGATACCGAGCAATCCGGCAAGCTCGTCTTCGAAGCCGAACACGCAGGCCTCTCGTTCGGTGCCCGCACGATCGTCAGGGACTTCTCCGTGCGGATCATGCGCGGCGACCGCATTGGCATCATCGGTCCGAATGGTGCCGGCAAGACCACGCTGATCAAGCTGCTGCTGGGCGACCTTGAGCCGGATAGCGGTATCGTGCGGCGAGGCACGAAATTGCAGGTCGCGTACTTTGACCAGCAGCGACAGCAACTCGATCCGGAAGCTTCGGTGATGGCCAATGTCGGCGGCACGGGCGATACCGTCAATATCAACGGTCAGCCGCGACATATCTCCGGGTACCTGCGTGACTTCCTGTTTCCGCCCGAACGCCTGTTGTCACCCGTCAAGATGCTGTCGGGCGGCGAGCGCAATCGCCTGCTGCTGGCACGTCTGTTTGCGCAACCGGCGAATCTGCTGGTACTCGACGAACCGACCAACGATCTCGATGTCGAGACGCTCGATCTGCTTGAAGAGTTGATCGCGGGCTTCGACGGCACGCTGCTCCTTGTCAGCCATGACCGCGCGTTTCTCGACAACGTCGTCACCAGCACGCTGGTGTTTGAAGGAGGCGGCCGCGTGGCGGAGTACGTGGGAGGCTATACCGACTGGGTGCGACAACGTGGACCTGCTTCGGCCGGCGGACAGAACAGGAAATCCGCCGAGCAGCCCGCGAAGTCCGTGGTCACTGAGAAGGCGGCGGCGAAAAAGCTCAAGCTGTCGTACAAAGACCAGCGTGAACTTGAAATGCTGCCTGAGAAAATCCAGAGACTCGAAGCCGAGCAGGCGACGTTGACGGCAACCATCGGGGATGCGACGTTCTATCAGCAACCACAAACGGAAGTGTCTGCCGCGCTGGCCAGAATGGAAGCGCTGACTGGCGAACTCGAAGCAGCCTACGCACGCTGGGAAGCGCTTGATACGCAGGCACGGACAGCCCAGGGTTGATGCCGACCGGTCAGCTGCTCCGCAACCACTCCGGGTCAGGCAATTCATGGAAGGCGTGCCGCAGGCTCTCGCTCCAGCGCTTGCGGATCATCCGGAAGTACTCGTGCTCCGAATCCATGCTGATGTGGCTCATCACTTTAAGCGTATCGCGCCGGATGCACACGAGATCGAGCGGCGGACCCACGGACAGGTTCGAGCGAATCGTCGAATCCATCGAGATCAGCGCACACTTGGCCGCCTCGGCGAGACTCGTAGAGCGCGTGACCACACGGTCGATGATGGGCTTGCCGTATTTCGACTCACCGATCTGGAAGTAAGGTGTATCGGCAGTTGCTTCGATGAAGTTTCCCGCCGCATAGACGTGGAACAGCCGTGGCAGTTCGGTACCGATCTGGCCACCGAAGATGAACGTGGCATTGAACTCGATCTGGTGTTCCTCGAGCGCTTGCGAATCACGCTTGTGCACTTCGCGCAGGGCATCGCCGATGCATCTGGCAGCCTCGAACATGTTGACGGCCGTGTTGAGGTTCGCCGTCTGCTCCTTGCCAGGCACAAATCCGGCAATCTGCTCCTGCAGGATATTCACCAGCGCCTGCGAAATCGCGAGATTGCCTGAGGACAGCAACACCATGACACGGTCGCCCGGCCTTTCAAGCACGGTGACCTTGCGGAATGAGGAGATCTGGTCAACGCCGGCGTTCGTCCTGGAATCGGACAGGAAGACGAGACCGGTGTCGAGCAACATGCCGACGCAGTAAGTCATCTGGTGAACAGGCCTTTGGTTCTTCGTAGGGGGACAGGGGGGCACCCGCCCCCGGCACGATGGTAAGTGGCGGCTTCGCTCGCGTAAAGCCCGCGACTACTTGCTCAAGCTGGGCACCAGGAAGTCGAGCGAGATCCGCTCGCCGAGATCAGAGACCCGGACGAGGAATTCAGCCAGATACTCGTGCAGGCCCATCTCGAGAATGGCATCGATGCGGCCGAACAGCAGCGAAGCATGCATTTCTCCGGCACGCCGCTCGGTTTCGGCAGACTGGGAGTTGGCGATGGCTTTGAGATGAGTGTAGACCTGACTCATGCACCGATGCATCGATCGCGGCATGTCATCGGTGAGAATCAGCAGCTCGGCAACCCGGCGCGGCGTAATGAGATCGCGGTAGACCTTCCGGTAGATCATGAACGCTGATACCGAGCGCAATAGCGCGCTCCACTGATAGTAATCCACTGAGCCGCCCGCACCCTCGCCGCGCGGCAGCAGCAGGTGGTACTTCACGTCGAGAATTCGAGCCGTGTTGTCTGCCCGTTCCAGATAGGTCCCAAGCCAGGTGAAATGAAACGCTTCATCGCGCAACATGGTTCCCTGGATGACGCCGCGCGTCAGGTGCGAGCGATACTTCACCCACTCGAAGAAATCGGCGATCTCGGCCCCGAGCGAATAGCGCGTGACGGCCTGGCGCATGTCGATCCAGGTGGCGTTGAGTGTTTCCCACATCTCGGAGGTCAACGCACCGCGCACGGCGCGTGCGTTTTCCCTTGCGGCCCCGAGGCAACTGTAAATGCTGGACGGATTGTCGCGGTCGAATGCCATGAACGCGAGCGCCTTGGCGGGCGTCACCGTGTCGTGCTTTTTCTGGTACGCCTCCATCAGGTCGCTGATGGACAGGGTCGCAATCCAGCTTTGCTCGATGACGTCGCCGCCCTGCGGCAACAGCGACATCTGGTAATTCACATCGAGCATGCGCGCGATGTTTTCGGCACGCTCCGTATAACGCGCCATCCAGTACAGGTGGTCGGCAGTACGGCTTAGCATCAGCGCTCCAGTACCCAGGTGTCCTTGGTACCGCCGCCCTGCGAGGAGTTCACCACGAGCGATCCCTCGCGCAGCGCGACGCGCGTCAACCCGCCCGGTACCAGCGTGACCTCCTTGCCTGAGAGCACGAAAGGGCGAAGATCGATGTGTCGGGGTGCAACGCCTGATTCCACAAACGTGGGGCACGCTGACAGCGCCAACGTAGGCTGGGCGATGTATTTCGCCGGAGCCGCGATAATGCGCTCGCGAAATGCTGCCAGCTGCTCGGCAGACGCCGTCGGTCCAATCAGCATGCCGTAGCCACCGGCCCCGTGAACTTCCTTGACCACGAGTTCATTGAGATGGGCGAGCGTGTACTTGAGATCCTCTTCGCGGCGCAGAACATAGGTGGGCACGTTGTTCAACAACGGCTCCTCGGACAGGTAGAACCGGATCATGTCCGGCACGTAGGGATAGATCGACTTGTCGTCGGCCACTCCGGTGCCAATCGCGTTCGCAATCGTCACGTGGCCTGCGCGATACGCCGACAGCAACCCCGGCACACCGAGCATGGAGTCCGGCCTGAACACGAGCGGATCGAGGAAATCGTCGTCGATACGCCGGTAAATGACATCGACTCGCTTCGGCCCGCGTGTGGTCCGCATGTAGACGAACCCGTCACTGACGAACAGATCCTGGCCTTCCACCAGCTCGACACCCATCTGCTGGGCGAGGAAAGCGTGCTCGAAATACGCGCTGTTGTAGGAACCGGGTGTCAGCACGACGACCGTTGGATCACTCACCCCCGCAGGCGGGACACTGCGCAGATTGTCGAGCAGCAGATCCGGATAGTGCTCGACGGGCGCAATCGAATAGTGCGCGAACAGCTCGGGAAACAGGCGCATCATCATGCGGCGATCCTCAAGCATGTAGGAAACGCCTGACGGCACACGCAGGTTGTCTTCGAGAACGTAGAACTCACCCTGCCCTGCCCGCACGATGTCGACGCCGGCAATGTGTGCGTAGATGCCATTCGGCACGTCGACGCCCTGCATTTCCGGGCGGTACTGGCTGTTCGTGAGAACCTGTTCGGCCGGGATGCGACCTGCCTTCAGGATGTTCTGATCGTGATAGATGTCTTCAGTGAATGCATTGAGCGCACGCACCCGCTGTTTCAGCCCCGCTGCAAGCTTGCGCCACTCATCCGCCGGGATGATGCGCGGGACGACATCGAAGGGGATCAGGCGCTCGGAACCCGCATCCTCGCCATAGACGGCAAAGGTGATGCCGACCCGGTGAAACAGCATGTCCGCCTCGGCCCGCTTCTGCGCCAGCCATTCACGAGGGGTGGCGGCAAGCCACCGGTCGAACGCCTCGTAGTGGGACCGAACGCCGCCATCGATGGCATGCATTTCGTTGTAGGGGGTCTGGGCAGGCATCTAGGCGCTTTTGGGTTTTGGTGAGGTAACCGGACAGCTTGAGCGAAAACCATGCCAACCAACCAAAGGCTCCCTTCTCCTTGATCAACACCGCATAGCCCAGCGCCTGACCGCCCGACACCCTGGCTGGCGCACCACCGCGGGGCGTTAGATGCCCCGAATCAGTGCGCGCCCCGGCGGATCACGGAATCTGAATCTTGCCACCCCCACCGGGACCGCCCATTCCACCCATGCCGCCTTGTGGCACCACGAGTTGGGACGCCTGCTGCCTGCGCATCTCCTGGATCTGGCGGACGGTCTGCTCGATGGCGGCGGTGGCGGCCACACCGAAGCTCGCGATGGCCTGGCCGAGAGTCTCGCCCGGAAGGTCGAAATTGATGGGTACCGGACCCATGCTGGTCATGATCTCGGCCTGGCCGATGTAGAGGACTGGCCGGGAGGCATCCGCACCACCACTTGGAAGCACTGGCGTCAGCCTGCGGATCATGCCGACCTTGCGATCGGTGAAAACCTCCTCAAGGTAGAGGGTGTTCTCGTCCATCGTGGTTTCCGGGGCCCGATCGCTCGCCATGTCAGCCTCTTTGATGCCAGTCGACTCGTGTACGCACAGTAGCAAACAAACTGAATTTTGCCATCTTGGAAACCTCTCATTAACCTAGAAACCTGGAGCGGTGTCGCTGCCATCGCGTCATACTGTCCCCCTGAAGCAAACGAACTCTCGCGAAGCAACTCACCCCATGGCACACGCCGACACCGTTTTCGATGAAGTCTTTGGCAAGGCAGTGGAACTGGCCAATGGCATCGCCGACAAGGACCAGAAGGCCGATCTCTGGGACATCGCTGATGGCCTGCTTGCGGGTGCAGTGCAGTTCTGGCTGTATTCCCGTCAGCCCTGTGGCGACCCGAACTGCGAGGACTGCCTGTCAATCGGTACAGCCGAAGGACGGCTGGCGGAAATGCGCCAGCTTCTCAAGCAGTTCGCCGAAGAAAGCGAGTACTTCCATACCCCGCAGGATCGCAACGTCGGCAGGGCATAGCGTTATTTATTTGTCGGGCAATGGGATGAATTCCGTCTCGCCGGGAACCGGCGAGAACCTGCCCTCGACCCAGTCAACCTTGGCCTGCTCGATCCGCTCGCGGGAACTGGAGACCAGGTTCCACCAGATAAAGCGGGGCCCGTCGAGGGGTTCTCCTCCCAGCAGCACAAGTCGGGCGCCTCGCCGCGGACTTGATGGCGACTGGCGCTCCTGGTGGCAATACGAGCATCTGCCCCTCATGCAATGAGGATCCGAGCACTTCGACTGCGCCGCTGACGACATAGACCGCACGCTCCGGGTAGTCAGGTGGCAGGTCCAGGGACGCCTGCGCGGCCATCTGCGCATCAAAGTAAAACATCGGCGAAAACGTCTGCACCGGTGACACAGCTCCGAATACAGAGCCAATGATCAGCCGCAGCCGGGTGAGGCCCACCTGCACTTGCGGCAATGCCGCCTCGGGATGATGGACAAACGCCGGCTCGGTTTCCTCATGAGTGTTTGGGTAGGGCAATCCAAAGCTGTAATCCATGCAGATCTGGACCCGGCATCCCGCAATCCTGGCGATGTACGCTCTGAATGCACGATCCCTCGCCCTGCCGTCATCCAGTTCACGTCACCGGGCCGTATCGGCTGCACGAACCCGAGGCTGTCGCGATGCATGATTTCACCCTCGAACAGATAGGTGATCGTCGCCAGGCCGATATGCGGATGCGGCCGCACGTCGATGCCTCCACCCGGAGGAAAGCGCGTGGGTCCCATGTGATCGAAGAAGACAAAGGGGCCGACGCTTTGCCGCTCAGCCGAGGGCAACAGGCGTCGAACCTCGAATCCGCCCAGATCACGTGGACGGGTCTTAAGCAGCTGCGGGAGAGTCGCGGAATGAGTCATTGGGTTCCTGGAGCTTCGCAGCAGGGAGGTCAAGGATAGCGCGTTGTCTTTGATTTAAGACATAAGCGGACTGGCCGGCTGCCCAATCCCTGTTTATTCCGGAATGAATCCCGTATGACCACAAATTCCCTCTTGACGCGGATGGCGCCCTTGCCGAAGAATCGGGCCGTGCCAAGAGCAAACCCGTCGTAAGGCGGGGACGCAAAGCTTCCGGTCTTTAGGGAATCGAGGTCCTAACGATAGCGGGGTTGCCACGAGGCCGAAGCGTGGAGCTGCGGCTGGAGTCGAGTCTGCGCAGGACCGCTCAGCGGTCCGATGATGATTCAAAGTACAGCGCAGAC
Source organism: uncultured Pseudomonadota bacterium (assembly GCA_963819685.1). GTDB lineage: Bacteria > Pseudomonadota > Gammaproteobacteria > Steroidobacterales > Steroidobacteraceae > CAIUGU01. The sequence continues at coordinate 188,649 of CAWFXI010000007.1, forward strand.
TTCCGTGTCAGCCTTGAGTGACGCCAGCGCATGGTCGTCAACTCTTCCCGCCTGACCTTCCCCTGAAATATCGCCAAGCAAGACTGGCACAGGTTCGAGTTCCTGGCGGGAAGTGGGGAAGTTTTATGGACCAGAGCATTCAAGCTGTCACCGGGATTGAGGCGGCACGCGCGCCTGCCACCGGACCCTTCGTCGTGAACCTCTGCGCCTCGGCAGCACCTATCGAGATCAAGTCCGGCAGTCTGCCGGGACTTGAACGGCACCGCTTGTACCAGGTTCGTCGCGTCGAAGACGATCGTCCTCGTTATCGCTTGCGACTCGGCTTCTTCGCCAGCGAAGCTGCCGCAGAGATCGCTTTGGCTGCTGTCAGGGAGTTCTATCCCGCAGCGTTCAGCGTGCCCGCTGCCAGCGACGACCTGAAACACGCACCCGGGTTCGATGCCAGCGTGCTCGGCGGTCGTCAGTCTGCAGTTGACCCAGGGAATACTGCAGCAACGGGCAGCTTTAAGCGGTTGCCCCCCGTAACCCCGGCGTCCAGGCCTGTAGCTACAGCGGCCCCAACTGTTGCCAGGCAGATTTCCCCAAATGCACCAGCCACGCAGGCGCCTCTCAGAGCGCAAGCTCCGGCCCCGAAGCCCGATTCGCCTTCACGATTCCCGCCGCGCGCTCCGCAGAGCCAGGCTATCGAACCCGCTGCTACGCCGCTGCGGCCCAAATCCGTTGGACAGACAGCGCAACCTGATGCCAAGGTCACTTTGACGCTCCAGGCGGACGCCCCGTTCATTGCCAGCAATATCCCGGGCCTTGTCCCGCCGGTGGTCACAGGCGGACCCATTCTGATCGATAGCACGCAGACCCTGCGCATGCTGACGGAGACAGAACTGGCCGATTCAGATGCCCCCCTGTGGTTTGCCGTGCAGCTCGCGGTATCAGAACAGCCGATCAATCTCGACACCATGCCGAAGCTCGATATTTTTTCGGCATTCCGTCTGTACTCGATCGCCATGAACAAGCAGGGCAAGATCCTGCACTCTTTACGTCTGGGGTTCTTCCGCGAATCCGTTTCAGCAGAAGCCGTTTCCGGATATCTCAAGACATTCTTCAACAGCCCAGATGTGCTCCGCGTCAGCGCCGCAGAGCAGACCCGCTTTGCGGATCCGCCGGCCCCACCGGTTCTGCGTGAGACTGCGGGCAAGTCAGCGAAAGTGGTAACCCTGCACCAGAACCACGGTCAGTCGGTTAGAGCCGCGGTTGCGCCGGTCATACCGGGCGACACTGGCAAATCGAGTCGGGAGCAGGTTGCAAGGAACCCGGCACCCAAGAGCCCGACCGCGAAGCCGGCAGGCAAGGCAACGGCACAAGCAACGCCCACCCGTGCGGCGCCCGCTGCAGCGGTGGCTCGCAAACCCGGTCCAACAGTTGGCAATAAGCCCGCCGTACGAAAGCCGTCCCTCAACGAATTGCTGAACGAAGAGGCCCGCCAGGTCGTTCTTTCCGAAAGCGGCATACGCAGACTGGAACGGAGGAGTTCTCTGCTGTCCCGGCTGGTCGGCAAATTGACCCGCTGAGCGATCCGGGACACCGGACCGGGCCTTGAAGTCGCAGCGTTGCCGACTGTTCAGCTTCAGCCTGCTAGAATCTGCTCCGGATTCCAGGCCCAGACGATCGGCCACGCCAGGAGCGGGCTGAAGGAGCACACTAGAATGAGCGATTGTAGAGACAAGCCAACCCTTGACCGGCGTGCCGTCCTGAAGGGTGCACTTGCAGGCCTTGCCGCGCTGCCTGGAATTGCAGCGATGGAGCGTGCCGCTGCCCAGGCGGCGCCGGCCCGGTTGGATGAAAAGGATGCAACCGCCATCGCACTTGGCTATATCCACGATGCGACCAAGGTCGACGCAGCCAAGAATCCCACTTTCAAGAGCGGCCAGCACTGCGCGAACTGCCTGCAGATCCAGGGCAAGGACGGCGAAGCCTGGCGCGGCTGCAATCTGTTCCCCGGCAAGCAGGTCAATGCCAACGGCTGGTGCCGCGTCTGGGTGCAGAAGCCCGCTTGATCAGGCTGTAAGCTTTGACCCCGCCCCGGACGCGATATCCGGGGCGGTCGTCCTGCTCGAGATCCCTCCCAGCAGCACCAGTCGCATTGCCTCCTGCACTGAAAGATTCGTTTCGTGCAGGTCGGTTCGCGGCAGATAAAGGGTGTAGCCGCCTATCTGGTAGCTCATTGGAAAATACACGGCGACCAGGTCCTGTTGCCCGCCGCCAAACATCCGGGTATCGACGTGATCTTCGGTCACAAAGCCGATCAGATGCGCGCTCCCAGATCGCCAGGTCACTACGCGCTTCAGGTCGCGATTCTTGCCGCCTTCGGGCAGGAAGCGGGTAACGTCCTTGAAGGCCCCGTAGATGGTCTTCACAACGGGGATCCGTTCCAATAGTGACTCGCCGTAGCGGATCAACCGCCTGACGACGTACGCATTCACGAGCAGTCCCACGGCAAACACAAACGCAACCCCCACCACAAGACCAAGTCCTGGCCAGTAGCGATGCTCCGGAATAGCCAACCGCAGACCCTGTCCGAGGATCGACTCCGCTGTCGAACCCAGCCAGAACAGCAGGTAAAGCGTCAAGGCCACTGGCAATACAGCAGCCAGTCCTTTCAGAAAAATCGTCCACAAAGAGCGCATGCTCTCCTCCGTCAAGTGACCGCTGTTGCGTCAACCGCCCATCCATCCGGAAGTATGGCGCTTCCGCAACGAATCCGCTCAGGGGACTCGCAGCGAATAGTCCGGCAGCAAACTCTATTCCGGGTGATACCGTCATGCCATCGCGCTCGCTTCTTCGCAGCCTGTTTGGCTTCATGCTGCTGTCACTGTTCGCCTTTACGGTGTGGGCCAGCATCCAGCAGCCGGTATGGGAATGGCAGGGACTGACTCGAGGCGCAGATCGCTGGTGGACGTTGGCGACCCTGGTCGACGCCTACTATGGATTTATCACCTTTTACGTCTGGGTGTGGTTCAAGGAACGCGGTTCAGTGAGCCGGTTCGTCTGGTTTGTCGCCATCATGGCACTTGGAACCATGGCGATGTCCACCTACGTGCTGCTGCAGCTCGCGAGGCTTCGCCCGAACGAGCCAGTGAGCGCGATGCTGAGACCGGCCAGGCAGCAGTGAAGAAGTTTCTGGAAACACGAGTCCTCTCCTCCCCCCTCTGGGGCCCTCCTTGAAGCTGGACGACATGCTGGTTTCCGTCGGCATCGGCTTGAGCCTGGTTATGGTCATCATGACGGTGCTCTGGCTGCTCGGACTTCGTGCTCGCAACTTCAGCTATGTCGATATCGGGTGGTCTGCAAACTTCGCCATCCTGGCTGTGGTGTATGCATCACTTGCTCCCGGATGGCCATTGCGTCGCTGGCTCATCGCCGCGATGTATGCATTCTGGGGATTGCGCCTTGCTGCGCATCTGGCAGTGCGCATCATTGGTGAGCCTGAAGAAGGCCGCTATGGGCGGCTAAGAGAGGAATGGGAGCTGAGGGGGAATGTCAATGCCCGGTTTCTCGCTTTCTTCCTGTTCCAGGGTGCGCTGAATGTGTTCCTCGCGTTGCCACTGCTGCTCGCGTGCATGAATCCGTCACCCTCGTTACACCTGCTTGAGATTGCGGGAGCAGCGGTGTGGATCACAGGTCTCTGTGGCGAAAGCCTGGCCGACCGACAGCTCGCGGCTTTCAGGCGCTCGCCGGAAAATCGCGGCAAGGCCTGCAACACCGGGCTTTGGCGCTATTCCAGACACCCGAATTACTTTTTTGAATGGACGATCTGGATTGGCTATGCCCTGTTCGCTCTGGCCTCCCCCTCAGGCTGGCTCGCGATTCTGATGCCAGTACTGATGCTCCACTTCCTGATCAATGTCACCGGCGTCAAGCCGACCGAGGAGCAGGCACTGCGGTCTCGTGGTGATGCGTATCGCGCTTATCAGGCTACGACCAGTGTCTTCATTCCCCTGCCTCCAAAGCGAGTGCAGAGACGTATAGGTCGTGAAGTCGTGAAGTCGTGACTATGGAACCAATCTCGGAACTCTTTGTCGCCCATCCAAAGCCAGCACGCCAGCCCATGACCACCACTCTGACCAACGACTCGCCGCCCACCGTCACTCCGATATCCCTGCCGTTCTGGCTGCTCGAGCGCAACCTGCTGCCGGACATCGTGATCCGGGCGGGCATCCGGCGCCTGCTGGCCGAGCGTTTACTCAATGAAGACAAGGGCAACACCGAACTACAGCAGCAACACTTCATGCGCTTCGTTGCACAGCTCAAAGCCAGCCCTGTCGCCATCCATACCCGTGAGGCGAACGAACAGCATTACGAATTGCCGACGGAGTTCTTCGGTTTCGTTCTGGGCCGTCATCGCAAGTATTCATCGTGCTACTTCGATCCCGGCGTCAAGTCACTCGATGCTGCAGAAGCGCGCATGCTGGCGCTGACCTGCGAACGGGCGCGTCTGGTCGACGGCGAAGATATCCTCGAACTGGGTTGCGGGTGGGGTTCTTTGACACTGTGGATGGCTGAACGCTTGCCGCGTGCACGGATCACTGCCGTTTCGAATTCCCGTACACAGCGCCAGTTCATCGAGGCCATTGCCCTCGAGCGAGGCCTGACGAATATTCGCGTCATTACCTGTGACGTCAACGTACTCGCCTTTACGCAGGGAGAGCGCTTCGATCGGATCGTCTCCGTCGAAATGTTTGAGCACATGCGCAACTACGAACAACTTCTAGAGCGGATCACCGGCTGGATGCGCCCGCATGCCACGCTGTTCGTGCACATTTTCACGCACCGCGCCTATGCCTATCCCTTTGACGTTACAAGTGAACACGACTGGATGGGACGATACTTCTTCACCGGCGGCATCATGCCAAGCGATTCACTGCTCACCTACTTCCAGAAAGATGTGCGGCTGCAGGAGCACTGGCACGTGGACGGCACCCACTATCAGAAAACCAGCGAGGCCTGGCTCGCAAACATGGACAGGAACCGGGATCGCATCTGGCCGATTCTCGCAACGACATATGGTGCCGGCGAAGCGCGCCGCTGGTGGGTCTACTGGCGGGTATTCTTCATGGCGTGCGCCGAGCTCTGGGGCTACAAAAGGGGCCAGGAATGGCTGGTCTCACACTACCTGTTCGCATCGCAGCACGGCGCATCGGCGACCGGAATAGCGACGTCCTGAGCCCTCTTTGACAGACGCCCTATTGCGCATAACAATCGGGATTCCGCCGGATCTCTAGTCCGTCTCGTTGCAAATCAGGTTCGGGTAGTGCATGGAACGATTCCGGTATTTCAGCTGCTTTGTGGTTGCTGCCCTGCTGGCTTTCAGTGGGATGTCGGGAGCGGCTGAGCCAGCCGAACCGGAAAGAATTACTGTTCTGAACCAGTATCTGGCCAGTGCCGCTGAACGACGCTGGACAGACGCACTTCCGCTCGCGGAGCGCCTGTTAGAGCTGGCTGTGGCAGGGAGCGGCGAACGCTCAAGAGAGACGGCGGACGCGCTGATCCGTCTGGGCACGGTGCAGTTCGCGATCAAGGATCTGCCAAATGCCGAGATCAGTTTCGGGAAGGCGGTGTCCATCGTTGAGCAGCAGAGCGGGCCGCTCGATCGCGGCCTGCAGGAACCTTTGAGCGGCCTCGGCTACACGCTGGCCTCGATGGGCCGCCCTGGAGACGCCGTGCAGGTACTCGAGAGAGCATTGCTCGTAAGCCAGCGACACAACGGCCTGTTTGACGTCAGCCAGCGTTCCTTACGACAGCAACTCGGTAACAGCCTGTCGGAACTCGGGCGCTGGCCCGAGGCAGAACAACAGTTCCGCAATATTCTGCAGACAGCAGAAAACGCCTACGGTCCCGAAGACGTCCGGATGGCCGAAATGCAGAATCTCGTCGGTGACTGGTACTCCCGCTCGGGTCAGTTTGAACCCGCACGGCAACTGTACCGGCGCGCCATTCAGCTCGTCGAAAAGAAGGCCGGCGTGAGCGACGCGCTGCTGATCAATCCGCTGCGCAGCCTGGGACGCAGTTACATCCGCGAATTGCTGTTCGCGAATGCCGGGGTGCTCACGTCGTACAACGGCTCCTATCGGCCCTTGCGTCGCACGCGTCTGCCTGCCGAAGGAGAGGAGGCGATAGTGCGCGCTATCGGCATCATGGAAGCTACGGAAGCGCGGAATCCGCTCACCTACCGCACAGCGCTGGTCGACGCTGGCGACTGGTTCATGCTGAAGAACGACATGACGAGGGCGCTCGAGTTACTACGGTCGCGCGCTGGCCCAGCGTGCAACGACGAGCGAGGAAACCGCACTCGCCGGTGATCCCTTGAGTTTCCCCGTCATGCTCGATTATGAACTGCCGCAGGTGGCTCGACGTTACTTCGATCGCCCGCCCGAGAAAACGATAGAGCGCCGGCTGGTCCTCGAGTTTACGGTCACGCGAACTGGCGAGGTTGTTGAGCCGCATGTCGTCGAGAGCGACGGCAACGAGCGCATGGAACGCGAAACGCTCGCTGCAATTCGCGAAGCCCTCTATCGACCACGCTTCGAAAACGGTGCGCCCGTCGATACGCCGAACGTCCGCTTCCAGCAGACCTTCAAGGAACTCACGAAGTAGTGAGTTGCAGCTCGGCAGGCGCCGGTGACGGTGCGCTTGCACCGCTGGAAGAAGGTTCTCGAGTTTCTGCGGTGGGCGGTGTGGACTCGCTGGCTACGGGTGCCGCTGCAGCAGCAGGAACCTGCTCTGACGGTAGCGGCTGCGGCGCCACTGCAGGATCCAGGGTATCGGGCTGCGCAGGAGCGGGCAGCAGCCCACGGATAATTGCCTGTTCGCGGAATTCCACTACCAGCTTGGCTCCTGCGTCACGCATTGCAAGGGCCGTAGCCCTCGCGAGCGGCTTCTCTGCACTCATTCCCGAAGCGGGCACGATGCCATAGCCCGTGAATGGCCAGGACTCGGCCAACCTGCCATCCGGCGTGTAGACGCTGACGCGGTACTTGATGCTGACCGCGTAGAACTGGGTGCCCGCATCCCGCGGAGTCACGAAAGAAAAGTCCTCGACTGTCGGCTCCAGAATGGCACGGATGCCGGAATCCATCTGTTGGGCGCCGGCTATGTTATCGACAGCAACGACCTTCTCGAACATTGCATTCATCAGGCGCGATACGCCTTCGCTCTGGGCCGCCCCTAGAGCCACCTCCCAGTTGAAGCCGTAGCGCTCACCCTTGAATACATAACTCGAAAACTCGATCGGTATGAACAAGGCGACCGATACCGGAATTTTTACAATGACCGGTTGCGGGATATTCGGCTGTGCTTCAAGACGCAGTGTGCTGCACCCGCTGACTGCCGCGAGCAGGGCAAGAAGCCCGATCACACCAAGTTGCTGCCGCCGAATCATGTGAACGTGTTACTCCTTCGCGGACGCTGATGCAATGGCCGAGGCTGCCTGTCACGACGCCGGCGTGGCTGCAGTTTTCTTTTCCAGCTGGCCAATGCGCAGGCGCGCCCCACTGCGCGGCTCCTGCAACCCCACGAACGTTCCTCCGTTGCGTGCGCACAGAATCCGCATCAGGGTCGCAAAGCGGATACTCGTGTACTGCGGCGCATCAGGTCGCACCGGAAATCCGATCGCATGGATGCGGACGAGCCGTTCACCCGTCTGATCCTCGCGATTCACCAGATCAACGGTCTTGACGACGGAATCGATCGACGGGCCGGTGAACTCGTCGCCGAAGACGTACAGACTGATTTTCTTGTCCTTGGCCCAGTAGGTTCTGATTGCGGAAACGATGCCGCCAGCGGGGTTCGAAGCCGAGAACGCGTTCCAGTTGCGCAACCGGTCGATCACCGTCTTGCGCTGTCCGGGGCTGTCAGGAATCCATTTGCCCGCATAGCTCGGGAACATCGGCGTACCGACATCATTCATGACCTGGAAGCCCTTCAGCTTCGGATAGACGTTGAGCGTCTCCTCGACCTTCTGCAGCATCTGCGGCCACTCATAGTTGAACATGCTGCCCGAAGTGTCGATCAGGAAGATGACATATTCACTGTCGACCGGAATGCCGCCAATGGTTTCATCCTCGGGTCGACGGCGAAAATTGCTGCCCAGCAGGCGTTTCATTTCCTCGCTCAGCTGCTGTTGCGCAGCGACCAGCTGTCCCTGTATGTCGTTGGCGACTTCGGATTCCTGCTTGGACGCTGAAAAGCGACCCTGAATGTCACTGAGGTCGCCGCGCAAGCGGGCAATCCGCGCCTTTTCCTCGGAGACCTGCTGCTGCTTTGCGGTCAGATCGCGATTGAGGACGACCGATTGCCCGCGCAGCTCATTCAGTTCCTGATCGAGTGCGACGATCTGCCCTTCAAGTTCGCGCCGCGCCTGTTCCAGCGCCTTGGGTTCACCGAATTTGCTCAGCATGAACAGCAGAATGACCGCGCCGAACGCACAACAGATCGTGTCGAGGAACGACATGCTGAAAACCTGGAACTCCTGGCGGCGCTTCATGGCCAGTCCTTCGCCGGGCTCAGGAACGACCCGCCGGTGTTGCGGGATGCCACCCAGAAGGCGGCCGGCGCCGAGGGATCCCCTTCCATCGGCAACAGGATCACGTTAAGCGGAACGTCGCGCGGATAGCGGCCCATGGCGCGCTCAAACAGCTTCAGGCGTTCCTCGCCATCGACGGTCTTGCGAATCATCGGAGCCGAAACCCCCTGCGTCGGCAGACCGTCGGTGATCAGAATGACATTGTCGGGCCTGGGATTCATCGCGGTGACCGCGGCAAAGGCATTCTCGAGGCTCGTGCCATCCTTGGGTACGCGCTCGCGCAACGCGGTAATCGCCCCGTTCAGCGCCTCGGCGTTGTTGCCCTCGAGCCATTTGCCGGCGCTGTCCTTGACCAGCGGTGTCGCCGTCGTGTTGAACGCATAGACCTGGAACTTGGACGCCGGCGGAATCTGCGCGAGCAACCAATCGACGGTGCCAACGGCACGCTGCCATTTCTCCGACAGCAGCTTGCGGGAATCCGCCATGTTGCGCATGCGCAGAACGTTCACGACAGTCTCATCGAGCATGCTGGCTGACACATCGACCAGGATGAAGACCCGCTCGCCGCCTACTTTCAGGCCCGTCAGATACTGCCGATCACCCTGTCCGATAAAACCCCGCACCCGATTGCCAGGCGCACCGGGACTTTGGGCGCCGCCCTCGAGACGACGCTTGCCTTCATCCAGTGCCTTGAGATCCGCCTTGAGGCGTTCAATTGCTTCCCGGCGCGACAGAGTGGAGCCTTCTGCATCCGCAAGCTCGACCTTGAGCCGCGTCGTTTCCTCCAGCACTCGCGTGCCCAGGCCTTCCATGCGCTTCGCTTCTTCAGTTGTCTGCTCCATGGAATTGCGGGCATCAGCGAGGCTCTGGTAGCCCTCGAGAACTTCCTGTTCAAGGCGATCGGCCTCGGCCCGCAAGGCCGCCGTGTCTTTCTGGAAGTTCTTGCCGCTCGTGGCATTGAGGATCATGTAAAGCAGCACGATCGAGCCGAACGCACAGCAGATCGTGTCGAGGAACGACATGCTGAAGATGTCAAACTGGCGGCGTGCCATGGTCGCTCACAATCTGAATGAGATCGAGCTGCACACCTGGAGCTCCGAGTCGCAGGCGATCCCCGACACGCAGGACCGTCCTGCCTTTGACGCGCTCTTCGTTGACGTAGGAACCGTACGTGCTGTGATCCTCGATCGTCGTGATGCCTTCGCGCCTGACCAGCGTGCAATGCAGACGAGAAACGCCGGGTGCGCCAGCCGGCACCGTCAGGGCGCGTTTACCGTCCGGAATTGCCCAGCCGAGACTCAAGGGCTCCGCAGTGATCGGCCACGCTCGTCCTGCGAACAGCACATGCGTGGGGCGGTGTTCGGCGGGCAGGCTGTCGTTGTCGATGTCGCCGGACCCGGCACTCGCCGCCAGAGGTACCGAGAGGCGATAGATCAACGTCAATGCTTCAACCGGGCGCTGGATCGAGGCTGCATGCTGCAAAGCGCCGAGAGCCGCCGCCCCTCTCGGCAGCACGCGGATTTCGCAATCACGCAACGTACTGAACTGCTCAAGCGCTCCAGGCAATTCCGCGAGCCGATGGGCAATGCGCAACTCAACGGCCTCGCCTGCCGGGCGAGCGGTTTGCACGAGCCGCACCAGCTCTGCATATCGGCTCTGGACTGCGTCGATCATCTGCTGTCGCGTCAGCTCGACCTGATGCGTCTCGCCAGCGAAGGCGATTTCAGCCGTCACTGTGTCCTGGGCTTTCAGTGCCGCGAGCCACGTGGGGAGCTGATCGACGACTGACTGCTCGGATACAGCCTGATTCAGAGGATCGAATCGCGTCCTGCGGACGAAGGTTTCAGCGACGGCTTCGATCCACGCCTGCTGGAGGGCCAGCCAACCGAGCCGCGGCTGCAATTCAAAATGACTGCGCTTCAGTCCTTGTCCTTCACCCTGATGCTCAAGCACCGTCAACGCAGCACGATGCAGCTCGAGGTCAAGATGCAATACGCGACGCGGCGCCGCCTCGAGGGAACTGGCTGCCAACCCCGCGTCAACCATTCCGGCCAGCGGCAGGCCCGCTTCATTGACGATGCCGATCAGGATGCCGAGCTGATCACGGGAGTAACCCGGGGGTACCGCGATGAGCAACTGATCCTCACCCGTCAGCAGGGGTTTCAGAATCTGCACCAGGTGAGCGAAGGCGACATCCGCCGTGGTCTGGAATTCGGCAGTGGGGCGCGGGAGCGGCGTCACGCCCAGCTCGCGCCAGAACGTGCTGTGGGCAAACAGAGGCCGCTGTCGTGCACGCGCAGCAGCGGCTTCGCCCGTCAGGACATTGCTGCCTTCAAGCAATGCGAACCCCGGGCTCTCGGCCAGGATCTCGCTGTCCCCCGCGGCAGAAATGCGCGCGAGCAGCAAACCGGCATCGTTGAGTTCGAGGGCAAGCAGCGTCACTGCGAAAGGCTCCGTATCAGATTGTGGCTAGCGCGCCAGCATGTGCCGGACGACATGCGTGTCGAGATAGTCCTCGGTGTCGAGCACCATGCGCTCCTGCCGCAGTTGCAGCTGATGCAGCACCAGCATGACAAGGATGCTGAGTGAAAGGGCGACCAGCGTTGCGTTGAACGCGGTGCCGAGGCCAGACACGACACCGGAGACGTCGCCTTCAACGGCTTTGTGCGCCTGTTGCAACGACGCGCCGATACCCCGCACGGTGCCGACGAAGCCGATCGCCGGAATGGCCCATGCGACGAACCGCACCATCGACAGTTCTGAATCCAGACGATCGTTCTCGTGCTGGCACACGCTGCGCGCCGCAGTGGCGACGTCCTGGATATTGCGGGTCGCGCCAAATCGATGCAGCGCAGTCAGCAGTGCCCGCGGCAGCAGGAAGCTCCGGGTTTCTGCAGACAGCGATTCGATCTGGCGCGCGTACTCACGTGAATCCTCGGGCAGGATCTTCATGCCTTCGCGCAACTGCAGCAGGTCGGTGTCGAGGAGCTTGCGCTGGGCGTTCACGCGTATCGCACGGTACGTCATGATCGTGAGCGCCCAGGCTGCGAAGATGAAGCAGACCTCCGGCTCGTAGTCCTTGATGACGACCAGCGCATGCAGTTCCGGAACGTAGTTCGGATCGGCCGCCATTGCGATCAGATCCTTCTGGCGAACCTCTTCCGCCCGCGGCCTGATCATCGTGGCGTAAATACCCTGTACCACCGTGATGATGATCACGAGCGAGAAAACTTCGATGAGGAAATCGGAAGTCCTGGATTTCTTGTTCATGACGCTTTCCTGCCCTGTCAGATATCGATTGGAAAAGACACGTCGAAGTCGGCACGAACCGCTTCACTTGGCACGAACCGCTGCGGAGTCGCCGCGGGCGAAGGTGCATCTGGAGTTGCTGTGGCAGCGGGTTTGACTGCTGCCGGCGTAGTTGTCGCTTGTGCCGGTGTGGTTGCTGTTGCCGGTGGTGCCGCGGGCGCTTTTGCCGGCTGCACCGGTGCTGAAGGGGCAGGGGTTGCCGCTGCCGGTGTTGCCGGAGTTTGCACAGGAGTCGCTGCCAGCGCGGCGAGTCCTGCCAGCAATGTCACTGCCGCTATTGCTGTCCTGAATCGAGTGCACCGTCATGTGCCTACTCCGCGTAACGCGCCAGACGGAAACCGAGGTCGGTGCGCGTGTTGGATCCAAAATCGCGAGCTGTCAGCCTGAGATCGGTGACGCCAGACTGGTGCCAGCTTGACCCGCGGATGACCCGCTGACCGGTTTCACCGCCGGTGAGCGGATCGATGGCCACCTGGCTCGCGTCCGCCGTCACAGTGTAGATGTCCTGGGTCCACTCGGCGACATTACCGCCCATGTCGAACAGGCCCAGCGCATTGGCTGGAAAGCTGCCGACCGGAGCGCTCGCCGGGTAGCCGTCGTCATAGTCCGGAATGACATCTTGGACAACGATCCGCGCCGAGAAATCCGCATAGTTGCCTGAGCGAGGTGCAACGGGCAGTGCCTCACCCCATGGATAACGTCGTGTCGCCGTCCCACGCTCGTAGCGTGCCGCCCACTCCCATTCCGCTTCGGTCGGCAGCCTGTAGCCGGTGGTCGCGGGGACTATCGGTGCCAGGGAACCGTTCTTCGTTTCGTACGCTGCCGGCAGGCCTTCCTGCTGCGACAACCAGTTGCAGAACGCCGCGGCCTGCTGCCAGCCCACATTCACGACCGGCTGTCGGTCCAGATCCAGGGAATGGGCGCCTACAAAGCCGGATCGGTGGTCGGCACGAAACTGGCGGAATTCCGCATTCGTGACTTCGCGCGTGCCGAGATAGAAACGCCTTTTCAGCTCCACTTCGCGTTGCGCCTCGTTGGCGCGACGGCCGGGCTCACGGCGGGAACTGCCCATGGTGAAGCGACCCGGCGGCAACAACTTCAGTTCCCCTGCCTTCGACGCAATCACTGCAGGAATCGCCGCCGCCTTGGATTCGTCCGGCGTCAGTAATGTCACATTGACAGCCTGCGGCAATCCGGGACGAGGGGTGACGGCGACCTTGTGCGACACCAGACCGGGCTTGCGGATCTCGATCTCGTGGGTGGTCGCAGTCAGGCGCAGTTTCTGGTTCGCGGCCCCCTTGGCCTCGCCATCGACGAACAACTGCGCATCGGCTGGTTGGGCAGTGACTGTGAGTTCGCCATAGATGCCGGTGAGTTCAAGGACCAGTACCTGCCGAGCTCCCGGCCCGACGGTTACGCTGCGTTCAAGCGACTCATAACCCGGCCTTGCGAGCACCATGGACTGCGCGAGATCGGGCCTGATCGTGAGCTCAAGCGGCGTCTGCCCACGATACGCGCCACCAATCGTCACGCTGGCACCTGATGGATTGCTGCGTACCAGTAGCTGCCCGTCAGGCAATCCAAGGCGAATCGGTCCGACTACCTGGGGCTCATTGGCGACCACCCTGAGATCCGTCGTCCAGGGCGTAAATCCCTTGAGCCTGAGTTCGAGGGGATGGCTGCCTTCAAGGACTTCGGTCTCAATGGGGGTCACGCCGCGTTTTTCCCCGGCGACGAACAGCTCGGCCCCGGCAGGTTCCGAACTGACAGTCAGTTTTGCCCAGGCTGGAACCAGTTCGGGGCTCAGCGACTGCGTGACTCCCGCGCCTTCGATTTCCAGCTCCGTTGTGAATTCGCGGTAGCGGGGCGCGGCGATGGCCACGGTGTGCTTGCCGGGAGACAGCTCAAAATCGGCAGGTGCGGGACCGACCGCCATACCATCAATACTGACTGTCGCCGCCACCGGCACTGTCACCCGCAGCACTCCAGGCAGCTTTTCAAGCGTGACTTCTACCTGCTGGTTGGCCTGAGACGTGACCTCGACGGTCTGCGTCAGCGGCCGGAAGCCAGCACGCTCGACGTGCAACTGGTACTGGCCTGGTCGCAGCAGGTACTGCGATCCCAGCCGCAGCGCAGGCAGGCTGCCCTGCAATGCAATGCGATCAGCGCCCGACGGAACATTGACGATCAAGGACACCGAAGTGAAAACGAACCACAACGCCAGGGCGAACGCGACAGCGACGACCGGCAGGATGACCCTTCTTGGATTGAATCGCCGCCCGCGCGCGGCTGACGCCGGACCTGCACGAAACTGAATCGCTTCGATCCTTTCGTCATCATCGACCGTGCTGCCGGAGACACGCTGACTCGGCTCCAGGACCGGTGGTGCGGTGATGTTTCCCGCGCTGCCATCCTCAACGACCAGGACGTTGCGACCGCCCTGACTGGCGAGGCGCAACCGGGCCGACCCCAGCGTCACGACATCGCCCACCTTGAGCCACACCGAGCCCCGCACCGGCAACCCGTTGTGGTTGAGTTCGGTACCTTCCGTCGGCTGCAGGAACAGCTCTTCCTCATGTAACGCGCACCAGGCGACGGGCCCGTCGAATCCACCCGCCAGCACGATAGTGCAGCCCGGACCGCCAACGCTGAGCGGAAACTCAGCCGCAGTAAATGATCTCTCGCCGAGCGCGTCTTGCAGGGTCAGTGCGGCAGTCAAATCTTGTCCTCACAGCGAATGATCACGGGCGCGGGGTCGACTCCGGGCACGACGGTGATTTCACGGCGAACGTCTCGGAACCCCGGCCGCGTGCCCACCACCGTGTATTTGCCCGGCGTCAGTTCGACCGCCTTGCGGGTAAACAGGCCGAGTTCACCGACACGGTAGATCGTCACCTGGGTCAGATTGTCGGATTCGAGCGCGACCTGGACCGGAATCGTCACGCGCCTGAGCCACTCATCCAGCGTCGAGATCTGTTTCTCCAGAACCGGTCCCTGCGGAGTCGCGGACCTGGCACGGGCCAGTGTGGCACGTGCCGACTCCCGAACCGGTGGACTGAACAGGCGCTCCGGCTGGGTTACATACAGTTGCAGCTCATCATTGAGCACAGCGCGGGGTGACGCGCGTTCCACACCCTGCTGGGCGGCCGCGACCGTAGCATCCAGTTGCAGGACGGCCTGATAGTCAGCCAAAGCCGGTTGCCAGCGCTCCGCAGCTTCATGGGTCCTGGCGCTCGCCAGCCGGGTGGCGATGGTCGCGGTACGCTCCTCCTGCTCCAGCTGCTGCAGGGCCTGCTGGACCTCCGGCGCCTGTGGCCGCATGCCGCGGGCGTTCTCGAAGTCTCTTTTTGCTGCAGTAAAGTTCCTGGCGGAAAGTGCAGCAAAACCGCGCGCCATGGCCTCAGCAAAAGCGTCGCCGGCTATTCGCGCCTGGACCCTGGCCAAGCCCGCACTGGCCCGCCGCGACTCGGGATCGAGTTGGACTGCACGTGCGAATGCATCGGCTGCGACAGGTAATTTTCCTTCTTTTTCAAAAGCTTCCGCCTGATTAACCAAAGCCGCTACGGTATCCAGGGACTGCGCCCGACGCAAACCTTTGGTGGCGCTTGGCTGGCCCGGGGCGAGCTGCAACGCGAGGGAAAATACCTGCTGTGCGGTCACCGCACTCCCCTGCTCAAGTGCCGTCGCGCCGCGGGCGAGGGTCTCCTTCAGAACTTCGCCGGCGCGTGACTCAAGCTGATCGAGCTGTTTTGCTGCAGCCTCATAAGCTGAGCTTGCTGCAGCATAATCTCGCGAAGCGTAGCTTTCCGACGCCCTGGATAGTTGCGCCTGCAGTGCATTCCACTCGTTGCCGGCCCATTGGTCGGCGACTCGGTCCTTCAGGCCGGCAACTCGGGGACTGATGGCCGCCAGCTGGTCATCCGCCTGCTGTTTCAGGACAGCCAGCGCCGCCAGATCAACGGGACCCGCATTCTGGGGCGGAGGTGCCGGCGTCGCGATCACTGCCACAGCGGGTAGAGGCGCGGCAACCCGATTGGGCAGCACGAAAAAGACCACACCCACAGCGACGATGAGCAACAGCAATGCCGCGGCGGTCACTCCTTTTCTGAAGCCCTCGCTGCGCAGTTCCTGGGCCGAAGGGCTCGTGCTGGGCACGGTACGTTGCCAACGTGCCTGCAGAGGCGCCTCGGTAACGGGTGGCTTCAGGATTGGCGCGGCGCCGACGCGGGGAGCAACGCTGCGGTTGCGCTCTTCTTCAAGAACCTGCTGCAAACCCCGGACAACCGCACTCATGTCGGGTCGTTGCTCGGGTTCTTTTGCCAGACAGTGCTCGACCAGTGAATTGACCGCGTCCGGGACCGGATAGCGCGCGACCAGTGGCGGCACAGGCTGCGTCGCGATCTTGTCAGCATCGATGTCGGGATAGAAAGGCGGATACCCGGACAGCAGCTCGTAAAGCAGCACGCCAAATGCATAGACATCGTCGGCAGGCTGCGCAGCTGCACCGCTCAGTTGCTGCGGACTCATGCTGTAGAGCGAGCCGCGACCCAGCCTGAACTCCGGAATCTCGCCAAAGGCCAGCGCAATGCCGAAATCAGCAAGGCGGGGGCTGCCGTCGATCGCCAGCAGGACATTCGCCGTCTTGACGTCGCGATGAATGATGCCTGCACCATGGGCGTAAGCCAGCGCCTCGGCGACCGGGATGGCGACTCGAAGCACCTCCGTTGCCGGACGGCCCCGGTACTGCGTGAGGTCGCCTCCCGCCAGGTACTCCATGGCTATCCAGATCTGGCCCGCTTCGCGATACAGGCCATCGACCCGCACGATATTCGGATGAACGAGGACCTTGAGCCGGGCGCATTCCCGCTCGAGGGCAGCGGTTAGCACTGCGTGATTGGCGAACTCGGGTGCAAGGAACTTGAGGGCAACGTGGCCGCCCAGCTCGCGATCCTGGGCAAGCCAGACTTCCCCGGTGGCGGACTGCCCCAGGGCACGAACCAATACGAATCTGGCAGACAGCACCTGCCCGCTGGTGTTGGTCATGGGATGCCCGAATTGTAGAGCCGTGCGAAACGCCTCAGCGGTCGGCAGCGCTTGTCTGGCTGCCCTTGCCGGCCGCAGCATCCGTCGTTCCTGCTGCAAGACCCGTTTCGTTCTCGTAGAGTTCCTTCAGCAGGCGCCGCCATTCATGAAATTGTTCTTCGGCGGTACCCGTCAGCTGCAAAGTCCGGCCCTCGACTTCGACGACCATCGGCTGCACCTCGGACTGGAATGACTGGCCCAGCTGTTTCAATGAATCCGAATGCAGCTTGGCTTCGGCCGCCTTGTCGAAGCCACTCTTGACCGCGTAGACGCCACCAACGATGCCTGCAGTGGCCGCCGCGCTGCCGATATACGTGTCTGAGTTCGCGCCGGCGATGATGCCTGCCACGATTGCCGCTGCCCCGAGGAGCTTGCGATTCATCGCAGCACGCCTGGCCGCCGTTTCCTGCTCGATCTCGTCGTAGCTGTAACGGCGCCAGTTCTGGTAAGGCTCCGCGACGTTTTCACTGAACAGCGCGTAGTGCTCGTTCAGCGTATCGACAAACGCATAGTCGCGCTCCCGAATGAGTTCGATCCGCGCGGGCAGAGGATCGTCTGCAGCCGGCAGCCGCTGCACCTTGTAATTGCCTTTCTTGTCCTGCTTCAGGTAGTCCTTGAAGGCATACGGCGCGAGATCGGCGGCAAAACGCAGGTCCGAGACGCGGCGGATTGCTTCGAGATCGGCAGCCACCAGTTTCTCCCGCGCAGCGAGCATGTCGTTGGCGACTTCGCTGTACAGGTTCTGGAAGGGATCCCGCGGTCGGCCGCTGGTATCGCGATAGGACCGCGTATCTGCGGGAGCCTCGTAGACCTTGGTTAACCACGTACGACCGGATGCATCGCGGACACTGATATCGAGTTTCAGCCTCATGCCGTTCGACTCGAGGATCCTTCCCGAGACGATCACGTCGAGTGAATCCGCTTCCGCAGGTACCACTCGCACCTGCCCCCACTGCCCGGTGCCTTCCAGCGTGCTGCGCAAGCGCATCGGCATGTAGCGGGATTCCGCCTTGCGCACATCCGGGAAAATCTTCAGCTCTTCCTGCTCTTTCTCATCCTCGGGAATGTTCGGATCGAGTAACTGCACGCCGACGTCGAGCAGTTGCTCCTGCGCGATCTCGGTGGTCGCCTGGACCGCATTGACACGGTCAACCGGGCGGGTTTCAACGACGCACGCACTCATGCCAAGCGCTAAAGCAGCAAGCACCAGCGGAGCGGAAGCCCGCATCAACACAGTCGGGATTTTCACGGGTCTCAAACTCATGTCTCAGGCCACTGTATCCGGCTCACGTTTCAGGCGCCCTTCTTGTAGTCGCGATATTCCTGCCACAACTTCTCGCGCAACTCGGGGTCATTCTCCTTCATTGCGGCTTCGCGCAACTGCCGGGCAACGATATCGTCGTCACTGCCGTCCGGAATACCAGCGGGCACTGTGTTGGGTCCCGATCCACCCCCCGCGCCTCCGCCGACACCTCCGCCGCCGCCGCCCTGTTGGCCGGGATTCTGCGATCCGGAACCTTGCCCACCGGATGCCCCGCCGCTCTGGCCAGCGCCTTTGTCTGCGCCACCGCCTTCACCCGCGCCATCACCTTCACCTTGTCCCTGCCCCTCTCCTTTCCCGGACCCGGCACCTTCGTCCGAGCCGGCGGCGCCCGCCGCGCCGGCAACACCGGCTGCACCTGAGCCGCCGCCGGCAGAGCCGCGTGCCTGGGCGAGGACCTCCTGTTCCTTGCGCAGGTGGCCATCAAATACGCGGAAAGTTTCCTCGATGCGGCGATTGATGTCGGCGCGCTGTTCCTCGCCAGTCATGGGACCACTGCCGGCTCCGCCAGTGCCACCCGATCTACCAGCGCCAGAACCCTGAGGCATTGCACCGCCGGCACCGCCAGCAGCCGCACCAGCCGTGCCCCCCGCTGCCCCTGCTGACCCACCCGCTCCGCCGCTGGTGGACGATGCGCCACCGGGAACTCCTGCTGTACTTCCGTCACCGCCTGGGCCGCCTTGCCCGGTTGACTGTCCACCTGGCTGTCACCGCCTTCTGTTGGCCCGCCGGATTGCCCACCTGGCAAGCCTCCACCATTCCCTTGCGAAGCTGATCCGCCGCTGGCGGAGCCCGCATCGCCGCCGGACGTGGAACTGACTCCGCCTGCTTGCGAAGCACCGCCACCCTGAGCGCCCGTGCTCGCAAAAATGCTCTCTTCGCTTCCACCCCCGCCGTTGGTTGCGCCCGATGACGGCGATTGCGACGAGGACGTGCCCGGTTGCCCCGCTGCTCCGCCAGCAGAGCTGGATCCCTCACCCGGAATGCCGGCGCTCGGTAATCCACCGCCGGGTGTCGGAAAACCCGCCGAGGCGCTGGCGCCGCCCGACGCTGGCATGCCGTTCGACCCCCCATTCGACCCGGAGGAGCCCGTTTGCCCAGCCTGTCCGCCGCTTGCACCCGACTGCGCCCCGGCTTGCGAGCCCGACGAAGTCGCTCCCTCTGTCCCCGCGGACGAACCCTGCCCTGTCTGGCCAGAAGACTGGCCTCCGGGTGAGCCTGTTGACGAAGAAGCTCCGCTCGGGTCTGAAGTGGATGCCGCAGTGCCACCCGACGGGGAGGTCTGCGATGCCGAACCTGGCGACTGGCCGGGCGTGCCGGCACTCGGTCTGCTGCCTGAACTGCCTGAGCTTCCTGAAGAGGAGGACGATGAAGAAGAGGAAGAGGACGAACCGGACGAGGATGAACTCGAGGAAGTAGATCCGCCTGCAGATGGCATGCCCCCCGAGGAACCGCTACTTGACGAAGTGGCACACCCTGCCATGGCCAGCAGCGCTGCCACTGCGCCGATCGCGGCTCCGCGCTGCAGTTGCGCTGCTACGAGGGTGGAAACTCGATCCATGGACTTTGCACCTTAATCTACGACTGCGCGTGCCTGGCGAGTGTGGGCTTGCGAAGCTGAACGGCACCTGACTGCCTGATTGCGGTCAGTTGATTACATCCTCGCCGTCGCCAATCAGAAAAGTCTTGAGCTGGGCTGCCAGCCGATCACAGGCTGTGCTCTGCACCGGCATGATGATCGGAATAGGCGCGATCGCCCCGATGAAGACGGACGTACCGTTCACTGCGGTGGTGACATCACCCACTCCGATCCGGTCACGCAGGTCCCACACCGTCGCCTGGTAGTCGGACTGTTTCTCCCACCAGCCGAGACCGATACAGCCTGCACCCCCCGGGCCTGCGCCACAGGCAACACTGCCGCCACCATCGGTCTTCTTGGTCGTGCCGTCGATCCAGATGATGTAGCGCACCCCCATGGCGGTGACCAGATCTCCCACCCCGGGCCTCGACAGTAAGGCTCCAATCCCCTCCGCACTGGCGGGAGCAGTACTGGGTTCCAGCCACGGATACAGTGCATCGACGAACTGGCCGTCGGCATAGATCTGAAAAGGCTGGTTCGCCTGCCTGCTGCGCGGATTGTTGGGCTTGCCGGCCTCTTTGGCCGTTGCGGCCTCAGCGGAGACTTTGCGCCCGACCAGTTCGCGCTCCAGGCAATCGAGGAATTCGCTCTCGGTACCGGTGCCTTCGAGATGCGGCTTGGCGAGCAGCACGACTGCCTCGTCGGAGTTGATCTTCGTGGCGGCTTGCCTGTTCTCTTCAATCTTGGCGGTCATGCATCCAGACAGCGCCAGCGCAATCACAGCCGTTGCCGCCGACGGCACAGCCCGGGCAGACACCAGCCGCAGGCTGGTGCGCAACAATATCGTCGGGTCGGGTGGTTTGCGACATGGGAATCTCCGTCGGGCGCAATCGCGACACCTGAGGCAATTTCCTGGATGCCGACCGAGTATACGCCAAGGGCGCGGTGTAAACGCGACCGCCGCGACCGGCTGACCGTGGTTGCAGGGGCCGGCAGTCGGACCTTAACTGACCTTAAGTGAAATGTTTCAGGTCCGCGTAACCGCGGCCCGCGGCGTCACTCTACCCGCCTCGCGCTCCGGTCAACGACTCCGCTGTCGACAGGCAGTGGAAACGACTGCATTTTCGCAAGTACGGGAAACAGCTTCATCCACAAGCCAGCTACCGCAACACTGGCCATACCGCCGATGACCACAGCGCGGACCACGCCCCACCACGACGCCGTCACTCCGGATTCGAATTCGCCCAGCTCGTTGGAAGCACCGATGAAGACCGCGCTGACCGCGCTGACACGTCCGCGAATCTCATCCGGCGTTTCAAGTTGCACGAGCAGATGACGGATATAAACGCTCACCATGTCAGCCGCACCGAGCACGACCAGGGCCGCCAGCGAAATCCAGAAAACGGTCGACGCGCCGAAGACAACGGTGGCGACGCCGAAAAGTGCCACGCAGCCAAACATCCAGCTGCCGACATGGCGTGTAATCGGCACGAAGGCGATGACCAGCGCGCAGAGCGCGGCTCCTGCACCGGGAGCAGTCCGCAGCAGACCGAGGCCCACGGGCCCCACATGGAGAATGTCACTGGCATAGGCGGGCAGCAATGCCGTTGCACCCCCGAACAGCACCGCGAACAGGTCCAGCGAAATCGCCCCCAGTACTACCGGCCGGGAGCGTACAAAGCGCAACCCCGACAGCAGAGCATGCAGCGTGGCCGGCTCCCTCTGCAGATTGATTCGCCCTCCGCCGCGAATCCAGAGCGTCATCGTCATCGAGACCAGCAGCAACAGTCCGGCTGCGCCATAGACGAGTTCAGCTCCGCCGAGAAACAGCACACCGCCAAGCACCGGTCCGAATACCGTCGCGATATGCATGCTTGACGAGCTCAGGGCGACTGCCTGATTGAAATCCTTCGCAGGCACGACATTCGGCAGCAACGCCTGACCGGTCGGCATCGAAAATGCGCGTGCAATGCCGAGCAGCACCATCACCGCGAAGACCAGCTCGATCGACTTCATGCCCGTCGACGTCAGCAGCAGCAGCAATCCAGCGGAGAGCGCCTGCACCGCATAGCAGGACGTCACGATGCGACGGCGATCCAGATGATCAGCCGCGTAGCCCGCCGGCAGGATCAGCACCACGAAAGGCAGAAACTGCGAGAGCCCGATGAGCCCGAGGTCGAGCGGATCCCGGGTGACGGCGTAGACCTGCCAGCCAACGGCCACCGTCATCATCTGCGCTGCAAAACTCGTCAGGAAGCGGCCGCTCAACAGATAGACGAAGTCGCGGTGTTGAAACGCCCCGGTCATCCGCCTGGCACCTTCTTCATGGGTCATCGGCTGACGAACTTCGTGAGGACTGCTTGACGCGCCCGACGACATACGCGCCCTTCTCCCTGAGCGCCTTGAGCCAGCGTCTTGCGAAAGCAAATTCCAGGCCGAGGATACCCAGCCCCACCGGGATCACGACCAGCGCCGGCCCGGGCAGCACAACCATGGCGATGCCGACCGCCAGTACTGTTCCACCCACAATCGCGATGGCAACGCGGCGAGCCCATTTGTAGGTCAATGCCAGGCGCTTTTTCACGACAGGCCCGGCCGATACCCGACGTCACGCGCCGAGGAAGAGTCGATACACGGGATTGGCTGTTTCCTCGGCAAAGACATACTTCAATTCGCGCAGGTGACTTGCAAACTCCTCGTTTTCCGCGGGTGGCACCTGTACGCCAGCCAGCACCCGCCCGTAGTCCGATCCCTGGTTGCGATAGTGGAACAGCGTGATGTTCCAGCGCGTACCGATGGCATGCAGGAATTTGAGCAGTGCGCCCGGCCGCTCCGGAAATTCGAAGCGGAACAATCGCTCGTGCTCAAGGCCATGCGCATGTCCGCCCACCATGTAGCGCACATGCAGTTTCGCCATCTCGTTGTCGGTCATGTCGACCACGGGATAGCCCGCTTCAGTCAACCGTCGCACCAGCGACTCCCGCTCCCTGCGGCCATCCGTCAGCGCGACGCCGACGAAAATGCGTGCGCTGGAAGCATCTGCATGGCGGTAGTTGAATTCCGTAACGCTGCGCGTGCCAAGGATTTCACAGAACCTGAGGAAGCTGCCCTTTTCCTCGGGAATCTCGACGGCCACCAGTGCCTCGCGTTGTGCACCGAGCTGCGCGCGCTCCGCCACATGCCGGAGCCGGTCGAAATTCATGTTCGCGCCGCAGTTGATCGAGATGAACGTACGACCCGTGCAACCCTCGCGGGCGACGTATTTCTTGATCCCCGCTACGGCAAGTGCGCCCGCCGGCTCGACGATCGTCCGGTTGTCTTCAAAAATGTCCTGGATGCCGGCGCAGAGTTCATCCGTTGTGACCAGCAGTATCTCGTCGACGAGTTCCTGGCACAGCCGAAACGTTTCCTCGCCGACGCGCCGCACGGCAACACCATCGGCAAAAGTACCGACGCGCTCAAGCGTAACCCGCCTGCCGGCCTTCATGGATTCATACATGCCTGCCGCATCTTCAGGCTCGACGCCAATGATGCGAATCTTCGGAAACAGCGACTTGACGTACGCGGCTATGCCGGAAATCAGGCCACCGCCGCCGACAGGGACGAAGATCGCGTCGATCTCCTCTCCGGCGTGCTGGCGCAGGATCTCCATGCCAATGGTGCCCTGTCCGGCAATGACATCCGGATCGTCGAACGGATGGATGAAGGTCATGCCGCGGGTGCGGGCAATCTCGAGCGCATGCTCATAGGCGTGATCATAGTCATCGCCAAACAGCACGATCTCTCCACCCAGGTCGGCCACTGCCTGCACCTTGATCTGTGGCGTCGTCAACGGCATCACGATGACGGCAGGAATACCGCGCCGCTTCGCCGCCAGCGCCACGCCCTGGGCGTGATTACCGGCGGACGCGCAGATCACTCCGCGGCCAGCCACCGTTGCCGAGAGGTGTGCAATCCGGTTGTAGGCACCACGCAGCTTGAAGGAGAACACCGGTTGCAGGTCTTCGCGCTTGAACAGCACCGTGTTGCCCAGCCGCCGGCTGAGTCGGGGAGCGAGTTCAAGAGGTGACTCGATGGCGACGTCGTAGACTCGCGCCTTGAGAATGCGTTCGAGATAGGGACTGGACATGCTGCCTGGGTACGCGATCTTATTTGCTTAAGGCAGCCATTATCGGCTGCCCTTGAAGTACAGTAACACGGCCATTTGTCGCACCGAAGCCCATATTCAATGACAGACAGTCCACACGCTTTCTCCCGTCGTCAGCTGCTCGCCACCCTTGGAACAATCGCCAGCACAACAGCGATGTGGCCGGCGGTCACGCAGGCAGCCACCGTAACGTTGCCGTTGTCATCTCGTGAACTCTGGGATTGGGTGCGGGCTCAGCCGGTGCTCGGCACTGGTGTCGTTCACCTGGACAGTGCCACGGCGGGACCCGCTTTGCGGACGGCACTGGTAGCAGAATACCGCAGTCGGGAAGCCCTGAACCTCAATTACGGCGACTATTCACGCATGCGGCTCAGCCCGGCGGCCGTCACCCAGTTTGTTGAGCGGGTGGCCGCTTTTGCGGGCGCCGACCCCGACGAAGTGACTTTCACGAACGGGGCTACGGAGTCCCTGAACATCGTTGCCAATGGCCTCGCACTTGAGTCCGGTGACGAGGTCATCGTCACGACTCATGAACATACCGCGCATCTGCATGCCTGGCTGCTCCAGGCCCGCAGACGCGGCATTGTGGTTACCCAGGTACAGCTGCCATCACCCGCTGCAGATCCGGAACAGTTGCTTGGCCTGTTGACCGCCGCCATCACGCCCCGTACCCGGGTGCTCGCGTTCAGTCATGTGCAGTACACGGACGGCACCGTTCTGCCGGTGCGCGAACTCTGTGAGCTTGCCAGGTCGCGGAACATCACCTCCGTCGTGGACGGCGCACAGGCATTCGGCATGCTGAACTTCGCGATTCGCGACCTCGGCTGCGACTTTTACGCGGCAAGCCTTGCCAAATGGCTGAACGGCGGCCAGGGGACCGGTCTGCTGTTCGTCCGCAGGGATTGGCTCGACAGACTATGGCCACTCGAGGCAGACGGACCTGCAGGCTGGAATGAAGGAGGCAGCTTCGGTCTTGCTGATCCGGCAGATGCGGAACTGCGCTCAGGATGGCCGGCAGCCCTGCGCAAGTTCGGTACATCCTATCGCTACTTCGGACCTCTGTTCGACGGCCTGGGCGTTGCGTTCGAGATGCAGGAACGCCTTGGCCGCGCACGAATTGAAGCAAGGATCCGCGAGCTGGCCATTTATGCGCAGATCAGGCTGCAGGAGATACCGGAGATCAGGATCCTCACTCCAGTGCATCCGTCGCTGTGGGCAGGGATCATGTCGTTCAGTCTGCGGGGACCCGCCCTTCGTCCCCTTGCAGCGTCTCTGGCGGAAGAAGACTCCGTCGTCGTGCGGCACGTTGCCCACAGTGCGATCGGCTTCGAGGCGCTGAGAGTCTCGACGCACATCTACAATTCACACGATGACGTGGATCGGCTGCTGGTTGGCCTGAAGCGGCGTCTGGTTCAGGCATAGGGTCCCTTGTGCCAATCAGACTCCTGTTGTTGTACGGGTCGATGGGTGGACTGGCGAGTGTGCTGGTGAGTGCATTGCTGCGTCCCTGGCTCGGAACTGCTCAACAGGCTGGCGGCACAGAGTCCCGGTTGCCGACGCTGAAGCCGTCCTGGCCCGATGTATTCGCAGCCGGTATGCACATGCTGGCGGGTACCGGCATCGGGATGCTCTATTGGCTGAGCTGGGGATTCGCGGCGATCGTTGCAGTGCCGTGGTGGGTGCGTGGACTGATCTTTGGCGCGACCTTCTGCGCTGCCATCGTGCTGCCACTGCTGCTCGCGGTCGGGCTGCAACTGAAGATGCGCCGGCAACTGCTCGGCGCGCTGCTGTGTGAATGGACGTGTACCTGCATCCTGGCTGCGCTCGCTTGTGCCTGGAGCTGGCAGACGATGGGGTAAGGGCATCAGGGTGATGCAAAATCCTTAATCCGTTAGCGGTCAGCGATCGAGGAAAACTCGTAACGTGCGAGCGAGATCCCCGGCGCCTGGGCCGTAGAGATCGTCCGAGCGCTGCGGAACCGCCGCCGTGGAATGATGCGGCAAAGAGCTTTCGGGACGTTTTGCGGTAGATGGCATATCCGCAGGATAGAGCAGTAAAGCCTGCTGGCTCACGGCAGCCAGGCGTGCAGCGATCGACTTCAAATCCTTTCCCGCATCGGTCATCGCGATCAGCACCACGCGACGCACCTGTTGTGGTCGTTGTGCCGCCAACTCCGCCGCAATCAGCGCGCCGAGCTGGTGCCCCAACAGGTCGACCGACCGCAGTCGCATGCTGTCGAGAAAATCGCCAATGGCAGCGACATGGTCGGTCAGGCCAATCGCGGTGCCGGGAGCAGGATCGGAATGACCGTGGGCGGGCAGGTCCGGCGCATACACACTGCGATCGCGGCCCAGTTCCGGAAGCAACGACTTGAACCAGACACCGGTCGCCGCTTCCGGATGCAGGCAAACGACAGGTGTTCGCTCATCGAAGCCACCGCCCGAAGGGTAAGCCGTCGTGAGGTGCAGCTGGCCGTTGCGACCGTCCGAATAGGCGCGGCGGGTGTGAACATGTGTGATGACGGGCTGGCTGGCGGACTGCGAACGACGACGAACTTGGGTCACGATGGCTCCGAAGACTCCGTTGTATTGAGGCGAGGCGGCGACTCTAGCGCCCAACTCGAGAACAGTGCATGGAAGTGGGTCTCAGGTTGACCCGGCGCATATCTTAAGTTTACCGGTGAAGCGACGGAAGGTTCGCTGCTTGCGGCGCCAGCATCTAGAATGGCGGCGTCGAAGTGGTGACGGCCACGGGGAAGCCAGAGAACCTGTGATGAAGTCAGGGATCAAGCTCGCGATTGCCAGCTGGCTCAGCTTCTGCGCGGCTGCCAGTCCTGCTGCGCAAGCAGCGGAACAAGGAGTGCGTGCTGCTGCCTCAGCACCGCAAGGCGGATCGCAGCCCTACACCGCGGCCGCCATGTGGCAACTCAAGCGGCTGGAAACACCGACCCTCTCTCCGGACGGACGCCTGGCCGCAGTTGCCGTCACCAGCTATGACGTCGGACTGAACCAGGAAACGACCAACCTGTGGCTGGTGCCGACGAGAACCGGCAAGGCACGGCAGCTGACTGGCGGAGCAAACGTCGATTTTTCCCCAGCGTGGAGTCCTGACGGGCGATGGATCGCCTTCGTCTCACGGCGTGGAGATGACCGGCAGCCACAGATCTATCTCATTCCCGTCGATGGGGGTGAAGCCCGGCGAATCACTGATGTACCCACGGGAGTCATGGCCCCCAAATGGTTTCCGGATTCAAGGCGTATCGCGTTTCTGTCCCGCGTCTGGAACGATCTCGAAGACTGGAATGCCAACGCAGCGCGACTGGCGAGCCAGGAAACTGCGCGCATGACGGGTCGTACCTGGGACCGTGCACCCATAGCCAATTGGGACAGTCTGCTTGATGAGCGCAGCACGCATATTTTCTGGACAGGAATCGATGGAGGCGAATCGCACGCGATCACGCTGCGCACCGGCCACTCGCTTGACTCCGCCCAGCCAGGCCCCGAGTCGTATGACATTTCGCCCGATGGGCTCGAAGTGGCCTTCGCATCTGACAGCGACGCCACGGGGAAGGAGCGGAATTTCGATATCTACGTCGTACCCGCGGACGGAGGTACGGCGGTCAACCTGACCACGGACAATCCGGCTGACGACCTGGCGCCACACTTCAGTCCGGACGGCCGACTGCTGGCGTTCGGCCGCCAACAGACCAGGAATTTCTACGCCGATCGCATCCGCCTGATGCTCTTCGACCGTCGCAGCCACGACCTCAAGTCGCTGACAGAAGAATGGGACCGGTCAGCGGAAGACATTGTGTGGGCGCCTGACTCGAGATCGCTGTTCGGCACCATCGAAGACGCAGGGACGCGCCGGGTATATCGGTTTGAACTCTCTGGCAGCGCGCCCACCGCGATCTCTGCGGAGTCAAGCTACACGGACCTCGCTGTTGCAGGGAGTGGACCCGTCATCATCGGGCTGCGCAGCAGCTTTTCTGAACCGCCTACGCTCGTAAGCATCATCCCGCGCGCATCGGCGGCGACGAAGCTCTCGGATTTCAACGATGCAGCACTGGCGCGGCTTGCACAGGGTCGCGTCGAAAGCGTGGAGTATCCCGGCGCCAACGGCGAGGCAGTGCAGATGTGGGTTGTCTATCCACCCGGCTTCACGGCAGATCGCAAATGGCCGTTATATCTGCTGTTGCATGGTGGGCCGCATGACAGTGTGGTCAACGCGCTGCAATGGCGCTGGAATGCGCAAGTGTTCGCGAGCTGGGGCTATGTCGCGGCGTGGCCCAACTTCCACGGTTCCAGCGGCTTCGGCACGGCGTTTACGGAATCCGCAGCGCGTGACTGGGGAGACCTGCCTTACCAGGATGCAGTGCGCGCTGCGGACTGGTTTGCCGCCCAACCGTGGATCGATGCGGGGCGAATGGCAGCCGGCGGCGGTAGCTACGGGGGGTATCTCACCGCCGTGCTGATGGGGCGGACCCATCCGTTCAGGACGTTTGTTGCGCACGCTCCTGTCTATGACCTGTTCGGCGAATATGCGATGGACAGGGGCGCCAACCTGCGCAGGTTTGGTGAACACTGGCAGGACCGGCAACGTTTCGAGCGCAACTCACCTCATCTGGCGGCCGGCAATTTCAAGACGCCCACGCTCGTCATCCACGGGCAACAGGACCTGAGAGTGCCCGTCAGCCAGAGCTTCGCATTGTTCAATACGCTGCAGAACCTCGGCGTACCCAGTCGCCTGTTGTATTTCCCGGACGAGAACCACTGGATCCAGAAGCCGCAGAATTCGCTTTACTGGTATGAATCCATGCGCTTGTGGCTGGCGCAATACGTTCAGCCCGGACCTCATGAGTGAACGTCAGCTCGCCCTGCTGGGTGCGGCGCTGGTTGTCCTGGCAGCGATCGGCGTCTGGCTTTGGGTTCGCAAGGCGCCCACCCCCGACACACCCGCCGCAGTGGTCGCGCAACAGCAGACGGATCTGCGCGCCAGCGCGCTCCTGAAGGTCGTTGCAACACGAGCGGATCTGCCACCTGATGATCCCGAAGTGCGCTGGCTCGAAAATGAGTTGCGCTACCTGCTGATTCGCTCGCAAGTCGCGCTGGCCCGACCGCAGGGTCCCTATGACGCGGCAGACGGCACCACCGTCTTCACTCTGCGGGTGGCCGTGTCGGGACGCCCGGGTGAACCTGCGGAGTTGTCATTGTTGACGCCGAATGGCGAGATCGAACGCACTGCCACGATCGATCCCGGGGGGGCGAGCAGGCTGGCTTTGATGACCGCGCTGGCGCGGCGGATGTCCTCGTTCATGCCACGGGGCGACACGGGTGTACCACCAGCACAGTTCCTCGGCACCACCGACGTGGAAGCGTATGACACGCTCGCCAAAGCACAGATTGACGCCACATCGGCGGGCACCGTGGTGCAATCGCGGATCAGCAGTCGGGATACCCCGATTGACCGGTTGGAGGTGCTGACGCGCCGTCACGCGGATTTCGCCCGCGCCTGGGCCAGCCTCGCGCTGCTGTATCTGGATGTCGAGGGACAGGATGCGGCTTCCTTGACGGTAAAAGCCGAGAAAGCAGCCCGCCGGGCGCTGACACTCGATGGGCGACTGGCAATGGCACACGCTGCTCTCGGCATTGCCGAGCAGCGACAGGGAAAATGGCTGACGGCCGATGCCAGCCTGGCACAAGCACTGAGCCTGGATCCCGCGTTCCCTCCCGCTCTCGACGCGTTCGGTTGCCTGTTGATCGATGCTGGCAGAACACGCTACGCAACGCTGATCGCGGCACAGGGCGTCTCCGCCGACAAAGCGCAGCGCGCGGGAAGTTGCCTGGATTACGCGCGCATGGCGGCGGATCAGGCGCCAGTCGATAGCCCTGACCAGTCGCCCCCAGGCGCAGGGCTGCCACTCGCGCTGACTGCTCTGCTCGATGGACGCAATGACGAAGCAAGGGACCTGTTATCGCCCGACACGGGCAGTGTCGCGCAATTGAATGCGTGGTTCGAACCTGTGGTCCGCGCACTTGAGGAGCCGAGTCAGCGGCCAGTGGCACTGCGTGCAATCACCCGCGCCGCCAGCGACTCCACGCTGGACCCAGCCACGGAGATCATGCTGGGCATTGCGCTTCAGCAACCGGATTTCGTCTTCAACCGGCTGTTGCGTCTGCATGCACAGGGCAGGGAAATCCCGACGCGGTTTCTGTGGATCAGGCCGGCGGCATTCCTGCGCGAACACGCCCGCTTCGCGGTGGTCACCGAGCAGCTGGGTCTCAAGTCCTACTGGAAGGAACGCGGGCTCCCCGATATCTGCAACGACACGGAACTCGCAATCTGTCGCTGACCCGCGGCGTGACTACGACGCCTACGGGCGTCAGAACATCTCGGAAGCGCCGGGCTCAGCGATGACAGTTGCTGCGCGGGAAGCAATGTGATCACCGGTGATCATCGCGTCGTAGGACTGGCCGGGGCCAACCATCGGATACACGCCCGCATCGGGATCGATGATGACTTCAAGGAATGCGGGGCCCTGGAATTCGATGAACTCCTTCACGACCCGCGGCACATCTTCCTTGCGATCGAGGCGCACTGCGTAACGGAATCCATCGGCCTGGGCCGCCTTGACGAAATCCTTCTTGTGCAGCGACTTGTCGCTGGCGGACATGCGGCCCTTGTAGAAGAGCTTCTGCCACTGCCTGACCATGCCGTCGCCGAAGTTGTTGAGGACGATCACCTTTACCGCGAGGTCATACGTGGTCACGGTTTCGAGCTCGCCCATATTCATGCGGATGCTGCCGTCACCGTCGATGTCGATGACCAGCCGCTCAGGGTGGGCAAACTTGGCGCCGATCGCCGCAGGCAGGCCGAAGCCCATGGTGCCCATGCTGCCCGACGTGATCCACAGCCTCGGACTCTTGAAGTCAAAGTACTGCGCAGCCCACATCTGGTGCTGCCCCACGCCAGTCGAGATGATGGCCTCACCGCCCGTCAGACGATTGATTTCCTCAATGACGTAGTAAGGCTGAATCAGCGGGCTTGAGCGGTCGTAGTTCATGGGGTGAGCTGCTTTAAGCTCATCGCAATGCTTGAGCCATTGAGACCAGTCGCGCGAGAAACGCGTCCGCCGTCCATATGAAGTCAGTGCGTGCAGGGCCTCAGGCATCAGTCCGATATGATGCCACTGCACAGTCTTGACCTTGTTGATCTCGGAAACGTCGATGTCGATCTGCGCGATGTTCTTCGCACGCTTCGCGAACTTCGGTGGATTGCCGGCCACGCGGTCGTCGAAACGGGCACCGAGCGTAATGAGGAAATCGCAGTCGTCGACGGCGTAATTGGCGAATGCAGCGCCATGCATTCCCAGCATTCGCATGGAGAGGGAATGTGTAGTGTCCGCGACCCCGAGGCCCATCAGCGTCGTCACGACAGGAATGTTGAATTCCTGGGAGAACTCGCGCAGCGCTTTGGTCGCACCACCGTTGATCACCCCGCCGCCCGCATAGATCAGCGGCCGCGACGACTGCGACAGCATTTCGAAGAAGCGGCTGGATTGCGACTCGGTCAGCACACTGCGGGCCAGGCGATTCATGCGCTGGCGATAGCCGGCCATGGGCAGGCGACCCGAGCCGTGGAAGACACCCTGCCAGTTCTGCACATCCTTCGGAATGTCGATGACAACGGGACCGGGACGACCCGTACGGGCAATCTCGAAGGCCGTCCGCACCGTCGCTTCGAGTTTCAGCGGGTCGGTGACCAGGAAAACATGCTTGGCAACCGCGCCCATGATGGCGGCGACGGGAGCTTCCTGGAATGCGTCGCTGCCAATGGCGGCGGTGGCAACCTGGCCGCAGATCACAACGATGGGAATGGAGTCCGCCATGCAGTCGCGCACTGGTGTGACCGTGTTGGTCGCACCGGGGCCCGAGGTCACTACACAGACACCGACCTTGCCGCTGGCACGCGCATAGCCAGCGGCCATGAATCCAGCCGCCTGTTCGTTGGCGGGAACCACCAGCGGCATGCGCTGACCGCCTCCCTGGGACTGCGTCTGGTTATAGACGAAGATGGCGTCGTACGTGGGGAGGATCGCGCCGCCGCTATAGCCGAAAACAGTCTGCACGCCTTCATCCGCCAGCACCTGCACGATGATGCCGGCACCCGTAAGCGTTTGACCCGCCAAGGGATGTGCTGTCGTGTCTAGCGTGGCGTAACTCTCTTTCACCTTGGGTACCGTCAATCTGGCCGCTGGGACTGTGGTTGTGTGCACTGCAAAGTAGCCTAGCAGTAACGCTCCCTCTCAGTCTATTCTGGCCGGACCTAAAGACTTCAGGACCGTTTCGATGACGACCCGCAAGCGCCACATTATCTCCATCCTGCTGCAGAATGAAGTGGGAGCCCTGACCCGGGTTGCCGGCCTGTTCTCGACCCGCGGCTACAACATCGAGTCTTTGAATGTAGCGCCAACCGATGACCCGACGGTTTCTCGCCTTACGCTGGTTACGACAGGCACCGGTGCCGTGGTCAGCCAGATCGTCAACCAGTCATTGAAGCTGGTCGATGTGGTGAATGTGGACGACGTGACCCGTGACCAGCACGTGGAGCGTGAGCTGCTGCTGATCAAGCTGCGACTCGGGTCAAGCCAGCTCGGCGCAGTCCGCGCGGCCATTGAACGCGCGGGCGGTCGGATCCTGTCGGATGACGTGGAAAGTTTCCTGATCGAGCTGACAGACAGCGAATCGCAGATCAGTCGATTCATCGCGCACATGGCCCAGTTTGGCGAAGTGCTCGAAGTCGTCCGTAGCGGTGCGCTCGCCGTGCTGCGGGGATCGCAGACGTTGCATGATTGAGCGTGAAGCGTGAAGCGTGAAGCGTGAAGCGTGAAGCGTGAAAGAGAGTGGACAGGCAGGCGAATTCTGTCAATTGTCGCCTTCCAGCGTTTCACTTTTCACGTTTCACCTTTCACGCATTCAGAAGCTCCGTTTCGTCTCCACGAGAAACTGCACGCTGTCGATGGAGGAGTCGCCGTTGAATGGAAACGCGAAGTCGACGTGGATGACGTTGCCAAAGGCCGAGCGGTTGGATCCGAAGCGCAGTCCGAATCCCGCGTCCGTGAGCAGGCCGTCGCTGGTACCTCCTGCATTCCCCGTCCCCCACGTGCGCCCCATGTCGAAGAACACGGCCCCGCCAACGTGGAACAACCTGAAAAGGTAATAGTCAGTGTAGATGCGGTGTTCGAGGGTCAGGAGCGCGAGCGACTTGCCATCCTGATAGCGCAATGGATAGCCGCGCAAAGTCGTTTCGCTGCCGCTGTATAACTGCTGGATGGCACTTGGATTGCGCGGCGAACCAGTCGTCAGTCCCGACACATCTCCGCCCAGCAGCAACTGCCGCTCCGCATCGAGATTGTGTGTGGTGGTGCCCGTCAGTGAAGCAAAGAACAACTGTCGAGCGGTGGCGCGCCAGTAATACTGGGCGTCCAGGCTGAATGTGGCATTTTCAAGGTTCCCGCCTTCCAGCCTGCCGGCTGCAGCGGCGCCAAGCAGAATCGTATGTCGCCGCTCAGCCAATTCGAAACTTCTGCCTGCTTCCAGCGATATCAGTGCGGCATCCCGATCAGAGCCCCAGGTGGGCGATGCCCAGCCGACCATCGCACGAACGAACGAACCCGTATAGACGTCCTCGGTGCGGGCGATCTGGTTCTCGTTGCGCCGTTCCTCAAAGCGGTCTTCCAGCAGCTCGAAGCCTATGAGCGGATAGGCCAGTTCGCGATCTTCGGGTAGCGACCCCGCAGGCAGCAGCCCGGTCGACTGCACAAAGCGGTCCTCTTCGTAGGCAAAACCGTAAGTCCAGCGCCGTACCCATCCGGAACGCAGCCCGTCGGAGGTTCCCAGAAATACACCGAAACGCCGTTCATCATGCCGGAACTCATCCACGACCGAGCCATGGTCATAACGCTTGTCGGTTCTGAGCCAGTCGACCGCACCCACGCCAGCGCCCCAGCGACTGTCCAGTGAGTAAAACGGTCGGTCGAGTGCCAGTTCC
Organism: uncultured Pseudomonadota bacterium; assembly: GCA_963819685.1. Taxonomy (GTDB): domain Bacteria; phylum Pseudomonadota; class Gammaproteobacteria; order Steroidobacterales; family Steroidobacteraceae; genus CAIUGU01. Next base: position 222,715 of record CAWFXI010000007.1, read on the forward strand.
ATCTGCCGTCCATCGCTGCTGTTGGCATACGCAGTTCCAAGCCGATTGCGGGTCCCGAGCAGCAATGGGTCGTAGTAGCCGATGCTCGTAGAATCGCGATCCACATCGGACTCGTACTCCAGCCGAACTTCCTTGCCGAGCCCCAGCAGATTCGATTCCTCGACTTTGAAACTGAACGCGTTCTCGCCACCCGCGCGATCGAAGCTCAGCCCGGGATTCAACGTCCACACGTCCTGCGTGCGAACTTCAAGATCGACCTTCCCGTCGGTAGCGCTTACCGGGGTCACGCTGGCCTCATACAGGTACCGCTGGTCACGGAGCAGTCGTGCCGTCTCGCGTGTCAGCCGTTCCGAGTAGAGGTCGCCGCTCTTGAACAGCAGCTGCCGCTCAATGACTGCGGGTCGGGTGAGAATGTGCAGGCGGTTTGCCAGGCGGAACAGTTTCTTGTTGTCCTTGGGATCGTCGAGATCGAAGACATTGACGGTGACGATACGAATGTCGCCGATAACGGCGCCCGCCGCCTCGAGATCTGCCGGCTTCAACGACGTCTTGGGCAGAGTCTCTTCAATGCGTACAGGATCCGGAACCTCGGGTTCATCCGCCGCCACCGGCGGAATGCCGATCAGGAACAGTGCGATGCCTGACAGGCAGCACTGGCTCCGTCGCACTTCCTTTCGCAGCATTCCGATCGTGTGTGTCATAAGACGCGCTTTTGCAAACGTCCGCCTCATGCGAACGATGAGTCTTATGAGTGTAGTAGATGGCGCGGACGGCGACCGTGTCGCCCACTCACTTTAAGTCGTAGGACATGTCCGACTCGGGAACCCGGGCGCGATCGCCCGGAGCGGCAGCAAAGCCGCGAAAAAGTGCTGTCTCGCAAAGAGGGGATCACCCGCCGCAGCACCTCGCTGGCAAACACTGACCAGCGAGCGCAATCGCGGCTTGGCTTACGGCATCGCGTTCAACGTGAGGACCGGACTGTCAGCAACGGAGACCACGCCCGGATTCCGCAATCCGGGCAATGGCTTTTCCTTGAGGCATCTCGATCGCGTACGACGCGCAGAGGGCTATAACGCCTGGTCGTCAGCTTCGCCGGTCCGGATACGCAGGACGCGCTCGAGATCGGTGATGAAGATCTTGCCGTCGCCCACCTTGCCGGTTTTCGCAGCGGCGATGATGGCTTCGACGACCTGATCGACCAGCGCATCCTTGACCGCCACTTCGATGCGAGTCTTGGGCACGAAGTCAACGACGTACTCGGCTCCTCGATAAAGTTCGGTATGACCGCGCTGACGGCCAAAACCCTTGACTTCCGTTACCGTCATGCCCGAGACACCGATCTCCGAGAGAGCGGCACGTACGTCGTCGAGTTTGAAGGGCTTGATGATTGCACTGATTAGTTTCATTCCCCGAGGCTCCTGTCTCGAACTGCGGGACTAAAGGACCGAGGCTGTCTGTCCGTCCGCCGAACCGGCACATTCCGGTACGCAGGACGAAACCAACCAACGGCGTCGATTATCGTTCATTTGCTGCTGCAGCCACTTTCGTCGACTCGATGTCGAGTGAACGGAGTGGACTGCAGCGCGCCGGATACTTATGCAGTTTTCATGCCGCGACTCTGGGGCAAGCGGGTGTTACGCCCGAACGTGGCAGCCGAGGAATGACGCCAACCCGCGCACCGGATTGGCGCGATCACCGGGAGGCTTGCGCGAATTTGGTGCGAAGGTCTGAATCCTCGCGTACAAAGTAAGGCAAGATCTCAAGATCGTGGCACCCGCTTTGAATGCAGTGCACAATCAATCAACGTCACTTCGCCAATGTGAATCCCCATGACTGAGTCGAGCCGGCCCACTCAACCACAGATTGCAACGTCCTCCACTTCCGGACACGCCGTCCCGGCTCCCGATCCAACCGCTGAATGGACGCGACAGTATCTGGCCGCGCTTGCGCAAGCTACCGGCGGTCTTTCAATGCATCCCTTCGGCGGGGCCTGGATGGATTGGTGGACGCGCCTGGCGCAGTCACCGGCAAAACAGACAGAACTGGCACGGAGCGCTGTCGAGAAAACGATGCAGTTATGGGGCTTTGCCTCGCAGGCTGCGGCCGGCAAGCCGCAAGCACCGGTTGCCCCGAATCCTGCGGAGGCCCATCGCTTCAAGGCAGATGCCTGGGGTCGCTGGCCATACAATGTTCTCGCGCAGTCCTATCTGAACACGCAGGCGTGGTGGGACCAGGCCGCGGAGGCCGCCCCGGGCCAGGACGCGGGCAAGGCCGACCTGACACGATTCTCGATCAGGCAGGCCCTCGAAGCTGTCTCGCCGCAAAACTTCCTGCTGACCAATCCGGAGCTGCTTGATCAGACTGCGGAGGAGAACGGCAAAAACCTGCAACGCGGGCTCGAACACTGGCTGGAGGACGTCAAGCGCACGGTGGATCCCGGTAACTCGGGTGAGGCTGGAAACTTCAGGGTCGGAGAGCAGGTTGCGGTTTCGGCAGGCAAGGTCGTGTTCCGCAACAGCCTGATCGAACTGATCCAGTATTCCCCCTCCACGCCTGGCGTGTACGCAGAACCGATTCTGATCGTGCCGGCATGGATCATGAAGTTCTATATTCTGGACCTGTCTCCCGCGAATTCGCTGGTGCGTTACCTCGTGGACCAGGGCCATACGGTGTTCATGATTTCGTGGAAGAACCCCGATGCGACGGACCGCGAACTGGCCATGGACGACTACGTGTCCCTGGGCGTTTGCGATGCACTGGATGTCGTAGCAGCTGTCTGCCCTGGTCGGAAGGTGCACACGGTCGGCTACTGCATTGGCGGGACGCTGCTTGCCATTGCGGCTGCACACCTCGCGAAGGCAGGAGACGCGCGTATCGGCAGCATCACGATGCTCGCGGCGCAGACGGATTTCAGCGAGCCGGGGGAGCTGTCGCTCTTCATCAACCCGGATCAGCTGGCCATGCTCGAGGCGAAAATGTCGAAGACCGGCATTCTCGACAGCCAGAGCATGGCAGGCGCATTTGCCCTGCTGCGCTCACGGGATCTGGTCTGGAATCCGGTGATATCAACGTATCTCAAGGGCGAGCGCGCGAAACCGAATGACCTGATGTCGTGGAACGCGGATGGCACGCGCATGGCTCATCGGATGCACACCGATTACCTCTACCAGCTGTACCTGAACAACGACCTCGCGAACGGTCGCTATCGCTCGCATGGGGAAATCATCGACCTTGGCGCGATCGAAGTGCCGATGTTCGTGGTCGGAACGGAAACCGATCACGTCGCACCATGGAAATCCGTTTTCAAGGTGCATGACCTGACGCACTCACAGGACTGCTCGTTCCTGCTGACGAGTGGCGGCCACAATGCGGGCATCATCAGCGGACCGGTCCATCCTCGTCGCCACTATCGCCTGCACCGCTTCGCCGCGGACGAAACAGGCCTGACCCCGGAGGACTATCTGGCACGGGCCGAACGGAAGCCGGGGTCCTGGTGGCCGGTCTGGCAGCAGTGGCTGGTCGCGCATTCGAACCCTGAACTCTTTACGCTGCCGCCGATGGGAGCACCAGAGGAAGGTTACTTCCCCGTCGCGGAGGCGCCAGGAAGCTACGTACTGCAGCGGTAGGGCGGTCAAACGCATGTTCTCCGGCATCAGGAAGTTCGTCGACGGCATAGGGCGCAAACGCAAGTCCTCAAAGGCAATCCGGATCAGGAGTCCGGAGTTCGGCGATCTCAATGCTTACTGCGCCGCGTATGCGGCCGGGGCCCGGACCGGGGCACCAACCCAGGCGCTGGATCTAGGGTGCGGCACGACTCCCCGCAATCCCTTCAACGCGGATGTAATGTTCGGCGTCGACATCCGCGAGGATCCCGCGATCAACGTGAAGTACGCGGACCTGGCGATCGAACCGATTCCCTACGCAGACTCATCGTTCGACTACGTGACTGCGTTTGATTTCATAGAGCACGTACCTCGCGTGCTCTATGCGCCCGCACGGCGCTTTCCGTTCGTCGAGATCATGAACGAGATCCATCGGGTGCTGAAGTCCGACGGAGTATTGCTGACACACACTCCCGCGTATCCCTATGCCGAGGCCTTCCAGGATCCAACACACGTGAACATCATCAGCGAGGAAACTTTTCCGAAGTACTTCGACGAGCAGAACACCTGGGCGCGCATCTACGGATTCACCGGCGCCTTCCAGGTGCTTGCCCAGGGCTGGAACAAGTCGCACCTGATCTCGGTGCTGCGCAAAGCCTCCGCTTAGTCGCGCGGCAGGGCTGGTAGTGATCCTCCGCGGCTTCCTTGCCAGGAGTGTGATTTATGTCCCTGTCCCATCTGACATTTCTTGTGGGTTGTCAGGGGGTGTGCGAGAAAGCAGCGTCGATCCGCTAGAGGTTCTCTGATGTACATGGGGGTGGGGGCTTTCGCCAGGTTTGCGCGCCAGGCAGCGCTGTTCATGGCAACGCTCCTTGCAATGCCGGCTGTCCAGGCTGCGGACGCCCAGAACGATTTCAGGATCCTCTATTTCGAACCGTTCTCGCTGTCGGCAACCACTGATGCAACGTCTCTGGCCCTGAAGACCACCGACGATCCCCTGCTCGCAGGCGTCCGCTTCGACGCGTATGGCCGACGGTTTGAACTCGAGCTCAAGCGCAACGAAAAGGTGATGCAAGACCCTGCGGCCACCGGCGTGGCCTATCTCGGCACGTTGAGCCAGCAGCCCGGCTCGTGGACACGACTGACAAAGGTCGGTGAATCACTGCACGGCATGATCTGGGACGGCGCGGAACTCTACGTGGTCGAACCCGTTGATGAGGCTCGACCCTTCATGGTCGCTCCTCTGGATCCGGCACAGCACGGCACTGTGATCTATCGCCTGAGCGACACGCTGGTGGATCTCGGTCCCGCTTTCTGCAGCGCTCTCGACACGCCGCTCGAGGATCCCCTCGCAACCGGCCTCACGACCTTCAAGGCACTGGCCAGCGATCTCAAGTCTCAAGTCGTTCTGCAACAGGCCGCCGGGGCGAGTCTTGGCATCAGCGTTTCTGCGCTCGGGGACGCGGATTTCCTCGCGCGCTATGCAACCGAGGCCGAGGCCCGCGATGCCATCATGGTTCGCCTCAACAACGTCGATGGGATCTTCAGCGCGCAACTGGGTGTCGAGATAGCGGTTGACAGCGTCGGGCTCTACAACGAATCCACGGATCCTTTCACGTCGACCACCGACGCTGGAGATCTGCTGGATGAGCTCGGGACGCTGCGCAACGGCAGTCCCGGCCTGCGAGCGGACGGACTCACTCATCTGTTTACTGGCCGTATTCTCGACGACAACATCCTGGGCATGGCCTATGTCGACTCGCTCTGTCGCCGCAGTTTCGGTGCAGGCCTGACTGATTCACGCGGCCATGGGGTAACGATCGAATCCCTGATCGCTGCGCATGAGTTCGGCCACAATTTCGGAGCTGTGCATGACGGCTCTGGAGAATGCGCCGCAACCCCTGCCAACGAGTTCATCATGGGGCCGCAGACCTCCGCAAGGGACGATACGTTCTCCGAGTGCAGCGTCGGCATTATGACCCGTTCAATCGCCCGTGCCGGTTGCGTCAGTCCACTGCCGCCGCCCGACGCCAGCGTCGGGTTTGCTGCGCCGCCTGCCGACCTGACGACAGGGCAGGTTTTCAGCTGGGCGATCACGGTCATGAACAACGGCGGGCAGCAGGCCGCCGCCAGCAATGTCCAGATCACCCTGCCGGAAACCATTACCGTAGACGACGCCACAGCGCCGGGTGGCAGCTGCGCGAGTGGAGCGGGTACCGTGCAGTGTTCCCTTGGTCCGTTGGAAGCAGGCGAGACTCGTACCGTCACGCTGACACTCGTCGCGCGGACATTCGGCGTGTCGACAGTCACCGCACTGGCCTCTGCAACGAACGACACCAACACCAGCAACGATTCCGCGACTGCATCCCTATCCGTTGATGCGCCACCTCCGGTCAGCACGCCCCCCCCTGCTCCAACAAGCAGCGCTGGGAGTGGTGGTGGCGGCGGTGGTGGTGGTGGCTCAATGGGGCTGAGTGCCCTCTTGTCACTCGGCCTGCTTGCCGGTGCACGCGCGCGCCGCCTTCCCGCCCGCTGAGCACTCTGCTTCCCTGACGCGGTCGCCCGCCGCATGCCTTGAATCCCGGCGCTTCGGACTACACTTAGGTTGATGGCCGGCGACAGGTAACTTGAGGCATGGACTACAAAGACTATTACCAGACGATGGGCGTGGCCCGCGATGCGAGCCAGGACGCTATCAAGCGTGCGTATCGCAAACTTGCGCGCAAGTATCACCCCGACGTCAGCAAGGAAAAGGGCGCGGAGGAGAAGTTCAAGGCAATGCAGGAAGCCTATGAAGTCCTCAAGGACCCCGAGAAGCGGGCGGCCTATGACCAGCTGGGTGCCAACTGGCGAGCAGGTCAGGAGTTCCGGCCACCTCCGGACTGGGCCAAAGGACATGGCTTCTCTTCAGGCCACCGCGGTGGTGAGGATGCCGGGTTCAGCGACTTCTTCTCGTCGCTGTTTGGCGATGGCAGTCCGTTGGGCGCGACCGGGGCACGTGGCAGACGGGGTGGTTACAGTGCCGCTGGCCAGGATCACACGGCGGCCATCGAGATCAGCCTGCATGAAGCCTATCGAGGCAGCAGCCGGAACATTGAACTCAGTTCGCCGGAGATCGGGCCTGACGGTCAGGTCCTGGCCCGTGCCCGGACGCTGAGGGTGACCATTCCGCCAGGCGTCGTGGCCGGCCAGCGCATCCGGCTCGCAGGCCAGGGCAGTCGCGGTATTGGCGGTGGACCCGCTGGCGATCTGTATCTTGAAATCGGCTTCGAGAAACACCCGCACTTCACTGCCGAAGGCCGGGACATCGTGTTGACCCTGCCGATCGCTCCATGGGAAGCCGCCTTTGGCGCTACCGTGCAGGCCCCCACACTCGGGGGTCCAGTCGATATGCGGATTCCAAAAGGTGCGCGCTCGGGACAGCGTTTGCGGCTGAAAGGCCGGGGTCTGCCAGGAACGCCTCCCGGGGACCAGTTCGTCGCATTGCAGCTGGTACTGCCACCCGCCGACTCACCCCGGGCGCGCGAACTCTATGAGCAGATGCAGAAGGAACTCGTCTTCGATCCGCGAGCGGAGCTGGAGACGGCCCCCGCGGCCAGTTAGACTATTGCCGTTCACTGTTCGGAATGCATGTGGGTGGCCAGGGCTGGCACATGCGCACCGGCGTGACTGGGTCCGTGGGTGCCAGCAGCCAGCAAAGTCCAGACGCCACATGCGATGAGCAACAGCGCGGCCACGGCACGCATGTTGCGGTGATGGAGTAACCGGGTGACCTGGGATGCCAACAGTCCGCTGGTGATCATCGCAGGCAGCGTGCCAGCACCGAAGGCCAGCATCGTTCCGGCACCGGTCGCCGCTCCTCCCGTCGTTGCTGCCAGCACGAGCATTGAATACACCAGCCCGCACGGCAGCCAACCCCAGAACACTCCGGCGCCAAGTGCCGAAGCCACTCCCGTGCCCCTCGAGAACCTGTGTGCGATGGGCGCAATGGATCGCCAGATCCTTGCCCCGCCTTTTTCCAATAGCCCAAGCCCCCTGAGTCCGACGAGGAGACGCAAGCCCATCACGACGATCAGGATGCCGGACAGCAATCGCAGCACTCCCGCGATTCGCATCAGATCCAGCCCTCCAAACAGCAATCCGCCTGCAGTACCCGCGACCGCGCCCAGCAACGCATAGCCCGCAAGTCGGCCGACGTGGTGGAGGACGACCTGCAAGAACACCCGGGCTGCAGGATGCCGGCTGCTCGGGTCCACATCACGGCGAGCCTTGCTGCCGTACGCGGCAGCCAGTCCACCGCACATGCCCAGGCAATGCCCGCTGCCCGCCACGCCGGTCGCGAAAGCCGCGGCCAGTGAAATCACGGGCAACAGATCTGGCGCGGTGCTCATTCCGGGCCCGGCGCAACGGCGCATTCAACGTCGGGCACATCGGTCGCGACAACTGCACATACCGGTGCCGCTGTGTCCTCAGCCAGGACATCCCAGGCGGGAGAATCGAGGTCATCGAATTGCCCGGTTTCAACGGCCCAGAAGAATCCCCAGCCGGCGAATACGACAAGCACCAGCGTCAGCGGTATTAGGACGAGGATGATGTTCATGACAAGACCCCGCCCGCCGAAAGCAGGACTCAGCCTGGTTTGCAGATCCAGGGAAATCGCGCGGGAGGCGGGCACCGCCCTGCCGGGAGCAAGCCGCAGTGCATTGAGTACGACGATCATCGAGCTCAATGACATGCCGATCGCGGCTGCCCACGGCGGGACCAGACCCAGAGCAGCGAGGGGCACTGCGCAGAAATTGTAGGCAGCAGCCCACGCCAGATTCTGGCGCATGATGCGCAGTGTGCGCCGCGCGACGTCGATGGCCAGCGGCAGCGAGCCCAGATCGTCGTTGGCCAGCACCAGATCCGCACTGGCCTGGGCGAGTACCGATCCCCTTCCCATGGCCGCTGCAACGGTGGCCCCTTTGAGCACGGGTGCATCATTGATGCCGTCGCCAACCATGAGAACCCGTCTGCCGGCGGCGATCACTCCTTGCACTTGTTCGAGTTTGGCTGCAGGTGCTTGTCGTGCCCACCACGTGCCTATCCGGCAGCGTCCTGCGATCGACGCAACCGTAGCCGCGGCGTCACCGGACAACAGGCAGACCGATAACCCCAGGGAATGCAGATCGTGAACCGCCTGCGGTGCTTCCGGGCGCAACGTATCGGCCAGATGAAACTCGGCCAGCAGCTGCCGCTCATCACCCAGCACTACGACATCGTCCGTAGTTGTGGGGCTGTTCCGCAATATCGCTGGCGACAACGCCGCGACGTAGTCGAGCCGGCCAATCCGATACCGTCGCCCGTCGACCGATGCCTCAACCCCCGCACCGGGTTCGACGATCAAGCCTGTTACCACGCTGTCAAGTCGGAGCGTCCGCCATGAATGCACGAGCCAGCGGATGTTCGGATCCCCTCTCCAGGGCCGCCGCGACGCTGCGGCATGACGGCTCGTCCAGTCCGGCAAGGGGTTGGCAGCGGTCGAGCCGCACCGTGCCCCGCGTGAGCGTTCCGGTCTTGTCGAACACAACGGCATCAATCGAAGCAAGCGCCTCGATGGCATCCGGCCGCGTGACCAGAATGCCACGACGGGCGAGACTGGCAGTCGCAGCACTGAGTGCGGCCGGAGTCGCCAGCGACAGCGCGCAGGGACATGTCACGACCAGCACCGCGAGGGTCGCTGCAAAAGCGCGGTCAGGATCTACCCAGAGCCACAACAGTCCGACAATCGCTGCTCCCAGCAGAATACTGCCCAGAAACCAGGTGGCGGTCCGGTCCGCCGCTCGGGCAATGCGAGGCTTTTCCATCTGCGCGCGGTCCAGCAGCCGCATGATGCCGGACAGCACGGTTGCCCCGCCGACAGCGGTGACGCGGATCTCCAGCGGTCCATCCAGCAACAGCGCGCCCGCGATCACGACGTCTCCGGCGCGTCGGCCGACAGGTTGAGACTCGCCCGTCAGCAGGGATTCGTCGCAACGACTAGTGCCCGACAGGACGATGCCATCTGCCGGAATACTCTCGCCGGGGCGCACCAAGACACGATCGCCAGCCGCCAGTGCGGCAGTTGAAACGTCCTCAACTGCGGTTCCCCGCAAGCGATGAGCGACAAACGGAGTCAGCCGGGCCAGGGCATCGGTGGTGCTGCTGGTACGGTGCCGTGCCACCATTTCGATGAAGCGGCCTGACGTCAGCAGGAAGATAAACATCGTCACGGAATCGAAATAGACTTCGCCGTTGCCGGCAAGCGAATTCGCGACGCTGGCGGCGAATGCCAGGAGCAACGCGATGCTGACGGGCACATCCATGCCCAGCGTCCGGGCGCGAATCGAAGTCCATGCGCTCTGTATGAACGGCAGGCCGGCATAGAACATGACCGGCAGGGACACCAGCATACTGGCCAGTCGCAGATACGACGCCAACCGCGCATCCATGCCTCTGTGCTCACCGTAGTACAGCGCCACGGCGAACATCATCACCTGCATCATGCCGAAACCCGACACCGCGAGGCGCTTCAGGACGGCACGGCGCTCATCGCGCTCCGCGTCTACCGCCGCTGCGGCCCCGACAGGATGCGGCTGATACCCCAGTTGAGCGATTCGCTCCAGGATCATCGAGAGCCGGATGCTATCCGGGTTCCACGCAATGATTGCCCTCGCGGTAGCCGTATTGACGCGGCACTCGAGGATGCCAGGCAATTGCTGCAAGGCGCGTTCAATGAGCCAGGAGCAGGCAGCGCAGCGCATTCCCGACAAGGCGAGTGTGAGCGCCAACCCGTCGCCGGCTGGCGTACTCGTCCTGTGAGCCAGCGAGTCAAGGATTTCCGGCTGATCGTAGACCTGCCACGCATTCACGCCAGCGCGCCCACTGAAAGCGGCCTTCTGTTCAGGGCGAGTCGATGGCCCGCTACGGAAGCGATAGAAATCCGTGAGTCCGGCGCCTGCGATCATTTCCGCCACTGCCTGGCAGCCTGCGCAGCACACCGGTTGCACACCCTGCGGCAACTTCGCCAGCAACGTGATTCCGGGCTGCAGCGGCTCGCCACAGTGATAACACGCCTTTGCCCCGCCTGATAACTCCGCAGTCATGGCTACTATCGGCAGCCGGAAATTTGCCGCTGCTCAGACTGCGCTGTTGTCGGATAGGTGCCAAACCCATCACGCCTATAGTCACCGCACACTTCCGGGTCCGGATGCCGGAGTACGAGATACAGCGTGGTGAACCCGCCGATCACTGCAAACGCTGGCGGCAGCAAAATCAGCCATGGCCAGATCTGCCGGTACCACGGAGTCGCGCTCATGATCTGTTGCATGGATTCTCCTCTTGCCAGTCAGTTCGCGGCTACGGCGGTGCGATGAAGCGGCTCTCGCCACTGGCCAACTGCTTGCCGGTATCGAGACTCCTCGCCACCACCTCGATCTCATGACCGCCCTGCAGCGCTCCCGGGCGCATGCGAATGCGGACTGGAACGCCCCTGATCTCGCCACCCGCAATCACGAGCTGCGGGTTGTCCATTTCGAGCGACAAAGGCTCCGGTCCTTCGAGTGCAAAGACGACTCGCTGGGGCGATGGCGCCTTGTTCACGACGCGGACCGAGTACACATTCTCCACCCAGCCGTCGCCAGTATCGCGATAGAGCGCATTCCGGTCGCGCAGTACTTCAATCGCAAGCGTCGCGCGGCCTGCGACTGCGACAACAAATCCCACCATGAGGCCGAGCAACAGCAATCCGTAGATCACACTGCGCGGCCTCAGGATCCTCGCAGGCTTGCCTTCGATGGCCGCCTGCGTCGAGTAGCGGACGAGGCCTTTCGGGTAGTTCATCCTGGTCATCACGTCATCGCAGGCGTCGATGCAGGCCGCACAGGCGATGCACTCGTACTGCAGTCCCTTGCGAATATCGATCCCGGTGGGACAGACCTGGACACACAGCGTGCAGTCGATGCAATCCCCGAGTCCCTTTGCCTTGTAGTCGCTGTCCCGGCTGCGCGCGCCACGAGGTTCGCCTCTTGCCACGTCATAGGAAATCACCAGGGTCTGCCTGTCGAACATGGCGCTCTGGAAGCGTGCGTACGGGCACATGTACTTGCATACCTGCTCGCGCATGTACCCGGCATTGCCATACGTTGCGAAGCCATAGAACAGCACCCAGAACGTCTCCCACGGCCCGAGCGACCCGTGGACCAGCGAATGCAGCAGTTCCCGAACCGGAGTGAAGAAACCGACGAAGGTGAATCCGGTGAACGCAGCGAAACTGACCCACAGCAACTGCTTGCTGCTCTTGCGCAGCAGCTTGGGTAGCGTCCAGGGCGCCTTGTCCAGCTTCATGCGCTGCGAGCGATTGCCTTCAGTCATGCGCTCCATCCACACGAACACTTCTGTCCAGACCGTCTGTGGGCAGGCGAATCCGCACCACACGCGGCCGGCCACGGCAGTGAAGAAGAACAGTGCGAGCGCCGCGATGATCAGCAGCCACGTGAGGAAGAAGAAGTCCTGGGGAAAGAACGTCAGGCCGAAAATGTAGAACCTGCGCGCCGGCAAGTCGAACAGCACGGCCTGCCGGCCGGCCCAGGGAATCCAGGGTACGAGGTAGAACAGCCCGAGCAACGCGAAGCCTGCGATCGTACGCAAGCGGCGGAACCGGCCCTTGACCTCTCGCGGATAGACCTTCTGCTGGGCCGCATACAGACTGCCGCCCGCTTCTGCCGGTGAACTGCTCATCAGTCGCTCTGCCGGCCTGATGATCCGGACGACGAGCCCGTCTCGAGCAGCGCGCTCGTCAGGAATCCCGCCACTGCGCAGACGAACCAGAAGAAGAAGAAGCCGATGCCATAGCCCGCCATCCGGCTCTCAAGCCACCAGGGTGGCGCGTCGTCATTTGCCAGCAGCAGCGGATCGAACGCGGCGAAGAACAGCAGTGTGGCCAGACAGGCGGCCAGGAAGGACGACCAGAGCACTGCGCCGACATCCTGGCGCAAACGCGACCAGGCTGGCTGGACGGTCGTCTTCAGTGCTCGTTCATCTTGAGGTTCTCGCTGACTCGTCGTCCCGGTGCCTGCGCTTCTTCGTGATGCGCTGCGTCGCTTGCGTGAGAGGCTGTAAACATACGCCGCGAGCAATTTCACTTTGGCTTCACCGAGCAGAGTGCGGTGCTCAGGCATCACGCTGTTGCGCCCCAGCGTCAGCGTTTCGCGAAGATCGGCGGGGGTGCTGCCAAACATCCAGACGTTGTCCGTCAGATCCGGGGCGCCCAGGAGCGGATTGCCTTTCGCGGCAACACCATGGCAAGCCGCGCAGATCGTGTCAAAGCGCTGCTTGCCCTGCGCCACCCAGTCGGCTGGGGCGGTATGGCCGCTCAGGCTCAAGACGTAAGCAATGACTTGCTCAGTGCCTTCCGCACCGAGTGCGGGCCCGAGCGCCGGCATGACGCCATTGCGGCCGTTCAGGACCGTCTGCTCGATCGTCTCGGGAGCACCGCCCCACAGCCAGTCAGCATCCGCCAGATTCGGGAACCCGCGTGCGCCCCGCGCGTCGGAGCCATGACACGTCGAGCAGTTGTTGGCAAACAGATTGCGTGCGGCCGACATGGCCTTGGGATTCCCGGCCAGCTCGGCAACAGAAAGGTTTGCCAGCGGTGCATACAGTGCGTTCATGCGGGCATCCGCCTGCCGCACTTCCTCTTCATACTGCGAGATCTGCGACCAGCCGCTGACTCCCGCAAATGACCCCAGCCCCGGGTACAGAACGAGATAGATGAACCCGAAGAGGATGGACAGCAGGAACAGTCCCAGCCACCAGCGTGGCATCGGGTTGTTGTACTCCGTCAGGTCGCCATCCCAGACATGCCCGGTGGTATTGCCCTGCGACGTCCTTCCTGCGGACGACTGCGCGATGTCCACCAGATCAGCCACAGGCATCCGGCAATATTGGCAAGCGTGAAGACGATGACGAAAAGATTGATGCCCTGGCCCATGACCTACTCTCTGGTGGATTGAACGGTCTGCTGTGCTGCCGCAGGTGGGTCGTCCAGCGGCAGACGGGCCGCCGAGTCGAATTCCGCCGCACGGCGCCGGCTCCACACACTGACAACCAGCGCGATGAACGCCAGCATCAACAGCAGCGTGATCAGTCCGCGAATGACTCCGATGTCCACGCTGTGCTCCTCGCTTCAGGGACGACTGTTGGCGGCTACCGCAACGGGCTGGTGATATTTCAGGCCCTGCAGATAGGCGATCAGCGCGTCCATTTTGGTGTGCCCGGCGACCTTTTCAGCGGCCGCTCCGATGTCCGCTTCCGAGTAAGGCACGCCGATTGCGGCAAGTGCATGCATCTTGGCGACTGTCAGCCCCGGATCCAGCGACTGCGTTGCCAGCCACGGAAAGCCAGGCATGTTCGACTCTGGCACGACATCGCGGGGATTCGAGAGGTGGATGCGATGCCACTCGTCCGAATAGCGCCCACCGACGCGCGCGAGATCGGGCCCCGTGCGCTTCGAGCCGAACTGGAACGGATGGTCGTACACCGACTCACCCGCGAGCGAGTAGTGTCCATAGCGCTCCGTCTCGGCCTGCAGTGGCCTGACCATCTGGGAATGGCAGCCATAGCAGCCTTCGCTGACATAGATGTCCCGGCCTTCGAGTTCGAGGGGCCCATAGGGCAGAACGCCCGGCGCCGCTTCGGTGACTGTGCTCTCGAAATAGAGCGGCACGATCTCGACCAGTCCGCCGATGCTGATCACCACTGCGATCAATACACCCATCAGTCCGACTTTCCGTTCGACGATTTCGTGGCTCATGCCGTTGGCACTCGGATGCTGGCTGGGGACAGGTGGACGGACTGCATTTACGCCGGCTGCGGAATGGGCGTATCGGCGGGGATTTCGGCCCCTTCGATGGTGCGCACCGTGTTGTAGACCATGACCAGCATGCCGGCCAGGAACAGCACGCCGCCGAGCAGGCGAACGATGTAGAACGGATGCGTTGCCGCCAGCGACTCGACGAACGTATACGTCAGGGTGCCGTCGTCATTGACTGCGCGCCACATGAGTCCCTGCATGACGCCCGCAATCCACATGGCGGCCACGTACAGCACCACACCGATCGTCGCAATCCAGAAGTGCACATCGATCAGGCGGACGCTCCACATGCGCTCGCGGCCGTACAGCTTCGGCAACAGCGCGTATATGGAGCCGATCGTCATGAACGCTACCCAGCCGAGCGCGCCGGAATGCACATGGCCAATGGTCCAGTCCGTGTAGTGCGACAGTGCGTTCACCGTCTTGATCGACATCATCGGTCCTTCGAACGTCGACATGCCGTAGAAGGACAAGGACACGATCATGAACTTGAGAATCGGGTCGGTGCGCAGTTTGTGCCACGCGCCGGAGAGCGTCATCATGCCGTTGATCATGCCGCCCCACGAGGGCGCGAGCAGAATCAGGGAGAACACGACACCGAGCGATTGCGCCCAGTCAGGCAGCGACGTGTAGTGCAGATGATGCGGGCCCGCCCACATGTAGATGGAGATCAGCGCCCAGAAATGCACGATCGACAGACGGTACGAGTAGATGGGCCGGCCGGCCTGCTTGGGAACGAAGTAGTACATCATCCCGAGAAACGCGGCCGTCAGAAAGAACCCGACCGCATTGTGGCCATACCACCACTGCACCATCGCGTCGACCACGCCGGAGTAAATGACGTACGACTTCGTCGGCGAGACGGGAATCGCAAGGTTGTTGACGATATGCAGGACGGCGATGGTGACGACGTAGGCCGCGAAGAACCAGTTGGCGACGTAGATGTGCCGCACCTTGCGCGTCGCGAGCGTGCCGAAGAACACCACTGCATAGGCCACCCACACGACGGCAATCAGCAGATCGATCGGCCACTCGAGCTCTGCATACTCCTTGCTCTGCGTGATGCCGAGCGGCAGCGTGATGGCAGCCAGCACGATGACCAGCTGCCAGCCCCAGAACGTGAAAGCAGCCAGCCGGCCGGCAAACAGCCGTACGTGACAGGTGCGCTGGACGATGTGATACGAAGTGGCGAACAGCGCCGAGCCACCGAACGCGAAGATCACCGCGTTTGTATGCAGCGGGCGCAGGCGACCATAGCTCAGCCAGGGAATGTCGAAGTTGAGGGCAGGCCAGGTCAGCTGCGCGGCGAGAATTACGCCGACCAGCATGCCTACCACCCCCCAGACAATCGTCATGATGGCGAACTGGCGCACGATGCCGTCGTTGTAGCCGGCATGCAGCTGGGCCCGAGTTTCGTCCTCAAGCATCCCCGACGCGTCACTCACTACTGTACTCATCGCTGCCTGTGAACCTCGGCTCAGATCGGGTTGGAGCTTGCTGGCAAGCCTCAGCTCCACGGGGTGCGGCATTGCACAATGACCGCCAGCGCATGCTAGTTGCCTGTCCTCCCTCAGCCCTATAAGGGCCGGCCGCTATTCAAGGGGTGGCATATAAGTAGTCGCCGCAAACCGGCATAGGCGGCGGCGCAGGGTCGTTCGAAACCCCTCAGGTATACTCGGCTCGCCCATGAATTCCGCCAAGGTACTGCTGGTTGATTCCCATCCGGACGACGAGCGGCTCATTCGCGGTGAGCTCGCGCTGGTGCGTGGTGAGCCATTCGAAGTTGAGGTCGTGCGCACGATCACGGAAGCGCTTGGCCGACTGCGCCAGGGCCACGTCGATGTCATCCTGCTCGACCTCAATCTCCCCGACAGCCTTGGCCTGACGACTTTCCTGCGTCTGCAGCCCAAGGCAGGCGACCTGCCGATCATCGTGCTGGTCGGCCAGGCCGACGAGGAGTTGGGGCTGGAAGCCGTCGAGCGCGGAGCGCTCGATTACCTCATCAAGCAGCAGGTGGTCAGCAATCTGCTGCTCAAGGCGCTGCGTTACGCGACCGAACGCACCCATACGCTGAAGGCCCTGAAGGCCTCGGAATCCCGCTACCGCGAGCTGTACGAGAACGTTGTCGCCGGCGTCTTCCAGACAACCCCTGATGGCAAGTTCATGGCCGCCAATCCCGCGTTGGTCCGCCTGCTGGGGTACGGCTCCGAGGACGAGTTGCTGGAGCTCGATATCGCGCGCGACGTCTACCTGTTTCCCGAGGACCGGGCCAACTGGGTACGCAATATCGCCGCCGCCACCGAGATCAGGAACGCGGAGCTGACGCTGAAGCGCAAGGACGGCCGCAAGATCGTGGTCCTGGAGAATTCCCGCGCTGTGACGGGTGAGCAAGGCGAGGTCATCTATTACGAGGGCACGCTGACCGACATCACGGAAGCGCACGAGCTCTCGCGCCAGCTGTCGTTCGAAGCGAGCCACGATTCGCTGACCGGCCTGATCAATCGCCGCGAGTTCGAGAACCGGCTGCAACGGGCCATCGATACTTCGCAGGCCACGGGTGCGACCCACGCTGTGTGCTATCTGGATCTCGACCAGTTCAAGGTCATCAACGACACATGCGGACATGTGGCCGGCGATGAACTGCTCAAGCAACTCGCTCAGGTGCTGGCGGGAAAGATCCGCACCAATGACTGCGTTGCCCGCCTGGGGGGTGACGAGTTCGGCATCCTGCTGCATGGCTGCCCGGTCGATGATGCGATCAATATCGCCAAGAACCTGTTGCGCGCCATCGAGCAGCACCAGTTTGTGTGGGGCAGCACTACCTTTTCCGTCGGCGGCAGCATCGGCTTGGTCGAAGTCACCTCGGGTTACCGACGCCTGACCAAGGTGCTGCAGGCGGCAGACGCAGCCTGCTATGCGGCCAAGGATCAGGGCCGTAATCGCGTCCATGTCTATCAGGAAGACGACACGCTGGTCGCCCAGCGTCACGGTGAAATGCAGTGGGTGTCGCGCGTCAAGCGGGCCCTCGCGGAGAACCGCTTCTTTCTCGAAGGTCAGCCCATGGTGCCGGTCAATGGCGATCGGGCTGCACCGTGCGACTACGAACTGCTCGTGCGCATGCGCGATGAGTCGGGCCGCGTTGTGCCGCCAGGTGCATTTCTGCCTGCGGTCGAGCGTTACAACCTTTCACAGCGCCTGGACCAATGGGTCATCAGTCATGCGCTCGACTGGATGGCCGAGTACCGCGCAACCAAAACCCGAATCTCGCGGGTGTTCATCAACCTGTCCGGTGACTCGGTCGGCGATCCGCAACTCCTCGATTTCATCGCCGCCAAGTTGCGTGAGTCCGGCGTGCCGCCGACCATGGTCGGGTTCGAGATCACCGAGACCGCCGCGATTGGTAATCTCACACGCGCCAATCACCTGATCAACGAATTGAAGAAGCGCGGCTGCGCGTTCGGCCTCGACGATTTCGGCAGCGGGGTTTCTTCGTTTGCCTACCTGAAGGCGCTGTCCGTGGACTATCTGAAGATCGATGGCCTGTTCGTCGGCAACATCGTCAACGACCCCATCGACTACGAGATGGTGCGTTCGATCACCGATATCGGGCACGCCATGGGGAAGAAGGTGGTTGCCGAGTCCGTCGAGCATGAGCAGATCCTGGAAAAGCTCGGCGTCATCGGCTGCGACTTCGCGCAGGGATTCGCGGTGGGAGCTCCGGTGCCGCTGGATGAAATCGTCTGATCAAGGCTGCCAGAGGGCGACGGACGCAGGTACCTTTCGCCACAGAATGATCTGTTAACAACGGGTCCGATCCATAGGTGTGTCGATGCTAACTCTCACAAGACGACGATTGATCGCCGGAAGCGTCGCTACAGCGCTGCTGCTGGAGCACTCGTATGGCGAAGCAGCTCAGACCCAGAGTCCTATTGTCAAAACGCTCCCTCCGGTGGATCCCTGGACGCTGGTGGATCCCGAGCTTGTCCCCGATTTGAAGAAAATAACCAGCCCGGCACAAGGACCCGCACCAACGCCTCCGAGAGATTCTCCCGCGGTGATGTTTCCGGGGATGGTGCCGTTACCGCCGCCTGCGCCCCAGGCAACAGAAAGACGCATCCCTGGTCCCGCGGGTGCGCCTGAGCTGCGCATCGTTATCATCAAGCCAACGGATGGTGGGCGGAACCACCCCGCACTGCTGCATACGCATGGAGGAGGATTTATCGGGGGGACCGCACAGTCGACCCGCGTTTTGCAAAGGATCGCGGAAACCTGCTCGTGTGTGGTCGTTTCAGTCGATTATCGCCTGGCGCCAGCGGCTCGTTTTCCAGCTTCCCTTGAAGACAACTATGCAGCGCTACGCTGGCTCTACCTCAACGCCGAAGAGCTCGGCGTCGATCCAAGGAAAATTGCTGTGGGCGGAGAAAGCGCGGGCGGCGGTCATGCGGCCATGCTCGCCATTGCAGCGCGCGATCGCGGCGAGATTCCACTCATTTATCAATGGCTCATCTATCCAATGCTGGACGATCGTACCGGCAGCAGCCGAGCGGTTCCTGCGCATATCGGCAGCTTCGTCTGGACCTCGACCTTGAACAAGCTCGGATGGACTTCCCTGCTAGGCATACCGGCCGGGTCCGCCAGTGCGCCGGCCGGTGCAGTCCCGGGCCGCTTGGAAAATCTTGCGGGACTCCCCCCGACTTTTATTGGTGTCGGCTCATTGGATCTCTTCGTTCAGGAGGATATCGAGTACGCCGCGCGACTCATTGCTGCGGGCGTCCCAGCCGAGTTATACGTCGCGTCGGGCGGCTATCATGGTTTCGATATCGTCTCGCCCGAGGCGGACATCAGCCGGCGTTTCACCCAGAGCTCGCTCAGTGCTTTGCGCAAGGCATTGGTATAGGCACGAAGGCTATCGCGCGAATAAACCCAGTAACGCGGCATTCACCGCTTCAGGTCGCTCCTGCAGCGACATGTGCCCGCAGTGCGGAATGATTTCGAGCTGCGCGCCTGCAATGGCGCCGGCCATTTCGCGATTGGCGGCGGGCGGTGAATTGACGTCTTCGTTGCCGGACAACACCAACGTCGGGCAACGAATTTGCGCGAGCAACGGAAACGCTTCGGGCCGAGCCAACAAGGCATTGATCTGCGCCGCGTAAACATCGACAGGCTTGCGCGCAAACATGCTGACGATGGTGTCAACCAATGGCGCATCGCTCAAACGATCAGGATGCACCATGTTGCGTAACCAGCTGCGCGCCATCGCCGCAACGCCGCTCTGTTGCGCCAGCCGCAAGAAACCCAATCGCATGGCGCGTTCGTTCTCGGCGGCTTCGCCTTGCGGCAAGGCATGACAACCGGTATCCAGAAGCGCCAAATGCGTCACGCGCTCGGGCGCTACATCCATGATCTGACGCATGACTTCCAGCGCCACGCGACCACCCATGGAATGCCCTGCCAAAGCAAACCTGGGTGGCGCCTGTTGCAGCAGATGCGCCGCCATCGCCGGCAGGGAATCCAGCAGGCCATAGTTGATGACTTGAATCGGCAGTTGCCCTTCAAATGCCGCAATCTGCGCTTGCCAAACAGTTGCGTCGCACATCAGGCCAGGCGCTAGTACCAATGTTGTTGCGTTCATGGAAGATCAATGTCGCCGGGTGAGGGTTCGCGGGTATTCATGTCGTCTCCAGCAGTTTCAGCAAATCGGCCTCGAACCTGCGGCCCGGTGCAGTCCGT
The DNA here is from genome assembly GCA_963819685.1 of uncultured Pseudomonadota bacterium. Taxonomy (GTDB): domain Bacteria; phylum Pseudomonadota; class Gammaproteobacteria; order Steroidobacterales; family Steroidobacteraceae; genus CAIUGU01. Next base: position 242,938 of record CAWFXI010000007.1, read on the forward strand.
CCACCCTTCCCTGGAAAATCGCCTGTCGCATTATCGCCATGGAACATTGACGGTTTCGTCACCAGCAGGTGCCAAAGTGACCGAGGAACAGGAATGACTTGCCATTGTTTGCGGCAACCATTTCGGGGGTGTCGGATGGCTTTCTCTTGCGACCATCCGACATCCCCCACGGGGCGGATCACAGCGCGTGCTGCTTGATCCGGAAGCGTCGCCAAGGATACGGTACATGCCATGCTGGAAGGAGTCGTCGTGCCAAATGCAACCGCCGGGTTCATCATAGGCAACGCGGCAGCGTTCGCTCAATCCGTCGTCGACCGTACGTATAGCGAGTGCCTGGCAGCCGGTCGCGCCTATCGGGAAGGCTGCAAGGAATCGCAGCCGGGGTCATCCCAATTGCCTCCAAGCGAGTCAAGCAAGGCTCCGGGTGCACGAGGCATTTTCGTTGCTATGCTCAGCCGCTGTTCTTGGCCTTAGTTCAGGATCGAATAGCAAACGTCGCAGAGCGCGGCCTCGGCTCCCTTCCGCCGGGATGGATATAGGGGAGTGGTATGGCCGACAAGTAGTGACGTGCTGCCACACCTACATAAATGGCACTCCGTTGCATGAGCACACGATGCCAGCAGTTGGGAGCAGCGAGCCTGACAGCAGGGTGATGCAAGGCCCATTTGCATCGCACTGCTGTTCCGAGTCACGGACGACTCGGCGAAATCAGCGAGTTCCGACTCGTTGATTTCGGGAGCCGGTGAAAACCACGCTTTTCGCCGGCTCCAGATGCAAAAGTCACGGACAGACTTTTGCATCAAATATTTAAGGCCTCGCGAACAACGCATGAGCTGGTGATGCCCAAATTTCGGCGGGCACCGTCTCTTCGTCGCGGCACTGCCCTTACCAACAACAACCGGCCAGACCGCTCCCCTGTGTCCGTCACGGCTCCTGAACGGCGATAGCCCAGCGCGAATTCAGCTCAGCACAACGAGCAAGTCTTTTGCATCGACAAGTTCACCGGGTCGCGTCAGGATCTCGGCAACCTTGCCATCGCGCTCGGCGCGAACCGAGGTTTCCATCTTCATGGCTTCGATCGTAACGAGTACATCGCCACGCAGCACCTGCGCGCCTACGCTGACAGCGACCGTTGCAATTGTTCCGGGCATCGGCGCTGCGACATGATCTGCGTTGGCGGCATCGGCCTTGCGGCGCGGTGGCTTGATCGCGATGACGCTGCGATCGGCGATCTTCACTGAACGCGGCTGGCCATTGAGCTCGAAGAAAGCCGTACGCGTACCGTCCTCGTGACTCTCGCTCACCGCGACAAAGCGGATGATGAGCGTCTTGCCCCGATCGATGTCGACCGTGATTTCCTGCCCCGGCTCCATGCCGTAGAAGAAGACCGACGTCGGCAACATGCTGACGCGGCCATAGATCGCCCGCTCGGCCGCATAGTCGAGAAAGACCTTCGGATACATCAGGTACGAGGCGAGTTCATCGTCGGTGATTTCGCGTCCGCACTTTGCCTGCGCATCCGTACGGGCCGATACCAGATCAGTCGGGGCGAGCGCCTCACCGGGCCGGACGGTAAGCGGACTGGCTCCCTTCAGTACCTTCTTCTGCAACCCTTGAGGGAAGCCGCCGTAGGGTTGTCCCAGATCGCCGCGAAAGAAGGAGACCACCGATTCCGGAAACGCGATTTCCTTGTCGGGATCAAGAACGTCCTCCGCGGACAGTCCGCTCGTGACCATGAACAGCGCCATGTCGCCGACCACCTTCGAAGTCGGCGTCACCTTGATGATGTCGCCGAAGAGATCGTTCACCTCCGCGTACGCTGTGGCGACTTCGGACCAGCGCGTCTCGTCGATCCCGAGCGAGCGTGCCTGTTCGCGCAGGTTCGTGAACTGGCCACCCGGCATGCCGTGCAGATAGACCTCGGACGCACCTGCCTTCAAATCGCTTTCGAACGCGGCGTACTGCTGCCTGACCTGCTCCCAGTAAGCGGACAGCTGTCGCAGGCTTGCGGGATCGACACCCGATTCGCGCGGACCATGACGCAACGCTTCCACGATCGAGCCCAGATTCGGCTGCGAAGTGAGTCCGCTGAATGCATCGATGGCCCCGTCGACGGCATCGACTCCGGCCTCGACTGCTGCCAGCACACTGGCTGCCGCAATACCGCTCGTGTCGTGCGTATGAAAATGCACCGGCAGGCCGATCTCTTCCTTGAGCGCCTTCACCAGCGTGAACGCGGCTGCCGGACGACACAGGCCAGCCATGTCCTTGATCGCGAGAATGTGCGCACCCGCGGCTTTCAGTTCGCCTGCCATACGCAGGTAGTACTTGAGGTCGTACTTCGTCTGCTTTGGATCGGAGAGATTCCCTGTGTAGCAGATGGCCGCTTCACACAACTTGCCGGACTCGAGCACCGCGTCCATTGCCACGCGCATGTTGGGCACCCAGTTCAGCGAGTCGAAGACGCGGAACAGATCGATGCCCGTCGCAGCTGCGCGCTGCACGAAATACTTCACGACGTTGTCGGGATAGTTCGTATAACCCACCGCATTCGCCGAGCGCAGCAGCATCTGCAACAGCAGATTCGGCATGGAAGCGCGCAGTTCGACGAGGCGCTCCCACGGACATTCCTTCAGGAAGCGCATCGAGACATCGAAGGTCGCGCCGCCCCAGCATTCGACGGAAAACAGATTCGGTATCAGCCGGGCATACGCCGGAGCGATGGCGAGCATGTCGTGCGTCCGCATGCGGGTTGCGAGCAGCGACTGATGCGCGTCCCGCATGGTCGTGTCGGTCAGCAGCACCTGCGGCTGGGCCAGCATCCACTCTGCAAACTTCTGTGGACCGAGCTCGTCAAGTCGCTGCCGGCTGCCGGCGGGCGGCAGGTTGGTACGCGGATCATCCTTGCGCCGCCAGTGCGGATAGTCCTTGAGCAATGGCAGAGCGGGATCCCCGAGTTGCTTGGGGCGCGGCCGCCCCTTGACCTCAGCGCTGCCGTTCACGAGAGTCTCGCCGATGAAATTGAGCAGTCGCGTCGCCCGGTCGCGGCGCTTCTGGAAGCGAAACAGTTCGGGGGTCTGATCGAGAAACCTGGTGGTGTAGTCCGCATTGGCGAACTGCGGATGCATGATGAGCTGGTCGAGAAAGCGCAGGTTGGTCACGACGCCGCGGACGCGAAACTCCGTCAGCACACGATGCATGCGCGCAATGGTCGCGGACGCCGTGGGCGACCAGACCGTCACTTTCACCAGCAACGAGTCGTACGAGCGCGTAATGATCGCGCCGGCATAGGCTGTGCCTGCATCCAGCCGTACACCGAAGCCGGCCGGGCTGCGGTAGGCAGTGATGCGGCCGTAGTCCGGAATGAAGTTGTTCTCCGGATCCTCGGTCGTGACGCGGCATTGCATGGCATGCGCCAGCAGGCGGATCTCTGATTGCACCGGTACACCGCTTTCCGCGTCGCCGATCGTCGCACCTTCGGCAATGCGAATCTGCGCCCGCACGAGGTCAATGCCCGTCACGGCCTCGGTGACGGTGTGCTCGACCTGGATCCGTGGATTCACCTCGATGAAGTAGAACTTGCCGGTGTCGGCGTCCTGCAAGAATTCAACGGTACCAGCGTTCCGGTATCGCACGACGCGACCGATCTTCAGCGCGGCCTCGCACAGCGATTGCCGCTGGCCATCATCCAGAAATACAGCCGGTGCCCGCTCGACTACCTTCTGATTGCGTCGCTGGACCGTGCAGTCGCGCTCGAACAGATGCACGAGATTCCCGTGCGTATCGCCCAGGATCTGGACCTCGATGTGCCGCGCCCGCCGGACCAGCTTTTCGAGATACACCTCGTCGTTGCCGAAAGCGGCCTTGGCTTCCCGCCGCGCCGCCGCCACGGAATCCTTGAGGTCGGCGGCACTTTCAATGACCCGCATGCCACGACCGCCACCACCCCAACTGGCCTTGAGCATCAACGGGTAGCCCACTTCAGCCGCCAGACGCTCGACTTCCGTGTCATCCCGCGGCAACGGTGGGGTCGCCGGCATGACCGGCACGCCCGCGGCAACCGCTAGATCGCGAGCCTGGACCTTGTTGCCGAGGCGCCGCATGGTCTCGGGCGTCGGCCCGACGAAAATCAGGCCGGCCGCGGCGCAGGCTTCGGCAAATTCCGGATTTTCCGACAGGAATCCGTAGCCGGGATGCACGGCATCGGCATGGGCTTCGCGCGCAATGCGCACGATATCGACGATGTCGAGATAGGCCTCGACGGGGCCCTTGCCCACGCCCACCATGTAACTCTCATCCGCCTTCATGCGGTGGAGCGAGAAGCGATCCTCCTGGGAATAGATCGCCACCGTGCGGATGCCGAGTTCCGTCGCCGCACGCATCACCCGGATGGCGATCTCGCCTCGATTGGCGACGACAAGGGTCTTGATCCGCGGCGTGAAGGTCATGCGTCGATCCGTAGCTGGCAATCGCTGGCCGAAATGCAAGAACCAGTCCGCCCCCGTCCGGTGCGGGGCCAATGAGCAAAGTCTACGGGTTATTTGCCGGCAAGGTCAGTTGCTCGTCCAGGAGTGACCACTCCCCGGGCAGTGGATGCACCATTCTGCGCTCCCGAACGGTGCCGGCACCGTATCGTCATGTGCCATTTCCGGCTCGCGCAGCCGAGCCATTTGCCGACAGAGTCGGCCGGATCCATTCATTCTTCGATCAGGCGCTGCGTGCTACGTCGGACTGCGACCGTTCCTGTCGTGACTTGCGGAACGAGCCGGTGGACAGCTCTGCGTATTCCTTGTCCATGATGACGCAGCGATTGCGTCCCTGCCCTTTCGCCTCATAAAGCGCTTCGTCGGCAAGTTGCACGAAGCCGAACGGGCTGCGGTCCGGGGCCGGCACGACGCACGCTGCGCCGATACTCACGGTCAACTGCTTGGAAATCGGCGACGCCGGATGCTTGAGTGCGAGCAGTTCCATGCTCTGCTGGATGCGCACCGCGATTTCCTCGACGTACTCGCGAGTGGCGTAGTAGAGAACAACCGCAAACTCTTCCCCGCCATAGCGCGCCGTGAAATCCAGCGGCCGGCGCGCACAGCGTGCCAGGGACTGCGCCACATGGCGCAGGCTCTCGTCGCCGGCCTGGTGGCCGAAGTAGTCGTTGTAGGCCTTGAAGTAGTCGATATCGATCAGCAGCAGCGCGACGGGGGCCCGCTCGCGCATGGCCTGCTGCCAGATCGTATCGATGTGCTCGTCGAGGATCCGGCGATTGTGGATACCCGTGAGTCCGTCGCGGCTGGCCATTTCCTTCAGTAGCCGTGCCTCGAGGAAGTTGGTCCGATTGACCCTTTCCAGCGTGTAGGAGACGGTCGCCCCGATGATGTTGGAAAACAGCAGCACCAGGCTGGCATACGCCGCCCTGTCGAACGGAATGTCCGCCAGCCCGGCGCCGATGACATAGACAGCAAGGACCATAAGGCCCGAGCGGACCGACGGGAAGAAAGTCAGCCCGGCCAGGAAATAGATGCTGATGGTCGCCAGCACGAGGGCAGGCAGATACGTCACCTCGAGACCAGGCGTCATCAAGGCAAGGATCACAAGGCTGATGCCGAAAGCGGGTGCCAGCAGCTGCACCATGGGCGAGTGCCAGCGCCAATACAGAGGCGAGTACGCGCCGATCAGCGCGAGCAGCATGATGGGGATGAACACACCAAGGCTGAAAACCGTCGCAAGACGGTCAGGGCCCGGGGGCAGGATGATCTGCGAAATGCCCGCGAAAGCAGTCACGAGACTGAGGCACAGCCACAGGTTCAGCTGCACCGCCCGCCTCGATTGGGCACGGTACGTTTGCCGGAATTCCTTCTCCAGCGGCTCAGCGAATTTCAGCCACGGGAAGCCCTTGCTCAGCTGTTCCGTAGCCAGGGATTCGAGGGGGGTCTCAAAGCCAGCCGTAGTCTCGCGTTCAAGCATGTCTTGAAGTTCAGCCGGGGTTGAGTTCGGGGGGCGACACAGCGCCGAGCGGATGGATGGAGCAACCGTACAGGGAAACCCCTACGGCGTTCAATAGCGCACCCAGCAGAATCGGCGGCTGCCTGCCCGGACCATGACGCAAGTCACGCAGAGTGACCGCTTAGCAGGGTGATGCAAAACTCTTTGCAGCACCCTGATACTCCGAGTCACGGACGACTCGGCGAAATTGGTGAGTTCCGACTCATCGATTTCGGGAGCCAGTGAAAACCACGCTTTTCGCTGGCTCCAGATGCAAAAGGCACGGACAGACTTTTGCATCAACCTGCTACTGGTCAGGCGAAATACCGGGCAAGATAGTCGTCAAAGTCCAGCGTATCGGCGGCTTCAATGGCAGCCTGGCGCCGGAGTGATTCGTCAGCCTCGGTACGGAACTCCTGCAGGCGCTGCTCGTTGGGTGGATACAGCTCGAGGAAGTAGGACTTGTGGATCCGCGACATCCGCAATGCGAAGTCAAAAAACGAGTCGCCGCTGGACTTGAGTTCCGCCAGCGAGCGTGCCGACGGTGTCAGCGCCGGATCGTGCAATTTCGCTTCCTGTACCTCGAGCGCAGCGATGTAAGGCCGGCGCGGTTGACCTTCATCCAGCAGTTCGCAGATACCGCGCATCGAATCGACGAGCTCGAGCCCCCAGCTGCGCAGGGATATCGGTCGTCCCTCGCGCTTGAGCTGCAGCCCCCGCTCGCGACCCCGACGTGCAACGATCGCGTGGTTGGTGTCGAGATCGGTCTGTTCCGAGTGCGAAATCGGCTGGCTGTCCTTGAGGACACACAGCAACAGAAATGCTTCCAGGAACCGCAGCTTGTTCTGGTTGACGCCCACCGGGTCGAAGGCACTGACATCGAGCGCGCGCACTTCGACATACTGGACGCCGCCTCGCGCGAGTGCCTGGGACGGGCGCTCGCCGGACCGCGCCACCCGCTTCGGCCTGATGAAGCTGTAGTACTCGTTCTCGATCTGCAGCAGGTTCGCGTTCAGCTGCCGGTACTTGCCATCGACCTTGACGCCGATCTGCTCATATTCCGGATGGGGAATATTCACTGCACGATTCAGGTCGCGCAGGTACTCATCAAGGCTGTTGACCGAAATCTCGACGCCCGCCTGGTTCTTGTTGCGATAGCCGAGATCGCTCATCCGCAGCGACGTGGCGTCCGGCGCGTACAGCGTGCCGGGTCGCAGCTCCTTGAGATCATGGTCGCGACCGTCAAGGAAAGATGCGCAGAATGCAGGGGAATTGCCGAACAGATAGAGCACCAGCCACCCGTAGCGGCGATAGTTGCGCAGCACCGAAAAATACTGAGACGAAGCAAAGGGTTGCCCGGTCTGCCTGGACTCAAGCACGTGCTCCAGGACCGGCCAGAAATGCTCGGGAAACGAATAGTTGAAGTGCACACCCGAGATCGCCTGCATGACCCGCCCGTAGCGGTGGCCCAGCCCTTCGCGATAGATCTCCTTCATCTGCGCAACATTCGAGCGCCCGAATCTCGCGATCGGGATGCTGGCGTCACCGTTGAGCACGCAAGGCATGCTGGTCGCCCAGAGCAGCTCATCCCCAAGGTGCCGGTAAACGAACTGATGCAGGTCGCACAGATACTGCAGCAGTTCCCAGGACTCGCGGAACGGGGGGGTAACGAGTTCGATCAACGCCTCCGAGTAATCGGTGGTGATGACTTCGTTGGTAAGGGCCGATCCCATGGCTTCCGGATGGGAAGTCTGCGCGATGTGGCCTTCCGGCGTGACCCGGAGTGACTCCTTCTCAAGTCCCTTGAGGCCGCCGCGCAAGACGCCCGGTTCACGGGCATTGACGAAACCCGCCAGTCGTCGCTCAAAGACCCTATCAAGCCCCAGAACCGTCATTGCAGGGTCCCTGAAAGCCCGCCGGGTACCTGGTCGCGAACAGGGAAATGCGGGGTGCTCAAGCGTCGGAAACCTTTTCTTTCGGGCCGGGCCGGCCCTTAAACGGGGCGCAAGTGTGTCGAGCGCGGGGAAGGCCGTCAAGCAATCACCGGGGGGCCCAAGGAGGCCAGGCCGATTATCCGCGCAGGGTTTTTCCTTCACCTTTGCAGCGCCATTGGGATAGCCATCCCAACGCCGGGGCTTTCGTTAAGTCAGCCACACAAGCGCAACGCAAATATGGTCTGATGCAGACGCAAGGTGGGCAGGACGAGCTCTCCCATCGGTTGCACCCTTCCTGGCAACGCAATGTTCCTTTGGGCGCATTGCAAACGGAGCCGGACTGAAGGCAGGGTACCGGCTTGCGCACAGGAGGAGTAACAGGACGTGTCGGCAGATGACTGGATGACCTGGGGCTGGGTCAGCGCACTCGTTGTCGTGGGAATGGCACTGGTGCTCTGGGCTATCAAGCACCGGTTGCAACGCCGCGTGGTCGAACTGGAGGACCGCCTGCACGAGCACACGACCGTACTCGATGCGCGGCAACTCAAGATCAGCCGTCTCGAGATGGAACTGGCGACGTCCACGCAGAGGCTCAGAAAGCTGAAGCGACTGGTGGCGATCGATCCACTGACCGGAATCGCCAATCGGCGGCACTTTGACCGGACCCTTGAAAGGGAGGTGCGTCGGGCTCGTCGTGAACGTATCCCTGTGTCCGTCATCTTCTGTGATATCGACGGCTTCAAGCTCTTCAACGACAGCCATGGCCATGCCCGGGGCGACGAGGCATTGATAGCCGTCGCAAGGACTCTGGCGGACACATTCAGGCGTGGCAGCGAACTGGCAGCCCGCTATGGCGGAGAGGAGTTCGTCGTCATCCTGCCGGGCGTCGATGTCAACCAGGCCTCCCTTTACGCAGAACGGCTGCGCCGGAAAATCTGGCGCCTCGAGATTGCGTTCTCCGGAGCCCCCGCTGGGGACCGGCTGACCATCAGCGCCGGCGTGGCCGCTCTGTCACCGGAAGAGCTGACCGGCGATGCATCGCTGCTCGCAAGAGCGCCCGAAGTGCTGCTCAATTCTGCCGATGCCGCGCTCTACCGCGCCAAGTGCCTCGGACGAAACCGCGTTGCGGTGAAAACCTCGTCTTCGGGACCCACGATCGTCGAAGTGGAGATGGCTTCGTAGACTGCGAAGCTCCCTGCGTGCAGAGCGCATTCAGGGCCGCAAGCGCTAGAATCGTGCGATGTCCATTCCGCAGTTGAGCCGCCTGTCTTGCCTGCCTGTCGCCATAGTGCTTGGCGTTGTGTTCGCCGCACCCGTGCAGGCTGATGGCATGAGCTGTGGATCCGCGCTGGTGCACGATGGCGACGAGCAGGCAAGAGTACGGCGCGTCTGTGGCGAACCCTCGCAAGTAGAGAAACGGTACATACGGAGGCGCCCGCAAGTCTGGCTGGGCGGCCGGTTGGTCTATGTCGGTCAGGACGAAGTGGACGTGCCCGTCGAGATCTGGACGTACAACTTCGGTCCCAACAAATTGATGAGACGCCTGCGAATCGTCGATGGTCTGGTCGAAGAGATCGAGACCCTGGGTTACGGCCACCATCAGAAATAAAGTCTAAAGCCCTTCCTTCTGCTCCCACCGCGCGAGCTTGGCGTCCAGCACATCAAGCGCCAGGGAGCCGTCCATCAGGATCTGCGTGTGAAAGGCACGTACATCGAAACGGCCCTTGAGAGTACGCGCCGCGCGATCGCGCAGTTCGCGGATCTTGCGCTGACCGATCTTGTAGGCGAGTGCCTGTCCCGGATTCGCAATATACCGTTCGACCTCGGCAACGATATCCGCCTCACCGAGTGCCGTGTTCTGGCGCATGTAGTCGATAGCCCGTTCGCGCGACCAGCCTTTGGCGTGCATGCCCGTATCGACGACGAGCCGCACGGCTCGCCACATTTCCGCGGTCAAGGCACCGAAATACTGATAAGGATCTGAATACAGCCCGAGATCCCGGCCCAGCGTCTCGGCGTATAAACCCCACCCTTCGACATACGCGGTGTCGCCCCCGAATCGCCTGAAACGAGGGAGTCCTTCGATTTCCTGTTGCAGGGAAATCTGGAAGTGGTGCCCGGGTATCGCCTCGTGCAGGAAAATACTCGTGGCCATGTAGTTCGGCCTGGAAGCGAGATCGTAGGTGTTCACGTAGAACACCCCCGGGCGCTGCCCGTCCGGCGTGCCTGGCATATAGGAAGCGGTTGCCTCGGATTGCTCCCTGTAGGGCTCGATTACCCGCACTTCGAAGTCACTCTTTGGAATCACGTCGAATTGCTTCGGGATGACCGCTGTCACCTGCTCCTTCAGGGAACGATAAGCCTCCACCAGTTGCTCCGGAGTTTCGTAGCGGAACTGCGGATCGGTCCGCAGATACTCGAAGAAGGCAGGCAGGTCCCCCGTGAACGCAAGTCTGGTCTTTACCTGCTCCATTTCCGCCCGGATGCGCTTGACCTCGTCGAGCCCGATCTTGTGAATCTCATCGGGAGTCAGTGACGTTGTGGTGTGCAGACGGACCAGGTACGCGTACCACGCTGCGCCGTTAGGCAGGGCCGATGCAGCAATCGACGTGCGTGTCGCCGGCAGATAGTCCTTCACCAGAAAGTCGTGCAGTCGCCGGTAGGCAGGCAGCAGCTCATCGCCGATTTTCTTTTCGTACGCACTCGTCAATCGCCCCCGGTCGGCCGCAGAGACTGCTTCCGGGAAAGCGATGACAGGCTGGTAGAACAGACTCTCCTTCGGGTCATCGACAAGGAAACTCGCTATCTGGGGAATGGACTTTTCGACGAGTACTCGCGGCTGAACCACGTCCTGATCGATTCCCTTGCGCATGTTGGCAATGGCCTGATCAGTCCAGACGACGAAACCCTGCATCCGCGCCAGGAAATCGTCGTAGTCCTTCGTCGTCGCAAACGGCTGAATGCTGCTGCCAGAGCCCATCTGTCCGAAGAAGACGGGCAAACTGGAAAACTGGTTGATGGGCAGCAGTTCATCGGGAAAGCGGAAACCCAGAACGGCCAGCTCGCGCCCATAGCGGAACTGCTCGAAGGTGAGCCGATCGCTATCGCTCAACACACCGGGATCGATCGCAGTCACTTTTGCGAGCGCGTCCTGTTCCAGGGCCAGCAGGTCGGCAAGCCACTGTTCACTCAGGGAGTTGGGCAGCCGGTCGTTGAAGCGCATGTCGCCGTTCGCCGTTGCCATCAGCGGATTCAGCTCGAGATAGGCATCGTAGTACTGCTCGACGATCGTGTTGAGCTGCTGCGCAGGGCTCTCGGCCCGGGTGACAGCGCCCGCTCCTGGAGGAGGCGCCTGACCGCACGCGGACAGCAGCAGGATGCTGGCGGCAGTTGCCACCAACGCCCGCGTGCAGTGGAACTCAAAGAAGCTGATCGATTTCATGTTTCTCACTCGGCCTTTTCTTCCGCCGCCAGCCAGCGATCCATCTTTGCTTCCAGCACATCGACTGGCAACGCGCCGTCCCGAAGGATCGCATCGTGAAACCTGCGCACATCAAAGTGTTCCCCAAGCGCAGCTTCAGCCTTGTTGCGTAACGCGCGAATTCTGATCTGTCCGATCTTGTAGCCGAGCGCCTGACCCGGATTCGCGATGTAGCGATCCACTTCGGATTCGACATCGGATTCTGCCATCGAAGAATTGTCGAGCATGTAGCGGATGGCCTGCGCTCGGGTCCAGTCCCGGCTGTGCAAGCCGGTGTCGACCACCAACCGCATCGCACGCAGCATTTCATCGCTCAGGCGACCGTAATACTGATAGGGATCCGTGAACAGTCCGAGTTCCCTTCCCAGCGATTCCGCGTACAGCGCCCAGCCTTCGACATAGGCGACATAGTCTCCGCCAAAGCGGCGGAAACGCGGCAGCGTATCAAGGCTGAGCTGGAACGATTGCTGGAAATGATGCCCAGGCGCTGCTTCGTGCAGCGACAGCGTCTCCATGCCGAATTTCGGCTGGGCGCGCAGATTCCAGGTGTTGATATAGAAGATGCCCGGTCTCGTCCCGTCAGGTGCCGGTGGCTGATAGGAAGCACCCGCTGCCGACTGCGCCCTGAAGGATTCGACTTCGCGCACCTCGTAGTCGATGGCCGGCAGTTTCGCGAAGAGCTTCGGGATAGCGGCATCGATTCTGGACTTGAGGTCACGATACCCCTGCAACAAGTCTGCCGCGGACGTGTAGTAGAAGGCCGGGTCCGTTTCCAGCTGTTTGAAGAATGCCGGCAAATCGCCCTTGAATCCGACCTGGTCCTTCACCTGGTCCATTTCTGCACGAATGCGGGCGACTTCGCTCAAGCCGAGCTCATGGATCTCATCCGGGGTCAGTGGCGTTGTCGTCATCGTTGCCGTCAGGAACCGGTACCACGACTCGCCGTCAGGCAACGCAGACCATGCAACGCTGTCGCGCGCGGCTGGCAGATATTCGTCCCGGACAAAAACGGCCAGCCGTCGATAGGCAGGCAACAGCGTGTCACGAATCGTGGCAGTGTAAGCCGCCGTCAGGCGTTCACGTTCTGCTTGAGTGAAGCTGGCTGGCAGGTTGGTGACGGGCTCGTAGAAAACGCTGCGCAGCGGATCTTCAACGCCAAGGTCATCGAGCTGCCTTTGCACCGCCTGCATCACGACCTTCGGCTGGACGACGCCGGTCTTCATGCCTTCGCGCATGTTCGTGATGGCCTGGTCGGCCCACGTCGAGAAATCACGCATGCGGCCAAGGAAGTTGTCGTAGTCCTCTACGGTTGCAAAGGGCTGCGCGCTGGTCCCGGAGCCAAACTGGGCGAACACTGACGGCAGCGAATACAACTGATCGATCGGCAGCAGATGGCCTGGAAATGCCAGGCGCTTGAGCATCGCGGTGCGCTCACGCAGGAACACCTCGAGCGTGAGACGGTCCTGAGACCCGAGCACATCCGCCTGAACGGCTTGCGCTTGCGTGAGATAACGCTCCTCCAGTGCGCGTCGGCGGGCAATGTGTTCAGGGGAAATATCGATGGCGAGCGTGTTGTTGTAGCGATTGACGCCAATGAAGGTCGCGTAGAGGGGGTCGAGTGGCAGCAGTTCGTCGAAATACTGCTCGACCATTTCATTGAGACGCTTGCCGGAATCCAGGACCTGCGGCTCCTGCGGTGCGGAGCAGCCCACAATCGCCACTGCTGCCACAATCAAGGCGGCGTGCCAGCAGGTGCGACTGGTGAAGACAGACATAGCGATACCCTGGATTCGAGAAACCAGCCGCAACATAGCGGAAAGAGCCAGTCAATTCATCAGCTGGCGAACAGTCGAGAGCCCCCGTCATGGAGGATCCGGACGGCGGCGACGATGAAGCAGCTTGCTGGTAAGCTTCCTCAATAGTCTTCACAGGGGAGCAGTCATGCTGACCGGAACCGTCAGGCGCGTGGCCATCATCGGTGGTGTGCGCATTCCCTTCGCCAGGGCCATGGGTGCTTATGCGGACTGCAGCAACCAGGACCTGCTCACCGCAGCGCTGCAAGGCTTAGTGGGTCGTTATGCTCTGAGCGGCCAGACGCTTGGCGATGTGGGTGCCGGCGCGGTGATGAAGCATTCGCGGGACTTCAATCTGGTGCGCGAGAGCGTGCTGGGCAGTGGCCTTGCGCCGGAGACGCCCGGGTTCGATCTGCAGCGTGCCTGCGGCACCAGTCTCGAAACCGCGATCCTGATCGGCCTCAAGATCGCGCAAGGCCAGATCGATTCGGGCATAGCGGCGGGTGTCGACTCCTCCAGCGACGTGCCGATCGTGTACCCGAAGTCGTACCAGCAGATCCTGTTGCGCAGCGCGCGCGGTCGAACATTCATGGAGCGCCTCGCGCCCTGGGCCTCCTTGAGACCGAAGCATTTCAAGCCGCAGTTCCCGGGTGTCATCGAGCCGCGCACCGGACTGTCGATGGGGCAAAGCTGCGAACTGATGGCCAAGACGTGGTCCATCAGCCGTGCCGAACAGGATCAGCTTGCTTTTGAAAGCCATAAGAAGGCAGCCGCCGCGTATGAAGCCGGCTTCTACAAGGATCTGCTGGTCGAATTCCGCGGCCTCAAGGTGGACAACAATGTTCGCAAGGACACAACGCCGGAGAAACTGGCAAAGCTCAAGCCGGTGTTTGATTTCAGCGGCACCGGAACACTGACGGCCGGCAATTCCACGCCGTTGACCGATGGTGCTGCCGCCGTGCTCATGGCCTCCGAGGAATGGGCGCGTGCGCGCGGTCTCCCGGTACTCGCCTATCTCACTTACGGCAAGGTCGCGGCGGTGGACTTCGTGACGAAGAAGGAAGGTCTGCTGATGGCACCGGCCTACGCGGTACCACGGATGCTCGCGGATGCGGGGCTGACGTTGCAGGAGTTCGACTTCTACGAGATCCACGAAGCCTTCGCCGCGCAGGTGCTGTGCACACTGAAGGCATGGGAAACGCCTGAATACTGCCGCGAACGTTTAGGACTCCCGGGCCCACTTGGGCAAATCGATCGCAGCAAACTCAATGTCGTCGGCAGCAGTCTCGCGGTCGGGCACCCCTTCGCCGCCACCGGCGCGCGGATTGTCGCAACGCTTGCCAAGCTTCTATCCGAACGCGGCGGCAAGCGCGGCCTGATCTCCGTCTGCACGGCAGGCGGCATGGGCGTCACTGCGATTCTGGAACGGTAGAAACGCGTGGGCGCACCCAACGTCCCTGCGTCCCTACGTCTCTACGTCCATCACGTCGTCACGCCATCACGCTCCTTCACACCGGCTCGCTGAACGAGCCATGCGCGCAGGAGCGCATCAACTCCATGTAGTCGCGCGTCCGCATGTGCACGAGATGCTCGTGATCGCCGGCCTGGAAGTACAGATCATCGAGATACATGACGCTGTCGTCCCAGATGGTCTCGACACCGTAAGCCAACCCGAGCGCAGGCACGGCACCCGGATCGCAATCACGGAATACCATCGTCACTTCGTGCTCGGTTGCCATGCCGATTTCGCGATCCAGCTGGCGACGCAGTTCGCCGAGACGCAAATGGCGGGCGGATGGCAACACAGCCAGCATGTACTGGCCCTCGACTTCGAGAAGAATCCCCTTGACTAGCTGGTCCGGTGGAATGGCCGCGGCGCGGGCGGCACGCAAGCTGGTACTGGCGCGTTCATGGGCAACCACTTCGTAAGGCAAGCGTTGCAGGCCGAGATACCGTTCGACTGTCGTTGCGGTAGCCATGGCGACCTCCTGACGTCGTTCGCTGAATCTGTGACCCTACTCTTCCCAAAGCCGTTTGCAAACCCGAAAAAAGTGATGCCCGCATCTTGATTCGGGCGCACCTGCAGGCGCACGGTTTGTCCTATCATCACTCCCCTACCCGGCAGTTCCGGACCCCACAGCAACGCGCCATGAATCTCCGCGAACAAGTCGAAGCCCTGTTGCCCAACTGGGAAAGCTGGTACCCAACCCTGTTCGACGCCGCTTGCGACCTGGGTCTCATTCGGGCTCGTGTCTGCTCGCTGTCCTCGCTGCTTCTGTCGCATCGGCACGCCAGCATCCAGGGGGAAGCCCTGCAGGCGTTCAGGCAACAGTGGTCAGTGGAAGAAGACCCGGAAGTTGACCAAGGCCCGAAACAGAATCGAACGGCTGCGGAATCGCGCACGCTGTCAGGTCCCGACGACGATTAATATCGCGAGCACATGAAAACCACCGTCACACTCGGCCCCGCCAGGATGGGGGAGGCGGCCGGAATCGCTGGCATGTCTCGTGCCCTGATCGAACCGGGACTGCCCTGGTCATGGACTCCCCGGCGCGTGGCCGCGCACATGCGCCAACGCGACAACATGGTGGTCACAGCCCGGACGGACAAGGATCTGGTGGGCTTTGCGATGGCCCATTTCGGCGACGACAGTGTGCACGTCACGCTGCTGGCGGTGTCCGAAAGCGCTCAGCGCCGGGGTATAGGCCGTCAGCTGCTGGCCTGGATTGAGGAGTCTGCTGTAACAGCCGGTGTCTTCACCGTGGAACTCGAGCTGCGGGCTGGCAATACAGGCGCCCGGCGGTTCTATACAGCACTTGGTTATCGGGAGACGAGCCGCGTCGCTCGCTACTACAGCGGCATCGAAGATGCCATTCGCATGACGCGAAGCCTGCAGGTGAAGGGCTGATCAATAAAGGGCGTCCTTGCCCAGTCGCACGTCTCGTCCCTAAAGTTCCTTGTGGAGACCCCCTTTCCACGCACGCGCGAATCCTGAACCGATAAGCGACAAGCATGCAGTGATTCCCTCATGCAGATTTTCGGCGCCTGCCGTTGCCGCGTGTAACCAGTTGATCGGCATTGAGTATTCTTCCCCTTCGCCATGTTCAATCCACCTTGAGTACGGTCATGAGGTATCGTGCATGAATTCACGGTTAGCCCCAAAGTTCTTTCATGGCGAAGTTTCTGGGAACAAATCCTCCGGGTCCGGGTGGCTACCAGCACGGGACCCGCGGCCGCTTAGGGGTCCTGGTTGCCAACCTGGGTACGCCCGATTCACCCACCCCGGGAGACGTGCGCAAATTCCTGGCGCAGTTCCTCTGGGATCCGCGCGTCATCGAAACATCGCGTCCGTTGTGGTGGCTATTGCTCAATGGCGTGATCCTGCGGATCCGGCCTCGCCGCAGCGCCCATGCCTATGCGCAGATCTGGACCAAAGAGGGGTCGCCTCTGTTGCTTCATTCACGGCACCTGGCCAATGAGCTGTCCGCAGAATTGACTCGACAACTGGGTGAGGACGTTCCCGTCGCGCTCGGCATGACCTACGGTAAACCATCGATAGAAAGTGCCATGACCGCCCTGCATGAGGCCCAGGTCAGGCGATTGATCGTCCTGCCGCTCTATCCGCAGTATTCGGGAAGTACCACCGGGCCGGTATTCGACCAGATAGCCAAGGCGCTGACGCGCTGGCGCTGGCTGCCGGAACTGCGCTTCATCGGCCAGTATCACGATGACGGCGCATACATCGACGCGATTGCCGCAAGCATCCTTGAGCACTGGCGCACCCAGGGGCCCAAGCACCTGCTGTTCTCCTTCCATGGTCTCCCACAGAGCTATCTGCTCGCGGGCGATCCCTACTTCTGCCAGTGCCACAAGACGGCGCGGCTGGTCGCGGCCAGTCTCGGGCTGCAGCCGGGTGAGTGGACAGTGAGCTTTCAGTCCCGAGTTGGACGCGACGGCCTGGCTGAAGCCGTATACGGATGAAGTGCTGGCCGAATTCGCGGCAGGCGCTCACAAGCGCGTGACCGTGGTCTGTCCGGGCTTCGCAACCGATTGTCTCGAAACCCTGGAAGAGATCGTGCTGCGCAACCGGGCGGATTTCCTGACGCAGGGCGGCGAAGTGTTTGACTACGTGCCGGCACTGAATGCCTCTGCCGGTCATGTCACTGCATTGTCGAAACTGTTGCTGCGGCATACCCAGGGATGGCCTGAAGCCGGCGAAAGGCGCAACGCCGCACAGCTGGAACAGGAAGGGAAGCTCACGGCTGAGCGTGCGCGTACCCTCGGCGCTGCCAGCTGACGCCAGGAAACAGGTAACGCTGGCATGCTCGGCAGGTTCCTGGAAATCAGCATCCCGGTCATCGATATCCTGGCGTCGATCGAGTTCTACGAGAAGCTCGGCTTCCTGCAGGCGTCGACGGGTGAGACCTGGCCGCATCCGTATGCGGTGCTTACCGACGGCCGCCTGTTCATCGGTCTGCATCAGTCCGGCCTCGGGTCTATTGCGCTGACCTATGTGCAACCGGAACTCGCCCGGCACGTGGAGCGGCTGCGATCAAAGGGCTATGACCTGACGGACGAGCGACTGGATAGCGACTCCTTCAATCAGGTCAGTCTCATCGACCCTGCCGGCCAGCGCATCACCCTCGTGGAGGCGCGCACATTCTCACCTCCCCTGCTCGACACCGCACATGAATCGTACTGCGGCTATTTCGCGGAGTATGGTATTCCGGTGCGCGACTTCGCCCCTGCAACCGCATTCTGGGAATCGGCAGGCTATGTGAGCCTTGACGAGACGCGAGAGCCCTTCATCCGAAAAACCCTCACCAGCGACCGGCTGAATATCGGACTGTATCGAACCCGCGCGTTGCGCTCTCCAGTGCTGACGTTCGAAGACTCGGACATGAAGCGACGCCTGGACGTTCTTCGTCACAAGGGCTTCGTCCTGTCCGACGAAATGCCCGACGCCCTCGATGCCTCAACCAATGCGGTGATCAGGGCGCCGGAAGGCACCCGGCTGCTTCTGCTGGGTTCTGTTGCGAGTATTCAGCCAGGCCTGCAATAGCAGTCGCCCTTGAATTCCATCTCTCCACGCCGCTTCACTGATCCGGAATCCTGCGTCGAGGCGATGCTCGAGCGACTGGGACAGAAGATCGTCCTCGGCTTGCCGGTTGGCCTCGGCAAGCCTGTTCCATTCGTCAATGCGCTGGTTCGCCGCGCGTGCCGCGATCCGGCCATTCACCTGACCATACTCACGGCACTGTCGTTCAGGTCGCCACGAGGCAGCGGAGATCTTGAGCGCCGCCTGGTCGAGCCCCTGGCGCTGCGACTGTTCGGAGACACACCGCCGCTCGAATACGTGAAGCTGCTGGAACAAGGGTCGCTGCCCGCCAATATCGAGGTCACCGAGTTCTTTCTGGATCCGGGAGCCTGGATCGGCAACGCCCATCTGCAGCAACACTATCTGAGTGCGAACTACACTCATGTGATCCGCGACGCGCTGGCGCGTGGGCTGAACGTTCTGGCCCAGCTGGTGGCACCACCGGCGGCAGAGGAGAACATGGCTGGACAACTCAGTCTCAGCTGCAATCCTGATCTGACCGTTGACCTGTTGCCCCACATCGCCGCCGCCCGCGCCAACGGTCGGCCGTTCGCGCTGATCGGCATGCTGCATCGGGACTTGCCATTCATGTACGGCGATGCGGTGGTTCCCGAGAAATCCTTCGACTTCCTGATCGATATTCCCGGTCCGGATTTCCGTCTGTTCAGTCCGCCCAATGCGGCGATCGGGGCGACTGATCACATGATAGGCCTTGAAGTCAGCGCACTCGTGAAGGACGGCGGCACGCTGCAACTCGGCATCGGCGAACTGGGAGATGCCGTCGTCCATGCCCTGCAGCTTCGACACAACGAGCCTGCCCGCTATCGGGATGCGCTGACGAGCGCGGGCATTCTCCCCGCGGCGCAGTCCCTGATAGAGACAGAGGGAGGCACCGAGCCCTTCGATCGCGGCCTGTATGCATGCTCCGAAATGCTTGTCGATGGCTTTCTCGATCTGTTCCGGGGAGGCATTCTGAAGCGGCACGTCTATCCGAGTACCCGTATCCAGCAGCTGCTTGACAATGGAGTCATCAACGAGCGACTGGACTCGGGCTGCATCGAAGCACTGCATGAGGCGGGTGTCAGGCGCCTGTCCTACGTCGATTTCCAGGAGCTGCGGGACGTGGGCGTGCTGCGTGACGATGTGCGCTTCGTGAACGGCATGCTCATTACGCCAGAAGGTGTCGGAGTCCAGGTCGATCTTGAGGATCCGGCAAGTCGCGCGGCAATCGCCACGCACTGCATGGGTGACCACCTGCGGAACGGTGTAGTTCTGGATGCAGGCTTTTTCTTCGGCCCCGGTTCGTTTTACGCAGGCCTCAAGGCCATGCCGGCGACCTCCCGCAGGAAATTCGCCATGCGCGGCATCAGTTTCATCAACGAGCTGTATGGCCCTGAGCTCGAACTCAAGAGCGTCCAGCGACGGCATGCGCGATTCATCAATACGACCATGATGGTAACGGCGCTGGGCAGCGCAGTGTCCGATGGACTCGCTGACGGCCGGGTAGTCAGCGGCGTCGGTGGGCAATACAACTTCGTGGCGATGGCGCATCTGCTGCCGGGTGCGCGTTCGATCCTGTGCCTGCGCAGCACTCACTGGAAGGCCGGCCGGCTCACGTCGAACATCGTGTGGAACTACGGACACTCGACGATCCCGCGGCACTTGCGGGATATCGTGGTCACGGAATACGGTATTGCGGATCTGCGCGGCAAGACCGACGCGGAGACCATTGCAGCACTCGTCGGCATCATGGACGCGCGGTTTCAGGAAGAGCTCGTGGGCATGGCAAAGAGCGCACGCAAGTTGCCGGAGTCGTGGCGCATTCCAGACTCCGCACGAACGAATGTGCCTGAGCGGGTGGCGGAGCAACTGCGTCCGTTTCGTGAACAGGGAGTTTTCGAGGAGTATCCGTTCGGCACCGACCTCACTCCTGAAGAGAGGATTCTGGGTCGGGCCCTGCGCTGGTTGAAGACCGCCACTGCAACGCCTGCCGGAAAAGCGTTAACGATCGCCAGAGCAATTACGGCACAGGCCCCCGACCAGTCTCTGGAGCCTTTCCTTGCAAGGATGTCGCTGGCTCACCCGGCTACCCTCAGGGAGAAGCTTTTACAAAGGCTCGTCACGCTCTCGATTCGCGCAAGCACTTGACGCTCACGCCTGTCATCCTTAATTTCAGTTCCAGCGTGATTTTCGAAGGGAGTTGGCGATGGTCGGCCGAAGCGCAGGACCGCGATGGCTGGCGGGCCTCGTGCTCGGAGCAGCAGCCACCGGTGCGCACGCACAGACGCAGGATGGCTGGCAGACGCTCGGCTTGCTGAGGATCAGGGACATGACTCCCTGGGGCCTGACACGCCTCGACTTTCTACCGGCTCATGCATTTCCTTCAACGCCGGGGACATTTGCGGTCGAAGTCAACATGTCGTACCAGAACACGTGGGCACAATCCGGCAATGTCGAGGATTTTCTGGATGCCCGCGGCAAGAAGCGCATTGATCTTTCCCCGGCAGACATTTCCGCCATATTCGCGCTGGGAGGAGATGCATACCTGGTCGATGGGGAATACGGGCTGCTCGACCTCACGCTGCACTACAAGTTCACCAGGCACTGGGGCGCCTATCTCACGATTCCGTACTTCACATTCAGCGGTGGCTTGCTGGACTCGCCGATCGAGGGCTTCCACGATGCATTCGGTCTGACCAATTCCGGCCGCGATAACCTCCCACGCAACCGCTGGCAAGTCGTCGCCAAGGTAGATGGTGCCGAGTTCACGTATTCCAGCCCTCCTGCCAATTCGCTTGGCGATCCGGTGCTCGGCCTGCGTTATTCGCTGAATGAAGCAGCCGCCAGCTGGAATCTGGTGACGGAGCTGGCCGCCAAGGTGCCGAGGCAAGATGCGGAGTTCATGGTCTCTTCTGGCAAGCCGGATTTCGGCATTCAGCTGTCACTGCAGCGGTTCCTGGCGCACAACGCCTTCTACGTCACTGCGTC
This sequence comes from uncultured Pseudomonadota bacterium, assembly GCA_963819685.1. GTDB lineage: Bacteria > Pseudomonadota > Gammaproteobacteria > Steroidobacterales > Steroidobacteraceae > CAIUGU01. The sequence goes on from CAWFXI010000007.1 coordinate 264,211, forward strand.
GGCCGTGTACGTCAAAAGTCCTGACCTCCGCCTCGCAGAGCATCAATGGATTCCCACGCTGATACTTGGCTGGGAAACCCGCGTTTCGCAGCACATCAACTTCGTGCTGCAAACCTATGCCAGTCGCAGCACGGTTCAGGAAACCAATCTTGACGAACTGTCGGCGGACAAATTGCAGGCAACTGGAGGGCTGCAGTGGTCATACCACGGGAACGTACTCAGATTCGGCATTACGGAGAATCTCGCCAACTTCAATAACACCCCGGACATCGGCGTGACGCTGTCTTTCGTGCGAGTCTTTGTGCGTCCCTGAACTGGCGGCAACAGTCCACGAGCGATGCACCGAACGTGTCAGATGCATGGCACGGGCCATCTCGCCAATTCCTACATCTGTTAGAACCAACCGCTGCTCTCCGCCAGCTGTCCCGAAGCCCATGCTCTCTTCCGGCATTTGCCACGAAGCTGAAGGAGACCGGAGATGACGACAACCAGACCGTTTGGTATCAGGCACATCGGGATCGCAACCGCGTTGCTGACGATTGCCGCTGCCCCGGTTATGACTGCGCAGGCGGCTGACAACTCGGGCGGCCCCTACGTCGGTGTCGGCTGGGGTCAGTTCAATGTCAATGTCGACAATCTGAGCGATGCAGGCACGGCAGCGAGCAACATCGTCGATTCGGATGACAACGCATGGAAGGCCTTTGCCGGCTGGCGTTTCAATCCGTACATCGGCGTCGAAGTTGCCTACATCGATCTGGGCAGCCCTTCAGACCGCTTCGAAGGAGCGGGCTCGAATGGCAATTACACGCTGGATGTCAGCGGCTTTTCACCGTACCTGATCGGCACCATTCCGCTGGGTCCGATTGAGCTCTTCGGCAAGGTAGGCTACTACTTCTACAATGCGGATCTGCGGCTTGACCTGGATTCACCTGGTCCCGACATTGATTCCAGCTCGAGCAGCCAGGACTTTGTCTACGGCGGCGGTGTCGGCGTGACTTTTCTCGAACATGTGCATGTACGAGCGGAGTACGAGCGCATCGACCTCGAGAACGCCGGTAACTCCGACGCGTTGTGGCTGAGCGCAGCCTGGCGGTTCTGAGCCCGTATCAGCGGAGCGCATTCGCTTCAGGATTCGGGTGCCGCGGGCCCTTCCGGCACCCATTTTCTGACGAACAGAGCCGATTCAAACGCGGTTGATTCAGAAGTGCACCTGCGACTACGGTGCTACGCATGTCCGTGGTGTGAGCAACCTGTCTGCCTGGTGATAAACGGCATAGAATCGCTACCACTGCAGGGTTAAGTTCAATTGCTGTCTTGTTCGCAGCAGAACTGTCACAGTGCGAGTTCAACATTTCGCGACGTCTTGCCTGCCTCGGTGGTCACCGTGAACTCTTCCGTTCTGAAACCGCGTCGCTCGGCAGTTCCAGGCCTGATACTGCTGTTTTTGGCTGCGTTGTGTGCTTCTCCCTTCGCCAGGGCACAGGTTACGACCCTTGTTCCTCAAGGGTCTGTCTGGAAGTTCGTTGATAATGGGGCAAATCTTGGGACAGCGTGGCGAAATGCCTCCTACGACGACGGCAGCTGGCGAACCGGACGAGCTCAGCTTGGCTATGGTGACGGGGACGAAGCAACCGTTATCGGTTTTGGACCCAACACGGCACAGCGGTACCTGACAGCCTATTTTCGCCATACCTTTCAAGTAGCCAATCCGGCAGCGCTTGGCAGCCTGCAACTTCAGCTGCTTCGCGATGATGGCGCCGTCGTCTATTTGAATGGAGTTGAAGTCTTCCGCAGTAATATGCCCGCCGGCACGGTCGGCTCATCCACCCCGGCCTCTTCCGTTACAACGGGTACCGGGGAGACCGTCTTCATCCCCGCTACCATAAGTCCCGCGTTCCTGTTGGCAGGCTCCAATACTCTCGCCGTCGAACTGCATCAGTCCGATACGGCAAGCATCGATGCCAGCTTCGACCTCCTGTTGAAGGCTGATCCAGGACCGGCGGTGAATAGGGGCCCTTATCTCCAGATGTTGTCCCCCGACAGCGTGGTGATTCGCTGGCGCACCACAAGATCGACGGATACCGTGGTTCGCTATGGCATAGATCCATCCCACCTTTCCGAGACAGCCAGTTCGGCGACCAAGAGCATCGAGCATGAAATTCGTGTTCAGGGCCTGGTGCCGGATTCGAGGTACTACTACGCGGTCGGAACTTCCGTTGGTAACCTGAGCGGACCACGCGACGATCAATACTTTGTATCGGCACCGGTGTCGGGGACGAGTCGGACAACTCGAATCTGGGCAGTGGGTGACTCAGGCAAGGCAAACGCGAGTCTGCGCGCGGTAAGGGACGCCTATTTTGGAGTCACCGGTGCCCGCAGCACCGATCTGATGCTCATGCTCGGCGACAATGCCTATGAATCTGGGCTCGATACGGAGTACCAGGCTGCCGTATTCGACATGTTCCCGACTCTGTTGCGTTCGACCTCACTGTCGGCAACGCTCGGCAATCACGACGTCGGCACCTCCATCCCGTCAGCACAGACCGGGCCGTATTTCACCAGCTTTTCGCTACCGACGCAGGGCGAATCGGGTGGTCTTGCTTCAGGAACCGAGGCCTACTACTCGTTTGACTACGCCAACATCCACTTCATATCGCTGAACTCGTCGGGATCAACGGACCGCTCTGCTGCGTGGTCCAATGATGGCGTGGCTACAGGCGGATCTTGCAACCACGCAGCAGCAGTGGATCATTGCGTTCTGGCATCACCCGCCCTTACAGCAAGGGCTCTCACGATTCTGACATAGACGCCAAGGATGCTGACATGCGCAGTATCGCGGTGCCGCTGCTTGAGCAGTATGGCGTCGACCTGGTGCTGAATGGGCACAGCCATTCTTATGAACGTTCTTTCCTGCTGGATGGTCATTATGGATGGTCATCGAGCTTTGTGCCTTCGATGAAGAAGAACGGCGGTAATGGCAAGGAATCCGGCTATGGAGCGTACGTCAAGCCTGCTGCTATCAAGGCACCACATTCGGGAACCGTCTATGTGGTCGCAGGCAATGCGAGCCAGCTTCAGGGTGGTTTGCTGAATCACCCTGCGATGTATACCGGACAAAATGTACTCGGATCGGTGGTGATCGACATCAATGGCAAGCGACTCGATGCCCGGTTTGTCGACTCCACGGGATCGGTTCGTGACAGCTTTACCATTCTGAAGGATGGCTCGGCGACCGTTGCCGCACCGGCGCAGCCGACCGGCCTCACGGCGTCCGCAGTTTCGGGAACTGCGGTGGCACTTTCGTGGACCGACAATTCTGCGAATGAAGCCGGATTTTCGATTGAAAGGTCTCAGGGCAACACCAGCGGCTTTGCGCAGGTGAGTACCGTCACGGCGGGAATACGACAGTACACGGACCCGGCCCTGATCGCCGGGGTGACGTATTACTATCGCGTGCGTGCTTTCAATAGCGCCGGCAATTCCTCTTACTCGAATTCGGCTCAGGTCACCCTGCCTGGCGGTGGGACCAGCACGGGTACGCTGATTCCGCTCGGCTCAACGTGGCGCTATCTGGACAATGGGTCGAACCAGAGCAGCACCTGGCGACAGCCCGGATTCGACGACAGCGTGTGGGCTACAGGGCCCGGACAACTCGGCTATGGTGACGGAGACGAAGCAACCATCGTGGCCAAAGGCCCGAGTGGCGGGCCGCGCTACATCACGACCTATTTCCGGAAGGCATTCAACATCGGCAATCCCGCTGCAATCACCAGCCTCAAGCTGAATCTGCTGCGCGATGACGGAGCGGTCGTCTACCTTAACGGTGCTGAGATCTTTCGCAGCAACATGCCGGCCGGATCAACCGGCTTCTCGACACTCGCCGCAAGCCCGATAGCCGGTTCCGCTGAAACGAAATTCGTCGCCGCAACGCTGAGTCCGGCACGCCTCGTCAGCGGGACAAACGTGGTGGCGGTGGAAATCCACCAGGATGATCCGTGGAGCAGCGACATCAGCTTTGACCTCGAACTGTTGGCACAGTGAGCTCTCCCGGTTGTCGTAGTGCCGGGCTCGACGAACAGTCACCGCGACGCGATGCGCTCGGCCTGATTCCTCAGTAACCGCCCAAAGCCTACACCATCGTAAAACCGATCGAGCTGCTCAAGATCGGGAGGTCGGCGACGCAAGTCGCCGACCTCCACTTGTAGAGGCATGTCGCAATAGATGCCCGTCAGCTGTCTCGCCAGAAAAGCCGCGTCTCGATGGTCGTTGAGCTGGGCCGCAACGAAGCCTGCGTTGCGTAACTTCATTTTTGCAACGCGCTCCAGATTGGCGTAGAGCTGGTCCAGCGAGCCGAAGGATTTAAGCAGCATCGAGGCCGTCTTGCGGCCGATACCCGGAACGCCGCGAATATTGTCCACGGCATCGCCGGTCAGCGCGAGAAAGTCGGCAATGGACTCAGGTCTTACTCCAAACCGCTCTTCGATATCGCCGTACGCATAGCGTACGTCGGCGACGTAGTCCCAGAACTCGTCTTCAAGGCCAATCAGCTGCGCCAGATCCTTGTCGCGAGTCACGATGACGGCTGGCGAGCCGCCTGCGCGGGCAAGCTTGGCCAGCGTCCCAATCACATCGTCGGCCTCGTACTCCTGACTTGAGAACGTCTGCCAGCCCGAAAGCCTTGCAGAACTCGCGACACAGCCGGAACTGCTGCTTTGAGCTCCTCGGGCGCAGGTTCGCGATGAGCCTTGTACGGCGGGTAGATCCGGTTACGGAATGACGTGGCAAGGCTTTCATCAAACGCCACGGCCATATGCCTCGGGCCAACACTCTCGATGAGATCGCCGATGAATCTTGCAAACCCGTGCAGGGCATTGACAGGCTGGCCATCCGGATCGGTCAATGAAACCGGAACCGAGTAGAACGCCCGGAAGATGAACACCGAAGCATCAATGAGATAGACGGGGCTTCCCCCAGCCTCATGGCCCGAGGCCAGACTCACGCCTCTAGCCGGCGCAGCCGGGCATGAAGCGGGCTGGTTCGCGGAAAATGTGCGAGCAGATATTCCATCTGGTCGGCCAGCACGCGGCGCCCTTTCAGGTAAATGTATTCAGCGTACGTGGGCTTGAACGGGACTGCGATCAGCTGCAGCCCGGCCTGCTCCGGTGTCTCGGAAGCCTTGAGGTTGTTGCAACGCCGGCACGCGGTTGCCACGTTGGTCCACGTATCGCGTCCGCCCTGGCTCAACGGGCGAATGTGGTCGCGCGACAGCATGTTGCTCGGAAAACGATTCCCGCAATACAGGCACAGATAGGCGTCGCGCTTGAAGAGGGTCTGGTTGTTGAGCGGCGGGGTGTAGTCACCGCGGAGATTGCCGGGATTGTGACTGTGTCCCGTGGTGGCGATGATGGAGCTGACATTGACGACAGTCTGCAGCCCCGTGCGGGCGTTGGTGCCACCAAACAGGCGGTACAGGGGGGTGCCACAGGCGTACGCGACCTGTTCCGTGTGGTAGAGCCTCACGGCGTCGCGATAGTCGATCCACTCGAGCGGCATGCCCGAGACATCGGTTCTCAAGATTTCCTGCGACAGGCTGATCACGTAACACCCGAGCCGGTCACCTGACCGGCGATTCCGACCTGAAACCCGGATCGCTGCATTGCGCTTGCAGAAAATGGCAGGCCCGTCAAAACGCAGCGGTATTCCCACGGGCCGACGCGCGTGTAAGATACGCGAGCCAGATGCAATAATTCAATGAATTCATTCGCCGCCACCTGGACTCGACAAGATCAGTTGCAGTAAATCATCAAGGCGGCGGGTGCGCATCGCCTGTCCTTGATTTCCGGAGGATTCATGTCCATTACGCTTGGCGTACTGAAGGAGACCGTGCCCGGCGAAAACCGGGTGGCCGTCGTGCCCGAGGTCGCCACCAAGTTCATGGCAGCGGGTGTCCGTGTGCTGATCGAGCGCGGCGCCGGGACACAGGCCCAGTTCCCGGATGCACTTTTCAAGGACGTCGAGTTTGCGGATTCCGCCGCCGATGTCCTGGCGAAGGCGGACATCCTGCTCAAGGTCCAACCCCCTTCACTTGCTGAACTCGCGCAATTGCGGGAAGGCAGTACGGTCATCGGCTTCCTGCAGCCGCATGCCGATGCTGAACGCGTCAAGCTGCTGCGTGACAGACGTCTGACGAGCTTTGCAGTTGAACTCATTCCGCGTATTTCCCGGGCGCAGTCGATGGATGCACTCTCGTCGCAAGCCGCCGTGGCAGGCTACAAGGCTGTGCTGCTGGCAGCCAACACGCTGGACAAATTCCTGCCGATGCTCACGACGGCAGCCGGCACGATCCGGCCGGCGCAAATCCTGATTGTCGGAGCCGGCGTTGCGGGTCTGCAGGCCATTGCTACAGCCAAGCGGCTGGGCGCGGTCGTCGAGGCCTATGACGTGCGCTCGGCAACCCGGGAGCAGATCAAGTCGCTCGGCGCCAAATTCGTCGAGACCGGTGTATCAGCGGAAGGGACTGGTGGTTACGCGCGCGAACTGACTGCCGAAGAAAAGGCCCAGCAGCAGGAAGTGCTGGAAAAGCATGTGGCGGCTGCCGATGCGGTCATCACGACTGCGGCCATTCCCGGCCGCGCCGCCCCCAGAATCCTGCGCAAGGAAGCCGTGGAGCGGATGAAGGCGGGTGCCGTCATCATCGACATTGCAGCGGAATCCGGCGGCAACTGCGAACTGACGCGGGCCGGTGAAACAGTGCTGCACAATGGCGTGAAGATCGTGGGTCCAGTCAATCTGCCGGCACAGCTGCCGTTTCACGCAAGCGAAATGTACGCCCGCAACCTCCTCAATTTCCTGAAACCCGCACTCGACAAGTCGGGCAACCTCACGATCGACTGGGAAGACGAAGTCTTTGCGAAAGCCGTGCTGACTCATGCTGGCACAGTCCGCCATGAACCCGCCCAGAAACGCTCGACGGCAAATAGCAAATGAGGGGACAGGGACAGGGGACGGGGGACAGTCAGAGACAATGCAACTCTTGCTATCCCCTGTCCCCTGTCCCCTGTCCCCTACGCAAGGGGAACACACATGATTGACGGCATCATCGCGCTTTACATCTTCATGCTCGCGGCATTCACCGGCTACGAGATCATTGCCCGGGTTCCGGTGATCCTCCACACGCCGCTGATGTCGGGGTCGAACTTCGTGCACGGCATCGTGCTGGTGGGCGCCATGGTGGCGCTCGGCCATGCCGACTCGACACTCGGCAAGGTCATCGGCTTCATCGGCGTGGTGCTCGCAGCGGGCAACGCGGTGGGTGGCTATGTTGTCACCGAACGCATGCTGGAGATGTTCAAGAGCAGTGGCCAGAAGAAGAAGACGGGGGCGCACTCATGAGTGAGTTTCTGCCAGCAGCGACAGCACGGCTGTTGATTGACGCGAGTTATCTGCTCGTCGCCTTCCTGTTCATCATGGGCTTGAAGCGCATGAGCTCGCCGGTGACCGCGCGCAGCGGCATCGTGTGGGCAGGCTGGGGCATGGTGCTGGCCGGCATCGTCACCTTTGCCTATCCCGGCATGAGCAATTTCTGGCTCATCATCCCCGCGGTTGCCGTCGGTGGCATCCTTGCGTGGGTGACCGGCAAGAAGGTCGCGATGACCGACATGCCGCAGATGATCGCGCTGTATAACGGCATGGGCGGTGGTGCAGCCGCAGCCATCGCCGCTGTGGAACTGTTCGGTGGCGAAGCCCACGGCACCGTCACGCTGACACTTGCCGTCATTGGCGGCATCATCGGTGCCGTGTCGTTCAGCGGCAGCCTGATCGCCTTCGGCAAACTGCAGGGACTCATCAAGAAGTCCTTCCGGTTCCGTGGCCAGCAGTTCGTGAATCTCGCGATCCTGCTGGCAGCCCTCGCGATCGGCGCGATGGTCGCTCTCGATATCAATGGCACGCCGGCGATCGTCGCCAGCTTTTTCATCCTCGCCCTGATCCTCGGTCTGACCATGACGCTGCCGATCGGCGGCGCAGACATGCCGGTGGTGATTTCCCTCTACAACGCGCTGACCGGTCTCGCTGTTGCGTTCGAGGGCTTCGTGCTCAACAACGCCGCCATGATCATCGCGGGGATGGTGGTCGGATCGGCCGGCACGCTGCTTACGCAGCTCATGGCGAAGGCCATGAACCGCTCAATCGGCAACGTATTGTTCAGCGGCTTCGGCGAAAGCGCGGCGGCAGCAACCGGAGAAGTAGCCGGTTCAATGAAGCCGATCGAGGCCTCCGACGTCGGCGTCATGATGGCTTTTGCGCAGAAGGTCATCGTCGTGCCCGGATACGGAATGGCGGTCGCGCAGGCCCAGCACAAGGTCTGGGAACTCACTCAGCTGTTGCAGGAAAGGGGCGTGATGGTGAAGTTCGCCATTCATCCCGTGGCGGGACGCATGCCGGGCCACATGAATGTGCTGCTGGCCGAAGCGGGTGTGCCCTACGACATCATTGCAGACCTCGACGAAATCAATGCGGAGTTCGAGACTGCGGATGTCGCCCTCATCATCGGCGCGAACGATGTGGTCAATCCGGTGGCGCGCAATGACAAATCCAGCCCGATCTACGGGATGCCGATTCTGAATGCGGACAAGGCGAAGAACGTCATCGTCATCAAGCGCGGCCAGGGTGCCGGCTTCTCTGGGATAGAGAACATGCTGTTCTACCTGGACAACACCCGCATGCTGTACGGCGATGGCCAGGCAGCTGTCGCGCAGCTGATCCAGGCAGTGAAGGCGGTCTGAGTCGGATGCCCGGCTACGGGCTTCCGGTGTCCGGCTTCCGATATCCGATCTCTGGCTGTAGCCCGAAGCCCGAGCCGGACGCCGCTCTCCCGTCTACCGCTGCCGCGTCACCGGCTGCGGGTCTGCAGCCGCTCGCGGACTCTCTGGCGCTGTTCCGGCGTCAGCTGCTGAAAGCGTTCTCGCAGTTCCTGCCGGCGTTCGGGCGGAAGGTCGCGGAAGCGGCGAAAATTTTCCCGCAAGCGGGCCTGGTCATCGGGCGAAAGCTCCTGGAAGTCCCGGTAACGGTCGCGAAGCTGGCTGCGCTGCTCGTCGGTCAGCGACTGCCAGCGTTTGAAGCGCTGGCCGGCCTGCTCCCGCTGCTCCGGTGTCATCACCAGCCAACGTTCCGTCCCCTTTGCAAGCGCCGTCTGTCGACCCGGAGCCAGCTGCTCCCAATTCCCCTCGAACTCAGCCAGCACCTGCTGCTGTTCAGCAGAGAGCTGCGACCAGGCGACTCCGGGAGCCGCCGCCGCATGGATCGACCCGGCGTAAAGCCAAACGCCGAGCAGAACTGCCTGAAAAAAATACCGCAGATGTCGCATCATTTGGCCTCAACCGCCTTGGTTGCCTTAGGTGCAGCCGCCTTGGAACTCTTGGGAGGCGCCTTTTCGTCAAGGGCCGCGATGTCTGTCCAGTTGTCGTTCTCGCGTTCAAGGACGGCGAGATACTCGAGGAAGTCCGCCGTGACGACTGCCTTTGGCTTGGGTGTCGTGTCTTCCGCCGCCCCAGCACCCGCAGGCAACAACATCGCCAGCGCTGCCATCGTCATGCCGGGTCGGTTACGCATACCGCTCAACCAACGCCTCCAGCTGCCGTGGACGGCAAGTCAGCTTCTGCGTCGAGCCACGCGTAGAACTCGATCTCCTCGACCAGCTCCAGGCTCTCGGCATCCGCCACAAGCGCCAGGTCTTCCATCTGCATAGCGCCAGCAGCGCCAGTGCTAACCGTACTTTGCACGACAGGATCCACCCGTGTGGCACCCAGCCACACGATCGCAACAGCGGCGACTGCAGCGAGCCCGCCAGCAGGTGCCAGCCAGCGTCCGGTCGGAAACGCAGACCGGGCAGAACCCGCCTCGACAGCGTCGAGTGCCGCATGCCGCGCCTGCGTGAGACGCGAGAGTGTCCGCCCATCCAGGTGATCTGTGCTTTCCAGCAACAGGTTGCGGGCGCGCCTCGCGAACTCGGCATCAGTCGGGCTGAAGGCTGCAGCATCCACTATCGATTTGTCTTCCACGTTCTTCACCAGGCTTCTCCCAACCGCGCACGCAAGGCATGGATTGCCCGCGAATAGTGCGTCTTGACGCTGCCTTCTGAACAGCCCATTGCAGAGGCCGTCTGGGCCACATCAAGCCCTTCAATCGTCCTGAGCAGGAATGCTTCACACTGCCTCGCGGGCAGGTCTTTCACTGCCCGCTCAAGTTCCTGCAGTGCCTCGCCGCTGGCAGTGACTGCATCAGGTCCCGGCCGGCCGTCGGCGGCATCCGCCACCGCATCTTCCGACGAATCTTCGTCCGCTACTGCAGCCGGCCACCATGCGAATATCCTGTTACGAACCTTCTTCCTGCGCTGGGAATCGCGGATGCGGTTCTGCAGGATGCGGTAGAACAGAGGCATCCATTCTTCGCTGGGGCGTGTGCCATAGCGGCGTGCCAGCTGCAGCATGGCGTCCTGGACGATATCGAGCGCCTCTTCGGAATCGCGTAGCGCAATATTCGCAATCCGGAATGCGCGCCTTTCGACACTCGACAGAAACTGATCCAGCGCGCGAGCAGAGTTCAGACAGGCTTCCTCTGAAGGGGCGAAGTAACCGGCGCCGGCGGTGCTCAATGAACCGTCAGCCCGCAAGAGGGTAGCAGAGAGTTCCATGGCCGCAGCTTTGGCGCTTTTCCTGGTCGAGGGAGATACGTGAGTGCTGAAGGTCCACAACTGTGTATAACGTCGCTCGCTGCTGGCGGTTGACGAAGGCGGCCAGGGAGACTTTTGCGGCTACTTTCATTTACCTGCAAGCAACCTGCAGCGGCACCTGAGCCACGCTGGGAGGTATGCAACCGCTGTACGGTTCATTCGGGTCAAGCGATTGTTTTTATAAGAATTTCGTGCACACAAAAACCACGATCAATTGTTGAGCAGCAGGTAAAACTCGCAGTCGAAATGCCCACTTGGATATCTTTGCCCCAACTCATCCACAGATTTATCCACAGGTTTTGTGGACAACTTTCCATAACGAGGCCTGCCAGCCGCAAGTCATTTTGATGTCTGGAAGTCCGCGTTCATGACTGGCTATCTCGCAATCGCGATCGACACGCCGCTGCGACGGCTGTTCGATTACCGCCCTCCTGCGGGACAGGCTGCTGACGGACTCCAGCCGGGAGAGCGATTGTGGGTGCCGTTTGGCAAGCGTCGCACCGTGGGCATTGTGGTCGCCCACAAACAGCAGACCGACCTGCCCGAGCACAAGATCCGGCGCGCCTTCGATGTCATCGAGGGTGGTCCGGTCTTCGAACCTGCGCTGCTCGATCTGCTGGTCTGGTCCGCTGACTACTACCGACATCCGGTGGGTGAAGTGCTGGCCGCTGCATTGCCGGTGCCGCTGCGTAAAGGCGCCCCCCTTGATTCGATCGAGCGCTATTGGCGGTTGACGCCAGCAGGTGAGCGGGATGCGCTTGCGTCGCTTTCACCGCGAGCGACGCGCTTGCAAGCATTTGTGACCGCACTTCTTGGTCATCCGCGAGGCTTGGGCCTGAGTGCCGGCATGCTGGAAGCTACAGTTCCAGGTTGGCGTGATGCGGCAAGGACCCTGATCAAGCGCGGGCTTGTCGAGCAGATCGAACACATCGCAGTGCCTTCTCCGCCCGCGAGCGGGACGCTGCAGCAGGGACCTGTCCCAAGCGCCGCCCAGCAATCAGCGATTGATCGGATCGCTTACAGTCTCGGGAGTTTTGCAACGCTGCTGCTGGATGGCGTCACCGGTAGCGGCAAGACCGAGGTCTACCTTCGCGCCATCGCCACCGTTCTTTCGCAAGGACGGCAGGCACTGGTGCTGGTCCCGGAAATCGCCCTTACGCCGCAGCTTACGCAACGATTTGCGGAGCGCTTTGCAACACCGCTGGCCGTGCTGCACTCTTCTCTCAACGATACTGAACGGCTGGCAGCGTGGCGGAGTGCGCGCGACGGATCTGCTGGAATCGTCATCGGGACGCGCTCGGCGGTATTTGCGCCGCTGGCACGTCCCGGCCTGATTGTGGTTGATGAAGAGCACGATTCCTCCTACAAGCAGCAGGAAGGCTTCAGGTACTCCGCGCGCGATCTGGCCATCGCACGGGCGCAGCGCCACGCCATTCCAGTCGTGCTGGGATCAGCAACCCCGTCACTCGAAAGCCTGGCGCGCCTGAAGCGAACCGGGACGCGTGCCCACAGCGAACATCTGGTTCTCCCCCAACGGGCGGGCAACGCAACGCCGCCGCCCATCAGCGTCATCGACCTGCGACAGCATGCCGCGACCCAGGGGCTGTCGACTCCGGCAATGCTGGCCATTCGCCGCCACCTCGATGAGGGCGGCCAGGTATTGCTGTATCTCAATCGCCGCGGCTATGCACCAGCGCTTTTCTGTCCGGAATGCGGGTGGTCGGCGCCTTGCCCTCGGTGTGATGCACGGCTGACCGTACATCGCCGCGAGTCCAGGCTGGTTTGTCACCACTGCGCGACCGAACAACCCATTCCAGCGACCTGCCCGGTGTGTCTGTCCCCGGCAAAACCGGTAGGCCAGGGTACCGAGCGTATCGAGGAAACGCTGGGAGACATATTTCCCGGTGTGCCATTGGTCCGCATCGATCGCGACAACATCAGGCGCAAGGGCGAGCTCGATGCAGCCATGGAACGCATCCACAGTGGAGCCGTACGGCTGCTCGTGGGCACGCAGATGCTGACTAAAGGACACCACTTTCCGGACGTGACGCTGGTCATTGTCATGAACGCCGACCAGGGACTGTTCAGCACGGACTTCCGGGCCAGCGAGCGTCTCGCCCAGACCATCATCCAGGTTGCCGGACGAGCCGGTCGCGCCACGCGGCCTGGCGAGGTCCTCATCCAGAGCGAGTACCCGGAGCACCCGTTACTGCAGCAACTATTGACGGGCGGTTACCAGGCATTTGCGGCGGCAGCCTTGCAGGAACGCGAACTTGCAGGCTGGCCGCCCTATTCCCGATTGGCATTGCTGCGCGCCGAGGCAGCCAGTGATCAACTGCCCCTGCGCTTCCTCACTGCCGCCCGGGCGCTCGCCCACTCCTCTTCTCGCGCGTTGACGATCCTGGGCCCCGCTCCCGCTCCCATGCAGCGTCGCGGCGATCGCTTCCGGGCGCAACTGCTGCTGCAAGCATCCACGCCCGCGGTGCTGCAGACGTTTCTCGCGTCATGGATCCCGCAACTCGATGAACTGCCGGAAGCTCGCAAGGTCCGATGGTCGGTGGATGTGGATCCGCTCGAACTCTTTTAGGGAGACAGGGGAAGGGGATAGTGAAGAGAAAGAGAGAATATGGGGACATTCTCGATTTCTGTTTCGGTTGTTGAGCCGTTGGCGAAAAAGAAGCCCGCAAAAATCGAGCATGTCCTTGAGTTCCCCCGGCGATTGAGGAATCACCCTCCGCCACCAGCCTGTTCTAGCGCGACGCGGTGGGGTTGAAGTTGAGGACCACTTCGAGGGGCGTCGATGCGTTCGCGGCATCAATCGTGCTCATCAGGAATCGCTGACCGTCTGCTGAGACCACGTACTGCTGCCTGCTGACAGGCTGTACGGCTGGGCCGATGTTCGTGACAAAGAGCGGAACCGGGCGCCCTAGTTGCGGCGAACCCTCTCCCAAGCCGGGCTGCACGGGCACTGCCATCAGGCGGCCGTCGAACGCGACATAGAAGATCTCCAGCCCGTCGGGACGCCAGCGTGGTTGTGCGCCGCCGCCCACCGATACCTGCAACCTCTCGCCCGCGCGTCCGAACGGCTGCAGATACACCTCGAACTGTCCCGACTCGTTCGACTGATACAGCATCCACGCCCCATCGGGTGAGAACTGCCCGTCGCGTTCATCAAAGGGCGTGGAGAGCACCGAGAATGGTTTACGTTCGCCAGTAAGCGGCAGGGCCCAGATATCCCAGGTTTCGGTTTCAGTTCCGCCCGTCTTGTACAACAGGAGGCGTCCGTCGCGACTCACATCTGTGGGAATCTTTCCCCTTGCATCCGCGACCAGAACTTCCTCGGCGCCCGCGGCGGAGACAGGTCGCCAGTAGATGTCAAAAGCACTGCGTTCACTGAAATACCGCTGGTAGATCAGGTGGCCGCCGTCAGCCGAAAACAGCGGGTGGAACTCGGACGTCGTCTCGCTGGTGAAGCGACTCGCCGCTCCCCGTCGCAAGTCGAGCATCCACAGATCGCCATTGCCGGTCGCTGCTCGATATAACGCCAGTCGCTGACCATCGGCAGACAGCGCAAACGAACCGCCGCCCTCGCCTCCCTCCACGCGGCTGACTTCGTTACCTGCACGATCAAACCACACGAGTCGCCGCTGACCGGCACCCGTGACGCCCACCCGATACACGATCGCCCCGGAGGTAGCGGCTGACACACCCACAACCCCGAGTCCATCCACCGCCGGTGTATACGGCATGACGACGGGATCCCCGACGGGCGATAGACTTTTCACGTCGAAGTCCTGCGACCAAAGCCGTCCTTGCCGAACGAAGACCAGGTGGCCGGAGGTGTAGACCGCAGGGCCATCGGCTTCGCGGATCCGACGCGCAGTGGTCGATCCGAGTGTGGCGGCGTAGATCCCGCGTTCCTCCACTGGCCGGCGGCAAAGTAGAGGAAACTGCGGCCATCAGGGAGGAAATACGGAAAGGTGTGGTAGCGCTGCGCTGCCTCGACTTGCGTGACCAAAGAAACGTCACCGCCATTGGCGGCGACACGTCGAATTCCGCTTACCAGGTTAGGCGCAAAAAGCACGTCTCCAGATGCGCTCCAGCTGCCTCCGGCCCCAATCTCCACGCGCGCGAGACTGCGCATGGCGCCCGAAGCGAGCTCGAGCACCTTGAGTTCGGCGACGGCGAAGAAGCCGATCGAACGGCCATCAGGCGACCAGAACGGCCAACTGCCGTCCGTGGTTCCGGCGAGCGGCACCGTGGTGCCATCGTCAAGCGACTTCAACCAGAGCTGCGACCGTCCCTCGCTGGTGGCCTGATAGACCACGTGCCGGCCGTCCGGTGAGATGGCAAACGACGCTGGACTGGTCGCTGCCGGTGCGGCGATTTGCAGGTGCGTTTCAGGCGGAGGCAACTCTCGCAGATGCCGCAGCGTGGGCATCAGCATCGCGATCATGCCCACCAGCGCGATGGCGGCGAGTGAAGTCATCCAAAGCAGCCGACTTCGCTGTGGTTCGACTTTTGCCAAGGCTCGCACTAACTCACTATCCGCAGACGGATCAGGAGCGGATGGATCGAGGATCTTCCTCAGCGCCGATACGAGCCGCATCGCATCGTGGTGAAAGTCCGGATCGGGACGGACTTCAATCGACTGACGAAAAGCGAGTGCTGTGAGCGACGAAGGTAACTCCGCGCTGCCGGGCATCAGCGCATGGCCCACCAGCACTGGCACCACCGGGATGTTCCGCGCCAGCGCCGCTTCCAGTTCGATCCGCACAAAGTCGTCCGGATCTTCGAGCCGTCGCTGTCCCGCCTCGTTGTGCGTCTCGGCCCACTGCGGGCCGATGATCGCCAGCACCGCGGCGCAGTCACCGACCCGGCGTTCAGGTAGCTCGCGAAAGTCCCGTCCGAGCGGAATGGAATCGACATCCTTGAACACATGCGACTTGCCAAACTCGGCTACGAGGCGATCGTAGATCCGCCCCGTGGCGTCCGGATTGTCGCTGCGGCGGTAGCTGATGAAGATGCCGGGCATGGGAGATTGGGGGCTGGAGGCTACGGACTACATCCAGAATATTAAGGATTCTGACCTTTCACGGCTCACGGCTCTTCTCCGCCTCAGGATTCCAGTTCTGGATCAGCGTGATCGGTGCTTCGGCGCTGTCGAGCACGGTGTTGATCAGGAAGCGCCCGTCGGGCGCGATGTCATATTGCCGACCCTGTATGTTGTCAACACCACCGCGATAGATTCGCGTGGGGAAGAGCACCGTAGATGCGCCCGGTGCCAGCGTGCCGCCGTCGACGGTTATCTGCACTGCCATCATCTCTCCCGCCGGGTTCACGTAGTACAGCTCCTTGCCATCGGGTCGCCAGGCGGGAAAGACCCCGCCCATTGTGGACACCTGCCACTGGATACCACCGGCCCCGGCGTCCGCGCTTGCCGCTCCGGGCGGAACGAACGGCCGCACATAGATCTCCATGCGACCCGATTCGTTCGAGTGATAGGCCATCCACCGGCCATCCGGGGACAGAGACCCCGAAGTCTCGCGAAAACGCGTCTTCAGAATCACCGACGCCTTGCCGTCCCCCACCATTGGCTTGACCCAGAAATCGGCGTTCGTCTGCGGGTCCACGCTGACAAACAGCAGGTAACGCCCGTCCACCGACCAGCTGTTCGGGAGCGTGATCTGGTCCGAGCTCAACAGTCTTTCCTCCGCACCCATCCCGCTCGCGAGCTTCTGATAAGTGGCCGAGGCTCCAGTCTTGGTCGACTGGTAAGCAATTCGCGTCCCGTCTGGCGACCAGATTGGAAACTGATCAGCTTCAGCGTCGAACGTAAAACGGCTCAAGCGAGTGCCGTCGGCCAGCCACAAGTCGGTATTGCCCTGCACCGTGCGGGCCACGACCACCCGACGACCGTCAGGAGAAACGCGCGGGTCACGAAGATTGCTCCCATCCGGTTCGCCGACTGCGCCGCGCGCTGTGCCCGACCGGTCAACCCAAGTCAGCTGTCGCTGGCTGCCTGCGCCCGCGCGATAAGCAACCAGGCCGTGTGGGGCTAGAGAAACGGGACTCTGACTGAACACCGGATCTATGTCACCGGCTACCGTCACAGGATCGCCGATGAGCGCTGCTCGCTCAATGTCGAGCCGCTGGGCCAGAAGTGCTCCGGCCTCGACCCACAGCAGCCAGCCGGAAGGCAGATATCCTCCAAGGCTATCGCCATTCGTCAATCGCGCCGGGGCAGTGCCGTCAAGCGAGCCCAGGTAAATCCCGCGCTCGTCCGGTGCACCTCCACTGCGAAAGAGGAAACGGCGGCCGTCAGGAAGGAACCAGGGCTGGAGGTGACTCCTCTGTTGTGGACCGAGCGTCGTGACGGCCTTCACCGCGCCCCCAGCGGCGGGCACGCGCATCAGAGGGGTCAGCAGAGACGGCGCAAACACTATGACTCCTTCCGCGTTCCATGTCCCGCCCTGACCATTGACAACCGGAGCCAGGGTCTGCGGGACACCGCCGCCAAGGTCAAGGCGCTTCAATGCGAGCCCATCGAAGAACCCGATGGAGCGGCTATCGGGTGACCAGAATGGAAGTTTGGCGCCCTCAGTGCCCGCTAGTGGTTGCGTCGTTGTGGTCGTCAATGACCGTAGCCACAGGCGTGTCGCGCCATCGCCGGTAGCGACGAACACGATCTGCTTCCCGTCGGGCGAGAGTGCGAATGACGTGGATCCGCCGGTGGCGGGCGTGACGATGTCGGTGCGAGTTTCCGGCGACAACGGCGGCGGTGATTCGCGCAGGTGCCGCAGCGCGGGAATCGCGAACGCAATCATCCCCAGCACCGCGACGGCGGCAACCATCATCCAGGCCCGCAGCGCATTTCTGGACGGTGGCAGTGCAAGCGGAGAAATCCCTGCAGCTTTGGAGATGGGGACGCGGGGGTGCGTTGGCTGTGAAACGACGGCCACCGGTGATGCTTCTACCGAACCTTCCGCCGACGGATTCAGCAACCTCGTGAGCGAACTCGCAAGCTGATCCACCCGCGGTTCCAGCGGCGGGGGAAAGGCATCCGTCCAGTGATGCCGGGCGAGGTACAGCTCCAGCGAGCGGCCGGGCAGCACATCTTCGATGCGGAACGTGACGATCGGCTTGCCGCACGAGAACGCGCGGTTCAGTTCATTCTTGACGAAGGAGGAGTGGTTCGCGCGTGCGGAGAGAATCAGCAGATACGCGCGGCGACCGCTCGATGGCATCGAGGATGGCTTCGTCCCATTCCGCCCCGACGCCTACATCCCGCGGCGCGATCCAGCAGCGCAGGCCGCGCTGCTCGAGCAGTACACACACTTGCTCCGCTAGCGCGTGGTCCTCGTTCGCATGGCTGATGAAGACATCCCGGGCCATCGGGGAGCTCTCCTTGTTCTTGGCCCGATCATAACTCACACGGCCCATAGGCGATAAAGCTGGGGCTGGAGGCTGCAGCCAGAGGGCTTTGGGCTACAGGGAAGAGACCCGCAGCCGCGATCACTGTCCACTGTCCGCTGTCCGCTTTCCGCTTCCTCACTATCCCCTGTCCCCTGTCCCTTTCCTTTCCCCTGTTTCATCTCTCGTGATAGGCTGGCGACCTCGCTTTACGTTTTAATGATCGATCAGGATTTCGCATGAGTACCATCACCGTATCGTCAAAGTTCCAGATCGTGATTCCAGCGAGAATTCGCGAGGCGCTCGGTATCCGCCCCGGGGAGAAACTCCACGCCATCGAGTATCGGGGCCGGATCGAGCTGGTACCGGTACGTCGAGCCAGAGCCGCCCGCGGGTCGCTGAAGGGAATCGACACCAACGTACCGCGAGATCCCGATCGCATATGAACGTGGTCGATTCCTCAGCGTGGCTGGAGTACTTTGCAGATGGCGCCAATGCCGCGGTCTTCGCAAAGCCCATCGAAGCAACCGCATCGCTCCTGGTGCCAACGCTGTCGCTGTTTGAGGTATTCAAGCGCGTATGCCAGCAACGAGACGAGGACGAAGCATTGCGAGCCATTGCCGTCATGGAGCAAGGCAAGGTTGTGGATCTTGATCGGGCAACGGCGCTCGAGGCTGCACGCCTCTCCCTCCAGCACGGTATCGCCATGGCAGACAGCGTGATGCTGGCAACGGCCGGACGGTACCGTGCCACCCTCTGGACTCAGGATGCAGACTTCAAAGGGCTGCCGGGGGTCAAGTATTTCGCCAAACGATAGCGCAACCGCTTAAGGGCCTTGAGGGTTCAGCCAGAGTCCAAGAGACTTTCTGACCCTTCACCTTTCACGCTTCACGCTCAGGCTACTTCTTCGCCTCGGGATTCCAGTTCTGGATCAGCGTGATCGGTGCGGCGGCGGTATCGAGCACCGTGTTGATGAGGAAGCGCCCGTCGGGGGCGACGTCGTACTGGCGACCCTGAATTGATAGTCCGCGCCGCCACCGATGTATTCGCGTGGGAAAGAGCCTCACTGGCGCGCCCGGCTCGAGGGTGGCCCCGCTGACGGTGATCGGCGCCGCCATCATCTCGCCCGCCGGGTTCAGGTAGTACAGCTCCTTGCCGTCGGGCCGCCACGCGGGATAGATGCCGCCCGCCGTGGAAACCTGCCACTGCTCCTCGGCCGCGCCGGTCGCCGTCGCCTGCCGCCCCGGGCGGAACAAACGGCCGCACATAGATTTCGTGTCGCCCCGATTCGTTCGACTGATAGGCCACCCACCGGCCGTCCGGCGAGAACGCGCCCCAGATCTCGCGGAAGCGAGTCTTCAGGAACACCGACGGCTTGCGATCTCCCGCCATCGGCAGGACCCAGAGGTCGGCGCTGGTCACTGCGGATCGATAGCGTGAATACAGCAGGAAACGGCCATCCGCCGACCAGCTCGCTGGGAGTCTTTAACCTGGTCGGAGGCCACGAGGCGCTCCTCCGCACCCGCACCGCTCGTGAGCTTCTGATAGAGATCCCCCTCACCTCGTTCCGCAACGAGCGGAACGCGATCCGCGTGCCGTCGGGCGACCAGACGGGAAACTGTCGTCGCTGCATCGAAGGTGACGCGACTCATGCGGGCGCCGTCCAGCAACCAGAGGTCCGTGTTGCCCTGCACCGTGCGGGCTACGACCACTCGACGGCCGTCAGGGGACACGCGGGGACTGTCGAGACTGCTGCCATCCGGGTCGCCGACGGTGCCCCGCGCCGTGCCCGAACGGTC
This sequence comes from uncultured Pseudomonadota bacterium, assembly GCA_963819685.1. GTDB lineage: Bacteria > Pseudomonadota > Gammaproteobacteria > Steroidobacterales > Steroidobacteraceae > CAIUGU01. The sequence goes on from CAWFXI010000007.1 coordinate 284,152, forward strand.
GAACCAGGTCAGTTGCCGTTCGCTAGGCCGCTCCCGTGCGGTACGCCAACAGCCCCGTCGTCGCAACCGGACACGGCGCTCTGGCTGACAGTCGTATCAACTGCCACTCCTCAGCCAGCGTGACCGGCTCCCCGGTGAGCGCGGCCTGCGTGAGGTCCAGCCGCTGTGCCACGAGCGTGCCCTCCCGCACCCACAGCAGCCAACCCGAAGGCAGATAGACTCCGGCACTGTCGGCAGGCGTCAGCCGGGTCGGGGCGCTGCCATCGAGCGCGCCGAGATAGATCCCGGCCGTGTCCGGCTGCGCCGCGCACGTAAAACAGAACCGGCGGCCATCCGGCAGGAACGTGCGGCACGGTGGCTCTGCTGGCTTGCGGACCGAGCGTCGTCACGCTGCCACCGCGCCCCCGGTGGCGGACACGCGCATCAACGGGCCGTCAGGCTCGGCGCAAACAGGATGACACCGTCCGCGTTCCAGGTGCCGCCCCGACCGAAGGCCGGCTGACGCCAGGATCTGCGGCGCGCCGCCGCCGAGATCGAGCCGCTTCAACGCGCCTGCGGCGAAGAAGCCGATCGAGCGGCTGTCGGGCGACCAGAACGGGAAGCGTCGCGCCCTCGGTGCCCGCCAGCGGCTGCGCCGTCGTCGTCGCCAGCGACCGCAGCCACAGGCGAGAGCACGCCATCCCCCGAAGCGACGAAGACGATCTGCCGACCGTCGGGCGAGAGCGCGAAGGACGTGGGCTCGTCGGTGGCGGGCGTGACGATATCGAGTGCGCGTCTCCGGCGGCATGGCGGCGGCGATTCGCGCAGGTGCCGCAGTGTGGGCACCAGCAGCGCGATCATGCCCACCACCGCGATAGCGGCGAGCGACGTCATCCAGACCAGCCGGCTACGCAGTGGGTCGACTCTTGCCGCGCTGCTCGCAGTAATTCGCTATCCGCAGACGGATCAGGAGCAGACGGATCGAGGATCTTCCGCAGCGCCACCACCAGCCGCGTCGCATCGTGGTGAAAGTCCGGATCGGGCCGGACTTCGATCGACTGACGAAACGCCAGTGATGCGAGCGACGAAGGCAACTGCGCGCTGCCGGGCATCGGCGCATGGCCCACCAGCACCGGCACCACCGGGATGTTGCGCGCCAGCGCCGCTTCCAGCTCGATGCGCACGAAGTCGTCCGGATCCTCGAGCCGTCGCTGTCCCGCTTCGTTGTGCGTATCGGTCCACTGCGGACCGATGATCGCCAGCACCGCGGCGCAGTCGCCGACCAGGTCGTTCAGGTGCTCGCGAAAGTCCCGCCCGAGCGGAATGGAATCCACATCCTTGAACACCTGCGCCTTGCCGAACTCGGCCACGAGCCGGTCGTAGATGCGACCCGTGGCATCCGGGCTGTCGCTGCGGCGGTAGCTGATGAAGATGCCGGGCATGGGGGATTGGCTCGTAGGGGACATTCTGAATCTCTGAAAATCGAGAACGTCCCCTCTCCGCTCGTGGCCCCTGTCCACTATCCCTTCCCTTCTCATAACTTCTTCCTTCCACATTCCTATGGACTAACCCTATGCTTTGATCCCGGCCCTGCTCAATGAGGCTGCGATATCAGGCAAGGAGCGAAACAGGATCAGAGGATCGCCTTTGGATGCAACAAATCCATGCCGCAGCCAGAACTGCGCAGCTCGCGTATTGATCGCATTCACTACTAACGCGCGGCCGCCAATCAGATGCGCGCCAGCGACCGAACGCATCAGCGCATGGCGCAACAAGCCAGCGCCGATACCCTTGCCGGCCCACTGCTGATCGGTAGCCAGCTGACCGAGTAACAGACAGGGCACGGGATATGGGCGACTGGCCGGCCTTGATGGCGCGTGGCATGACGGCAGGTGCAATGGCCGTGGGCGCAAGCCCGTAGTAGCCAACCACGCGATCTGCTTCGTGCACCACCATCACCACCGTGAAGCCCTTCTGTTGATTCGCCAGTGCGCGCGTCTTCAACCAATGATCCAGCGCGGGCTCGCCACATGAAAACAACGCAACATCATGTTGCTCCGTTAGAAGCTCAGGAGCAGACAGCGTCATATTAGGAACGTTTGACCTGCGTTTCCCATGGCGCTTCGCGTTTGAACAACTTTACCGGCTCCGGCTCCGGTTTGGCAGGCGCTGAAATCACGGCTGCGAAATGACTGAACCCCTGCGGGCTCATGCGCAGCAGAGTGTTTTCCATCAAGACTTCCTCGGCCGCGCGCACCGCCGCTTCACGCACAAAATCGGTCCGTGAACGGCCGCGAATATCCGCCGCCCGATCGATGATGGCGATATCCGTTTCCGGCAGGCGCATCGATAAGGGATGATCTTTTCGTTTGGTAACACTGGGCATGACTTTTCTCCGTACTTCGCGCCAACGTAACATCCCGTAGCGCGTATTACAATACAAGGGAATCGGTGCCAGTCTTGTGTAACTCCGGAAACTCGAGTGCCGGGCCTGGGGCTGCTACTTCTTCGCCTCCGGATTCCAGTTCTGGATCAGCGTAATCGGCGCGGCTTCGCTGTCGAGCACGGTGTTGATGAGGAAGCGCCCGTCAGGGGCGACGTCGTATTGGCGACCACTGTGAGTGTCCACCCCGCCGCCGAGAATGCGAGTGGGAAAGAGTTCAACCGGCGTACCCGGTTCAAGCGTGGCACCGATGACGGTGATCGGCACCGCCATCATCGCGCCCGCCGGATTGAGGTAGTACAGCTCCTTGCCGTCGGGCCGCCAGACGGGATAAGATACCACCCGTCGTGGAGACTTGCCACTGTGCTCGCATCTGCCACCGGGTCGCTCGCCAGTCGCGGCAGGCGGGACAAACGGCCGCACATAGATCTCGTCGCGCCCCGATTCGTCCGACATGTAGGCCACCCACCGGCCATCGGGCGAGAACGCACCCCAACGCTCGTCGAAGGGCGTCTTCAGGAACACCGACGGCGTCCGCTCTCCGGTCATCGGCAGGACCCAGAGGTCGTAGCCGGTAAGTGGGTCGATACTGTGATAGAGCAGGAAGCGCCCGTCCGCCGACCAGCTGCTGGGGTCTTTAACTGGTCGGAGGCTACCAGCCGCTCTTCCGCTGCCCGCGCCATTGTGAGACTTCTGGTAGAGATCACCTACTCCAGCCCGAAGCGAGCGAAACGCGATCCGCGTGCCGTCAGGCGACCAGAGCGGGGTAAGTGTCGTTCTGCTGCATCGAAGGTGAAGCGACTCAGGCGAGCGCCGTCGAGCAACCAGAGGTCGCAGGTTGCCCTGAACCGTGCGGTCCACCACGACTCGAGCGGCCGTCGGGTGACACGCGGGGACTGACCGAGATTGCTGCCATCCGGGTCGCCGACGGTGCCCCGCGCCTTGCCCGAGCGGTCGAACCAGATGAGTTGCCGCCGGCTGCTCCCCCCCGTCCGATAGGCCACCAGCCCGTTGCCGCCACCGATACGGGTGCCAGCCTGCGATTCGCCGACAGCCACGCCGTCGGCCACGGTCACCGGCTCGCCCGTAAGCGCGGCCTGCTCGAGCTCCAGACGCTGGGCCACCAATCGTCCCCGCCCGCACCCACAGCAACCAGCCAGAGGGCAGATAGCACCCCGAGGCTGTCGGCAGTCGTCAGCCGAATCGGGGCGCTGCCATCCAGCGAACCCAGGTAGATTCCGCCGTGTCCGGCCCCCTGAAGCGTGGAACAGAAACCGACGGCCATCGGGCAGGAAATGGGTTGCCGATGGTCCAAACTGCCCCGGGACCGAGTCGTTCGTCACTGCCACCGTCGACCCCCCAGCTGGCGGACACGCGCATCACGGGACTCTCCAGGACTCGGCACAAACAGGATGACGCCGCCCGGTGTTCCAGGTCCCGCCCAAGCCCCGTTGATACCGGGGCCAGCGTCTGCGGCGCGCCGCCGCCGAGGTCGAGGCGCTTCAGCGCGTCGCGGTGAAGAACCCGATCGAATCGACTGTCGGGCGACCAGAACGGAAACCGTGCCACCCTCGGTGCCCGCCAGCGGCTGCGCCGTGGTCGATCGAAGCGACCGCAACCAAAGACGCGAGTCACCGTCACCCGAGGCGACAAAGACGATCTGCCGGCCGTCGGGCGAGAGCGCAAACGAGCAGGTTCGTCGGTGGCGGGCGTAATGATATCGGTGCGCGTCTCCGGTGGCAGAGGCGGCGGCGTTTCGCTCAGGTGCCGGAACGTGGGCACCAGCATCGCGGCCATGCCCGCCACCGCGACGACCGCGAACCAGCCATCCAGACCCTGCCTTCAGGTGCGGGGCTGATGGTTACGCGGTGTGGACACGCGATGCGGAGATCGGTATGCGACGGCGCCGGTGTCGTCAGTTACCGGCGCGTGGCGGCGTCTCCTCCGCCGTCTCCGCCGACGGATTCAACAATCTCGTCAGCGAACTCGCGAGCTGATCCACACGGGGTTCGAGCGGCGGTGGAAACGCATCGGTCCAGTGATGCCGTGCCAGATACAGCTCCAGCGAGCGGCCGGGCAGGACGTCCTCAATGCGAAACGTGACGATGGGCTTCTGGCACGAGAACGCCCGGTTCAGTTCATTCTTGACGAACGAGGACTGGTTGGCGTGTGCCGAGAGAATCAGCAGGTAGGCACGCGACCGTTCGATGGCATCGAGAATGGCTTCGTCCCATTCCGCCCCGACGCCTACATCCCGCGGCGCGATCCAGCAGCGCAGACCGCGCTGTTCCAGCAGCCCGCACACCTGCTCCGCCAGCGCGTGGTCCTCATTCGCATGGCTGATGAAGACATCCCGGGACATCGGGGAGCTCTCCTTGTTCTTGGCCCGATCATAACGCACACGGCCCAGGACTGATCAGGCTGGGGGCTGGGGCCAGAAGTACGGCCTTCTTCCCGAAATCTGGGTTTCAGCCTGAAGCGCCATCGCTCCAGCCTGCGAAGCCCTGAGTTCCGGACACTGTCCGCTTTTCCTGACGCCGGAGGCCAGACAACCAGTGGCCGATGAACGTTGGCAGTGCCCGGAATCTGACTGATCACGGTCACGGCTCACGGTTCACGATCCGTTCCCCCTATCCCCTTCAATCAGTCCTCTTCTTGCTAGACTTGCGCGTCCTCGTTTACCCCAGGTTAGAATTGAAGCAGCAGATTACCCAGCTGGTCGCAAGTGCGATTGCAGCTTTGCCGGACGGCACCCTGCCGGATGGCATTGCAATCCCGCCGGTGGATCTTGAGCGAACACGCGATCCGGCTCACGGTGATTTTGCGACGAGCATTGCATTGCGGCTTGCCAAGGCAGCAAAGCGCAAGCCTCGCGACCTGGCAGAACTGCTGCTCAAGTCGCTGCCGGAAAGCAGTCTCGTGGTCCGCGCCGAAATCGCCGGACCGGGGTTCATCAACTTTCATCTTTCAGCAGCCGCATATGGGCAGGAGCTGACTCGCATTCTGGAGCTGAAGTCCGCCTACGGACGTAGCACTCTCGGCGCCGGCCAGCGCACTGTCGTTGAATTCGTGTCGGCCAATCCGACTGGACCATTGCATGTCGGTCATGGACGGCAGGCAGCTCTCGGGGACTCGCTCGCAGCAGTTCTCGAGTCACAAGGCTATGCCGTCAGTCGTGAGTACTACTACAACGACGCAGGCGTGCAGATCCACAATCTGGCGTTGTCAGTACAGGCGCGCGCGCTCGGCATCAAGCCAGGTGAAGCATCCTGGCCGGAGTCGGCCTACAACGGCGAGTACATCGAGGATATCGCTGTCGACTTTCTTGCGCGCAAGGCCGTCAGCGCCGACGATACAACGGTCACTGCCAGCGGCGACGTCGACGATATCGATGCCATTCGGCGCTTTGCTGTGGCCTGTCTGCGCAGGGAACAGGATCTGGACCTGCAGAAATTCGGCGTGGCGTTCGATATCTACTATCTCGAATCAAGCCTTTACAGCGACGGCAAGGTCGATGAGGTCGTACGCGGTCTGGTCGCGAGCGGCAAGACCTACGAGCAGGATGGAGCGCTGTGGCTCAAGACCACCGACTATGGCGATGACAAGGACCGCGTCATGCGCAAGTCCGATGGAACCTATACCTACTTCGTCCCTGATGTCGCCTATCACGTTACCAAGTGGGAACGTGGCTTCACCAAAGCCATCAACGTGCAGGGCACCGATCACCATGGCACGATCGCGCGTGTTCGCGCCGGCTTGCAGGCGCTCGATCTGGGAATTCCCCAGGGCTACCCGGACTACATCCTGCACAAGATGGTTCGTGTCATGCGTGGCGGCGAGGAAGTGAAGATCTCCAAGCGCGCCGGCTCCTATGTCACGGTGCGGGATCTCATCGAATGGGTCGGTCGGGACGCCGTGCGGTTCTTTCTGATCCAGCGCAAGGCGGATTCGGAGTTCGTGTTCGACATCGACCTGGCCCGCGCGCAAAGCGAGGAGAACCCGGTTTACTACGTGCAATATGCCCATGCGCGCGTGCGTAGCGTGTTTCGGCAGCTAGTCGACAAAAGCCTGTCGTTCACGGCCGGGCTCACGCCGACAGCGCTGCTGCGACTCAATGAGCCTCATGAAAAGGCCCTGATCCGTCGCGTGACGTATTTCCCCGAACTGCTCGCGTCCGCCGCAAGTCTGCTTGAACCGCATCAGGTCGCCCATTACCTCAGGGAACTGGCCGGGGAATTCCACACCTACTACAACGCCCACCAGTTTCTCGTGGAAGATGCGGAATTGAGGAACGCGAGACTCAATCTGGTCGAAGCCGCACGCCAGGTCCTGCAGAACGGGCTTGATATGCTGGGCGTAACGGCCCCGGATTCCATGTGATGACGCGAGACTACAAACACACCCGCGGCAGGCAGGGCGCGCTCGAAATGTCAGGCATGGCAGGGCTGATCGTGGGCCTCGCTATTGGTCTTGCCGTTGCCGCGGGGGTCTACCTGCATGACCGACGACCAGGATCGCTGGCGGCGACAGCCGTGGCGCCCATGACCAGTGATGAGGGGCAGCCCGCGGACAAGCGGGCTCCCGCTTCCCAGAGCGCTGAATCGGAAACGCAGCTCGACTTCTACGAAATGCTGCCGAAGTTCGAGGTGGTCATCCCGGAGAGCGAAAGCGATGTTCGGCCAAACGGACCTGCCATGCCTGTCGACAAGCCTGGCTCTTACATCCTGCAGGCCGGGTCCTTCCGCAATTCTGCCGATGCCGAAAAGATGCGCGCCGTACTCGCGTTGCAGGGAATTGAATCGAAGGTGCAGAAGGTTGCCGTCGATAACGACACCTGGCATCGGGTCCGGATCGGTCCGGTGACAAATCTCAAGGCGCTGGACGACACCCGCCGAAAGCTGCGTGAAGCGCAGGTAGATGCGTTGGTGATAAGGGTGGGTGATTGAGCCGTGAGCCGTGAGCCGTGAGCCGTGAGCCGTGAGCCGTGAGCCGTGAGCCGTGAGTAGAAAGGCGAAGCCGGAGAGTGCATGTCAAGGATTTCCTCTGACGCATCACGGATCACGGATCGCGAGTATTCGTCACGCGCTCAGTCGTCCGGCGACTGCCTGAAGTCGACGCCCAGCAGGCGCAACTTGCGATACAGGTGGGTTCGCTCCATACCGACGCGCTTCGCCAACTGCCCGACCTTGCCGTTGCACAGGATGAGCTGCTGCTGCAGATAGGCCCGCTCGAACTGCTCTCGCGCCTCCCTCAACGGCAGTGCAAGCAGATCCTGCTTGACCAGTGGTTCGCTGGAGAGTTTCTGCGCGGCGAGTTCCCGCTCCACCTCTTCGAGGCCGATCTCTTCGGTGCCGCCCAGGATCAACAGGCGCTTCACGAGATTCCTGAGCTCACTGACATTACCGGGCCATGGGTAGTTGCGCAGCCGGTTTTGTGCAGCGACGCCAAATCGACGGAATTGCAGATGCTCATCATCGACGAGACGATCGACGTAGTACCGGAGCAGATCGGGTACGTCCTCCGCGTAGTCGCGCAGCGGCGGAATATGCAGCTTGATGACGTTGAGATGGGCAAGCAGATCCACGCGAACCGACCCTGAATCGCCTGCCTGTTCGATACCAGGACGGGCCGAGCAGATGAGCCGGACATCAAGCGGTACCGGGCGTTGCCCTCCCACACGATGAAACGAGCGTGACTCGAGGTCGGCGAGCAGCAGGCGCTGGACCACGCGCGACAGGTCTTCAAGAGCGTTCACGAACAGCACGCCTCCATGTGCCTTTTCCAGCAGGCCACTGCCCATGCCATCGCCACCTTCGATGCCATGCAACAGCGTCATTGCGTTCTCATCCGCAATCCCTGCAGCAATCAGCGTGACAAAAGGCCCGGAGGCCCGCTTTGAGAGCGAATGCACGTAATGCGCAAAAGCCTCGCGTCCAGTACCGGGTTCGCCAATGATGAGGACCGACGCTTCATGCGGCGCGATCTGGTGCACCTGCTCCCGCAACGCCTGCATTGCGCGACTCTTGCCGACGGGTGCAACAACTGGCGGGGCCAGCGCGCGTGGCGACTGCCGCTTCTGCCGACCTGCCTCCAGGGCTCGCTCTACGGTTCGCAACAACTTCGCCAGTGACAGCGGTTTTTCGATGAAATCGAACGCGCCAAGCCGGGTCGCCTCAACCGCAGTCTCCACGCTGCCGTGTCCGGACATCATGACTACCGGACAGGGAAGCCCGGACGAGGATTGCGTCCATTCACGCAGCAGCGTGATGCCGTCCGTATCGGGCATCCAGATGTCGAGCAGAATCAGGTCGGGCTCATGCCTGGCGCGCCGCGTTCGCGCTTCGGACGCGTCTGCCGCAGAATCGACGTCATAGCCTTCGTCGGCAAGAATCTCCTGCAGCAGCCGACGGATTTCGGATTCATCGTCTACGACCAGAACCCGTGGTGCACTCATGCGCGTTCCCTTCTCGTTTCGCTGTAACGCGGTTCACGTGCGAGCAGCGCAGCACGGGCCGCCTCGGTCAACGGCAGTTCGATACGGATGCGTGCACCACCCTCGCGACGATTCTCCGCCTCGATCCGACCACCATGTTCCTCAACGATCTTCTTGACGATGGCGAGGCCGAGTCCCGTACCGCGGGTCTTGCTGGTGACATAGGGATCAAACACCTGTCCGATCAGGTCGGGCTGGAAGCCGGGCCCGGTATCTTCGACGACGATTTCCGCAAGGTCCACTGGCGGCCTCGACAGGCAATGGGTGTGAATCGTGATCTCGGCTCCTGTCTCACCTTCAAGAGCCTCCACGGCATTGGTCAGCAGGTTGTGCAGAATCTGTCTCACTCGACCACGATCGGCTTCGATCTCCGGCAGGGCCGCGTCCAGGTCCAGGTGCAGACGACGATGCGTATCCTGTGACCGGTACAGATCGACCACCTCGGTCACGAGCTGGTTGAGATCAAAACGCGACAACTCCATGGCGGGTGCACGAGCGTACTCGCTGAAGGCATTCACCATCTCCTTCATCGCTTCCACTTGATGAACAATGGTCGTGGTGGCGCGCTCGAGGATCTGCGCATCGGCCTGGTTCATGGACACGAGGAACTTGCGACGCATCCGCTCGGCTGACAGCTGGATTGGAGTCAGCGGATTCTTGATCTCGTGGGCAAGTCGTCTGGCAACTTCACCCCAGGCTGCATCGCGCTGTGCCTGCAGCAGTGTCGTAATGTCATCAAACACGATGACGTATCCGGCCGCCGCGGGCGTATCGCCAGGCAGTGCAGTGCAGGCGCACATGAGCACCCGTCGCCCGGCATCGCCGCGCAGGACCATCTGTTCACGCCACTCCGACTGTCCTCCATCGATATGGGACCGGCATGCCGCAACAAACTGGTCGAACATCGCCGTGCCCGGCGCGATGTCCCCGAGATACCGGCCGATGCCGCCCTCGAAATCGACGCCCAGAATTCCGCCCGCGGCCTGGTTCGCTGTCCGGATACGCAGATCCGCGGCAAGTGAAACGACTCCCGTCGACAGTCGCGCCAGGATGACCGCGAGGTTGGTCCGTTCGGCTTCCACTGCATTCTGGCTTTGGCGGGCCTCTTCGCGTGCCGTGGCCAGTCGCACGGTCATGTCATTGAAGGAGTGCACCAGCACACCCATCTCGTCATGAGAGGTCAGTGGCAGCCGGGTATCGAAGTCTCCCTTGGCAACCGCCCGCGTACCAGCCACCAGGTCCTCGATGGGTTTGACCAGCCGTCTGGCGGCCCAGAAAGCGCCATAGACAGCGGCCAATACCGACATCAGCGAGACGAGCGTCAGCGTCAACGTAAAGCTGGTTTTCAGCGGTTCGCGCAAACGAGCCTTCTCGGCGTACTGCTGATAGGCAAGTTCCACGGTGTCAGCGAGCTGTCCGATGCGTTCTTCGATCGGATAGATGCCAAGCAGCACACGGGGTTCCGCCCCCGGTCGCGTCAGCGGCACGGCAGTACGGGCCAGGTAACCGCCGCCGGCGACAGGATCGACGCTGATGAACGGCAGACCCTGACGTACCTGCAGCAGCACTTCTTCCGTCGGCTGGGTTGCAACGATCTCGCCAAGCCGATCGGAACTCGCGGCGAGGATGCGGCTATTGGCGCCTACCAGTGTCAGTTCGAGCGCGCCGCTGCCCCGACGCAGGTCTCCCAGCTCGGACCAGGGATCGAGCTCGCTGTACGCCAGCTTGGCAGCCATGGACTGTGTGCGCTCGAGGTACTCGCGCATTCTGAGGTCGAGCGCAGCACGCGACAGCACCAGTGAGTCCGCAAGGCCCTGGCGGATCTCGACGTGAAACCAGCTGTCGATACCGCGATTCAGGAACTGTACCGACAGGTAGAAGACCAGCAGCATCGGCACGACCGCGAGCAGGCACGACATCCACACCATGCGCGCTTCCAGCCTCGACCCGACGACCCGGCGCCGCCAGTTCCTGAGCAGCTGCACCAGCTTGCCAACGATGAGCACCACCAGCACGACCAGTCCGGCCGCGTTCACGAGCAGGATCCAGGGCTGCAGGCGACTGAACTCGGTGGAGTTCTGCACGGTCTGGGCCATCAGCAGCAAAGCCGCGACCCAGAGCGCGGCGCCCACCAGGACCAGTGCGCCTATGCCGGCACGTCTCAAAGATTGAGTGGCCATGTGTACCAGTCTGTCTGTTGCCGCCAGTCATCGACCCAGAACAGCACGAAGCGCAGCGCATCCGGAATGTTGCGCACATCGAGGCGGCCACGGATGCTGACCTCATACCGCAAATTGGGCAGGACAATGGATTGATCGAGAATCGGCAGTCGATCGACCACCTGCAACGACTCGAGCGCGTCCTCGAGGGTTGGCCAGGAGGTCTGCTCGCCGCTATTGAGGTTGCGTACCAGAAATCTCTCGCTCAAGGCGTGGTAAACGAGCTCGTAGTGCTGCTCCAGGGTGGCAACGGTGTCATCGAGCCAGAAGCGCCTGGCGCGGTTGACCGCAATCTCGAGGTCGAGTTTGAGAACGACCCCATCCAGGACCGCAGCTTGCGCGCCGGGGGGTAACGCGAAATCCAGCCGGGCGTTGAGCATGTATACGCTCTCCGCGGGTTCGACAAAAGCCGAGCGGATTTCGAAGCGTCGCAGGGATTCGGCCGCACTGGCACCTGGACCCACGACAGTGCAGAGCACCAGCAGCACAGCGGCAAGGGCTGCCGTCGCCATGGTCAGCGCTGGTCGCAATCGCGGCAGTGGCAGGTACCGTGTCAAGGAAGCATCATCCGTTGCTTTTCTGCAAGCAAGCATAATAGAAGCCGTCCATGCCCGCTTCCCCAGGCCGAATTCGGTGCCCGGGCTCGGCCGCGGCATAGGCAATGCCCGGCGGGCGGCCAGGAACCGGCGACACTGGCCGTAATGTCCCGTGCATCGCGGCTTTTCGCGAGAAAGGGTGCCACGACGTCTGCATTCTCCGCTTTCAGCACCGAGCAACTGGCATAGACAAGATGACCGCCTGGCTTGAGTAAAGGCCAGATCCGTTCCAGGAGCCTTGCCTGCCGCATTGCCAGTGCGGATATATCGGTGGCACGGCGGAGCAGCTTGATATCGGGGTGACGCCTGATAACCCCGGTCGCGGAGCAGGGCACATCCAGAAGGATGCGATCGAATGGCTGTCCATCCCACCAGGTTGAAGGCTGCTCAGCGTCACCCTCCAGAAGCGTGGCCTTGAGGTCCAGTCTCGACAGATTGTCCCTGACCCGAGCCAGGCGGTCGCCCGACACATCAAGCGCGACAAGCTCGCCAATACTTGGCTCGAACTCGAGCAGGTGGCAAGTCTTGCCACCGGGTGCCGCACAGGCATCGAGAACTCGATGACCGGGCCGTGGCTGCACAAGGCGCGCGGCGAGTTGCGCCGCAGCATCCTGAATCGATGCCCAACCTGCCGAAAATTCGGGCAAGGACTTCACGTCGACCGCCTCGCCGAGCAATAGCGCCTCGGGCGCATAGGGACTGGTGCTGGCCTGCATGCCGGCCGCCAGCAATCGCTCCCGATAAGCGTCGGTGGTTGATCGTTGGCGATTCACCCGCACCCAGAAGGGCGGATGCTGATTGTTCGCCTCAAGAATGCTTGTGACATCCACACGCCAGTCGACCGCGAGCCTGTCAACCAGCCACTGTGGATGAGCAGTTCGGGTGGCAACGTCCACATCGACGCGAGTTGCGAGTTCCGCAGCCTCGCGCTGGCAGCGACGCAGAATGGCGTTCACAAGGGACGCAGCGCGCGGTGCCCCCAGGACACGTGCCGCGTTGACGGTCTCGGAGACGGCTGCGTGAGGGGCAATATCCGTGTGCAGCAGTTGAAACAGTCCAACCAGGGATAGCGCCCGAATCTCCGGCTCCAGGCGGGTTGCGGGTCCCGCGACCATTTGCTCGAGGATGGCATTCAGACGGATATGCCAGCGGATGGTGCCGTAGCAAAGGCTTCTCAGGAGTCCCCTCTCAGCCGGCTTACCGGTTTCGGCAGCCAGCAGGACATCAAGGGAGTGACCCTCAACGGCCACCTGTACAACGATCTGTGCCGCCCGCGCCCGAACCTCGGCAGGAGTACTCACGTGGCCGCAGCCTGATCACCCAGACGATCACCTGCGATGCGATGTGCGTTCAGGAAATCTGCGGCTGAAGTCGGTCTGCGACCTGCCAGCTGTATCCGGATCAATCGCAAGGCGCCCCTGCCAGCTGCGACGAGGATGCCCTCTTCTGCAGCAGACAACACGGTGCCAGGCGCAGCATCGTGGTCGAGGATCACTGGCGCTGCTTCCCAGACCTTCAGTTGCTGGCCGCGCCAGGCAGTCTCGGCCACGGGCGCGGGATTGAAAGCGCGGACCAGACGGTCGATTTCGGTGGCGGGACTCGACCAGTCAATCACAGCTTCTTCCTTCAGGATTTTGCGCGCGTAGGTCACGCCATTGGTCGATTGCGGGTGAGCCACGAGTGTGCCAGCAATCAGGCCGTCGAGTGATTCAAGCAGTGCTTCTGCGCCCAGACGGGCAAGTCGATCATGCAACATCCCCGCCGTCTCGCGGGAGTCGATGTCGATGACGCGCTCAAGCAATACCGGGCCTGTGTCGAGCCCCGCTTCCATACGCATGATTGCCACGCCGGTCTGCTCATCGCCCGCCAGGAGTGCGCGCTGAATGGGAGCGGCACCCCGCCATCGTGGCAATCGCGAAGCATGAATATTGAGACAGCCAAGGGGCGGCGCCTCGAGGATCGGCGCTGGCAGGATCAGGCCGTACGCCACGACAATCATGACATCGACCTGGTAGCCGGAAAGCGTCGCCAACGCAGTTTCCGTGCGCAGCGTTACCGGTTGCTCGATGGCGAGGCTGTGGGCGAGCGCATACTCCTTCACCGGACTCAAATGCAGACGGCGTCCTCGGCCCGCAGGGCGATCGGGCTGCGTGTAGACCACGGCGACCCGATGGCGGGAGTTCAGCAAAGATTCGAGCGCGGGTACCGCAAATGCTGGGGTGCCGGCGAATGCAATTTTGAGAGCTTTGGGCACGGGGTATCCGGGTAAGGTCTCTTGAGCGCGAGGCGCACAGGAGAAGGATCGCTCAGATAGCCGGGGCTTTGGGTCTGCTCAACCCTGGTCCTTCCCTGGTCTTCTGTTCTTTCTCAAGTTTCTTTCTGATGCGCGTGCGTTTGAGTTCCGAGAGGTAGTCGACGAACAGTTTCCCCTCCAGATGATCCATCTCGTGCTGGATACAGACCGCCAGCAGGCCGTCGGCCTCGAACTCCTGAAGGCGACCATTTCTATCCTGGGCCTGGACGCGAATTCGCTCAGCGCGGCGGACGGTTTCATAGATCCCCGGCACCGAAAGGCATCCTTCCTCGAGCTTCCCTTCCCCGCTGCGTTCGATGATCTGCGGATTGACCAGGGCCAGCGGCCGGCTATGGTCTTCGGTGATGTCCACGACCAGCACTCTCAAGTGCACGTTGACCTGGGTAGCCGCAAGCCCGACTCCCGGGGCGCTGTACATCGTCTCGAACAAATCATCGATCAGGCGTCGGATCTTGCCGTCGACTTCCGCGACAGGTTGGGCGCGGGTGCGAAGCCTGGGATCGGGGTATTCAAGGATCGGAAGAAGCGCCATGACTGCAAAGCCGTAAACGAGCGGTTGGGGGAATGAGAACCAGGTCTCGGAGATTCGTGCACTCGGTGTAAAAATGCTGCTAAAGTTAGGCCATCGTTGAACTTAATGCCTTTTCCGAAGTATCTTTTCCTGTCGTCATTCTAGCGTGTCTTGAAGGTCCGTCACCTGACCGCAGTGCGTTCAAGCAGACGGATTTTTAACGACAGAAGCTGCGGCGATTATAAGGCCCGGGCCTGATCCCGGGCACGGGTTTGATTCCTGAAAGTCCAGATGGAGCCCTTCAGCGCATGAAAACTGCGACCCTCTCAAACCCGACTAACGGGTTCAGGATCCACCCCTCCCGGGCCAGAGCCGGCCTCGTAACACTCGCAGCGGCGATTGCAGCCACCTTGTGCCTTGCACTCCCCCTGACCTCGGGTGCGCAGGGCGAGGGATCCACCCGAACGGTAGCTACTGGCAGCAATATTCCGCTCGCCCCAAACGCGCCGGACCGCTACACGGTAAAGCAGGGTGACACCCTCTGGTCGATTTCCAAGGTGTTTCTGCAGGACGCCTGGTACTGGCCTGAAATCTGGTATGCCAATCCGCAGGTCGAGAATCCACACCGCATCTATCCCGGTGACGTATTGAGTCTCACGTATGTCGATGGTCAGCCCCGTGTATCGATTGACCAGCGGGCAGTCGCAGCGGTCGGCGGCGGTGCAACGAAGCTCTCTCCCCAGATTCGCAGTCAGGCGCTACCCCAGTCGATAACTTCGGTTCCTTATGAGGTTATTGCGGCCTTTGCGGGCCGACCAACCCTGCTCGACAAGGACCAGGTGAAATCTGGCCCCTATATCGTGGCAATGCGAGACGGCCATATGGTCGGCGCCGCCGGCAATGAAGTGTACGCACGCGGTCTGGAGCAGAGCGCAGTTGATGGACGTTACAGCATCATTCACGTCGGCGAGCCGATACGGGATCCGGAAAACCGCGACATTCTTGGCTACCACGGCTTTTATGTCGGCTCGGGTGCGGTTTCGCAGGTGGGCGAGACGACGAAGCTGGTCCTCACGGGATCTCAGCGCGAAGCCCTGCAAGGGGACAAGCTCTTTCCGGAAGATGCAGTCATAGGCGCCGATTTCATACCGCACGCACCCGCTGGCGTAATCAATGGCGCCGTCATGGCGGTGGATGACTACTCAGTCGTCGGGCAGTTCCAGGTCGTTGCGATCAATCGTGGCTCAAATGACGGGCTCGAACCGGGCCACGTTCTTGCAATCCTTGAAGCCGGCGGCACTACAAAGGACGTTTACTCGGAGGGCGGCCTGACGGCAGGATTGAACACAGGCATGCTACGTTTTGGCAGACAGGTAACGTTGCCCGCAGAACGCACGGGCATTGTCATGATTTTCAAAGCCAGCGAACGGATGAGCTACGGACTGGTGATGGAAGCAATCAGGCCAATCCGGACGGGCGATCTGGTGAGCCAGCCTTGATGAACGGGCCGGATCCCTGAAGGGATGCGGTGATTTACGGCTCTGTTGATTGACCCCCCACAAGGATGTGGGGGAAACGCGTCAACTGACGCACAGGTCTTGAGGACTTATCCATGGATGGACTTCGCACGTGGCTGGCTCTCGCCCGCACTCCAGGTTTGCACGCTGGAACGCTCGCCCCTCTGATCTCCCACTTTGGTCAAGTTGTTGCGCTGGCCGGCGCAAGCCGAACTGAATTGCTGCACGCTGGTTTGCGGGAAAACGCGGTCGACTGGCTCACCGCGCCCGATGAACGGTTGCTCGACAGTGATCAGGGATGGCTCGAGGGTGAGGCGTGTTCGTTCATCCACTGGGGCTCCGAGCACTACCCGCCTCTGCTCGCTGAAGTCTCCGATGCTCCCATCGGTCTTTTTGTCCGCGGCAATGCGGATGCCCTGGTCCTGCCACAACTGGCAATCGTCGGCTCACGCAATCCAACCCGTGCAGGTGCAGAAACCGCAGGCGCGTTCGCAACTCATCTCGCCGGCCTGGGGCTGACCATTACGAGCGGACTTGCGATCGGCATCGACGCCGCCAGTCATCGCGGCGCGCTCACTGGCAGGGGCAGCACGATTGCAGTCTGCGGCACGGGTCTTGATCGCACTTATCCGGCAGCAAACGAGAGACTCGCGGAGGAGATCGTGGTTCGAGGCGCCCTGGTTTCGGAATTCCCCTGCGGCACACCGCCAGTCAGGCAGAACTTTCCGCGACGGAATCGTCTGATCAGCGGGTTGTCCCTGGGTACGCTGGTCGTGGAGGCTGCGCTTCAGAGTGGCTCGCTGATTACGGCGCGCCTGGCTGCGAACCAGGGACGCGAGGTGTTTGCTGTCCCTGGATCGATCCACAATCCGCTCGCACGCGGGTGCCATCAGCTGATCCGGGAGGGCGCCACGCTGATCGAGACCGCCGACGACATATTCCCGGAATTGCGGCAGCTGACCCTTTCCTTGAGCGCGCAGCCGGTTGCGCGTCGCAGGCCGAAGGGCGCTGATTCCGCTCAGGTTTCCGGCAGCCTGTTGGACAAAGACTATAAAATCCTGTTAGATGCGCTCGGCTTCGAGCCTGCGGGCGTGGACCTTCTGGTGCAGCGAACCGGGCTCAAAGTCGACGAGGTGGCTTCGATGCTGCTCATTCTCGAACTGGACGGGCGCATCGAGTCTTTCCCTGGCGGTCTGTACGTCCGGGCACACCCCGAGGGAACGAAATGAAGGAAAGTGTTCTCGATATCCTGATCTACCTCTTCGAGAATTACTTCGACGCTGACCTCGAGTCCGCCCCCGAAACCGATCGCGACACGCTCAAGGACGAACTTGAGCGGGCAGGCTTCGCGGAACGCGAAGTCGAGCGCGCCCTTGAGTGGCTGGAAGAATTGTCTGCCGATCCGGAACGGGCTGGGGATGTCCCCGCCTCGCGTGCCATCCGCATCTTCGATCCGAGCGAATCGGCGCGGCTTGATACGGAATGTCGCGGCTATATTCTCTACCTCGAGAACATTGGCATCCTGAGCGGTACGCAGCGCGAGCTGGTAATCGACCGGCTGCTGGCACTGGATGCGGAAGAGATCGACATCGACCAGGTCAAATGGGTCGTGTTGATGGTCCTCTTCAGCCAGCCAGGCCAGGAAGTAGCGTATTCGCGCATGGAAGACCTCGTTTTCGACAACAGGGCCGATGCCGTGCATTGAGGCGTTCAGGCCTGCTGATTCCGAGGAATACTGCGCCGCGGACTGCCGCGGTTTCTTTTTTTTGATACCACGGCAAGCATGACCAGGAATCTCGTCATCGTCGAGTCGCCCGCAAAGGCGAAAACCATCAAGAAGTACCTGGGACAGGACTTCGAGGTGCTCGCGTCGTATGGGCATGTCAGGGATCTGGTCCCCAAGGAAGGCGCCGTCGATCCGCAGAAGCGCTTCGCCATGCGCTACCAGGTCATCGAGAAGAACGAAAAGCACGTGCAGGCCATTACCAGGGCGCTGAAGAAGGCTGATGCCCTCTACCTCGCCACCGACCCCGACCGTGAGGGCGAAGCCATTTCCTGGCATCTCCTTGAGCTGCTGAAGGAACGGGGCGGTCTTGACGCGAAGGAAGTACACCGCGTCGTGTTCTACGAGATCACACGCAATGCGATCCGCGAAGCCATCAAGCAACCGCGCAGCGTATCGACGGACCTCGTGAACGCCCAGCAGGCACGTCGCGCACTCGACTACCTGGTCGGTTTCAATCTGTCACCGCTGCTGTGGAAGAAGGCCGGACTGCCCGGCGCGTCTGCGGGTCGCGTCCAGAGCCCTGCGTTGCGAATGATCTGCGAACGCGAAGACGAAATTGCCCGCTTCGTCGCCCGCGAGTACTGGACCATCGAAGCGGACGTCGACAAATCCGCCCAGGCTTTCACCACGCGTCTCATCGAGTACCAGGGCACCAAGGTCGAACAGTTCAGTTTTACCAATGAGGCACAGGCGACTGAAGTGAGGCAGAACGTGGAACGTGCTGCCGCCGGCGTGTTGACGACTGCCGCCATCGATCGCAAGCAACGTAAACGGAATCCCTCGCCACCGTTCACCACTTCGACATTGCAGCAGGAGGCGGCTCGCAAACTCGGGTTCGGTGCGCAACGGACGATGCGTCTCGCACAGCAGCTCTATGAGGGCGTCGATTTCGGCGAAGGCGCCGTCGGACTCATTACTTATATGCGTACCGACTCACTCAATATGGCAGCGGAGGCGATCAAGGAAATCCGGGAAGTCATCGGCAAGCTGTACGGCGCCGAAGGGCTGCCGGAGGAAGCGCGGGTCTACAAGACCAAATCCAAGAACGCCCAGGAAGCGCATGAAGCAGTGCGGCCCACGTCAGCGGCGGTAACGCCTGAACGTCTCGAGGGCAGGATCGATCCTGACCAGTACAAGCTGTACTCGCTGATCTGGAAGCGCGCGGTGGCCAGCCAGATGGCACCGGCCGTCTTCGATACGGTTGCGATCGACCTGGTACCCGGCAAGAGCGCGAGCCTGGCAGGCGCAGCCGGCGTACTCCGGGCGACTGGCTCGACGCTTGTGAAGGCCGGCTACATTGCGGTCTACCAGGAAGGTGTGGACGATGCCGCCGATGAGGACGGCGATCGCATTCTGCCGCCGATCGAAGTGGGCGATACCGTCAAGCTCGTCGAGGTACGACCGGGCCAGCACTTCACCGAACCGCCTCCCCGCTTCTCGGAAGCGAGCCTCGTGAAGGCGCTGGAAGAACACGGCATCGGCCGTCCATCGACCTACGCCAGCATCATCCAGACGCTGCTCAACAAGAAGTATGCGGAGCTGGTCAATCGGCGCTTCATTCCGAGCGATCTCGGCAAGATCGTCAACCGCTTCCTGACGCGCAATTTCGAGCATTACGTCGACTACGGCTTCACGGCCAAGATGGAAGACGACCTGGACGAGATCGCTGACGGCAAGGAGGAATGGATCCCGGTACTCGACCGGTTCTGGAAGGAATTCAAGCAGCAGGTCGATCATGTCGGCGCAACAGTGACGCGCGAAGAAGTCTCGGAATCCCGCGAGCTGGGCAAGGATCCGGTGACCGGCAAGCCGATCACGGTCCGCTACGGCAAATATGGCCCCTTTGTGCAGATGGGCACCAAGGACGATGAGGAAAAGCCCAAATTTGCGAGCCTCAAGGCCCAGCAGAAAATGGATGCGCTGACGCTCGCGGATGCCCTGGAGCTCTTCAAGCTGCCACGCACACTGGGCACGACTGCAAGTGGCGATGCCATCAAGGTGGCTATTGGGCGATTCGGGCCCTACGTGCAATACGCACCGAAGAAGTACGTATCGATCAAGGAAGACGACCCCTATACGATTGATCTCGCAAAAGCGCTGGAGCTGATCCGCGCGAAGGAAATAGCGGATGCCAACCGGACCATCCTCGATTTTCCGGAAGCCGGTATCCAGGTGCTCAATGGGCGCTATGGCCCTTACATTACGGACAAGGTCAAGAACGCGAAGATCCCGAAGGATCGTGAGCCACGCACATTGACGCTGGAAGAATGTCGCGAACTGCTGGCTGCAGCGCCTGACCGGTCGAAACGCGGTGGCCGATTCGCGAAAGCCGGAGCACGGACAACCACGGCGAAAGCCGGGACGACTGCGAAGGAAGAACCTGTTGTTGTAGCCGCTGCGGCGGCGAAGAAGACTGCTCCTGCGAAATCGTCTCCGAAACCCAAATCTGCAGTGAAGAAGAAAGCAGTCAAGAAGTAGACGAATCCCGATGCCGGACCTGCATCCCCAGACCGCTGCGGTCATCAGCTATCTGCGCGATCTGCACGATCGCATCTCGAATGCCATCGAGGACGCAGACGGCGGTGCCCGCTTCCGTCGCGATTCCTGGTTACGCCCCGGCGGCGGTGGCGGCGAAAGCCGGGTGCTGCAGGACGGCCGCATCTTCGAGCAGGCCGGCATTGGCTTTTCGCACGTCACCGGCGAGGAAATGCCGCCCGCGGCTACGCAGGCACGGCCGGAACTGGCGGGTGCGCGCTACACTGCCACCGGCATTTCGCTGGTCTTTCATCCACGCAACCCCTATATCCCGACCACCCATGCAAACGTGCGTTTCTTCATCGCGGAGAAGCCCGGCATGGAGGCGGTATGGTGGTTCGGCGGCGGCTTTGATCTCACGCCCTTCTACCCGTTTGCCGAGGATGTACTCCATTGGCATCGCGTCGCCAGCGCTGCATGCGCCCCGTTTGGCGCAGCTGTCTACCAGCAACACAAGGAATGGTGCGATCGCTACTTCTTTCTGAAGCACCGCAATGAAGCCCGTGGCGTCGGTGGGCTCTTTTTCGACGACCTGAATGCATGGGGTTTTGATCGCTGCTTCGAGTACCAGCGCAGCGTCGGAGATCATTTCCTGAAGGCGTATCTGCCCATCGTCGAGCGGCGGAAGGATACCGAGTACGGCGACCGCGAACGCCAGTTCCAGTTGTACCGCCGTGGTCGCTACGTGGAATTCAATCTGGTCTACGATCGAGGCACCCTGTTCGGATTGCAGACCGGTGGCCGCACTGAATCGATCCTCATGTCGTTGCCGCCCCTGGTGCGCTGGCAGTATGACTGGCACCCGGAGCCGGGCTCGCCTGAGGCGGTGCTGAATGAGTATCTGCGGCCGAGGGAGTGGTTGGACGGAGACGGCGTGACAGACGTGAAGGGTGAAGCCGTGAAAAGTGAAAGGCCAGAGAGACAGCTGAGGACTGGCAATCAGGAACAGCTATCGACCCTTGAAGGTGCGCGACTCAATCAAGCCTCTGCGCATCACGCATCACGCATCACGCTGCACGTTTCGCTCCTCCATGAACTACCGTCACGCCTTTCACGCCGGCAATGTAGGCGATGTTCTCAAGCATGTCGTACTGATCGCATTGCTTGATCGTCTGCTGGCCAAACCGACGCCGCTGTTCTTTCTCGATACCCATGCGGGTCGAGGCAGCTATGACCTCAGATCCTCCGAAGCCACCCGTGGAGCGGAGTGGACGGAAGGCGTGGGGCGACTGCTCGCCGCTGACAAAATGCCGCCGGAGGTGGAACGCTACCTCAGCCTGCTGCGTACTTTCAACGCTGGCGGGCCCGGAAGTGACTTGCGCTTTTATCCCGGGTCGCCGCTGTTTGCGCTTGGTCTGCTGCGCAAGGAAGATCGCAAGGTTTTCGTGGAGAAACAACCGGAAGAAGCAGCCTCACTGCGCACCGAAACGCGCGGACGACGCAATCTTTCCGTGCTGGAAGAGGACGGCTATGCCGCACTCAAGGCGCAGCTGCCGCCGCGGGAGAATCGCGGACTCGTGCTGCTTGATCCGCCATTCGAGTCACCGACGGAGTTTGACGACCTCGCGACAGCGCTTCAGGGGGGGCTTAATCGTTGGCCGAAGGGAATATTCTGCGCGTGGTATCCGCTCAAGGCAGGCGACGATTCTCCACGTCTGCACCACGCCATCGTCGCGGCGGGTATCAGGAAGGTACTCGTTCTGGAGCTCTCGGTACGCCCGCCAGATTCACCAGCGGGACTGATCGGTTCCGGCCTGTTGCTCGTCAATCCACCGTGGCAACTCGATGACCGGATGCGCATCGTATTGCCCGCACTCCATCAACGCCTGTCGCCTGCAGGCACGGGGACAACGCGCGTTGAGTGGCTCGTGGGAGAGTGAGGTGACGTAGAGACGTAGAGACGTAGAGACGTAGGAACTGACGGGGTACGCCAGAAACTGCGGAGTCTTTATCGCTCTCCAACGTCCCTACGTCTCCACGTCTTTAACGTCCTTACCTCTTTTTCGCCATCGCCACACACTCCTTGTGCCTGAAGCAACTCACGAGATGATCGTTCACCATGCCTGTTGCCTGCATGTGTGCGTAGAGGATCGTACTACCCGACAAAACGGAAGCCGCGCTTCTTCAGATCCCTGGATAGCGCATCGGACTCGACGCTGGTAACCGCAATGTCCTTGCCGGTTACCGGACGATTCTGGACCGGCTTGTTGCCAACGAAGCTCCAGAGGTACTCCGCGAAGCTGCCGAGCTCGTCACGCAGATCCAGGTACCGTTGCGCATTGCCGATCGTCGCCTCGATCTTCAGGCGATTGCGGACAATCGCTGCGTTCTTCATCAACCGCTCCACATCCCGCTTGCCAAATCGGGCAATGCGCTCGGGATCGAAGCCGGCAAATGCAGCCCGATATCCCTCGCGCTTGTTGAGAATGGTGGACCAGGACAGCCCGGCCTGAGCTCCTTCCAGAATCAGGAATTCGAACTGCGTCCGGTCGTCCCGGACCGGCACACCCCACTCGGTATCGTGATACCGGATATAAAGTTCGCTGACCCCGAGAGACCATGGGCAGCGGCTGATCCCGTCTGACACGGGGCGGGCGATTTTTGTGGCCATGCCGTTATGAGAAGGCTCTTGATTCAGGTATAAACGTGCTGCAGCCTTGCCGGAAAAACATAGCATGAGAAACATCAAGACCGGGGAATTTCCGCAGACGCGCATGCGGCGCATGCGGCGTGACGACTTCTCGCGCCGGCTGATGCGCGAATACACCCTGCAGCCGGACAACCTGATCTATCCGATGTTTGTCATTGAGGGCCAGAAGTACCGCGAGCCGGTTGTGTCGATGCCGGGCATCGAGCGCGTCAGCATCGACGAGCTGATCCGTGAGGCTCATGAACTCGTGGCCCTCGGCATCCCTGCCATCGCCCTCTTTCCGGTTACGCCTGCATCCGCCAAAAGCGAGGACGCCAGGGAGGCGTGGAATCCCGATGGGCTCGCTCAACGGGCGGTTCGCGCGCTCAAGAAGGCTGTACCGGAACTCGGAGTCATCACGGACGTCGCGCTGGATCCATTCACCACCCACGGTCAGGACGGGCTGATCGATGAGTCGGGTTACGTCGTGAATGACATGACGGTGGACGCCCTGGTCAAGCAGGCGTTGTCGCACGCAGAAGCCGGCGTGGACATCGTCGCTCCCAGCGACATGATGGACGGCCGCATTGGTGCCATCCGCGAGGCGCTGGAGGTTGCGGAGTTTCCGCATACCCGCATTCTCGCCTACTCAGCCAAGTATGCGTCCGGGTTCTACGGTCCTTTTCGCGATGCCGTGGGATCGGCGGCGAATCTGGGAAAGAGCAACAAGAACACCTACCAGCTGGATCCCGGCAATTCGGACGAAGCCTTGCGCGAAGTGGCGCTCGATCTCAAGGAAGGCGCAGACATGGTGATGGTCAAGCCGGGCCTGCCCTATCTCGACATCGTACGCCGGGTGAAGGAAACATTCGGTGTGCCCACCTATGTCTACCAGGTGAGCGGCGAGTACGCGATGCTGATGGCCGCCGGTCAGAACGGGTGGCTTGATGAGCGCACCGTTGCGCTGGAATCCCTGTTGTCCATGCGTCGCGCCGGAGCGGACGGCATTCTCACGTATTTCGCCAAACGTGCCGCAGCCTGGATCAAAGCAGCATGAGCTCCAATCCAGATCGTTACGGTGTAGTGGGCTTCCCGGTAAAGCACAGTTGGTCACCGTTCATTCACGGGTTGTTTGCGAAGCAGACAGGGCAGAACCTCGTCTACAGGCTGCTCGAGATTCCGCCAGAACATTTCCGCGAAGAAGTGCTGGCCTTTTTTGCTGACGGTGGTCGTGGTCTGAACATCACGCTCCCGTACAAGCAGACTGCCGCGGAACTGGTCAATCGAATGACGCCGCGTGCCGAGCTCGCAGGCGCGGTCAATACGATCGCCAGGCAGGATCACGAGCTGCTTGGCGACAATACGGACGGAGTCGGGCTGATCACGGACCTGGACCGGAATCTTGGCTTGCCGCCAAAGGGCAAGCGCGTGCTGTTGCTGGGTGCAGGGGGCGCGGCCCGGGGCGTAATTGGGCCCCTGCTTGAAGCGGGCGTTGCCTCCATTCACGTGGCAAACCGGACTGCGGACCGTGCCGAGGTCCTTGCCAACTATTTCAAGTCGCATGGAAGCATCAGCAGCAGCGTCTTCAGCGAGGTCAGCGGCGAGTACGACCTCATACTGAATGCCACTTCGGCCAGCCTGCGCGGTGAAGTTCCGCCCGTGTCTCCATCCGTCATTGGCGAACGTACCGTGTGCTACGACATGGCCTATGGAAAGGGCGACACCGAATTCACGATCTGGGCAAAGGGCTACGGCGCATCGCTCGCGGTCACGGGTTGGGGCATGCTGGTCGAACAGGCGGCAGAGTCGTTTTTCCTGTGGCGCGGCGTCCGGCCGCAGACCGGGCCCGTGCTTGATGCAATCAAGAAACCGATGCCGGGGAAAAAGAAGTAGGCTTGCAGATCAGGAACATCGCCGCTGCGTTTCCGTTTCACTGCCTATAGCCGCTGCCAGATACTCGTTCTTCAGCTTCACGTAGTTCGCCGCCGAGTAAGGCAGGAAGCTGAGTTCGCGGTCCGTGAGATCGCGCACGCGGCGCGCCGGGCTGCCCACATAAAGTCCGCGGGATTCGAGGCGCTTTCCAGGTGCGACAACGCTGCCCGCACCAACCATTACGTAGTCCTCGAGCACGGCTCCATCCAGAATGACCGAGCCCATCCCGATCAGGCAGAAGTCCTGGACAGTACATGCATGCAGTACAACGCGATGTCCAACGGTCACGTCCGCGCCGATGACCAGCCCCCTGCCACCGGGTGCATATTCTCCGTCGTGCGTGACATGCAGGATGCAACCATCCTGAACGTTGGAACGCGCGCCGATCGCAATGTGATTGACATCGCCGCGTACGACCGAGGTCGGCCACACGGATACATCGTCCGCGAGCGTCACTTTGCCGATGACGACTGCTGAAGGATCGACGAATACCGAGCGACCCAGTTGCGGAACATGTTCGAGGTAGGGGCGGATATTCATTGGCGATCTCGCATTATCTCATCGTGACCATTTCTTCGGCACTGGTCGGGTGGATTGCAACAGTATCGTCGAAATCCTCCTTGGTGGCGCCCATGCGGATGGCCACCGCAAACCCTTGCAGCATCTCATCCGCGCCAGCACCAATGATGTGGCAGCCGACGATCCGCTGTTCCTCACCAACGGTGACCAGCTTCATCGCGGTGCGTGGCTTGGCGATCTTTGGCGCATGGTACATCGATACAAACTCCGTCTTGTATACGCGGACAGCCTCACCATGCTGCTTCCGGGCTGCGGGCTCTGTCAGCCCAACAACACCGATGGGCGGATGTGAGAAGACGACCGTCGGGATCAGCGCGTAGTCCAGCTTGCGACCGGATTGGCCACCAAAGATACGATCGGCCAGCCGTCGCCCCGCGGCGATGGCGACGGGAGTCAGCGCGACACGCCCGGTGACATCGCCCACCGCATAGATGCCGGGAACATTTGTATTCTGATAGTCGTCCGTGAGAACTTCGCCCGACTTGCCAAGGGAGACACCGATGGCCTCCAGGCCCAGATCGCGGGTTACCGGCTCGCGACCCATCGCCCAGATCACACAGTCGAATTCACCGACGCGCCGTGGGCCCGCCGCATTCAGGACCAGACGTCGCCCCGAGCGCGAGAGTCCCGTGGGAGTGGTGTTCTCCACAATCTCCATCCCCGCTTCGCGAAAGCTCACCGTCAGATGCTCGCGGACCATCGGATCAAAGTCCCGCAACATGCCGTCGCCACGCGTGACGAGAGTGATCCGCGCACCGAGGGCATGCAGGGTGCTCGCAAGTTCGGCCGCAATGTAGCCACTTCCGACCAGTGCGACATGATCGGGTCGACGCGCCAACTCGAAAAAGCCATCAGACGAAATTCCGAGTTCTGCTCCCGGAATGTCCGGCAGGCGCGGCCGACCGCCTGTCGCGACAATAATCTTTTCTGCCGTCACCGTTCGCCCACCGATCTCCAGCGTGCGGGCATCGATGAAGTGCGCCCGGCCTCGCAGCCAGGTCACTTTGCGCATCTGCAGATTGCGCTCGTAGATGCCATTCAGGCGTTGCACAAACTCGTCGCGCTTATCCTTGAGTGCCGGCCAGTCGAGGCCGCGATTCTGCACGTCAAAGCCGTACTCCGGCGCATCCTCGATGGCCTGGGCAAGATCGGCGGCATTCCACATGAATTTTTTCGGAATGCACCCCACATTGACGCAGGTGCCGCCGAGCCGATGCGATTCGACGATCGCGGTACGGGCACCATACTCGGCCGCGCGTTGCGCAGTGGCCAGGCCGCCGCTGCCGCCGCCGATGACCACCAGGTCGAAATCATTCTTGGACAATACACATCTCCGCTGAGGCGCCGGGCTTTGCTTCACCCGGTTAACCCGGGTTTCCCGCATTCTATTGAGAATTTCGCGCCAGACCCAATGCTAGAATCCGTCGCCTGTTCCCGTGAATTGACGCCATGACACAGCCTCCGATCCCCTCACTCATACCTGTGGACGCCAGTCTGCCGGAGTTCGCAGCGATCCAGCCCGCCGAAATAGAGGCCAGGCTGCGCGAGCGGATTGACGACAATCGCAGGGCTTTGAATGCGCTGCTCGATTCCGGTGCAGCAGGCTGGGAGTCGCTGGTCGTCCCGCTTGAAGAAATGCATCACGGACTTGCGCGCTTCTGGTCGCCAATAGGCCATCTGAATGCCGTCATGAACAATGACGACCTGCGCGCTGCCTACAACGCCTGCTTGCCCGTGTTATCCGCGTGGTACACCGATCTCGGTCAGAACGAACGCCTCTATCGCGCGTATGAAGCGGTGTTGGCGAAGGAAGGCAGTCAACTGACATCAGGACAGCGCATCCTGCTGGAGAAATCCTTGCGGGACTTCAGGCTGGCCGGCGTCGCCCTGCCTGCAGACCAGAAGCAGCGATTCAAGGAACTGACGGAAAGACTGTCGAGCGTGTCCTCGCGCTTTGACGAGAATGTCCTCGATGCCACCAACGCGTGGAGCCGGCACGTCACCGAGGAAGCGGAACTGGAAGGACTGCCTCCACCCATCGTCGAAAGGGCCCGTGCTGCCGCGGATGCCAAGGGTCAGCCGGGCTGGCTGTTCAGTCTCGATGCCCCCAACTACATCGCAGTCATGACGCATGCTTCAGACATGGCGCTGCGTCGGGAATTTTATACCGGGTGGGTCACGCGGGCGTCCGACATCGGGCCTGCGCAATGGGACAACTCGGGACTGATGGAGGAGATCCTGAGCCTTCGCCACGAGCGTGCTGCACTCGTCGGGTTTCACAACTTCGCCGAATACTCGCTGGCCACGAAGATGGCCGACTCGGTGTCACAGGTGGAGGCTTTCCTCAAGCAGATGGCGGATCTGAGTCGCCCGGCTGCACAGCGCGAGTTCGCGGAGCTGACAGCGTTTGCAGGACATGAACTGAACTCCTGGGATGTGGGGTTCTACTCGGAAAAGCTGAAGCAGCAGCGCTTTACTCTGTCAGAAGAGGCGTTGCGCCCCTATTTTCCGTTGCCTCGGGTACTGGAGGGACTATTCGCCGTTGCATCCAGGCTGTATGGAATCCGGATCGTCGAGCGGCGGGACGTCGACCTCTACCATCCGGACGTGCACTTCTTCGATATCCTCGAGCAGGATGGCTCCCGTCGCGGCAGTTTCTACATCGATCTGTACGCGCGACCGAGGAAGCGCGGCGGTGCCTGGATGGACGAGTGCATCGGGCGGACGCGTCTCCGCTCCGTGCAGACGCAACCTGTGGCGTACCTCGTCTGCAATTTCATGCCCGCCGTCAACGGCAAGCCTGCACTGCTGACCCATTCTGAAGTCGTCACGTTGTTTCATGAGTTTGGCCATGGACTCCACCACATGCTGACGCGCGTCGACTATCCGAGCATCGCCGGTATCAATGGAGTCGCCTGGGACGCGGTGGAGCTGCCAAGCCAGTTCATGGAGAATTTTGCGTGGGCAACCGAGGTGCTCCCATTGATTTCGGGTCACGTGGAAACCGGCGATCCTCTGCCTGTCGCCGAGCTCGAGCGACTGCAGGCCTCGAGAACCTTTCAGGCCGGCATGCAGACGGTGCGACAGATCGAGTTCGCCCTGTTTGATCTCAGGATGCATGGTGCAACCGCCATGTCGAGCGCGGAAATCGCCGCGGTGCTTGCGGGTGTGCGAGCAGAAGTGGCGGTAATCAAACCCCCGCCGTTCAACAGGTTTGCACACAGCTTCCAGCACATCTTCTCAGGCGGCTATGCGGCGGGCTATTACAGCTACAAATGGGCGGAAGTTCTGGCGGCCGATGCATTCAGTGCGTTTCAGGAAAAGGGACTGTTTGACGCCGGAACTGCGCGACGCTTCCTGACGTCGATTCTCGAGAAAGGTGGCAGCCAGGAAGCGATGGATGCATTCATCGAGTTTCGTGGCCGGGAGCCGCAGATCGAACCGCTGCTGAAGCAGCTGGGCCTTGCCGCCTGATGACGAAGCATCGGGAAGTGTGAAAATGCAGAGCGCGCTGCTGCTGCCGCTCATGGCATTCGCGATCGCGAGCTCGATTACGCCGGGCCCCAACAACCTGATGCTGCTGGCATCGGGTGTGAACTTCGGCTTCAGGCGTTCCTTCCCTCACATACTCGGCATCGGGATCGGTTTCATGATCCTGCTGGTCGTGGTCGGCCTTGGCGTCGGGCAGGCGCTGCAGACATATCCCCTGCTCTATGACGCTTTGCGGATCATCAGTCTGCTGTACATGGTCTGGCTCGCCTGGAAAATCGCGACGAGTGGACCAGTCGACAATAAACCCGACAGACCCTCGGCCACGCCAATGACCTTTGTACAGGCTGCGCTTTTTCAGTGGGTCAATCCGAAGGCCTGGGCCATGGCCATTGCGGCAATTGCCACCTACACACGGCCCGTGGACTATTTTTCGAGTCTCTTGTGGGTCACCCTGATATTCGGGCTGATCAATCTACCTTGCGTGACTGCGTGGGCAGCGTTTGGCGTCGGATTGCGGCACTGGCTGCAGGATCCTGTGAAGCTCAAGGTATTCAATATCACCATGGCCCTGCTGCTGGTCGCTTCCTTCCTGCCGCTGGTTGGGGATCTGTTTCGTTAGGCTACCAGGAGGCCTACTGACAAATCTTTACATTCGCCCTGCATCCTGACCACGGGAGGGTGTTCTTCGACTCAAAGGAAAACGTCTATAGTCCTGGGCGCGCCTTGCGCAGTGGCTTTGGAGCCAACCATGACCGAAAACAATACGAATTCTGTCGCGCGATTCTTCAGTTTCGCCGCGCGGATCGAGCCGCGCGAGCTCAAAGCCGTGTTCGCCGCTTTCTTTCTCTACTTCTTCGTTCTCGGCAGCTACTTCGCGGTGAGGCCCGTCCGCGAAACCGTCGCCACGCTGCTTGGGCGCGACTACGTGGCCGACCTGTGGCTCTATACCGCCCTGTTTTCGATTGCCATCGTGCCCGTCTTTGGATGGTTGGTGGCCAGAGTGCGGCGTGCTGTATTGCTGCAAGCCATTTACGGCGCGGTAGCCGTGATTCTCGTCTTCATCGGCGTGAGTCTCGGCGAGCATGAGATCGATCGCACTATCGGCGCATCGTTCTACGTGTGGATCAGCGTGCTCAACCTGCTGCTGGTCTCGGTGATGTGGAGCTTCCTGCTCGAGATGTTCAACCATGAACAGACCAAGCGCCTGTTCGGCTTGATCGCTGCGGGAGGTACCGCAGGAGCCTTGGTGGGACCGCTGGTCACGCGCCTGTCCGTCGGCGCCGTCGGAGATTCCGGCGTGATGTACATCAGCGCGGCGGGTTTCGTGGGCGCCATCGTGTGCCAGCGGATTCTGCTCGGCATCTGGAAGCCTGCAGCGGTCGCGTCAAGTGACGCAGTGGAGAAGGGTGCTATAGACAGGGGATTGGGTGGCAACCCCTTCTCCGGTATTTTGCTGGTCCTGAAATCGCCCTATCTGATCGGCATCGCCGTATTCGTCTCCCTCGCATCGTTGGCGAACACCATTCTTTATTTCGAGCAACTCAGGATCGTCGAGGAGACATTCTCGGACCGCACCCAGCGTACCGAGGTGTTCGCGACTATCGACGTACTCGTGCAATCGCTCACGATCGTTACTCAGCTGTTCCTCACGGGCCGCATCGCCACAAAGCTTGGCGTACGCTATCTGCTGGTCATCCTGCCGATCCTCATGATGGGAGGATTCCTGCTGCTGGCGGCTTTCAATACATTTGCCGTGTTGGCCGTGATCTTCATCGGCCGCCGCTGGGGCGAGTACGCGCTGATCCGGCCCGGCCGCGAGATGCTGTTCAGTGCTTTCGACAAGGAAACCAAGTACAAGGCCAAGAACTTCATTGACGTGCCCGTGTACCGCGCGGCCGACTATGTGGGCGCGCAGGCGAAGACGGCCGTCGACGCGGTTACCGCCTCGCCGGTCATGTCGCTCGTCATTGGCGCGGTGATGGGCGGGATCTGGGCCACGGTCGGCTGGCATCTCGGCAAGCGCCAGGATGACATCAAGGTGAAACCGGCCGAGACCCCATCCCCCGCCACATAGCCGCCGGGTGTGGTGTCCCGCAGGAACATTCAAAACCTTGCAGGTCGGGTCCTCGCCTCGCAGGGGCTTTAACCCGACATGCCGCGTGCTACGCCCCAACCTGACCTAAATGATCGGCCAGTAATTAAATCGCGTCCATTCTATTGACCCGCGACCGGCAGGGTATTACTTTGCGCTCGCCAACAGCAGAACGCTCCCCACCGTCAGGAGATCTCCCGTGAATTCAACAGTTCAAGCCGTACCAGGCAGCTCCAAGGGTCTCAATATCGGCCTGTGGATTGCACAGGTACTCGTTGCCGTCGTCTTCTGCTTTGCCGGCTTCACCAAGCTGACGACGCCTATTCCGGACTTGTCCAAGATGATGGCGTGGACGGGTGAACTCCCGGAAATGTTCGTCAGGATCATCGGCATCATCGACCTGGCCGGCGGTCTCGGCATATTGTTGCCATCGCTCACCCGCATCATGCCGCGTCTCACCGTGATTGCAGCCATGGCCGCCACGGTATTGCAGGTTCTGGCAATCGCGTTTCACGTCTCGCGAGGTGAAGCAGCCTTGACCCCGCTCAACTTCATCCTGCTGGCACTGATCCTGTTCGTTCTCTGGGGACGTTCGAAGAAGGTCCCAATCGCTCCCCGCTAGGAAACCTTCCGCGCGATGCGAATCATGGCGGCGACACTGAGATCGACGTCGCTCTCGGTGGTCGCCCATGAACACACGCTGATGCGCATGGCACGGCGACCTTGCCAGAACGTGGTGCCGCACCAGCATGTGCCGTCATTCTGGATCGCCTGAATGACCCGGTCGGTCACTTCCGCCGTGCCAAACGCCACCAGCACCTGATTCAGTACGACGTCTGCCAGAACTTCATAACCCGCTGCTGACAGCTGCTCGGCAAACCGGCGCGCATGCCGGGAGGTTCGCTCCATCAGGTCAGCGACGCCCTCACGTCCCAGAAAACGCAATGCGGCCCAGACTTCCACACCGCGGGCGCGACGCGACAGTTCCGGCGTAAAGTCCGAGGGACTCCGCCGGCCGGCCGCGTCAGGCAAATACGCAGCCGTGATGGCCATCGCGGCGGGCAACACCCCAGGCTCCCGCACGAACGCCAGGCCGCTGTCATAAGGCACGTTAAGCCACTTGTGCGCGTCAGTGGCCCAGGAATCAGCCGATTCGATGCCGCGAGCGAGGTGGCTGAGGGAAGGCGCTGTCTTTGCCCAGAGACCGAACGCGCCATCAACGTGAACCCACGCCCCTGCAGGCCGCACTCTCGCGCAGATCTCGTCGATGGGATCAAAGGCCCCGGTGTTGACGTTGCCGGCCTGAACACAAACGATCGTCGGTCCAGCGATGACTGGCAGCTCGCCGGCCCGCATTCGACCCTGGACATCAACCGGCACACGAACGACGCGGTTGCGTCCCAGACCCAGCAGACCGAGAGACTTGAGCAGCGTGGGATGCGCCTCCTCGCCCACAATCACGGTCACCGCTGGCGCTCCGATGAGGCCGTCCGCTTCGACGTCCCATCCCGCCTGTTTGAGGACATGGTGTCTGGCCGCGGCGAGTGCCGTGAAATTCGCCATGGTCCCACCCGTTACAAAGGCACCTTCGGTGCTGTCGGGCAGATCGAACAATTCCTTGAGCCAGCGAAGCGCCACGGTCTCGAGCTGCGACACGCCAGGCGTAGCGGAGTACAGGCCTGCATTCTGGTCCCAGGCCGTGGCGAGCCAGTTCGCTGCCACGGTCACCGGCAAGGCACCCCCAATCACAAAGCCGAAGAACCTCGGACCCGCCATGGCCATAGTGGCCGGCGAGACGAACTGATCGAGTCGTGCGAGGACTTCCGCCGCGTCGCTCGAGCTTTGCGGCAACGGCTCATCGAGCTGCGCAAGGGCGCTCACCGCTTGCTCCGAAGGCGCCACCGCTCGCTCTTGCAGGGATTCAAGATAGCGCGCCGCACGCAGGGCCGCATCATTCAGTAGTGAACGCAAGGTTGCCTCCTCAGCCCCAGACTTCGCGGGCGACTTCCACTACCAGGCGCAGCTTGCTGCGCTGTGCTTCAACAGCGATCTCGTTGCCGTGGACTGTACTTGAAAAGCCGCACTGGGGAGACAGGCACAACTGTTCCAGCGGGACATACCTTGCAGCCTCGTCGATGCGACGTTTGATGTCATCCTTGCTTTCGAGCTGGCCGAGCTTGGTCGTGACGAGACCGAGCACCACGGTTTTGTCCCCGGGCAAGAACCTGAGCGGCTTGAAATCACCACTGCGGGCATCGTCGTACTCCAGGAAGTAGCCGTCGACCTTCATTTCGGACAACAGCGCTTCCGCGACCGGTTCGTAGCCGCCCTGAGCTGCCCACGTGCTCCTGAAGTTGCCGCGACAAAGGTGGACGGCAAGCGTCATGCCCGCGGGCTTCTGCGCAACGACGCGATTGATGAAAGCAGCATAGCGATGTGGCAACTCATCCGGATCGTCGCCACGACTGCGTGCGGCTTCACGCATCTTGTCATCACACAGGTACGCAAGATTCGTGTCGTCCATCTGTACGTAAGTCGCGCCCGCTGCAGCCAGCGAACGCAGTTCATCGCCATAAGCATTGGCGACGTCCTGATAGAACGGCTCGAGGTCGGGGTAATGCTCGCGACTGATGCCCGCGCGACCCCCGCGGAAATGCAGCATCGTCGGTGACGGAATCGTAACCTTGGGTGTATTGCCCGCCGCAACCTGCGACTTGAGAAACTGGAAATCCGCCAGCTGGATGTCCCTGACGTGACGCACTTTGTCGATCACCCGCATCACGGGTGGCGCAAGTTCCTGCGTACCGTCGGCCTTGATGACGGTCACAGGGATATCGGTCCTTACGCCACCCAGCTGTTCCAGAAAGTCGATATGAAAATAGGTCCGGCGAAACTCACCATCGGTGATGCTTTCCAGCCCCACCTCTTCCTGGAATTTCACGATCTCGCGAATGGCGTCGTCCTCGACTGCCCGCAATCCTTCCCGGGAAAGGTCGCCCTGCCTGTAACGCTCGCGCGCGTCGAGTAAACGCCTGGGTCGGAGAAAGCTGCCGACGTGATCGGCGCGAAACGGCGGTCGGGTACGGTAAGTCATTCTTCATCCGGTCTGTGCCGTGGGTGTTCCGTGCGTCAATGATAGTGCGGAGTACGGCCGATGGCACTCCCCACCAATCCTGAATGCATGCGGTATGCTTCCCGCCTGTCTGGCCGCCATTCGAGGAATCAATCCGGTATGCGTACGCTGATCATTGTTGCGGGCAGCCTGATCGCCATGCCGGGCGTTGCGGTGTTCGTGCTGCACCGAAAGTCCTGACACATGCCGAAGTGGACGCTATACCCCGAGGAAACAACGGCGACCGAGACCCCGGTAGTCGTACCTCACGCAGAACTTTCGCGCGATGCGCTGCTCGGGGTCGTTGAAGCTTTTGTGCTGCGCGAAGGCACCGAATATGGCGCCACAGACTTTTCGCTGGAGCAGAAAGTCGCCCATGTGATGCGCCAGCTTGAGCGCGGCGACGCAGAAGTGATTTTCGACCCCAATACCGAGTCGGTGGATATCGTTGTCAGGAAGGCGGGAAAATAGAATTTTCACCCACCGGGGTGCTCGCGACCCTCGACAGTTCGAACTCCGCAATCGGCCAGCACTCGAAGTCGGGTACCATCAGCTCCCCACAAGCACACCAGCAAAAGGATTCTTCACCATGCGAAGACTCAAGAGTATTCCTCTCGCCATCCTTGCAAGCATTGCCGCCGGATCGGTCATGGCCCAAGCCCCTGCGCCTGGCCCCCTGCCCCCAGCGCCACCACGAGCCCGCGGTCCTGCGCTCGACTTGTCGATCGAGGCGGCGCAGACAGCGCTCGCCGTCTGCCTCGCGAATGGTTACAAGACAACTGTCACCGTTGTCGATTCCGCAGGCGTGCCAGTAGTCATTCTGTCCGGTGACGGTGCCCCGGAACGTACCCAGGCTATCGGTCTCAGCAAGACCGTGACGACCCTCAAGTACAAGGTCCCGAGCGGTGACATCGCTGACCGCGTCAAGACCGACGCCGCTCTTGACGCCGAAATCAAAGCCGACCCAAAAATCGGCACGGCCCGCCGCGGCGCGCTGCCACTGAAAGTCGGTGGCGAAATCATCGGCGCCATATCGGTCTCGGGTGCGCCCGGCGGTGACAAGGACGAAGTGTGCACCCAGGCGGGCATCGACAAGATCGCAGCCAGGCTGAAGTAGCGGGAGCCCAGTAGGGACGGAGCAGGTCGCCGGGGTCTTTTCAGGACCGCCGTAAATACATCCATGTAGGCTTCGCAAAAACGTCCGGTGTTTTTGACGATCCTGAAAAGACCCCGGCGACCTGCTTCGTCCCGGGAGTCAGATTTTTTTCCGACTACACCTACTGTGATTGAACGGACGTATTCATCCTGCAATCCCCCTGTTCGGATTGATCAGGAACTTCTCGCCCGTCCTGAATCTCTTGCAGGCCTTGAGGATTTCCGGCTGCAGCATATCGGCCAGCGAAATTTCTCTGGTGAAGTGGCTCGCGAAGGTGGTCTTGAGTTCACGAACCACCCGGGCGCGCAGCTCACGCTCGCGAGCCGGGCCAATCCTGGCAAGCGCGGGCGTCAGCAGCCAGCCCCCGATTCCCCAGGCCATCCCGAACGATCGGTGCAACCGTGTCGGGCCCGGGTCGAGTCCCCCATAGATGTAGACCTGCTTGTGCACGGGAGAGCCATAGCGACGGAAGGGGCCTTCCCAGTCGCGGTTCAACGCTGCCTCCATGCAGGCCAGGATATGTCCCGCGAGTTCTCCACCTCCTGTTGGATCGAATCCCAACGTGGCTTTCGTTGCAAAAATTGCGTCGGTCAGCCTGTCGGTGAAATCGGGCGAGCTGGAATTGCAGACGTACACGGCACCGATGCTGCGAAGCTTGTCCGCCTGCTCGGCGCTGCGCACGACATTCACCAGCCCGATCCCTTCGCTTTGGCAGACCTTGCAAAGCATCTGCCCGAGGTTGGATGCCGCGGCTGTATGCACCAGTGCCGTGTGCCCCTCAAGGCGCATGGTTTCGACCATGCAGAGCGCCGTTAACGGGTTGATGAAGCAGGAAGCGCCCTCTGCCGGCGATGTGCCGTCTGGCAGCACCAGGCAGTTGGCCACGCGGGTGACGCGATACTGCGAATACATGCCGCCGCCATGGAGTGCCACTGTCTTGCCGAGCAGCGCGCGCGCTTCGTTGGCGGAACCAGTGGCGACCACGACTCCAGCACCTTCGTTGCCGACAGGCATCGACTGATTGAAGCGGCCAGTCAACGGGCCAATCATTACCGATGGGATGTCAGCCTTGACTACCGGCTCGCCGGCGGTACCACCGATCCGTAGCGTCTCAATCTCCGCCTCACCCAGCAGCACGCGCATATCCGAGGGATTGACAGGTGCGGCCTCCATGCGGACCAATACCTCGTCCGCCGCAAGAGGCGGAATCTCGACGCGGGCCAATGACAACTCAATTTCGCCGTTCGCCCTGACCATCGAGCGCAACTGCAAGCCAGTGGTCGGAACTGCGATCGTCATGAGTTGTTACTTTTTCGGCCAAAATGCCCGGTGAAATCAATTTCGCTTTGCGAGCACCAGATCCCGCATGCGACGATTGTCGGCCTCGATACGACGGGCCAACGCGAGGTAGCGCGGATCCTTCGCTACGTCTTTCATGAACGGATAATCCTCGAGCCGGACGAAGTTGTCGACATCGATCAGCGTTCGAAATCCCTGGTCGGTCGCTCGGGTCAGCTCCTGCAGGGCTGCATCCACCTGCCCGAGCCCACTGAAACCGATGGCGCGAAGCCATAGCTCGTAGTTGGATGTGTATTCTGCGGGAGATGCGTCGAAACGGCGGACCAGCCCTTCGAAGATGCCGCGTGCCTCTGCTTCCCTGCCACCCAGTCGCAAAGCGTACGCAATGAACACAGCGTCAAGTGGTGCGTAGTTGTCGACGATCTGCGCGTCGAAGACATCTCCCGGAACGAAGGCCTTGAGTGCAGCGCCAGCCCCGGAGACGTCGTTGGCAAGCACCGTTTGCAGTAATTGCGTCGGCAGCCAGATCGGATCGCCCGTCTCTTTATACTGCGCGGCAGCCAGCTGCCGGAGCGCGACACTATCGCCGGTACGCAAAAGCAGGACTGCCCTGGCCAACGCGGCTGCAGCCGGCGGCTCACGAATACCTCCCAGCGTCGCTCGCATCTCCGAGTCCATCCCGAGATTGGCATAAATGTTCGCAAGCAGCAGTCCGGCAAGCGGATCGGCGGCGATCAATGCAGGGTCGTCAAGAACCAGGGCGGCTTCGTCCAGTTTGCCCTGTGAGATCAGCAGCTGGCCGAGCGACACTTTGGCGTTGGTGAAGTCAGGGTGAAGACTGATCAGGCTTTCGTACTGGCGCCGGGCTTCACCGAACTTGCCCTGGCTTTCGAGCGCCGTGCCGAGCAACTTCTGCGTCTGCCGCGACAGCGGATCGATCTCCAGAGCACGCCTGAGCAGTGCAATGGATTGTTCGGTCTGGCCGCCGGTCAACAGCTGCGCTCCCAGCATTGCGAGGGCATCGGCATTGCGGGGATTGATCTCCACTGCTTTCCGGAGCGAAGACAGCGCCGTGTCCATGCTGGTGCGATCACTGGACCTGATCGCGAGCACTCGATGTACATAGCCGTGTACCCGCCATGCTTCAGAAGACTGCGGGTCAAGTTCAAGCGCCTTGTCGATCGCCGCTTCGCTTTCACGGCGAGCCTGATCGAAATCGAGGGCAAGATAATTCTGGGCGAGCAACAACGTCGCTTCGGCAAAGCCAACGAGCGCTGCTGCATTGGCGGGTTCAAGCGTGATCAGTTCCTGGTACAACCGGCGGGATTGCTCCAGTTCCGTACGCTCCTGTTTACGCAGTCGCGAGCGGGCTACGAGCTCGAGCTGGTAGGCACGCGGATCTCGCGGGGTGACACTGGAACTGCCGGGGGTGCCAAGCAATCGCGCCTGCAGGGTTTCTGCCACCGCACGCGAAATTCGGGTCTGAACCACGAAGACATCGCTCATGGTCTGGTCGAAAGTCTGCGACCACAGGTGGAAGCCGTCCGACACCTGGATGAGCTGGGCCGTGATCCTCAGGTTTTCTCCGGAACGACGGACACTGCCTTCGAGTACATGTGCGACTCCCAGCCGTCGACCTATTTCCCGCAGGTCTTCGTTGCGACCCTTGAAATAGAACGATGAAGTACGGCCTGCGACTTTGAGGTCGGAGATCTGTGCCAGGCCATTGATCACCTCTTCAGTCAATCCGTCTGCGAAGTAGTCGCCGTCGGTGACATCACTGAAGTTGACGAAGGGCAGAACGGCAATGGACCTGGCATGCAGTGGCAGCGCGTCTTCGGCTTCCCCGGGTGCCCGCCCACGAGAATCGAGCACGAGGTTGATCACGGCGAAGGCGAGCATCGCGAGCGTCACGCCCAGTAAAGTCCAGTCAAACCAGCCAAGGCGCGAGGGTGCCTGCCCGGCATCGGTTCGGGTTCGCTTGAGCCCCTCCTCCGTCCACTCAAATGCATAAGCGAGCAGCATGACCACGGGAAACCCCAGCAGGTACAGGGTCGCGATCAGCGTGACGGTCCAGCGAGGCAGATTCAGTGCGGGCAACAGGTTGTTCGCAACCTGAAAAACGGCATAGCCGGCGGCGGCATAAACGCCTGCCACACGAATGACATGCCGCTGCTTGAGTCGCCCGAGAAAGGCTTTCAGCATCCCCTGCTCCCTACGTCGCCTGTGGATAATATGACTTGAGCGGCATCGAGCGGAAGCTTCGTTCAATGCCTGATTCGCAAGGTGCTGCAATCCGTTATCCTTGCGGCCCATGCAACCCATCATCGAGATCGTCGGCCTGTCCAAGACCTATGCGTCGGGGTTCAAGGCACTCAGGCAGATCGACCTTGAAATCCGCCGTGGCGAAATCTTCGCCCTGTTGGGCCCGAATGGCGCCGGCAAGACCACGCTGATCAATATCATCTGCGGAATCGTCAACCCTTCCACGGGCAGCGTCAGCGTGGATGGCCACGACATACGCAAAGACTTCCGCGCTGCCCGTTCACTCATCGGGCTGGTCCCTCAGGAACTCACGACGGACGCATTCGAGTCGGTCTGGGCAACGGTCTCCTTCAGTCGCGGCCTGTTCGGCAAGACGGCCAATCCGGCGCAC
Source organism: uncultured Pseudomonadota bacterium (assembly GCA_963819685.1). GTDB lineage: Bacteria > Pseudomonadota > Gammaproteobacteria > Steroidobacterales > Steroidobacteraceae > CAIUGU01. The sequence goes on from CAWFXI010000007.1 coordinate 323,492, forward strand.
ATCGAGAAGGTTCTGAAGGAGCTGTCGCTGTGGGACAAGAAGGATAACCGGATCATGACGCTGTCCGGCGGCATGAAGCGACGCGTGCTGATCGCCAAGGCCCTGTCCCATGAACCCAAGGTCCTGTTTCTGGACGAACCCACGGCGGGGGTCGATGTCAGCCTGCGCAAGGATATGTGGCAGGTGGTCCGCAACCTGCGTGATTCGGGGGTGACCATCATCCTGACGACGCACTACCTGGAGGAAGCCGAGGATATGGCCGACCGGATCGGCGTGATCAGCAAGGGCGAGCTGATTCTGGTCGAAGACAAGGTGGCGCTCATGCGCAAGCTCGGCAAGAAGCAGCTGACGCTGCATCTGCACGAACCGCTGGCAGTCCTGCCGGCCGGATTGTCCGCGTATTCCCTGGCCCTTGTCGCCCAGGGCCAGGATCTGATCTACACCTACGACATCCAGGCCGAGCGTACAGGGATCACTTCGCTACTCAAGGACCTGGCCGATGCCGGAATCCGCTTTCGGGACCTGAACACGACGCAAAGTTCGCTCGAGGATATCTTTGTGGACCTCGTGAGGCAGAATCAATGAATTATCCCGGCGTGCGCGCGATCTACCGCTTCGAGATGGCACGGACCGGGCGGACTCTCATGCAGAGCATCGTCTCGCCCGTGATTTCCACATCACTGTATTTCGTCGTGTTCGGCGCCGCCATCGGCAGCCGCATCACGGAGATCGAGGGCGTGAGCTACGGCGCGTTCATCGTTCCCGGCCTCATCATGCTGACACTGCTGACACAAAGCATCGCGAACGCATCGTTTGGTATCTATTTTCCGCGTTTCACCGGCACCATCTATGAACTGCTGTCGGCGCCGCTGTCGTTCATCGAGATCCTGGCGGGGTATGTTGGCGCGGCCGCGTCCAAGTCCATCATTCTCGGGTTGATCATCCTGGCGACCGCCGGATTCTTCGTGCCGCTGCAGATTGCGCATCCTTTCTGGATGCTGGCGTTCCTGGTGCTGACGTCCGTGGCTTTCAGCCTGTTCGGCTTCATCATTGGCATCTGGGCGGATGGCTTCGAGAAGCTGCAGATCATCCCGCTGCTGATCATCACGCCGCTCACCTTCCTGGGCGGGACGTTTTATTCGATCAGCGTGCTGCCACCACCGTGGAGCACCATCGCGTTGTTCAATCCGGTCGTGTATCTCGTCAGCGGCTTCAGGTGGAGCTTCTACGAAGTCGCCGACGTCAGCGTGGCCCTGAGCCTGTCCATGACGGTGGCTTTTCTGCTGCTCTGCTTAGGAGTCGTCGGGTGGATGTTCAAGACAGGCTACCGGCTGCGGAATTAGGGCTTGCGCTCCGGATACGCCAGCACAAAGCCGTCGCGGTTCGGCATCTTCACCTTGGGCAATGACTGGGCGTTCATTACCGCGCCGTCCTTGATGATGCCGTTCAACGACAGCAAATAGGCCGTCAACGCATAGGTCTCATCGCTGGTTAACGACTGCGGCGCCTGAAAGGGCATTGCACGACGAATGTAGTCGAAGACAGTGGTTGCATAAGGCCAGTAACTACCGACCGTCTTCACCGGCGTCGCTGTTGGGAGGCTTCCCTGGCCGCCAACCAGACGATCGAATGGCTGCCCGGCCCCTTCCTGGTTATGGCACGCGGCACATTTCTCCAGGAATATCGCTTTGCCTTGCACAGCTGTCCCCGATCCGGAAGGCAGTCCAGTGCCATCCGGCGGAATGCTGATGTTCCACGCGGCGATATCAGCGGGCTGCACAGCCACCCCAAGACCCGGACCTTCGGCAGCCCAGCCGGAAAAAGACACCAGTGCCAAGGCGAGGCTGAGCAAGTTACGCGTGCACATTGCTCACCTCCCCGTTTGCAGCCACCCTCCAGTTCTGGATGGCGTGGTTGTGATAGTTCGACTTGAGGCCGAGTCTGGCGATCAACTCGTCACGCGTCGGCTGGACTGCGCCGCTCTCATCGATAGCCCGGCTCTTGAGAATGGCAGGTCCACCGTTCCAGCGCCATGCAAGGCGGAATCGCGTCAACGATTTCGAAAGCACTGGCTCCGACAACGCGGCCTCCGCCCATGTACTGCCACCGTCGGCGGAGACTTCCACGCGGGCAATCCTGCCTGCACCTGACCAGGCGATTCCGGTGATTTCGTAGATGCCCGGTCCCTGCATGGTGAGCCCGAATGACGGACTCGTAATGACTGACTTCACGCCCATGGGGAAAGTGAACATCAGCGATTTGCCGTCGGCCAACGTATCCGTGTACTTCGACGTTTCATCCTTCGTCATGGTAGGACCAGTCGTCACGTTAAGACGTCGCAGCCATTTGACGTTCATGTTGCCTTCGAAACCCGGCAGGAACAGCCGCAGCGGATAGCCCTGCTCCGGACGAATCCTCTCGCCATTCTGATACAAGGCAATCAGCGCATCGTCCATCGCTTTTGCCATCGGTACGCTGCGACTCATCGCCGCTGCGTCGGCACCCTCCGCAAGTAACCAGCTCGCGCCCGGTTCCACTCCCGCCTCATCGAGCAGGATGGAAAGCGGTACCCCGGTCCATTCGCTGCATGAAAGGAGCCCGTGCAATGTGCCACAGGTGGCCTGTGGGGCTTCCGCGGCCCAGTTGGCCGCACTGTTCCCGGAGCATTCCAGAAACTGGATCCGCGTCACGGTTGGATAGCGCAACAGCGCGTCGACCGTAAAACTGAGCGGCCGCTTTACGCGGCCATGAATGACCAGACGATGCATCGCGGGATCAATATCCGGCACGCCGCTGTGGTGACGCTCGAAATGCAGTCCGTTGGGTGTGATCGTGCCTTTGAGCAGTTCATGCGGCGTGCGCGAAGAACCGCTGCCGACGGCACCCGGTCTTGCTGTAACGACACGCTGGACTGTGCTTTCGAATCTCGAGGGCTGGCCATAGCCGCTCATCGGCGCGCCAGGCGCTTTCATCCATTGCGGAATGGCGAGCGTTTCAGCGGCAACGGGCTGAGCTGCCAGCAGTGAAAGTCCGCCGGCGCCGAACAGCGCTGCGCCCTGTGTCAGGAACAGACGCCGATGGAGCAATCCGTTTCCGGCGACGACATCGTCCCCGGTTCCAATTGAATCAGGTTGCTTCTGCTGCGGCACGATTCCCCCCAACGCCTGGTTCTGCTTTTCTTCTGCAACCCGAAGAACCCGTCCGGGTGTCTTCGCTGATCTTCGGACCATGGCTACAGGTTGCTGAAAGTGTACCTTATCGCAACCTGCAACGAGTCTTCGACTGCGGCAGTCGGCAGCCCGACAAGCCTGCGTTGTCGCAACTGGCTATCGTTCCGCAGTGCCTCGCCGACGAACTGCCATTGGTCGTTCAGGTCGAAGAACCACGCGAGCGTCCAGGCATGGCCATCCTGCCAGCTATCGAAGAATGCGGCCCCCCGGACCGTCTCAGTGTAAAAGCGGTCATAGCGGGCGCTCCACCGCTGACGGCCATAAGTCTTGCTGACGAGCAGGAAATCAGCTTCGTAATCGAGAATGCTTGCACCCTTGCCATCCGGGCTGGGCGCCACACCGGTATCGCCATCCATGTGTTGCGCAATCACTGTCCAGGCTCGCGGCAACTCCAGACGCATGCCATACGAGTTGAAGCGTGACAACCACGCGTACTGCGTATCGTCTTTTGCGCCGGGGTCACCGCGATTGTCGTAGTGCAACGCTTTCAGTACCAGCCGGTCGCGCCAGGAGAATTCGAGCCCGGAGTAGTACCCCACCCGGTTGTCAATCTCGGAAAAAAACTCGAGCTGCGGAGGTCCAAACCCGACTGCCTCCGACTTGGGCAGGCGGCCAAACAGTGGTGACTGCCGATCGTGCACCGCCCACCCCCGCTGGTAGATCAGGATGCCCATCGGATCGTTCCAGCCGTAGAGCCCGAGCACGACACCGACGTCAAAGGGTCGCCCCACGCCGGCGCCCGCGTTGGTGAGACTGATCTCGCCACCAATTGTCCGGATCTCTTCACCCAACCAGGTGTTGATGGCTGAAGGGCTTAAGGTGTAGATGCTTTGCCAGCCAACACCGCGGTTCTCCATGGAAACCGGCGGGTAAAACGCCCCCAGTTTCGCGCGCCAGCGCCACTCCGAAACCGGCACGGGACGCCATTCCAGAAACGCTTCGGTGAGATCGATCGGGTTCTTGTCACCGTCACCCGTGGCAAACAGCGTAATTGTCGCGCGGAGGGTATCGGTCAGCGGTCCCGTGTAATCCAGCATGACATTGCCCAGTTGCAGTCCGTCATGATCTTCATCAAAACGCAGCAGACCTGTGCCGCCTTCCGTGAACGATTTCAGGGACGAATCGACCGCGATAAAGCGCACATCCACTTGCGCCGTGAACTCGTGAGGACTGGCTGCCCGGGTCATGGCTGACCACAGGCCGAAACTCAGCAGCAGCAGTACAGGACGTATCTGCACTTCAGTATCGCAGCTTCTTGGATTTGGACTTTTGTGGCTCCGGCTTCATCGGCCGCAGCAGCCTGAATTCGCTGCTGATGGCGTCCCCACCGACCACCAACTGCCGGGTCAGTTCGGGAGTGGCTTCCATAAATCGAGGATTCCAGGCGGTCACCCTGTAGGAGCCGGACGGCAGGTCCGCAAAATCGATGCGCCCACGGGCATCCGTCTTGCCGAAGTGAGGGGAGTCGGTCACATAGACGTAACCGATCATCGAGTCGTGGATGTTGCAGCCGAGAATCACGATGCCCGTCTGATCGAACGTGACAGGCGTGGATGACTGCCCGCGATAAAGGGGCAGTGCAAAGTGTTTCGCGGGAGAGAAGGAATACACCTGGTGGGCGACGTCGTCGCTGTTGGGGAAGGACACCGTAGTGCCCCTGGCTACAACGAGGATGCCGGGATCGAACTGCAGATTGATCTGGTCCATGACCGCGGTCGGTGGTGCGGCCGGACTCGCAAAAGCGGGACGAGCATCTGCTGCTCCCGCTATCGCCACAATCGCGACTTCCGGTACGGGCCGACCCTCGCTGTCCAGAACGGTGACTGACAAGGTCGCTGCACTGCACCAGCCGGCGCTCAGAGCAAGCGCCGTAAGCACAATCTGGACAGGCACGGGCGACTTCATGGTGCAGTTATCGGCAAGTACCTCCACAAATGGAGGACGCGAGCGATTCTATGCCTGATTGCGCGCAGTAGGGGTCCCCTGCGCAGGGGCTGGCGATTACCTGGGTAGCAAAGCGGTGAATGCCTGCCGCAGGCGTATTCGCGCAGAGCCGCTTTATGCAGGGAGCAGGTACGGCGAAATTGACTGTCGAGACCAGATTGTTCTGCACCGTGACGCCTGGCCTGCGACAGGGACAAAGCTCAACGTCTCGTCCGCAGTCGTATCGTCAGTACATGTGAAGGCTGCCGTATAACTTCGCGCGGGCACGAAGGCTGCCCGGTAAGTTCCGGAAACGGCACCAGCAGGAATATTCACAGTACTTATCAAAAAGGGATCGACGTCCGGTGCAAGTGCGGTGGTGTCTTCCATGTCATCCGGAACGACAGCACCTTGGTAGAGATAGACTTTCGGCTTGCACCCGACTGGCACGTGCCGGCAGCAAATGTCACGTTGCCGGCAATTGCGCCAACATTGGCGTCGTCGACCAGTCGTAGCGTCGGCCGCAGCATATAACCCTGTGTGCACGTGCCAGAGTTACCGGATTGCCGGGGTGGCGCACGCAATGACTGCCGCAGATCGAAATCGATCGTCAGCGCCGCACTACCCGCGGCAGGCAGAGTAAATCCCCGATTCAGCTTCAGTCCGCTCTCACTGCCGCTCGGGATGCGCAATTCGCATTCCTGGCCATTGATCACTACATAGGAATCGCGCACGTTCGGTTCGTTGTCGACGATGAGCCGTACCCACTCGTAGCTTCCCGCATTCAATGGAATATTGTCGAGCAGAACCGCCACCATGCCTTGCTGGTACTGCAGCAGATTGATCCGGCGCGTTGCAGGTGCGGGGATGGCGACAATCTCGGGAGCAGAGCCTTCGGGTTTCAGTGCGACGCCGCTGAACTGTATCCAGACCGCTTCGGCATCATCCACGGGAGCATCCGTGATGCTCAGTTTCAGTGTCCCTGTGCCAGGCTCCGAACTCCCACCGCCACCGCATGCAGCAAACAAAATTGCCATACCGGCAGCATGCAGAACTTTGAGGGATGAAGTAACGATTTTCATGGTTCGGATCTCCAGCCAATCTTCCACGTCGAATCTGAACACGAGTATGCGTCAGCGTTGGTAGTCAGGGGTCTGTCTGTCAATTGCGACGCTGGTACGGATCTCAGCACTTCAGACGCACCCGCGAATAGGGCTATCCGATCCTGCAACGCATGTGACGCAGGCGCGTTGACAAGCCAATGCCGGCTTCATTGGCTCTGCCATCATGCCAACTCGTGAAATGTCTCACGCTGGAACCTCGCGGGTGTCGCTACCTTGTGGACAAACCGTAAGGGTCGTAGCGGAAATCTCATGCGAACAGCAACTTTGAGCCTGGTGTTGATGGTGCTGCTGGGCGGATGCTCTTCAATGAACAAGTCCGAATGCCTCACCGTCGACTGGCAGACGGTCGGGTTTGAAGACGGCGTAGCCGGCTATTCAGCGGATCACATCGGACAACACCGCAAAGCGTGTGCGAAGTACGGTGTCAGCGCCGACCTGGCTGGCTATCAAAAGGGTCGTGAAGCGGGACTGCGTGAATTCTGCGAGCCGGCCAACGGCTTTCGATTGGGGTCGAGAGGCGCTGGCTATGCCGGCGTTTGTCCAGCGGAGCTGGAAACCGCATTTTCCGCTGCGTATGAATCGGGACGACAGCTGTATTCACTCGAATCGCGTCTCAGTACTGCACAGAACCAGATCGCATCCAAGCGACGTGAGCTGGAGCGCATAGAGGACGACCTGGTCAAGAAGGCGGCGATTATCGTCACGGGCGAGTCCACCAACGAGCAGCGCGCACAGGCGCTGGTTGATACGAAGCAGATGGCCGAGCGGGCGGGCCGACTCAAGGCGGAGATACGGCAGCTGGAGCGCGACCGGGTTGTTTTTGAGCGAGAACTCGAAGATTACCGGCGCGTCGCGTTTGCGGGCTGATTGCCCGCACGGCAAATACCTGCCGCGTCGTAATCAAGCGTCCGATCACCTCGCGTATCGCAACTTCGGAGATCTGCAATGTCAACGCTTGCCTTTCAACCCGCTGTCGCTCGCCGAGTTGTGCGCTTGTACTTGCCGTTGGCATTGCATTGGCGCTTCCAGTATTTGCAGGCAGCCGCCGGACCATGCACCGGCGCATGGCTGGAGAAAGAAGAACGATCCGCACTATGTCGGCTACAACGGTCGTCAATGGCAAAGCGACTATGGCGTCGTCGTGGGACATTGTGACCGTGCTGCGGTCGGCACTGTGCTTGGCGGAGTCGTCGGTGGAGTTATCGGTTCCCAGGTCGGAGATGGCTCAGACCGCACTGTCGCAATTATTCTTGGAACAGTCGTTGGCGCAGTCATCGGGCGGGAAGTTGGCAAGGACATGGATGAGGCCGATCGTGCCTGTGCGGGACATGCGCTGGAACTCGCGAAGGATGGCCAACGAGTTCGCTGGGTTAATGACCGGTCCGGCGTGACTTTCGTTCTCACTCCAGTGGCTGGCAAGCAGAGTGCTGTCAACTGCCGCGCATTCCAGATGCAAACCACCGCGCAAGGCAAATCCCAGACACGCAATTCCCAAGCCTGCCGTACCGGCGATGGCGCATGGCAATTGACCGCTTCAGGCTAAGTGTGGCAAACACGATCTGATGGTTACGTACAGCGTAATCGCGTCTTCCGGACAGTGTTTCACGCAAAGACCACAGGCCTCACAAGCGTCGACACGCACTGCGAAAGCCTGGCGCCAGCTGTGAGCGAAGCCTTTCAGCTTGCCCTTCAATGAGAGACCCCTGCGTTCCTCTGCGGGGAGGATGCCGATCTCGAACACATTCACCGGGCAGACAGCAACGCATTCAGCCTTGCCTTCACAGCGGTTGCGATCGATGACGGGATGAAAGAGACCGGGCGGCTGCGGGCAGTCAGTTCTGGTTGGTGGGGTCACACTTATTCCCGGGTCTGGATACCGACCGCGCGTTTCAGGGCAGAGGTGCGGGCGGCGGCAAAGCGGACAGAGACGTCGGCATCGGGAACACGGACATCAAAGGCGTGGTATGCGCCTGGAACGACCAGTAGCTCGGTAAGCACCCCCGCTTCGATCAACCGGCGCGAGTAGTCGATGTCCTCGTCAACGAACAGGTCCAGGGTGCCTACGCCAATGAAGGCGGGCGGCAAGCCGGCGACACTCTCGATCCGCGCGGGTACAGCACCCTTGGGAACCACGCTCGATCCGGCGGGAACGCCGAGCAGCGAACTCCAGCCGAGACGGTTGGAGCCCGGGGTCCACGCGAACCGGCCCAAGTGCGAGGGCATGGTACGAGTGGAGGCCGTCCGATCATCCAGCATGGGATACGTCAGGAGCTGGAACGCAACCGGAAATTCACCCCGGTCCCGGGCGGCGATCGCGAGCATCGCGGCGAGACCACCGCCAGCACTTTCGCCACCGACAGCGACTCGGCGGGGATCGACGCCCAGCATGTCGGCGTTGGCGTGGACCCATGCCAGCGCGGCATAACAGTCTTCGAGCGGGCCGGGAAATGGAGTTTCCGGCGCAAGGCGATAGTCCACGGATACGACGACACAACCGCAGTCCGCAGCATAGCGCTGCGGTCTGTTGGGTTCCGCGGATCCGAAAATGTAGCCGCCGCCGTGCATGTGAACCAGTGCGCCCCGAAGCTGCTCTCTCCTCGGCGGATCGACGACGATAATCCGGACGTCCGGCCCACCGCTCCGCCCCGGGATCGTGCGTGTCGTGGGTTGCGGAGCGGGCGGTGGCGTGGGGACAGGCGTGACAGCCCGCGCCCGCCGGGTCTCAGCGATGTTTTCGCGAGTGAACGTCATGACCGGTTGCGACTTGATCGCCGGCAACAACTGAGGATCGACCCCAGCGTAGAAGTCGTCGCCTGCAGCCGCCGCCCATAGTGTCCGTGGAATTGCCCCGGCCAGGGCAAGTGCGCCGAGCGACCCGAAAGCCAGCCTTCTTCTTGTGACGTTCATGAGCACCCCGCCTTCTATTTCTGCACTCGCGGCACAATGCTCTTTCAAATAAATATGTCAACGGCGGCGGCGTGGAGATCAATCAGATGTCGTTGGAATCGCGAAGCACGCGACGGCTGCCGGCATACAGTTCGAACAGCAACAGCTTGCAGGGGATGCTGCCATTCATGAGTGGAATGGTTCGCTTGGGTCTGAGGCCGATGGACTTGTAGGGTGAAGCTGCCGCGACGAGGATGGCAGCTTGCCAGCCACTGAACTTCTGCTTGAGCGTGTCTCCCACTTCTTCGTAGAGCTTCAAGACGTCGCCTTCATTGCTGCCGATACGTTCGCCATACGGCAGGTTCGCGACAAGTATTCCACTCTCGGCAGGGGGCTCCGCATCCTGGAAACGGCCGGTGCTGAAGGTCATGTATTTCTCTACGCGTGCATCGAGGGCGCTCTTCTGCGCCATCGCGACGTATGCGGGATTGATGTCCGACGCGACGACCGGTGCAGGGGGGGCATCCAGCTTTTCGCCACGCACCCGGTCCTGTGTGACACGCCAGAGTTCACGATCGAAGTCCTTCAACCACTCGAAGTGGAACTCGCCTTTCTTCCGATGAATCTGCGGCGCCTTGTGGACGGCCATCATCGCGGCTTCGATGGCGATGGTGCCGCTACCACACATCGGATCCATGAATGCCTGACTGCCGTCGTAACCCGCGAGGATGAGAATGGCGGCGGAAAGCGTTTCCTTCAGCGGCGCCGGATGGCCCTGCTCGCGATAGCCACGCTTGTGCAGCGATTTGCCTGACGTATCGAGGCTCAACATGCACCGGCCGTGCCTCAAGTGCGCCACGACGACCACCTTGGGCTCGCTGCGATCGACGACAGGAGCGATTCCCTGCGCACGTTCAAAGACTTCACGGATGCTCTCTCGCACCTGCGTGATGACCTGCTTCGGCGCCATCCCGCCCTTGTCCGCATCGTCGCCCAGGCTTTCGACCATGAACCCGTGCCGCGCCTCGAACAATTCGTTCCAATGGATGCGTCGGGCCTGCGAGCGAAGCATCTCCGGCGACTTTGCCGGCACTTCCTTGATGACACGCAGGATGCGGCTCGCCGTCCGCAGCTTCAGATGCAGTTCATAGAAGAGGGAATCCGTTGCCTCGAACGCTACCGCGCGATAGCCGGGAACGATGCCACTCGCCCCCAAGGCTTCGAGTTCGAGAACCAGAGCGGGTTTGGTTTCTTCGGGACAGGTGGCGATCAGTTGCATGCGGGCGAATGGTATCCCGCCCACAATAAAAAGGGGTGGAGCAAGACTGGGTAATCCTCCCATCAAATAGCTGGGGCCAGATGGCCTCGTGACGTAACGAGCGACCTCGTGCTTCGAGCGTTTTAGGATGGAGGAGAGAGTGCCGCTCGACCACCTGATAGAGCCGCATTTGGTCGGGGCGATGAAGTTCGAATCGCGCCGTGCCTGCAATCGAACATTCCGTATTGGACAAGCGAACTGGCATTCGTCGCTTCCTTGCGATCCGGTTTGTATCCAGCCCTTCTCATCCATGAAATGCGGCGCACCGCCGCCCAACGATCTTGATCTTCGCCAAGCCCTCGGTACCCATCCTCGCGCTGATGGCGAACAGAAAGAATGATGGCCATGTCGATCGCCCGCCGCATCGATACTCGGGTCTGACCTGAGTCGCGTTGCCCATCGGATGGGCAACGCGACTATCGGGTTCTGAATCTCACTGACCTGACCGGCGTCTCTCCTCGAGTGCCGGTCCGGCGCCCGTTACAGCGCCGACTTCCGCCTGCGCCGCACCATTCCGAGGAGGCCGAGGCCGGCGATGATTTCAAGCAGGCCAGTTGCACCACCGCCGCCGCCACCGCTGTTGGTTGCGGGAGGTGCGCCGGTGGAGACCACGAGGTTCACTGCTGATCCGGATGCGGCCGAACCACCAGACGTTGGGGTCTGGCTGATCACGAGTCCTGAAGCAACCGTGGTACTGGACTGCTGCTGCACCGTACCGAGCGTCAAGCCTGCGCCTGTGATTGCCGTGTTGCCGCAGATTGAGTCAACCCAACCACGTTGGGTACTTGTGGACCGCTCGAAACAACGAGGTTCACGGAGGTTCCCTGGAGGATACCTGACGCACCAGCAGAGGGGGTCTGGCTGATTACATTGCCTGTTGCAACGGTAGCGCTAGACTGCTGCGAGACCGTGCCGACGACGAGCACGGCTCCGGTAATTGCTGTCTCTGCTGCGGTCCGCGTCAATCCGACCACGTTCGGTACGGTTGCTGGCGCTGGGCCGGTCGAGATTGCAACAGACATAGCAAGGTTTGCGGTGACTCGAGTTCCTTCGACGGGGTTTGGCTGATCACGCTGCCAACTGGCACAGTCAGGCTCGACTGCTGCGTCTCAGTTGGGCCGGTCACCGTGAAGCCGCTGTCCAAACCGAAAGTCGAATTCCAGGTGGTTACAGCAGAGATAGCCTGCGATCGAGTCAGCCGGACCAGCTGCGGCACAAAAACAGCAACACAAGTTTCGAAGTTTGCATTTGCTTGAGCTTGACCGGCGACCGTCACCGCAAGCGCATTCGACGTCCCGCAAGAGATTGGTGAGCGTGCCTGGCGGGAACGTCAGGACGTATTCGTTACTCAGGCGGGTATTAATGGAAGTGTAGGCCGTGTTGACTGGGTGGCATCGGGTGCAAAGTAGTACGCTGCGCTGGTCTGCGCAGCAAGATTCTTGAGCGTCTGGGGGCTAAACCGTTAGGGTAAGGGCTGATGTTCACCGTGAAGATGGGGATGCCGGCCTGGGTTGCGGCCGCTATGACGTCATTGATGCTGGCAGTCGATGCATTGTCTTCGCCGTCGCTGAACAGCACGATGGCCTTCGGTCCGGCTGCCAGCTGCGTCGGCGGCGCGAACTGCTGTACCGACAGAATGAGTGCGTCGAAAATGTTCGTGCCGCTGCCCGGATCCGGATAGGGGGCCATGAGGGCGGTGTTCAATGCGGCCTTGTCGTCCGTGAAGGCCTGCACGACCGAGGCTTTGTCCACGTTGGAGGCGTTGAACTTGACGATGGCGGCCTTGTCGCCTGGCTGCATCGCATTGATGAAGGCATTCACGGCATTCTGCATCGGCGCCAGAACAGACTGCGTAACGGAGCCGCTGTAGTCCATCGCGAAGACCACCGAGACGTCTCCGGGAACCGGGACCACGCTTGACGGGGTTATCTGGTTGCCGTTGAGGGATACTGTAAAGTTTGCGGTGTTCAAGCCTGGGACGGGGATCCCGCTTGCATCTGTGACTGAAGCGAACACAGTGATCGGATCGGTGGCCGATTGCCCTTCCACCGCAAATCAACGGCAGCATGAGCGGAACCCGCGATGACCATCGTCATCGCCCAGAATGACATGATCAACCCTCGCAACAGGGTCGGTACCCGGCGTGCAGCTGCACGCGGACCAGACGAACCAGAACGACCGGATGAGTGACTCATTAGTTGTCTTACCTTGAGGAACGGATTGAGAAGGAAGCTGGAAATTCGTGAGCGCAACTTATCGCTTGCGGGGAGCGATGTGCCAACTGCGTGCGCGATCTGCGACTTCAATCCCAATTCACCGGCCACTGCCAGAAGCGTGGGTCAGTAATGGCGCGGCTTGCAAGGAATGCACTCGATTGCTGGCGATTTGACATTTGCAATCCCGGCTTGAAACCCCGTGTTTATCCTAAAAAAAAGTGAGACCTGCCTCTTGATTCAACGTGCTTTGGCACACTTCCTTGACCGACATCCGCGGCTGTTCGTATTGACGGGGGCGGGCTGTAGCACGGAATCCGGCATTCCCGACTATCGCGATGCGGACGGCGCCTGATACACATCGCGTTCCTTGCGTCTGCTGCAGCAGCGTTCCCTGCGCCTGCTTCCCCTGTTGGACGATCGAACTGGCATTCGTCGCTTCCTTGCGATCCGGTTGCGTCATCCAGCCGTATCTCATCCATGAGATGTGGCGCAGCACCGCCCAACTATAAAAGGGGTGGAGCAAGCCCGACTTACCCCACCCCTGGTTCCAGTTGTCACTTGATGTCGAAGCGATCGAGGTTCATCACCTTGGTCCAGGCGGCCACGAAGTCCTGCACGAACTTCTGCTTTGAGTCCGCGCTGCCGTAGACCTCGGCCAGCGCACGCAGCACCGAGTTCGAACCGAACACCAGGTCCACGCGCGTGCCGGTCCACTTGACCTGGCCGGTCTTGCGGTCGCGTCCTTCGAACGTGTCCGCGGCTTCCGACGTCGCCTTCCACACCGTGCCCATGTCGAGCAGGTTCACGAAGAAGTCATTGGTCAGCGTGCCGGGCTTCGTCGTGAAGACCCCGTGCTTCGAACCGCCGTTATTGGCGCCCAGCACTCGCAGGCCACCCACCAGCACCGTCATCTCGGGCGCCGTGAGAGTGAGTAGCTGGGCCTTGTCGACCAGCAGCTGCTCACCCAGCGCACCGAGGTCGCCGGACACGATAGTTGCGGAAGCCGTCCGCCACAGGCTTCAGATAGTTGAAGGACTCCACATCGGTCTGCGCCTGAGCGGCATCGTTGCGACCTGGCGTGAATGGCACCGCCACGCTGACGCCGGCATCTTTCGCCGCTTTCTCGATGGCTGCGACACCGGCGAGCACGATCAGGTCGGCCAGCGAGACCTTCTTGCCACCCGACGCCGACTGGTTGAACTCGAACTGGATGCCTTCGAGGGTCTTCAGCACCTTCGCAAGCTGCGCCGGCTGGTTCACTTCCCAGTCCTTCTGTGGCGCGAGGCGGATGCGAGCGCCGTTGGCGCCGCCGCGCTTGTCGCCACCGCGGAAGGTCGAGGCCGAGGCCCACGCTGTCGACACCAGTTCACTCACGGAGAGGCCCGAGGCAAGCACCTTCGCTTTCAGGGCGGCCACGTCTTCGCTGTTGATCAGCGGATAGTCGACCGGCGGAATGGGGTCCTGCCAGATCAGCGCTTCCTTCGGCACCTCGGGGCCAAGGTAACGCGCGCGCGGCCCCATGTCCCGGTGGGTCAGCTTGAACCAGGCGCGGGCAAAGGCTTCGGCGAACGCCTGCGGGTTATCGAGGAACTTGCGCGAGATTTTCTCGTAAACCGGATCGAATCGCAGCGACAGGTCGGTCGTCAGCATCTTCGGCTTCTGCTTCTTCGCCTTGTCGTGCGCGTCCGGAATGATATCCGGGGCGTCCTTGGCCACCCACTGGATGGCGCCGGCCGGGCTCTTCTCCTGCACCCATTCGAACTTGAACAGGTTCTCGAAGAAGTTGTTGCCCCACTGTGCTGGGGTGGTGGTCCAGGTCACTTCCAGACCACTGCCGATGGCATCGCCGGCCATGCCGGACTTGTACGTGCTGGTCCAGCCCATCCCCTGTGCCTCGAGACCCGCCGCTTCCGGAGCCGCACCCACATGCGTAGCAGGGCCAGCGCCATGCGTCTTGCCGAAGGTGTGCCCGCCTGCGATCAGCGCCACGGTTTCCTCATCGTCCATCGCCATGCGCGCGAAAGTCTCGCGGATATCGCTGCGCGGCGGAGACCGGGTCGCCGTTGGCGTTCGGACCTTCGGGGTTCACGTAGATGAGGCCCATTTGCACGGCTGCGAGCGGGTTCTCCAGGTCGCGTTCGCCGGAGTAGCGCTTGTCAGCGCCGAGCCACGTTTTCTCGCCGCCCCAGTAGACGTCGTGGTCCGGTTCCCAGGTGTCTTCGCGGCCGGCACCAAAGCCGAAAGTGCGAAAGCCCATGGACTCCAGCGCCACGTTGCCGGTCAGAATCAGCAGGTCGGCCCAGGAAATCGCCTGGCCGTACTTTTGTTTGATGGGCCACAGCAGGCGGCGTGACTTGTCGATGTTGACGTTGTCCGGCCAGCTGTTGAGCGGTGCGAAGCGCTGCTGGCCGCGACCGCCGCCGCCGCGCCCATCACCGCTGCGATACGTCCCCGCAGAGTGCCAGGCCATGCGGATGAATTGGGGGCCATAGTGGCCAAAGTCCGCCGGCCACCAGTCCTGCGAATCGGTCATCAGCTTGAGGAGGTCTTTTTTCAGCGCCGCATAGTCCAGCTTCCCGAATTCCTTCGCGTAGTTGAAATCCTCAGGCAAAGGATTGGAGCGGGAGGAATGCTGATTCAACAGGTCCAGCGGCAACTGCCTGGGCCACCAGTCCCGGTTGGTCGTACCGCCACCGGCGTGATTGATCGGGCACTTTGCTTCGGTTGACACTGCTTCTCTCCCCCAAGTAGAATGAACGGCCGCAGGATAGGGACATGAACCGCTATAAAGGAAATCGATGGATTCGATCAGGTGCATAGGGAATGCCAATGATCTTCACTGCAGCACCCCACGCGCACGACCGGGATCCATATAGCGCTGCGAGCGCCGGAAGCGCAATCAGGTCTTTCGACTGCTTTGCGGCGACCCCGGATTGCCATTCGTCGCGAAGGGCCTTTCCGGGGTTGAGGTGGACAACGGTAATTTGCTTGAATCACTGCATATGAGAGATGAGAACCCCACGAGTCGACCCAGGCTGTTCCTGGCTCCGGTCATTGCACTATTGAGCATTGCGTCGTTCGCGGCGGAAAGCGGCGATGCGAGACCAACACCGGCCACCGGCATCGTCGTCAGCGCTTGTCTTGATGCTGTCGACCACGAAAAGACGCCTGACCCGAAGACTTGTCCCGGATTTATCGTCGAGGCGCTGAAATCCTCTGCGCAGACCTGCCGCGAAGCCGGTGGCAACGCTGGTTGCAGGTGCCGAACAGGAGATCTGGGAGCTGGACGTCAACGGCGATCACGAGCCTGAAACGACCTTTACCCTGGAGGGAAATGTTTCCTGCGAAAACGCCGCAAGCGTCTTTTCCTGCGGAAGCCTCGGATGTCCGACGACGCTGTACCAGCTGCAGAATGGAGAGTGGCGGGCGATCGGTGAGATCGATACACCTACAATGCGATCGGTCAGTGTTGCGCGTGCCTCGCCAGGACAATACGGCCCACTTCGCGTCGGCTGCTCGCCGGATGACGCAGATGACTGCGTGGAAAACTGGTACTACCTGTGGACGGGCAGCTCCTATGAAAAAAGCTACCTCGACGTACGTGGCTTTCGCGTCGACTTTGCCAACTCCATTCACGGACTTCATGCCCTGAATGCCTTCACCCGCCTGCTGACGGTTCCTGAGCCCGGCGCAAGCTTTGTCGCACGCTATCCCGCTGATACCGAGGTCGCAATCATCGGTACAACGGAGCGTGGGGACTATTACTACGTTTCTCCGTGCAACGCCTGCGAAGGCGGATTTATCGAGAAATCGGCGTTACGGCCGTAAATGACATCGGCCAGGCGGTAGCTTGGGGGCGTGATTAAGTCATAACGGGGGTGGTGGCATCAGGCATTCACTGCAAGTACGGGGCGGAAGTCGCACCCACCTCCCAAATACCGATGGCCATATCCACAAACCGCCCTGAAGCGCTAGACTCCCCCGGAGTTGTAACCAGTTGGGGCGGGACGAGAAAATAAAGATGCAGTACCGGCGCAGTGACTATGACGTCACGAACACGGTGCAAGTGAGTTCCCCGGCTGCGGTGATGCGCGCGGTTCAGGAATTGTTTGTACAGACCTGGCCCGCCTTCTCGTTCGAGCGGCTGGAAATGGCATTCCGCGATTTCGAACGGCTTTTCACAGGACAGTTTCCCGGCTTCTACGGCTGCGACACGGTCTATCACGACCTGCAGCATTCTCTCGATGGTACGCTGGCTGGCGCTCGCCTGATGGTGGGCTATGAGCGCACGCACGCGCCTGAACAGAAACTTGGGCCGGAACGTGCGATTCTGGGTGTAGTAACGGCGCTGTTTCATGATGCCGGTTACATCCGGCAGACAGACGACACTACGCATCGCAATGGGGCCGAGTTCACGATGAGTCATGTGAGCCGCAGCGCCCAGTTCCTCGCGCGCTACCTGTCTACGGTGGGCATGGCTGAATGGGTTCCTGTCGCGACACAGATCGTGCACTTCACGGGATATGAAGTGCAGTTCGACCAGATCCGGCTCGACGATTCACGCGATCGCACGCTGGGCCATCTGGTTGGTACGGGTGACCTCATTGCGCAGATGTCGGACCGCTGCTACCTCGAAAAATGTCGCGATCGCCTGTATCCGGAATTTGTACTGGGCGGCATTGCTCTCGTCACCGACGACGAAGGCAACACCGATGTACGCTACAGTTCCGGTCTCGACCTGTTGCGTACGACGCCCGAGTTTTTCGAGGAGGTCATGCGCACCCGCCTGGATGGCGAGTTCGCCGGCGCCTATCGGTACCTCGAAGTACTGTACAACGGCCGCAATCCCTACATGGATGCGATCCGCAGCACCCTCGTGTATCTCGAGAAAATCCTCCGCACCGAGCATTGGCCAATGCTGCGCCGGGATCCCCCCTGCTTCACCTGGGAAAAGAATCCGGTACAGAACATCCGCGCACTGGCGCTCGGTCATCTGAAGGACATCTGGATCAAGGATCGCTCGCGCTAGCGGTACTATGCGCGCATGGAGGCGCTCGAACCCACCCTGATCGGACTCGCAGTGGCGCTCGGCATCGGGCTGCTGATCGGCACGGAGCGGGAGCGCAACAAGGGAAGAGGAGCGAACCGGGCAATAGCGGGTGTCCGAACCTTCGCCCTCACCGCCCTCACTGGAGCAATCGCCCTCTCCATCGGCGAGGTCACGCTCGTCATCTTTGGCGTAATCGTCGGTCTGCTCGTGGTGGTCGGTTACCAGCGCACGCGGAGCCATGATCCTGGCGTCACAACCGAGATTGCGCAGCTCACGACATTCCTGTTGGGAGCATGGTCGATGCGACAACCGGAGCTTGCAGCGGGGGTGGCAGTCATTGTGGCTATCGTTCTGGCCGCCCGAACGCGGCTGCATACGTTCATTCACAGCGTCCTGACGGACGTGGAAGTCCACGACGGCCTGCTGCTGGCGGCAGCTGCCCTCGTGATCCTGCCGCTGATTCCGGATACAGCCGTCGATCCGTGGAGCGTCCTGAACCTGCGCAAACTGTGGTTGCTGGTCGTCCTGCTGATGGCGATCAATGCCCTGGGATATGTCGCGCTGAGGTCGCTGGGCACGCGACTGGGACTGCCGATAGCGGGACTGATATCGGGCTTCGTCTCAAGCACTGCCACGATCGGTGCCATGGGCGCCCGGTCGAAAGCGCACTCGAACCTGCGGCAAGGTGCGGTGGCTGGCGCCGCGCTGTCGTCTGTAGCGACGGTCCTGCAACTGGCGATCGTTATCGGCCTGACAAATCCCGCAGCGCTGCGCTCGCTGGTAGTGCCACTTGCTGCTGCGGGTGTAGCCGCAATCGTCTATGGCGCGGTCTTCACGCTTCGCGCCGTACGCGCGCCTCAGGACGGCAAACCAGCCAGCGGCCGTCCCTTTGATCCGCGGACGGCGCTGCTGTTCATGGCCATACTCGGTTGTGCGCTCCTTGTGTCGACACTGCTGACACGCTGGCTCGGCTCTGGCGGTCTGCTGGTGGGTTCGGCATTCGCGGGCCTCGCGGATGCACACGCAGCTGCCATTTCGGCAGTGTCGGTCGCCAGCGGCGAAAGCAACGTGTATCTGGCCGGACTCGCTGTGCTGACAGGCTTTACGAGCAACACCTTGAGCAAATGTCTGGCAGCCTTTGCGCTCGGCGACCGCCAGTTCGCGCTGCAGCTCCTGCCTGGACTGCTCCTGATACCTGCCTGCGCGTGGGTGGTTTTTGCCTTCCAGAATTGGGTCGTCTAGCAGGTCATGCAAACTGTTTGCAGCACCTGCTAGCCCGAGTCACGGACGACTCGGCGAAATCGATGAGTTCAGACTCATTGATTTCGGGAGCCAGTGAAAACCACGCTTTTCACTGGCTCCAGATGCAATAGGCAAGGATAGCCTGGTGCATCAACCTGTTAATCGACGTCCGTAGCCAGTGCCGGATCGAGATGATGCACGTGCATCCGTGCGATCTGCGCAGGCGTGGTCCTTGGCAACGAAAGTTCAGGGAGCGCTGCAAGGGCAAAGAACTCGACGCCATCCGTTTCGAGACTCAAGGCGGGCTCGCCGCCCGTGATTTCACAGATAAAGAACAGTTTCCACGTATGAAACAGGGAAGGCGGATGGCCATGGCGGTGCCTGTCGTAGACCGCAGCCAGTTTGACTACCCTCGCGTTGTAGCCTGATTCCTGCGCGATCTCCTTCTCTATGGCCTGCCTTGGGCCTTCGTTGACCTCGACCCAGCCACCGGGCAATGTCCACCGGCCATCGATCGTTTCTCGCACCAGCAACACCTCGGCCCGTGCAGACGAGCCGCGAAAGATCGCACCACGGACCTCGATCTTCGGGGTGACATAGCCTTCGTCCTTGCGCCACAGTTCCAGAATCACTTCCGGTGCTGCACCTGACTCGGCAGCCAGCAACTGCGAGGCGATGCGCGCGATTTCCTCGTAGCGCTCCCGGTCATAGGGATCTTTTGCAAAGTGCAGCCCGTTCTGTGCCAGGGCAAGCAGTTTGCGGGCGTGATCGAGCGTGGACATGGCTGAATTCTGCACCAACCTCCTCATCGTCGCTTGACTGGCTTTGCATATTTATGCATCATCCCGCAACTTTATGCAGGCTGGAAAAGTGGTCACCGAAGTTCAACACCCTGTTTCGCGTCGCGCAGCGATTCTCCGGATCCTCCGGGAGTCGGCCGTGCACAAGCAGGAAGAGCTCGTGAAAGTCCTTAAGAAACAGGGCTTTGATGCGACCCAATCGAGCGTCAGCCGGGATTTGAGGGAGCTCGGCGTCGCCAAGGCCGGGGACCGGTACATCATCCCGGCCCAGGAAGACATGGCGCCGTCGAACCCTTTTGGCGCGGTTGCCCGTTTCGTGCTGGAAATGCGCACGGCGGGGCCGTCGCTGACAGTACTCAGAACCATGACCGGATCGGCCCAGAGCGTTACGGTCGCCATCGACAAGGCGAGCTGGCCGGAAGTGGTCGGCACCCTTTCCGGCGATGACACCATCTTCATTGCCACCGAGGACGTCCGTGACCAGCGCAAGCTGACGGACCATCTTCGGGCTGTCTTCAACGTCTAGAGATCACTCAAATGAGCGATTCGATTCCTGCGGGCGCTGAGCCCATCCTGCTGGCGTTTTCCGGTGGCCTGGACACCTCTTTCTGTGTGCCGTGGCTGAAGGAAACGTATGGCCGTCCCGTCATCACCGTGACGGTGGATACCGGCGGCATCAGCGCGGAAGCAGCGAAGGTGCTCGACCGCCGGGCGCGCGAACTCGGGGCGCAGGACCATATCCTGGTCTCGGCCTGCGATGGCTACTTTGATCAGGTGCTCAAGTTCCTGGTGATGGGCAATATCCGTCGGGGACAACTGTATCCACTGTGCGTCGGTGCCGAACGCGTTATGCAGGCGCAGACCATCGCGGAATGGGCCCGCAAGCTCGGCACGAAGATCGTGGCTCATGGTTGCACCGCCGCCGGCAACGACCAGGTGCGTTTCGAGGTAGCGCTACGCACGCTGGCACCGGAATTGACGATTCTCGCACCGGTACGGGATCGCGCGTTCAAGCGCCCGGAGCAGCTCAAGTACCTGGAAGACCGCAAACTGACGATTCCACCGCACGGCGCCGCTTACTCGATCAATCGCGGCTTGTGGGGGGTAACCATCGGTGGCAAGGAAACGCTGACCTCCGACGGCAGCATTCCGGATGACGCCTGGGTGCTGTCACGTGAAGCTTTCTCTGACCCGAAGCCGCCGGAGCGGCACACGATCGGCTTCACCAGGGGAGTGCCCTCGAGCCTGGATGGTGAAGCGCCTTACGCCCGTGGCACTGATCGAGAAGGTGGAGACCATCGGCGCCCGTTTCGGCATTGGCCGTGGCATCCACCTCGGCGACACCATCATTGGTACGAAGGGTCGCGTGGCGTTCGAGGCGCCGGCCGCTGAAGTGCTGTTGAACGCCCATCGCGAACTTGAAAAGCTCGTCCTGACGGGCCGCCAGACTCGCGTCAAGGAGCTGGTGTCCTCGACCTACGGCGATCTCGTCCATGAAGGTCAGCACCTTGATCCGGTGTGCCGTGACATCGAGGCATTGCTGCTCTCCTCGCAGTCGCGCGTGACGGGCGATGTAAAGGTTCTGTATCGCCCGGGAGTCGCCTTCATCGAAGGCGTGACGTCGCCTTACTCGATCATGGCTGCGTCCAAGGGTGTCTACGGTGAAGCGGCCGGCGAATGGACTGCAGCCGACGCACTGGGTTTTTCGAAGATGGTCGGCCTGCCCGGAATGTTCTGGGCGCGGGCCGGCAAAGCGCTAAGCGGCTACAGGCCAGAGACTC
The DNA here is from genome assembly GCA_963819685.1 of uncultured Pseudomonadota bacterium. GTDB lineage: Bacteria > Pseudomonadota > Gammaproteobacteria > Steroidobacterales > Steroidobacteraceae > CAIUGU01. The sequence goes on from CAWFXI010000007.1 coordinate 345,062, forward strand.
TGCCTCACTCACGCGATCACGCTATCACGGATCACTTAACACGATCTCAAAATGAAAACCGTAGTTGTCGACAAGATTGCATCGATCACGCAGGCCTTGACCCTGGGTCATGAGCTGCGGATTGCCACCACTGACCTGCCCTGCGAGGAAGGTGTCGTGCTCGTGGTCGAGATCCTCACCAGCAAGTCGACATACAACACGCTGGAGCTGACCAGCGGTCGCATGGCCAAGGTTTCGCGTGGCGACATCATTGTCGGTGCGCTCGGTCACCGGCAGGCACTGTTCGGCTATTCCGGACATCTGCCGACCTCGGTCAAGGAAGGCGACATCATCCAGGTGCTGAACATCGGTGGCGTACTGGGAATCGTCGATTCGGCGAACCCCGACAAGGGCAAGCCTTTTGACTGTCGCGTGCTGGGCGTCGTGCTGCAGTTTCCGTATCTCGGCGAACGCATTGGAGTGCCGGCCAAGGTCGGCTACCGGCCGCTCGACTACAACGTCAAGGTCGACACGCGCAAGGTTCCCGTCGTCGCACTCGCCGGCACCTGCATGGAAGCGGGTAAAACCGCCGCCGCGTGCGCGATCGTGAGCCGTATGCGTCACCGCGGACTGTCGATCCATGCCTTCAAGGCAACCGGTGTATCGCTTCGCCGCGATATCCTGGCAATGGAAGATGCCGGCGCGACGCGCAGCATGATCTTTACCGATCTCGGCGTGGTGACGACGACTGCCAAGACCGGCCCTGCGATCACCCGCGCGCTGCTGACCGAGATGGCCCAGGGTGAACCGGATGCCATCGTGTTTGAACTGGGCGACGGCATCCTCGGTGCGTATGGCGTCGAAGCCATCCTGGCGTCACCGGATATCAAGGCGTGCCTGACTTCAGTCGTATTGTCGGCGAACGATCCTGTGGCTGCATGGGGCGGCGTGAAGCTCCTGCGCGAGCGCTTCGGCATTGAACCGAGTGTGGTAACAGGTCCGGCCACCGACAATGACGTAGGCGTAAAGATCATCCGCGAGCAGATGGGTGTCGCGGCGTTCAATGCCATCACGAATGGTGCAGCGCTTGGCGATGAAGTCATCGCAAGTCTGGGCCTGTCGCCGGCGCAGCTGGCGAAGGCAGTCTCTGAATGAGTGCTGCGCAGAAGATTCCTGCAGTCGTGCTGGGTGGAACCGGCTATGTGGCCGGGGAACTGCTGCGTCTGATTGCAGGCCATCCGCGGCTTGAACTCAAGGCGGTCGCTTCGGACAGCCAACCCGGCGAACCTGTCGTGAAGTTCTTTCCCCACCTGCGCTCGAGCTTTCCAGACCTCAAGTTCATGAGCCAGGAAGACACGACGACGCTCGTGGCCTCGCTGCCCACCTCGGCCGTGCTGTCGGCGGCTCCGCATGGGGTATCCGCCGCCCTGCTCGATTCGCTGCTCAGTGCTGCTGCGAGCAAAGGTGCAAAGCCCCGAGTCGTCGACATCTCGGCGGACTATCGCTTTGCAACGGCAGCGGCATACGAAGCGGTCTACAAGCATCCGCATGGCGCGCCAGGGCGACTCAAGGATTTCACGTGCGCCGTGCCGGAACATCTGCAGTCGCTGACCACACCACACGTCGGACATCCCGGGTGTTTCGCCACCGCCATCCTGCTGGCCAGTGTGCCGCTGCTGAAACTGGGGCTGATCGAGCCACGCCTGTTCGTATCGGGTATCACGGGCAGCACTGGCGCAGGCCGCACTCCCACTGCAGGAACACATCACCCGCAGCGCCATAGCGACCTGTATTCCTACAACGCCCTGGGCCATCGGCATACTCCGGAGATTGCCGCGCTTGCCACTGCGGCGTCAGGTACGGCGGCAGATTTCTGCTTTGTGCCCCATTCGGGTCCTTTTGCCCGAGGCATCCATGTCACCGTGCAGGCTACAGCCCGCAAGCCGCTCAAGACCGCTGAGCTGGTTGCCGCGCTCGGGGAGTTCTACCGCGACTCATTCTTCGTTCGGGTCGGCAGCGAGATGCCGCGCATCAAGGATGTGGTCGCCAGTAACTTCGCGCAGCTCAGTGCAGTTGCGGGTGGCGAGACCATCGCGGTGATGTGCGTGGTGGATAACCTGGTGAAGGGCGCCGCAGGTGGCGCCGTGCAATGGATGAACCGGATGCTCGGACTGGAAGAGACAGCAGGCCTCACCGCTCCGGCGCCGGGATGGACGTAAAGCAATGCAAACACAAGCCGTGAACAAGTCAGCAATCCTCGGCCACAACTCGCCGCCGGATCATCTCGCGCACGTCTACACCCAGTTTCCGCTGGAAGTCGTGGACGCACAGGGCGTATACCTGAACACGCCAGACGGAAGGCGTGTACTCGACCTGTACGGCGGCCATGCGGTGGCGGCGCTGGGCTACGGACATCCGCGCTGGCTCGCCGCGCTGACAAACCAGGCGAAGACGCTGGCATTCCAGAGCAACGCGGTGCCGCTTGATGTCCGCAAGCGCGCAGCAACCAGACTCGCGAGATTCTGCGGACTTGGGCTGGACACGGTGTTCTTCATCAATTCGGGTGCGGAAGCCAATGAGAATGCGCTCAAGCTTGCGCTGAAAATCACGGGTCGACGCCAGGTGATCGCTGTGGAAGGCAGCTTTCACGGGCGCACTGCCGCGGCAGGAGCTGTCACCTGGGGTGCGCAGAAGAAGTGGTATGGCTTTCCGCAAGCGCCTTTTGATGTGAGCTTCATCGCGCGGAACGATTTCGCGGCCGCTCGCGCGGCGATCACGGAGCAGACTGGAGCGGTCATTGTCGAACCCATTCAAGGCGTAGCCGGGGCACTCGATTTACCCAGGCAGCTGCTCGAAACGCTACGCGAGCGTTGCACTGAAACCGGCACAGTGCTGATTTTCGATGAGGTGCAATGCGGGGTTGGCCGCACGGGACAGCCGTTTGCGGCCAATCTCTACGGCGTCACACCGGACATGATCACTACTGCCAAGGCTCTCGGCGCCGGATTCCCGGTGTCGGCGGTGCTGCTCTCGGACGTCGTTGCCTCGCACCTGCATGTCGATGACCTGGGTACGACCTTTGGTGGTGGCCCGATGGCCTGCGCGATGGTGGAAGCGGTCGTCGACATCATTGAGTCGGAAAACCTGCTGGAAAACGTTCGCCAGCGTTCGGCAGAGATCCGCGAACGTTGCATCGTGGGGCCCGTCACCGGCATCCAGGGAGCGGGCTTCCTGCTGGGACTCAAGACTGCTCGTCCTGCCAGTGACATTCAGGCTGCGCTGTTGAAACTGGACATTCTGACGGGCACCAGCGGCGACCCGCATGTCGTGCGCATACTCGCGCCCTACATTCTCGGGAGCGAGCACGTGGAGCAGCTTCGCGCTGCGCTCCTGAGGATTGAAAAATGAACCGCTTTCTCGATCTGGCCGATCTGTCACGCGATGAAGTCAAGGATCTTCTGGGACTGGCCTCGCGGCTGCAAAGCCATCCGGACCCACAGGCATTGGCCGGCAAGGTGCTGGGCCTGCTGTTCCTGAATCCATCGCTGCGCACCCTGGCTTCCTTCCAGAGCGGCATGATGCGCCTGGGTGGCTCGGTGTTTGTCGTCACCCCAGGGCAAGGCACATGGCAACTCGAGACCAGGCCAGGCGCTGTAATGAATGGCGCAGCTGCAGAACACATCCGTGAGGCTGTTCCAGTACTGGCGTCGTACTGCGATGCCATCGGCATCCGCATGTTTGCGGAGGGAAAGAACCTGGCAGCGGATATGGCTGAAACCCAGTTCAAGATGGTGGCCGAGCTCTGCAACAAGCCGCTCGTCAACATGGAATCCGCAATGAATCATCCCTGCCAGGCGCTGGCCGACTGGTACACGATGGATGAGCTGAAAGTCCCGGAGCGCGGGAAGTTCGTGTTGTCGTGGGTGAATCACCCGCGCGCACTGCCATTGGCGGTCCCCTCCTCCACGGTGCACATGGCGGCCATGCGCGGCATGGAAGTCGTCGTACTGCGTCCGGAAGGCTTTGCACTTCCAGAACCGATCATGGAGAAGGCTCGTAATGCGGCAGCTGCTTCGGGCGGTTCGTTGCGCGAGACTGCCGATCGGGCCGAAGCACTCGCGGGCGCCCATGTCATCTACGCCAAGGAATGGGGTTCACCTCAGCACTACGGTGACAACGAGGCCGAGTCCCGGCTGCGCGAATACCTGAGTGACTGGTGCGTCAAGGACAGCTGGTTCAAGACGGCTGCGCCTGACAGCCGCTTCATGCACTGCCTGCCAGTCCGGCGCAATGTCGCCGTGGACGATGAGGTGCTCGACGGCCCGCGCAGTGCCGTCGTGCGTGAAGCCTTCAATCGCATGGTCGTGCAGATGGCCATTCTTTATAAGCTGTTCCGCAGCAATTCCTCCGGCTCGCGCGCTCGTCGCGCCTGAGTAGTTTCTGAGTCATCGCACTTCACGTTTCACCTTTCACGCTTCACGTCTCACGCTTCACGGAAAACAGAAATGGTCGTTCATCGCACTGATCCCTCCGTCGCCATCCGCGCGCTCAAGAGCGCTGCGCCGTACATCCGTATGTACAAGGGCAAGATCTTCGTCATCAAGGCAAGCGGCGGGGTCTTCGGCGACCCTGCGCTGACGCGCGGCCTGATGGAGCAGGTAGCGATCCTGCATCAGGTCGGCATTCGCGTCGTGCTGATGCATGGCGGCGGCCCGCAACTTACCGAGATCCAGCAGTCGCTTGGTATTGAGCCCCGTATCATTGCAGGCCGGCGTGTGACGGACGCCAGGTCGATTGAAGTCACCAGCATGGTGCTGAACGGCCTCGTCAATACGCAGATTCTCGGCATCTGCCGCGAACTCGAGATCGCAGCCGTGGGGGTCAGCGGTGTTGATGCCGGACTGATTCGTGCGCACAAGCGACCACCAGCCATCGTCGAAGGCGAAACCATCGACTATGGGTTCGTGGGCGACATTGATCTCGTGGATGCAAAGGTCCTGCAACAGCTGCTGGATGATGGATTGATGCCCGTCGTGAGCCCGGTGTCAGCGGATGATTCCGGACAGCTCCTCAATATCAATGCAGATACCGTCGCGTCAGCGATCGGTGCGGCACTGAAGGCGGAGAAGCTGATCCTTTGCACAGGCGCACCAGGGATCCTTGAATCGCTGGAGGATCCGCGTTCGGTGGTGTCGTATACCGACCTCAACGGACTCAAGCGGCTGCGCGACCAGGGCAGCCTGAAAGACGGGATGCTGCCGAAGGCCAAGGCGATCGAAGACGCCATCCGCGGCGGCGTCCGACGCGTACATGTCATTTCGTACAAGGCGCAGGACAGCATTCTTGCGGAGGTCTTTACGAATGAAGGGACCGGCACGCTGATCGTGCAGGATACCAAGGCCTTGAGCGCCGCCGAGCAGCAGGCTTGAGGAAGCGGTCATGAAGCGGCTATGGGACAAGGGTGCACCACTGGACGAACGCGTGCTGCGCTACACGGCGGGCGAGGATCATATTCTCGACAACCGACTGGTTGCCTACGATGTACGCGCCTCCATCGCCCATGCCGAGATGCTGAATGCGCAGGGATTGCTGTCGGTAGCCGATCTCGATCTCATACGCGGCGGGTTGACGGAGATTGCTGCCGCCCACGCGCGCGGTGACTGGCAAGTGCAGCTCGAGCACGAGGACGGCCAGACAGCCATCGAAACGCTGTTGACGCAGAAGATCGGCGAAACCGGTGGACGGGTCCATCTGGGCCGGTCGCGCAATGACCAGGTGCTGACGGCCTTGCGTCTTTATCTTCTGGACGCGGTCGAGGCGCTGCATTCCAAAACGCTCCTTGTCGCGGCAGAACTGGACCAGCTCGCGAGCCGCGCAGGCGATATTGAACTTCCTGGTTACACGCATATGCAGCAGGCCATGCCGAGCTCCGTTGGACTCTGGGCAGGCGGCTTTGCCGCAGAACTGCGCGACGACGCGACTGGCATCAGTCAGGTGAAGCGTCGGTTGAGCAAGAATCCGCTTGGCTCGGCGGCGGGGTACGGCACTCCGAACTTGCCCATCGACCGCTCGGCGACTCGCCGGAGCCTTGGATTCAATGAAGTCCAGGACCCTGTTACGGCAGTGCAATTGTCACGCGGCAAGGCGGAGGCGGAACTGCTGTTCCAGATCGGACTCGTCATGCAGGACGTCGGTCGGCTCTCTGCCGACCTGCTGCTGTTCTATACGCAGGAGTTCGCTTTCGTGGACCTGCCTGCCGAGTTCACAACCGGCTCGTCCATCATGCCGCAGAAGCGCAATCCCGACGTGTTCGAACTGATCCGGGGCCGGACTGCGACTGCGCAGGCATGCCTGAGCGAAGTGCTGGGTATTGTTGCGAAACTGCCGTCGGGCTATCAACGTGACCTGCAGCTGATCAAGATTCCGCTGTTCAGGGGAATCGACCTGTGCGTCGATACTCTGGATATCCTCGGACCGGCACTGGCAGGTGTCAGCTTCAGGACCGAAAACATTCACCTTGATCCGTCGATCAACGCGGCTGCTGAGGCCAATGCCCTCGTCGTCAGGGAAGGCATTCCGTTCCGGGAAGCGTATCGCCGGATAGGCGCGAAATACGGCAAGAAGTAGTCAGGCAATGGTCGTTGTCAGCGTATCGAGACCGTCGATACCCGCTTCGATGCGATCCCCTGACTTGACTGCCCCGACGCCGGCGGGCGTTCCTGTATAGATGAGATCGCCTGCCTGCAGATCGAAGTACGTCGACAGCTCGGCGATGATTTCGGGCACGCTCCAGATCATCTGCGAGACATCGCTGTCCTGCCGCGTCTCGCCATTCACCTGCAGATACATGCGTCCCTTGAGCGCGTGACCACCGGCACTCACAGGCCGAATGGCGCCGATTGCGGCCGCACGATCAAAGCCCTTGGCCACTTCCCACGGACGGCCCGCATTGCGCATCACTGCCTGCAGATCGCGTCGCGTGAGGTCATTGCCTACTGCATAGCCATAGACATGGTCGAGAGCCTGCTCGAGCGGAATCCCGTGCCCGCCTTTGCCCATCGCGATCACGAGTTCGAGTTCATGATGGAAGTTCGTGGTGCGTGAAGGATAGGGAATGCTGGAGCCGCTCGGGACAACAGCGTCGGCGGGCTTCATGAAAAAGAAGGGGGGTTCGCGGTCAGGGTCGCCGCCCATTTCGCGAGCATGATCGGCATAGTTGCGCCCCACACAGTAGATGCGATGCACTGGAAACCGTTCGCTTGTGCCGCGAACTTCCACCGACGCCTGCACACCCGGAGCCACTACGAATCCCATGCCTGATCTCCCGCTGCTGTCTGGACGCGTCACGGCCACTGCCGTCATGGATTGATGCCGGTGACGAGTCTACCTGTTGCAGTCCTTTTGAGGCAGTCGCCTGTTACAATCCGGGCCTTCGGTGCGTTCCAATCACGATGCGGCGGACACGGCACTTAAAGCAATGCGATCGTTAGTAGCAATCCTGATTCTGGCAAGCTCGAGCCTGATGCTGGGCTGCGGTCTGCGTGGTCCGCTTTATCTGCCGGAAGAGAAGCCCGCTACGGAAGCAGAAGCAGCTCAGCCTGCTGCACCCGGCGATATCGGCAGGATCATCAGTCCGCTGCCTGCGCCCCAGTCGCAGAAGCGCGATCGTCCTGCAAGTGCTGCCGATCCGCAGCCCCAGGCTCCGGCCAACTAGTCAATGAATCCGGCGCCGCGCAAGCTGGTCCTTGTCGACGGCTCGTCCTACCTTTATCGGGCATTTCATGCGCTGCCGCCGCTCACCAATTCGAAGGGGGAGCCTACGGGTGCAGTACTTGGCGTGCTCAACATGCTGCATAAGCTGCTCAAGGACGAAAATCCGGAACTCATCGGCGTCGTGTTCGATGCCCCGGGACGAACGTTTCGTGACGATCTCTTCGAGCAATACAAAGCCAATCGGGCGCCAATGCCGGATGACATGCGTCCGCAGATCCAGCCGCTGCTCGACGCGGTTACCGGCCTTGGTTTGCCTTTGCTGCGGATTACCGGAGTGGAGGCCGACGACGTCATTGGCACGCTGGCACGACGAGCGGCTGAGAGCGGACTCAAGGTACTGATCTCGACCGGTGACAAGGACATGGCCCAGCTGGTCGATGGCCACGTAACACTGGTCAACACGATGACCGGGTCACTACTTGATCGTAACGGCGTGAAGGCGAAGTTCGACGTGTATCCCGAACAGATCATCGACTACCTGGCGCTGGTCGGCGACAGCTCCGACAACATTCCTGGTGTGCCCAAAGTGGGGCCCAAGACTGCAGCCAAGTGGTTGAATGAGTACGGCACACTCGACGGGCTGCTGGAACATGCAGCCGAAATCACGGGAAAGGTCGGCGAGAGCCTGCGCGAAAACCTCACGCAGCTTGAACTGTCCCGCAAGCTGGCCACCATCGACTGCAACCTGCAGCTCGATCAGTCACCGGAGGATCTCACGCGTCGTGAGCCGGAAACTGCGAAGCTTCGCGAACTGTTTACACGGCTTGAACTGCGCTCCTTCCTGCGACAGCTGGGAGGAGAAGACACCGACACAGCAAGCGCAGCGCCGGCACTTGCAACCGGAACGACTGAAGCGGCGGTCACATCCGCACAACCGGCTGCCCAGGGCGCAAATGGACGCTATGAAGCCGTACTGACCCAGGCAGCACTCAAGACCTGGATCGATCGCCTGCAAGCCGCCGACCTGGTCGCCTTTGATACGGAAACGACTTCGCTGAATTACATGCAGGCCGAAATCGTGGGCGTCTCCTTCGCGATAGAGTCAGGAGAGGCTGCTTACGTGCCACTTGCGCACGATTACGCAGGCGCGCCCGTGCAACTGAACCGCGAAAGCGTCCTGGCTGCTCTCAAGCCGCTGCTTGAAAATCCGCAATTGCCCAAGGTGGGCCATCATCTCAAGTATGACGCGCACGTGCTGTTGAATCACGGGATTCGCCTCGCGGGCATGCGCTTCGACACGATGCTTGAATCGTACGTGCTGAACAGTACGGCGACACGCCATGACATGGACTCGGTTGCGCGCAAGTATCTCGGGGTAGAGACGATTCATTACGAGGATGTCACAGGCAAGGGAGCGAAGCAGATCGGCTTCAGCCAGGTCGCCATTGAACAGGCCGCGACTTACGCCGCGGAGGACGCTGACGTCACGCTGCGACTGCATCAGGCCTTGTGGCCGCAATTGAAGGCGGCGCCCTCTCTGCAGAATCTTTACGAAACGATCGAACAGCCGCTGGTACCGGTGCTCCTGACGATGGAACACGCAGGTGTGCTGGTGGATCAGGAGATGCTGCGGCGACAGAGTCGCGAACTGGCAGCGAGCATGCTGACGATGCAGACTGCGGCCCATGCGGCTGCGGGCGGGCCTTTCAATATCGAATCGCCCAAGCAGTTGCAGGAGATTCTGTTTGGCAAGCTGGGCATACCGGTGCTGCGCAAGACGCCGACGGGCCAGCCATCCACTGCAGAAGATGTTCTCGAGGAACTCGCCGAGGAACACGAGTTGCCTCGACTGGTTCTGCAGTACCGCGGACTCGCCAAACTGAAATCAACCTACACGGACAAACTGCCCGAACAGATCAACCCGCGCACCGGACGCATCCATACTTCCTATCATCAGGCCGTTGCGGCAACCGGGCGCCTGTCTTCGATGGATCCAAACCTGCAGAACATCCCGATCCGCACGCTTGAAGGCCGGCGGATCCGACAGGCATTCATCGCGCCTCCGGGATCGGTGCTGATCGCAGCCGACTATTCCCAGATCGAACTGCGGATCATGGCGCATCTCTCAGGCGACGCTGGATTGCTGCAGGCGTTTACCGAAGATCGGGACGTGCACCAGGCTACTGCTGCCGAAGTATTCGGCACTGAATTGCAGGCCGTAACGAGTGAGCAGCGTCGTTCCGCCAAGGCCATCAACTTCGGGCTGATCTACGGGATGTCGGCGTTTGGACTCGCGAGGCAGCTCGGAATTTCCCGGGGAGACGCACAGAAATATGTCGATCTCTATTTCGACCGTTATCCCGGCGTGAAACGATATATGGATGAGACGCGGCAGGTCGCCCGTGCCCAGGGGTATGTTGAAACGGTATTTGGACGCAGGCTGCATCTGCCAGACATCCAGTCGCGGAATGCAGCGCTCAGGCAGTACGCGGAACGCAGCGCCATCAACGCACCGATGCAGGGAACAGCAGCCGACATCATCAAGCGGGCCATGATCGATATCGCAGGCTGGCTTGAAACCACCGGCATCAATGCCCGACTGATCATGCAGGTGCATGACGAACTGGTGCTTGAGGTGGCTGCAGAACATGTCGATGAATTGATTGATGAAGTGCGCGGTCGCATGTCTGCGGCAGCGGTTCTCAAGGTTCCATTGAAGGTCGACGTCGGACAGGGGAAGAACTGGGACGAAGCGCACTGAGGGTCTGGAACACTGTCGCCTTTTTTCCACAATTCTCAGTGCCCTTACGGCTGCTATCCTGTCAGGGGGTGTTCGCCCGCAGAACCGGCATGACAGATCAAGGAGAGAGAGATGCGGACAATCACGCTACCTGCAGCGCTGCTGACTTTGGCCTGTGGCTCCGTGCAAGCCGCTGACAATGGTTTCTACTTCGGTGGCAGTCTCGGCCAGTCCAATATCCAGCTGGAAGAGCAATCGCTAGAGTTCGATGGTACTGACACTGCGTTCAAGATCATTGCCGGATTCCGGCCGCTCGACTGGCTGGGCGCAGAAGTGAACTATGTGGACTTCGGCAATCCGGATGATTCGATCGGTAACGCCACCATCAAGTCCGAAGGCAACGGCTTCTCTATTTCTGCTCTGGGATTCCTGCCCATCGGGCCGGTCGATGCATTCGTCAAGGCCGGCTTCATCAACTGGAACGCTACCATCGAATCGCCCTCGTTGCCGGCGTTGTCAGTCGATGACAGCGGCAACGACTTTGTATACGGGGCTGGAGTGCAGTTCCGCCTTGGAAGCCTCAGCGTACGCGGTGAGTACGAAGTGTTCGATATCGGCGAACTGGACGATGCCAATCTGCTGTCGGTCGGCGTGACGTGGACTTTTCTCTAACAGGTTGATGCAAAAGTCTATCCGTGCCTTTTGCATCTGAAGCCAGCGAAAAGCGTGGTTTTCACTGGCTCCCGAAATCAATGAGTTGGAACTCATCGATTTCGCCGAGCCGTCCGTGGCTCGGAACAACAGGGTGCTGCAAAGGGTTTCGCACCACCCTGTTAAATTCTTCGGAACTTCCCCAACGCCCACGCAGTCTGATCTGGTGAGCGCCATTCGTGGTGCTCTTGCCCGCTAACCTCCCTTATGCGGGCAGTACTTACCCGGTGCATCCCCATGCCGGGTCAGGCTGCCCCGGCAGCTTCTTCGTGAGGCTGCCGGGGTTCTTTTATTCTGTCCTCGAGCCAGGCCCTGGCTTCGTCCACCCCTGCTCGTGTGATGGACGAGAACAGCTGGGCCGTAGCAAACGCAGGCGCCTCAGTCTGTACCCGCTTCAGGGTACGCAGCCCCTCGTCACGACTCAATTTGTCGCACTTGGTAATGACCAGGCGCGCCGGAATGTTCCGGACCTCTGCCCACTCAAGCATCTGCCAGTCCAGATCACGCAGTGGTCTGCGGGCATCCATGATGACGATGATCCCGGCCAGGGATTCCCTGGCCTCAAAGTAGCGCGTCATCAGCTCGCGCCAGTGCTCCTGGATCTTTTTTGGAACCTTTGCGAACCCGTAGCCGGGCAGATCGACGATCCGCTCCCCGGGATTGATCTCGAAGAAGTTGATTTGCTGTGTCAGACCGGGAGTCTTGCTGATCCTTGCGAGCCCCTTGCGACCCATGAGGGCGTTGAGCGCACTCGATTTACCCGAATTTGACCTGCCAACCAGGGCGACCTCAGCCCCGCCATCCTCCGGAAATTGTCCGGGCTGCCAGGCACCCAGCATGAATTTAACGTTTGGATACTGGGACATGGGAGTTCCTGAAAGGTCTTGCGAGCAGACCTTAGTGTACAATTCCGCGCTCTTGCGCCGGAGCAAACCGCTGCCTGAAGGCCTCCCGGGGCCTCGCATGAACTGATTGTGGTACCCGGCCCCCGGTCGGGCACCGCGATGCGTTTCCATGGGGTACCGGGTCTGGCGGGATGAACATAGGGGAGTCGAAGCAATGAAGTTCAAGTCGATAGCCGTTCTTGTCAGCCTGTGCATCGGTCAGGCCGTCTTCGCCCAGGGCGAAACCGGTTCGGCGGAAGCCGGCCAGGCAAAAGCGGCGACCTGTGTAGCCTGCCATGGGCTTGATGGCAACAGTGTCAACCCGGAATGGCCCAGCATTGCGGGCCAGCATGCAGAGTACATCGTCAGGCAGCTGAAGGCTTTCAAGGGTGGAGCCCGCACCAATGTGCTGATGACCCCCATGGCAACAATCCTTTCCGATCAGGACATGCTGGATCTGGGTGCCTATTACGCCGCCCAGCAGCGCAAAGGTCTGGAAGCCGATGCATCCAAGGTGACGTTGGGCCAGAAGCTGTATCGCGGCGGCGATCAGAAAAGTGAACTCACTGCCTGCATCGCTTGTCATGGTCCTGGTGGAAACGGCAATCCGGCAGCCCTGTATCCAGCGATCAAGGGCCAGCACGCGACCTATGTCGCCGCACAGCTCAGGGCCTACAAGCGCGGCGAGCGGGCAACGGATCAGAACCAGATGATGAGAACTGTCGCTGCAGTGCTCACCGATGAACAGATTGATGCACTCGCGTCCTACGTTCAGGGATTACGTTAGGGAGTTTTGTAAATGAATCCGCGCACCAAGCCGCTCCTCGCAAGTCTGGCTGCCAGTTGCCTGTTTTTCCTGGCCGCCTGTTCACCCGATCAACCCGCCGGGCCGTCGACTCCGCCTGCACCCGCGGCTGAGGCCCCGGCTGCGCCCGCCCCAGTTGCAGAAAGCGCACCCCAGGCTTCCGCAACGCAAGCCAGCCCAGCGTCGGCGGCAGCCGAGATCAGTGAAATTGAAGATCAGGAGGAGACTGTAGGCGAGGCGCCTGTCGCAGGTTCCCTGCAGTTGCGCGACCTGTCCCCGGTTTCTTCTGCCCAAGCGCAGGCATCACGCTTCCAGCAGGGCGTAAACTACAACCCTCTCGTGCCGGCACAACCGACCAGCGTCTCTCCTGGCCAGGTCGAGGCCGTGGAAGTCTTCTGGTATGGCTGCCCGCACTGCTTCGCACTCGACCCCTCCATCGAGAGCTGGCGGAAGTCTGGCAAGGCCCCCTACGTCCAGTTCGTCCGCATTCCCGCGATGTGGAACGACACGCTGAAGACTCACGCTCGCCTGTTCTACACGGTCGAAGCGCTCGGCAAACTTGAAGAGCTGCACCCGCTGATCTTCCGGGAAATCAATATGAACGGAAATCAGCTGAATACCACCGAGAAAATTACCTCCTTCCTGAAGCAGCACGGCGTGACCGCCGAGGAGTACCAGAAGGCGGCAACGTCATTCGCGGTCGAATCGAAACTGCGCCGGGCCGATGAACTTAACCGCCGGTATCGCGTGCAAGGCGTACCGATGGTGGTCATCAATGGCAAGTACACGGCTGACGTCGGCTCGGCCGGAGGCAATCAGCAACTGCTGCAACTGATCGACGAGCTCGCCGCCCGCGAACGTGGTTGATGGGCGGTCAATGGCACATCCCACCACAAACATGGCCCTGTTCTGCGACTTCGAGAATGTCGCGCTGGGTGTCCGCGACGCGAAGTATGCGAAGTTCGATATCAATCGCGTGCTGGAGCGCCTGCTGCTGAAAGGCAGCATCGTGGTGAAGAAGGCCTATTGCGACTGGGATCGGTACAAGGAATTCAAGGCTTCGATGCACGAAGCGTCGTTTGAAATGATCGAGATCCCGCACCTGCGGATCTCGGGCAAGAATTCCGCCGATATCCGGCTGGTCGTCGATGCGCTCGACCTGTGCTATACCAAGGCGCACGTCGACACATTCGTGATCATCAGCGGCGATTCCGATTTTTCACCGCTCGTCAGCAAACTGCGCGAGAACAACAAGGCCGTCATCGGCCTTGGCGTGAAGAGCTCCACCTCAGACCTGCTGATCGCCAATTGCGACGAGTTCATCTTCTACGACGATCTTGTCAGGCAGGAAGAAACCAAGCAACGATCGCGCCGCAAGCAGTCAGCCCGCAAACCTGTCGCTGAATCCCAGAAGGATTCGCCGAAAGGCGACGAAGAGCGCAAGCAGCAGGCTTTCGATCTTGTCCTTGATACTATTGAAGCACTGGCTGAAGAGCGTGATCAGGACGAAAAGATCTGGGGCTCGATGATCAAGCAGACATTGAAGCGTCGCAATCCCGGCTTCAACGAAAGCTACTATGGTTTTCGGACTTTCAGCGATCTGCTGGAGGAAGCACAGACCCGCCGGCTGCTCTCGCTGGAAGCCGACCAGAAGTCCGGCGGCTATATTGTGCGCGGACACGCCCGGCCAGAAGAAGGCTAGCCCAGCCTCAAACAGCCATTTTACGAGTCGTTGCGCGACCGCGGATGAAGTTGCGACCAGCCAGATAAACGAGTTCGAGCCGGCGCACGCCCTTTAGCCGCCGGCTGCAGCGACGCAGCTCACCCAGCAGCCTGAGCAGCAAGTGCTCATCGGCGCGGCCTCCCTCGACCGTGAACTCCTCTGCAATGCCAAGGTGCAGGACGGTGATGCTCTCGAGATCCGAGCGATGGTAGATCGCGATACCGAGAGGTCGGCCAGACAAGGCATCCACTGCGAAAAGGGACTGGACCTCATCGAGGCCATCGACGCGCACACGCAATCGTTCGCCATCCATGGCAATTTGCGGATGTCCGAATTTCTCGATTGCCTCGACGATGCCGTGCAGCACACGCTTCTGTCGAGCGTTGAAGAAGATGAGCTTCTCCAGCGATTCACGCTGGCTGGCAGCCACGTGAGAAGCGAACTTGATCCTGGCACTCATGGTCGCGGTAGGCGTCGCCTGCTGCCTTGAAGTGGGCCGCATCATGACCTTGAGCGCCATCACTGTCGAGCCACGTACCTGGAGATCAAGCCTGAATCTTCTTGCCTGGCTTTGATGTTGCTCAAAAACCCCATATTGAAGGCGCGCCTGCGTGTAAATTCAGCAGCAGCAAGCGCTTCCATGCCGCCATCGATTGCCGCGTTGCAAATACGCGACGAAAACCGGTGGCCAGACGCGACCGTACCCTTGTTCGCGGGTATGGCCGTTGTTAAGCCCTGGTAGCGCGTTAAGAAGAAGGGCGGCGAGCCGGCCTCAGCCCGAGGGAAGCGGGTAACCTCGGATTGGAGGTTGCCTTTGGGGAAGTCAGCTGATCGTCTTGCTCGCCACGTTTGAGAAATTGCTCTCAGCCCCGTTAGCGATGGCTTTTACCGCGAAATACCAGGTCGCCGGCGACAGGTTGCCGAGAACATACGTGGAGACGCTGGCGTTGTTGATATCGACTGACTGTGTCAGCGAACTGGAATTTGTACCGTAGTAGATGCGGTAACCCGTCAGATTGCTGAGCGGACTGCCGTCGGTATTCTGGGTGGGTGCAGTCCACGACAGTGTCACGCTGCCCGTTGCAACTTGCGTGACCGTGATCGAAAACGCGGCCAGCGCCGTGGTCGTCTTGCCGTCGCTGACTGTAATGGTGATTCCGGAAAACGCTCCGACGTTCCCGGCTGCAGGCGTACCCGACAATTGACCGGTCGCCGCATTGAACGTTGCCCACACCGGCCTGTTAGCAATGCTGAACGTCAGCGCATCGCCATCCGCGTCGCTCGCACCGGGAGTGAAGCTATAGGCGCTGCCCACAATGACAGAAGTCGATGGGTTACCGCTGATTACCGGTGCTCTGTTAGCCACGGCTGCTGCTGTCACGGTGAGCGTAAACGCGGGCAGTGACGTGCTTGCCGTGCCATCACTGGCACTGATGACGATGCCCGCATGGGTAGCTGCCGCCGTGGGAGTGCCGGAAAGCTGCCCCGTCGTGGTGCTGAAGGTAGCCCATGCTGGCCGGTTAGTAATGGAGAAACCGAGTGTGTTGCCATCGGCATCGCTGGCAGTCGGCTGGAAGTTGTAAGCAGTACCCACAGTGGCAGACAGCGATGGAGCACCAGTGATTGTTGGTGCCCGGTTGGCAGGCGCAGTCACGTTAACCGTAAAGGCAGGGAGCGAGGTCGTCGTAGTGCCGTCGCTGACCCTGATGACGATGCCCGCATGGGTAGCTGCCGCCGTGGGAGTACCGGAGAGGCGCCCGGTGGTGCTGCTGAAGGTGGCCCATGCCGGCCGGTTTGTAATGGAGAAGCCAAGTGTATTGCCATCGGCATCGCTCGCTGTCGGCTGGAACGTGTAGGCAGTTCCAGCGGTGACGGTCGTGAGAGGAGTGCCAGCAATCACCGGAGCGCGGTTGGCGACTGCCTGCACGGCAATCGAAAACGCGGGTAGCGCTGCAGTTGCAGTGCCGTCGCTTACGCTGATCCGGATATTGGGATGTATGGCTGCAGCCGTGGGTACACCTGTGAGGCTGCCTGTGCTCGTATTGAAGGTCGCCCAAACAGGCTTGCCCGCAATGCTGAATGTCAGTGCATTGCCGTCGGCGTCGCTGGCATTCGGCTGAAAGGTGTACGCGTTGCCCACAATGACTGTACTGCCCGGCACACCCGCGAGCACTGGTGCCCTGTTACTCGTACTTGGCGGGGGTGGCGAGGTGGCAGCGATCACCTGAATGGAAAACGCAGGCAGCGAAGTAATAAGAATTCCGTCGGTGACACGAATGATGATGTCCGAAGCCAGTCCGACATCGGCGTTCGATGGTGTGCCAGCCAGAGCACCCGTGGCCGTATCGAACGTTACCCAATTGGGTGCGTTCTGGATGCTGAATGTCAGGGCATTTGCGTCGGGGTCCGAAGCCTGGGGCACGAACTGATACGTTGACCCGGCCACGACTGTGGCAGCTGGAGTTCCAGTGAGCGTGGGTTCGCGATTTTCCTGGCTCGCTGCGGTAGCCGCATTGGCAGGCTGGGCCGCTGCAGCGGCGTCGCCGCTGCCTTCAAGGCAGCCGGCAAGCGCCAGCGAGGTCAGCGAGACCATCAGGCAAGCGCTGAATTTTCCCCACGAAATGACAATCACAAGACCTGGCCTTCCATCGTCATGCGCATTTCTGCTTCAGCCGTTCTCATTGCGACCCCGTTCATTCGGTCTTCCACCGCAAACTGAATTGCCTGTGCAGACCGGCACCAAAGCAAAACCACCTGCATGTCTGTCAGGTGGCGCAGCTCCAGAATCTGGATCGCGGAAGGAAGGAAGCAGGAGGTGACGATCAGAACGCGTTTAGATGCGTCTTCAGCCAGCAACCCCGCTGTCCTGGGCCCGTGAGCCGGTAGACCGGAAGCTTTGCGTCCCCGTCTTTCAACGGGTTTACCCTTAAGTGACGGGGCTGAGTAAAACGAACGGTGGAACTATTTGCAATTGTCTTGGCAAGCAGACATTCACGTCGATGAATTCGCTTAACATAAGGCTGAATTCAGAAGCTCGAGTCTGCTGCCAATCCGAATCTTAAGAACTCACATTAGCTTCCAATCACAAGCCAATTCATCGCAATTAGTTGATGACCTTGGATGCGACGTTGGAGAGGTCACTTTCCACACCGTTCGCAAGCGCTTTCACAGCGAAATACCATGTTGCTGGCGAGAGATTGCCGAGCATGTACGTCGAGACACTGACATTGGATATTTCGACTACCTGGTTCATCGCGCTGGAACTGGTGCCGAAATAGATGCGGAAGCCAGACAGGTTGGTAAGCGAAGTTCCGTCGGTGTTCTGTGTTGGCGCAGTCCATGTCAGCGTCGCGCTACCAGTGGCGACCTGGGTGACAGCGATGGTGAACGCGGTGAGCGCAGTGCTTGCCTTGCTGTCGCTGACAGTGATCGCAATACCCGAGTAGGTTCCGACATTTGCGACCGCCGGGGTCCCTGACAATCGGCCGGTCGCTGTACTGAATGTCGCCCAAGCGGGTTTGTTGGCAATACTGAACGTCAACGTGTCGCCGTCAGCATCTGTCGCAACTGGAGCGAATACATACGCACCCCCGACGTTGATTGTCTGCGCTGGCGAACCGGAAATCGTTGGTGCGCGATTGGCAGTGCCGGATACAGTCAGCGTAAATGCCGGGAGTGAGGTGGTCGTCTTGCCGTCACTGACGCTGATCACAATCCCGGAATACGTAGCTGCGGTCGTCGGGGTGCCGGAAAGCCGGCCAGTCGTCGTACTGAAACTTGCCCACGCTGGCTTGTTTGCGATGGAGAACCCAAGCGGATCGCCATTTGCGTCACTCGCAGTCGGCTGAAAGTTGTAAGCCGATCCCACAGAACCTGTCGTGCCCGGAGTACCGGAGATAACGGGACTGATGTTCGTCGTCGCGGCTGCTTGAACGGTAATCGTGAAACCCTGCAGATAGACTTTCGAACGCCTGTCGGCCACGGCAATGGTAATCGTGCCACTCGTCCCGATATTGGCCGTCGTCGGTATCCCGCTCAATGTTCCGGTAGAACCGTTGAAGCTTGCCCACGCGGGCAATCCGGTTACGTAAAAGGTCAGCGTCCGTCTCTCTGGGTCTGACGCCTGCGGCGTGAAGCTGTACCGGATGCCTACGGTAGCGACTGGATCTGGAGTTCCACTGATCACTGGGGGCTGGTTTCTGTATCGAGACTGAGCTTGCGCTGCAGGGGATAACACTGAGAACAGCGTGAGCAGCAGGAGGACCCAACGCCGACTGAGACCGATGCTGTTCATCATTCTTCCCGCCCCTTCGCAGTTCACCGAATTCATTGAATTCAAAAAAGACAGATTCATCGCAATAGGCAGCTGTCGTACCGTCGTCACCAAGAGCTACTCCGGAGGGAAGGCAGCTTTGGAGATGTCATTGCGCTGGTCTCCGATGAACAGTCACTGCAAAGTTTTTTCGCGTAAAGATGTCTCCTGTGTCAGACGCTGTCGTTGCATCACGACATCTCTGGAGCACGGCAACAGCAATGTGCTGATTGGGTTCGGAAAAAAATCTTCAATGTAAAAGCTGCACGCACGGCCAACACCGTTAATCACAGTTCGTCTTGCGCGGAACACGGGTAAAGGAAGTCAGCGTCGCTGGAACTTGCGCAGAAAAGCGCAAATCCTGGCGCGGGATTCGCGAGGTCAGGCTGGACGGGAAATCTGTGCCCGCGTTGCCCGCAACCGAAGGTTCAACGGCGAGCTTGGCGGAATACTACGTATGCATCGATGAAGGCACGCGGCTGGAAGCCAGATGAGCTTCACAGTGCGGCAGCGGGGTTCCCAGGTTCGGAATTGGGGCTTCCGCTGAAGTCGCGTGATCGATCAAGTATCGCTTGGTAGAGAGAACTTACTCGGGAAGAGTAAACCCGCGCTGGGCAAAGAGACGAGTGCACGCTGCAACCACGTGAGGGTCATACAGCTTGCCGGCATTTCCATTGATTTCTGCCAACGCGGAATCAATACCCAGCGCTGCGCGCGAGGCACGTCGTGAGCACATGGCTTCGACGACGTCGGCAACAGCGAGAATACGAGCCTCAAGAAGAATATCGTCGCCCTTCAATGAACGCGGATAGCCACTTCCGTCAAGGCGCTCGTGGTGCTGGTAGACGATCTCCGCCACCGGCGCATTGAAGTCGATCGACGCCAGCATCTGGTGCCCT
Source organism: uncultured Pseudomonadota bacterium (assembly GCA_963819685.1). Taxonomy (GTDB): domain Bacteria; phylum Pseudomonadota; class Gammaproteobacteria; order Steroidobacterales; family Steroidobacteraceae; genus CAIUGU01. The sequence continues at coordinate 364,828 of CAWFXI010000007.1, forward strand.
TCCGCGGGGTGGGCACGCACCAGCGCCATTTCGTGCTCCGTCAGACGGGATGGCTTTCCAAGTACGCCAGCCGGAATCATTACGCTGCCGATGTCGTGCAGGAGTCCTGCAATTCTCAGCACGTGTTGCTTCTGACCATCCATACCGAGCTCACGTCCCAGTGCTACGGCCAGCATGGCTACCCGCGCGGCACTGCCCGCCGTGTGAGGATCGTGAGTCTCGACAATGCGGCTCAAGGTGTCGATCAAGGATTGCATGGCGACGTCAGCCCGCTGTAATCCGCTCATGGTTCGGGAATAGGTTCGCTTGGCTTTCACCACTCTCCACAACCCGTCGGCCAGCAGGATCAGCTCTCGCTTGTCGTCCTCGGTGTAGTCATTCTCGCGATTACCGACAGCAAGCATCAGCAATACGTCTTCACCTTCCACCAATGGCACCACGAGGCAGCGTGCAAGATCCGGCACACCCGCTGGATTCAGGTTGAGTATTACGGAGTTGTCCAGGAGAACGTGCCTGGACTTCACCACTTCGGCCCAAAAGCCAGCGCGCGCCAATGCCCTGGCTTCACCGTCGACAGTCTCGGACTTTCCGGTCGTGGCAAGAAATCTGCCAGCAAGTGCCACGGTCTTGTTCTCCGGCGATACGACGAGCGCCAGAGCGAGCGGGCTACCTGCTATGAGGGCCACCTGTTCGAGGGCACGACGGATCAACCCGGGCTCGTCGAGCGCGTCAGCGGACTGCTGCAACTCCAATACAGCAGCGAGTCGCTGCTGACTTAGCCGTTGCCTGACGAGTTCCTCGCGCTGCTGTGAAACATCGCGAATGAACATCACACGGCGACCCGCCTGGCCGTCAACGTTCCCTACCGTAACCTCCACATCAATGGATCCGCCGGACTTGCGGCGGTGCTTTGACTCGTAGCGATTGCTGCCACTCAAACGCTCCAGGTGGAGCCGAATCGTATTTTCACCCGCAACATTCAGCTCGAGATCGGAAACGCTCAGCTTCAGCAGCTCCTCACGACCGTAGCCCGTGAGGCGGCAGTACGCCGGATTCACGTCCAGCAGTTTTCCTTCAGCATCAACGAGGCAGTACCCATCGGCTGCAGAGTCGAGTACTGCTCGTTGCAGCGTGGCCTCGCTCTTCAGTTCCGCGGTGGCTTCGATTCGCTCGGTCACGTCGCAGACAGCATGGACCTCAGCATTGCGGCCACCGAACTCAAGCGGACGCACGTCCACGATCAAGGCAAGCAACTGACCTTCCTTGCGGCGCTGCCATCGGACTCCGGCCGGCAAGGCCGGGTGCTCACCCGAAGGTTCCAAGGCCTCCTGTGGAAGTCCCAGAAACTCCGGGCGCGAATAACCGAGCAGCTCCAAAGCGGCTTCGTTGACAAGGACATTTCGTCCGGTATCCAGATCCCTGACCCATAGCGGGCACGGGCAGGCTTCGAACAGTTTGCGGAAATTGCTTTCGCCATCCGCAAGACGCCGATTCTGCGCCTGGAGCTCTGTAACCTGCGCGGACAGGCGCATGTTGGCTTCATTCAGAACAGGAAGTCGCTCTGTCCCGGTGCCACGTGCCTTTGCTTCAGCCAGCAGCTCTTCGACCGCCTTGAGCAGCGCGTCAGGTTCGGAAGGCCGCGCCAGAAAGCGGTCGGCCTTCAGCTCCTCGGCAAAACGCTCGTACTTGGGATCGTCATAGCGAGTGGTAAAGAAAATAAAGGGAATGGACTGCAGTCGTTCATCCTGCTTCCATTTTCGGCAAAGCGCGAAGCCGTCCATTTTCGGTAACAGAATGTCCGAAACGACGAGCTGCGGGGGGTCGCGGCGCGCCGCTTCCAGCGCTTCCAGGCCATTGCCCGAACGCATGACCTTGTGACCACGGCCGGTGAGCAGCTCATCAAGCACGCTGGACTCGGACTCGCGCTCATAAGCGATGAGAATCGTGCTCATGCCAGCCGTTTTACCTTCTTGTTGAACTGATTGAGGCTCCAGGGAACCTCGCCTGCCTGAGTATGCCCGGCACCAATACTTTGTCCACTCCCCTTGGTGCGGCAGGCGCCGCAAGGAAGCCCGACTGCAGGCAGTATGTGCCGGAAAAGTGCGCTACTTACGTGAGCGGCGCCCGTTTCAGGCGCGGAAGTCGCTCATTTGGGAGCCAGAGGACCCGAACATGTATCCAAAACCTGACACGCGTCTCAGATCCTGAATCGATCCCAAGTAGCATGGCCCAGGTTCAGACAAAGCGGGTTCGGGGGAGCGTCGCCATGACCCAGGTTCAGGTTGATGCATTAAGTACGGAGTACGATCCGTCCATGGAAACCAATACCGTCACAGCATTTCCGGAACAGTCCGGCCGTAAGGATGCTGCCCGGACGGCTATTCTCGTGTTCACGCGAGATGCAACCCTGATTGACACGATCCGCAAGGCCTCGCCTCGCGATGCCACGGTCATTCATGCACCGGACCTCGACCAGGCTTCCGATCAGCTGCCATCTGTTCAACCGGACGTCCTCGTACTGGATGCCGCCAGCGCGGCAGACGTCGCAACCATGGCCACGCAGATTACGCGCCAGTTTCCTGATCTCGTAATCATCGTTGCAGGGCGTCGCGAAGAAAGCGCCAGTCTGATGAAGCTGACAGCCTCAGGCCAGATTTACCGCTTCCTGCTCGTCCCCCTGGCGCTCGGACAGACACGACTGACCCTGGAAGCAGCACTGCGACGGCATGTAGAGCGCAGCATGGACCACGCGCTTCCACAAGAGATAAGCGCTTCGTCTCCCCCCAAGGGACCTGGCTCCAAAGTAATTCTCGCCGCGGGAATCGGTTTGTTACTGATCGCTGTCGTTTTGGGCTGGTTCTTCAGCCGCTCTGACTCAGGCAGCAACACTGCTGACGTCGTCCCGGCTGAAGTGGCCATGTCGGATGAAGCGAAGACCATCGCGGCTGCCTCGCTTCCCGTGCAAAGTGAACTGACGCTGGCTGCCAGGGCCATGGAACGCCAGCAGTTTGTTGAACCGGCCGGCAGCAGTGCTCTTGACCACTATCGCGCGGCAATGGCGATCGAGCCGGGCAATGCACAGGCGCGAGCGGGAATCCAGTCGGTGGCGGACAGGATCGTTGAGCGCGCCGAGGCGGCCCTGCTCGCGGAGCGCCTCGATCAGGCTGTTGCGGCAGTGGAACTCGTTCGCAACATTCAGCCTGATCACACACGTTTGCCACTGCTCGACGCCCAGCTGCAGCGCGAGCGTGAGCGGCTCCAGTTGACTCAGGCACGCGACGTCAGCGTGAAGCTGAAAAGTGCCATGGCCGTTGTCAACCAGCGTCTGGATGCTGGCCGCCTGATCACGCCAGCTGGTCAGAGCGCCCGCGACGCGCTCTTTGAGGCTCGCCGGATTGATGCCACTGATCCTGCGGTTATTCAGGGCTTTCGCGACCTGACCAGCCGTCTTGTAAGTGACGCGGAGCGCGCTCAGACCGCAGGACAACGCGAGCAGGCATTGCTGTTGGTCGCTGCCGCCCGGGAACTCAGCCCTTCGGATGCGCGAGTTGCTGCACTTGAGCGATCGCTGACGGAACTGCCACAAGCCCCAGCGCAGTCCAAGGTGAGCGCGAGCCCCGCAGCCGCAAGCAGCGACGTGTCGATCGGCCGAACCAGACTGGCCGAAGGCAAGCTGCTTGAGCCATCGGGAGACAGCGCCAGAGACCACCTGCTGGCAGCACGGGCCGCAAACGCGAACGATCCAGAGGCGCAAAAGTTGCTTACAGAACTCAAGGAACGCCTCATCGATTCGGGAGCCAAGGCGCTCGGCAACCAGGATCTTGCCGGTGCGGCGACTGCCTTGACTGCAGCCGCCGGCCTGGGCGTTCGCGGTGGTGAAGAGAGCCTGGCGAGTGCGCAGAGGGATCTTGAAAGGCTGCAAGCAGATCTCGACTTCCGCAACAACGTCATATCTGCGGCCCTCCTGCAGCGCACGAAAATGGTTGCACCGATCTATCCGGAAAGCGCGCGCAGACGCGGTATCTCTGGATGGGTGGATGTGGCATTCACGGTCACCGTCAGCGGTACCGTTACGGATGTCACGGTCACCGGCTCTGACCCGGGAAATGTCTTTGATGGGGCAGCCATCCAGGCTGTAGGGGGCTGGCGTTTCAAGCCTGTCGTCCGCTCCGGCAACCCAGTCCCGCAAAGAGCAGCTGCACGCATCCGTTTTGATCTTGAGGGATGATCGATCCTCGGTTGCGCTCGATACGCCTCCCAACGCGTCCAGAAGACTGCTGACGCTGCAGTAGTCGACCGCGCGCGCCGGTCAGCACGACTGGCGCCCCGCGCCCGTTGACGCTACCCTGCGCGGCCCTTGCCAGACATGGACAGCAGGGTGATGCAAGACCCTTGGCAGCACCCTGATACCCCGAGTCACGGACGACTTGGGCTATCGATGAGTTCCAGCTCATTGATTTCGGGAGCCAGTGAAAACCGCGCTTTTCGCTGGATCCGGATGCAAAAGGCATGGACAGACTTTTGCATCAACCTGTGAGGAGCGAGTCGGTGGCAACAGAAAACGGCGCAATGGAGCAAGCCGGACTGCTTCCCGGACAACGAGTCGACACGCACGGAAGGATGCGAGTCGACTGGAAATTCGTGCTTGCTCTGGCTGGCCCGTTCGTCGCGAACAGTGCTGTTCAGGCTGTACTCAATCTCACCGACACCTGGTTTGTCGGGCGTATCTCGACACCGGCCTTGGCAGCGATCGCGTCAATTCACTGGATCGTGCTTGTCTGCATCATGCTGCTGGGTGGTGTTGGTCTTGCGGTGCAGACAATCGTCGCGCAGGCGTACGGCGGGCGCCGCCGACTGCGCGCGGCGCAAGCGACGTGGACAGCCCTGTGGGCAGCACTGGCGACTGCACCTTTGTTCGCCCTTCTGGCATTTGCAGGGGCACCGTTGCTTTCGTTGTTCGATCTGGACCCGCAAGTCAGTGCGCTTGCGGTCGAGTACTGGATTCCGAGGATGGCGGGTGCATCACTCGGTGTTGCATTGTGGGCGGTGCTCGGATTTTTCAACGGCATAGCCAGACCGCAAGTCACGTTGGCAGTAGACCTCGGCGTCGCGGTACTGAACGCACTGCTGAACCAGCTGCTTATTGTTGAACTGGGCCTCGGAATCGCCGGCTCTGCGTGGGCAACGACGATTGCCCTCGGTTTTGGCGTTATCGCCGCTCTGGTCATTTTCTTAAGTCCCCGCGTTCATCGCGAATTCAAGTCGCGGTTTACCTGGCATCTGCACCCCGGAAGACTGCTCTCTCAATTGAAGTTCGGCTTTCCGATGGGACTGCTGTTCGCAGCGGATCTGATTGGTTTCGCGCTGTTCCAGCTGATGCAGGTCAAACTGAGTCCGGTGGATGGCGCCGCTACGCAAATCGCCATGATGTTGACCTCGATCGCCTACATGCCAGCGTTGGGTTTTGCCATGACGGGTACAACGCTCGTGGGGCAATCCATCGGCGCGGGTGACAGGAACTGGGCTCGCCAGATCGGCAATTCGATCATCGCGCTGTGTACCGGCTATATGGCCTGCGTTGGCCTCCTGGTTGCTGCAGCGGGGCCGTGGCTTGTACCCACGTTTGTTCCGGCTGCCGATCCACTGGCGGTCGACGTCATTCGCACCGGAACGGTCATTCTCTGGATCGCCGCGGCGTATCAGCTTTTCGATGGATTGAACTTCGGATCCAGCTTCTGTTTGCGGGGAGCGGGTGATGCCATCGTTCCCGCCATGATGGTCATTGCATTGTCGTGGCTGCTGTTCGTGCCCGCGGCGCACATGCTGACGTTCGCGCCGGGTCAGGGCTGGGTCGACTGGATGCCGCAATTTGGCCTGGGGGCGGTGGGCGGCTGGATTGCGGCCGTCCTTTATATCTGCGCACTCGGACTGACAATGTACTTCCGCTGGCGCTCCGGCGCATGGCGGCACATTACGGTTCATTGACCTCTGGAGCGATCTGCGGCACCAGACCATCAAGCTCCGCTGGAGTGAGATAGCGCCATCGGCCAAGGGCCAGGTTGCCGAGCGTGATGTTCATGATTCTTACACGCTGCAGGCGGCGCACGGTATAGCCGAGGGCCGAGCACATCCGTCGAATCTGTCTGTTCATACCCTGTGTGAGAACAATGCGGAACACGTTCTTCGCGACCATGGTGACGCGGCAAGGCTCCGTCAACCGGCCCAGAACCCGAACGCCGCTGGACATGCTGGCCAGAAAAAGTTCCGTGATGGGCCGGTCAACCGTCACGATGTATTCTTTCTCGTGTTCGTTCTCCGCCCGCAGAATCGAATTGACGATATCGCCGTCGTTCGTCAACAGAATGAGTCCGTCCGAGTCCTTGTCCAGGCGTCCGATGGGGAACACCCGTTCCGGGTGGTTGATGAAGTCGATGATGTTCCCGGCCACACTTCGATTGGTCGTGCACTCGACGCCTACTGGCTTGTTCAGCACCAGATAGAGGGCGCTTCGGCGGCGACCGACCGGCTTGCCGTCAACCCTGACGTCGTCGACTTCGGTGACTTGCGTGCCAAGGGCAGCGGCTGCCCCGTTGATCGTCACGCGGCCGGCTTCAATCCACTTGTCGGCTTCGCGGCGGGAACAGACGCCCCGTTCGCTGATGTACTTGTTGAGTCGCATGGCACGCGGAGTCTAGTTTGGATTTCGGCCCGTGCGGGCAATCGACATCGCACCGAGCATTTCGCGAACTTCCGGTCGGTCGAAAATCGCCATGGCGGTTTGTGTCACCTTCCGCTGCCAGTTCGGATACTCGGTATGGGTGCCTGGCACATTGACAGGATCGGTCATGCCGGCGAGATCTTCAATCTGCACGACGGCCAGCTCGGCGTTCGACAGCGCAAGAAAAACATGAGCCGCGCGCATCAGCGGCTGTGAAAAACCGGGCACGTCTTCATGTTGTTGCCAGTGCCAGAGACCAGCAGCAACCAGAGCGATCATGAAGTTCCGCCTGTCAGCCACCCGGCCCGCCTCCACCTGTTGCCGCGTTGCCGTGTCCGGATACAGATTGAGACTTGCAGCGATCCGGATATCCACACCTTCCCACCACCCACGAAAGGTAGGCAAATCGTGCGTAGTGACGGCTGCCAGCGCCAGCCTTTCGTACGCGGCTGGCAGCTTGAAACGGCCCCCCGGCTCCTTTTCGAACAGCAGCACCTTGTAGTGCGCAACGGCATATCGGTGCATCGCAACGCGCACGGCATCAGGCACGGTCCCGAGGTCCTCGCCGATGACGACGCACTGGTTACGATGACTCTCGAGGCAAAGGATACCCATGAGGTCATCCAGCGGGTAGTGAACGTAGGCCCCGTCGGTCGCAACGAAACCACGAGGGACCCACCACTGCCGGAACAGCGCCATCACATGATCGAGACGCAGCGCTCCGACGGCGCGCATATTGAGCTGCAACAGGTCGATGAACGCCTGGTAGCGTTGCAGCCTGAGTGCACGCGGATTCTGCGGAGGAATTCCCCAATCCTGGCCTTTCAATGCCAACGGGTCCGGCGGCGCCCCGATTCCAGCCTGCGTGACATAGAGATCGGGATTTGACCAGGTTTCAGAACCACCAGCGCTGACACCCACTGCGACATCACCGTAAAGACCAAGCTTCATGCCCTTCTGCCCGGCCAGGCGCTGGGCGTCAGCAAGCTGGACCGCTGCCTGCCATTGCAGATAGAGGTAGAACTCCACATCTGCTGCATGCTCGAGCACAAACCGGTTCACCTCGGTCGAGTGAGGGTCACGATAGGCTTCGGGCCAGCTCGGCCAACCCCCGTACTCCAGTGATTGCTTACGCAGATGGGCATGCAACGCATCGAAGACGGCGTGCAGTCTGAGCGGCTCGCCTCCCGCTGCAACAAACTTTCGAAATGCGTCAGCACCGGCTGTCTCACCAGCCAGTCGCTGCGCGCGGAACTGCTGATACAGGATGCGCAGCCAGTGGAGTTTCAGTTCCGCCACTGCGGCATAGTCAACGTTGGCGGTAGACCTCAATCGCGCGAGTGTCTCTTTTCCTGATCTGCCCACGAAGGTTTGGGCGGCTTCGCAGCGCATAAACTCGGGAATGCGCGGCACAGAAATATAAAGCACGTTCAGAAACTGCCGGCTCGATGGGCTGTAGGGGCTGTATTGAGCCGGGTCGGCTGGCATCAGCGCATGTAGCGGATTCAGTCCGATCAGGGCACATCCAAAAGGCGCCGCACGTTCGATCACTTCTTCCAGATCGGCGAAGTCGCCAATTCCCCAGTTGCGCTCCGACTTCAGCGTATAGAGCTGTAGCGTGATGCCCCAGAGACGCTGCCCGTTCTGCAGTGCCGGGGAGTCGAAGCAACGCGGTGGCGAGATGATCAGCCGCATCTCTTCGGACACGCCGGAGCCCGCACGCACCGTCAGTCGATGGTATCCAGCAGGCAGATCCATGACTGGCAGCTTCCAGAGCTTCAAGGCTTGACCCGATGAGCTGTGGTTAACCACCTGATCCAGTGCGGCGGTGTTCACCGTACCCTGGCTCGTCGCCCCTGCCTCGGTCTCGAGCTGCCAATCCAGTGAGACTGCACCTTCGGGTCCCGACAGCAGTTCAATCGTGATGGGCGCTCCCTGCTGCACCACCAGCACAGGAGGCAGAATGTTCGCTCGCTCTGACGCCGAGGATGTACCGGCCGCTTCCTTGAGCGCTGGCCAGCTGCTGGCATCGACACCCATCGCAGACAACAACGCAATCCTTGTAGCCGCAGAGAACACCTTCAGTTCCCCACGATAATCGTGATAGGCCGCGCCGAGGCCATACTGCTCGGCAATCTCATCGAGCGTATTGCGCGTCATGGGGCAGACAGCAAGGCAAAGTTCCTGCGTACGGCAGCAGGCACATCACCATCGACAAGCAGCGCACAGGAATGGGAATCGAGCTGATGGCTGCCTGCTGTAGCTCGCGACAGGATCCGCGCTCACCGCTTGCCAGCGCGCTGTATCAAAAACGACTTGCCAGACTGTGCTGCTGCTTGGGTAGTGGCAACTGGAATGTGACCGGGGAGCTGCCTGAGTTGCACATGAACAGTACGTGCCCGTTGGCGTGCCCATGCATGTCGACGAAAGCATGACCGATCAGCACGCCGATTTCATGGGCGTCGGCCTGGTGCCAATCGGCTTCGCTCAACTCATGGCCTTGTGGATGCCACCAGCTGACATCCTTGTGGTGACGATCAGGTTGACGTGCGCCTTTCAGGAACGTATCCCGGCGCAGACCCGTTGATTGCCTGCGAATGAACAACAGTTGTCGTACAAAAGCGATCAACGGCGCGCGCAGTTCTGCAAGTTCCCAGTCGACCCAGTTGATCGCATTGTCCTGACAATAGGCGTTGTTGTTGCCCGCCTGCGAGCGCCCGAATTCATCGCCCGCCAGCAGCATCGGAACGCCCTGCGACAGCAGCAACGTCGCGAGCAGATTGCGCATCCTGCGCTCGCGCAAGTCGAACACGGCGGCATCAGACGAGGGACCTTCAACCCCGCTGTTCCAGCTCAGGTTGTGATTGTGCCCATCGCGGTTGTCCTCGAGATTGGCCTCGTTGTGCTTTTCGTTGTAGGCAACCAGGTCATATAGCGTGAAGCCGTCGTGGCACGAAATGAAGTTGATACTGGCAGTTGGCCGGCGCCCGTGATGTCGGAAAAGGTCGCTCGATCCCGCGAACCGCTCTGCGAAAGCGCCTCGCAACTGCGGGTCACCTCGCCAGTATCCGCGCATGGCATCACGGTACCTGTCATTCCATTCCGACCACTCGGCGGGAAAGCGTCCCAACTGATAGCCATCGGGACCGATATCCCAGGGCTCGGCAATGAGCTTGACGTAGCGCAATGCCGGCTCGGCGCGGACTGCCTTGAAGAACTCTCCATCGCTCGCGAAGCCGTAGCCGTCGCGGCCCAGAACAGGCGCGAGATCAAACCGGAAACCGTCCACATGCATCTCTTCTGCCCAGTACCTCAGACTGTCGATCACGAGCTGGCGCGCGGCGGCATGACCGATCGCGAGAGCGTTGCCGGTTCCCGTATGGTTCTGGTAGCGGCTGCGATCACCCGCTTCGAGTCGATAGTAGTAACCGTTGTCGAGACCCTTGAGGCTCAAGGTAGGTCCGAGCTCATTGCCCTCGGCCGTGTGATTGAACACGACGTCGAGGATGACTTCGAGCCCGACGGCGTGCAGGGCCTTGACCATGGACCGAAATTCATCCTGCGGATCGGCAACTGCGTACTCGGCCGCCGGCGCGAACCATGCAATGGAGTTGTAACCCCAGTAGTTGGCAAGTCCCTTGTCGAACAGAAAGCGCTCGGGTACGAATGCCTGTATCGGCAACAATTCGACGGCGGTAATGCCAAGTCGCTTCAGGTAGCCGGTTACCGCCGGATGTGCGAGGCCCAGATAGGTACCGCGAAGGCGCTCGGGAACCTGCGGATGCCGCTTCGTGAACCCCTTGACGTGCAATTCGTAGATCACCGTGTCACGCCAGGGCGTTGCCGGAGGTCGGTCGTCGCCCCAGTCATAGTGACTGTCGGTGACCACTGCCTTGTAGTTCCAGCGCGCGCTGTCTGCAGGCTCGGGTTCGACATCGGGCGCGGACGACCTGAAACCGAAGAGCTCGTCGTGCCACTGAAAGCGCCCTGCGAGTTTGCGGGCGTACGGATCCACCAGCAGCTTCTGAGGATTGAATCGCAGTCCCCGGCGTGGCTCGTAGGGCCCATGTGCGCGGAAACCATAGGTTGTGCCGGGAACTCCATGTGGCAGCGGCAGGAAGCCGTGCCAGACATCGCCCGTTCGCGCGGGCAGCATCAGACGTGCCTGCTCGTGCTCACCCCTGGAATCGAAAAGGCAGAGATCGATGCGCACGGCCGAGCTCGAGTGCACGGCAAAGTTCACCCCATTCCCCGTCCAGGTCGCGCCGAGCGGCCACGGATCGCCAAGATCGAGCGTGATGTCGGATACAGGAATGCGAGGGCGGACCATGGTCAGATCCATGCAAACTTGAGGCCTGCATTGCCAGACATCATCGATCCACGTGCTGCCAGACCACCATCGCCAGGGGCGGCAACTGCACCCGGATGCGTGCCGGGTATCCCTGCCAACCAGTCGGTTCCGCAACTGTGGTGGTCTCGGGCGCGTAACCGGAGCCGCCAAACGTCGCGGCGTCGCTGTCCAGCACCTTGGCATAGGTGCCGGCTCGCGGCACGCCGAGCAGGTAGTCATTGCGCGGCACCGGGGTGCAATTAAAGGCGCAAATCAAGGGTTTATACTCGCTGGTCGAGGGCATGCCGTCGGCGACCAAGGGTGAACCAGCGGCAGTCGGGCCGGGCTGCCGCAGGAATGCGAACACGCTTTCATCCTGGTTGTTGAGCTCGATCCAGCGAAAACCTTCCCAAGTCGAATCCGACGCATGGAGCTGCGGGTGCTGTCGGTAGAAGTGGTTGAGCGCGCGGTTCCAGTCCTGGAGGCGCACGGTGCGTGGGATGTTCGAGCAAGGCCCAATCGAGCGCTTCATGCTCCCGCCATTCGTGCCATTGCCCGAACTCGCACCCCATGAAGAGCAGCTTCTTGCCCGGGTGCACCGTCATGTAGCCAAGCAGCAGCCGGTAGTTGGCTTTCTTCTGCCAGTCATCGCCGGGCATCTTGGCCAGAAGCGCCCGCTTGCCGTGCACGACCTCATCGTGGGACACCGGCAGCAGGAAGCGTTCCGAGAAGGCATACACGAACGAGAAGGTAATCAGGTTGTGGTGAAAGCGCCGGTGCACCGGTTCGAACGCCATGTATTTGAGCGTGTCGTTCATCCAGCCCATGTTCCACTTGAACGTAAACCCAAGACCGCCATGATGGACGGGTTGCGTCACCCCGGGAAACGCCGTCGACTCCTCTGCGATCATCAGGACGCCCGGATGGTAATGGCCTACCGTCCAGTTCAACTGCTTCAGGAAATCGATGGCCTCCAGGTTTTCGCGTCCGCCGTAACGGTTCGGAACCCACTCGCCGGTATTGCGGCTGTAGTCAAGGTAAAGCATCGATGCAACAGCATCCACGCGCAGTCCGTCGATGTGATAGCACTCGAGCCAGAAGAGCGCATTGGCGACCAGAAAATTGCGCACCTCGTGGCGGCCATAGTTGAAGATCTTGGTCCCCCACTCCGTATGCTCGCCCTGGCGCGGATCGGCATGCTCGTACACGGCGGTGCCGTCGAACTCGGCGAGTCCATGGGCATCCTTGGGAAAATGCGCAGGTACCCAGTCGATGAGCACGCCGATGCCGGCTGCATGGCAGCGATCCACGAAACGCATGAATTCGTGCGGCGTTCCGTGCCGTGCCGTCGGCGCGTAGTAGCCCGCGACCTGATAGCCCCAGGAGCCATCAAACGGATGTTCCGCCACCCCCATCAGCTCAATGTGCGTATATCCAAGGTCCTGCACATAGGGAATGAGCTGCTGCCCAAGTTCATCCCACGTATGAAAAGGTCTGCCATCCCAGGGGCGACGCCAGGAACCCGGATGGACTTCGTAGACTGAAATGGGCGCGCGCTCGGGATCGAAGCTGCGACGGGCCGTCATCCAGTCGGCGTCATGCCAGTCGAAACCATCCAGATCGCTGACGACCGACGCATTGTCGGGCCGCAGCTGCATTGCGAAACCATAGGGATCGGCCTTGAGGATGGTGCGACCATCCCGAGTGCGAATCTCGAACTTGTAGAGTTCACCTTCGACTACTCCGGGGATGAACAACTCCCAGATGCCCGATGAGCCAAGGGCATGCAGTGCGTGTTTCCGGCCATCCCAGAAATTGAAGCCGCCGACTACGCTGACACGCTGCGCATTCGGCGCCCACACGGCAAACCGGGTCCCTTCCAGCCCGTCACGAACCAACCGGTGCGCCCCCAGCTTGCGGTAAATGTGATGGTGATTACCTTCGCCGAACAGGTAGAGGTCCTGCTCCGACAGCTGTGGAGCAAAATAGTAAGGATCGTGCTTTGTGGCCACGGCGCCATTCGCATAGCGGATCCGCAGCAGGTAGGGTCGCAATGGCCGCCGCCATGCCAGGACGCCTTCAAAAAGTCCGCCGGGATGCAGGCGTACCAGCGGCCGCGCAGCCGAGAGGTCTTCATCTTCCCAGTACACCGCGACGCTTTCCGCATCCGGCTCGAGTATCCGGACGACACAGACCGGCGCCTCTCCGGGATGCCCGGCCCCACCCGCCAGCTCGTGATAGCCAAGCAGTGAACGCGGCTCACGGTGAGTGGCACCGAGGAGCGATTCGATCTGGTCAGGGGTAAGCAAAGACGGCATTGAAACAGGTGGTAGGCGAAGAGGATGAGATCAGATCCGCATCGACCCCGCAACGCCAAGAATACAGGACGGCAGGAGTCGCGCTTATTCATCCGGTCCCCTATCCCTGTCCGCTACAGGACAGGCTTGATACCCCAGATTCTGTCCGCGTACTCGCGGATGCTGCGATCGCTGGAAAAGGGTCCCATGCTCAGGGAGTTGATCACCGCCTTGCGACTCCATGCGTCCTGGTCGCGGTACAGGGTGTCAACCCGGTCCTGGGCAGCCGCATACGCGGCGAAATCCTCCAGCACCAGAAAGTGCTCGTTGTTACCGAGCAGACGTGCAGCCAGCGCCCTGACATCCGCCGGGTTGCCGCGCGTGAATTCTCCGGCGCCAATGCGCTCGATCGCGCGCTGCAGTTCCGGCTGGGCAGCCGCAATGTTCGCAGGTGAGTACCCGTCCCGACGACGCGCCGTGACCTCGGCGGCAGTCAACCCGAAAATGAAGATATTTTCCGCACCTACTGCTTCGCGGATTTCAATGTTCGCACCATCCAGCGTGCCGATCGTCAATGCACCGTTCAACGCCAGCTTCATGTTGCCGGTGCCCGAGGCCTCCATGCCGGCGGTCGAGATCTGCTCGGACAGATCTGCGGCGGGCATGATTTCCTGCGCCAGTGACACATCATAGTCAGGGAGGAAGCACAGCTTCAGTTTGCCGCGGACCCGCTCATCTGCGTTCAGCACGCGGGCCACGCCATTGATGAGCTTGATGACGGCTTTCGCCACGACATAGCCCGGTGCTGCCTTGCCCGCAATGATCACCGTTCGCGGCACAATGTCTTCTTCGGGTGCGGCAATGATGCGCTGATAGCGCACGATCACGTACAGCAGATTCAGCAGCTGGCGCTTGTATTCATGGATGCGCTTGACCTGGACATCGAACAGCGATCTTGAATCGACCTCCACGCCAGTGAGATCGAGTATGCGTGCCGCGAGGCGGACCTTGTTTGCCTGCTTGATGCTGCGGAACCGCTCGCGGAATCCGGCATCCTCGGCTGCCCATTTCAGGCGGTCGAGATCCTCGAGATCATTCTCCCAGGCGGAGCCATTCTTCTCGGTCAGAAGCGCGGCAAGGCCCGGATTGGCCTGCTTCAGCCAGCGCCGCACCGTAATGCCGTTGGTAACATTGATGAAGCGCTGCGGCCACATCTGCGCAAAGTCGGCAAAGATGGTTTCGCGCATCAGCTGCGAATGCAGTTTTGCCACACCGTTGATGTGATGGCTGCCGAGGACGCACAGATACGCCATCCGCACGAACTTGGATCCGTTCTCATCGATCAGCGACATGCGCCGCAGACGATCCTGGTCTCCGGGGTACAGCGCGCTGACTTCCTCGAGAAAATCCTTGTTGAGCCTGTAGATGATGCGCATGTGGCGCGGCAGCACACGTTCGAGCAGATCCACCGACCAGGTTTCCAGGGCTTCCGGCAACAGCGTGTGGTTGGTGTAACTGCAGACCTTGCGTGTGATGGCCCATGCGTTGTCCCAGCTCAATCCGTGCTCATCCATCAGCAGGCGCATCAACTCGACAATGGCCAGCGCCGGATGGGTATCGTTGAGCTGGATGGCCACACCGTCAGCAAGTTGCTGCAGCGTCCGGCCTTCACACAGGTGCTGGGCGATCAGGTCCTGAACCGAAGCGCTGACGCAGAAATACTGCTGCTTGAAGCGCAGCTCCTTGCCCTGGGGTGTCGAATCGTCGGGATACAGCACGCGCGTGAGATTCTTGGCGTCGATCTGGTCCGCCACGGCGGCGGCGTAGTTGCCGGCGTTGAAATCCTCGATCCTGAACGGCGTGATGGCGCGACCCGACCAGAGCCGCAGATGATTGACAGCGGGACTGTTGTTGCCCGGGATCAGGAAATCGTACGCAACGGCCCAGACATCGCTGGTATCCACCCACTGGCGACGCTCGATGCCTTCCCCGTCGCGCGCCGTCAGACAGCGGCCGCCGAAGCGTATCCGGTAACGAATATTGCCGCGGCCATTCTCCCAGAAGTTCTGGAATCTGAGCCAGGAGCTGGCGAGTTCACGCTGCGCGCCATTTTCGTCAATGACCTGAGTAAAGATGCCGTAGTCGTAGCGGATGCCGTAGCCGGTTGCGGCATATCCCTGCGTTGCGAGGGAATCTAGAAAACAGGCTGCGAGGCGCCCCAGGCCGCCGTTGCCAAGGCCGGGGTCCTCCTCTTCGGCCGCCACGTCTTCGAGGGTGTGCCCGAGCGCTCCGAGCGTTTCACGGGCTTCATCCACGAGATTCCTGTCGAGCGACGACAGTGCATTGATCAGGTTCCTGCCCAGCAGGAACTCCATCGACAGGTAGCAGACGCTCTTGACGTGTGCCTGCCCGACCCGGCGGCGCGTCGCGACCCAGCGTTCGGCCAGCTCGCCGCGAATCGCAATCGACAATGCGTCATAGAGATCGTGACGGGTCGCATTCGCAAGGTCCTTGCCCAGCGATCGCTCCAGGCGGTCGATGAGAGCGGCCCGGACGGAGCCCGCCTGCAGACGAACGGCTACGGGAATGGTCGCTGCTACGCTTAAGTCGGTCACGGGATCCACTCGGGAAGTACGGGAAGCGCAGCGCCGGAAAGGCTGCGCTTCGCCCTATTGGAGATCAATGACCCGCTCGGCGATGATGCGCCAGAAGCTGTTCTCGCGAACGAGCGTCAGTTCCCGGCGAATTGAATTGTTGTCAAACCGCTGGGCGAATGTGGCAATGCGTCGATCCGCTGCAGGCTGCGTAACCTTCAAGCCCTGGACACCTGCTTTCGGAACAGGCCCTGTCGCTACCTGTTCACGTCGCTGCTCGAGCCAGACTGCGCTTGCCGTACCGTCCGGGGCTTCAAAACGCGGAGAATAAGTCGCCATCATGCGATCGGTCTGCCGCTCGCTCCAGGCTTCAGCCCACACAGCCACTACCTCTTCTGGCAGGCTCAGCGGCGAAATTGCCGTTCCAAAGTAGGAAGGCGCTTCATCAAGACATTTTCCGTCCCGTCTCTCGCTGCTCGCCGTTGCCGCCGGGGCCGGCGCGGCTGCTGCAGGAACGTTCAGGTTACCGCTCCGGCCCGGAGCATCCATCCCTGCAGGAACCTTGAGCGCGGGCACCGCACGGGCCTCCTGATAGGGCTGATCGA
Organism: uncultured Pseudomonadota bacterium; assembly: GCA_963819685.1. Lineage (GTDB taxonomy): Bacteria > Pseudomonadota > Gammaproteobacteria > Steroidobacterales > Steroidobacteraceae > CAIUGU01. Next base: position 381,372 of record CAWFXI010000007.1, read on the forward strand.
CGTCGCTGCAGGCAGGCGAAATACGACAGCCCGCCAGGGTCAACGCAAGCAAAGCGCACGACAGCACCGCGAGTCGCCGGGCGGAAGCCGGGAAAATGAACGAATTCGAGGACTTGGTATTCGGCATGAAGGCTTCAGGTCTTTTGTTGCTGCGGGGAGTTTACCGTACAGTCTGGCCCTCCTGTAGACACATCCTCGACGGAGTTTGCATGCAACTCGGGTTCATCGGATTGGGGCGCATGGGCGCAAACATGGTTCGTCGCCTGCTCGAGGGCGGCCACGATTGTGTGGTGCATGATGTCAATGCTGCGGCCATGCAGGCTCTTGAGCCTGCGGGGGCTCATTCTGCGGCCACAGCCGCGCAACTCGTTGCGAAGCTGAAAGCGCCAAGAGTGATCTGGCTGATGTTGCCGGCAGGCATCGTGCAGGACACGATTGAAGCGCTTGTGCCGATGCTCGGCGCGGGCGACATCCTCATCGACGGCGGCAATTCCAACTACCGTGATGCGATCGGGACGAGTGCCCGACTCGCAGCGCGCGACGTGCACTTCATCGACGTCGGTACCAGTGGCGGCGTCTGGGGCCTTGAAAATGGCTACTGCCTGATGGTGGGCGGCGCAGAACATGCGGTCAGGCAGATCGAACCGCTGCTCAGGAGCCTGGCGCCCGGCCGCAATGCGGATGACTCCCTCCCCAGGGAATCTGCCCGACACGGATACCTGCACTGCGGGCCTGCGGGTGCCGGTCATTTCGTAAAGATGGTTCACAACGGCATCGAGTACGGCCTGATGGCCGCGTACGCGGAGGGCTTCAATCTGCTGCATGCAGCGGGTCGTGGCGCCCATGAACGCAGTGCAGATGCCGAAACCTCGCCGCTTGAGCACCCCGAAGCCTACCGTTACGACTTCGATCTGCAGGCCATTGCAGAGTTGTGGCGACACGGAAGCGTCGTGCGCTCCTGGCTACTGGACCTGATCGGAGGCAGCCTGGCAAAAGACCCGACGCTCGCGCGATTCTCGGGACAGGTATCCGATTCCGGCGAAGGCAGGTGGACGCTGGCCGCAGCCATCGATCTCGGCATACCGGCGCCTGTACTGGCGAGCGCACTGTTCAGCCGTTTCAGCTCACGAGGCGAAGAGTCGTTCTCGCACAAGATCCTTTCGGCAATGCGCCAGGAGTTCGGCGGGCATCAGGAGAAAGGGTGAACTATCCCCCTGATTTTTTTGCACCCCAGCCGAGCCGGATCAGCTCGGCGACCAGCAGATCCCGGTGATCGCCCTGGATCTCGATAATGCCCTCGCGCACCGTGCCCCCTGACCCACAGCGCTTCTTGAGCTGAGTGGCGAGCTGCTCAAGAGCAGGAAGCGCGAGTGGCAACCCGGTGATGAGGGTGACGCCCTTGCCCTTTCTTCCTTGAGTTTCGCGGCCAACCCTGACCGCCCCGCCCTGCGCCACTTTGCGGGCCTCGGCAGCCTTTGCGGTCTTGCAGACGCACTCGGCAACCGGCCTCAGGCAACCGGGACACACTCGCCCAAGGCCAGTGCTGTAAACGATGTTGCCGGGAGGACGCGCTTTCACAAATAAAGTCTCTTTTTTCAACAATTTGCATAAGTCATGCAGCCAATGGAACAGGCCTGCCGGCGGCGTGGACGCGAGCAATTTGCGAGTTCCCCCTACGCACGGCCCGGGAGCAACGGACGCTGCCTTTTCGTGCGGACAAATTATTCCGCACGCGGCTCAAGAAAGTGTGATCAACCGCCGACAGTATGTCGACTGGTCTGCTATTCATGCCTCCGGAAGCTTTGATGATGAGTTCAGTCGCCAACCCAGGTTCGGACAAACCCCCGCCTTCGGAAGAAGACGTCGGCGTCCCGTTGTCCGGCGACCAGACGGCGCGAATCTTCATGTTGACCGGCCGTTTTCCGGCACGGGAGCGCATAAAGCGGGATCCGGCGTTGAGCACCGGTTCGCACGAACACACCCGGATGCTGAAGACGCTGCTCGGGAATCTCGATGGCATGGTGTATCGCTGCAGGGACGACGCCGAATGGACCATGGAATTCGTCAGCGACGGCTGCTCGCGACTGACTGGCTACCCTCCTGAAGATCTGCTCCTCAATGCCAGGATCGCGTACGAAACGCTCATACACCCGGAGGACCGCGAGCGCATTCGCGAAGCAGGGCAGGAAGCCATCGCCCAGCGTCGTCGCTTTGATATCGAATACCGCATCCTGCGCGCGGACGGGGAGGTGCGGTGGGTGTGGGAACGGGGGACTGGCGTCGTCAACAGCGAAGGCAAGGTGACGGCCATCGAAGGCATCATCCAGGACATCACGGACCGCCGCGAAGCGGTGCACGCTCTTCGTGAAGCCGAACGGCGCTATCACAGCCTGTTTCACAATGCGGTCGAAGGGATTTTCCGGACGACGCCTGACGGCACCTACCTGGATGCAAATCCGGCGCTCGCGCGCATTTACGGTTTCGAATCTCCGGAGGAGATGACCGATCACTTCAAGGATATCCGCCGGCAGCTGTACGTGGACCCGAGCCGGCGCGAAGAATTCATGCGCATCATCAAGGATCGTGGCTCAGTCACGGGATTCGAATCGCAGGTCTACAGAAAAGACGGCGACATCATCTGGATCTCCGAGAATGCGCGAGCGGTTTTCGACGACAACGCCCGTGTCCTGCTCTACGAAGGCACGGTCGAAGACGTCACCGAGCGCAAGCTGTATCAGGCCAGGATCGAGCAGCAGGCAAACTTCGACACGCTGACTGGCCTCGCCAATCGTTCATTGCTCAACGATCGCCTGCAGCAGGCCATTCTTGCCGCGCAGCGTCACGGCTCGGAAGTCGCGGTGGCCTTCGTCGATCTTGACCGTTTCAAGTTCGTCAATGACAGCCTGGGCCACCATTTCGGGGACCGGCTGCTGAAGACGACCGCCGAGCGCCTGCGAGCCTGCGTTCGCGATTGCGATACGGTCGCACGTCTGGGTGGCGACGAATTCGTATTGCTGATTGCGGACGATTCCGGCCAGGAGATCGTCACGCGCATCATGGAGCGCGTGCTGTCGTCCGTCGCCCAGCCGTGGGTCATCGATGAAGGTGAGTTCAACGTCACCTGCAGTATCGGCATCGCCATGTATCCCGCCGATGGCAACGAAGCAGAAGCGTTGCTGAAGAACGCCGACTCGGCGATGTATCGCGCTAAGGAAAGTGGTGGCAACAGCTTCAGCTACTTCACGAATGATCTGAACGTGCAGATGACGGAACGGCTCGAGATGGAGAGCCGTCTGCGCCGCGCGCTGGAGAGACAGCAGTTCCTGCTGCACTACCAGCCGCGCGTCGACCTGGCCAGTGGCCGCATCATCGGCACTGAAGCACTGATCCGCTGGCACATTCCGGAACAGGGCATGATTCCCCCCGGACGCTTCATTCCACTCGCCGAGGAAACCGGGCTGATCGTCCCGATCGGCCGCTGGGTGCTGCAGACAGCTTGCGCGCAGAACAAGGCGTGGCAGCGAGCCGGGCTACCGCCCATCGTCGTCTCGGTGAACGTCTCCGCACGACAGTTCCGTCATGACAACCTGGTCGAAACCGTAGCCGATGTTCTGGCCGAGACAGGACTTGATGGCCGATACCTCGAGATCGAGCTGACTGAGAGCATGGTCATGCACGACCCCGACAAACTTGCTGCCATGCTGGTCGATCTCAAGAAGCTCGGCATTCAGGTTGCGGTGGATGATTTCGGTACCGGGTATTCCTCTTTGAGCTATCTGAAGCGGTTTCCGGTGGATCGACTCAAGGTGGATCGGTCATTCGTGCAGGACATCGCGACCGATCATGACGACGCGACCATCGTGCGGACGATCATCGCGCTCGGGCACAACCTCGGTCTCAAGGTGGTTGCCGAAGGTGTCGAGACCGAAGAACAGGTGAAGTTCCTGCGTCAGAACCACTGCGACGAGATGCAGGGTTATTACTTCGGCATTCCCATGTCGGCTGAAGAATTCCGCCTGCTGTTCGGGGACAGACCCGCGTAGGTCCGTCCCCAGCTTCAGCTTGCCTTCTCTCTGTACTGCTTCTCGGAGACGACCATATTATTTACGGTTTGTCCCTGCGCATTCTTGCCGGAGACCATGTTCGTTCGTGTCTTGCCATCTTTTGAAATCACAGTGCGAATCGTCGTGAGCGCCTGCCCCTTGAGTTTGCTCAGTAGTCTCGTAAGTATAGTCATCAATCTTTTTCATGCGATCGCAACCGCGTCCACGTTGGGACTCGGGCTGACCGTCAAGGGTTTGCGTGAGCGGGATAGTCTTTGCCGTCGAACTTCGCGGTGTACTCCTGGTATGTACGGCCTGACCTTGTCCATTGACGCCGCCATCCGCGACCAGCTTGTATCCGCCTTGATGGCCTCGATCTTGGTCGTACCTCCGACTTTCGGCGTAGGACCTGGACTGTAGGTGGATTTAGCAATATTCTCTTTCCATGTACCGACCGCATGGATCGGCCGCCTGTGCGGACCACGCCGTCAGGGATGCAAGAACAACTGTGAATGCCAGAACCGTCGCAGGAATCTGTCGAAGCGATGTCATGGGAAGCTCCTCCTTCTACTGTGAATTCGCTGCACATCGTTGCGGTGTGCAGCCCTGAACTCGTGCCAGCCTGATGGGGAATCAGGAATCGAAGTGTCGCTTTATGCCGTCGGAAGCGCGGGTCACTGTACGCCTCGCGCCAAAGCCGACGCCTCCGGGGAAACACCTATGCTGCAGGGCTCCTGCCGCCTGCCTGGCACGCATCTAGTGCAACGCGTCGATACGCATTGCCGCATCTTGCGTGTGAGGTAAACTCCCCGCCCCATGCAGCCCGCCCGCGACCTCTTTTCCTACCGTAAATACTGGGCTTCCCGGTTCGGGACCGCGCCGTTCCTTCCCATGTCCCGGGAGGAAATGGACACGCTCGGCTGGGACAGCTGCGACGTCATCCTGGTGACAGGCGATGCCTACGTCGACCACCCCAGTTTCGGCATGGCGATCATTGGACGAATGCTTGAGGCCCAGGGCTTCCGGGTCGGCATCATCGCCCAGCCGGACTGGCGCAGTGACCAGGATTTCGCGCGACTCGGGCGACCAAACCTGTTCTTTGGCGTCACTGCCGGGAACATGGATTCGATGGTGAACCGCTACACCTCCGACAAGCGGGTTCGCAGTGACGACGCCTACACACCTGGTGGCATCGGCGGCAAACGCCCCGACCGCTCGGTCATCGTCTATTCACAGCGTGTGCGTGAAGCCTTTCCGGATTGCCCCGTTGTCATCGGCGGCATTGAAGCGAGCCTCAGACGGATCGCTCATTTCGACTACTGGTCGGAAAAGATCCGGCGCTCGATCCTGCTTGATGCCAAGGCGGATCTGCTCGTCTACGGCAATGCTGAGCGGCAGATCGTTGCCATTGCACATCGGCTGGCCGCAGGCGATGCGATTGATCAGATCACGGATCTTCGGGGAACGTCATTCGCGAGGCGCAATACGCCTGCCGACTGGATCGAAATCGATTCAACGACTGTCGATGTGCCTGGACCGCTGAATCCGCCAGTCGATCCGTACGCGATGGAAGGAATGAAGGGGACAGGGGACAGGGGACGGGGGACAGTTGAATCGGACAGGAAGGATACAAAGCGGACGGCGGACAGCGGACAGGCAGTCCCGTCTGCCCAGGTCGTGCGCTTCTATCGACAGGTACCTACGGCATCACGTGAACACTCGGTCATCCGCATGCCGTCATTCGACGCTGTGCGAGCCGACGCGGTGCTCTATGCCCATGCATCGCGCATCCTGCATCTCGAATCGAATCCCGGTAACGCGCGCGCCCTTGTACAGCGACACGGTGACATCGATGTCTGGCTGAATCCGCCGCCGATTCCGCTGACCATGAAAGAGATGGACGCGGTCTACGAATTGCCTTACAGCCGCGTGCCGCATCCGGCTTACGGTGACGCGAAGATTCCTGCGTACGAGATGATCCGCTTTTCGATCTCGATCCAGCGCGGCTGTTTTGGTGGCTGCACATTCTGTTCGATCACCGAACATGAAGGCCGCATCATCCAGAACCGCTCGGAAGACTCGATCATTCGCGAGATGGAAACGATCCGCGATTCGACGCCTGGCTTTACCGGGGTGATTTCCGATCTTGGCGGCCCGACGGCCAACATGTATCGCCTGGCGTGCAAGTCGAAGGAGATCGAATCGGCTTGCCGGCGGCCGTCCTGCGTTTTCCCCGGCATCTGCCCGAACCTGAACACTGACCACAGCCCGCTGATCAAACTGTATCGACGTGCGCGAACGCTGCCGGGCATCAAGAAGGTGCTGATCGGTTCCGGTGTCCGTTACGACCTGGCGGTTGAATCGCCGGAGTACGTCAAGGAGCTGGTGCAGCATCACGTGGGGGGCTACCTGAAGATTGCTCCAGAGGCCATTGGAGAGGGTCCGCTAGCGAAGATGATGAAGCCAGGTGTTGGCAGCTACTACCGCTTCAAGGAGCTGTTCGACCGGTTCTCAAAGGAGGCCGGCAAGGAGCAGTACCTGATTCCTTACTTCATCGCAGCACATCCGGGCACCACCGATGAGGACATGCTGGAACTGGCGTTGTGGCTCAAGAAGAACGGCTTTCGAACAGATCAGGTGCAGGCCTTCCTGCCATCGCCCATGGCCACTGCAACGGCGATGTACCACTCAGGCAAGAATCCACTACGCAAGGTGACGCACGCAAGCGAGGAAGTAGTGATTCCCCGGGGCCTGAAAGTGCGGCGGCTGCACAAGGCCTTCCTGAGATGGCACGATGCGAACAACTGGCCGATCCTGCGCGACGCGTTGAAGCGGATGGGTCGCGCCGATCTGATTGGCCCCGGCAAGCATCAGTTGATTCCCGCCTGGCAACCAGCGGGAACAGGCGGCGTGCCCGAAGGGACGAGACGGCCCCACAAGACTCGGGATGGCAAGACGACACCTGCGCGTACGCAACATACGGGGCTGAAAGGCACGAAGTTACCAGAGGCGAAGAGACGTAGAGACGTGATGTCGTAAGAGAATAACGCGTTCCTTCATCGTCACGTCATTTCGCTATCAATTCATCGCGTCATCCTGTTCCGCCCTCCAGTTCCCACTGCGTGACCGGCACGCCGTGCTTGACGTAGACCCCGAAGCCCGCGTGTTCAAAGTGCCTGTCCAGCTTGCTTCCGATACCAGTCCCCTGAGCGTAGCCGCACATCCACGTCGGTTCCCTCCGGATCTGCATGCTCCCGGAAATCCAGCTCGGTTGGAGCGTGCAAATAGAGCGCGCCGCGCGACAGGCGCGCAAGATTGACAATTGCCTTCGCCGCCGCCCGATCATCCAGATATTGCAGTACGTCGCTGCAGATCACGAGATCGAATGCATGACGACTGCGGAAGTCGGCAATGGAACCCTGGATCCAGCCATACTTCCCGCAGAGATATTCGCTGTACTCGAGGCCCGTATAACGGGCCTTGGGAAAAGCCTGCAGCAACGGCTTGCGGAACCAGCCCAGACCGCAGCCCGCATCCAGAATCCTGCTCACGGGCAGGCCAAGTTGCTGCACGGCCGCCGCAATCAGGCGGCCACGATGATCAGTTTCAACACGACTCGTCGCGCGCGTAGCCGGCGCCAGATAGAAGCGGCGATAGTAAGCCGCATCGAAGCGACCGGATTGAGTTCTGGTTCTGGCTGACATCAAGGGTCCTGAAAATGGTTCGCGCGTTCAGTCCGGGGAATCTCATCATCGCATGTCTGGAACAAGCACAGCCGCGCCTGAAATCTGTCCGGCCCTGAGTCGTGCCAATGCAATGTTCGCATCCGTGAGGGCAAATGACTCTACGTGAGCCGTCACTTTCGCCTGCGGCACCAGTTCGAAAAATTCCGCAGCATCGCGCCGCGTGAGGTTCGCGACGGAGCGGATCACCCGCTCACCCCACAGCCAGCGGTAAGGAAACGCCGGAATGTCGCTCATGTGGATGCCGCCGCACACCACGACCCCGCCCTTGCAAACTGCCTGCAGCGCCACTGGTACGAGCGCGCCTACGGGCGCGAACAGAATGGCGGCATCCAGCTGCACCGGTGGCGGCTCATCGCTGCTCCCTGCCCAACGTGCTCCCAGCTGCAGAGCCAATGTTCTCGCGGCGGCATCGTCGGGTCGCGTGAACGCATAGACTTCACGTCCCTGCCACACTGCTACCTGCGCGATGAGGTGGGCAGCGGCGCCGAATCCGTAAAGTCCAACCCTCTTGCCGTTGCCTGCCAGTCGCAGTGAGCGGTAGCCAATCAGCCCGGCACAGAGGAGCGGTGCAGCCTGCAGGTCGTCAAGCGCTGCGGGCAAAGGGAAGCAGTAGTTCGCCTCTGCCACCACATACTCGGCGTAGCCTCCATCCACGTCATAGCCGGTGAATCGCGCCGCATCGCACAGATTTTCTGCATCGGCTTCGCAGTATGTACAGTGTCCGCAGGTATACCCGAGCCACGGCACTCCAACACGAGTTCCCGCCTGGAGCCTCACGCCGGCTCCACACTGCACCACTTCACCGACAATCTCATGTCCTGGAACGATGGGGACGCGTGCATTCGGCAACTCGCCATCGACGATGTGCAGGTCCGTGCGACAGACGCCGCAGGCGCGAACCTTGAGCAATACCTGCCCGGCGCGCGGCTGCGGTATCGGCCGCTCGACCGCCTCGAGCTCTCCTCCGATGCTGTTCAACGCCATGAAGATGGCCATGGTTACAACGCTCCCTCTGTGCAATGCGGGTATCTTGCCTGAACGCCTCGGTCCCACGGCAAGGCGGAGCGTTGGCCTGCGTGGTAAAGGCATACGAGCAGAGGTTGTCTGCTATCCTCGACTGCGTGGTTACCCACCGGGATCAGGCAGGGTGAATCTCATCCAAGCAAATCAAGAACAGACCTGTAAGGAGTGGCCATGGCCTGGGTTGCAATAACGATTGTGGTGGCATTGCTTGAATACCTGGCATTCGGAATCATGGTAGGCGGGGCTCGCGGCAGATTCGGCGTATCCGCGCCGGCTATAACAGGCAATGAAGTGTTCGAGCGTTACTTCCGCGTCCAGCAGAACACACTCGAGCAACTGGTAGCATTCATTCCGGGAATCTGGTTGTTCGGCCTGTATCTCAGTCCGCTCTGGGCAACAATTCTTGGGGTGGTCTTTATTCTGGGTCGGGCCATTTATGCCGCTGGCTACATTCGCGAGCCGAAGGCGCGCGGTCCAGGCTTTGGTCTGACTTTCCTGCCAACGGTTGTTCTGCTCCTGGGCGGGCTGTACGGCGCGGTACGTTCGTTGCTCTGATTAACGCGACGGCAGGCTGATCCTGGGACTCGCGCCGACCTGCTCGTACGAAAAGCCGTCTGCAGGTCGATCAAGTCTGCGGATGTAGAGCGTCAGCGCCTGGTTCCTGCCGGAGCTCCCCGTCACGACAATCCGGTCGCCGGCCTTGAAGGTATCCACAGTTACGCCGACATCTTCCAGTTCAAAGCGGTTGTCCATCTCCAGGCGCCATGATTGGGGAGCGGACTTGCCATCACGAACTTCCAGCGTAATGAACGGGTGTGGATGAATGAACGCAAACCGGGTGACCACGCCTTCCAGCGTCCGCGGCTGACTGCTGTCATAGACGGCGGCGATGGAATGATGCGCGGAGGCGGACACACTCAGCAGGGCCAATGCGGCCGCCATCGTTGCAGTACGTACGTTCATCAGGTTCACGCCTCCGAACTGCAGTGTGGGCAAATACGAAGCGGATTGCATCTGTTGGCGCAGGCAGCGTCCAGGCCATGACTTTCCCGGCGGGCCGTCTTGCAGCTGCGGCCCACAGCAGCTTACGATGCGCTCCATGTCGAACTCATCAGATGAAATCTCCTCCGGCCGGCGCAGTTTCCTGCTGCAAGCCGCCGCAACCGGCGCCGCAACCGCTGCAGCTGCCGCGGTCACTTCAGTGGCTGCGGCGCAGGCTCCAGCTGCAACGTCACCGCCCGCAGGGGCTACCCCGGCCGCGAGCGAAGTAAAGGCTGAAGGCCGTGCCGGCTCCGACTACATGGTCGATGTGTTCAAGTCGCTCGGCTTTGAATATATCTGTGCCAACCCGGGATCGAGCTTTCGTGGCCTTCATGAATCCATCATTAACTATGGCGGTAACTCGAAGCCCGAGCTGATTACCTGCATGCACGAGGAATCCTCCGTCGCAATGGCGCACGGGTATTTCAAGGCGGAAGGCAAGCCGCTGCCGGTCATGGCGCATGGCACCGTGGGCATCCAGCACGCATCGATGGCGGTCTACAACGCCTGGTGCGACCGGGTGCCGGTGTACGTGATTCTTGGCAACACGCTCGATGCCACAATGCGCGCGCCCGGAGTTGAATGGGTGCACAGCGTGCAGGATGCGGCTGCCATGGTGCGCGACTACACGAAGTGGGACGACTCGCCGGTGTCGTTGCAGCACTTCGGCGAATCTGCCGTTCGCGCCTATAAATTGGCGATGACGCCGCCATCGGGCCCGGTGGTCCTCGTGGCCGACACCGAATTGCAGGAACTGCCCATTCATTCCGAACGGCCGCTGGTCATTCCAAAGCTGACACCAACGTCGCCGCCTCAGGCTGAATCAGGCGCCGTGACTGAACTGGCACGTCTGCTGGTCGAGGCGGAACAACCGCTGTTCATCGCCGATCGCCTCGCACGCACGCCAGCCGGTCTCGACAGGCTGGTCGAACTGGCCGAACTGTTGCAGGCAGGCGTGGTGAGCACGATACCGAACTTGATGCCTCCCGTCGGCGCCGGACGGATGAACTTTCCGACGCGCCACCCGCTGAACCAGACCTATCGGACCAATGCAGCCATTGCTGCAGCGGATGTCATTGTCGGCCTCGAAATCAGCAATTTCTTCGGCGCCACCAACATCTTCGTCGACCAGGTGGAGCGTACGACGCGACCTGCTGTCAGGCCGGATGCAAAGCTGATCACACTGAATGCAACCGATCTCATCCAGAAGGCCAACTATCAGGACTTTCAGCGCTACTTCGCTGTGAACATGGCCCTGACGGGCGACGGCGAGGCTACATTGCCCTCGTTGATCGAAGCCGTGCGCCGCCTGCTCACCGACCAGCGCAAGAGTGCCTTCGAGCGACGCGGCAAGGCGCTCGCAGAGGCGAGCGGGGCGGCCCGCGAAAGGTTCCGCGCGGACGCAGCCCATGCCTGGGATGCATCACCGATCACTACGGCACGCCTCGCGGCCGAAATCTGGGAGCAGATCCGCACGGAAGACTGGTCGCTGGTCAGCGGGGGCCTGAGCGGCTGGCCGGTACGCTTGTGGGATTTTACGAAGCATTACCAGCATCTCGGCGTCTCCGGCGGCTCCGGGATTGGCTATGGCGCACCGGCCGCCGTCGGCGCGGCCCTTGCCAATCGCAAGTACGGGCGCTTGTCCGTCAACATCCAGAACGATGGCGACCTGATGTATGCACCTGGCGTGTTGTGGACGGCGGCACATCACAAGATTCCGCTGCTGACGATCATGAACAACAACAGGGCGTATCACGAAGAAAAGATGCACATTCAGCGCATGTCCAATCGCCGCAACCGCGGCGTCGACCGTGCGCACATCGGCAACGAGATCGACAATCCCGGAATCGACTACGCCAAACTCGCACAGAGCATGGGCTGGTACGCGGAGGGACCGATCAGCAATCCGCGGGACATCGGCCCTGCGTTGAAGCGCGCCATTGCTGTCGTCAAGCGCGGCGAGCCAGCGCTGGTCGACGTCGTGGTGCAACCGCGATGATCCACCGCAGCAAGCTTATGAACTGGATGCCCTCGATTGCACTTGCGTCGCTGCTGGCCGTCTCGCCTGGGGCCGGCGCACAATCGCCGGGGCCGGCAGCAGCAGCCGGCAACGCAGCCCGGGGCAAGGTTGCCTATTTCAAGGTCGGTTGCGATCAATGCCACGGTGGTGAAGCCCAAGGCTCGCCCTACTCGACAGCTCCGAGGCTCGGCCCCGCTGCATTGCCCATCGCGGCATTTACTCTGTTTACGCGCAAGCCACGCCTGCAAATGCCGCCCTACAGCCCGGAGATTCTGAGCGACGCAGAATTGGCCGACATCTATGCGTATGTTACGAGTCGAGCAAAGCCTGTCGCACTCGACAAGCTTCCTGACTGAACGGTGGTACCCGTGCACCCAGGAGTTGTGGCCCTGGCCGTGCTGATGAGTGCCGTGACGACTGGTACCGTTGCAACCGCCGCCGCAGCTTCGCGCTGGCCCGACAGCGCCACCGGAAGTCATTCAAGAGCTTGCGCCTTCCGGAACACTGCGCGCTGCCATCAACCTTGGCAATGCCGTGATGGCGCAACAGGATCCGGCAACCGGTGAAATCAAGGGCGTCACGGTGGATCTCGCGCGCGAGCTGGGTCGACGGCTGGGTGTGCCGGTTGCCCTGGTCACGTTTGACGCAGCGGGGAAGGTGTTTGAAGCACTGAAGACCAACCAGTGGGATGTCGCCTTTCTGGCGGTTGAACCGGCTCGGGCGACCGAGATCGACTTCACTGCACCCTATGTACTCATTGAAGCAACTTACATGGTGCGCAATGACTCACCGCTGAGGTCGGTTGCGGACGTCGATCGCCCAGGCGTGCGAGTCGCCGTGGGACGTGGCTCCGCCTATGACCTGTATCTGACCCGCACCCTCAGGAACGCGACCATCGTCAGGGCATCAACAGGTGGCGGTCGGGCGATGATCGATCTGTTTCTGGCCGACAAGCTGGAAGCGGTGGCCGGCGTCCGTCAGCAGCTCGCGGCGTATGCGAGCACAGACGCTGCCATGCGGATCATGAGCGACCGGTTCATGGATGTTCCGCAGGCGGTTGGCATTCCCAAAGGTCGCGCGCTCGCACCCTCCTGGCTGCATTCGTTCGTGGAAGAGATGAAATCCTCTGGCTTCATCGCCGCCTCGCTGCAGCGCAGTGGCCAGGTTGGCGCGTTGGTGGCGCCTGCCGCTCCCTGAAGGGCTGTCAACCGTTCGCGAGACCAAACGCAAATTCGACGAGCTTCTGCCCGTCGGCGTGAAAGCGGCGAATGCCATCGCCAAGTTTCTCTGTCGCCATTGCGTCCTCATTGTGCAACCAGCGAAAGTCCGCTTCATCCAGCTGTTCGCGTGAAATGCTGGTGACCTTCGCCGTTGCCGGGTCAAGTCGTGGAAGCGACTTCACCGTCGACAGACTCGAGGGCGCCGAGCAGTTCCGGACTGATGGTCAGCAGGTCGCAACCGGCGAGATCCAGAATCTGCGTGGTCTTGCGAAAGCTGGCCCCCATGACCTGGGTCGGGTAGTCAAACTTCTTGTAGTACTGGTAGATGCGAACGACGGAACTGACGCCGGGATCGTCTTCGCGCGAGATCTCTGCCCCACCTCTGGCCGCGCGATACCAGTCGTAGATTCTGCCGACAAACGGCGAGATCAGGGTGACCCCCGCATCAGCGCACGCAACGGCCTGGGCAAAACTGAACAGCAACGTGAGATTGCAGTGAATGCCTTCCCGTTCAAGGCGCCCGGCTGCACAGATCCCTTCCCACGTACTGGCAATCTTGATCAGGACGCGATCCCTCGGCACGCCCGCTCTTTCGTACAGTTCGATGAGCCGCCTCGCCTTGTTCTCCGTGGCGGCCTGCTGGAAGGACAGTCTCGCGTCCACTTCGGTCGATACCCTGCCCGGAATCAGTTCAAGAATGCGCCGCCCGAACGCGACAAACAGCTCGTCTATCAGGTGTTCTGCGCGCGTCTCCCGATCGCTGATGCGCGCCACATGCGCCAGCGCCGAATCGACGAGAGGACGGTAACGGGGATCCCGCGCCGACGCGAGAATCAGACTCGGATTCGTCGTGGCGTCCTGAGGGCGAAAGCGCTCGATCGCAGCCAGGTCTCCCGTATCGGCGACGATGACCGACCAGCGCTGCAGCGATTCAAGTTGCGTTGTCATCAGGATTTCCCGTCCCACTTCCAGTCGCGTTCTTCCGTGCGATCCACACCCTCCTTGTGGGCGTAGCTCAGGCAGTCCAGCTGCAGGTCCTCCAGCAGTTCCTTGACATGAGCGCCCGCGACTTTCAATCGCGGCACTCGGTCGATGACGTCGATCGCCAGGCTGAAGCGGTCGACTTCGTTGCGAATGGCAAGCTCCAGCGGTGTGTTGATGTTGCCCTTTTCCTTGTAGCCGCGCACGTGAAGATTGTCATGGTTGGTGCGCCGATAGCTCAGGCGGTGGATAAGCCACGGATACCCATGGAAGTTGAAGATGATCGGCTTGTCCGTCGTGAAGAGTGAATCGAAATCGAGGTCGGACAGTCCATGCGGATGCTCGTGCGGCGGTGTGAGCGTATACAGATCGACCACATTGATGAACCGTAGCCGCAGGTCCGGAAAGTGCTTCTTCAACAGGGCAGCCGCCGCGAGGGCCTCCTGCGTGGCCACATCGCCGCACCCGACGAGGACGACTTCCGGCTCGCCGCCCTGGTCGGTGCTGGCCCATTCCCAGAGGCCAATGCCCTTCGCGCAATGACGGATGGCAGCCTCCATGTCGAGGTACTGCAGATGCTTCTGCTTGTCGGCGACAATGACATTGATGCGGTTGGTGCTCGCAAGACAGTGATTGGCGACCGCCAGCAGGCAGTTCGAATCAGGCGGCAGGTAAATGCGCACGACTCGCGGACTCTTGTTGACGACGACGTCGAGAAACCCGGGATCCTGATGCGTAAAGCCGTTGTGATCCTGACGCCAGACGGTGGAAGTAATCAGCAGATTCAGTGACGAGACGGGCACACGCCAGGCAATGTCCTGGGCCGTGTCGAGCCACTTCGCGTGCTGGTTGAACATCGAATCGATGACGTGCACGAATGCTTCGTAGGTCGACAGGAAACCATGTCGACCCGTCAGCAGATAGCCTTCGAGCCAGCCTTCGAGCGTATGTTCCGACAGCATTTCCATGACACGGCCGTCCGCAGCGAGCTCACCGCCGTCGGCATCTGACGGCAACAGCGCTGCCATCCACGTCTTCTTGCTGGCGTCATAGACGGCGTCGAGCTTGTTGGAGGTCGTCTCGTCCGGTCCGAAGACGCGAAAATTGTCGGCGTTACGGTGCAGGACATCGCGCAGAAACTCGCCAAGACGCCGGGTATTGCCGAGCCTGACCTGGCCAGGGCTGACAACTTCCACCGCGTACTGGCGGAAGTCCGGCAGCTCAAGGGGTCGACGCACGCGACCGCCATTCGCATGAGGGTTGGCACTCATGCGTCGCTCGCCTGCCGGCGCGAGCCTCCTGAGGTCGGCATTGAGCTTGCCGGATGCATCAAAGAGTTCCGCCGGGCGATAACTCTGCAACCATGACTCGAGCATCGCGAGGTGCGCTGGATTCTCCCGAACCCCGGTCAGCGGCACCTGGTGCGCGCGCCACGTGCCCTCGATCCGGTGTCCATCGACCAGGGCAGGACCCGTCCAGCCCTTGGGTGAGCGCAGGATGATCATCGGCCAGCTCGGTCGCTCTGGAATCCCGCTACTGCGCGCTTCATGCTGGATCGCCTTGATGTCTGCGATACAGCGCTCGAGCGTTTCGGCCATCCGGGCGTGCATGGTCAGCGGGTCATCGCCCTCTACGAAATGCGGCGTCCATCCATAGCCGCGGAACAATGCATCCAGTTCGTCGTGCGAAATACGCGCCAGCAGGGTTGGATTGTTGATCTTGTAGCCGTTCAGATGCAGCACCGGCAGGACTGCTCCATCGCGGAGGGGGTTCAGGAACTTCGTCGAATGCCAGGCCGTTGCCAGCGGCCCGGTTTCCGCTTCGCCGTCACCGACGACGACTGTCACCAGCAGATCAGGGTTGTCGAAGGCCGCACCAAAAGCATGAGACACGCTGTAGCCGAGTTCTCCTCCTTCATGGATGGAGCCCGGCGTTTCGGGAGTGCAATGACTGCCGATGCCGCCGGGAAACGAGAAGTCATGAAAGAAGCGCTGCATGCCGGTGAGGCTCTCGCCCTTCTGCGGGTAGATCTCACCGTACGTGCCTTCAAGGTACACAGGCGCGAGCACCCCGGGCGCGCCGTGGCCGGGACCTGCCAGAAAAATCGCGTTCAGGTCATGCCGCCGGATCACCCGGTTCATGTGCACATAGATAAAGGCAAGACCCGGACTCGATCCCCAGTGCCCGAGCAGCCGGCGTTTCACGTGCTCTGGCGACAAGGGCTCACGCAGCAGCGGGTTGTCCTGAAGGTAGATCATGCCGGCCGCGAGGTAATTGCATGCGCGCCAGTAAGCGTCGAGTTGCTGCAATTCATCCGCGCCCGGAATGGATCCCTCGCTCGAATTGGCGTTTGTCATATCCCGCACCCGGCATCCTGAAGGTGCAGACCTTTATGCTCAGGCAACCAGCTTCGCGTCCATCGTGATCTTCGTGTTCAGCAGTTTGGAAACGGGGCAGCCCGCTTTGGCCTTGTTCGCCAGCTCAGTGAACTTCGCTTCCGTTGCGCCCGGGACACTGGCCACAACAGTCAGGTGGCTCGCAGTGATCGCAAAGCCATCGGGCAATCGCTCCAGCGTAATGTCACAGTGAGTCTCGATCTGCTGCGGGATCAGTCCAGCCTCAGTCAGCATCAGCGACAGTGCCATCGAGAAGCAGCCCGCATGCGCCGCGCCGATCAGTTCCTCGGGGTTGGTGCCTTTGCCACCTTCGAATCTTGATTTGAAACCGTAAGGCGCATCCTTAAGCACACCGGTCTCCGTCGAGATCGTGCCGCCGCCTTCCTTGATGCTGCCTTTCCAGACCGCCCACGCTTTCTTGATCATGACTTCTCCTGCCTCGGGTGATGTGCGTTTGCACAGCATGGGACGATGGCGAGGGCGCGTCCATCAGTCAAGTCCTACACGCTTTCAGCGTGGGCATCCCTCGCGCAAGCACCGGAACAAGCCTACTGTCGCCTCGCACGACAACACGAATCCATTTGAGGGAGTTCCCATGAGTATCGGCACCATTCTTCTGATCGTGTTGATTCTGATTCTGGTCGGCGCTTTTCCGAGCTGGCCTCACAGCCGCAGCTGGGGCTACGGACCGTCAGGCATTCTGGGCGTTGTGGTTGTGGTCCTGATCGTTTTGCTGCTCATGGGCCGCATCTGATCGCAGTAGAATAGGATCTTCTGTTCCCAGGAAGACCCGACCGCATGAGACTCTCGATTCTTGATCAGGCTCCGATCTCGGAGGGCCAGACTGCGGCTGATGCTCTGCGAAACACCATCGAACTGGCCCGCCTCGCCGATCGCTGCGGTTACACCCGTTACTGGGTGGCCGAGCACCATTCGATGGCCTCGCTTGCATGTCCCGCCCCCGAGATTCTGATTGCGAGGCTGGGGGCAGAAACGCAGCGGATCCGAATAGGATCGGGCGGCGTAATGCTCCCGCACTACAGTCCGTTCAAGGTCGCCGAACTGTTCGCGATGCTGAGTGCCCTGTATCCCGGTCGCATCGACCTGGGGCTTGGGCGTGCGCCCGGCGGCGGACCACTCGAATCCTTCGCGTTGCGTCGTGACCGGAAGGACGGTGCCATCGCCGACGATTTCGGCGACCAGCTGCTGGAGTTGCTCGCATTCCTGGATAAGGACTTTCCGGTGAATCACGCTTTCAGTCGCATCCGGCTGCCGGACAACAGCCTGACCGGCGCTGACGTCTGGCTGCTCGGATCGAGCCTGTGGAGTTCGTCGGCGGCAGCACAGCTCGGTCTCTCCTACGCATTTGCCCATTTCTTCAGCGGCGAATCCACTCGCGACGCGATCGAGCGCTATTACACCGGCTTCCAGCCCTCGAAATATCGCGCCCGGCCTGAGGCGATGGTGGCGGTGGGAGTTATCTGCGCGGAAACTCAGAAGGAAGCCGAGCGTCTCGCATTAAGCGTCCGCTTGCTGCGGCGGCGCTTGCGACAAGGTATGACGGGACCCGTTGCATCACCCGAAGCAGCACGCGTGGAACTCGGCGCCGACGCAGATATGCCCGAAGCGGAGCGACAGGAGTGGCCTGCTCATTTCGTTGGTACGCCGGACAAGGTGCGGGATGATCTGATCCGTATGGCCGCGGCCCTCAAGCTCGAAGAACTGATCGTCGTGACGATCACGCACGACCATCAGGCTCGCCTGCGTTCCTATCAGTTGCTGGCGGAGGCGTTCGGGATCGCTTAGGAAGTCCAAAGCGGACTTTCGCTGAAGCTGCTTCTGGCGGCCTTGCGCATCTTCCTGAACTTTGCCAGCCGATTGTCGATGCGCTGCTCGACTTCTCGAAGCAACGTGTCCTTTGCTACCGGTTCCATGTCTTCGCCGATCGTCCAGTCGCGCAAGCCGAAAAGGTCATTGAGGTCGCCGAGCGTGTTCTGGAGCTTGTGTAGCAGATCAAGCTGCTCCCTGCCCGGCACGTCCCGCAATCCTGAGTCGGACTCGCTGAGAATGTCTCCGAGGTACCGCGCTCTTTTTACCGCGATTCGCAGTCGATGCAGTGCCCGCTGCGAGGTCTTGCTGCCCCGCAGTCGACGTAGCACGCGTTTCGTCAGTCGGCGCAGCTCGCGATGTCCGAAGCGCTTCGCCCCTGGCACTGCTGCCAGCAATGCCGAACTGGCAAGTGAATCGTCGATGCGTTGCGTCCGCTCGCTCCACAAATTCACCCTCACCAGTTGACGAGCCTCGGCCTGAAGCAGGCGTTCTGACTCTGCGAGTCTGGCATTGAGCAGTTTCGTGGCCTTTACGCCAACGGTGGCCGCAAAGTTGCCGGGCGATCGGCTGATCGACCGTACCAGACGCCTCCTCACCGACGCTTCGCGCAGCTGACCGAGCGTACGGCCCAGATTCTTCAAATCGAACCGGAGTCCCGCATACAAAACGGGGTGCAAATCGCTGCGATACGCCCTGAGCAGGCTCCGCAATCGCCTCGCTGCAACCCTCACTCCATGCACCGCAGCGATGCTCGGATTTCGCTCAACGCGCAGCATGGCTACGGTGAGGTTCGCGTGCAGCCGCCGCAGTACCGCGACCAGGGGATCGGTGGCAGTTCCGGCGGGTTCAGTGGTCGAATTCAATGTAGCCTGATTCTGCATGCTGACTGCCGAGTCCGCGAAGACTAGTCCTTTGCGGCAATGTCGGCCATTACGTGGAACTACGCGACGAACAGTAGGCCGCGGCTCCTTTGACGTTACTGGCACCCATGCTTACGGTCTCCGCTCTTCAGGCTGTCAACGCCGAAGCAGGTTGCGCGTTTCTATGGTGAAGCCATGTCAGAATGGCGCCGGTTCTTGCGAGACTCTGCATGTCTATCGTCAATCACACAGGCCGGTTGGGTTGCCTCTGGCGGCGCCTGATCGGTTGCGGCATCGCCGCAATCTTCGCCGTGGCGGCAGCGTGCGGCGGAGGTGGTGATTCGAGTCCTGCACCCGCCCCCGTCACGCCTCCAGCTGTGTCCTGTGCGACGAAGCCCGAGGCCTACCGCTTCCTGAACCAGGCGACTTTCGGCGCGACCGAGGCCGATGCGCTGACGGTTTCAAATCAGGGCTACAGCAGCTGGATCGACCAGCAGATCGCGATCCCCGCATCGGTCCAATTGCCCCTCGTGCAGAGCTGCGTACGCTTTGCTTGCGAATCCACAGCAAATGATGGGTTCGCTGAACAACGATCGTACCGACGCCTGGATGCGCAACGTGGTTCGCGGTCCGGATCAGTTGCGCCAGCGAGTCGCCTTTGCCTTGTCCGAGATCATGGTGGTCTCGCAGGCCAGCACATTGCAGAACATGCCTTTCGCGCTGGCAGACTATCACGACATGCTGGCCCGCAACGCCTTCGGCAGCTTTCGCCAGCTGATCCAGGACGTCACGCTGCATCCGGCAATGGGCGTGTACCTGTCCATGCTCGGCAACCAGAAGCCGGACGCCGTGCGCAACATCCGGCCGGACGAAAACTACGCCCGCGAACTGATGCAGCTTCTGACGATCGGACTTGTGGAACTCAACATCGACGGCAGCGTCCGTCGCGATACGCAGAATCAGCCGATACCCACGTACAGCCAGGAGATCATCGAAGGCTTCGCGAACGTGTTTACCGGGTGGAACTTACGCGGGCGCACCCGGTTTCGCGCAGGCGCGCCCCTCGCTCACGAACCAGATCCTGCCGATGCAGGCTTATGCCGAACAGCACTCGACGTTAGCCAAACGCCTGTTGTCCGTGAATGGTGTCCCGGTGACGTTACCCGCCAACCAGACCCCGGCTCGCGATCTGGGTGATGCACTCGACAACATCGTGAATCATCCCAATGTCGGACCCTTCATATCGAGGCAGCTTATCCAGCGCCTCGTCACCAGCAATCCTTCGCCGCAGTACATTGAACGCGTCGCGCGGGTTTTCAATGCTGATAGCGGCGGACAGCGCGGCAACCTGGGCGCAGTCGTCAGGGCGATCCTGCTCGACACCGAAGCGCGGAGTGCGTCCACTTCAGCGACCGCAGGCAAGCTGAAGGAACCGTTGTTGCGACTTACACATGTGCTGCGTGCCTACAACGCCCAGGCGTCAAGCGGCCGCTACTTCCTGACGCCCAATCAACTCACTGGGTCGTTCGGCCAGGCGCCGCTCAACTCACCCTCCGTGTTCAACTTCTTCAGTCCGAACTATGCGCCGCCGGGCGAGATCAGCGATCAGGGACTGGTCGCACCGGAGCTGCAGTTGGCGACGGAGTACCTCAATACGCAGGTCACCAATTACCTGTACGCGCAGGCATTCTGTTACGTGCCGAACCCGGTTCCCGGGTGCCCGGCACTGCGGCCCGATACGATCGTGCTCGATACCTCTGCTGAACTTGCTGTTGCAGCCGATTCTGAAGCGCTGGTCACGCGGATTGCGGAACGCTTGCTGGCCGGGCAGATATCCGCGCCTCTCAAGGCGGAAGCCAAGGCAATGGTTGACCGAGTGCCGGTCACCAGCGGCCCGCAACGAGTGGCAGAGGCTTTGTATCTGATCTCCACGTCACCTGACTTCGCTCTGCAACGCTGATAGTCACAATGAATCGCCAGAACCGCCGTCGTTTCCTGAAAGCCGCAGCCGCCGGTGGACTTGCCTATGCGTTTGGTCGCACGCCCCAGGCAGTGCAGGCCGCAACGTTCGAGACTGCGGCGTCATTCTCGGACTACAAGGCACTGGTCTGCGTGTTCCTGTTTGGTGGCAATGACTCGTTCAACCTCGTCGTGCCCCGCAGCCAGGCTGAATACAACGTATATGCGGCCTCGAGGCAGAACCTCGCCATCGCGCAGAACCAGCTCATCCCGATCAACCCACTCGTTTCTGATGGCGCGACCTACGGCTTCAATCCCGCGATGAGCGGGTTGGCCGAGTTGTTCGAGCAGTCCCGTTGCGCCGTCGTCGCCAATGTCGGGCCACTGATCGCTCCTGTGACGAAAACCCAGTACCAGGACAAGTCAGTCCCTTTGCCACCGCAGCTGTTCTCGCACAATGACCAGCAGGACCAGTGGCAGTCACTGAAAGGTCGCAATCTGCTCAAGACCGGATGGGCCGGGCGCGTCGCGGATGTCATGGCGCCGCAAATGTCGGGGCAGCAGCTCGCGCTGAACGCGTCGCTCTCCGGCCAGTCACTGCTGCAGGCCGGCAACACGACTGTGCCTTACATCATGGGTCCGAACGGCGCTGTTTCCTTCACGGGATTCGGTGCAAGCGGCAATAATCTCGCGCGTCGTCAGGCGTTCGAGAGAATTGCGAAGGCGACTTTCGGTACGGTGTACGAGCGGGGCTTCGCTGAAGTTCAGCAGCGCGCCGTGCTGTTCTCGGATCGAGTGAATCAGGCACTGGCGACGGCGCCATCGCTGGTGGCGTTGCCCGACAATCCACCCACCGCACTCTCACCACTTGCGACGCAATTGCGCACTGTCGCCAAGCTCATTGCGGTCCGCGATCTGCTCGGGATGTCGCGACAGATTTTCTTTGTTGCCACGGGGGGTTTCGATACCCATGACAACCAGCTGACGGATCAGCCAGGTTTGCTCGGCAACGTGAGCAGTTCCCTCAGATCCTTCTACGATGCCACCGTCGAGCTCGGGATCTCGAATGCAGTCACCACGTTCACCGAGTCGGACTTCGGTCGAACGCTGACCTCGAACGGCGATGGCACAGATCACGCCTGGGGTGGCATCCAGCTGGTGATCGGCGACGGCGTCCGTGGCCAGATCATCTATGGCCAGTACCCGCGCCTCGAAATCAACGGCCCCGATGACGTCGGCGCCGGCCGCATGATTCCCACCACTTCCGCCGACCAGTACGCCGCAACCCTCGCAAAATGGTTCGGTGTCGCCCCTGCAGACTTGCCCCTGGTCGCGCCAAGCATTGGCAATTTCACGACTCAGGACCTCGGATTCCTGATCTGAGGCGGACGTCTCAAGCGCTGTTGGCTTTCAGGTCCTCAGCGATCGTTGCGAATTGCTCGAGCGCGGCTTCGAGGTCGGCAGCGATGTCGGCAGCAATGACTTCGGGGGCTGGCAGATTGGCACTTTCCTCCAGGGCTTCGTCCTTGAGCCAGAAGATGTCCAGGTTCACCTTGTCGCGTTTGGCGAGTTCTTCGTAGGTGAAGGATTTGAAGCGTTCGCTCTCCTTGCGGTCAATGCGGTTCGCCGGGTTGTAGCAGGCGACGAAGTCGTCGAGGTCGCGAGCGCTTGAGGGTGTTTTCCTTCAGCGTGAAATGCAGGTTCGTCCGCAGGTCGTAGATCCAGAGCTTCTGGGTCCAGGGCTTTTCCTGCGCGGGCTTGCGGTCGAAGAACAGGACGTTGGCCTTCACGCCCTGGGCGTAGAAGATGCCGGTCGGCAACCGCAGCAGGGTATGAACATCGGCCTGCTTGAGCAGTTCGCGGCGGATGGTTTCGCCGGCGCCGCCTTCGAATAGCACGTTGTCCGGCAATACCACGGCGGCACGGCCGTGCTGCTTCAGGATCGTGAAGATGTGCTGCAGGAAGTTGAGCTGTTTGTTGCTCGTCGTCGCCCAGAAGTCGTCACGATTGATGATCAGCGATTCCTTCGAGGACTCGCCCGCTTCGTTGACGATGGTGACGCTGCTCTTCTTGCCGAAGGGCGGATTGGCCAGGACGATCTCGTACTCACCGTGCTTGCCGGCCAGCGCGTCCTTGGTGACCACGGGCAGGTCTTCTTCCAGTTCCCCGCCGATGCCATGTAGCAGCAGGTTCATCGCGCAGAGGCGTGTAACGCTGTCGACCAGTTCAATGCCGAAGAACGTCCCGCTCTTGAGCTTCTTCTTCTGGGCGCGGTCCAGGGCGTAGTGCTTTGAAAGATAGTCATGCGCCGCGAGCAGGAAGCCACCCGTCCCGCATGCCGGATCGCAGATCGATTGTCCTGGCTGTGGCGCAACGGCATCGACCATCGCGGCAATCAGCGGACGCGGCGTGAAGTACTGTCCCGCACCGCCTTTCACGTCCTCGGCATTCTTCTGCAGCAGTCCCTCGTAGGCGTCGCCTTTGACGTCGATAGACAGGCTGGACCACTGCTCTTTGTCGATCAGATCGACGATGAGCCGCCGAAGTTTGGCAGGGTCCTGAATCTTGTTCTGCGCCTTGCGGAAGATGACGCCCCAGCATGCCGGACCTCTTGCCGAGTTCCTCCAGCGTATGGCGGTAGTGGATTTCCAGCTCATCGCCGTCCTTTGCGAGCAATGCTCGGCCAGTCTTTGCCCTTGGGGATGGGTGAAGGCTTGTTGAAGGGTGGTTTGGCCTGCTCATCCGCCATCTTCAGGAACAGCAGAAATGTCAGCTGCTCGACGTAATCGCCATAGGACAGCCCGTCATCCCGCAGGATGTTGCAGTAGTTCCAGAGCTTCTGGACGAGGGTGGAAGTATTCATTTGTCCTTAAGCTGCCCGACCTTCAGCAAGTTTTGCAAACTCAACTGCGCCTCCTAGCAGAAAGATCTTCGGTTCCTTCGCGATTCTGGAAACAAAACGGTCTTCCTCCCGGGCCTTTGACTGGAACGCTTCTTCAGTCATCACCACCGGGTTCACTTCGCGGCCCAAGCGCTCCGTGCCGACATGACAAGCTTGAACCACGGCTGCGAAGGGTACCGACCCGACCACTAGCACATCGATATCGCTGCCGGTTCGGGCCTTGCCCTGCGCCACTGAACCAAAGACCAGCGCCAGGGCAATTCTGTCCTGTATGGGCGCCAACAGCTCTCGCAGTACATCCGCAAGGCCACCGGTCTTGCGAAAGATCCCCGCTAGTTCGTCATAGATCGGACAACCGGGATCGGCCTGATACCGAACCTGATTCCCCGAAGTTGTCCTGAGCAGGAGTCCGGCATCCGCAAGGAGCTTCAGCTCCCGATGCAATGATCCCGCAGGTACGCCCGTAAGCCGCCCGATTTCCCTCACATAGAAAGTCTCATCGGGACGCAGCAGCAACAGACCCAGAATCTGCCGCCGATAGGCGCCAAACAGAATTTCCACCAGCTGCGGCTGGTCTGGATCAGGGCTCGCTCTCATATTGAGAACGATCGTAGCTTATTTGAGAACGATATTGCCAGCACACAATCCGCGAAGCTGCTGGCCGTATCGTTTGCCAGTACCAACTTTCAATGAGCGAGTGACCTTGGACTATGTTTCAGCCAGTCGGTAAATGTTTTTTAATGACTGCAAAAGCACTGGGCAGGCCTCACTCTGTTTACCCATTAGAGATTTAACACTCGGCGTTCCCGCGGGAACGCGCAAATATAATCTATATGTTATTTTCTGTTTGCGATCGGATAACCCAAAGGTTATCGTTCAGATGTCTTCTGACCAATCGCAGGCCAACCAATGCGCGGCAACGAACGAGTAACGGCTCGGCGGCACTTGGACAAACGACTGAACCCCTTACGGGACAAGGACGCACTCGCCCGTCCACCCAAGGGGTGGGTCAAAGCCATTCGGGAAGCACTGGGCATGACGACCGCGCAGCTGGCGGACCGCCTGGGAGTGAGCCAGCCTCGCGCCGTGAATATCGAACAGGCAGAGGTGAGTGGCGTCATCAGCCTTCAATCGCTGGAGAGAGCCGCCCAGGCACTCGATTGCGAGCTGGTGTATGCGCTGGTTCCAAGAAAGCCACTGGAGGAAATTGCCGGTGAACGTGCCGTGCTACGCGCAAGCAAGCGCCTGCAAGCACCTGACACAGACAAAGAGGTTCGAGAACTCGCAGCCTGGCTGGTCAAGCAATCCGGCTCGGCGTTGTGGGAGAAGGAGTGAGTGGCGCGAACACAAATTGCCAGCAGCATAACTGTTGCATTTCGGCAGAAATTCGCCTGGCGATTCCCGTGACTGGGAGCTAAGTTTCAATGACGCTGGTTGATACGCCGGATCACCGAGACTATCGTAGCCGCACTTCGTCGCCCGACATTGCATCTGCACCCATGCCTTCACCCATATGCTAGTGCCACGCGAACGCCAGAAACTCATCAACGCAATAGTGTTCTTTGCCGCGAACACCAAGTTTTGCGGCAAGGTAAAGCTGTTCAAGCTTCTCTACCTGCTGGATTTCGCGCACTTCCGTGAAACGGGGCGAAGCGTCACAGGTCTGGAATACCAGGCCTGGAAGATGGGGCCGGTTCCTCTGAGCCTGATGCAGGAATGGGATCAGCTTGAGCCTGATCTCGCTGCGGCCGTAAATATCGTGCCGGAGCAAGTCATCGACTACATCCGTGAACGTGTTGCGGCCATATCGGACTTTGACAGCAGTCTGTTCACCAAACGCGAGCTGCGCATGATGCAGGACCTGGCTGTCCGGTTTCGCGAAGAGATGACCAGACCGCTCATCGACTTCACTCATGCGGAACGCGGGCCGTGGGACAAGATTTGGGACGATGGCCGCGGCAATAACGAGCGAATCCCTTTCACCCTCGCCATCCGTGACGACGACCCGCATCGGGAAGCGATTCTGGAATCGGCGCGAGACCACGAAGCCATCGTAGCGGCGAACTCAAACCGCCACTGACTCGGCTCAAGCCGTTACCTGAAGTGTCGTGAATCCGGGCGAGATCTACCGCCATGACGCCTTTTACCGGAATCGCGATACCGGAGAGCTGGAGCGCAAATACTTGCTTGTCCTGGCGCATACGCCAGGCAACGATATTGTTGCCCGACTCCTGACGAGCCGCGCGCATGGCCGCTCTGAACACCCGCGCTGCTATCACGGTCTCCCATATGGCGGTTTCTATTTAGGCACGCCTGGCGCGCCGCTGACTTCGAAAACCTGGGTCGACCTTCGCTATCTGGATGACATTGACGCCTCTGCTGCCCAGCGACTAAGCCAACAGGGAATACTGGGGCTCGTCATCACGCTATCCGAGGCTCTCTTGGCAGAGGTTCTTGAATGTGTCGCTGCTGCCGACGACACGACACGCCGGCAAGAGATCGCCATACGCGACGTGCTGGCGAACATGCGGCGGCAGTAGCTTCGTCTCGCGATCTATCCAGCGCACAGTCTTCGCGATTCGACACTCGGCATTCCGGCCGGAACGCCGAAATATACCTATAGGTTATTTTTTGCAGAGCTGGTTCGGGAACTTGGGTTTTGGCCCGAAAGCCAAGTCCGGTGCCCGCTCGTTTCCTCAACAAGTCACAAAGTCAAAAACGATATCGATCGCACACACACCACATGGCGCCAGCTGGCGCAATGATGCCAAAGATCGAGGAGTTCGGACAACAGAAGCAAGATCGGGAGGAATAACGTGCAGCATCCACAACACAGCGGCGCGTTGCTCAACGCGGGCGTTAGACCTCAGATTGGAGCAAATGGAAACGTCCACGCGCTGGAGGATTGTGTCCATGGCTTTTCGTACTCTCGGCGCAGCGTGTGTCGTCGTCGCGCTCGGATTCCCTGCCGCAGCCAGCAGGGCACCGGGCCGCTTACGATCGCCAGCCAAGGCAGTTTCTTCGTCGGTGGTCACGACGTCCGCTCCGAAACTCTGTCGAGCGTGGTCGGCCGCACACCTACCGGTACGGTCACGGTGGATCAGATTTATGTGCGTTATCAAATCCCGGCTGGTTCTCCGGGCGTTCCACTCGCGTTCATTCACGGCTGTTGCCTTACGGGCAAGACGTGGGAAACAACACCGGATGGTCGGTAGGGTTGGGATGAATACTTCGTCCGCAGCGGCCACGCAGTGTATGTGATCGATCAAGCGGCGCGTGGGCGATCCGGAATGAATCCGTCAGCATCAACAGCGTTAGGCGCGGCCAGATCGATCGCGATCAATTGCCGACCGTATCCTGCACGTCTCACGAAGAAGCGTGGACGGTTTTCAGATTCGGACCGGAGTATCCGAAGGTCTTCCCGGGAATGCAGTTTCCGCTCGACGCCGAGAAAGAGTTCTGGAAACAGATGGTGCCTGATTGGAATCAGTCGCTGCCGACGCCCAATCCGACGGTGCCGGCCTTGTCGGAATTGGCCCAGCGCCTGAACGGCACAGTGTTGATCAGTCACTCGCAATCGGGCATCTATCCGTTTCAGACGCGGCGCTCAGTACGAGAGGCATCGCGGGCATTGTCTCCATCGAGCCTGTCGCTTGCCCTGATGCGAACGGTGATTTGGCGCCTTACACGAACATTCCGATTTTGGTGCTATGGGGCGATTACGTCGATCAGTCGCCACGATGGTCCGCGGCTCGCGGCATGCAAGGCATTCGCCGAAGCCGTGAACAAGGTTGGCGGCAAGGTTGAGAGCGTCGTGCTGCCGGAGATTGGCATACGCGGCAACTCCCACATGCTGATGCAAGACCGGAATAGCTTAGAGATCGCCGCCTGGCTGCTGGCTTGGATCGATCGCAATATCGAGAAAGGGCGACGAAGTAATTCCCGGACTGTGCGCTTGCGGTCTAGTATCCGAATGGAGCCGACGCGCCCAAACGGTCGACGCCGCCTGTCGCCGCGGCGCGCGGCTCATTTGGCACGTTCGGCGGACTCAAAGCGGCTTGGCTCCAGTCGCGATCTTGGAAGGTGAGATCAATAGCGGGAGGTCGGGGTGAAATTGAGACAAGAGGCGTTAGCGATCGTCGCGATCTTCGTTAGTGCCACTGCTGTGGTGCAAGCGCAAGTGCCGCCGGAGATCGCCAAGGGACTCGTGGCGCTCGGGCGCCGTGTGTGCGTGCAGGAAACCGCACAACTCTATGGACCCTTGCATTCCGGACCTCCTTACTCAGGTGTCTCGATTACGCGCGATATCTCATTTGGCGCAGATCCAAAAAACGTGGTCGACGTGTTCGCACCCGAGGGTGGAAGCGGTTCACGTTCAGTACTCATCTACGTGCCCGGCGGTGCAGGCGATAAGCGTTCTACATCCGGCTTCGATATTTTCTACGACAACGTTGCACTGTGGGCTGTGAAGAATGGCATGGTCGGCGTGCTCATGCAGCGTCGTCCGGGCGAAACGATCGATGATCCTGCCAGAGACGTAGCGAAGGTCGTTCAGTGGGTCCAGCAGAGTATCGCGCGATACAAGGGCAATCCTGACCGAGTGTTCATATGGGCCTCGTCCGCCGGAAACAGGCCCGTTGGCGCTTACGTCAGCCATGCTGAGTTCTATGGCCCCACGGGCATAGGTCTCAAAGGTGTTGTCTTCATGTCGGCTCCCGGGGTCAATATCCCGCCGGCGAATCGTTCGTCCGGCAAACCCGATCCCCACCTGTCAGAATTCACCGGCGACTGAGACTACAGCGATCGGACGCGGCCAGTAAAAGTGCCGAGTTGGCTCAACAGACAGCCGACGAATTGGCTCGATCAAATCTGCATGGCCTCACGAATGCGAAGGTGCCATTCCTGGTCTCTATCGCTGAGCTCGATCCACCCAATTTCGTCGCATTCGCTGAGACCTTCAGAGATCAACTCTGCAAGACGGGACGGTGCCCGACATACATCGTGTTCAATGGTCACAGCCACATCTCAATGGCGATGTCGGCCAATACGTCGGATGACAGCGTGACTGGGCCACTCCTCAAGTGGATGACGAGCATCAGGTGAGAGGCAGCACGGCGGTTTGAGCCGAACGGTGCCAGCAGCGGCTTATCGGGTTATTCCATAGCTGCTCGATCCTGGGCCTCGGCAAATTTCACCTCAACGCTCCACAGGCGCCCTACCGCGCAGCCGCCTCTCGAGATTCATCACTCCGCGTTCCGGCCGGAACGCTGAAATATCATCTATAGGTTATTTTCCGCAGAACAGGGCCGGAACTCGCAGCCTCGTTGCGGGAGGAAGCGGGCTCCAAGTTCGATTGCACGTTTTCCCGTAATGCCAACATTCGCTGTTCCTGCAACCCCCGAACACGTGCACCGGCACCGTTGGCTCGCATCCCATAAGCGGTCTTCGGGGGTATCAACCATGCGGCGTCATGCGTCGCGGTCCCGTTCAAGAACCGCTGCCTCCCTGCTCATGACCGCTCCATATCTGATGTTCTGGTTGGAAATGCAGCGGGACAATAGCAAGGAGATCTGGTTGGGGCTAGGGGCGGGACTTCGCCCCAAACCTGTCTGAACCTCTCCTATTGAACCCCCGCTTCCCGTCCCAAGTTAAGGGGCATGACCCGCCCCTGCATGGCCTGCGCGGAGGGGGGGTCCAGGCTGGATATCGAGAGGGATCATGAGCGAAGAACGCAGCAACCCGGATAGTGAGAAGAACGCCGTGACGGTGCTGGATGACATCCTGATCATCCTGCCGGTCCGCAATCTCGTGCTGTTTCCCGGCGTGGTCAGTCCAGTGTCGATGAATCGGGAGCGGACGATCGCCGGTGCCCAGGAAGCCGTGCGCAACGAGCGCAATATTGAACCCTCGTCTGCCGTCCCAAGTTAAGGGGCATGACCCGTCCCTGCAGGCCTGCGCGGAGGGGGGTCCAGGCCGGATATCGAGAGGGATCATGAGCGAAGAACGCAGCAACCCGGATAGTGAGAAGAACGCCGTGACCGTGCTGGATGACATGCTGATCATCCTGCCGGTCCGCAATCTCGTGCTGTTTCCCGGCGTGGTCAGCCCGGTGTCGATGAATCGGGAGCGCACCATCGCCGGTGCCCAGGAAGCCGTGCGCAACGAGCGCAAGGTGGGATTCCTGTTGCAGAAAGACCCGACCACCGATGAGCCTGGACCTGACGACCTGTACAAGGTCGGCACTGTCGCGAGCGTCTTGCGCTATGTCACGCAGGAAGGCACTCATCACCTGGTTGTCCAGGGTGAGCGGCGTTTTCGCGTGCTCGACTTCCAGCCCGGACTGCCGTTCATGCTGGCCCGGGTCGAATACCTGAACGAGACCGGCCTTGCGTCCAGCGAAGTGGAAGCCCGCACGCTGAACCTGAAGCGGCAGGCCAAGGACGCCATCAGCCTGTTGCCCCAGGCGCCGGGCGATCTCGCGAATGCCGTGCAGAACATGGAGTCGCCGTCCTTGCTCGCGGACCTGGTCGCCAGTTTCATGGACATCAAGGGCCCGGAGAAGCAACAGATTCTCGAGATGACGGATCTGCGGGTGCGCCTGGACCGCGTGTCCGAACTGCTGTCGCACCGGATCGAGGTGATGAAGTTGCAGCGCCAGATCGAGGAACAGACGCGCGGCGCGATCGACGACCGGCAGAAGGAAGCGCTGCTGCGCGAGCAGATGCGCCAGATCCAGAAGCAGCTCGGCGAGGACGGCACTTCTTCCGAAGAACTGCAGGAACTCAAAGACGCGCTCGACAAGGCCGGATTGCCTGAGGAAGCGCTGGAGCAGGCGAAGAAGGAGCTCAAGCGCCTTGAGCGCATGCCCGACGCGAGTGGCGAGTACTCGATGCTGAGGACCTGGCTTGATCTGATGATCCAGCTGCCATGGTCGAAGCTCGACACCGAGGCGATCGATATCGAGAAAGCCCGTGAGGTGCTGGAAGCGGATCACTTTGGCATCGACAAGGTGAAGCGGCGCATCCTCGAATACCTCGCGGTACGCAAGCTCAACCCGCAGGGCCGCAGTCCGATCCTGTGCTTCGTCGGTCCTCCCGGCGTGGGCAAGACGTCGCTCGGCCAGAGTATCGCCCGTGCAGTGGGCCTCAAGTTCGCGCGTGTGAGCTTGGGCGGCGTGCACGACGAGGCCGAGATTCGCGGCCATCGGCGCACCTATATCGGCGCGCTGCCCGGCAACATCATCCAGGCGTTGCGCAAGACCGGCACCCGCAATCCCGTGCTGATGCTCGACGAGATCGACAAGCTGGGCGCGGGTGTCCACGGCGATCCGTCATCGGCGTTGCTCGAGGTGCTCGATCCGGAACAGAACAACACGTTCCGCGACAACTATCTCGGGTTGCCGTTCGACTTGTCGAAGGTGCTGTTCATTGCGACGGCCAACATGCTCGACACGATTCCCGGGCCGTTGCGTGACCGCATGGAAATCATCGAGCTCACCGGCTACACGGAAGATGAAAAGGTCGAGATCGCGAAGCGTTACCTCGTGAAGCGGCAGCTGGAGGCGAATGGCCTCAAGCCCGAACAGGCGCTGATCATGCCGGCGGCGCTCAGGCAACTCGTGCGGGACTACACGCGCGAAGCGGGCGTGCGCTCACTTGAGCGAACGATCGGTGCGGTACTGCGCAACGTGGCCGTGCGCGTCGCGGAAGGCAAGATCACGGCTGGCACCGTCGACGTCGGCGATCTGCACGGCATTCTGGGCGCTGCGCGCTTCGAGAACGAGATTGCGATGCGGACCAGCGTACCGGGCGTCGCGACCGGGCTCGCGTGGACGCCAGTGGGCGGCGATATCCTGTTCATCGAATCGACCCGCGTGCCGGGCAACGGCAAGCTGATCCTGACGGGTCAGTTGGGTGATGTCATGAAGGAAAGCGCCCAGGCGGCCTTGTCACTCGTGAAGTCGAAAGCGGAGTTCCTCGGGATTGACCCGACGCTGTTCGATCGCAGTGACATCCACGTGCACGTGCCTGCCGGTGCGATTCCGAAAGATGGCCCGAGCGCGGGTGTCTCGATGTTCACGTCGCTGGTGTCATTGCTGACGGGTCTCGAGGTCCACAACGATGTGGCGATGACCGGTGAGATCAGCCTGCGCGGCCTCGTGTTACCGATCGGCGGCGTCAAGGAGAAATCCGTGGCCGCCCACCGGGCCGGCATTCGCAAGGTGTTGCTGCCATCGCGCAATCGCAAAGACCTCGAAGAGGTCCCGGAGAGCGTACGCAAGGACGTCGAGTTCGTGTTCTGCGAGCGGGTCGAAGACGTGCTCAAGGAAGCGCTGGGACTGCAGCCCATCGCGCCGCTCAGGGTTGCAAGCTAACGCATCTGTTGCTGTATCAAAAAAGGCCCGCCGGTCTGGCGCGGAACGGCAGAGGGTCCACCAGGGGTGGCCGGGTCTCGCAGGGACGCGGCTGCCACTCGGCCGGCTGCAATTCTTTCTTGAAGTGCGTGGACACCAGGTACGGCTCCGACAGGTATTTCGGATCGTCGATGATGGCGGTGACGATGAGCCATGGAGTGCCATCCGGAAACGTCACCACGTCGAAGTACTCCGTTATCCGCGTATTTTCGCTGTAGGGCACGCCGTTCTTGATCAGGTACCCTGAGAGCAGGTTGCCCGTCAGCACCTCAAGCGTTCCGCCACTGCCTGGCCTGGTCGGTCCAATCAAGGGAGCGGCGCCGCCGAACATGCCACTGGACTGGCGCTGCTTCTGCCAGGTTGCCGTCGAAATGCCCTGCCAGCTGCGAGCGGCCTGCGGCGCGCTTGCGAAATTGAGCAGCCGCGTCTGCGTGCCGGCGTCGAATTCCACTTTGAGCGTCTGATCGTCTACCCAGCTGATCCGCAAGCGACCTGGTTGACGCATGATGCCGGCTGCGCCGAACGCCTTGCAGGCGAGACCTGCCGCATTGTCTTTATCGAGATCCCACTCGGATGCGACACGACGACCTTCTGCATTTGCAGGGACGCCGCTCGAGATATCGTTTTTCGCGGGAGTCAGCATGCGCTGCATCCAGTCCTCCGTCACCACCGAAACCCAGTAGCCCGTCAAGTCGAAGGGTGCCGCAGCTTTCGGGGACAAAGGTGGATTCGGCGGAGCGCCGGCACTGGCCAGCGTCGTCATCAGCAGCTGTGTACCTGCAACCGCCACCGCTGCCTTCAGCCATGATGTCACGTTCACTTCTGCTTCACTCCCGATGGCCGCGAGACTGCGATAGGCCGCTTCGACGAACTTCGCGGTGTTCCAGGTCGGGTTCGACCCATACCGCGCGTCAAAGTCCAGCGTCGGCTGTGCCGCCTGCACCTGCTGTAGCGTCATGCCTCTGCCGATCAGATCGGCGATGCGGTCACGCAGCGTAGTGACCATGTCGCGGTAGGTCACCACTTCGGCTTCATCGCTGGCCCTGCCGTCGCCTGACACAACCAGCGTGCCGCCTTCCTCGTTTGCCCTCGGGATCGCGATATCGATGATCTGGTTCAGCGCGGCAATCACGCCGTCGATGCTGCCGCCCTTGCCGACATCGAACACGGGATAGGAATTCTGCAGGAACAGGTCGCCGGCACTGATGACGTCGGACTGGCGGAAATGGACGATCGAATCGCCTTCCGAAAGGGCAGGCCGGCTGATGGATCATCACCACGGCTTCGTCGTTGAACCAGAACTCCAGCGTGCCTTCCACGAAGATGTCCTCCGGCCAGGCATTCGACGGCAATTCGGGCTGTTCAGCGCGCATGCGCTTCATGACGCCTTCGTGCCCCGAAATCTGAGCATAGGGCGCCACGCCATTGCTGTTGACGAACCGCCCCGCCCGATACAGCGGCAGGTTGCCACCGGTATTGTGGGCATCGGCACTGGTATTCAGGATCATGCGCAAGGGCCGGTCGGTGATTCTGGCAAGTGCTGCGAGCACTGCGTCACTGGTGCCGGCGTTACCAGTATTGACCAGCAACACACCCTGATCACCCACTTGCGCGGTGATATTTCCGCCCGCGCCGAGCAACACATAAATTCCCTTGCGCAGTTGCACGGTGCGGACGGCCACCGGCGCGGACGGTGCCTGGTCTGCGCGGGCATTGCGGGGACGAGGCGCTTCACCTGCGGCGACGACTGCAGCGCCAACGAAGGCGAGCAATGTCGTTAGCCACACTGCTGCCCTGACTGGATGACGGGTATTCAACGTGCGCTCCCTCTTGGCCTGTTAACGCTGCGCGCGTTTTGGCTCGAGCTTCTCGAGCGTTTTCAGGTACGCGGGATACAGCTGCTCGGCGCCGCCGCCGGTCACGCTTCTCGGCAAGCCGTGCTTCTGCGCATATTCGTCCAGCATGGACGTGCTGCCCGGCAGCCAGTGAGCTACGAAGCCTTTCGGCAGAGCGACTTCCACTCGCGGAATGCAGGTATAGGACTGCATCCGGTAGCCGAGATTCAGCACCCAGCCCCAGCTGCGCACGAGGGGCTCGGTCAGATACACCGGATCTTCGACGGCGCTGACCACCGTCAGGTAATTGCCATGCCGCGTCCAGAATTCCGTGAGCTTGCCCTTGTCGCTGCGACGGACGCCATTGCGACGCACCCAGCTTTCTTTCATCTGGATCGTGTTGACGACCAGTGTGTCACCCACCCACTTGCCCGAGGAGAACCCGGCCCAGGTGTAGGGCAAATCGTCGGAAGGTGCAGCCCGGCCATCCATCCAGATCACGCGGTGTGCGGCCAGCAACGACAGCCGCGTGTGCCACGCATTGACGTTGAGCGTGACAGGATCAAGCTCGCGCTCGATGGTCAGATTGGCCGGAGCATTCGGGGCCATGTCCGGTGAGTGCTGCTCGCATTGATGCTCGAGCACGGTATATCTCTGCGGATCATAGGTTTCCGCGCGCAAGCGGGACCCGGCAGTGATCGGCAATCCCGTGTAGTTGCCCAGCTCCGGACCAATGATGCGTTCGGGCCCATCCTCGTGCAATCGTTGCGCCCAGGTACCGGACAGGTCCACCTGCGCGTCGACTGCGTTCACGGTCAGTAGCGCCGCCATACTGAAGCTGCAGACGAGTACTTCTCTGAGCATGTCTCCCCCGTCCCGACTCTTCGTATTCTTCAGCCGCACGATTCAGTGACCGCGGCCATTACTGCCTCGACCGTTACTTAAGTATCACATTTCCGGCGAACGCGACAAGGCCGTCGTTGCCGCACTCGAGGTTGCAAGCTTGACGAGTTCAGCAAGCACCCTTCCCGCGGCTCTGGCAGAACATTACGATGCCGACAATCATACTGGCAGAGACAACATGAAAACCGGATTGATCGGTCTCGGGAGACTGGGCTGCGCGGTCGGCGAACGGCTGGTCGCGACACAGTTTGATCTGGTCTGCTGGAATCGCTCGCGGAACGCGACCGGGATTCCAGCGGAGATAGCGGCCCGGCAGGTCGCTACGCTGGATGATCTGGTGAGCCAGACGGACGCCCTGATCCTGCTGGTTCGCGATGACGCAGCCGTGCTCGATGTCTGCCACCAGCTCGCGTCTCTGCCCATCAAGGGAAAGTTGATCCTGCAGATGAGCACGGTCCGACCGCGGACAGCGAGGGAAGCCGAAGCGGTGGTAGCAACGGCTGGCGGGCGGTTCGTAGACGCCCCGGTGGCCGGCACCATCGGTCCCGCCCGGGAAGGCAAGCTGCTGATTCTGGCGGGCGGCGCGACCGCAGACGTCAGTCTCGCCAGCACGGTGTTTGCCGCGCTCGGGCGCAAGACCTTTCATCTCGGGCCCACGGGCGCCGGCTCGCTGATGAAACTGAGCCTCAACCTGATCCTGACCGTCTACAACGAAGCCTTGGGGGAAGCGCTCGCCCTCGGCAAGGCGGGAGGCATCGGTGTCGAGGCAATGCTCGACGTGCTCGTCGAAAGCGCCGCCGCCCTGCCGATGGTCGCGGTGAAACGCAGACTGTTCGCTGGAACGGACGACACCGTGATGGTCGACATGCAGCGCGTGCGCAGCGAATTGCTCTCCATCGAGCAGACTGCGCGCGAGCTTGAATTGCCGACGCCCGCTGCGTCGGCAGCGGCGGCCATGATTGCGGCTGCTACAGCCGCAGGCTACGGCGATCGCGATATCGCTGCCCTGACCCGCTACTGGCTGGAACAGATCGCTCCCTAAAGAGGGCGGTGGTTCGCGTCGCCCAGCCCATTCGCGTTCGGTCTTTTCAAGCTCGGAATAAGACTGCACCTGCTGGCCGTGCAGAGGAATCACACGCTCGATGACGAGGCTCGGTACGAACAGACTGGCGCTGCTGCTCAACCAGAGGGCGAGCAACAGGGAAGACGCCGGGTGCTTCGTCAGCGTCATGGCGTTGTGCGGCACATGAAATCCGCAATGTCCGGCACGGCTTCGCGCGCACCTTTCGGCGCATAGAACGCAACGCCGGGGTAAGGGCACAGCAGTACTTGCCGATCTGACTTTGAAAAGGAATTGGCGCGCAGCGTCGCGTTCAGTTCCTGGGGGACTTTGCCCCGTTCCACCCAGTCTTCAATCAGAGGTTGCGTTTCCAGTCTGTAGACGTACTCACCCGTACCGCCCAGGAAGTGACCCATCATCGGCAACATGTAAACGCGCAGCGTGTTGCGTAACGCATCGCTCCCCAGTCGCCCGACCACGCTGCGGTAATAGTCGGTTTCTGCGCCGGGATTGATGGCTGTGTCGGCCCAGCCGCCGTACATCAGCAACTTGCCTCCACGTGCAAAGTACGCGGTCAGGTCAGGATCGACAGCATTGACGGCAGCGGGAACGGCTTCAGCGCGTTCCACGTCCGCATCGAAATTCAGCGTCAGCGGATCCCATTTAGGATCCTGAAAGGCAATCGAGCGAAAGAACTCTACGGCATACCCATTCGGTTGTTCGCCGATGACTCCTCC
Organism: uncultured Pseudomonadota bacterium; assembly: GCA_963819685.1. Taxonomy (GTDB): domain Bacteria; phylum Pseudomonadota; class Gammaproteobacteria; order Steroidobacterales; family Steroidobacteraceae; genus CAIUGU01. Next base: position 418,341 of record CAWFXI010000007.1, read on the forward strand.
CCATCCCAGTTCACTGCCGGGCATCAGCGGCCCAAACAGGTATCGCCCGGTGCGCGCGTGCGTGGTCGGTGAGTAGATCTGACGAGCTGCGGCGATCTGGCCAGCCGTCAGGCAATCTGCCGCATCGTTCGCTGCGCATTGCAAGGTCCCGGGATCGAACGCACAGTGCTCGGGATCGCTGATCAAGCCATCCTGCAGACCATCATTGCCATCGCACGCAGCGACGACGGCTTTGTGCAGCGGCGCCAACTTTGCTTCCGGAAACTCGCCGCCGGCCAGACGACGCACTGCGAGCCAGGCCCACAGATTGGCCAGCGCGAAGTGACTCGAATCAGCCGCCACACCGCCGACAACGACGCCGTCGAAATCCTGCGGGTACCGCTGGATCGCCTTGAGACCCTGACGTCCCGCACCGCCCGCACCGTTGAAGTAGACGAAGCGCGCTCGTTGTCCCGTAGTAGGCCGCAATGAGGGCCTTGGACTTGAGCACGGTTTCATGCCACGCCCGTTCACCCCAATCGATGACGCGTTCGGGCTGGCCTCTCATGAAACTGCCGTCGACAATCGGTGTGCCTGCCGGCAAGCCATTGTCGGTGGTTGCCGTGGCGTAGCCTTGCAGGAGCGCATTGGCGAGCGGTACGGGGTTCAGTTGATTGCCATAGAAGGCATAACCGTTGACCAGGAATTTCTCGTTCCAGCCACTCAGCGGCAACCATACGTCGATGGTCACACTCGAGGAAGGGCTGGTCGTGATCTGTGCAGTCACCCGGCAAAACGCAGGCAGGCTGCGGAACAGTGCGGCTCGCTCGGCAGCCTGAGCCTGCGCTTGCGGCGACGGATTCGGCGGTAGTGGTGTTGCGGGCGGCGTGAACTGTCCCGCCGGAACAATCACCGCGCTGGTGATTTTCGTGTCCGGCAATGTGCCCTTTGCCAGACGTGCGCAGCGTTCATCGTCTGCCGCAGCATGCGCAGGACCACAGAGCAGCAGCACGGCTATTGCTGCGAGCAACCTGCCCTGCTGGTTACTCATGCGGAGTCGCGCTCCTTTCAAATTTCCACAGTACCGTTTGCGGCTTTCCACGCCAGCATGCCCCCGTCCAGATGTCCTGGAGCGTTGATGCCGCGTTTCATCACCGCCTCGCAGGCGGCCAGACTGCGCTTGCCACTCAAGCAGATGAAAACCAGTTGGCCCTGTGCGGGAAGTTCGGCCAGGCGCGCTTCAAGGTCGTTGACCGGAATGTTGCGTGCGCCAGGCAAGTGACCCGAGCGGAATTCTTCCCTGTCGCGGACATCGATCAGGTGCGGGACTGCGGATCCGGAGCCCGACATCAACGTCTGTAGTTCGCTCGGGCTCATGCGGCGGACTTCGCCTTTGATGGTCTCAAGATCCGCAAGACTCGTGATGGTCGGCCGATCGCCGCACACGGCACAGTCGGGGCGGCGCTTGAAGGCAAACTCACGGAACGACAGATCGAGCGCGTCATAGGTCAACAGGCGGCCGACGAGAGGGGCACCGATGCCAACCACCAGCTTGATGGCTTCGGTCGCCTGCAATGTGCCGAGCACGCCAGGCAGCACGCCGAGGACACCGGCCGTTGCACAGTTGGGAATCTCCGTTGACGGTTCCGGAAACAGGCAGCGGTAACAGGGACCGGGGCCGGGGACATAAGTCATCGCCTGGCCTTCGAAGCGATGAATTGCCGCGGACACCAGCGGTTTGCCGAGCAGTACGCAGGCATCGTTGACCAGATAGCGCGTACCAATCCGATCCGTACCATCGAGAATGACATCGTACTCCGCAAAGATCGTTCCGACGTTCGCGGCGGTCAATTCCATTGCATGGGCGATGATGTTCAGATCCGGATTGAGGGCCTTGAGCCGCTCCCGCGCAGCCTCCGCCTTCGGGCGACCGACATCGGCGGTGTCGTACAGGACCTGGCGTTGCAGGTTCGTAATGTCGACGGTATCGCCATCGAGGAGTCCGAGCGTGCCGATCCCCGACGCAGCGAGGTACAGCGCCGAAGGTGACCCGAGCCCACCCACGCCGACGATCAGCACGCGGGCTGCTTTCAGCTTTTGCTGTCCGGCGGCGCCAATTTCGCCAAGCACGAGATGGCGTTGATAGCGGGCAAGATCTGCAGAGCTAAGCGAACTCATGCTAACCCCCACTCAATGCACAGATGAGATGCACTTCATCACCCTTGCGTACGCGAGCATCGAGGTCATCAGCTTCTGCCGTATTCACAAACAGACGGATATGCCGACGGATGCGATCCTGCTCGTCGATCATGCGGAAGCGCATGCCGGGAAAGCGGGCATCCAGATCGGCGAGCACTTCGGACAGCGTGTCGCCCTGCGCTGCAACGCTCGCAGCGCCCCCGGTGTAGGAACGCAGTGGACTCGCGACGCGGACGGTGCAGGACATGGGAAAGGGGATAGGGGATAGGGGACAGAAACAGCAGGAGATCGCGCTTGTCAGATTGCAAACGTCACGGAATAAATCTCGGGCAGACGAGCGGCCAGCTGCTTCCAGCTATCGCCTTCGTTCAAACTGGCCCAGACTTCGCCGCCCGTGGTGCCAAAGTACAGTCCGGTTTTCGCGTGATCATCCGCACACATGGCCTGACGTACAACGGTCAGCCATGCCTGCGAAGCCGGTAGTCCGCGATCCTGTCGCTGCCAGGACTTGCCGGCATTGCGCGTCACATACACGGCGGGCTTGCCGTCGATCGCTGTGCGCGGCCAGACGCGGGTACCGTCCATCGGCAAGACCCACGCGGTATCCGGGTCGCGGGGATGGACGACGATCGGAAAGCCGACATCACCGACTTTCTTCGGCATGTTGAGTCCGATGCGCACCCAGCGACGCGAAGGCCGGTCGAGCCGGTAACTGCCGCAGTGATTCTGCTGGTAGAGACGATCGGGATTGAGCGGATGCATCACCACGCAATGCGGGTCGTGACCGTACGGCACGTTCGGGTCGGGCATGAAATCCGCCGCGACGCCTTCGTTGAGCGGCGCCCAGTTCCTGCCGCCATCGGTCGATTCAAACGTTCCGCCAATCGAAATGCTCAGGTAAAGATGCGCTGCGTCCCGTGGGTCGACCAGGATCGAATGCAGGAACTCGCCGTCTGGCGTACCGAAAGCCGCCCATTTCGGGCGCTCGGGATGGTCGTTGAAACCCGCGACCGGTTCCCAGTGATCGCCGCCATCCTGCGAACGGAACAACCCAGCCGGTGAACTGCCCGCGTACCACGTGTCTTTTTCAGACGCGTGCCCAGGTGTCAGCCAGAACACCCGTTCCACCGCGCGCGCAGTTTCGCCTGCCGCCGCCTTGCGGAACGCCGGCGGTTGCGCTGCTTCCTTCCAGGTCTTGCCTCGGTCCGTTGAACGAAACACCGTGGGCCCGAGATGTCCGGTCTTCGCTGCCATCAACACGACTTTGGGCGCGCGCGGATCCTGGACGATGTGATGCACGATGTGCCCGAGAAACTGCGGGCCGATCAGCTTCCAGGTTCGCCGCCGCGCGTCGGGACGAAGCTGGAATGCACCTTTACGGGTTCCGATCCAGAGTGTTTCCGGCATGGTCACACCTCGCAATTACCAATGTCAGCTCAAGCCAACGTCAATGTATTTCCTGAACCCCGGTCGCTGCGCAATGGTCTTGTACCAGCGCATTGCCCGCGGTAACGGCTCGTGCGGGATCGGCAGCGACACCCATCGATGGACGAAAACGCCCAGCGCAATGTCTGCGACCGTGAAGCGTTCGCCGCCGAGAAAGGTGGAGTCCGGAATTCCATGATCGAACAGACGCATGGCGGCCGCCGACTGGTCCCGTTTACCCGCGATGAGTGCCGGATCGCGCTTCGCTTCCGGCGTGCGGATCAATTGGTAGAACAGCGGTCCGATGACCGGGGCCAGAACGCTCAGTTGCCAGTCCATCCAGCGTTCTCCCAGCGTACGCTGCGCCGGATCAGGCTCCCACAATGAATTGCCGCCGTACTGGCAGGCGAGATAGCGCAGGATCGTGTTCGACTCCCACATGACGGTATCGCCGTCGATGACCGTCGGGATGAGGCCGTTCGGATTGAGCTTGAGGTAACGCTCATCGTTATTGCCGCCGAAGGGGCCGCCCAGGTCTTCACGCGTAAAGGGCAACGCGAGCTCATCAATGGCCCACAGAATCTTCTGGACGTTGCCGGAATCACTCCGGCCGATGATGTGTAACATGGGTCTCTTCCGCGTCGCTCTCTTCCAGCTCAAGGTCAGAGGGCAGCAACCAGGTCTCCGCGCTCCAGTCCGGGCCACTTTGAGGTTTGCTGTCCTGGTCCTCCAGTGCATTCAGCCGCGCGAGGTCTTCCGGCGTATCGAGGTCGATGGCGGCATTCGGCATCGGCACATGGACCACGCGAGCGGCATGTCGCAGGAGAATCTGCTTGGCGCCCCGATCGCCCTTGATTCGCAGCAGTTCCTGAAAGCACCAGCGCGGAAAGATCGCCGGCACCCCGGGGCTGCGCTGATAGAGCGCTGCAGCGATGACGCTTTCCTGGCCTTTCCACGCGGCGGCCAGTCGCCGCAGGTCATCGACCGTCACTGCAACCTGGTCGCCCAGCAACAGCATGACGGCTTCGCACGCGGGAGGCAGTGCTGCGACGCCTGCCCGAATCGAAGCTCCCAGGCCTTCTTCCCAGCGACGGCTGATCACCGTTGCCGCCCCTGTGCGCGCCAGCATCGGCATGACTTCCGCGGCGTGAGATCCGACCACCACCGTGACACCCTGTCCGGCTACGGCCACGGCAGTTGCTGCCACAGACTGCAAAGCCGGCCGGCCGCGGACGCGTGCCAGCTGTTTCGGAGACCCGAGCCGGGTCGACGCGCCGGCCGCCAGCACGAGGATATGGAACTCGGGAGTTGAATCAGTCAAAGGCTGCGCACCGGGTCTGGGTTGCCCCGATTCTACGGGAACGCAAGTACGGTGATGCAAATGGGTAAGCATCGCCCTGCTGGATGCCGAGGCAGCCATTGATCGTGGCAGAATGGCAGCAGGTTTCATCTGGATCTGGCATGGCTATCCGACCGGTATTGAAGATGGGTGATCCGGTGCTGCTCAAGGTGGCTGAGCCGGTGAAGGAATTCGCGACGCCGGAACTTGGCGAGCTGCTCACCGACATGCAGGACACCATGGCAGCCTTGAATGGGGCGGGCATTGCTGCACCCCAGATCGGCGTGTCGAAACAGGTGGTGATCTTCGGCGTCGGCAGGAACCCGCGTTATCCAGATGCCGAGGAAGTGCCATTCACCGTTCTCATCAATCCGGTGATCACACCGCTGACAAACGAACAGCAGGAAAGCTGGGAGGGCTGTCTGTCCGTACCCGGCATGCGGGGTCTGGTCCCCCGCTACACGCAGATCCGTTATCAGGGCCGGGACCCGCAAGGCGGGGTCATCGACCGCACCGTGCAGGGGTTCCATGCCATCGTGGTCCAGCACGAGGTCGATCACCTGCTCGGGATTCTCTATCCAATGCGAATCAGGGACTTAAGAAAGTTCGGGTACAGTGACACGCTGTTTCCGGGAGAGCACCTGCAGGACGACTGACGCGTGCGTTACGACGGGTAGTAGAAGAACAACATGGACCAGACCCTGTCTCCCGACTCCGAACGCGTACCCACCCGTGCGCGCCTGAAAATCCTCGCCCTGATTTCGGGATGTGTAACGATCAACTATCTGGACCGCGCGTTGCTCGGCATCGCGGCGCCTGCATTGCAGTCCGAACTTGCGTTGAGCCCGGTGGCGATGGGCTTCGTGCTCTCCGCTTTTTCGTGGACGTACTTTCTGGCGCAGGTGCCCTCCGGTATTTTCCTCGATCGCTTCAAGGTACGGCTGATCTACGGCGCGTCGCTGCTCGCCTGGTCCCTGGTGACGCTGCTGCATGCGCTGGCAGCCGGAATCACTTCGCTGATCGGGTTGCGGTTTGCGCTGGGCCTCGCTGAAGCGCCGTGCTTTCCGGCCAACAGCAATGTGGTCGCAATGTGGTTTCCGCGCAGCGAGCGGGCCCGTGCCATCGCGGTCTACACGGCAGCAGAATACATTGGCCTCAGTTTCTTAAGTCCCGTGCTGTTCGTGATCCTGCAGTATTTCGGCTGGCGCGCATTGTTCGCGGTAGCGGGTGCGGTGGGTCTGCTGTATGGCGTCGTCTTCTTGCGGGGCTACAGGGATCCAGCCGATCATCCGGGCGTCAATCAGGCGGAGATCGATCTTATTGCCGCAGGTGGAGGCGTGGTCGGCAAGCTTCCGGCCCGGACGGCCTTCAGGCTGGCGCACATCGCCGAACTGTTCCGTCACCGCCAGATGTGGGGCCTGTGCATCGGTCAGTTCGCGGTCTATTCGACGTTTGTATTTTTCCTGACGTGGTTTCCCACGTACCTCGCCACCGAGCGGCAGATGACCTGGATCAAGGCCGGCTTTTTCACCGCGTTGCCTTATGTTGCCGGCTTCTTCGGCATCCTGTTCGCAGGCTGGTGGTCCGACTTCATGCTGAAGCGCGGCTATTCGTTGAACGCGGCCCGCAAGTGGCCCGTCATCGCAGGGCTCGTCGGCGCATCGACCATCATGGTCGCGAATGTCGTGACGAGCACGCCGGTCATCATTGCCATCCTGTCCCTCGCCTTCTTCTGCCAGGCGATGTCGTCGTCGGGTTGGTCGACGATCTCGGAGATCGCGCCCCGGGAACGTCTGGGGTTGGTGGGCGGTCTTTTCAGTGCCTCCGCCAACCTGTCGGGCATCGTCATTCCGCTCGTGATCGGCGTCATCGTCCAGACTACCGGCTCGTTCGTCGGCGCTCTGGTGTTTGTCGGCGGCGTCGCGCTGGTCGGGGCGTTCTCATGGATCTTCCTGATCGGCGACATCAGGCGGATGGAATGAAGTCCTCGTCGTCCTGGTGCTCGCGCTCGAACTTCAGGAAATCGTAGTAGCCGCACTGGTTGCCATACGGATATTTGCGGCACACCGCGGGTCGCGCTTCGTAGACAGTGCAGCGTCGTTCGTCGCGGTCGAAGAAACGGCACACGGATTTGTACACGTGATCCTTGTGGTGCCGCAGGATCTGTTCATCCGCGTCCTTCGTCTTGAAATGCCAGGTATGACGTTCCCGGGTAGTGGCGACCGACAGGTCGAGATGCCGGGCGAGACGCTTGATGTCGCTGTCAGTCACTTCGATACGGGGATGGCTGCAGCAGTAACCGGGACACTTCGAGCAATCGAATCGGGACTTCAAACAGGTCTCCTTGGGCGCATGCGGGCGGGCATTATAGTCAGAAGTACGTAGTGGCCTGCGGCAAGGCGGGCTGGGCAGGCCGGCCTGCCCGGACTACGGTTCCACCCTGCCGGGCTTTTTCTGTTGCCCACCCGAAATGGACACCTCATGTACGAACGAATTCTGGTCCCGGTCGATGGTAGCGACGCCTCGCACGCCGGTCTGGACGAGGCACTGGCGCTCGCGGCGGAACACCAGGGTCGCCTGCGGCTGGTCCATGTCGTGGACGATCTGATCACCATGCCCATGTACGAGGGCGCTGTGTTCGCCGGCGAACTGATCGACCAGTTGCGCAAACAGGGGCGCAAGCTGCTGGATGAATGTGTCCTGCTCTGCAGGAAGCACGGCATCGCCGCCGAGGCGGTCCTGCTCGAGCGGGTGGGTGGCCAGGCCGGCTCGATGGTTATCGAGCAGGCCCAGCAATGGCCTGCGGAACTCATCGTGATGGGAACCCACGGCCGCAAAGGCCTGAAGCGGATCGTGCTGGGCAGTGACGCGGAGTATGTCGTCCGCCATGCGAATGTGCCGGTACTGCTGGTCCGCGCGCCGACGGAGCTGGGTGGTAACTAGTCTTGCTGTTACTTGGCGCCCGGCACGAAAGGATTGCCGTCCGGGACGGCATCGCGTTCGCTCGGCATACGCGAGATGGAGTCTGCAATAGCATCGAGCTGGGACATTGAGATCCGGCCGAGTCGCTCGCGACCCTCGCCATCCATGCCGTCGCGATGTCCCGTCGCCAGCGCCACCATCTGCCTTTTCAGGTAACTGTAGTGCTGTCCCCGCAGTGCGGGGACATAGGCCTGGTTGTCACCGTCGGCAAAGCGGCCGTGGCAACCCGCGCATTCCGAATTGAACAGTCGCCCGCCCTCCGCAATCTGCCGGCCATCGCCGACCCCCGGCCTGGGATTGGGCGCAAGCTCTGCGAGCCATGTCACGACGTCACGCAGCGACTGCGGATCCTCGAACTGCCAACGACCCATCAGGCGGTGCATCTCCGGGACTTCGCGATCGCTTTCGATGACATCGGCCAGCTGTTTGAGCAGATAGTTCGGACGCTGGCCCGCGAGCGCCGGATAGACTCCCGCCGCATCACCGTGCGCAGCGGGCCCATGGCAACTTGTGCAGTGCTGCGCGTAGAGCGTCCGGCCATGCACGGTGTCTGCCCGCAGGCGCAACACCTGCTCGACGCGATCGGCGACCGCTTCTGCTCCCCACACAGGCGCCGCCACCAGCTGGATGACGAGGCACAGCAACAGCAATTGGGGTCTGGTCTTCATGTGGGAATTGAACTCCGGGACTGGCGCACCGCGGCACTCAGCTCATCGATTGCCTGGATCAGCGCCTGCGTATCAACGGGTTTGGGCAGGAAGCGGCATGCAGGCGGCACCGTCTCTGTCCGTCTCAGCAGCGAAGGCAGATCGCCGGTCAGGATGACGCCCGGGATCTCCTGTCCGGTATGCCTGCGCAGATCCATGAGCAGGTCGAGACCCGTATTGTCGGCATCGAGGTGATAGTCCGTGACCAGGACATCTTCCAGCCGTACCCGTCCAAACAGTCGCTGTGCTTCGCCAGCCGACCCGGCACTGATGACTTCATAGCCTTCGAATTTCAGGAACAGCTCGGTGGCCAGCCGGACTGCCTCGTTGTCCTCAACCAGCACGAGCCGTGGACGGCTGAGTGGCGAGCCCGACGCCGCCACCACGGTCGGTTCAAGCGGCGGGGCAACCGCCGTCAGGCTTTGCCGGGGAATGCTCATGGTGGCACGCGTCCCGCCTTCCGGTCGCGTCGTGATGGCAATGTCGAACTTCAGCAACTGGGCCACTTCACGAACGATGGCCAGCCCGAGTCCGACGCCCATGCGCTTGGCCCCTTGCGTATCGACCTGGTAGTACTCGTCGAAAATGCGGTCCAGCTTTTCCGGGGGAATGCCGATCCCGGTGTCATCGACATTGATGATCAGTGCGTCCTTGCCCATGGCGCACTCGATGGCGACATGGCCCTGATCGGTGTACTTGAAGGCATTGCCGATGAGGTTCTGCAGCAGCTGGTGAAACAGGATGCGATCGGTCTGCACGATTGCCTTGACCGGCCTGATCCTGAGTTCGAGTCCCCGTGTCTGGGCCAGTTCCTGGAACTCTGCACGCAGCTCTTCCAGCAGTTCCTCCAGGTCCACGGGCTTGAGCTGCGGCGTAATGGCACCGGCTTCAAGCCGGCTGATGTCAAGCAACGAATTCAGCAACCGGATCATGCTGTCGATCGCCTGGGCCTGCTGCTGCAGAATCTCACGCAACTCGGGACGCGGCACTTTCATCATCGCGGCGTTGAGCAGCCTGATCGTCTGCAATGGCTGGCGGAGATCGTGGCTCGCAGTAGCCAGGAAGCGGCTCTTCGCACGATTGGCACGGTCGGCTTCTTCGCGTGCCGCCACGAGGGCTTCACTGATCCGGCGACGCTCCGTCATGTCACGAATGGCAGCCGCCACAAACAGCCTGGTTCCGATGCGAAACGGCGCCAGACGGATACCGGCCGGAAACTCCGTGCCGTCGGCACGACGTCCGAACAGGTCGGCGATGCGGGCGCCCATCTCCCTGGCCAGCGGATTCGCGGAATAGTTCTGGAAGTGCTGGTGATGAGCACCACGCAGGCGTTCAGGCAGCAGAATGTCCATCCGCTGCCCGACGAGGCTCGCCGCCGCATAGCCAAACAGCTGCGTCAGCGTTTCATTCGCAAAGTAAATACGCCCCTCACTGTCGACGACCACGAGGGCGTCAGGGGAAAAACGGAGCAGATGCTGGGTGACTTCCCCGAGTTGTTCCATGCCGGGCCGGGCGAACTGTGGTGGGCCGGCCGGCAGACTATCACGAGTCATCCGTCGGACGTGACTGGCACAACGTCAGCCCGCGCATTGCATGCAGGTGACTGCATACGGTACCGCCTTGAGCCGGCGAGGACCGATGGGCGCCTGGCAGCGCGTACAGATGCCATAGTTGCCCTGGTCGAGGCGGGCAAGGGCGGCCTCGATCTCGGCAAGCTCGGTCAGCGCAGCACTGCCGATCTCGCGCAACACATCGTCGTTCTGCAGCTGGATGGCCCGATCAGGGGCATCCGCCACCAGCGGATCGGAGGCGTGCTGAAGGTCGTGTTCCGCCCGACCTTGCCTGGACCTGAGTTCGTCGCGACGGCGCAGCAGCTGCTGGCGAATTACGTCATCCGGCACAGATGTCATCTCCACTCGCGAAGTTTCCAGACCTGATGCTGCGTATCATGGGTTGACCCCGGTCCGCGGTCTCTAGGGAAGTCACGCAGTTGACTGCGGCTATTTCTGAGGCCGGAAGGGTTCGCTTTGCGGCACTCTTCGTCTCCATGACCCAAGATGCCTTATCTCTGCTCGACCCGGCACGTTACAGTGGCGGCCAGAAGGATTCTTCACGGATTCCAATGTCAGACAGCCACCCCTCTTCCCGACTGATCGAGCAGCTCCTGAACATCGCGCGGGCTTCTGCGCTGGAGGAAATGGCCAGCGGCATTGCGCACGAACTCAACCAGCCCCTGGGCGCGATCGCCACGTTCTCGCAGGCGGGCGAGCGCATGCTGGCGCGGCCGGAACCGATGGTGAAGAGTGCAGTCGAAGTCCTGCAGCAGATCAACCAGGCGGCGCTGGGAGCAGGGGAAGGGCTGCGTCGCATCCGCAGGCTGTTCAATCGTGACCATGGCGAACGTTCCCTGCACGTGATGTCGGAAGTGCTGGACGAACTCGAGCCGGTCCTCGAGCTGCTTGCACAGCGTGCCGGAGCCCGTTTGATCGTGACGCGCGTGGCAGACCTGCCAAGGGTTTCGGTCGATCAACGCCAGATCCAGCACGTCCTGTTCGTGCTGGTGCAGAACGCGCTTGAAGCCGGTGGTAACGGCAACAGTCCGCCGATGGTGCGGATTGAGACCAGCAGCGACGGCTATACCGTGCAGACAGTCGTCATTGACAACGGCGCGGGCATCCCTGCTGCGCTGCGCAGTGAAATCTTCCACCCCTTCTTCACGACCAAGAGTGGCGGGACCGGGCTCGGTCTGGCTTCGAGCCGCACCGTGGTAGAGTCCCATCAGGGAACGATCGGTTTTGACGATGCAACGGGCGGTGGTACACGGTTCTGGTTCAGGCTGCCGGTGGCACACGGATGAATGACAAGACGGGATCGAATCACAGGAATCAGCCCATCGTCTATGTCGTCGACGATGACGACAACATGCGGCGGGCCGTTACCACGCTGATCAAGACTGTCGGCTATTCGCCGGTAGCCTTTTCGGCGGCGAAAGAATTTCTGGCGGCCTACGACGAGAATCAGCCGGGTTGTCTGCTGCTCGACGTGCGCATGCCTGGCATGAGCGGCCTGGAGCTCCAGCAGGAACTGGGTCGCGCGGGTTCCATCCTGCCCATCATCTTCATGACGGGCCATGGCGATGTACCCATGGCGGTGCAGGCCATGAAGGAAGGCGCCTTCGATTTCCTGCAGAAGCCCTTTCGTGACCAGGACCTGATCGACTGCCTCAACAGGGCACTGAAAGTCGATGCGGAGAACCGCGCATCGCTCGAAAAACATGCGGATATCAAGCACCGTTTCCAGTCCTTGACGCCGCGGGAAGCAGAAGTCATGGAAATGCTGGTCGACGGCCGTGCGAACAAGGTCATCGCCATTGATCTCGGCCTGAGCGAACGCACGGTCGAGATTCATCGTGCGAACGTCATGGAAAAAATGGGCGTCAGGTCCGTCGCCCATCTGGTCCGCATGAAGCTCGCGGTCGCACCGGGCTAGGTACGCAGCACTGTCGTGCAGGGATGCCGGCAATCCGAAGAGGTATCGGTAGATGGCTCAAGGCAGCCCTTCGTCATTCGCGATCCTGTGGCGTGCACTGCTGCCCTTTGCCTTGCTCGTGCCCGCAGCGCTGACTGCGGCCGAGCGCAATCAGGAGCTGTTGGCAAAAACGCTGGCGCTCACCCCCAACGCGAATCGCGGCGGTCAGATCTACGCCAGGGTCTGCGGCGGTTGCCACGGCGACAAAGGCTGGGGGGTGGCTGAGGCCTCCGTCCCTTCGTTGTCAGGGCAACGCGAACGGTATCTGCTCCGGCAGATGATCGATTTCGCGGAGATCAATCGCGACGCCGCTGAAATGCACCGGATCAATGCCAGCCTTGGCGCTGCACCCGAGCAGCAGTGGCGGGACCTTGCGGCGTATCTTTCCAGGTTGCCGATGAACCCGCGGCCACAGAAGGGCGACGGCAAATCGCTCGACATCGGGTCCGGCATCTACCGCGACAACTGTGCGTCGTGCCACGGGGAGGAAGGCAAGGGCGATGACGACATCTTCTCCCCGGCCCTGGCCGGTCAGCACTATTCGTATCTGCTCCTGCAGATCCGCGGCATGGCGACGGGTCACCGGTTCAGCAATGTCGATTTTGATCTTGCGCTGATGCTCGACAACCTGTCAGCCGCCGATATGGCCGCCGTGGCCGATTACATTTCGCGTCTCAACACGATGCCGGTGACTGCCGCGACTGGCGTTCACCAGGCCCAAGCACCCTGGAGCTGCAACGTATGCCTACCCGATCCGTAGTCCTCGGAATTCTGCTGGCCACGGCCAGTTTCACGGCTGCGGCCAGCCAGGCGCCGGACTTCTCGTCCTATTCGGGAGCCGATCTATACAAGCGGTTCTGTAGTGCCTGTCACGGACGCAAGGGTGAAGGGGATGGGCCTGTCGCAGCTTCATTCAAGATCACGGTTCCCGACCTGACCCTGATCGCCAGGCGCCAGGGCGGCCAGTTCCCGGACGAACGCATGCATCGCATCATCGACGGACGGCAGGTGCCGGCTCCACATGGCTCACGGGAAATGCCGATCTGGGGCTGGGAGTTTGCGTCCGTGACCAAGGAAGGCGCACCGGATCTGGCTGCGAGCGACCAGCTGATTGCGCGCCTGGTCGAGTATCTGCGGTCGATACAGAAGCCCTGAGCAAATGCGACCTGCTAACGAACCGGGGTAAGGCTGGGTCCGCGACGCGGTACGGTTGTCTTGAAGCCCGCCTGCTTGATGACAAGGATGTCGCTGCTCGCGGCATCGATGACGTCTTCCGCGGTGTTCCCGACGAACGAGCGCTTGAGTCCGCGTCGCGAGACGACGCCCATGACAAGTACGTCCGCTTTGACCTGTCGCATCGCCGCGGTAATGACTTCTGTCGGCAGTCCGGGGCGGATGATCTGCACAGCATCATTCAATCCATAGCGCGCGGCCAGCCGGCCGATCGCGGCGCGGACGGCAGTCCTTGATCGCTCGCCTGCTTCGACTGCTGCTGCAGGAATCAGCACCTCGGCCATGAAGCCCTTTGGCAGCACCTGCATGACGTCTTCCGCATGAACCAGCGCGGCTTTGCCGCCCAGTTGCCGTATGGCCGCTGTAGCCGCGCCCACGAGCCGGTCATCGAGCCGGCTGGGCTTCGCGCGGGCGTGAGTCGGATCGACAGCAATCAGGAACATGGGCTGCTTCGGGATGCGTTCGTGCTTGACGAACCAGACGGGGCAAGGAGCCTCGCGGATGAGTTCCCAATCGGTATTCGCGAGGAACCAGCGTCCGACACGGGAATGACGGTGGGACTCGGCGACGATCAGGTCCGGCTTGTGGGTCACGACATGGCGGACGATGGCCTCCGCTGACGGAAAGTCCCACACGACCCGGCAGTCCACTTTTATCCCTGCGGCACGCAACGGCCGCGCCAGCAGTTCGAGCTGCTTGCGGCGGTCAGCGCCGACCATTTCGAGGATGTCGGTACTGTCGACTGGAATCCGGCTGGGCAACGGATACGGCATCGAGTACGCATGGAACAGCGTCACCCTGGCGCGGCATCTGCCGGCGATTTCTGCTGCTTTGCGAATCGCAATCTGCCGTTTCTGCTCCGGAGAGCGCACCGCGACCACGATATGACGCCATTCTGTTGTGGACATGAGTTGGTACTCCCCGGCGATACTCAATGACACGAGGTCCTGACAGATACCCGCATCGACCCCCGCAAGACTGCTCGCGCGCAACACGGGTTGCACGCCGGAAATCTACGTAGTTATCCGGGCTGTTCGCCGCACCGTGCCGGATCCCATGATCCTGCGCGACAGACGCTGACTTCCGGCTGCAACGTGTCGATCATCAGGAGGGTTCACCCATGAGACTTCGGGATCTGATGTCGACAGACGTGACAGCGATTGCGCCCGATGCGGATCTCGTCGAGGCGGCCCGGCTGATGAGAAAGCAGCACGTCGGGTTTCTGGTCGTGATCCGGCCCGCCTCGAGAGGCGGCGGCACACTGGCAGGCGTGCTCACCGACCGGGACATCGTCATACAAACGCTGGCGCGCGATGTCGATCCGCATGCAGTCACAGTGCAGGACATCATGACGACGGAGGTGCTCACGGGCAAGGAAGACGAGGGCCTGACCACGCTGCTGACGAGGATGCGCAAGGCAGGCATCCACCGCGTGCCCGTCATCAACGGTGCCCACATGGTACAAGGTGTCATCTCTGTCGATGACATCATCCGCCACCTGGCAGGGCTGACAGAGTTGCTTGCGGAAACCATGCGCATCAGCCGTCGCATCGAGAAACGCAAGCGCAGCGCATGAGTCGACAACGCTGCGGGCCGCGCCACTCGCGATGAGTACCACCGATGCGAACACTGTTTCGTTCGCTGCATTGGGCCGCGAGGATATCGCGCGGGTGGGCGGCAAGAACGCTTCGCTCGGGGAGATGATCCGTCATCTGGGCAGCAAGGGCGTTGCCGTACCGCCGGGCTTCGCCACCACGGCGACTGCCTATCGGCAATTCCTGACTGCGAACAACCTTGAGAAATTGATCGACGCTGTATACGCCAGGCTCGACGCGAGTTCATGCACGCTTGCAGAAGCTGGCAAGTCCATCCGCACCGCCATTCTCGCTGGCGAGTGGCCACCCCAGGTGGCGGCGGACATCTTCGCTGCCTATCGTCGCCTGCAGGACCGCCCCGGCGAGAAGCCTGTTGACCGTCGCCGTGCGATCCAGCGCGACGGCAGAAGACCTTCCCGAGGCAAGCTTCGCAGGCCAGCTCGAGAGCTTCCTGAATATCCATGGCGAGGCCGCGGTACTCGACGCATGCAAGCGCTGTTACGCATCGCTGTTTACTGACCGCGCCATCACCTACCGGAAACTGCACGGCTTTGGGCATCGTAAAGTTGCGCTCTCTGTCGGCGTACAGCGCATGGTGCGTGCGGACCTGGGGGGAGCGGGCGTGATGTTCTCGCTCGATACGGATAGTGGCTTCGACAACGTGGTGCTGATCAGCGCGGCGTGGGGCCTTGGTGAAAACGTCGTGCAAGGCACCGTCGAACCGGATGAGTACCAGGTATTCAAGCCTCTGCTGGCCGATCCGGCCCTGGTGCCCATCGTGCATCGCAAGCTGGGGGCCAAGGAGCAGAAGACAGTCTACGCAGAGCAGGGCGATGCCACCCGCAGCGTGCCGACGACGCCAGATGAGCGCGCCACCTACGTACTGCAGGACCAGGACGTGCTGCAACTTGCCCGTTGGGCGCTCGTGATCGAACGACACTATGGAATGCCGATGGACATGGAATGGGCACGTGACGGCGAGACAGGCGAGACCTTCATCGTGCAGGCACGGCCCGAGACAGTGCAGTCGCGCCGAGTGGCCGGCGTGCTGAAGACCTATGTCATCAAGGACAGTCCGAAGCCGCTGCTCGATGGCATTGCCATTGGCGAGGCGGTCGTCGCCGGTCCGGTATGCAGGATTTCGACACCGGCGGACATCGATCGCTTCGTGGATGGATCGATCCTGGTCGCGGAAACGACCGATCCCGACTGGGTTCCAGTGATGAGGCGCGCAAGGGCGCTGGTCACCGACCACGGTGGCCGCACGTCCCATGCTGCGATCGTGAGTCGCGAGCTCGGGCTGCCAGCCATCGTCGGCACGCGGCAGGCGACCGCGCTGCTCAAGGATGGCCAGCAAGTGACGGTTTCCTGTGCGGAAGGTGCGGTCGGACGAGTGTATGCAGGAACGCTTGATTTCAGTGTCGAAGAGCTGCCGCTCAAGGACATCCCGGCCACCCGTACTGCCGTCATGCTCAATCTCGCCGATCCGGCAGCGGCCTATCGCTGGTGGCAACTACCGGCGGATGGCGTTGGCCTCGCCCGGATGGAGTTTGTGATCAGCAATCACGTGCGCGTCCACCCGCTGGCCTTGATCCGCTACGACACGGTGCAGGACCAGGACGTGCGTCAGCAGATTGACGTGCTGACACGCGGCTATGCCAGCAGAAGCGAATACTTCGTCGACCAGCTGTCGCTCGGTCTGGCCCGGATCGCCGCTGCGCTGTTCCCCAGACCCGTGATCATCAGAATGAGCGACTTCAAGACCAACGAGTACGCGAACCTGCTGGGCGGAGCGCAGTTCGAACCCGCGGAGGAGAATCCCATGCTGGGTCTGCGCGGTGCTTCACGGTATTACTCGGATCACTATCGGGACGGGTTCATCCTCGAGTGCCAGGCGATCAGGCGGCTGCGCAACGTCCTGGGATTTCGCAATGTGCTGGTGATGATTCCCTTTTGCCGCTCGCCGCTCGAGGCGGACCGCGTACTCACCATCATGGAGTCGCAGGGCCTCAAACGCGGAGTGGACGATCTCAAGGTCTATGTCATGTGCGAGATCCCTTCGAACGTGATTCTGGCGCGTGACTTCGCTGCGCGCTTCGACGGCTTCTCGATCGGCAGCAACGATCTCACACAGCTGACGTTGGGTGTCGACCGGGACTCGGAGGCGCTTGCCGCGCTCTTCGACGAACAGGACGCAGCAGTCAAGTGGATGATCAAGAGCGTCATCACGAGCGCCCACGAATGCGGCGTCAAGGTGGGTTTGTGCGGTCAGGCGCCGAGCAACCATCCGGAGTTTGCACGCTTTCTCGTCGATTGCGGCATCGACTCCATTTCCGTCACGCCGGACAGCTTCGTCGCCGTCAAACGCCAGGTGGCGCTGGCGGAATCGCGTTCCGGCACAGCCTGAACTCAGCGAACAGGCGTTACATCGGGTGACGTATGACGTTCATCGACTGGATCGTCGATTGAACTCGGGATTGCGCCGCTGCCATCGAGGCCAACTTCGGCCTCCGCTGCCAGCCAGTCATCCAGCTCATAGCCGGGTGCAAATCCACGGCGCTCTGCGCGGAAGTAGGCTTCACGGGCAACGGCCGCATGTCGGGCCAGGTCCCGGGCAGCAACCTGGGCCTTGGCCATGTGTTCCAGATCGGGTTGTTCCAGCGCTTTCGAAACGGACGTGGTGGAAGCAGAGGAAGCGGACTTGGCTACCCGAGTCCTGGGCGGCGGACTGCCCTTCGTTTTGACGGGTTCATGCAGACGAACACTCATGGCGGGTCACCTTTCAGGTTTGCCAGACACGTGGTCGGGACCGGCCAGAAGTGTCAAATCATCCGCTGCTGCAGGCAATACGGAAAATTGCCTAGGTTATTCCTGGACTCAGTCGACGCAGGCGGTGAATCGGCACCTGCCTAGGAAGCTGACTCGCTTTCCCGCACCATGAGCACAGGTACGGCAGATGAGCGCAGCACCAACTCAGCGTCACTTCCCAGCACGAGTCGGCGTAAACCTCGCCGGCCGTGTGTGCCCATGACGATGACGTCTGCCGGCCATTGCCTGGCCTGTTCCAGAATCAGGTCAGCCGCGCGGCCACCCATGGTCTCGAGCAGGACTCCCTCTACCGGGATCGCCTGGCCACTGACGGTCGCTTCGGCCTTCTTGAGGACTGCGTTGCCGTTCTCCCGCAGCGACTCCAGCATCGCCTGGTAGTAAACGGGTACCTCGGGGTCGATCATCACCAGCTCATCGACAACGTGCACGAGGCGTACCGAACCCCCGGACAACTTCGCGAGGCGCATCGCCTCCGCGAGACCCGCCCAGCGAGGCGCCACTGCCATCAATGGGAACCAGGATCTTCTTGTACATGTAGCCAACCTCTGACTGACCGTAGCGGCATACCCGAGCTGGGCAATATCGACGCAGCCGGAGCGGACGTCAACCACCAGGGGCTCCCTCGTTGCTGGAGTGGGCGTAGTTCAGCAGGACTGCGATTCTTGAGGCAGCGCAGCACAAATCTTCATCGGGCTGGTGTTCCGGCAACCAGCCTTCAAGCTGTCCATGACGAGCCGGGAACAGCTACCCGCGTCATGATGATCTCGGGCAACGTGGCGAACCCCCGCGCAATGGTCGCCGGGGGCGCACGTTTGGGGACCTATTTCACTTCGATCGCCACTGACTTGGGCTTCGGCGCTGCTGTCCGCGGAATATGGACGCTCAGGACACCATCCTTCGATTCCGCGCGGATGCCCGTGGCATCGATGTCATCGGGCAGCGAGAAGCTCCGGGTGAAAGTGCCGTGGAAGCTCTCCACGCGGATCTCGTTCTCGTCCTTGGCGCTGGTCTCGTGTTTGCGTTCGCCGCTGATCGTGATCACGCCATTCTCGAGCGTGACTTTGACGTCCTCCTTTTTCACGGCCGGCAGGTCCGCCTTGATGAGGTACTCCTGCGGCGATTCACTGATATCGGCCGCCGGCCTCCAGTCCGCCAGCTCGCCGCTTCGCGGGCGCAGCGCCCGTGAGTAGAAAGGCGAGTACTGCCTGAACAGATCTTCCATTTCCTTGAACGGTTCCCAGCGAGTAACGTTCATGCGGTTCTCCTTGGGTGTGCGGATTGCAAACAATTGGCCATCGTGAAAACAGCCTCTTGATGTGGCTCGCAGTCTTGGCGCGTCCCCGGTTCCCATCAATGCGGAAAAGCGCCTAAACCCTTACGGACTTCGAGAAGGGCGGCCGAGCGCGGTGCTGACATAGCTGACAGCCTGATCCAGGCTCGCGAGATGCCGGTAGTCCGTCTCCGGGATCTCGATTGCAAAGGCACGATGCAGTGCGACAGCAAAGTTGAGCGTATCCATGGAATCGAAATCGAACTGATCGCGAAAGGGAGCTCCGCGGTCCAGCTGAGCGGGATCCACATCCGGCGCGACCTGCAGGAACAGGTCGAGAATCTGCCGTTCGATCTCCACGGGGCTCACAACTTCTCCGGCGACTGCAGCGCATCACGAATGGCGCCCAGGAAGCGGGCTCCCGTGCGTCCGTCCGAGACGCGATGATCCGCCGCAAGACTGATCGTTACGACGGTCGCGGGTTTGACGATGCCACCTGCGATCCACGGACGGACTACAGGCGAACCGAAGCCGACGATGGCGACCTGTGGCGGATGGATCACCGGAATGACGACGTCGACCCCCTCCTCGCCGAGGCTCGTGACCGTAATGGTCGCTTGTGACATTTCGGAGCCACGCACGTGTCCCGAACGCACGCGGCTCGTGAGATCACGCAGTTCAGCCATGATGATCGCCGCCGTCTTGCGGTCGGCATCGAGGATGGCCGGCGCCACCAGTCGTCCGCCGCGCTGGGCGATCGCCATGCCCACATGCACGGCATCCGCAGGAGCGAAACCCTGTGCGCCGTAGTAACCGTTGAACCCGGGTAGAGCGCGGGCCGCAGTAGCCACCGCCGCGAGGAACAAAGCGGAGGGCAGCATCCGGTCGAGGATCGCTGCAGTCGCGTTGTGGTGATCCAGCCAGGCCCGGGTTGCAGTGAGGTCACACGTCAGGGACAGGTAATAGTGTGGAATCTCGCGCTTCGAACGCGACATGGCCTTCGCAATGACATCACGTACCCCCTGCTGGCCTGCGATCGGAGCGGCCAATGGAACGTGCCTGCCAACGTCGTCGAGTGTGATTGCGCCGTCCGGGCCAGTGCCGGTCAGGTTGGCCAGATTGATCCCGAGCGCCATCGCCTTCGCCCGGGCTGCCGGAGAGACCTTGACGGTGGAACGGGCGGGCGGCGCAGCTTCACGCGGTTCTGCCGCTGCCGGGGATACCACTGCCGCTGGCGCACGCGAGAGCACCGCTGCGTCAGCCGACGCAGGAGCTGCTACTCCATTCAGTTCCGCGAGGACCGCACCGACCGGAACTGTCGCGCCGGGTTCGACGAGCAGCTTCTGGACTGTTCCGTCGGTAAACACTTCAACGTCAATGACACCCTTGGCTGTTTCCACAAGCGCTATCACATCGCCACGCTTCACGGTATCGCCTGACTTGACCAGCCATCGCACCAGCGTGCCGGACTCCATGTCCGGCCCCAGCGAAGGCATGCGGAATTCAGTGGCCATGGGGCAGGAGAGTGATAACGGCCGCGACGATGCGTTCCACCTGGGGCAATGCAGCCTGCTCCATGTGCGCAGCATATGGAATCGGCACTTCCCTGCTGCAGACGCGCTGCACTGGCGCATCGAGGTCGTAGAAAGCCTGCTCGACGAGACGCATGCCGATTTCGGCAGCAAGGCCTGCGCTGCGCCAGCCTTCATCGACGATGACAGCTCGATGCGTGCGCCGCACCGATTCCACAAAAGTCTGGTCATCGAGCGGTCTGAGCGAGCGCAGATCGATCACCTCGGCTTCGATATTCTGCCGCGCGAGTTCCGCTGCCGCCTCCAGGCACTTGTAGAGTGACGCACCGTACGTGATCAGTGTGACGTCGCGTCCGGGTCGCCGGATCACGGCACGATCGAGGTCTGCATTGCTCGCTGCCGGCGTCAACTGTCCTTCAAGGTTATAGAGCCCCATGTGCTCGAATATGAGCACAGGATCAGGCGATGCAAGCGCTGTTGCGAGCATGCCGGCGGCATCATCGATGGTGGCCGGCACGACAATACGCAATCCCGGGATATGGCTGTACCAGCCTTCAAGACTGTGTGAGTGTTGCGCAGCGACCTGGCGCCCGGCACCCGTCGCCATGCGAATGACGAGCGGTACCGAACACTGGCCGCCCGACATATGACTCAGCGTGGCTGCCGTGTTCAGAATCTGGTCCAGCGCCAACAGACTGAAGTTCACTGTCATGATCTCGACGATGGGTCGCATGCCGCCCAGCGCCGCGCCGATGCCGGCACCGACGAAGGCAGCTTCCGACAAGGGCGTGTCCCGGATGCGTTCCTCGCCGAACTCCTCCAGCAGGCCCTTGCTGACTGCAAAGCAGCCGCCGTACTTGCCGACATCCTCCCCCATCAGGAAGACGCGCGGATCTCTCGCCAGTGCGGTCCGCAGACCGCGCCTGACGGCTTCCCGGTAGCTGATCCGCTCGCCGACTGCCGTGCTCGTCACGAGCCACGCTCCGCATAGACGAACCGCTCCAGTTCGCCCACTGCCTCGAGCGGTGCGGCCTCCGCGTAGGCGACAGCGTCGTCCACTTCGGCTTCAGCGGCTTGCTGCAGATCAATGAAATCCTGCTCCGACATCAGCCCCTGTGACTTGAGTCGGGTGGTCAGCGTGATCAGGGGACCTTTCTGCTCCCATTCCCGGATTTCCTCGCGGGTCCGGTACAGCTGCGGGTCATACATGGAATGAGCACGCAGGCGGTAAGTCCTGGCTTCCAGAAACGCCGGAGCCTGCGTCGCACGGACGCGTTCGACGATCGTGCGCGCAGTGGCTTCGACGGCCAGGACATCCATGCCATCCACAGACTCGGCCTGCATGTGGTAGCCCCTGGCCTTCGCCAGCAGATCGGTCTCTGCCTCCGAGCGCTTGAGCGCCGTGCCCATCGCGTAGTAGTTGTTTTCGCAGACGAACAGCACAGGCAGCTGCCAGAGTGCCGCGAGATTCATGGACTCGTGGAACTGACCTTCCGCAACCGCACCCTCGCCGAAAAAGCAGACAGCCACGCCGGGGCGGCGTTGGAGTTTGTCTGCCAGCGCCAGCCCGACCGAGAGCGGCAGGCCGCCGCCGACGATCGCGTTACCGCCGTAGAACCGTTGCGATACGTCGAAGAGATGCATGGACCCGCCCCGGCCCCGACAGCATCCCGATGCTTTGCCAAACAGCTCAGCCATGATGCTGCGCATCGAGAGTCCGCGTGCGAGTGCGTGGCCGTGCTCGCGATACGTGGCGACCAGGGAATCGTGCGGACCAAGCGCCTGCATGATGCCCACGGCGACGGCTTCCTCGCCGTTATAGAGATGCAGGAAGCCGCGGATCCGGGTGGCGGAGTACAACTCGGCGCAACGATCCTCGAATGCACGGATGCGCAGCATCGCTTTCAGCAGCTTGAGACCGTGCTCGCGAGTCACAGCAGGAACAGCCAGGGTCTCGTTCATCCGCCCGACTCCAGCGTCGAGAGATCTCCTTCCGGCAAGCCGAGGGCGCGTGCGCGCAACAGCCGGCGCATGATCTTGCCGCTGCGCGTACGCGGCAGTGCTGGCGTGAAGTCGACGTCGCGCGGCGCGATAGCCGCGCCCAGCAGGCGGCGGCCATGGGCGATGAGTTCGCGCCGTAGCTCTGGCGTTGGCTCCATCCCGGGCTGCAGCTCGACAATCGCCTTGACCACCTGCGAGACCACCGGATCCGGAAGGCCGATGACCGCTGACTGCATGACCGCAGGATGCAGGTTCAGCGCGCATTCGACTTCGAAAGGGCTGATGAGGTGTCCCGCCGACTTGATGATGTCGTCGCTGCGGCCAATGAACCAGAAGTAGCCGTTCGCGTCACGCCGCGCCTGGTCGCCGGAAAAATACCAGCCGTCCGCGAAACTCTCGCGGTACCGCTCTTCATTGTGCAGGTAGGTCTTGAACATCGAGGGCCAACCTGGCCGCAGCAGGATCTCACCGGGCTGATCGGGTGCCGTCAACAACTCTACGGACCCGTCCTCCCGACGCCGGCCAATCTGTATATCGACGCCCGGAAATGGGAGTCCCATCGAACCCGGGTAGACGGTTTCTGCATTGAAGTTGGCGATCATGATGGCGCCGGTTTCCGTCTGCCACCAGGTGTCATGGACGGGCACCCCGAACGCCTCCATCCCCCACACGACCACCTCGGGATTGAGGGGTTCGCCCACGCTCGCCATGAAGCGGAGCGCCGGAAAGCGATGCGCCCTGACCGGTGCGAGCCCCGCCTTCATCAGCATGCGCAGCGCCGTGGGCGCCGTATACCACACCGTCACCCGCTGCTGTTCGAGCAGCGTGTACCAGCGATCCACGTCGAGCTCCTCGCGATCCACGATCGTCGTCACACCGCAGGTCAATGGAGCAATCATGCCGTAGGAAACGCCCGTCACCCATCCGGGATCCGCGGTGCACCAGTAAACGTCCCCCGGCTGCAGATCGAGCGCGAGCCTGGCCGTAGCATAGTGCGCAATCACGGCACGGTGCGCGTGCACGACCCCTTTCGGCTTGCCCGTCGTACCACTCGTGAAATGCAGTAACGCGTCATCGTCGGGATGCGTCGCCACCGTCGTGAAAGTCTCCGGCATACCGCGCATCGCCGCAGTGAAGTCGATCGTCCCCGGTGGCAACGGCACCGCGGGATCTTCGCGAACGACGAAGACTGAGGTGAAGCAGCGGCAATTGCGCCCGGATCGGCTGAACCTTGCGGGAATAGAGCCTGGCTGTCGTGACCAGCGTAGAGGCGGCGGCGAGTTCGAGTCGGGAGCGGATGGGCTCTGGTCCAAACGCCGAGAACAGGGGCGAGTACATCGCACCACACTTCAGCGCACCGAAAGCAGCCAGGAACAGCTCGGGACACCTGCCGAGCAACGTGGCCACAACAGCCCCCGGGCCAACGCCTGATTGCTGCAGAACCGCGGCAAACTGGCTCGTCCCACGCTTGAGATCGGCGAACGTGAAATCCTGGACGGCAAACGACTGATCGATGAACCGCAGGGCCAGTTTGTCCGGCATTGAGCTGGCAGGGCGATCAATCGCAGCGTACGCGATGTTCAGCGTGCCATCCGGCAAAGGCCCAAGGTCTGCGCGCAGCGTGTCCCAGGAATACTCGTGGCAGGTATCGTGGTAGTTCTTCATCACGGGCGATGGGCGGCCGCTGCTGCCGGACTTGAACAAGGGTGGCCACTTCGGAACCCCGGGATCTGCTGTCTTCACGAGAATGCCCCCGTTGTTCCCTGGCGTTCCTGTATTTCAGTCGGGCACTCTCCGCTCCGCATCCGGAGTAACGCGCAGCGTATAGGGGCTGATGCCTAGGCTGCCTGCTTCCTGCAACGCAACGTCCACTGGCATGGCAACCCAGGTGTCAAACCGCGTCGGTCGGCCGAAACCAGACGAGGGAAACTCCGCATGCGCAGTGCGCGCCAGTTCATGAAAATCATCTTGGACTGCAAGCAAGAGAGAGTCATGCAAACGCCACTTCGCATCACATTCAGACACATGGAGCCCTCCGCCACCCTCGAGGCACGGGTACACGAACACATGGCACGTATCGAGCGTTTCCACGGCCGCATCACGGGGTGCCACGTTGTCGTGGAGGCTCCTCCCGCTCATCGACACAAAGGCGCGCCCTTCGACGTCAAAATCGATCTCACGGTTCCAGGCAGGGAAAATTCCGTGCGTAGCGAACTCGCTGCACACGAAGCGCATATGGATGTGTATGTGGCGCTGCGCGATGCCTTCGACAGCATGAGAAGGCGGCTGCAGGACGCTATCCGCGAAGGCCGGGGCGACGTCAAGCACCACTCATTGCCGAATATGGGTACGATCGCCTAGGCGCCTGCCCGAGTACTCTGGATCATGACGAGTGTGGACGTATCGGCAGCCCCTGGATGGAAACATGGAATCCTGGTCATCCGCTGCGCCCTTCCAGATATCCGACCTGCTGCGCGCGGAGGCGTTCCCGCACCCGACAACGCACATCCGGATGCTGGAGACCCATATCTCGTGGGTCGTCCTGACGGGGCCCTTTGCGTACAAGATCAAGAAGCCTGTTCGTGCCGATTTCATCGACGCCGAGACTCTGGAGCGCAGGCATCACTATTGCGAAGAAGAGCTGCGGCTCAATCGCCGGCTGGCGGCCGAGCTCTACCTGGATGTCGTCGCCATCACCCGGACTGAGGGTCACCTGGTCGTCGGTGGAACAGGAGTCGCAGTCGAGTACGCCGTGCGCATGCAGCAGTTCGCTGGTGACGACGAACTGCCGGCGCTGCTTGCGGAGCAGACGTGTCGTCGCGGCTGACCTTGAGTCGCTGGGATCACTGCTCGCCGACTTTCATCTGGGCCTACCGGCCGCAACAGGGTCCGGTGCATTCGACAGGACCGGACAGATGTATGCAGCCGTTCTTGGCAATGTGACGCAGCTGACTCGGCAACTTGCGAAGTCCGGCTCCGTTCTGCTTCCTGGTCGACTCGTTGACTGGACTTTCGACAATGCCCGGGCACTTGAGGAGGTGTTCCGGCAACGCGAACAGTCGGGCTGCATCCGCGAATGTCACGGGGATCTGCACGCTGCCAACATCGTGCGCTTCGCCGGACGGCTCGTCCCCTTCGACTGCATCGAGTTCGACCCTGCCCTGCGCTGTATCGACGTGATCAACGATATCGCCTTCCTGGTCATGGACCTCGTCAGCCATGAGCGGGCCGATCTCGCCTTCGCGCTGCTCAGCCGCTACCTCGAGATCACAGGTGACTACGAGGGCATTCGTCTGTTGCCCTTCTATGCGGTGTATCGAGCACTCGTGCGTGCAAAGGTCGATGCCTACGCAGCGGAACAGATGCCGGCGCGGGCTACGGAGTACCGGCAACGACTGCACCAGCGGCTGCTTGCTGCCGTGCGCTGGACGGAGCCACGGGAACCGGTACTCGTCATCATGCACGGCGCTTCCGGTTCCGGAAAATCCTGGCTAAGCGAACGGCTCGTGCCCGCACTCTCTGCGATTCGCATTCGTTCAGACCTGGAACGCAAACGCCTGGCAGGCGTAACCGGGCATGCCGCAACCGCGGATGTCGGCCAGGGTATCTACACGTCTGCCTTCAGTCACCGTGTCTACGCCCGCCTCGCGGACTGCGCGGAAATCATCTTGCAGGCGGGTTGCAACGTGATTGTCGATGCGGCGTTCCTGGACCCTGCCGACCGGGAGCTGTTCCAGGGCCTGGCTGCCAGATTGCGAGTGGGCTATCTGGTCGTTGCGTGCCACGCCGATGCGTCGGTACTGGCAGCACGCATCGAGCGAACGCGGCGCCGACACGGCCATGACCCGTCCGACGCTACAACTGCAGTACTGGCAGAACAGCTCAGTAGCATCAAGCCCTTCACATCCTCCGAGCAGCCGCACGTCATCAGCGTCAACACGAATGACGCAGACGTGGTGATTACCGTGCGATCCAGGATCCGCACGCTCGCCGAACCGCTTTAGGCGGTACTGCGAATATCTGCGCCGCATGTGGCTCTACAGTATCCTGCTGGTCCACGCATGACCTGGACGCTTTCCATGTTGCGGGCACAGGGGCTCAGCAAGATCTATCAATCCGGGGAAGTCGAAGTCCAGGCACTGCGCAATGTCGACCTCGAGTTGCGATCGGCAGAACTGGTCGTGCTGCTCGGCCCTTCCGGCAGCGGCAAGTCGACGCTGCTCAATATCCTGGGTGGTCTCGATACGGCAACCAGCGGCCAGGCCTGGTTCCGGGAGCACGATCTGACGCAGGCAGACGATGCGGCGCTTACCCGGTACCGCCGTGAGCACGTCGGTTTCGTGTTCCAGTTCTACAACCTGATTCCAAGCCTCACGGCCCTCGAGAACGTGCAGCTGGTGACCGAGATTGCTCACCATCCCATGGCTCCTGAAGAGGCGCTGCGCATGGTCGGGCTCGGTGAACGACTGACGCATTTTCCGGCACAGTTGTCAGGAGGCGAACAACAAAGGGTGGCCATTGCGCGTGCCATCGCGAAACGCCCGGATCTGCTGCTGTGCGATGAACCCACCGGCGCGCTCGACAGCCAGACGGGCGTACTCGTCCTCGAAGCCATCGAGACCATCCATGCCGAGCTCGGCACCTCTACCGTGCTCATCACACACAACGCAGTCATCGCCGACATGGCAGATCGCGTGCTGGTCATGGGTGACGGCAGGATCACCCAGGAGAGAAAAAACCCCACGCGCCGTCCAGCGCGGGAGCTCTCATGGTAATGCCCGTGCTGTACCTGAAGCTGCTGCGCGACCTGTGGCGCATGCGCGGCCAGGTGCTGTCGATCGCCCTCGTCATGGCGTCCGGAGTCAGCGTGCTGGTGATGGCGCTGAGCACGGTCGATGCGCTGGTTGAAACAACGAATGCCTACTACGAGCGTCAGTCGTTCGCACACGTGTTCGCGCGAGTGGAGCGCGCTCCCGAGCACCTGAAACAGCGGCTTGCACAAATCCAGGGAGTCCAGACCGTCGAGACGCGAGTCGTGCGCACGGCGGTCCTCGACATCAAAGGATTTGCAGAACCCGTGATCGGACAGCTCGTGTCGGTGCCGGAACGAAGCACCGCGCTGCTCAACCGCCTGGCCATGCGGTCAGGACGCTTGCCGCGTGCCGGCGCGCCCGATGAAGCCGTCCTGTCGGAGCCCTTTGCTACCGCACATGGACTGGTTCCGGGCGACACGTTGCGTGCCGTGCTCAATACCAGCTGGCGGGAACTGACCGTGGTTGGCATCGCGCTGTCGCCTGAGTACGTCTACGCAATTGCTCCGGGCGGGCTCATGCCGGACGACGCCCGATTCGGCGTGCTGTGGCTCGGTCACGAAGCACTACAAGGTGCATTCGACCTGGATGGCGCGTTCAACGACGTCAGCATGACTTTGCTGCCTGGCACCGACGCCGAAGCCGTGGTCGATCGGGCAGACAACCTGCTGCGGCGTTACGGAGGCACGGGTGCGTTCGCGCGCGCCGACCAGCTTTCAAACTGGTTCCTGATGAATGAAATCGCGCAATTGCAGACGCTGTCCACCATCCTGCCGGTCATCTTCCTGACTGTCGCGGCATTCCTGACGAATACGCTGTTTGCACGGCTGGTCGCGGTTGAACGGGGAGAAATCGGGCTGCTCAAGGCTTTTGGCTACGGCCAGTGGGACATCGCGTGGCACTACATCAGGTTTGTGCTGGCCATCGGCACGCTGGGTGTGGCGATCGGCGGGTTGGTCGGCTACCTGCTGGGGCGATACCAGACCGGACTGTACGCGGAGTTCTATCACTTCCCGTTCCTGCTGTTCGATCCCGGTCCGCAGCCGTTCATTATCGGCGCGCTGGCGAGCCTTGGCGCCGCATTGACCGGGGCGATCAGCGCCGTCCGTAGCGCTGCGTCGTTGCCACCGGCAGAAGCCATGCGGCCGCCAGCACCGCCATTGTTCCGGCGCACGCACCTGGCCGGCAGCCGCCTGGCCGCTGCACTCGATCAGCCGACGCGCATCATCTTGCGACAGATCGGACGCTGGCCCGGCAGATCGTTCATCACGAGCTTCGGGATCGGCATGGCCGTCGCGGTGCTCGTAACATCGATGCAATGGCTCGACGCCATCGACCGGATCGTCGACATCTATTTCCGGCAGGCGCAACTGCAGGACATCGCGATCAGTTTCGTGAATGTCCGTTCGAGCGAGGCCTCGCGGGCGGTCGCCGGTCTCCCTGGGGTCCGTGCGGTCGAGCCAATGAGGGCAGTGCCGGCAAAAATACGTTTCGGCCACCGGGAGCAGCGCGAGGCCATCCAGGGATTGCCGGCGCATCAGAACCTGTATCAGGTCTACGACGTCTCGGGGCACAGCATCGATCTGCCACCCGATGGGCTGTCATCTCGACGATGCTTGCGGAAATGCTGGCCGCGAAACCAGGCGACTCGATCACGGTGGAAATTCTCGAAGGGCGTCGCCCGACCGTCGAGATCCGGGTTGCCGGTGTTTTCGAAACGTACATCGGCTCGCCGGCCTACATGGAAATCAATGCACTATCACGGTTGCTGAAGGAGCGGCCGAGCGTGACCAGCGTCAACGTGCTCTCGGATACAGCGCAGCGCGACGCGCTGTTCCGGGAGCTGAAGCGCCTGCCGCATGTCGGTACCGTAACGCTGAAGGAAGCGGCACTCGTCACCTTCAACGAGACGATGGCCCGGACCCTGATGATCTTTGTATCGTTCTTCATCGTGTTCGCCTGTACGCTGGCTTTCGGCGTCACCTACAACGCTGCCCGCATTGCGCTGGCGGAAAGGGGTCGCGAGTTTGCGACGCTGCGGGTACTCGGTTTCACCCGTGGCGAGATCTCGTACTGCCTGCTCGGCGAGCTCGGCCTGCTGACGCTCGCCTCGCTGCCGCTCGGCTGCCTGGTCGGCATTGGGCTCGCCAGCCTGATCGTGCGCGGCTTCGAGACCGAGCTGTATCGGGTGCCGCTCGTCGTAGACAGTTCGACCTACGGCTGGGCCATTCTCATCAGCCTGGGCGCCGCCGCCGCGTCGGCGCTGATCGTCCGGACACGCCTCGACAGGCTGGATCTGATTGCGGTGCTGAAGACACGGGAGTAGTGCATGGATACGGCTCAACGACGTCGCCTGACACTGTGGATTCCGCTGGGTGGTGTCCTGGTGCTGGCGCTGGTGCTGCTGCTGCGGCCGGCTGCCGTGCCGGTCGATTTCGTGACCGTGGAGCGCGGCACCCTGCTGGTCACCGTCAGCGACGAGGGAGAAACGCGCGTCCGCGATCTGGTCGTGGTGTCGGCGCCGGTAGCCGGATGGATGCAGCGCATCCAGCTCGAGGTAGGCGACAGGATCGAAGCCGGCAAGACGCCCATCGCGCGCATCGAGCCTGCAGATCCCGCTTTCCTCGATGCACGCTCGCAGCGGGAAGTCCGCGCAGCTCTGGATGCCGCTGGCGCTGCCCGGGTACTCGCGCAGGCGCAGACCACACGAGCCGAGGCAGAGAGCCGTTTCGCTGCCGCGGAACAGAAGCGGATCAGAGCGCTGGCCGAAAGGAAGCTGGTAGCCGCGAGTGCCGTCGAGTCCGCCGAGCGTACCGCAGAGACGGCCACGGCAGCCCTTGCCGAGGCGCGCGCCACGCTCTCCATGCGCAATGCGGAGTACGAGCAGGTCAAGGCACGGCTGCAGGTCTCGCCCGGCTCCTGGCCGAGGGATTACGCTGAGTGCGATTGCGTGACTGTCACGTCGTCCGTCAGTGGCACCGTGTTACGACTGGTCACCGAGAGTGCCGGCATCGTTGCGTCGGGCGCCCCGCTGATCGAGCTGGGTGATCCGGCGCAGCTGGAAATCGCCGTCGACCTGCTTTCGGCTTCTGCCGTCCAGGTTCAGGCCGGACAGCGCGTGATCATCGATGCCTGGGGAGGCGATGCGCCGCTTGAGGGCGTCGTCAAGCGCATAGAGCCGTTCGGCTTCATGAAGGTCTCTGCACTCGGAATCGAAGAGCAGCGCGTCAACGTGATCATCGACATAACGTCCCCGCCGGAAAGCTGGATTCGCCTCGGCCACGGCTATCGCGTCGAACCACAGATCGTGCTGTGGTCGGCGAATGACGTGTTGCGGGTGCCGTTGACCGCACTGTTCCGCTCCGGCCAGGGTTGGGCAGTGTTCGTGGAGCAGGACGGCCACGCGGTATTGCGTGCGGTTGCCGTCGGCAAGCAAAGCGGCTTCGAAGCCGAGGTCACCTCGGGACTCGAAGCCGGCGAACGGATCGTGCTGCACCCGAGCGACCGCATCGCCGACGGGACCCGACTTACGGAACGCGGCTAGGGAACCTCTGCACAGGTTTCACGGCCTGCATCGGCATCTCTCAGACTGCGGGCGCTTTCTTCTCATCGGGGACCTCGGTCATCGTCGCTTCCGTGAGCAGCAGGACGCTGGCAACGGACACGACATTCTCGAGCGCGACGCGCACGACCTTGGTGGGATTGATGATGACCCGTCCGTCGCTACGACTGCAGTTCTGGCAATACGACTTGGCAACATCAAGCCGTTCATCTCCCCTGAACAACCGTGCGTCATCAGCATGGACAATGCTGATGACGCACGGTGCATACGCCATGCCGAAGCTGAGTCAACCCGGGTAGATCGTCACCTGCGTTCGATCACCACTTCAAGGTACTCGCTCGGCAGTACCAGGGTGTGATCGCCCGAGCGGTTGTGACGCTCCATGAGCACCATCAGATCCTCGGTAAAGGCAGCCTGCTTGCCTGCATCCAGCGCGCCGAAGGTCTTGTTCATCGGGCCGTAGTAGGTGCGGAAGACTTCGATCCAGTGCGTCGGCGAGCGGTAGCGGAAGGTGAATTCCCGGCTTGCAGTGCGTATCACTCGCGCGGTGCCGGCGAAGAGCTCTTCAAGCCTTGCCTTTGTACCCCAGAGTGCCGGTGACCTGACACCCGCTGCGGGCGGAACGTATTTGCCGATCGTCTTGAACAGTTGTCCGATAAAGCTCTCGGGCGTCCAGTTCGCAAGTCCGATCCTGCCCCCGGGCTTGCAGACACGCGCAAGTTCTGCGGCCGCCTGGTCCTGGTTCGAGGTGAACATCACACCGAAGGTTGACAGCACTGCGTCGAACGATGCGTTGGCAAACGGCAGATTCTCGGCGTCAGCTTCCTGGAACTGGATGGCGTAGCCTTCAGCCTCCGCGCGCGCGCGCCCGGCATCGAGTAGCGAAGCCACATAGTCAGTGGAGACGACGTCGCACCAGCGACGCGCGGCCGCCAGCGTGGCGTTGCCGTTGCCAGCAGCGACGTCGAGCACCCGGCTGCCGGAACGCAGATCGAGCGCTTCACAGAGCGTTTCGCCGACGATCTGCAGGGTGGTCCCTACGACGGCATAGTTGCCCGTGGACCAGGCGGCTTGCTGCCGAGCCTTGACGGCTGCGAGATCGGGCCCGGATGAGAGCGTGGAGGGGACAGCGGACATGATCATTCTCCTTGAGTTGCGTGACGAGGGTTAGAGAAAAGCGTGGTTTCGCCAGGGGTCAATGCCGAAGGACCTCTCCTTTCAACGAGTACAGGATCGCGATCACTTCGTTTTGTACGGACTGGTCAAGCTGGTTCTTGGTCATTGCCGCAACGATGTCGTCCATTGCCGCGATGAGCTCCTGCTCATTGACGTTCATACCCCTGTGGGCCGACAGCAGGTCCCGGCCCGTGTAGGTTTGCGGCCCGCCGCTGCCGGCACACAGGAACTCGACGGAGTGTCGCTCCAGCGCGGCACGGTCCTTGACCTGCTCGAAGCGGGTGCGAATCAGCGGGTTGCGATAGTGGTTCGCAACGATGTCGGCCACGAGGCGCTGAATGCCGCCCTTGCCGCCGAGTCGATCAAAAAGGGTGGTTGCCATGAGAGTGCTCCTTGAGGTGGGTGTGACCGCTTGCTGGCGGGGGAACGCCGCCTTCTTTGCTGCTGGCCGGCATTTGACGCCTCGAATGAAGTCGGGGGGTCCCGCAAAGCGGGACAAATAGCGGGACAAGGGCACTAAAATGCGTCCGGTCGGAACCGGGCAAGGAAACGCGGCGGAGAGTCAGGCGACGTGGACGAGCGGACACTGTCATTCGGGTACTGGTTGCGGCGGCGCCGCAAGGCGCTGGACCTTACGCAGGAGGCGCTCGCGGAGCGCGTCAGCTGTTCGGGCTTCTCGATCCGGAAGATCGAGGCCGATGAACGTCGCCCGTCACGGCTGCTGGCTGAACGGCTTGCGCGGGCGCTCGCGGTGCCAGAGAGCGATCGACACGCATTCCTCGAGGCGGCACGTGCGGTACGCGCCGCCAGCCGCCTGCCAATGGACACCAGTCCGGTTGGTGACAGTGCGCGGGCAACTGCATCGACCGCAGCACTCCATTCTCCTCCCGGTTCGTCCGTCGCTCCCGCCAGCGACTTCGCGCCACTCATTGGCCGCAGCAATGAGTACGACCTGCTGGTCGGACTTATCGCAAGGCTTGCCACCGGTGTCGGGGGGACCGTTCTGATCGAAGGCGAGCCCGGAATCGGCAAGAGCCGCTTGATGCGCGAGGTTGCACGCCATGCCGGGACGCAGGGCCTGCTGACACTCGCGGCGAACTGCTACGAGATTGAACGCGCCACGCCCTTTCAGCCGGTCATCACGCTCATCACGCGCGCACTCGACGGCTTGTCGGACGCCGCGCTGCGCAAACTTCCGCCCGTGTCGCTCGCCGAACTCGCTGCCCTGGTTCCAGAGATCGGCTCACGGGTTCCGGGATTGCCCGTGTTGTCGAATGATTTTCCCGAGGTGCGACAGGCACGGTTGCCGCGTGCGGTGGATCAACTCCTCGAGGCCGCGAGAGGCGGGCGTTCGGCAATATTCATGGTCGACGACATCCAGTGGGCCGATGACGCCAGCATACAGGTGTTGCAGTTCATCGCCCGGCACACCACCGAGCGTCCGGTGCTCGTGATCTACGCTTATCGCGACGAGGAACTCGATAGCGACGAACGGCTCGCAAGGCTGGTTGAGAGCCTGCGGCGCGAAACCGGCGCGCACCGAATCGCACTGACCCGCCTTCGTGCTGCAGATACCGGAGTACTGGTCGCGGCGCTGACGAACGCCAGTCTGGTCTCGCCTGGCCTCGCCGAACGCCTGCACCATGAAACCGAAGGCAATCCGTTCTTCCTGATCTCGATCCTGCAGTCACTGAGCGCTGGCGAAACACAGCTGGAATCACGCGCGAGTACCGGGCCGGGACTGCTCCCGGATGCGCTGCGCGCCGCCGTGCGCGTACGTCTCGCACACGTGCCCAGGGAGCTGCGGCCGACACTCGAAACTGCTGCAGTCCTCGGCCGGCACTTCGATTTCGACACCCTTCTCGACGTGACGTGCGCGCAGGAGAAGCACCTGCTCGACGCGCTGGAGGTGCTGGTCAAGCGCCACCTGTTGCGCGAGGAACCCGAAGGCGGCAGCTACGACTTCAGCCACGACAAGGTCCGCGAGGTGGTCTACCGCGACATCGGCGGAGCGCGGCGCAAGCTGCTGCATCAGTCGGTAGCTGAGGCGCTGGAACGCCTTGACGACGGTGAAGCGAATGAACGCGCTGCCCTGCTTGCCGAGCATTTCGAGCGCGCTCACGTCTGGCCCAAAGCGCTCCACTACCTCGTGCAGGCCGGCAAAGGCTCGCAGGCGCTCTTCGCGATGCGGGACGCGATGCACTGGCTGGATCGTGCAGTCACATTGTCCGAGTCGCATCCGGAGTCACTGGACGAGAGCCGGCGTCTCGCGATCTACGAGTTGCGCGGAGCTGCCCGCGCGCAGGCCGGACAGACTCAAGGTGCTGTCGCCGACATTCGCCGCGTCGTCGATGCGGCCCGTGCTGCCGGCAGACACGACCAGATTCGTGACGCGCTGGTGCAGCTGGGCATGGCCTATCGACGCGCAGATGCGTACGAAGAGGCGACGGCGTGCCTGACCGAAGCGCTGGCGGAATCCCGCGCAATGAACGATGAGTCCCACGCCGCAGACACCCTCTATCACCTCGGCACGGTCGCATGGAGTAACGGCCGGAACGACCAGGCGATCGAATTCCACCAGCAGGCAGTCGCGATCTGCGAGACCAGGGGGATCACCGATCTCATCGCGGTGCAGGCCTACCACGGCCGTGGCGAAGCGCACTTCGCGAATGCGGAGCCGCTGCCAGCCATCGAGTGCTACACCCGTTCGCTCGAGCTCGCCCGCATCATCGGCGACAGGAGCTATGAGTGCGAGAACCTGATGATGATCGGGCACGCCTGCGTCGGCACCAAGGGTCTTGGACACTATCCGCAGGCGATGACGAACTTCGAGTCGGCGCTCGATATCGCCCGTGCCGCAGACTTGCAGTGGCATATCGGACCAACGCTGCTCGGGCTCGACCATGTGCGGGCTTGCACGGGTCACTACGGCAAAGCCTGGACCGGCATGGTCAAGACCCTGCACTGGCTGGCAAGTCTCGGTCAGTCGAGGTATCAACTCATCGCATGCGATTTCATGGGGCATCTGCTGCTCGACCTCGGGCTGAACGAACGTGCCTTGGAGCAGCTGGAGCGAGGACTTGCGCTTGCTGACGACACCGGCATCATGTTCTGGCGAGCTGAACTTGACGCACAGGCGGCTATCGCGCGATCGCGGCTCGGGCAGCCGCAGATTGCACCGACGCTCGAGATCGCACTTGAGCAATCGCGTCGTACGTCGGAGCGCTATCTGATGCTCCGGTGTATCGAAGGACTGGCAGAGATTGCACTCGCGGCAGGCGACGCGAGCCGATGCCTGACTTACGCGGATGAGCTGCTCGCGGTCGCGCAGCAGAATGGCCTGCGCGAGATCGAGGCGGTAGCGCGGCGCTGGCGCGGTGAGGCATTGCTTGCAGAGAAGGACTTTGCGCTGGCGCACACAGAGTTGTCTCGTGCTGCGGCACTGGCGGAAGAGATCGGCCGTGTGCGCCTGCAGATGGATGTGCAGGTCGCCCTGGCCCGTCTGTTCGGGGCGCAGGGTCAAAGCGACACAGTGCAGGACCACGCCAGCAATGCGCGCACGATTGCCCGGAAGATCGAGATGAGCCTGGAATCATCAGGGCTCGAAGCGCAGCTGCACATACCCGCCGATTCCGCATGAACGGGCCCTCACATCAGCCCTCTCCTGCAACGGAGAAGACGTCACCTACATGGGCATTTCCGCTCCTGCAGGCGACCGCTTCTCTTCTGGAATCTCCGTCATCGTCGCTTCCGTGAGCAGCAGGATGCTGGCAACGGAGACGGCATTCTCCAGCGCGACGCGCACGACCTTGGTGGGATCGATGATGCCCGCTTCATACAGGTCGACGTAACGATTCTGTGCCGCGTCGAAGCCGATGTTGCCGGTTGCTTCGAGCATGCGGTTGACAACAACGCCGCCATCTACAGAGGAGTTGACTGCAATCTGGCGGGCCGGTGCTTCCAGCGCCCGCTTCAGGATCTGCACACCGGTCCGTTCATCACCCGCACACCCTTCTTCGAGCTTGCCCACGGCGGTGACGCACTTGAGCAGCGCGAGTCCTCCGCCGGGGACGATTCCCTCGGCCACTGCCGCCTTCGTGGCACTGATGGCGTCGTCAAGCGCGTCCTTCTTTGCCTTCATCTCGGACTCGGAGGGTGCACCGACCCGGATGACTGCGACACCCCCTGCCAGCTTGGCGAGCCGTTCCTGCAGCTTCTCCTTGTCGTAAGTGCTCGTGGCCTTGTCGACCTCACGCCGGATCTGCGCCACCCGCGCCTTGATCGCCACGGAGTCACCGGCACCGCCGATGATGGTCGTCGTGTCCTTGTCGACCACGACACGCTTGGCTCTGCCCAGGCGCTCCAGCTTGACATCCTCCAGCTTGACGCCGAGTTCCTCGGAAACCAGTTCGCCGCCGGTCAATATCGCCATGTCCTCGAGCATGGCCTTGCGTCGGTCGCCGAATCCCGGCGCCTTGACCGCCACGCTCTTCAACACGCCGCGAATCTGGTTGACGATCAGGGTTGCCAGCGCTTCGCCCTCGATATCCTCCGCGACGACCAGGATGGGCCGCCCGCTCTTTGCGACCTGTTCCAGCAGCGAGATCAGGTCCTTCATGATGTTGATCTTGCGATCGGTCAGCAGCACGAAGGCATCCTCGAGTACGCCCTCCATTTTCTCCGTGTCCGTCACGAAATAGGGCGACATGTACCCGCGGTCGAACTGCATGCCTTCGACCACCTCAAGCAACGTTTCCGTTGTCTTCGACTCCTCCACCGTGATGACGCCCTCGCCGCCCACCTTCTCCATGGCGTCGGCAACGAGCTCACCGATGCTTTCGTCGTTGTGCGCGGAGATCGTGCCGACCTGCGCCTTCTCCTTGCGGGTCTGCACCGTGCGCGACATCTGCTTGAGCGTTTCGACCGCACCTTTCAGACCACGATCCAGTCCGCGCTTGATATCGATGGCGCTGGCGCCGGCCGTCACATTCCGCACACCGTCGGCAAAGATCGCATGCGCCAGGATCGTCGCCGTGCTGGTACCGTCACCGACGACGTCTCCTGTCCTCTCCGCTGCCTGCCGCAGCATTTGCGCACCGAGATTTTCCTCAGGGTCCTTGAGGCTCATTTCCTTGGCGATCGTGACGCCGTCGTTACAGACGAGCGGGATGCCCCACGACTTCTGGATCAGCACCGACTTCGACTTGGGTCCCAGCGTGATGCGGATTGCATCGGCAAGTTGCGTCGCGCCACGCAGCACCTTTTCGCGTGCGGCAGACTGGAAAAGCAGTTGCTTGTGGGCCATGACGACAGCTCCCGTGCATTCGATGGATCCCCGCATTATGGCGAGCGCTGACGTGCGCCGAATTACGGGGTATCCGCAACAACTCGCAGCAAGCAGGCCGCTAATCCAGCCAATGTCGCAGCGGGGCGGTGACGACGTCCAGCAGAATGAACGTGGCGGTCAGGGCAAGGATATCTCCCAGGCCAAGCGACAGGGTTCCGGCAAACGCGAGCAGAGGCAGCAACGCCTCGCCCAGTTGATCGAGCCCGGGAAACTCGGTGCCCGGGGCCAGTCGCAGACGGCGCTTGACCATGCTCGAAGTGGCATCGGCGAGCAGGGACAGCGCGCCAAACCCGGCGCCCACCCAGACAGGGAGACCCAACAGTGAACCCGTCATGGCCGCTGCCAGAGTTCCGGATACCAGCCCACGCCAGGTCTTGTGTGCCCCCAACAGCCGTTGTCCGTCCAGCAGGGTACGGCCACCATCCAGGGGGTAAGACCAACGATCGCGAGCCAGAATTGCCACGATGACGGGTACGGCATTCGCAGCTACCAGCAACGCCAACGCAATGAAACTGGGTGGAACCGGATCAAGCACTGCCAGAGCCCCCGCTCAAGGTAACCGCCAATCGTCCGGAGGATACGTCAGGCGGGACCGTCACTGCCCGCAACCTGACACGTGCTTCCCACGGTGTGAACTGCACTCGTACAGGGGGAAGATCTGCATCGGAAGGGTCCAGGTTTGGGCCCTCCTCTCAACGCCCGGGAACGAATCCAGCCAATGCGTGCAACTCCTGCCGGCGACCCAGTCGTCTTTGCGCCTCGACATAGCGCGCCTTTCGCACTGTCGTTAGTGTCTGCGCTCGGTATTTCCCTGGCTGCCTGCGAAGAGCGCGAGTTCGATGACGGTGAACACAAGATGCGGCCGCTGGTGGACGTTCGGGGACAGGATGTATTTGTCATTCAATCCATTCATGGCGACAGCCAGGCGTCGGTCAATGACCGCCTGTGCCGATTGCTGTTCTTCATCGGTGCGCTCAAGGACGCGGGCGCTGCGGAGGTCACGGCATGTGTTCCCTATCTGGCTTATGCACGCAAGGACCGGCGGACACAGCCGCTGGATCCGGTGACAACCCGGTATGTGGCGGCAATGTTTGAGGCTGTGGACTGCAATCGCGTCATCGTGCTCGACATCCACAATGAAGCGGCCTTCGACAATGCCTTTCGCTGCGAGACGGTCCGGCTCGAAGCAGCGGCTGTGTTCGCGGCGGCGCTCGGTTCGCCTCTACCTGCGGGCCGCATCGTGGTCGCGTCACCGGATTTCGGCGGCATCAAGCGGGCCGAGCAGTTTCGCACCGTCATTGAGGAGCATTGCAGCGTGAGCGCGGAACTGGCGTTCATGCATAAAGTCCGTCGTGCCGGCGCGCTCTCCGGCGAAACACTGGTCGGTGATGTGCAAGGCGCCAATGTGCTGGTGTTTGATGACCTGATTGCTTCCGGCTCCACAGTGATGCGGGCGGTCAAGGCGGCCAGAAGCGCTGGATCGCGCACAGTGCGGGTAATCGCGACTCATCCGGTGTTTTCCGCCGAGGCGATCCAGCTGTTCGGAGAGGATGGTCCGGACGCAATGCTGGTGAGCGACTCTGTGCCGATACGGAGTCAGTACGCTTCCATGTTGAACGGCCGGCTGCAGATCTGCACGGTTGCGCCGCTGTTCGCTGAATGCATAAGACGGCTGCATCGGGGAGAACCGCTGACGGGCCTTGCGCGTACAACCTGAACCCCGCGTCCACATCAGCTCACTCTATCGCCAGGCGCGCTGTTTCAAGGTACCGCCCGGCAATCGATGACCAGGGCTGG
The DNA here is from genome assembly GCA_963819685.1 of uncultured Pseudomonadota bacterium. Taxonomy (GTDB): domain Bacteria; phylum Pseudomonadota; class Gammaproteobacteria; order Steroidobacterales; family Steroidobacteraceae; genus CAIUGU01. Next base: position 457,653 of record CAWFXI010000007.1, read on the forward strand.
CGTGCCGTGAACTCGGGATCACGCAGGTGCCATACAACCACTTTGGCTCGCGTCGCGGCTCGGTGGCTTTGATAGAAGCGGAACAACTCGGGCGTCAACGGGTCCCGGGACAGCTCCTGGTAAGTCTGAAAGACCGCTTCGCCCGCCCATGCCGCACCCAACAGTCTCGTTTCGACGGTTAGATAAGCCAGTTCCTCGCAAGGATCCTGCACCCTGAGCTCGAACGAGAACTCAAGGCAGTCGATGACACAGGGCGGCGTACCGAGATACACGTGTTCGGGACGCAAATCGCCATGCGCTTCCACGATTCGTCGTTGCGTTGCGCGTTCCGCGAGCTGCCCGGCAAGCCGCTTGAATTCGTCACGTTGCACCGCTACCACGTCCGTGACTTGCCCGGAATCTATCCCCAGATCAGGAGCAAGCAAGTCGATTTCATTGGCATCGATCTGCTGCGCGATCCGCTCGACATAGGCCCGGGGCGTCATGTCGATGGCGGGTTGCCGGCGGTAGAAATCCGTCAGCAGTCGGCCCAGGCTGACGAGTGCATGGCGGGACGCGGTGCCGCTGGCCAGCGCACGATCGAGCATGAGTGCGGCGGGCAGACGTTTCATCTGGATCAGCCAGTCGACGACAGCGCCCTCTCCCCCGACGTGAAGACTACCGTCTACGGCACGTGTGAGAGGCTTGAGACCCAGATAGATCTCCGGCGCCAGGCGCCGGTTCAGGCGCAGTTCCTCGCAGCAGTTCTGGTAACGGTTGTGGGCCTCCGTCAGGTCCAGCCCCGCTGCACGGACCGGCTTCTTGAGCTTGTAGGCATACTCGCCGACCAGAAACACCCAGGCAAAGTGGGTCTCGATCAGCTCAATCGACTGCGCAACATGTCCGTACGTTTGCGGCTGACACAGTGCATGAACCTTCTCGGCACTGGCTGCATACGCGGTAGTGGCAGTGTGCTGCGGGGAACCATGGATTGTCCCGGGCGGATCCGGCATGAGATAGGGGTACTTCACTTTCCGGTAGAGAGGACCGCCGAAATGGCGCTGCGTTTTGCTGATCGAGTGCAGGCCGGGAAGTTGCTTGCACAGCGGCTAACCGGATATCGAGGACAGCCGGGATCTGCTCGTGCTCGGCCTGCCGCGTGGCGGTGTGCCCGTTGCCTTTGAAGTAGCGCAGTTCCTGGATGCCGCGCTCGACGTGCTGATCGTCCGCAAGATCGGTGCTCCCGGACAACCCGAGTACGCACTCGGCGCCATCGCGTCGGGGGGAGTGCTGGTGCTCAACGACGAAGTACCAGAGTTGTTGCTGCAATCGCCCGAGGTGGAGTTGACGCTGCAGGAGGAAAGACAGGAATTGCAGCGAAGGGAGCGCTCGTTTCGCGCCGGTCGCGATCCCCTCGACTTGCACGGCAAAACGGTCATTCTGGTGGACGACGGTGCCGCCACCGGATCAAGCATGCTGGCCGCGGTCCGTGCCGCACGGCAGCTCGGGGTGAAACAGGTCGTCGTTGCCCTTCCCGTTGCCGCAGCAGAAGCAGTACAGAAGCTGGCAAGCGAGGCGGATCGCGTCGTCTGTCTCAGCACTCCGGCCTCCTTCAGCGCCGTAGGAGAATGGTACGAAGATTTCCCGCAGACCTCCGACGCCGAAGTGAGCACGCTTTTGAAGCGCGCTCCGTATTAGCTCATAGGCCCTTCAGCGAGCAGACGCACTGCCGACAGCACGGTGGGCCGCAGCCGCTGCGTCAATGTGGCGATCGGCAAGCCTGCAAGATTGCGGGCGTACTCCACGAGCACCTTCGCCCTCAAGGCTTTGGGAAGCAGCGGGCGAAACTCCGCCAGCAAGCGCGGTGAAGCGACGAGAATCAGGCCTTCGCTATCGCGACTCCTGAGCAGTGGCTGCAATGCCTGGGCGACACCACCCAGCCAGCGGTGTGTCAAATGCTGCTTTTCCGTGGCGTGGGGCGCGAAAGTCTGGCGACCGCCGGAATTGCGGTTGAAACTTCGCCCAGGCTTCGAACTCACGAGGTCGCGCTCATGCAGCTTTGCAATGGCATTGCCGAAATCGACGATTTCGCTCAGCGCCCGGGCGGGACCGGATACTTCATAGAGCCGGGCGATGCTGCCGTCCGCAATCAATACATGAATCATGGAATTGCTCCATCTGCCAGCACGGCTCATTCGCCCTGCCGGATTTCAGTCGTCAAGCTGCGGTCTGACTTCAGCGAATTCGCCACGAGACAACCGTGCTCCGCCTTTTCCAGTAACCGCTGTGCCAGCGCGCGGTCGGCTGTCGGGTCGATGACGAGCACCGCCCGGGTGGCGAAATGCGTGAACTGCGTGACGCCATCCTTGCGCTCGAGCTTGCCGTCGACGGCGCAGTCGAGCTCGCGCCACGCGAGTTTCGAAGCCCTGGCGATGGCGCGAAAGGTCAGGATGAAACAGCTTGCGACCGATGCGCTCAACAGGGATTCGGGTGACCAGCGGCCGCCAGGACCATCGAATTCTGGAGGCGCGGCTGACGCAATGTCAGGGAGTCCTGCCGCAGAGATGGCAAGATCATTTGCGGACTGGCCTCTGGCACGGACCGCATAGACGTGAGGTAGCTGCTGCATGCTGGATTCCGCGACAGCGTTACAGCTTCGGGTACGACCTGGGACGGGTATTGATCCCGAATATCGAATAGAGCGGACACATGCCGACGAATGCCGTCAGCAGTGGCACGAAACCAATGAGTCCGAACCAGCGTGCGTTGCCATCCATGAACAGCAGACTGAGCAACGCCAGGCCGACGACGATGCGGACCGCGCGATCCACAGAACCTACATTGTGGCTCATGACTGATACCCCCCAAGTAATTGAGGAGTAAAGCCTACTCCAGCCAGGGCCTGCGTACACTAGGGAGAGCCCCATAGACAACGTGGGTATTCACAACCCCCGCAGTGCAGTTATGTTGGCCCCCGGTATGACGCAAACCCGACAGACATCCCCGGACCACCCGGACGTCGCCTGGCATCAGCACTCTGCCGAGGACACCTACTCCCTCCTCGCGACTCGGCGTGACGGACTGGGCGCCGAGGAAGTCACGGACCGCCGCGCGCGCTACGGTTCGAATGTGCACATCGAAGCCCCGCCCCGCTCTCCCTTCGCGATCTTCGCCTCGCAGTTCGCAGATTTCATGATTCTGGTCCTGATCGGCGCCGCCGCGGTATCGGGAGCAATTGGCGATCTGACGGACACGCTCGTCATCGTTGCGATCATCCTGCTCAATGCCGTCCTCGGATTTGCTCAGGAATTCAGGGCGGAACAGGCCATGGCCGCACTCAAGGCAATGGCTGCGCCCTCAGCCATGGTGGTGCGCAGCGGCAGTCCGTGCACCATTGCCGCCGCCGAGCTCGTGCCGGGTGATGTCGTGCTTCTCGAGGCCGGACGCATCATCCCCGCGGACCTCCGCCTGGTCGAGGTTGCGGGCCTGCGCCTCAATGAATCCGCGTTGACGGGTGAATCGGTTCCGGTTGACAAGACTGCCGGGACTGTCGCGGGCCCGGATGTTCCCATAGGGGATCGCAGGAACATTGCGCACAAGGGAACCTTCGTCACCTACGGTCGTGCAGTGGGCCTGGTCATTGCAACCGGGATGCGCACCGAATTCGGCCGTATCGCCAGACTGCTGGGCGAGGCCCGCGCGATGCAGACGCCCCTGCAGCGCCGTCTGGCGGCCTTTGGCCGCCGGCTCGCGCTCATGGTCATCCTCATCTGCACTATCGTGTTCTCCACCGGGCTGCTGCGGGGAGAGCCGGCCCTGCCCATGCTGCTCATTGCCCTGAGCCTTGCGGTTGCCGCGATTCCGGAGGCCTTACCCGCGGTCGTGAGTATTTCTCTGGCTATCGGCGCACGCAAGATGGCCGCGAATCAGGCACTCGTGCGGCGTCTGCCCGCGGTTGAGACGCTGGGGTCCGTGACCTTTATCTGTTCCGACAAGACCGGCACCCTCACTGCAAACCAGATGCAGGCGGAACAATACTATTGTGATGGCGAGCGGACGAACGCTCTCGGAACAGGTGTGCCCGATCGAATGCTGCTGCATGCGATGGCCATCAGTCATGACGCCGTCGTGGACGGTACCGGACGAGTCATCGGCGATCCCACTGAAGTGGCTCTGCTCATTGCCGCGCAGGCGGCTGGCCTGGATCGCGATACCGAGGAAACCCGGGCTCCAAGGGTCGCAGAACTGCCGTTCGATTCCGATCGCAAATGCATGACAACAGTGCACGAAAGACCGGATGGCACTTGTGTATCGATTACGAAAGGCGCAGCCGAGGTCATCATCGGCCTGTGCGCTCAGGAACAGCGAGGCCCCGGACTTGTACCAATCGATCACACTGGTGTTGAACCGCGCCGCTGACCAGATGGCAGGGGAGGGCCTGCGCGTGCTCGGTATAGGCATCCGCCGCTGGCCGTCTTTGCCGCCGGTTCTGACTGCGGCGGAAGTCGAGCGCGACCTGGAACTCGTCGGACTCATCGGCCTGATCGATCCGCCGCGACCCGAAGTGCAGGAGGCGATCACCACCTGCATTGCTGCGGGAATCGTACCCGTAATGATCACGGGCGATCACCCGCTGACGGCACGGGCGATCGCAAGGCGACTCGGTCTGCTGGCAAGTGACGAAGATCTGCTCACCGGCCCTCAGCTTGCCGCGCTTTCGTCGCAGGACTTCGAGCGTCGCGCTCGCGACGTACGCGTCTACGCACGCGTCGCCCCCGAGCAGAAGGTAAGGATCGTGACGGCGCTCCAGGCTGCCGGCGAAGTGGTCGCCATGACCGGTGATGGGGTCAACGATGCGCCGGCCCTGAAACAGGCAGACATCGGTGTCGCGATGGGGATCGCGGGGACTGATGTCGCCAAGGAGGCGGCGGCGGTCGTTCTGCTCGACGACAACTTCGCAACCATCGTGCGTGCAGTGCGCGAGGGCAGGCGCCTGTATGACAACCTGCGCCGCTTCGTACGTTACGTGCTCACGACGAATTCCGGAGAGATATGGACTATCTTTCTGGCACCGTTCCTGGGGCTGCCCGTACCGTTGCTGCCTATCCAGATCCTCTGGATCAATCTGGTCACCGACGGCCTGCCGGGGCTCGCACTCGCGTCAGAGCCCGCTGAGCGCGACCTCATGCAGCGGCCACCTCGACCACCGGCGGAGAGCCTGTTCGCGCGAGGCCTCGGCATGCATGCGTTTCTCGTCGGTTTGGCAATGGCCGCGCTGTCCCTGGGACTGCAGGCCTGGTTTCTGCACTCGGGATCTGCGGCATGGCAGACTGCCGTTTTCACAACGCTGTGCTTTGCCCAACTGGCGCATGTGATGGCGATTCGTTCCGAGCAGACATCCCTCTTGACGATGCGCATCATGTCGAACAGGCCGCTCCTCGGCGCGGTAGTTCTCACCTTCCTGCTGCAGATAGCGGTGGTGTACCTCCCTGCGTTCAATGTCCTGTTCCGTACGGTGCCGCTTAGTGCGTCGGAGCTGGCGTTGTGCATCGGTCTGGCCCTCGTCATTCTCGTGTTGGTCGAGCTGGAAAAGTGGCTGCGACGCTGCGGAGTAATTGGCGGAAGCGGATGATGCCAAGGACAGCTTCACTCCTGCCTGTCGGCGGCCTGACAGACGCCGAAGCGCAACAGCGCCTCGCAGCGCATGGCCCGAATGAACTGCCGGCCTCCAGACCGCGTGGTGTGTTGCGCCTGCTGCGTGAGATCGTCTCCGAGCCGATTTTTCTGCTGCTCGTGGCCTGCGGGACCATCTACATGGTTCTGGGCGATCGGCACGAGGCGTTCATGCTGCTTGGCTTTGTCTTTGTCGTGATGGGCATCTCCTTCGTGCAGCAACGTCGCACAGAGCGTTCGTTGGCGGCCTTGCGCGATCTGTCGAGCCCGCGTGCCCTGGTTGTTCGGGACGGGCGGACACCCGCGTTGCCGGACGTGAGGTGGTCAGTGGCGACATGGTGCTGCTGGCCGAAGGCGACCGCGTGCCCGCAGACATGCTTCTTCTGGAATCCTCGAACCTTGCGGTCGACGAATCCCTGCTCACTGGCGAGTCTGCCCCCGTCCTCAAGCAGGCATGCCCGTTGGCCGTCGGCATTGTGCCCGGGCCTGCCGGCAACGACATCGCACAGTGTTCGCGGGGACACTGGTGACGCGGGGTACCGCGCGCGGTCGAGTGCTTTGCCACTGGCGAGCGCAGTGCCCTCGGCCGCATCGGCAAAGCGCTCGAGAACATTGGCGGTGAAGACACGCCGATCCAGCGGGAGACACGCCTTGTCGTAAAGCGCATCGCCGTCGTTGGCCTTGTACTGGCAAGCGCTCTCGCATTTGCGCTACTGGCTGTCGAGCGGCGACTGGCTTCACGGTTTGCTGGCGGCCTGACGCTGGCCATGGCCATCCTGCCTGAGGAAATTCCCGTGGTGCTGACCCTTTTCCTCGGCCTCGGCGCCTGGCGGCTCGCGCGAAGAAAGTGCTGACGCGGAACATCCCCGCTGTCGAACTGCTGGGCGCCACAACAGTGTTGTGCGTCGACAAGACGGAACCTTGACCGCCAACTGCATGTCCGTCAGGCGAATGCTGGTCCGGGAACGGCGACGTACGATACGGCGCAGGCCACGTCGAGGCCTTTGGAAGAGGCACTGCATCCGTGCTGGAGTTCGCTGTCCTGGCAAGTCACGACCGCCTTCGATCCGATGGAGACGGCCATCGGCGTGGCTGGGCAACGGCTGCTGGCAGATACCGAGCACCTGCACGCTGACTGGACGCTGGTCGACGATTACCCCTTGTCGCGCGAGATGCTGGCGATGTCGCGGGTGTGGCGGTCACCCGATCGGCGCGCGCTACTGATCGCGGCGAAGGGAGCGCCGGAGGCCATCGTCGACCTGTGCCATCTCGACGCCGCTGACCGCGAAAGAATTGCCGACGAGGTCTCGGCAATGGCGGGTAACGGGCTGCGTGTTCTCGGCGTCGCCATGGGCAACGTTCCATGCCGAAGCTTCCCGGGCAATCAGCATGACTTCGAGTTCGCCTTCTTGGACTGATCGGGCTCGCGGATCCCGTGCGGCCGGATGTGCCCGCAAGCCATCGCCGAGTGCCGCGCAGCCGGCATGCGCGTGGTGATGATGACCGGTGATCACCCCGTCACTGCGATCTCCGTGGCGCGCCAGGTCGGACTACCCACCGACGGCGCGGTCATCACAGGCTCGGAGCTGGCCGCGTTGAGCGATGCAGAGCTGCGCGCGCGTGCTGGCGACACGCACATCTTCTGCCGCGTTCAGCCCGAACAGAAGCTGCGCCTGGTCCAGGCGCTTTCAAGTGCCAACGGCGAAGTCGTCGCGATGACTGGCGATGGCGTCAACGACGCCCCGGCACTCAAGGCGGCTCACATCGGCGTGGCGATGGGTGCGCGCGGCACGGACGTCGCGCGTGAAGCCGCTGCGCTGGTCCTGCTCGACGATGACTTCGCTTCCCTGGTGGCGGCGGTGCGCTACGGCCGCCGCGATCTTCGACAACCTCCGCAAAGCGATGGTCTATTGTGGTTGCCGTGCACGTCCCGATCGTCGGGCTGTCGCTCATACCGGTGATGCTCGGGCTGGCCGATGCTCCTGATGCCGGTGCATATCCTGTTCTGCAGCTGATCATCGACCCGGCCTGCTCCGTGGTGTTCGAGGCCGAACCGCTCGAAGACGATGCCATGACAACGCCGCCGCGCGACAGGAACCAGCGACTGTTTCGACGCGACGTGGTCGCGCGTGGCTTGTGGCAAGGCGCTGGACTGCTGGTGTTGCTGCTGATGGTCTACGTGTACGTCTGGTCCGTGAATGATTCGGACGGCGAGGCGCGCGCCGTGACGTTCATGGTGCTAGTGCTGTCCAACCTCGGCCTGATCCACGCGAATCGTTCCTGGAGCCGGGCGTCCTGGCGCGGCACCGCGGCACCCAACCGTCAGTTCGGCTGGATCACGCTGGCGCACGCTGGCCTTGCTCGGCTGCGTGCTGGGCATTACCGAGGTCGGTCGGCTTTTCGCCTTCGTGCAACCGACAGCTGCCATGCTCGTGGTGGGTACCGGCATGGCCATAGTGAGCCTGGTCTGGTTCCAGTGCGTCCAACGGGGATTCGACCGACGTCGCAAGGATCGCAGTCTGGCCCGGGGTGTTGCGTAGGAACTCGAGTGCTTTGCGCGTATTGATTGCGAAACCGAGTGATCAGCCGTCGTGCAGGCTAAAGGCGTGCGCATGCCGCGCGTGATAGGCAAGCGCGTACGCCAGCTCGCCAGGGCTCTCCGCATGCACAGTCATGAGCGGCTGACCCCGCTCAACCAGCGTGGCCGACCCGCACATGCAGCTCGATGCCCGCAGCCTGCGCTCGCGGCGCGCCGGCGAGTTTCGCGATCCTGGACACGAGGCGGTTATCGATCTGCGAAATGACGCCGCGACGCGGTGCGATGATGGGTGCCCGGTGTGTCGCGACTGGCGGTGTACGTTGACCGCCTTGAGCCGTACAGATCGCGATGAATTTCGCCTCCGCAGCGCCGCTGTCGAGAATTGCAGCGGCCCTGGTACGGCCCTGGCCGACGGCTTCGCCGCCGAGTTCCAGCAGATGGCCGGCGAGATCGAGTGAACGTTCGCGCAGATCGGCGGGAGCTGCCGGGGAGCGCGCGAGGACCGCGAGTACATCGCGAGCCTCGAGTGCCGGACCGATACCGTTGCCCACCGGCTGGGTGCCATCGGACGGATGCAGCTGCAAACGCAGTCCAAGGGATTCGGCGACAGCAGTGAGTCTTTCACCGAGCACGCGGCCCGCTTCCTGTGAGCGGATCTTCGCAGTGGGTCCCATCGGCATATCGAGAATGACGTGCGATGCGCCGGCCGCGACTTTCTTCGACAGCACGCTCGCTACCAGCTGCGCATCGCCGTCGAAATCGAGCGGTCGTTCCACACGGATGAGCACGTCATCCGCAGGACTCAAGCCCACGGACCCGCCCCACGCGATGCAGCCGCCTTCTCGATCAACTACCCTGCGCATGGTCGCGAGATCGAGATCCACCGGGGCGAGAGTCGCCATCGTGTCGGCGGTGCCCGAAGGCGAGGTGATTGCACGCGATGAGGTCTTGGGAATCCGGTAGCCGGCCGCAGCCACGATCGCAACGATGATGGGCGTCGTCCGGTTGCCGGGCAGACCGCCGACGCAGTGCTTGTCGAGTACCGTGCCCTCGCCCCAGTCGAGACTGGCGCCTGCTTCCACCATTGCGCGCGTCAATGCGACCGTTTCTTCGGTATCCATCGACCCTGCGGCACAGGCGGTCAGAAATGCGACGAGTTCCAGGTCCGACAGCCGGCCGCGTATGCAGTCGCGCATGATCTCCGCGTAGTGCACGCGCTCCAGCCGCTGGCCATAGATCTTTGCGCGAATATGCGCAGCGGAATCCGCGGCGTCGGCGTGACGAAACCACGCGCGCTCTCCGGGCCGGGCACCCAGCAGGCGCCAGGCAGCTTCCGATAATCCTGCCTGGTTCGCGAGCAACCAGGGGCTCGACACGACATTCAGGGTCGCGATGATTGAACGCTCACCGACATGCACTGCAATCCGGGTCTGCGCCTCGAAACCTTCTGCGCGGCAGACCGTGCAGTCGGCGCGCATATAAACGACGGGTTCCTGATACGTATCGATGCCGGCACGAACCAGTTCGAGCAGCTCAGGATCTGCCACAGTCTTCATTGCCTTGTGTCCAGATCCACGGTATCCCGATACTCGGGCACGCTGACGGGCCACTTGAGCTCATGATCGATGCGGAAGCGCAGCGCCTCGCTGGCACCGGGCTCACCATGCGTAATGAATGTTGCACGCGGAGGCTTGGGCAACTTGCGTATCCAGGCCAGCAACTCGTCGGCATCGGCATGTGCGGAGTTCGCCTCAAGTTGCCCGATTTCCGCGCGCACCGGGAACTCCATGCCGTGAATGCGCACCGAGGTGGCGCCACTCACAAGCGCCGCACCGCGTGTGCCAGGTGCCTGGAAGCCCGCAAGCAGCACGAGATTGTCCGGATCGCCCAAGAAGGCCTTGAGGTGATGCAGCACACGGCCTCCGGAGGCCATGCCGCTGGCTGAAAGTATGATCATCGGCTCGCGGCGCTCATCAAGGGCCTTCGACTGCTCCGGTGTATTGACCAGCGTCGCCGCCCGGCACATCTGCCTGCACTCCTCGTCAGTCAGCTTATGGTCCTGTCGCTGCTCGGCATAAAGCACCGTTGCATCGATCGCCATCGGGCTGTCCAGGTAGACGGGAAGGTCCGGGATCTCCTGCCTGCGCTTCAAACGGTCGATGTACAGCAGCAACGTCTGCGCGCGACCCACCGCAAAGGTCGGAATGACGGTGATCGCCGCCGCGATCGCTTGCCCGTCGCAGCCAGCGCGCGAGCTCGAGTTCCGGATCGATGACGGGATGCCGACGATCGCCGTAGGTGGATTCGATGACCAGGTAGTCGCTGGGGGTGGGCGGCTCGGGACTGCGCAGGATCGGATCGTGCGGCCGCCCAAGATCGCCCGAAAAAAGCACCGACGTGGAGTCCGACGCGATGCGTGCGGTGCAGGCGCCGAGCAGATGCCCGGCACGATGAAAGACTGCCTGCAATCCCTTGCACGGCGAGAACGGCTTGCCCATGGCCACCGCGGTGAACTGTTCAAGACAGTCGTCGGCATCAGCGCGCGTATACAGCGGCAGCGCAGGCTCATGACGCGAGAAGCCGTGACGATTCGCGAACTTCGCGTCCTCCTCCTGCAGATGCGCGCTATCGGGCAAGAGAATGCGGCAAAGTTCCAGGGTACCGCGCGAGCAATAGATGCGGCCCCGAAAGCCCAAGCGATACAGCAGCGGCAGATAGCCGCTGTGATCGATATGGGCGTGAGTCAGCACCACCGCGTCCAGCTTGTGCGGCTCGAACGACAGCGGTGCCCAGTTGCGTAACCGCAGCTGCTTGTAACCCTGGAACAGGCCACAGTCGACCAGTACGCGATGACCGTTCTCTTCGATCAGGTAGCGGGAGCCGGTTACGGTGCCGGCGGCACCCAGAAAACTCAGCCGCATTATTCCCTGCCTCGTTTCAGAATCCTGCTGCAGTGTGCCGTATGTGCGTCGGATGTCAGTCCGTAGATATGCGCACAGCACTAGGTTAATGGAAATGGTGGCCGGGAAGTACAATGCCCCATGGCATCGACAAAGCGGCTCTGGATTGGACTTGGCCTGCTTCTGGCAGTGACCTTTGGCGTGCTGCTGTGGATGGGGCGGGAGGTCTACCTCAATGCCCCACCCTTGCCTGAAAAGGTGGTCGCAACCAGTGGCGAGGTGCTGTACACGCGCAGCGACCTGGAAACAGGACGGCAGGTCTGGCAGAGCATCGGGGGGCAGCAGTTGGGCTCCATCTGGGGCCACGGGGCCCTGATTGCCCCTGACTGGAGTGCAGACTGGCTGCATCGTGAGGCGCAGGCTCTGCTCGATCTGTGGTCACAGCGTGACCACGGTAGTGAGTTCCTGGCGTTGCCGGAGGATCAACAGGACGCGCTCAAGGCAAGGTTGCGGCAGGAACTGCGCCCGAATACTTACGATCCTGCGACGCAAACCACCACGGTATCGGCAGATCGGGCTCTCGCCATCAGAAGTGTGGCCCGTCACTACGTCAGCCTGTTCGGCGACGACCCCGCGACCGGCAAGCTGCGTGCGACTTACGCCATGCGCGATGGCTCTGTAGACACGGCAGAACATCGCCAGCAACTCACGGCTTTCTTCTTCTGGACGGCCTGGGCGACGGTCACCGAACGGCCGGGCGCCAAGGCCAGCTACACGAGCAATTGGCCTTACGAGCCGCTCGTTGGCAATTCGCCGACGTCCGGGACCTTCATCTGGACGGTATTCAGCGTGTTGTTCATGCTGGCCGGCATCGGCCTGCTGGCCTGGCACTACGCGGCCTGGCACGCGAAAGAACCTGCCGTGGTGCCGCCACCGACGGATCCACTGGCCAACCTGGTACTGACACCTTCGATGCGCGCTACCCAGAAATACTTCTGGATAGTGGTCGCATTGTTCCTGACGCAGATCCTGCTCGGGGCCATTACTGCGCATTACCAGGTTGAAAAGCAGTTTTACGGCTTCGAGATCTCACAGTTTCTGCCGTATTCGCTGACACGCAGCTGGCACACTGAACTGGCCGTGTTGTGGATCGCGACGGCGTGGCTGGGAACTGGACTGTATATAGCGCCGGCGATCTCCGGGCATGAGCCGCGGTTCCAGCAGCTCGGCGTCAATTTGCTGTTCGCGTGCCTGCTGATCATCGTGGTCGGTTCGTTCACGGGGCAGTGGCTGGCCGTCATGCAGATTCTCGGCCTCAAGCACAATTTCTGGTTCGGCCACCAGGGCTGGGAGTACACGGACCTGGGTCGCTTCTGGCAGATATTCCTGTTCATCGGCTTGCTGCTGTGGCTGACACTGATGGGGCGTGCGCTATGGCCGGCACTGCGTCGCAAGGACGCCATGGCATCCATCGTCGGGCTGCTGTTCCTGTCGACCATCGCGATCGGTCTCCTGTACGGCGCAGGACTGATGTGGAGGGAGCACAGTCATCTCGCTGTTGTCGAGTACTGGCGCTGGTGGGTCGTGCATCTGTGGGTCGAGGGCTTTTTCGAAGTGTTCGCCGTGGCAGTCATCAGTTTCCTGTTCGTGAAGCTCGGCCTGGTACGGGCGGCGACTGCTACCGTGAATGTGCTGTTCGCCACCACCGTGTTCATGGCAGGCGGCGTGCTCGGCACGTTCCATCATCTGTACTGGACCGGCACGCCGACGGGTGTGCTGGCGCTGGGCGCATCCTTCTCGGCGCTGGAAGTGGTCCCCCTGGCGTTGATCGGCCTGGAAGCCCACACAACCTGGAGTCACAGCCGCGCCACGCCATGGATGGATCGCTATCGGTGGCCCATCCTGTTTTTCCTCGCCGTATCGTTCTGGAATCTGGTGGGGGCCGGGCTGTTTGGCTTTCTGATCAATACACCGATGGCGCTGTACTACATGCAGGGACTCAATCTGACTCCGCTGCATGGCCACACGGCATTGTTCGGTGTCTATGGCATGTTGGGCATCGGCCTGATGCTGTTCTGTCTGCGGGGTTTGAAACCGGCTGTCGAATGGAATCAGAGTGCACTCCGTGGCGCATTCTGGTCGTTGAACATCGGCCTGGGCCTGATGGCGGTGCTGACACTGCTGCCAATGGGTGTGTTGCAGCTGCAAGCTGCACTCGAGAATGGCTACTGGTACGCGCGCTCCGCCGAATTCATGGATCGACCCATGACACACCTGCTCGTGTGGATGCGCATGCCAGGCGACACGATCTTTGCTCTCGGTGCGCTGTTCGTCGCCTGGTTCGTGTTTCGCTTGTGGGTGGCGCCAGTACAGATCGCAACAGAAGACGCCGACGTTGCGCCGCAGAGAATCAGTGACCTGTAAGCCCGGCGAGCGCACGCGTTGGGCTTGACAATACCCGGATTGAAATCGCTATGGAGGGGTGCTGCGAAGGATTTTGCATCGCCCCGTCAGGCGCGGGTAGACTGAACCGAGCCGCTGATCGGGCATCGGACAGGCGGGATTTCGGGGGATCAAGCCGCGGTGGTCGTAACCTTTCACCGCGAACAATAACTTGAGGAAAGAACGATGAAAGCAGTACGCAGCGTCGGTGCGCTCGCCAGTCTGGTGGGCGCGGTGGTGTTACAGGGAACGGGCACCGCAGCCGCCCAGGATGTCGCGATTACGAACGCACGGATCATCGTCGGCAGCGGCCAGGTGATCGACAGCGGCACTATCATCGTTCGCGGTGGCAAGATCGAGTCGGTTGGCGCCGGCAAGGCGAGCGCCCGCGGACTGAAGACGATCGATGCCAAGGGCATGACTGCCATGCCGGGCTTCATCGACTCCCACAAGCACGTCAACAGCGGGCCGGACGAAAAAGGCCAGATGCAGTCATTGCTGGAAGCAGGTTACACGACGGTGCTCTCGGGCGGTTCTCAGCCTGGCAGCGATGTGACACTTCGCGATCACATCGAGTCCGGCATGATCAACGGTCCGCGCATCATTCCTTCCGAACGCGTCAACCTGCGGCAGACTCCCGAGGAAGCCCGCGCCGCCATCAGGTCCATGGCTGCCAAGGGCATCAAGCACACTGCCGAAATCGCGCTGACACCGGAACCCGCTCCGCCGCAGGCCGAGATCGAGGTTCTGAAGGCCATCATCGATGAGGCGAAGAAGGTCGGCGTGCAGGTGAATGTGCACGCGGTCAGTACGCCAGCTACGGTCGCGGCAGTGGATGCTGGCGTGACCCGTCTGGTACACCTGCCCAACAAGGACTGGACCGGTCACGACGATGCCGCAAAGGTAGCCGCCGCAGGCGCTATCGTCAGCGGACTGATCGCCTTCGGTGCTCCCACGATCGATCGCGAATCACCAGCTCCGGCGCCCGTGCAATTTCCACGTGACAACACTACCCGCTTCCGCGACGGCAAACCCTGGCCAGAAGCGATTGCCGGTGCGAACCGGGACGCGAAGGGCCGCGCAACCGGCACCGAAGGTGGCTACACCATCATCAATGCCCGCCGGATCTGGGACGCCAGCCCGACTCACACCACTATTTCGTATTCGACGGACCAGAATTTCGCGGATCTCGTCGTTCTGGAGCATGAGCTGAAGTCCTTCAGCATCGTGTTTTCGCAGGCTGACATCTTCAGGATCATGGGCCCGAACTCAGCCGAGTTCGTCGGCATGGGGGACAAGATCGGGACGCTCGAGGCCGGCAAACTCGCCGACATCATCCTGATCGACGGCAACCCGCTGCTCAACATCTACGAGATGCTCAAGACGAAGGTTGTCCTCAAGGAAGGCAAGGTCGTCGTCGACAAACGCAAGAGCTAGCGCATTGCCATTTGAGGCTCACGCAGGGGTGAAATGCGATGCTTAAGCTTGCCAGCCTGGTGATGTTCGTTGTTGTCGTCGCATTCTCGGGTCAATCGGCAGCGGCAGCGGCCGCAGCGCCCAAACCGACTCCTGACATCTTTGGTATCTGGGTGGGCGTTGGCCCCGGTCGGCCGGATATCGATCCGCGCTGGAGCAACAAGTTTTTTGTACCGTCCCCGGAGTTCACTGCCTGGGGCGCCGCCGAATCGAAACGCATCACCGGCGTGACCAGCACTCCCGGGCAATGTGATATCTGGAGTCCTGTCAATTTCATGAACGCTTCGGGCCTGTTCCCACTACAGGTTCTAAAGGCATCCAATCAGATCGTCATGTTGTACGAGGCGGTCATGCAGCCGCGGCGCATCTACACTGACGGGCGTGGACATCCGCCTGATCTGGATCCCACGTGGCTAGGGTCTTCGATCGGCCACTGGGAAGGCGATACGCTCGTGATCGACACCGTGGCCCTGAACGGCCGAGGACGCCCGCTGAATGGGTACGCCTCAGGCAGAGTCACTGATGGTGTGGACACCAGCCGAAGGCTGCCCTACAGCGATCAGATGCATGTCGTTGAGCGAATCAGGCTGGTCGACGGCGGCAGGTTTCTCGAGGACGTGATGACCGTCACCGATCCCAAGACATATGTTCGACCGTTCACCAACACAACGTACTTCGAGCGCCGGCCTGACATCGACATGCTGGAATTCGTTTGTGTCGACAACACACGCGAAGATGCCGAAGGTCAGACGCCGTAGTGAGCGGTAGTCCAGGCGCCAGCCTCGTCACTCCTTCCGTTCGGTACGGGTTTTTCTGGTGGCTGCTGTTCTGCGCTGGCGCAGGCATGTCGCTGCTGATGGCCTTCCGGTCGCAGTTGGGCGGCGATCAATACCTCATGCTGGACCTGGGTTGGCACCTGGTGAAGGACGGAGAATGGCTGCCCTTCGGGATGCCGACGTCCGCCGGTGGTCGGTCGCCGGGTGGCTTCATGGCGCTCGTGATGGCGCTGCCTCTTTATCTGTGGCCGGACTACCGTTCACCCGCTCTGCTGACGCTGGTGTTGCACGCGGGTGCTTTCCTGCTGCTGGCGCGAACACTGAAGCCCGTGTTGACGACCAATGGGATGTGGCTGCTGCTGCTGCTCGTCTGGTTCAATCCGTGGCGTCTCTACTTTTCGGCGCATATCTGGAATGCGAACCTGATGTTCGTCGCCGCTGTCCTGCACCTGGCAACTGCGCAGCGAATGGCTGCGAAACGCGAGGCATGGGTCACGTGTCTGCACGTCGTACTGATCGCGCTGGCCATGCAGGTGCATACATCGGCGGCAGTGCTTGCGATCCTGTCGCCATTGCTGTTGTGGCGAAAGATGATCCAGCGTGCACTGGGGCGGGTTCGCGCTGGGCGTCATCATCGGAGTGGCTGCCTACGTACCGTGGCTGCTGGCCGTCACCGACAATCCCACGCTGACACCGGGTAGCAAGGGTTTTTTCCTGCGGGGAATCGTCTTGGTCACTCCCTTTCTGAGGGGCGTCCTTTACTGGCTGAAAATGTCCAGTCTGAGCATGAATACCCGCACGCTGGATTTCGACTTCACGCCGGTGTTCGGTGAGAACGCGAACGCATTCCTCGTGCCCATCGGCGTCGTCGCAGGCACCCTCGCCCATCTGACATTGTTGCCGTCGATCTGGGCACACTGGCGCTTCGTCCGCAAGGCCTGGCCTGTATGGCGATGGCGGCAACCGGATCCCGCGAAGCCGCGAGCATGGCTGCGCGCCTACATCGTACTGATCCTGGCATCCGCACTCTTTTCATTCGCCATCTCGCCGACCACTGCGATGTTCTGGCAGGCGTTCATTCTGCTGCCCGCATCGGCCCTCGTTCTCGTGATGACGACTGAGGCGTTGTTGCGGACCAGTGCCCGGCGCAATGTCGTCCGTGTCGCAACTGCCTGGTGCGTACTGGCCGCTGTTCTGCTCGTGTTCCAGGGCCTGGCGGCGCCTCTCTACCGCTGCGGCGGACGACTTGCAATCGCGGAGTATTCCTGGGGCCTTGGCCTGGAGCAGCGGGCAGCCTGCGAATCAGTCGGTATTACGGTGACCGATCCGGATCCGGGTGCATCAGGTTGATGCAAAAGTCTGTCCGTGCCTTTTTTTCTTGCGCCAGCGAAAAGCGTGGTTTTCACTGGCTCCCGAAATCAATGAGTCAGAACTCATCGATAGGCCCAAGTCGTCCGTGACTCGGATTAACAGGGTGTTGCAAAGGGTTTTGCATCGCCCTGCTATAGGACTTCTTCGACGAAGTAGCGCGGGCGACGCTTGGACTCGAGGTAGATCTTGCCCACGTACTCTCCCAGCACGCCGACACTGAGTAGCTGGATACCCCCCAGAAAATAGATCGGCAGCACCGACGATGCCCAGCCCGGAATAGCGGCATCAGTGAACAACTTGGTCCACAACGCCCAGAACGTCATGAGAATGCTGCCCATGGAAACCAGCAGGCCGAGAGCCGAGATCATGCGTAGAGGAAAGATGGTAAACGACGTAATGCCATCCAGAGCCAGCGACAGCATCTTCCTCAACGGATATTTTGACTCCCCGGCGGAGCGAGGCACGCGATCGTAGTACACGACCATGGACGAGAATCCTGTCAGAGGCACGATGCCCCGCAGGAACAGGTTCACTTCCGTGTACTGCTTCAGCGCCTCCAGCGCGCGACGGCTGAGCAGACGGTAATCAGCGTGGTTGAAGACGATCTTTACGCCGAAGAGAGCGAGCAACTTGTAATAGGACTCTGCGCTTACCCGCTTGAACATGCTGTCGGAACTGCGCTTCCTTCTGACGCCGTAAACGAGGTCATGACCGCTGGCGTAGCCGTCTATCATCGCTTCGATCGCGCCGACATCGTCCTGCAGGTCGGCATCGATGCTGACGACGACATCGCCAGTCGCGCCAAACAGCCCCGCCAGCAAGGCGGCCTGATGTCCGCGGTTGCCAGACAGCTTGATGCCCTTGATGCGTGGATCCTGTCGATTGAACTGCTTTACCGCCATCCATGTGGCATCACCACTGCCATCATCCACGTAGATGACGTGACTGTCGGCTGCAATCTTTCCGGTCGCGGCAAGACGCGACAGAAGCGCAGCAAGCTGCCGATTGGTCTCCGGCAGAACGGCTTCTTCGTTGTAGCAGGGCACTACAATCGACAGCTTGGGTATAGCGCTCACGAGTGCCCTCCGCTCATGGTCGATCCCGGAATACATAGCGGCGGGAGAGAAAGTACGTAATCAACGCGTAGGGCACGACACCGGCCGCCTGCGCGAGATAGCTGTTGGCATGGACGACATCTATCAGGAAATGCACGCAGGCCAGATTCGCCAGATAGGCGATCAGTATGACCAGCGCATAGCCGGGCACGATCGGCGCCAGGGCTTGCCGATACTGAAACGTCCAGCGGGCGTTCAGCACGCAACTGACCGCAAACCCTATGCAATAGCCGGCCAGGTTGGCGGCGGTGTCGGGCACCGCAAACCAGCCCTTCAATGCGAAAATGATGCCCAACCCGATGACGGTATTCACGACGCCGGTGAGGCCAAACTTGATCATCGAGGCAGACAGCAAGGCACGATGCTCCTCTTAGCCAGTCTGATTGCGAAGCCTGAGCTGCAATCCGGAAATTCCGCTGCGCGAAGCCTAGCGCAGAGGAGGCCGGTTTGCTTGATTTGCCCGTGCCAGCGGACAAAGCTCCCTTTGTAACGCTGACGGTATCCATTGGCGCCATCGCGATAGAGTACCGGTTCCTGATTCGGCCGCAACGAGGTCGTTGCTGCCAGCGCGATGCCAAGCGTAGTATCCGCCGCAAGTTGCGTCGTCTTTGACTATATCGGTGCTATCTGCGTTTTAGGGAGAGGTGAATGAGCAATCCGGGAAGTCTGCTGCGCTCACGAAACGTCTTGATTGGCGCTGCGTTTGCCGCGCTACTGCTCGCACTTGTCATCGGCCAGGCAGCGCTCGATAAAACGGCCACGGCCGCGGCCCAGGCGGGCGTTCAGGCTCCGAAGTTCGAAGTGGATCCGCTGTGGCCCAAACCCCTCCCGAATCACTGGATTCTGGGTTCCGCAATTGGCGTCTGGGTCGATGTGGACGACCATATCTGGATCATCCATCGCAGCTCCGCCACGCTGGCAGTCAACGAACGACCGCTCGAGATGAAGACCGGAGAATGCTGCGCAGGGGCTCCACCGGTCCTCGAATTCGATCAAGCCGGCAACCTGCTGCGGCACTGGGGCGGACCCGGCGAAGGGTATGAGTGGCCGGATTCGAACCACGGGATCTTCATCGACCACAAGGGAAATGTCTGGATCGGGGGCAACGGCGGACCCGACTCCCATATCCTGAAGTTCACGAAAGACGGCAAGTTCCTGATGCAGGTCGGCAAGAAGGGTGCGCGTCGCAAGGAAGGCGCGGCAGCCGGCAGCAATGAAGGGGACGTGGCCAATTTTGTCGGCGGCAGCAACGACGAGGTGAGTTACGGCCGCGTGGCCAAGATCTTTGTCGACCCGGTCGCCAATGAGGCGTACATCGCTGACGGTTACCTCAACAAGCGCGTTGCGGTGATCGATGCGGATACGGGGAAAATGAAGCGGTGGTGGGGAGCCTATGGCAACCGGCCGGATGACACGCCACTCCCGGCCTATGATCCCTCGGCCCCGCCGGCGCAACAGTTCCGCAACCCGGTGCATTGCGCCGATCTGTCAGTCGATCGACTGCTGTACGTTTGCGACCGGGTTGGGGATCGACTGCAGGTGTTCACGCCCGAGGGCAAATTCGTCAAGGAAGCGTTCTATGCGAAGAACACGAAGAACGCAGGATCGGTGTGGGACATCGCCTTCTCGAAGGATGCGCAGCAGCGTTACCTCTTCATGGCAGACGGTGTGAACGAGACGGTCAAGGTGATCGATCGCCAGACGCTTGAGGAGCTGACGACTTTCGGCGACGGCGGTCGACAGCCCGGACAGTTCTACGGCGTGCACAGCATCGCGATCGATTCGAAGGGCAATCTGTATACGACCGAGACGTACGAGGGAAAGCGGCTCCAGAAATTCGTCTACAAGGGAATGGCGCCCGTGACCCAGCGGAACCAGGGGACGGTCTGGCCTGCATCCCGATAGACCGTGGTGCCTCACCACCATGACCATCAAGGTTGCGGTGTGCCGGTTTGCGCTGCTGCTGGCAGCGCTGACCGGGCTGACGGCACCCGTCTCCGCTCACGACATCCCGAGGGATGTCACGGTACAGATGTTCGTCAAGCCGGAAGGATCCTCCTTGCGAATGCTGGTTCGCGTGCCGCTCAAGGCCGTGACGGACGTGGAGTTCCCTCGCCGTGAACGCGACTTCGTCGACCTCGAGCGGATTGATCAGGCGCTGCACGATGCCACAACGATCCTGTTATCGGACAACATCGACCTCTACGAAGCCGACACGTTGCTCGCCAGTCCGCGCATTGTGTCGGCACGCATGTCGCTCGAATCGGATCGGTCATTCGGTACCTACGAGGAGGCGATGGCCCATATCATCGGCCCTCCGCTTCCTGCGGACACGACCCTCTTCTGGGAACAGGGCATCCTGGACGTGTTCCTCGAGTATCCGATCCAGTCGGACCGTTCCCGCTTCTCGATCCATGCCGAATTCGACCGGCTCGCACTGAGAGTCATCACCGCCCTTCGATTCATCCCGCCAGGCGGAACCGTCCGCGCGTATGAACTGGAAGGGGATGCCGGGCTCGTGAGGCTTGATCCAAGCTGGTATCAGGCAACCTCGCGCTTCGTAAAACTCGGCTTCCTGCATATTCTTGACGGCACGGATCACCTGCTGTTCCTGGTCTGTCTCGTCATCCCCATTCGCCGTGTGCGCACGCTGATCCCTGTCATCACGGCCTTCACCGTGGCGCATTCCATCACGCTGATCGGCTCGGCATTCAACTACGCACCGGACGCCCTGTGGTTCCCACCACTCATCGAGACGCT
Organism: uncultured Pseudomonadota bacterium; assembly: GCA_963819685.1. Classification (GTDB taxonomy): domain Bacteria; phylum Pseudomonadota; class Gammaproteobacteria; order Steroidobacterales; family Steroidobacteraceae; genus CAIUGU01. Next base: position 478,684 of record CAWFXI010000007.1, read on the forward strand.
GATTGCGATGTCCATTGTCTATCTGGCGCTCGAGAATATCGTCGCTGCGCGTCCGCGGGCGCGCTTGATCATCACTTTCCTGTTCGGCCTGGTGCACGGGTTCGGCTTCTCCTTTGTTCTGCAGCACACGCTGCAGTTCGCCGGGTCGCACCTGCTGACGTCGCTCCTCGCATTCAATGTCGGAATCGAGCTCGGCCAGCTTCTTGTCCTTGTGGTGCTCGTACCCCTGTTCCAGCTCCTTTTCCGGCACGTCGTGGCGGAGCGCCTCGGGACGATCATCCTGTCGGTGGTTGTAGCCCACACGGCCTGGCATTGGATGATCGATCGCTTCGAAGTGCTGCGAAAATTTCCGTGGCCGGCCGTTACTGCCGCTGGCCTGGCGAGCGGCATTCGCTGGCTCATCGTTCTCGTGGCTATTGCGGCGACGTCGTGGCTGCTGTTCCTCTTGACGAAACGATCGCCCGACCCGAAGACGGGGCAGTCAGCTGAACGCTAGACGGCATCGGCGTCGCTGCGTATCAGGATTCAGAATCCGGGTTTGAGCGTCCCCTTCCGACGGGCCACTTCAAGCAGCGTCGGATAGAACTGTACAAAACTCATTTCCACAGCTGCGTTCTTCATGTGGCACGCAAAGCACTGGGCGCGCGCGAGCCTCTCCCCGGCAAGCGGCTCCACAGCCTCTTTCATCGCCGGTGTCTGGCCAAACTGGAAGAACGCCCAGCCGTCCGCGAACCTCGAGTCCTTGACCAGCGCTTCCATTCCGGCAAGTTCGGTCTGAAACCATCCGCCCTTGTTGATGGACCCTTCGGTACTCGACCGGCGCCCTTCGAGGATGAAGACGGTGCCGTTCGGCCAGGCGCCGGTCTGCAGGAAGCTGCGATAAGAAGTCGGGTTCACAAACACGTTGCCAAACCCGGGTCCTGCCGGAGATCCTGCCGGCGGCGAACCCACGGGTGGATCGTAGGTCATGCCGATCCCGGAACTCAGGAAGATCCATTCCCGATAGTCCGCCGGACGAACGAGGCTGGTCCCGTTGAACCGAGGGCCGTCTTCGGGCGCCTGCTGCTGCGCGCCCGCAGCCACCGAGGAAGCCATCCCACATACCAGGCTGGCGACAGTTACCCACGTTGGCAGTTGCATCGACTCTCCCTTTCGTCACCGGCAGCGTTGCAGCCAGGACTGAACGGTACCACTCACCGATGACGCTGCTCAAAGGTTCGTCAGCACGAAGTCGAACCGACCCGAGAGACCATTGGCAATACGGCTGACTTCGATCAGGTTGCGGGCGTTGAAAATGCGGTCCTTGCTGTTGCGCGCCTCACCGGGAAAGTACAACTGGGTCGTGAGTACCGGCGACTGCGGGGCCTGCACTTTGACGTGGATATGACGGGTACGGCCGAAGTACAGGCCTGGCTGAATGGTTTCAAGGGAATAGCGACCCGCCGCGTCCGTAAACTGATGACCACGCAGCCGATACTTCCAATGATCGTAGTCACCCTCATCATCGGCCTGCCAGAAATCCAGCTTGGCGCCGGCGATGGGAACGCACGCTGTCGACATCACAATGCCTCTCAGCGTCAGGGGTATCCCTGCGAGGCCCGGATCCCGCAATACCTGCCGCTGCGGCGATTTCGACTTGAAGTAGGGCCCTTCAGTCTGCCGCGGCGTCGCGTGGTCATCGTCTTCACATGCAGGTGTCGGCGGGACGTTGGTCGCCGCATGCAGCCGCGACGTCTGTGCCATCAGGAGGACAGGTGATGCCGCCAACGCGGCAACGAACACTCTCCGGCCAGGTAATGAAACGAAGTCGTCACTCATGACCGCTGCCTCTTTAAGGATTCGTGAAATCCACACAGGGCAGAAAGTTTACCGGCCGCCTGGCCCGAGGGCCCGTTTCGGCGGGTCAAGGAATGTGGATTTTCCTTAAGCGGCGACCACAGACAGACGCCAGCCTGGCGCCCGTCTGCAAGAACGCACTCAGGCCGTCTGCGATCCCTGGTATCCGAGCGCAAGAACCAGGACAAGGCTGGCGGCGACGAAGGCAATGGCAACGGCAAACATGGTGATCTCCTCTTGTTACTAACTCTTCGGTTAGCATGATGGAGACGGCACCTGTCAATCTCAATACGGGATTGGTGAAGTTTTGTCGCGGTTTGCAAAGCCTGCCGCGATCCTCGTCAGGAATGGCCGATAGCGCCGTCCTGCCACCATCGACAGTGTAGACGAAGCGCCTTTAATGTTAATAAAAATATATGTTAATAATGATGTACGGCTAAGCATTTAACGTAAATATTAAGATAAATGACATTATATTCGCGGGCGTCCGCGAACCTTGAGCGATGGCAACTTCAACGCGTGGCGGCAGGTCTTGCGTCGCTGTAACGACCGAATCGTGCAATGACTGCGTAACAGGCCACCGGCACGGCAAGGCCCGCTGTCAGTCCGAAATGGTCGGCAGTCAGGCCCACCATCACAGGAACGATCGCGCCGCCGACGATGGCAGTGCAGAGGAGTCCGGAAGCCTTCGGCGTATCTGTCGTCATGCCTTCCGTGGCGAGTGAAAAGATGGTGGGGAACATGATCGAGTTGGTGAAGCCCACCAGTATCAGCGCCCATCCGGCGATCGCGCCGCTGCTCAATGCGGATATCCCGATCAGGACGATCGCGCCGCAGGCAAAGACCATCAGGACCCTGCCGGGCTGAAAGCGGCGCAGGATGAAGCCTCCGCATAGTCGCCCGATCATGGCGCCGGCCCAGTAGTACCCCAGCAGGACGCCGGCCACGACCGGCGCGAGCCCCATCGTCCGTTCCAGCCCGAGGTAGTTGACCATGATGCTCGCAACGCCCACTTCTGCACCGACATACAGAAAGATGCACAGACAACCAAACCGCAGGCGGGGGTTGGCGAGCAGCGAAAAGGTTCCTTCGAGACGCAGGGTTGCAAAGCGCTTCTGTTCAAGTGCCTTGCGACACAACCAGAAAACGATTGCCACGAGTGCCAGCACCGCGGCCAGGCCGACATAGGCCTCGGCAATGACAGCGCTCTCCGTAGTGCGATAGGTATCCAGTGCGGCTCCAGAAAGAGTGGCCGGATCGATATCGGCCGTCTGCCCCAGAATCAGTTTCGCGCCAAAGGTGACGATCAGAAAGACACCCACCGAATTGAAGAACTGGGCAAAGGTCAGGCGGCTGTGCGCCGTCTCCGGGGGTCCGAGGGAAATGATCAGAGGGTTGACGGCCACCTGCAGCAGCGTAATACCGCCCCCCATGACAAACAGGGCTGCGAGGAACGGTGCATAAGCCCCGGACCAGGTGGCGGGCAGAAAAATCAGGCAGGCGACGATCATGATGCCGAAGCCGATCATGATTCCCCTGAAATACCCGACCCGGTTCATCAGCAGCCCGGCTGGAATCGAGAACAGCGCATAACTCGTGAAGAACGCGAACTGCACCAGCATTGCCTGGGCATAGCTGAGAGAAAAGAGTCCCTTGAGCTTGGCGACCAGCAGATCGGAAACGTTGGTGATGCCGCCAAACAGGAAGAAGACGGCAATGACCAGCAACAGCAGCGGCAGCGATCCGCGATAGGATCCCGGATCGCCGGACTTTCTGACCGTAACGGGGGCTGAGGCCGTCACGTCTGATCGCCCCCTTAAGGAGTCGAGGCTGCGACGACCGGATTGCTGAGCGTGCCGATGCCGTCGTAGGTGCAGACCATGCGATCGCCAGCCTTGAGCAGTATCGGAGGAGTGCGTGCCGAGCCCGCTCCTGGCGGCGTTCCCGTCGCAATCACATCACCTGGACGCAGCGTGAGCAGGCTCGTCGCATAGGCGATCTGCTCGTCGATCGTGTGAATCATCTGCTTCGTATTGCCTTCCTGCAGCAGCTCACCGTTCAGCGAGAACCGGATATTGAGATTGCCGGGTTCGCGGACGAATTCCTTCGGGGTGATGAACGGGCCCATCGGCGCAAACGTATCGTGACTCTTCGTCACCAGCCAGTCTGAGCCATAGCGCGTGTCGCCACGGCCCCCGCGGTCCGACATGTCATTCTCGAGCGTGTAGCCAAAAATGTAGTCCATGGCTCGGTCGGTGGGGACATAGCTGGCGGGGCGGCCGATCACTACCCCGAGTTCGCATTCCCATTCGATCTGGGTGCGCTGACGCGGCATCCGCACGGGTTCTCCATCCGCCACGATTGCAGCCGGTGCCTTGAGAAACATGAAGGGATTCCAGCGCGTGTCCCCTTCCTTGCGCATCCAGATGCCCGGTGCGCTGGTCGTATTGGGTAGCGCACTACCCGCAGTCGGGGCGGTTTGCCCTGGCGATCCCTGGCGGACGCGAGCCATCTCGATATCATGTTCCCGGTAGTTGACCGCCACATTGAGCATGGTGGTGGGATACATGATGGGTGGCAGGATCTTGAGCGCACCCACGTCATAGACGTAAGCGGGACGCGCCGCACCGGGTGCCTCCGTGACGCGCACGATCTCCTGAATGCGGGCCTTGAGCTCCTGGTCATACCGGGCAATGAGATCCTTCATGTCGCTCGGAGCGGTAACGGTAGACGCCGGATTGCGGATCGCGGCGTGAGCAGCCGCAAGGTCGATGACAACTGCCTCGCGCAGAACGATCCCGACGAATGGCCGGCCCTGTCTTTCGAAAGTACCCAGTTTGTAGGCCGTGGGGGCACCCTGTGCATTCACTGCGAACGGTGCGACCACCGCCACGACACAGGCGAGTACTTTGGCGACTTGGCTCATGGAATCCCCCGGAATCCGGTTGTTGTAGCTGGCAGTGTAGACCGAACTCATGCCGGATTTCATGTCCCCGCGCACCGGCAGCCTCGCTTCCCGGGAACTCTGCGATATTCTCCGGGGATCGTGGGTACAAGGCGGAGCAGATTCCAGCTCGTATGAAGCCAACCGCAAGCGGACGCATCCTGTTCTGGCGCTATGGCAGCCTGTGGATCGGTCTGGCAGGCGAACCTGCCGGTATGCACGCCCATCACGCAGTCCAGATCTCATTGCCGTTTCCAGGATGCCGGGTGCAACTCCAGCGACCGTCGGAGCGCTGGACGAGCTTTGGAGCGGCAATTGTGGCGGCCCACCAGCCCCATGCTTTCGACGCGCGCGGGCAATTTGTCGCACAGATATTTCTTGATCCCGAATCGCGGGCTGGAAGAGCGCTGCACCTGAGCTGCCAGGAAAAGGGTGTCGACGCACTGAATGTCGACATGCTCGAACCGCTGGTGGCGAAGCTCGCCACCGCCTTTGGAAACCGCGCTGCCGATACAGAGCTCATCGCACTTGCTGACGCGGTTGTCGAAACACTTGCCGGGGCAACCGCAAAATCGGGGACGCCGCCCGACCCTCGAATAGTGCTGGCACTCGATCTGATGCGTGAGCGCCTGGGCAAGACAATTTCACTTGGTGCGATGGCTGCTGCAGTCCACCTGTCGCCAGACCGCTTTCGGCACCTGTTCATGGAGGAAACGGGCGTGGGATTCAGGCCCTACCTGCTGTGGCTACGGCTGGAGTGCGCGCTTGCTGCGTATGTAGCCGGCAGCACGCTGACCGACGCGGCCTACGCCGGCGGTTTCGCGGACTCTGCACACTTCTCTCGCACCTTCAGGAAGATGTTTGGCATTGCGCCCGCCAGCGTTCGACCCGAATAGCCGTTTCGTTCAAGCCGGTGTCGTGATGCATCCGTAGAGTGCGTTGGTGTCTTCTCAATCCAACTCACTCGGAGAATCATCATGAACGAAGCAACGACCAATCGCTGCGGTTGCGCCACTTGCCCCGGCTCGGTCTGTGCCTGTGGCTGCCAGCAGGTAACTGAACAGGCTGCGTGTGCTTGTGGACCGCAATGCAAGTGTGGAGAGGCTTGCGCGTGTGCGAACAAGCGCGGCGGTCAATCGACCTGATCCAGGCGAACCGCCTTGGCGAACGGCATGAAGAAGGCCATTTGCTGCGGCGGGGATTCCGGCGGAGCATGACGGGTACGCTGTTGATCAGCGTACTCGTCGCCTCGCCGGGTTTCACTGTTGGCAGGAATTCGCCTTGAATTACCTGGCCGGCATTCTTTTATCGACTGCCATATTCGCACCTGCTTCGCTGAGCAGCACACGCAGCACCGAGCGGTGACACCGGGCTTCGTGTTCACAATAGCAGCCGACAGAAATGTCTGCGGAATGGGAAAGCAATGCAAGCAGCTTGATGGCGTGCGCGGCATCGGGAGCGGCCATTTCCCCGCGATACTTTCTCACGAAGCGGTTCCACTGGGCGTCCGTGGCAGCGCCCTTCGCAAGCTTCATGGTTTCGAGTGAAGGCGCGAGTGTCGGGAACCAGACATCGTACCAGTCGTCTTGCGAATATCTCGCCTTCGGCACTCCCCGCGGCGGACGCCTGACGGTGCCGACACGGACACCCTCCTGTGGGTTGCGCGGAGAGCCCAACATGACGATGCGTAGTGCCATGATCCAGCGCTTGCCTTGTGCACTTGTGATTCGCTATCGAATTCAGTCTATCGAACGGGTAGTCGTTTGCTAGAAGGCAAGTCCACGCTTCGGTAGCCCGAAATTCCCTTCTCTATGCTGCGCGCCTCTTCATTTCCCGGTGGCAGGATTGCGCGGCTTGGCGTCGGGATAAAGTGTTCCATCTTTGTGCGAATAGCCGGCGCGTCCCTTGATCGCATGCAGGTCGATGTCGGAATAGTAGGCTTCGTCTTCATCGGGACGTCGCGTGCCGATCTCGAGGACAATGGCTGTCTGCTCTGAACGATTCTGCAGATGATGCCCATTGGGTTCGCCCGCCTTGAAGCCGGCACAATCGCCCGGCCGCAAGGTTTCCTCACCTGAGTCCGTGACCAGGACAATCTCTCCTTCCAGAACGTAGACGAACTCGTCTTCTTCCGTGTGCCAGTGCCGCTGACTGGACCAGCATCCGGGCGGCAGCCGGGTCAGGTTCACACCGAACTGCGTGAGTCCAGCAGCGTCACCAATCCGCTGTCGGAATCGCCCCTGACACGGAACGTCGAACGGTGATGGATATCTGGAACCCACTACCGTCGGCGCATCTTCCAGGTTGATCTTCTTGGCCATTTCCGTAGACCCTCAAAATTCTGAATTCGCGGGCGCGTTCCGGCCGGAACGATCAGACAATTTTCACATTGCCGCGGAAACGCCGCGGCCTTCAAATCCAGCGTCGTACCCTGGCGGCATACACCTTGAAATCGTCGCCAAATCGCTGCGCGAGAATTCTCTCTTCCGGCTCGATCTGAAAGCGGTTGATGTAGAACACGAACAACACCGGACCCACCAGTGGCCAAAGAGAAGCCAGGAAGGCAGCCCAAGCGAGCAGAAACAGGGCCATCCCCACGTACATCGGATTGCGCGTGATTCGATAGATGCCGTTTGTGACCAGTGCCGAGGCGTTCTGTGGTTTGAGCGGATTGACGGTTGTCCTGGCTTTTCGAAATGCGATGAGCCCGAGGATGTCAAAGGAAATCCCCACTATCGCAATGGCGATCGCCACGCCCAATCGCAATCCGAACGGCAGTTCCAGCGAAGGTCCGCTGGATGAGTTCGCCCACATCCCCGCCGCGATAATCAACGCAACAACGGGTGGTGGAATCCTGTTTTCGAGGGGGTGCATGGGAGTGGACTGATTTGGTAACAGGATAACCCGTTAACCCCCAATGGCACCGTAGTTATGGCCCGAAACGCAATGCGTGATGGCGCAGCGTACCCTTGCAAGCGTTTCGCTTCCTACAGATGAGTGTTGTGATCATGCAGTCTTGACCCTGATGACGACCGGTCAGCCAAAGCATTTTCCTGCCAGGTTGGACATAGGGTTGTGGTATGGCCGACAGGTGGTGACGCGCCGCCTCACCTGCATAAATGGCACTCCCCGCCAGCGCCATGATGCCAGCCGTTGGTGGCAGCAACACCGCCAGGTAGTTGCGAGCAACGTGTCCAGTGCCGCAGTTCCAATGTCGTCGGGCACCCTCTGCGAAGTTGGCACCGATATGTCCAACACCAACCGGCCAGACCATAACCCTGTGGCCGGCATGGCATCTGACCCTTACCCTTGCTCTGCACGACCTCTCCCCAGGGAGAGGTGGAAAACCCTCTACCGCGCGAGGCGCGGCGTCTCCCAAGGAGAGGTTCGGAGGCCCTCACCCCAGCCCTCTCCCTGCAGGGAGAGGGAGCAAAGGCTTGCAACCCTCTGATCCGGCTGTTAGATTCCGTCCATGCGTAACTCCCAGCAAACAAGCGCTCTGCCCCGTCTCGGCAGCTCGTTGCTGGGCGCGCGCCTGCACCTGCGTCGCTAGACGCAAAGCAACCCCGTGCAGGCGCCCCATTCATGGCGCCACTGAAATCCCCCGATTGAGTTGGCTGATCCCTAAAGAGGATCTTGAATCCATGTTGCAGCATCCCGTTTCGAAGTACCCCCCGTTCCAGCCGATCGACATCCCCGATCGGACCTGGCCGACCAAGACCCTCACGGCGCCGCCGATCTGGTGCAGTGTCGATCTGCGCGACGGCAACCAGGCGCTGATCGAGCCGATGGACGCCGCCCGCAAGCGGCGCATGTTCGACCTGCTGGTGCGCACGGGCTTCAAGGAAATTGAAGTCGGCTTCCCCGCCGCGTCGCAGACGGACTTCCAGTTTGTCCGCGAGCTCATCGACCGCAGCCTGATTCCGGAAGACGTCACCATCCAGGTGCTGACACAGGCGCGGCCGGAACTCATCGCACGGACCTTCGAATCCTTGCGCGGAGCACCGCGGGCAATCGTGCATCTGTACAACTCGACTTCCACATTGCAGCGACGCGTAGTGTTCAACCTCGACAAGGCAGGCATCATCGACATCGCCGTGCAAGGCGCACGATGCGTGCTTGAACAGGCGCAGTTGCAACCAGAGACGGAGTGGTTCTTTCAGTACAGCCCTGAAAGCTTCACGGGCACGGAACTCGATTTTGCCGTTGAGATCTGTGATGCCGTGACGGAAGTGTGGCAGGCGACGCCAGCACGCAAGGTCATCCTGAATCTGCCGGCGACCGTCGAGATGGCAACGCCCAATGTCTATGCGGACCAGATCGAATGGTTCGGCCGGCACGTGGCGCGCCGCGACTCGGTGATCATCTCCGTGCATCCCCACAACGACCGCGGCACCGCGGTAGCTGCTGCTGAACTGGCGATGATGGCCGGTGCGGAACGCGTTGAAGGCACGTTGTTCGGTAATGGTGAACGCACGGGCAACGTCGATGTCGTGACGCTCGCACTCAATCTGTATACGCAGGGTGTCAATCCGCAGCTCGATTTCTCCAACATCAATGAAGCAGCCCGTTGCGTCGAGCAGTGCAACCAGTTACCGATTCACCCACGCCACCCTTATGTCGGCGACCTGGTGTTCACTGCGTTCTCCGGTTCGCACCAGGATGCGATCAAGAAGGGCTTCGCGGCACGCAAGCCGGGTGATGTCTGGGAAATCCCCTATCTGCCTGTCGATCCACGAGACCTCGGCCGCACTTACGAGTCGGTCATTCGCGTCAACAGCCAGTCCGGCAAGGGCGGTATCGCCTACCTGCTCGAGCGGGACTATCAATTGACGCTGCCGCGTCGATTGCAGATCGAGTTCAGCCAGACTGTGCAGGCCGTGACGGATGCCACCGGCAAGGAGCTCGGTTCCGCTGAAATCTGGGCGCTGTTCGAAGAGGAGTATCTGAAGCAGACCGCAGCCTATGACTATCGGTCACATCAGCTGGCGACTGCCACCGATGGCTCTGACGGTGAACGCCTGACCATCAAGCTGAGCTGCAATGGTCAGGGAGCCGTCTTGTCCGGCAGAGGCAACGGCCCGATCGACGCATTGATCGATGCGCTGGGCCTGAGCTGCGATGTGCTCTCCTATGAAGAACGCTCGATCGGGTCGGGCAGCAACGCCCGCGCAGTGGCATTCGTAGAAGTCACCACCCCATCACGCGTCACGCTGTTCGGCGTCGGCCTGCACGCCAACATCGTCACGGCGTCCCTGCTCGCCGTGCTCAGCGCAATGAACCGGGCCACCGGCCGTGGGCTGCTCGACGACTCAATGCGGGTAGCGGGTACTGGAAGTTAGTGGATTCCAGAAACCACCCGGACGACGCGCGTTGCCTTGCGTCGTCCGGGTTGCATAGTCACACCGGGACGCCCCCCGGGTTTTGCAGTGCAGCGTGGTCGGCAATCTGCGGCCGCCGAAAACCAGTGATTCGCTCGTCTGCTTACGACCGATGCCGCATTAAGTTGTGCCCGGCCATGGGGTGGTTGCAGTTTGTTCAAGAACCCGCTTAACTTCGCCCCCGGTGACCGGTCCTGGTCAAGTCTTATAACAACCAATAGCAATTCCAATTCAAATTGTGGAGGACCCTCGGATGAGTGGAAGTCATGAAAGACCGGTTGAAAGCGAGGTCGGGCGTAATTACTCGCCGTCCTATGAGTGGAAGCTCGTTGTACTGGTGACGATCGGCTTCGGCCTGGTCAGCCTCGATCGCAACATCATCGCGCCGCTGTTTCCATCAATGATGGGGGACCTCAATCTCAATTATGCGAACCTCGGCAACCTGGTGGGCATTGTCGGTCTCACCTGGGGTATCTTCGCGCTGATCGCGGGCGGCCTGTCTGACAAGTTCGGTCGGCGCGTGATCATCGTCCCTGCCGTCATCGGTTTTTCGCTGATGGCCGGGGTCTCCGGTATGGCCAGCTCGCTCACAATGCTGCTGGTCCTCAGGGCCATCATGGGCGTCATGGAAGGCGCGTTCACGCCGACCAGCTTCGCTACCCTTGCAGAGGCGTCCAAGCCTTCCCGTCTCGGCCTCAACAACGGCATTCAGCAAAGTGCGTTCCCGCTTGTCGGCCTTGGCCTTGGTCCCATCATCGCGACGCAGCTGCTGCTCATCGTGCCATCGTGGCGCTGGGTATTTTTTGTCGTGGCCATTCCCGGCCTGATCATCGCGTTGCTGCTGTGGTTCACCATCAAGGAACCCGGAACGGCTATGGAGCGCGCTGCCAAACAGCATATTCCCTACTCGCAGATCTTCAAGCACCGCAATGTCACCGTTGGCATGATCGCGCTGTTCGGCAACATGAGCGGCGTGTTCGTTCTCGCGGGCATGATTCCGGTCTACCTGACCGACTATGTGAAGCTCGAGCCGCAAACCATGGGCTTCGTCGCGTCGGCAGTCGGGTTCGGCGGGTTCCTCGGCCAGGCAACGCTGCCAGGTCTGTCAGATGTGATGGGCCGCAAGACTGTGCTGCTGCTGTCGTTCATCGGCGCGGCAATCAGTGTCTACGCGCTAGCAGGCGCCGGCGCTGGCGCCAGTACGGGAACGTTGTTCGCACTGCTGTTCCTGGTGTGCTTCTTCTGCTTCGCGAACCTCGGCATCATCACCGGCCCCATTGCGGTTGAAGCTGCTCCGGTCGGCGCGATCTCGACGGTGGCCGGCATCATCATCGGTGCAGGTGAAGTGTTCGGTGGTGCAGGGGCACCTGCCATTGCCGGCAACATCGCGCAGCAGTACGGCATCCAGCACATCCTGACGGTGGCGCTGGTGGGTTTTGTCATCGGTATCATCGCCACGCTGTTCCTGAAGGAGACGGCTCCTCGCAAGGTTGGAACTGCGAGCTGATCCGAAGCGGAACCTGCGCAATTGAAATTCGGGGCGTTCTTCGGAAGAAGAACGCCCCTTTTTTATTGTATCGGTACAGCTGCCTGCAGCCTGCGACGATGGAGATCGGCGAGGAACTGCGGCAATACCTTAACCAATTCCGCCGTGCGGTTGATGCCCCGGTTGCCGTCATGCATCAGCACGACATCCCCTGGTCCCACGCTGCGCAGCCGACGTGCAATAGACGACGCACGCCCAAATGGCCCCCAGTCGATGGCGCTCACGGTCCAGAGCACCAGGGCTTGTCCCTGCATCGCCGCTTCATCGACCATGCACTTCCGGACGCGGCCATGTGGTGGCCGGAAATGTCTTACGGGGTTCCCGAGCACATCGGCGAGCGCCTGCGCACCTTTCGCGACTTCTTCTCGAGCACGACGATCACTCAATACGAGTGGGTGACGATGGCTCCAGGTGTGATTGCCTACCGTATGACCCTCTGCAACCACTCTTCGGACAAGGGCAACCTCGGTCCTCGCGAGTGCGCCGATGACGAAGAATGTGGCAGGCGTGCCCGCAGCGGCCAGTAGATCAAGGATGCGTGGTGTCCACTCGGCATCCGGACCGTCATCAAAAGTCAGCAGGAGGCTCTGCTCCGGACACCGGTCGGTAGCCGAATGCCGGTTCACGTTCTGATTCATTCCAGCGCTTTCCCGAAACTCACCTGTAACTGCCGGCGCGTAATCCAGTAATTGCGCGGGACGAGGATGCCTGAAGTGTCGGTGAAACCTGCAGGAGCGAAACACGTCTTGAGGACGCGGAAGTGGAGCCGCAGAAGCTGGGCGCGCCAGCCCTCCTCAAGCGGTTCGGTAATGAACCCTACTTTAAGTCCATGCGTTCGCATCCACGTTTTGCCATGGTAAACGGCGACCGTTGCTGCCTGCGATGACGTACTGAAGTCGGCAAGTGCTGCGAGGGATTCCCGAAGCAGACGCGTGAACTGCCACGCCGTCAGGTGTTTGCTGTGCGACCGACCCAAGGAGGCAATGCGCGAGTTGTTGAAATGCAGCACGCCAATTTGATCGCCAGGTGCCAGTACGGTTGCATCGGGAAATTGCCGCGCCCGGCCCGTGTAGCGTTCGAGGCCAACATACAGCATGGGTCCGACAGGTGCGAGCTGGTGATACCGGTGATAAACCCTGTCCCAGCCTTTCAGGCACAGAGCGAGCCCACGAACAGCCGTAAATTGGGCACTGTTCATTCTGACTGTTCCGCGTTGAACCCGACCAGCCCGCTGCCGGCACGATCCGACATTAGAGCGAGCACACGAGCAGCGATCTGTTCCGCGCCCTCGCGCTTGCCAAGACTCCAGGCCCGAGCCTGCATCCGGCGCAGCGAGTCTTCATTATTCAGCAATTCAAGTATGCGGTTGACCAGCTGATCCTCACCCAGCAGCTGACCGACGCCATGGTTCTCGAGATATGCTACGTTGAAAGATTCCTGGCCTCGCAGGGAATGGGTCGAGAACAACGGCCTGCCGCAAGCCAGAACCTCCGCGGTTGTCAGGCCACCGGGCTTGCCGATTACGAGGTCAGCAGCTCTTAAGTACGTTGCCATCCGGTCGGTCCAACCGTGAATCCGGATCTGTTGACGGACCAGCGCGTCGCGAAAGTGTGGATTGCTTTCAAGATCATTGCGAAGGTGCTGATTGCGTCCCGCGAGAACGATCAGTAGCGGTCGCGTTGCGTGACCCAGCAGGGCTTTCGCCAGACGGGGAACGACGGCATCAATGCCGATTCCCAGCCCGCCGCCCAGCACCAGCGCGATCGGTCTGTTTGCATCCACTTGCAGTTGTTGCCGCGCCTCACGGCCTGGAAGGGGTCGCGAAAAGTCGGGCATTAACGGAATGCCCGTCACGTCAACACGGGCTTTGTCTTGCGATCCGCGACACAATCTTCGCGTCATGGAACCGTCGGCAACGCAGTACAGGTCGACGGGATCATGCACCCAGAAATCGTGCACGCCATAGTCGGTGATGACACCGATCAGGGGCTTTACCAGCTGCCGCTGTAACTTCATATACGCGGCCAGGCCAGCCATGTTCACCTGGGTGCTGACGACGATGTCCGGGGCGAAGCGATCGACGTGGCGCTGCAGTCGCTTCGCGAGGAGCATCCAGCTGCGATGGATGGCCGCTTGCTGCCAGAGTTCCTGCAGGCGCGTGTCAGCCGAGCCTGACCCCGAGAGCATCGCAACCAGCTGCCGGTAGAGCACGCGATCGAGCCAATGGCGTTCCTGGCCGTCTGCCTTCAGCTCCGCCGGCGGAGTCATCAGGCTGTAGAGTTCGTGCAACACGGACGGCAGTGCCTGGCGGTGCTCCAGAATGTCTCGCCAGCTGTGCTGGTCCAGCTCGTAGAGTCTCTGATACAGCTCCGGGCGCTGTGTCACGAGACGCAGATACGATTGCTGGATGGCGGTGGCAACGCCGGTATCCAGCATCGACCAGAAATCGATCGTTTGCGTCCGGCAGTCGGAAGCCTGGGACTTCAAGGCGATTTCGATGGCGGCGGCTGCACGCGAATGTCCGGTTCCCAGGCCGGAAGTCAGCAGCAACACCCTGGGCGGGTGCCTGGCGCCCCGCCGCTTGGGCTTGCGCAGTGTCGCGACTACGGATGCTCGGAACGCCGGGTGGGTGTGCATCGCGACCTGATCCTTTAGTCAACGTGCCATCAATGCCAGGGACCAGGTGTCCCTTACTCTACAACTGCCGATTCGCGTTTCGGATCCTTCAGCTGGCGATAAAACGATGCAGCTGCTCGATAGTGTCCTGCTGTTCCTCGATCACGGCCTTGACCAGATCGCCGATCGAAATCATGGCAACCAGGCGGTCGTTTTCGATGACAGGCAGATGACGCACGCGCTGATCGGTCATCAGCTGCATGCAATGATTCACCGTATCTTCCGGTGAGATGGTCAGCACAGGTGAAGTCATGATCTCCCACACCGGGGTTTCGGCAGACGACCGGCCGAGCAGAATGACTTTCCGCGCGTAGTCTCGCTCGGACACGATGCCAACCAGTTCCTGATTGCGAACCACGGGTAACGCACCAACGTGGCGATCGGCCATCAGCTGAATGGCCTCGAGGACCGGATCCTCCGCATCCACTGTCCAGACATCCCGCCCCTTGGCGACCAGCAAGTGCTTGACGCGCAACATGGTGCATCCCCCGAACGATCCGGCAGGTGGATTCCCGCCTTCACCGGATTCTACGCTTCGCGCCCCTCGTGGGAAGTGGCGAAACCGAAGCCAGCTCACCCGTATTGCGCGAGGATCTTCTTTTCGGCTGCCAACCAGTCATCGACTTCATGGCCCGGCGCAAAACCACGCTCGGCTGCCAGGTGATAAGCAGCTGCAGCGATCATGCCACCCAACTCAGCATCGGAAGGCCGAGCCGTCGCTGTCGGCGTGGCCTTGCGAATTGTGGGCTTCGAAGATGCTGTGGTTGCTGGTGATTTGGACTTGGGAACGGCGCGTTTCACCGTCACCTTGGGCTTACCGGGTGTTGGAGAGACTTCCATGACGACTCCTCGCAAAAGAATGACATCACCCGACCCGGGCGACTTGCGGAGTTACAAGCATGGTTTGTGCCAGGCCCTATGGGGGATGGAGACTCGTGCCTGAATTCCGGAGAACCCGTAGGCGCGTTACGCGCCACGGGCACTCTGGAACTAGACCCGTAGGCGCGTTAGCGCCACGGGGTCCTCTATCAGTGCAGCGTCTTCTTTTGATGCCTTCAGTCAGTGCGCGTACTGCAGTGCAGCAGCGCAAGGAAAGGTATCAATCGTGATGATGCCCGCCCGCCCCATGGACATGCCCATGTGCAAGTTCTTCCTCGCTGGCGTCACGGACCTCTGCGATCTCAACGGCAAAATTCAGATCTTCGCCTGCGAGGGGATGGTTGCCATCGACCGTCACCATATCGCCGACGATGCGGGTGACAGTCACCATGCGGGGCCCCTGATTGGAATCGGCCTGGAACTGCATGCCGACGCTGATGTTGTCGATGCCCTGAAAAGCGCGTCGCGGCACGTCCTGCACCAGCGCAGGATCCCTGACGCCATAGCCTTCCTCGGCCGACACCTTGACGCTGAGCTTTTCGCCAGCACCTTTGCCTTCAAGCGCCTTTTCGAGGCCAGGGATCAGGTTGCCGTTGCCGTGCAGATAGGCCAGCGGCTCTCCGGCGGAGGAACTGTCGAGTACTGCCCCAGCGTCGTTCGTCAGCGTGTAGTGAATCTGGACGACCTTGTTATGGGCGACAACCATGACCGGAACCTCTGGAAGCACGATGAGATGCCGCCATGGTAGCCGTTTAACCGCCCCCGGCCAAACGCGAATTATTCGACGGTCACTGACTTCGCGAGGTTGCGCGGCTGGTCGACGTCGGTTCCTTTCAGCAGGGCGCAGTGATACGCAAGCAGCTGCAATGGCACCGTATAGACGGCAGGCGCCTGGAAGTGGCTGACATGCTTCGGCATCGTAATGACGGTCACGCCCTCCGATGCGACGATGCCTGAATCCGGATCGGCGAACACGATGAGTTCACCGCCGCGGGCCCGGACTTCCTGCAGATTCGACTTGAGCTTTTCGAGCAGGTCATTGTTCGGTGCCACCACGACGACCGGCATGTCGGCATCCACAAGCGCGAGCGGTCCGTGCTTGAGTTCGCCCGCCGGATAGGCCTCGGCATGAATGTAGGAAATTTCCTTGAGCTTCAGCGCACCTTCGAGGGCGATTGGATACATCTGCCCGCGGCCGAGAAACAGCGCGTGATGCTTGTCGGCAAACCGTTTGGCGAGCTCCTTGATCGCGGGCTCGAGACGCAGTGTTTTCTCGATCAGCGACGGAATTTCGATCAGTCGTTGCACGAGACCGCGCTCGCGTTCCGCGTCCGAGCCATGAAACTTGGCGAGAGCCACGATCAGCATGCCAAGCGCAGCCAGCTGGGTCGTGAACGCCTTCGTGGACGCGACGCCGATCTCGGGCCCGGCACGCGTCAACAGCACCAGCTCGGATTCGCGCACCAGCGAGCTCTCAGGCACATTGCAGATGACGAGCGTCGACAGATACCCGGCCTGCTTGGCCATGCGCAATGCCGCGAGCGTGTCTGCCGTTTCACCTGACTGCGAGATCGTGACGAACAGCGTGTTCTCGGGCACGACCGGATTCCGGTAGCGATATTCGCTGGCGATTTCGACCCAGCAGGGCAGCCGGCAGATCTGCTCGACGAAATACTTCGCGACGGCTCCCGCGTGGTAGCTCGTACCACATGCAACGATCTGGACGGCTTCGGCACGCTTGAATACGGCTGTCGCCGCCGGTCCGAAAGCGGCTTCCAGAAGTTTGCCGCCTGCAGCCCGTTCCTCCAGCGTCTGGGCGATGGCCTGCGGCTGCTCGAAGATTTCCTTCAGCATGTAGTGCGCATACTCGCCCTTCTCCGCAGCATCGGCGGACAAGTTGCTTTCCCTGGTGTCGCGTCGCGCCGTGTTGCCTTCGCTGTCGATGATGCGCACGTTGTTGTGCCGGATCTCGGCCACGTCACCCTCTTCGAGGAACATGAAGCGGCGGGTCACCGGTAACAGCGCTGCGACGTCTGAAGCGACAAAGTTTTCGTTTTGCCCGAGGCCGATGACCACCGGGCAACCAACGCGCGCGAGCACGATGCAATCAGGATCGTCCTCGGTCACGACAGCCAGCGCGTAAGCGCCTTCAAGCTCTGCAACGGTGGCACGGACGGCCTTGAAGATGTCGCCGAGCTTCCTGTGATGAAAATGAATGCGGTGAGCGATGACTTCGGTATCCGTTTCCGAAGTGAAGGTGTATCCGGACCGTTCAAGCTCCTCGCGCAGCTCCTCGTGATTCTCGATGATGCCGTTGTGGACGATCGCGATGCCATCCTGCGAGATGTGCGGATGAGCGTTGCGCTCCGAAGGTACGCCGTGGGTTGCCCAGCGCGTGTGGGCAATACCCAGATGTCCTTCGGTCGGATTGTCGTCCAGCGCCTCCTGCAGCATCCGTACCTTGCCAACGGTCCGCAGTCGCTTCAGGTGCCGGGTACCATTCAGCACGGCGACGCCGGCGGAATCGTAGCCGCGATATTCAAGACGGCGCAGTCCATCGATCAGGATCGGGACAACGTTGCGTTCAGCGACTGCACCAACGATTCCGCACATGCAGATGAAGTCCTTTCACTCGGGTTGCAGTGGCCATTGTAGCCGGAGCAGGGGTTGGGTTATGTCGCCGGTGTCACATAGACGGAAGGCTACGGGCTACCCTGGGAAGAGGGACTGACGGGCAGCTCATGAGTTCCGCTGGCTCGGACTCCACTTCTGGCTGTCGCCTGTAGCCTGTCGCCTATTTTTTCTTTTCGGGCCGCTTCCAGCCGTCGATCGTCACCTGCTTCGAGCGCGCCAGCGTGAGTTTCCCGGCCGGTGCGTTCTTCGTAATCGTTGATCCGGCACCGATATTGGCGCCCTCGCCGATGGTGAGTGGCGCGATCAGCATGCTGCCGGACCCGATGAAGCAGTCTGCACCGATCTCCGTGCGAAATTTGTTCGCGCCGTCGTAATTGACGGTCACCGTGCCAGCACCAATGTTGGACTTGGGACCGACGGTTGTATCACCCAGATACGTCAGATGATTCGCCTTCACGCCTGCGCCCAGATGACTGTTCTTGACCTCGACGTAGTTGCCGATGTGCACGCCGGCTTCGAGTCTGGCACCGGGTCGCAGTCGCGCGAACGGACCGATGATGCAGTGTTCCGCAACGACCGCCTGGGTGACTACACAGTTAGGCAGCAACTCGGTATCGGCACCGATCTCGCAATTCTCGAGCCAGCAGTTCGGGCCGATCCGCACGCGGTCACCGAGCTTCACCGTTCCGGTTAACACGACATTCACGTCGATGACCACATCGCGGCCCACGCTGACGTCGCCGCGAATGTCCAGCCGCAGCGGATCAACGACCGTCACGCCTGCAAGCATCAGGGCTGTAGCTCGCTCTTTGCGCAATGCAGCTTCCACTTCAGCGAGATGCACTTTGTCATTCACGCCAAACACCTCCAGTTCTGTCGGCGCCACCGCGGCCTTGACGCGCAGTCCCTCACGGACTGCCATGGAGACGATATCCGTCAGGTAATACTCGCCCTGGGAGTTGTCGTTCTTCAAGGCCGCGAGCCATTTGCGCAGAAGTCGCGCGGATACTGCCATGACTCCCGTATTTGCCTCGGGAACACCGCGCTCTTTCGTGTTGCAGTCCTTGTGTTCCACTACGCGAACCACGTTGCCGCCGTGGTCGCGAATGACGCGTCCGTAGCCGGTCGGATCGCTCAGGATGACGCTAAGCATGCCGACGGAGTCCGCATCGACACTGGCCAGCAGGGTTTCCAGGGTGGCGCTCCGAATCAGCGGCACGTCGCCGAACAGAATGAGAACGAGGTGGTCGTCAGGAATCCCGGGCATGGCCTGGGCTACGGCATGCCCGGTTCCCAATTGCTCGGCTTGCAGCACCCAGTTTACGGTCTCGTCGGCCAGTGCCTGTCGGACCCTGTCTCCACCATGGCCGTACACCACATGAACAGCCTCGGCGGAGAGCGCCTTCGCTGCGTCCAGGACATGGGTCAGCAACGGTTTTCCTGCCAGCGGCTGGAGCACCTTTGGCAGGTCCGACTTCATTCGTTTGCCCTGGCCTGCCGCCAGAATGACGACAGAGAGCGGTGACCGCTTGGCCTGATTGCTGGGGGCTTGGCTTTCAGTTGGCATGAGTCGCGACGGGGTAGCGGACCGGTTCAACCAGGGCGATCAACTCTGGGCGCTGGGTGGCTGGCCACCGTGCGAAACGCCGCGTCACTGCTAACACGTTGATGCAAAAGTCTGTCCGTGCCTTTTGCATCTGGATCCAGCGAAAAACGTGGTTTTCACTGGCTCCCGAAATCAATGAGTTAAGACTCATTGATTTCGCCGAGTCGTCCGTGACTCGGAATAACAAGGTGCTGCAAAGGGTCTTGCATCACCCTGTTAACGGATCTTGCGCAGCTTCTCGAGTGCCTTCAACTGCGCAGCGGCGCGGGCGAGTTCGGCCTGGGCCTCGGCCACCTCCATCTTGTCGGTGCGACCCGCGAGGGCTTCTTCCGCACGTTGCTTCGCCTGCAGGGCAGCGGCCTCGTCGATGTCCATCGCCCTCATTGCCGTATCGGCAAGGACCGTTACGACGTGCGGCTGTACCTCGAGCGCGCCGCCCGAGACGTAGAAGAGCTGCTCTTCGCCGCCCGGGGTCTGCACTCGAACTTCACCAGGCTTCAGCATGGTCAGCAACGGTGCGTGGCGGGGCGCGATGCCGATATCGCCCATCACCGCAGGTGCGAAGACCATGGCAGCTTCACCGGAGAAGATCGCTCCTTCGGCACTGACGATATCGACGTGAATGGTTGCCATAGTGACTCCGTCACCGTGAAGGGTGAAGCGTGAAGGGTGAAGCGTCAGAGTTCCAGCGTTTCACTTTTCACCTTTCACCTTTCACGATTTACTGTAGCGTCTTCGCCTTCTCAACCGCTTCTTCGATGCTACCGACCATGTAGAAAGCCTGCTCGGGAAGGCTGTCGTACTCACCGGCAAGGATGCCCTTGAAGGACTTGATGGTTTCCTTGAGTGGCACGAGTTTGCCCGGGTTACCCGTGAAGACCTCGGCTACATGGAAGGGCTGCGACAGGAAACGCTGGATCTTGCGGGCGCGAGACACGATGCGCTTGTCCTCTTCGGACAGTTCGTCCATGCCCATGATCGCGATGATGTCCTGCAGTGCCTTGTATCGTTGCAGCACGGCCTGAACGCCGCGGGCCACGTTGTAGTGCTCTTCGCCAATGACCAGCGGATCGAGCTGCCGGCTCGTGGAATCCAGCGGGTTCACCGCCGGGAAGATGCCGAGAGCCGCGATCTGCCGGTCGAGCACGACGGTTGCATCAAGGTGCGCGAAGGTCGTTGCGGGCGACGGGTCGGTCAGGTCGTCCGCAGGCACATACACGGCCTGGATCGAGGTGATCGAGCCGGTCTTGGTGGAAGTGATGCGCTCCTGCAGTACGCCCATCTCCTCGGCAAGCGTCGGCTGGTAACCCACGGCGGACGGCATACGGCCGAGCAGTGCAGACACTTCGGTGCCGGCAAGCGTGTAGCGATAGATGTTGTCGATGAAGAGCAGCACGTCGCGTCCTTTGCCTGTTTCGCTCTTCTCGTCACGGAAGTATTCGGCCATCGTCAGGCCGCTGAGCGCAACGCGCAAACGGCAACCCGGCGGCTCGTTCATCTGACCATACACCATCGCCACTTTGGACTCGGGCAGGTTCTTCAGGTTGATGACACCGGCTTCCGACATCTCGTGATAGAAGTCGTTGCCTTCACGAGTCCGTTCGCCGACGCCCGCAAACACGGACAGTCCGGCGTGGGCCTTGGCGATATTGTTGATCAGTTCGAGCATGGTGACGGTCTTGCCGACGCCAGCGCCGCCAAACAGGCCGATCTTGCCGCCCTTCGCGAACGGTACCAGCAGGTCGATGACCTTGATGCCTGTTTCAAGCAGGTCCTGACCTCCCGCCTGTTCAGCATAAGTCGGCGCCGGACGATGAATCGGCCAGTACTCAGTGGCCTGCACCGGGCCGAGTTCGTCCTGCGGGGCGCCAAGGACGTCCATGATGCGGCCCAGGGTGCCCCGGCCGACCGGAACGGAGATTGGAGCGCCCGTCGCCTTGACGACCAGGCCGCGCCTCAGGCCTTCGGAAACACCCATGGCGATCGTACGCACCACGCCGTCACCCAGCTGCTGCTGAACTTCAAGCGTGAGGCCGCCTTCTTCGAGCTTCAGGGCCTCGTAGACTTTCGGGATCTGATCACGCGGGAATTCCACGTCGATCACCGCGCCGATGATTTGCACGATCTTGCCGGTAGACATTTGCTCGTTACCTCTTCCGAAACCTCAAACCGCAGCCGCGCCGCCGACGATCTCCGAAATTTCCTTCGTGATCGCAGCCTGACGGGCCTTGTTGTAAATCAGTTGCAGCTCTTCGATGAGCTTGCCGGCATTGTCGGTCGCGCTCTTCATGGCGACCATGCGGGCTGCGTTTTCGCAGGCGATATTCTCAAGCGCGGCCTGGTAAACCTGGGATTCGATATAGCGCATCAGCAGGGCATCCAGCAGCTCCGGCGACGCCGGCTCATAGATGTAGTCCCACAGCTTCTGCAGCTTTTCGTCGTCGGTGGTATCTGAAACCACGGGGAGCAGCTGCCGCACCGCGGGTTTCTGGGTCATCGTATTGACGAATTCGTTGTACACGACGAACAGCCTGTCGAGCTTGCCCTCCTTGTACATATCGAGCATGACCTTGATGGTGCCGATCAGGTCCGCCAGATGCGGCCGGTCGCCGAGATGGGTCACCGTGGCCAGCGTCTTGACGTCTGCCAGTCGCCGGAAGAACTGCACCCCTTTCGAGCCGATCAGGCACAGCGATACGGGAGTGCCTTTGGCCTGCCAGTCGCGAATGGACCCAAGTGTGGACCTGAACAGGTTGCCGTTCAGGCCACCGCACAGCCCGCGATCCGTCGTGATGATGATGAAGCCGACCGACTTCGCGTCCCGCTCGATCATGTACGGATGCTTGAAGTCCGGATTGGCATGACGCAGATGCCCGATCACGCGACGGATCTTTTCCGAATACGGCCGCGTCGCACGCATGCGCTCCTGTGCCTTGCGTATCTTGCTCGCCGCAACCATTTCCATGGCCTTGGTGATCTTCTGCGTGCTCTTGAAGCTCGCAATCTTGACGCGGATTTCTTTTACGCCGGGCATTTGTGTCGTGAACCGTGATGTGTGAACCGTGATGCGTCGGACCAATAAAGCCCTGACTCAGCATCTAACCGTTTCAACTACGTGTTCAACCTCCAGAGAAATCAGCCAGCCAACGTTACAACCCACGATTCAGGAGCGTCTGACCCATCACGGATCACGCTTCACGGCTCACGCCTAATATGTGCCCGTCGCAACAAACTCTTCGCAAAGCTTCTTGAGCCCTGCGTCGACTTCCTTGCTGAGCTCGGGCTTCGCGGCGATGCCGTCCATCAGGCCCTTGTAGTTCGTCTTCGCGAATGACTGCAGGGCAGCTTCGAAATCAATGATCTTGTTGACGGGGGCCTTGTCCATGAAGCCATTGTTCACCGCATAGATCGACAGGGCCATTTCAGCGACGGACATCGGCGCAAACTGCTTCTGCTTCATCAGCTCCATGGTGCGCTGGCCGCGCTCGAGCTGGCTGCGGGTGGCCTGGTCGAGGTCCGAAGCGAATTGTGAGAAGGCCGCGAGTTCGCGATATTGCGCGAGAGCCAGACGAATACCACCGCCCAGTTTCTTGATGATGCCCGTCTGCGCCGCGCCGCCAACGCGGGACACCGAAATGCCGGCGTTCATGGCAGGACGGATACCGGAGTTGAACAGGTCGCCTTCGAGAAAGATCTGGCCGTCGGTGATCGAAATGACGTTCGTGGGCACGAACGCGGTCACGTCGCCTGCCTGCGTTTCAATGATGGGCAGGCCCGTCAGCGAACCGGTCTTGCCCTTCACGCGGCCACCGGTCTTCTGCTCGACGTACTCTTCGCTCACGCGCGCAGAGCGTTCGAGCAGCCGTGAATGCAGATAGAAGACATCGCCAGGATAGGCTTCGCGGCCCGGAGGACGACGCAGCAGCAGCGAGATCTGGCGATAGGCCCACGCCTGCTTGGTCAGATCGTCATAGATGATCAGGGCGTCCTCGCCCTGGTCCATGAAGTATTCGCCCATCGTGCAGCCGGTGTAAGGCGCGATGTACTGCAACGCGGCGGGTGTGGAAGCGGATGCCGCGACGATGATCGTGTGCTTGAGGGCATCATGTTCTTCAAGCTTGCGCACCACCATGGCAATCGACGACTGCTTCTGGCCGATCGCGACATAGATGCATTTGATGCCGCTGCCCTTCTGGTTGATGATCGTGTCGATCGCAAGCGCGGTCTTGCCGGTCTGGCGGTCGCCGATGATCAGTTCACGCTGGCCACGGCCGACGGGCACCATCGAATCCACTGCCTTGTAACCGGTCTGCACCGGCTGGCTGACCGACTTGCGATAGACGACGCCGGGCGCAACGCGTTCGATGGGCGCCTTGTGGGGTGACTCGATCGGGCCCTTGCCGTCGATCGGATTGCCAAGCGGGTCCACGACGCGGCCGAGCAGCGCCTCACCGACGGGGACTTCGAGAATGCGTCCGGTCGTCTTGACCGTGTCACCTTCGGTGATGTGCTTGTACTCGCCCAGCACGACCGCACCGACCGAGTCCTGCTCGAGGTTGAGCGCGAGGCCGAAGCTGCCACCCGGGAATTCCAGCATTTCGCCGTACTTCACGTCGGCAAGTCCATGAACGCGCACGATGCCGTCCGTCACGGTGACGACCGTGCCGACATTGCGCTCTTCCGTCGCGCCTGCGAACTTCTCGATACGCGCCTTGATCAGGTCGCTGATTTCGGATGCCTTGATGGACATAGCCTTGTGTTTCCTCGAATTCCTAATTCGTCAGTTCTGTTGTCAGCCGCTTGAGGCGCGCATCGAGTGAACCGTCGATCACCAGATCCTGCGAGCGGATGATTGCGCCACCGAGCAGCGCCGGATCGACGGAGCAATGCAGGCGGATGTCACGGCCAAGGCGCTTCCTGAGCGCACCGGCCAGACGCTGGCGCTGGGCTTCATTCAGTTCGACCGCCGACACGATCTGCACGTCGGCGACATTCTCGATGTCGGCCCGCATCACTTCGAACATCGCTGCGATTTCGGGCAGCAGGCCCAGGCGCCGGTTGGCAGCAAGCGCAGACAGATAGTTGCGGACCGTTGCATCGTCGCCGACGCGGCTGATATCTGCGAGCAGGTTGACGAGTTCTTCCGGCGTGACCCTGGGATTGCCCAGCAACCCGGAGACTTGCGCGTCGGTCACGACTGCGCTCGACGTTGCGAGTATTTCGGACCAGCGAGGCAGATTGCCCTGCTCGCGCGCATGGACAAACGCCGCTTTTGCGTAAGGTCGTGCAATGGTGGCTTTCTCTGCCATATGGATGCTCAGGTGTACCTGTTACTGCCGACACATCAGCGATGCCACGGATCGCAAGACCATGTTGGATGCGGCGTCACTTGCCTCAAGATGCTGCAGAGCGTTCAACTGCATGGCGAAGTTCATCCCTCAGCCGCGTTCGATTTCGACAGCCAGCTTCTCAAGCAGGTCTGCATGAGCACGGGCGTCGATCTCGCGGCCGAGCAGCCTGGAAGCGCCAGCCACGGCCAACGTGGCCACTTCCCTGCGGAGTTCCTCGCGGGCGCGGCTCTGGTCGAGCTGGACTTCCGTGCGGGCCGTCGTAACGATCCGTTGGCCTTCGGTCACCGCGGCCTGCTTGGCCTCGTCGATCACCTCGTTCGCGCGGCGGCTCGCCTGGTCGACGATCTTCGCCGCCTGGGCACGGGCGTCCTTGACGATGTCCGCGCCGCTTTGCTGCGCTTCGACAAGACTTTTCTCGCCCTTTTCGGCAGCCGCGAGGCCATCGGCAATCTTTTTCTGCCGCTCATTGATCGCCGCGATCAGCGGCGGCCAGATGAACTTCATGGTGACCCAGCCGAGGATCAGGAAGACCAGGGTCTGGACGATCAGCGTTGCATTCAGATTCATAGGAACATTCGCCCTGTTGGTACGAAGCCGGCTACGCGATGCGCGCTAGCACAGCACGCGTTGCCTTGCGTGATTCCCACTAGCCAGCGGCAAACGGATTGGCCGTGGCGAACCACAGCGCGATGCCGGTACCGATGATGAATGCCGCGTCGATGAGGCCGAGCAACAGGAAGACCTTGGTCTGCAGCACGTTCATCAGTTCCGGCTGACGAGCCGAGGCTTCGATGTACTTGCCGGCCATCATGCCGATGCCGATACAGGCCCCGAGCGCGCCCAGGCCGATGATCAAGCCGCAGGCAAGTGCAACAAAGGAAACGTCGGTCATGAGTCTTCTCCGATTAAGAACCAATAGAAAATGGGGGCCAGAGTGTTCAGTGCTTGTCGTGGGCCTGGCCGATGTAAACCAGCGTCAGCATCATGAAGATGAACGCTTGCAGCAACACGATCAGGATGTGGAAGAGGGCCCAGACTGTGCCGGTAAAGAGGTGCATCCCGATCCCGAAGGCAGTCGCAGTGCCGCCAAGACCCGCGATCAGGAAGAAGATCAGCTCGCCCGCGTACATGTTTCCATACAGCCGCATGCCATGCGACAGCGTGTTGGAGATGTATTCGACAAGGTTCATGAACAGATTGGTGATGGCCAGCGCCAGGGCGGCGAGCCATGACAGCGGATTCATCGTCAGCTTCGCCATGCCGAACGGTGCGCAGAGCAGCTGGTGTACATAGCCGCCTACACCCTTGATCTTCACGTTGTAATACAGCACCAGCACCAGCACCCCTAAAGACATGCCGAGCGTGCCGTTGAGGTCTGCAGTAGGCAGGGGCCGAAGATAGTGAATGCCCAGGGAAGCAGCGAGCGTCGGCAGCCAGTCCACGGGCAGCAGGTCGATGGCGTTCATGGTGGCGACCCACAGGAACACGGTCAGCGCCAGCGGAGCAATGTAGTCGAGCTTGCCGTGCACCAGGCTGTGCGCCTGCTCGTTGACCCACTCGATCAGCAACTCCACCGTCAACTGGAAGCGCCCGGGCACTCCGGCGGTTGCTCGACGCGCCGCGAGTCGCAGCACGACCAGAACCACGGCGGCGCAAAGCAGCGAGAAAAAGAGGGTGTCCCAGTGAACGACCGAGAAGTCGAGCAGAGCGTTCTGCTTGCCACTGGCGAGTTGCGTCAAATGGTGGGAGACGTATTCGGACATCCCCTCCTGTTCGCCACCACCTTCAACTGCCATCCCGATCACTCCCACGACTCATGTCAACAGTGCCAGCCAGACTCATCGCGAGCCAGTAGGCCGCCAGGGCGCTGCACAACCCGCCCATCAGGAACGATGGGGGCAATTGCTTCGACCTGAACGCGATCGTCAGCAGGCTGAGAACCAGTATCAGCTTGATCGCCCAGCTCAAGAACACATCCCAAATCAGGCTGCCGGGTGCGCCTCCCAGCCGCTGCCTGGACAGCGCCAACGCGAGGTAAGCGGTTCCCAGCGTCGCTATCCCACCGCCCACCAGCACGGCGACACCCGAGCGGCCACTCACACCAAGCGCCGACGCCAGCCCAAGCACGAGAGTGGCGGCAACCTGCCATCCCAGGGCTCGCAATGCCTGGTGCCTGGCAACCGCAATCGGGTTGGCGCTCACAAGCATGTCTCGCGTCTGATCCGTCGGGCAGCAAAAACGCCACTGCGCAGACCGGTCCGGCAGCGACTCGTGGCGTTCATAGTCCATCGAACCCCGCGTTTACGATGCGCCAGCGCGGGAAAGGCCGCGGATTATACGCAGCGTTTTGCAGTGCTTCAAGAAATGAAACTTGTAGCGATCAGAGGCGATAGCGGAGCTTGATCAGGAACTGATCTGCATCGCGCACCTGGCCGAGGTCGCCAAAGAGGTCCCCCAGGTCGCGGCCATCATCCTCGCGAAACTGATAGCCGCCGCGGCTGTACACGACATAAAGATCCGATAGAGGACCAAACTGGTACCGATAGCGAACCTGGATACCGAGATTGTTGACGGTAAAGGGCGCCAGTGATTCCGTGGTCTGCACAAGCTCCCCGGTTGGTGTGGTTCGATAAGCGCGGGTCGGCTCGGCGTCGATGCCGATCCATTGCAGCTTGACGCGGAGCTCATGGCCCTTGGCGGGCAGCCAGTCGATCCGGCCATAGGCATCGAGCCGCCTGGCCTCAAAAGTGCCGAACAGATTGTCTTGCTGCCACAGCAGCCAGTCCGTGGACAGCCGCGGATAGAGCGTGAGATTCAATGTCAGGCCGTCGCGCGGGTACCATGAGTTCGTGAGTTCGACTTCGTATCCGTAGCCGTCCACCCCTTCCTCGAAGACATAACCTGCGAATGCGTGCTGCCAGGCTCCATAGCGGGGCGTGGTGTAACGGCCATATACAAACTTGCGGTTGTTGAGCTGCACCGGCCCATTGCCCCGCGACAGCAGGTCATCCGTACCTGGGGACTCATAATTAAGCTCCTCGTGTCCCAGCCAGCCACTCTTGTATTGAGTGTCGCGGATGAGGGTCGAATAGAACGGCAAACGCACGTCTTCCGTGTTTTCCCGATAGGTCAGCTTCAGTTCGTAGGTTTCGCCGTTCAACCGGCTGGCTGGCGCAAACCCGCCGCGGCTCAAGCGACTGCTCCAGTCAGCGCGGCGCAGGTCATTTCGCCCGAGATAGCCGAGATCGTTCATATCGAACTTGTCGTCGATCTGCAGCAGCTTCAGTGAGTGAGTCAGGGCCGGGGTCTGATTGAAATCCGTCTGCAGCCAGACCTCATGGCCGTGCGTCGCGATGCCTGCTACATCGATGTCGGAACGGATCACCTGGCCGGACCATCGCCAGCGACCCGCGGGATGCAGTTCAAAGTCGATGGCATTGACGAGTGCCTGACGATCGAGGAAGGGCCGGTCGGCAAACGTTGCGAGATGTCCGAGACGCCAACCGTCCAGCGGCAGCGACAAGCGTGTCGCTGCAAACAGTCGACCGGCCTCGGCTTCGTACTCATCTTCCATCGCCGCAAACGCGCCATAGACAAAGCGCCCGGCGCTGCCGGTCAGCTTGAGCGCTGCGTCGATATCGGAACTGGTCTGCAAGCCGTCATCCGACGCCGCGCCGACGCGGCGCGTGTAGATGAGCTGACCATTGTCGGGGGTGCGCAGATCGAACAGACCCTGGTTCTCAGTGAAGAACGGGCGCTTGTCGGTATAGAACGTTTCGATCGCGGAAAAGTTGATGACGAGCTCGTCGCTTTCCACCTGGCCGAAGTCAGGATTCAATGCCGCCACGAGCTGAAAATCACTGGAAGGCTTCCAGAAAATGTCCGCGCCCACCTTGAAATGCGAAGTGTCATTGACCTGGTCCGCAATCCACGTGGCATAGGGCACCACATCGAGTTGTGCATCCCGATACTGCTCGATGGTGTACGGCCGGAAATCAGCGAGGAACACGGGTCGCTCGATGCTGGCACCGGGGCATGCATAGCGCTCGTTGCGGTCATAGACAGTGCGTTCGAACAAAGCGGCTATCGTCCGCTGGTCGGTATTGCCATCACGCATGCTGGCCGTCGACCACGGAATCAGCAGCTCAACGAACCATTCGTCTTCCGTTTCGCGAACCGCGTGCTGCCAGACGCCATCCCAGTCCCCGGAGCGCTCATTCTGGTTCGTGATCAGCCCGTCGCGGATACCCTCACCCAACGCAACGGAGAATTCGAAACCCACCCGGCCGTCGGCATCGAAATCCACCATGAAGCTGATGGAGTCACCGTGAAAATCCGGGGCATCGCGGGGTGTGCGGGGCTTGGTTCGCTGCTCGCCTTTGGGCTGCTCGAGGCTGAAGGCGACCGCGAGTCCCGCCGGCGTCGAGACCATGCGCGCTTCATTGCGATACCGGGGGGTATCGAGCGCGAAGGGCTGGGTGCGTACCCAGTCATTGCAGGTGAGCGCAGCCTGCCACTCGGGCTCATCCATCCGGCCGTCCACGACGATGTCCGCAGTCGCTCCGGCCGCCAGCCATTGCGACGTCAGCACCGCAACAAACGCACTCAGCCAGGGGGATAGACGCGCCATACGCCAATCTCTTCCCTGGTTTTTGTGGTCTGCGATCCTCGCATCGATAGTGCCCTGGCGGCCTCTCGGTAATGAATCTCGGGCTGGCGTCTGCAGCCTGTCAGTTGAATCGCTCCAGAATGCCGTCCAGTTCGTCGAGACTGTTGTACTGGATGACCAGCTTGCCTTTGCCCTTTGCACCATGCTGAATATTCACGCGGGCGCCCAGCTTGTCGGTGAGCTCGCTCTCAAGTTTGCGGATATTGGCGTCCGGCCTTGGGACCTCGACCCCGGTGCTCGGTGTTCCAGGTAAAGCCATGCGCCGTACCAGCGCCTCGGTTTCGCGGACCGACAACCCTTTCTTCGCGACGAGAGCAGCCACTTCCACCTGCTTTCTGCGATTCTCAAGACCCAGGAGCGCCCTGGCGTGACCCATTTCAATCTGGCGCTCTTCGACAAGTTTCTTGACCTCGTCGGCGAGCTCCAGCAGACGCAGCAGGTTCGATACGGCCGCCCGTGACCGGCCCACGGCTTCCGCTGCGGTCTGATGCGTCATCTTGAATTCGCTGATCAGTCGCTCAAGGGAACGCGCTTCTTCGAGCGGATTCAGGTTTTCGCGCTGGATATTCTCGATGAGCGCCATGGCAACGGCAGCTTCGTCGCCGACATGACGGACGACTGCCGGGATGTCGTGCAATCCTGCGAGTTGCGCGGCACGCCAGCGGCGCTCTCCGGCGATGATCTCGTAGCGCTGCGGCTGGCCGGGCGCTGCGCCGGCAATGGGCCGCACAACAACCGGCTGGATCACGCCCTGGGCACGAATGGAATCGGCCAGTTCCTGCAGACTCTCCGTCCGCATGTCGATGCGAGGCTGATACTTGCCACGCTGCAGCAGGTCCACCGGCAGCTTGAGCATTGCGTCATCGCCTGGGCTGGTCGCTGGCGCAGCGTCGGGCCATGAAGCAGCCGTCGGCTGACCGAGCAGTGCGCCCAGCCCCCGACCCAGACTTGGTTTCTTGGATGCCATGAGAGACTCGATACTAGCGGGTAAGCGGGCAGGGGCGTAAGCGGTTAAATGACTAGAGCGGATGCTCGTTGCTCGCGAGGGTCGTCGCTGTCGCGGGTTCCGGGGCTTCGTCGCCGCGGCGGATCATTTCTCCTGCAAGGGCCAGGTAAGCCAGCGCGCCGCGGGACTCCTTGTCGTGGTACAGAACGGGCTTACCGAAACTCGGAGCCTCCGCCAGGCGTACATTGCGCGGAATGATCGTGCGGAACACCTTGTCGCCGAAGTGCAGGATCAGTTGCGACGACACTTCATTGGCGAGGTTGTTGCGCGGGTCGAACATCGTGCGCAGCAGGCCTTCCACTTCGAGTGACGGATTGGCGCCTGCCTTGATCTGCTCCACTGTCGCAAGCAATGCAGACAATCCTTCCAGCGCGTAGTACTCGCACTGCATCGGGATCAGCACGCTGTCCGCGGCTACCAGCGCATTCACCGTCAGCATGTTGAGCGAAGGGGGGCAATCGATCAGGATGACGTCGAAGATTTCGCGAATGGGTGCAAGCGCATCGCGCAGCCTGCGCTCACTGCCGGCGTGCCCCGCGAGTTGCACTTCGGCGGCCACCAGATCCTGGTTCGCAGGCAGCAGCGTAAAACCGCCGACTTCGACAGGCTCGAGCGCCGAGGCCACGTCGCATTCGCCGAGCAGCACCTCCATCGATGAGCGTCGCACCGTCCGCTTGTCGACCCCGCAGCCCATGGTCGCATTGCCTTGCGGGTCCAGGTCGATGAGCAGCACCCGCCGTTTGGTCGCTGCCAGCGATGCCGCCAGATTGACGGTGGTGGTCGTCTTGCCGACGCCGCCTTTCTGATTCGTGACTGCGATGACGCGGTGCATGGATGATTTGCTGCAGGCGGAACGCGCCCTAGACCTTGTCGTGGGAGCGGCAGATTTCCACAAGATGACGCTCTTCGTCCAGCGTGGGGATTGTGAGACGGTGGACGGCCGCCACTTTCCAGCCGTTCGGGACTGCTTCGAGTTCCGCTTCGGGAAAGCGCCCTTTCATTGCCAGCAGCCGACCGCCACTCACACACAAGTGGCCGCACCAGTTGACGAAGTTGCCAATCGGACCGACGGCCCTGGCCAGGACGATGTCGAATCTTTCCTTAGGCTTGAAACTCTCGGCGCGCGCATGCACGGTCTTCACGTTGGCGAGGCCCATCATTGCGGCGGCGTGGTCGACGAAGCGCAGTTTCTTCGCGGTTGCATCCAGCAACGTGAACTCGCGTTCCGGGTTGACCAGTGCGAGAGGCAGCCCGGGGAAGCCAGCCCCAGTGCCGATGTCGGCGATGCGCTTGCCGCGCAGAAATGCCTGAACGGAGAGGCTGTCGAGCAGGTGCTTGGCGATCTGCTGCGGTCGCTCGCGAATGGCAGTCAGATTCATCCGCTGGTTCCAGTCGTCGAGTTCATCGAGCAGCTTGAGCAGGTGTTGCACTTGCTCCGGGGTCAGCAGCACGCCCATGGCAGCCGCGCCTTCGCGCAGCCTCTCAGCTTGTGCCTGTATGTCTACCTGCGTCATGACGATTCTGGTCGAAGTCTGTAGGGGCAAAAAAACAAGGCCGGGCATTGCCCGGCCTTGTAATCCTTGATCTGCCTGAAGCCTGTAGCCCGTAGTCTAAAGCCCTGTCTTCACTGGCACTTGCCGTGTTCGCGAATGACTTCGCTGCCGCACAATCCCTTCTGGCTCGAGAAGTAGGCGGCAATGGCCTTGATGTCAGCATCCGTCAGCGCGGTCACAAAGCCTGCCATGATCGGGTTCTTGCGGGAGCCGTTTTTGTAATCGTGCAATGAACGCTCGATGTAGTCGGCCTGCTGTCCGGCGAGTGTGGGGTAGTCGGGAGTGATCCCTACGCCATCGTTGCCGTGGCAGGCAACGCACGTCGCCGTCGAGGCCGGAGGAGTGCCCTTCACCGGGTTGCCAGACTGGATGGGCTCGGACTGCAGAAACGCGGCGATATCCTGCATGTCCTGATCGCTCATCGTTGCCGCATGCGAATACATCGTCGGATGTGAACGCAGCTGGGTGCCATATCCCTTCAACGCGGCAATGAGGTAGCTCGCGTGCTGACCGCCAAGGCGCGGCACGCTGTAGGTCGGATAGGCATTCTTGTAACTCGGAATGCCATGACAACCGTGGCAGGTATAGGCGAGGAGCTTGCCGCGAGCAGCATCACCCTGGGCCTGGGCCAGCGACGACAGGCCGGTCAGGACGAGGCCGAGCGCAAGCAGTGACAAACGAAACTTCATGCCAATCTCCATCGCATCTCTATCCACCCGCCGGCGGGGGCGCAATGTTAACGGAAATGGGTGGCGCAAGGAAAATTAGGGAAAACCGTGGCATCCTCGGTAACAGGCCTGTACTGCGAAGGAGCGTGTGATGGAAACCGTGCACAAAAACAAGGCGATATGCCGATCCGGATGGCGGATTGCCATGAGCGCGCTGTGCCTGATGGGGGTCCTGACCTCCTTGCCGGTGCAGTCCCAGCCTGCGCCAGCCGCCCCAGCTCCCCGCACACTCAGTGTCTCAGGCCAGGGGGACGTGCGAGGGGAACCAGATCGCGCGCTGGTCACGTTGGGCGTTGAAGCCCGCAACCCGAAAATGGAGGCAGCCCGCAGCGACGTCACGAAGACGGTAGAGGCCGTGCTGAAACTGACGCGGGACCTCAAGATTGACCCGAAGTATGTGCACGCCACCCGGATCAACATCCAGCCGGAATACAACTGGGACAACAAGTCACGCGAACGAACCCTGCTTGGCTACCTGGTGTCGCGCCAGGTGGAAGTGGAACTCAGGAACCTTGACCAGCTGGGCACCTTGCTGGAAAGAGCTGTGGATGCGGGGGTCAACCAGGTCGGCGATCCGCGCCTCGACTCAAGCCGCAAACGCGAACTCGAGCGCGAAGCCCTGGCCAAAGCGGTCGAGGATGCACGCATGAACGCCGAAGCCGTCGCACGCGCGGCCGGCGTACGGCTTGGTACCGCCCGAACCATTTCTGCCCAGTCAGTCTCTGCTCCGCAACCCGTTGCCTACCGCATGGCTGCCATGGCCCAGGCGGCGCCCGATGCGCAAGCGACCTACCAGAGCGGCGAAATGACGTTCAATGCCACGGTGCAGGTCGAGTTTGATCTGGTCGCGCCATAGACCTGTAGGTATGATTAAGCCTAGGCTTCTCAACGCGGACTTGCTGCGACTGCGGCCTTGGCTGCGCTGGCCAGCACTTCCGTGCATGCACAGGAGCAGCCGGCGGCGCCGGAATTCGTCAGCCATCTCGAGCGAGTAGCGCACCGGCAACTGCTGCGCGGCTTGAGGGTTGAATCACAAGTGATCGAGGCGCTGGGTAACGGGGATTTTGCAGTCGCCGTTGATCGCTTGTCAGCCGGTGCCGCCCAATCGCAGCCCTTCAACATCGCGTTGATCCGTCTGCAGCGTGATTGCGCACGACTCGTGCAGTCACCGACAACGCTCGATCCGGCACGACTGGACAAACTGCGCACGGACCTGATGGAACCGCGCGCCTCCCGCGTCATTGCGATCATCGATGCCCAGAACGAATACACGAAGAAGGCGCAGGCAAGCTGCAGGAATGCGCGTTTCGACCTGCGGCAGATTGATACCCGGCTCAGGCAGGCAGCGGACATGGGTGACGCGGTCAGTGCCACCGAGCTCGCGCGCTATACCAATGATCCGGCACGGCGCGAAGCGTTGCTGGTCGCGGCCGCCGCCAGTAACTACGCGCCGGCGCAACACGCCCTGGCGCAAAGTCGTGTGGTTGGCGTGCAGCGTGGCCTCTCCACGGAAAACGTGGCGTCCATCCGCATCCTGCTGAAACAGGCCGGGCAGACATTGCCGATGGCGAAGCTCGACTTTGCGAATTGCGTCGCCGTCGGTTGCGATGGGCATCCCGCCGATGCGCCCACCGCAGCCGTCTTCGGAGTCGATGCTGCCCGCGACGGCGAATCAGCCGCCTATCCCGCCATCATGCGCATGCCCTGGCGGGCACGGCTAAAGCCGGAAGAAATCATCGCGTGGCAGTACTTCGGCGATCGCCTGAACGAGGCCGGTTGCATGGGGGAGGGATATGTCGGCGCTGCGATCAATTTCGCGCAGACGCTTGCGCAGCTCGAGAAGGGCGTGAAGCCTGATGTGCTCAGCGCAGGACGACAGCTGGCAGATCGTTACTGGACAGACTATGCAGGCAGAGCGAAGAAGGAGCAGCTCTGCGAATAAGAAGGGAAGGCCAACTTCGTTGGCAAATGGACTAACGTCATATGGCCGGTTTTGCCGGCAAATGGCTGACTCTCGTCAGCAAACAGACCCTCTGATTGCTCGTCTGAGCCATTTGTCGACAGAGTCGACCATTTGCCGTGAGGCCATTTGCGGACAGAGTCCGCCTCTTACCGGCCGGCTCAGGCGGGCGCCCTGTCCACCAGCAACACCGTTCCATCGACGCCCGTCACTCGCACCTTGGCGCCTGCCGGCAGATTGGGACCCCGCACGGCCCAGTCACGATTACCTAGCCGGATACGACCCGCGCCGTTCTCCAGCGCCTGATCGAGAACCAGCGCCTGGCCGATGTGCTTCAGACCTAAGCGGTGGTCGGCCGTTGGGCTAGCAAGCTCCAGCTGGCGGGCACGGAACTGCCGCCAGAAATAGAACGCGAAGACCAGCGACGCAAAGATGAGGAACCAGATCATAGGTGCTACAGGTTGAGGGGAGAGTCCCGGGTGCGCGCACCGTAGCAAACCGGGCGGCAGCGGAGCGCCGACGCGTTCACAATCCGTTGAATAGAGGGCTTTACCCAGGTGAAGGGCTTGCCTCGCGAAGGGGGCTTGCCCTCGAACAGGGACTAGCCTCGAAGGGTACTAGCGCTCGGTGCCTGTCGGCTGCGATGGGCGATTGAGGTAGACGCTGCGCTTTTTCAGATGGACCAGCAGCAGTGACAGGGCAGCGGGAGTGACGCCGGGTACGCGCCCGGCCTGGCCCAGCGTCTGGGGACGGGCCTCCGTCAGTCGTTGCCGAACCTCATGAGAAAGGCCCCTGACTTCGATGTAGTTGAGGGAGGGTGGCAGCGCCGTGTCCTCGTTACGGCTCTGTCGCTCGATTTCTTTGGTCTGCCGATCGAGGTACCCCGTGTACTTCGCCTGCACGTCGATCTGGACTGCGATCTGCTCAAGCAGCCGCTCATCGCCTGCCAGCGTGGCGTCGTCCAGAGTGCCGACGGTAGGCAGCGCTGTCAGGCGCTGGTAGCTGACTTCCGGGCGGCGGAGCAGATCGAACGCCCATGCTTCTCTCGTCAGCGGCGCGCCGAACACTTCGTTTGCAGCCTGCTCCGACAGGTGATGCGGATGTACGATGGTCTGCGCCAGCCGGGCAAGCTCGCGATCGACCGCGGCGCGCTTGGTCTCGAAGAAACGCCAGCGTTCATCATCGACCAGCCCAAGCAACCGGCCTTGAGGCGTGAGCCTGAGGTCGGCATTGTCCTCGCGCAAAGACAATCGGTATTCCGCGCGACTCGTGAACATGCGATAGGGTTCGCTGACGCCACGGGTAAT
The DNA here is from genome assembly GCA_963819685.1 of uncultured Pseudomonadota bacterium. GTDB lineage: Bacteria > Pseudomonadota > Gammaproteobacteria > Steroidobacterales > Steroidobacteraceae > CAIUGU01. The sequence goes on from CAWFXI010000007.1 coordinate 514,760, forward strand.
GAGGTCATCGACCAGCACGCCGAGATAGGCTTCACCGCGCTTCGGCCACCACGGTTCGAGACCGCTCGCCTTGAGCGATGCGTTGAGTCCGGCCAGCAGACCCTGCGCGGCGGCTTCTTCATAGCCGGTGGTGCCGTTGATCTGGCCTGCAAAATACAGCCCTGCAACAAACTTCGTTTCCAGGCTGTAGTTCAGGTCCCGCGGATCGAAATAGTCATACTCGATCGCGTATCCGGGCCGCGTGATATGGGCGTTTTCGAAGCCTCGGATCGAGCGGACGAGTTCGTACTGGACATCGAACGGGAGACTGGTCGAGATGCCGTTGGGGTAGACCTCAGGCGTCGAGAGGCCTTCAGGTTCGATGAAGATCTGGTGCGAACCCTTGTCGGCAAACCGGACCACCTTGTCTTCGACGGACGGACAGTAGCGCGGACCCACACCTTCGATCACGCCGGTGAACAGCGGTGAACGGTCGGTGGCCGAGCGGATGATGTCGTGGGTCCGTTCGTTGGTCGCCGTGATGTGGCAAGGCAGCTGCTGCGGATGCTGGCTGCGCTGGCCGAGATAGGAAAACACCGGAGCTGGATCATCGCCCGGCTGCACCGTCAAGCCTTCGTAGTTGATCGTGCGGCCATCGATCCGCGGCGGCGTCCCGGTCTTCAACCGACCCACGCGAAATGGCAGCGCCCGCAATCGCTCGGCCAGCCGGTTCGAAGGCGGATCGCCCGCGCGTCCGCCCTGAGTGTTCGTGAGACCGATGTGAATCTTGCCGCCGAGGAACGTGCCAACGGTAAGCACCACGCAAGGTGCATGGAACTCGATGCCCATCAGCGTGACGACGCCGCGGACCTGGCCCCTGTCCACGATCAGATCCGCCACTTCCTGCTGGAATAGCGTCAGATTGGGCTGGTGCTCGAGTAGAAAGCGAATGGCCTGCTTGTACAGCACCCGATCCGCCTGCACCCGTGTCGCCCGGACTGCCGGGCCCTTGCTCGCGTTCAGCGTACGGAACTGGATGCCGGCGCGATCCGCCGCGTGTGCCATCGCACCGCCCAGCGCGTCGATCTCCTTGACCAGATGCCCTTTGCCGATGCCGCCGATGGCCGGGTTGCAGCTCATCTGCCCCAGCGTCTCGATGCTCTGGGTCAACAGCAGGGTACGCGAACCCCTCCGGGCAGCCGCCAGGGCGGCCTCGGTACCGGCGTGGCCGCCGCCAATGACGATGACGTCGAAGGGTGTGGGATAGCGCATGGGGGGCGCATTCTAGCAGGCTGATGCAACGTGACCGAGTCTGCTTTACAGCCTCGAAGTCCGCAGCCACCATCGGCAGCGTGCAACTCCCCGACAATTCAAACGCGATCCCTCGTGGGTTGCCTCGATGCTCTGGCCCCTGGCGAGCGGTAGCGACAGCCCTGCTGAGCCTCACTGCTGCCAGCAGTTGGTCAGCGCAGCCCGCTCCGACAGCCCTCAAGCTGACTGACTGTCGCCTGGAGAGCCCGGCGGGGATCGGCGCGGTTCCTGCCCGCTGCGGGCATCTCAGTGTCGCCGAAAATCCCGCGGCTCCCTCAGGCAGACACATCGACCTTCATGTCGCCATCGTGCCGGCCCTCAACCGCCGCGCGCAGCCCGACCCGCTGTTCGTGCTGGCCGGGGGGCCCGGTCAGGCGGCGAGCGATTTCTATGCGTCTTTTGCGTCCGCGTTTGCAGCGATCGGGCGTGATCGTGACATCGTGCTGGTCGACCAGCGCGGCACCGGGCGCTCGGCGCCGCTCAACTGTGAATATCCAGAGGATCCGGAAGTCCTGGTGGTGGATGCCGGCAAACTCAAGGCAGCGACGCTCGAGTGCCTGCGCGCATTGACAGGCGATCCGAAGTACTACACGACCAGCGTGGCCGTGCGTGATCTCGAAGCAGTTCGCGAGGCGATTGGTGCGGCACGAGATCAACCTGTACGGCGTGTCATACGGAACTCGCGTCGCCCAGCACTACCTGAGAAAGTTTCCGCAGCGGGTCCGGACGATCGTGCTCGATGGCGCTGTGCCGCCAGCAGTACTGCTCGGTCCTGACATGGCGCTGGATGCACAGCGGGCGCTTGATACGATTCTTGACCGCTGCGAACAGGATCCGCTCTGCACGCAGCGATTCCCCAGCATCGCCACTGAGTTCAGGGCGCTGTCAGACAAGCTGCGAACGCCGGTCAGCCTGACGCTGCCGGACCCGGTCACCGGCGCCTTGAGGACGATGGAATTCGGCCTTCCCCACCTGGGTGGCGTGGTCCGTCTGCTGTCGTACTCCGATGCAACCGCCGCGCTACTGCCAGCTCTCATCCATAACGCCCAGGCGAACGGCAACTTCGCACCCCTCGCCGCCCAGTATTTGCTCATCGAACAGGCCATCGAAAGCCAGTTCGCCTATGGCATGCAGAACGCGGTGGTGTGTACCGAAGATCTGCCACTGATAGATCAGCAGCAGGTGGACAACCAGGCACTCGCCACGACGTACCTCGGCACTGCGTCGCTCGAAGGCCTGACCGCCATCTGCAGTGTCTGGCCACAAGGCGTACTCGATGAGGACCTGCATCATCCACTCTCGAGTGATGCGCCCGTGCTGATCCTGTCGGGAGGCAACGATCCGATCACGCCGCTCAGATATGCGCAAAGCGTGCTGACGCAGTTTCGCAACGGACGCCTCGTAGTGGTGAATGGCTATGGTCACGGACAGCTGGCCTCGCCCTGCATTCCGGGAATGCTCGCGCGATTCCTGGACCGTGGCACAACGACGGGCCTCGACACTGACTGCGTAAGCGAAATCCGGGCTGCGCCATTCTTCCTCGACTTCAGCGGGCCTGCGCCGTGATTGAGGTGCGGAATCTTGCGAAGCGGTTCGGCAGCATCGAAGCCGTTCGCGATGTGAGCTTCAAGGCGCTGGACGGGCGCGTCACAGGATTGCTGGGTCCCAATGGCGCCGGCAAGTCCACCTGCCTGCGCATTCTGTACACCGCGATCAAGGCGGATAGCGGATCGGCCAGCATCAATGGCAACGACTGCGCTGTTCAAGCGCTTGCTGTGCGACGGGAACTTGGCGTCCTGCCGCACGCGACCGGCCTGTATCCGAAGCTCACGGCACGCGAAAACATCCGTTACTTCGGGGAATTGCATGGGCTGTCTGGCGACCCGCTGGAGCGCAGCATCGACACCCTGCTCACGCGCCTCGATCTGACCGATATCGCTGACCGTCGCGCGCAGGGATTCTCGCAAGGCCAGCGAATCAAGGTCGCGCTGGCGCGAGCGCTGGTGCATGAGCCACGCACCATCATTCTCGACGAACCGACGAACGGCCTCGACGTCATGGCGATCCGCCACCTGCGCGATCTCATCCGCAAACTTCGCGACGATGGCTGTTGCGTGCTGCTGTCCAGTCACGTGATGCAGGAAATCGACGCGCTGTGTGACGATCTCGTCATCATCAGCAATGGCCGTGTGGTGATGCAGGGCTCGCAGGATGAGCTGCTGGCTGCCACCGGCTGCGTCGACCTCGAGGAAGCCTTTGTGCACCTCACCCGGTCGGAGCAACCCGCTTGACCACACCGGTGCTGGTCGTTGCTGGCAAGGAAATCCGCGAGAACCTGCGCGACAGACGGACGTTGTTCTCTGCGTTGATCTTCGGGCCTTTGTTCGGACCGCTGCTCTTCGCTTTGATGATGACGCTCACGCTGGATCGTGCCGTCAGCAACCTGGATGCGCCGCTTGAGCTCGCCGTCGCCGGCCAGTCGCTGGCGCCGAATCTGATGCGCTATCTGGAGGAGAACGGCACGACCTTGAAGCCGGCGCCGCCGACGCTTGCTGCAGCACAGGCTGCCGTACGGGCGGGTGATATCGATCTGGTGCTGGTCGTTCCCGAGCAATACGTAGAGCAGTTGAGTCGCGGCCAGCCGGCGCCGCTTGAACTCGTCTGGGACAGTTCCAACAACCAGGTCAGCAAGCACGCGACGCGCGCGCATGCACTGCTGCAGGCATATGGCCGTCAGCTTGCCGCGCTTCGTCTGCAGGCTCGAGGCATCAGTCCGGTCACGATCGTGCCCATCGATGTGCGCAATGTGGATGTGTCCACACCGGCCGGCCGGTCGGTACTGGTGCTCGGGATGATGACCTATCTGATTCTGTTCGCCACCTTGATGGGAGGGCTGTATCTCGCCATCGATTCAACGGCAGGTGAACGCGAGCGAGGCTCTCTGGAGGCCTTGCTGACGTTACCAGTGGAACGTGGTGTGCTGATCCGGGGCAAGATTCTCGGCACCTCCCTGTTCATGACGATTTCGCTCGCACTCACCGTCGCGGCGTTTACGTTAAGCCTCAGGTGGGTGCCGCTTGAAACGCTGGGCATGTCCGCGAATTTCGGCATCAAGGTGGCATTGCAGGTGTTTGCTGTCACGCTGCCCTTCGTTCCGCTCGGTGCCGCGCTGATGACGGTGATCGCGTCGTTTACGCGCAGCTACAAGGAAGCCCAGACCTGGGTGGCGCTGGTCCTGTTGATCCCGACGCTGCCGATCCTGGTGGCGAGCCTGTATTCGCTGAAGGAGAAGGTGTGGCTGATGGCGATTCCTTCGCTGAGCCAGCATCTGCTGATTACCCAGCTGCTCCGCGGCGACGTACTCAAGCCCTTAAATCTCCTCATTTCGATCACTGCGAGCCTGGCGATCGGAGCACTGCTGGTCGGCTTGGCAATGCGGCTGTACCGACGGGAAGCCATCCTCGGATAGGGCCTTTGGCTGATTCAGCCCCGGTTCACCGTCAGGGCGTCATTCTTTGCCTCCATGAGGCCTTAAAGGGTCTTTGGGTGGAGAACACTGACATGCGCACTCCCTGGATTTCTTACCTCCGCACGCTGGCCCTGGCGGCTGTGCTCAGCCTTCCCGTGGCGCACTCTGCAGCCGCCCAGGAAGTTGCGGAAAGCGAGGATCCTCCGGATCGCGTGGCGCGCCTCAGCTATCGCAAAGGCGATGTAACGCTCGAGGAAGCCGGTTCGTCGGAGCGTTCCGCCGCGCTGCTGAACCGTCCGTTGACGACCGGCGACCAGCTGTGGGCCGACCGGGATTCCCGAGCCGAACTGCAGGTGGGCTCGGCGACGCTGCATCTCGATGAATACACCGGCCATCGAACTCAAGGATCTCGGCAGTGACACCTGCGCGTTGCGCTCAACGAAGGCGTACTGACGGTCCACGTCCGTGATGTCGGCCGTACCGAAACCATCGAAATCGACACGCCGAATGCGATCGTCTCTCTCACGGAACCCGGCGAATATTCGATCGAAGTCAACCAGGGTGGCGACACGACCGTGGTCAAGGTGCGCGACGGCGCAAGTACCGTGGAGAGCGGCGAGCAGGGTTCGCGCGTCTATCACGTGGATGCTGGCCGCCAGGGCATCTTCACCGGGCAAGGACCGGCTCTCTGCCGCCATTGACAAGGTGGACGGCCGCAGCGACTTCGAGAAGTGGGCCGACGATCGCGAGGAGCGGGCTGCCCGCTCGGAATCCACGCGGTATGTCTCCAGGGAAGTCATCGGCTACGAGGATCTGGATGAGTATGGCTACTGGCGCTCGGAGCCGGAATACGGCCACGTCTGGTATCCCCGTTCGGTCGCCGTCGGCTGGGCACCGTACCGGTATGGGCATTGGGTCTGGGTGGGCCCCTGGGGCTGGACCTGGATGGATGACGCGCCGTGGGGCTTCGCTCCGTTTCACTACGGACGCTGGGCCCATGTAGGCAGCCGCTGGGGTTGGGTCCCCGGTCCGCGTGCCTATCGCCCGGTGTATGCCCCAGCGCTCGTCGCCTGGGTGGGCGGGCCCTCGGTCAGCGTGTCTGTCTCGTTCGGCAGCGGCATCGGCTGGTTTCCGCTTGGTCCGCGTGAGGTGTACGTGCCTGGCTATCGCGCCAGCCCGTACCACATCAACAACGTGAACATCTCCAACACGGTGATCATCAACTCGAATCACATTCACAGCGCATACGTGGACCGGGGTCGCAATGAGCACTACGCGTATCGCGGCCGCGGCGACGCGGTGACAGTGGTCTCGCGCGACGACTTCACGCGCGGCAGACCGGTCGAGCGCCATCAGATCCGCGGGAACGATTGGGACCGCGGCAACATCGAGCCGAATACGCTGAGCCCGGAGCGAGGTCCGGGATCGCAATTCCGCAGGCAACCGCCCGTCGGACAGAGCCGGGGCCGGGACCGGAAATCGAGCGTGGACGCAACAGTGTTCCGCGCGGCACCACCAACCGCGATTCGTTTGCGCAGGAAGACGATCGTCGCAGCCAACCGAGCGAGCGAGTTCCCCGCCAGCAGATCGTACTGACAACCGCGACCTTCCCCGGGGAGGAAACCGTTCTGGCGATTCACCGGATGCGTCGCCCAGAACCTGGGGTCGAGCAACTGTGTACCAGCCTGCCGTTTCGACCGAGAAACAGGACAGGACCCGAACAGAAGTAGCGGCCATTGACCGGCGCGAGCAACAGTACCGGCAACCCGCTGCGCCAGATGTGGATCGTCGTGCACCGCGGAGCGAGCCGCGAGCCGACAGGCCGGAAAGGGAAAGCGTTCGTTCCTTCAACTCCGGCACCCCGGGCGGCAAGCCCTACGGAGAACAACGGGGGCGCAGTTTCGAACCCTCGCGGGGTCAGACGCCGGTGCAGGCGAGTCCCCAGCCGCAGGCTTCAAGGCAGTTTGAACAACCGCGAGGCAACGTCAGCGGCGGCGGCGGAAACGGTGGGGTGCAGTCCCGGGGGCAGCAGTCTGACGGCCAGGCACAGAAGGGCGGATACCAGGGTCGGGGCGGACGACAAGGCGGCAAGGACTAGCTGCAATAGAGGCTATCCAGAATTAACATCGATGTCATAAACATTGATGCTTTCTACAGGATCGTTAAGCTACGTTGAATGAGACTATCGTCCAGAGTGCGCTTGTTGCTGGGGTTCATGACGGTGGTTCCCCCGGTGTTGCTGTGGCTGGGAGGACAGTCGATCGCCGCCGTGATCGTGCTGCTCCTGCTGCAACTGCCACTCATCTTTGGCACGCTGAATCCTCACTCGACACTGTTTGGTCCCGTGCTGCGAAATCTGCCAACCGACGATCCGATCGTCTGGTTGACGATCGATGACGGACCCTCCGTCGACACCCTGGCGCTGCTCGATCTGCTTGCTCTGCATCGTGCCAGAGCGACTTTCTTTCTGGTGGCAGATCGCGCTGCGCAGCGGCCCGACCTGGTTCGGGCGATCAGGCAGCGAGGCCATGAGATCGGCAATCACAGCACGACCCATCCTGCAGCCTGGTTCTGGGCCCTGTCGCCCGACCGCATCGCCAGCGAGATTGGTAACGCCCAGCGGACGCTAACGGCCTTGTCGGGATTGCCGCCGCGGTGGTTCCGCGCCGTGGTGGGACATGCCAACCCCTTCGTTGCCCCTGTCCTGGCCGAGCATGGGCTGACGCGAGTGTCATGGTCTGCTCGCGGCTACGACGCTGTCAGCGGCGATGTTGCCCGGGTGGTCGCAAGACTCACAGAAGGCCTGAAACCGGGCGCGATCATTCTGTTGCACGAGGGCGCGGAGCATGGTCACTCTGTCGCCATCATCCGCGGGGTCCTGGAAGCGGCGACCGCGCGAGGTCTGCGAGCCGTGCTTCCAGCCTGAGTCCAGGGGATGCAAAACGCTATCTATCTTCGCCGAGCCACGATCAGCCAGTTGTTGAAAGGAGTGTTGCCCCATAAGGGCGTGAACTCCGCCACAAGTCCGTGGGCGGAGAGCTGATCGCGCAGCAAATCCCGCGTCGGATAGGCGCGGGGTGCAGCATTCATCCAGCGGACGGCACGGGCCAGATAGTCGGCAGCCCGTGTCACGCGAGTGCGCCAACTGGCATCCTGAAGGCCGGTACGAATGATCAGACAGCCCGTGGCTGTCACACAGGCTGCAGCCTGGCCGAGGAATACCGGCAGGCGTTCGGGCGACAAAAACTGCAGCATGTCGAGAACGGCCACACTGCCCCGATGCGACGGAAATCCCTGGGCCAGGTCAACCACATCGAATTGAGTCATCGCGAGCCCGGCACGTGTGGCCGCCGCTCTGGCCAATGTGATTTTGGCGGCATCATTGTCGACACCGCGATACTGCAGTGTCAGACCGCTGGCAGTGCAATAGTGGGGCAGCAGGCCAATGCCGCAGCCCAGATCCAGCAGCGGCGTATCCGCTGCATCGAGAGCGCTCACCACTGCAGCATAAAGCGGGTCGGTAGAGAGCTTCGATCTGGCGTAGTAGTAGTGCCATCGACTCGGTAAAAACTGCCGGGAGATTGCTTCAAGCCGCGCAGAGTCCAAATCAGGCCCCCCATCAAGGTGACAGACCTCAACCGCTTGCTATTCCGGAGCGGCGTTCGAGATCATTAGGAACGTCGCTGCCGTGCAGACATTGCTGCCGGCCGTCCCGCTTAGAGTATCCCGCAAAAGGTCCGCATGCAGCCATTGAGCGTCAGCCACTTCACCGCCGTCTGCGCGGCGGGTCATGGGACAGCCGCGCTGTGGGACTCATTGCTTGCCGGGCGCTCAGGGCTGACTCCCAACGACTTTCCGTATGTGTCCTTGTCCACCCATATCGGCCGGGTTCGCGGACTCGAGGACTCGCCGTTGCCCAAGGCGTTTACGGCCTGGGACTGCCGCAATAACCGGCTTGCGTTGGCTGCCTTGCAGCAGGATGGCTTACAGGACGCAGTTGTGCGGCTGCGAGAACGCCATGGACCCAAGCGCGTCGCGATTGTACTGGGGACTTCGACCGCCAGCATCGGCAGCACCGAAGAAGCCTACCGGCTGCGCTCGAACGACGTCGAACTGCCTGCGAGCCCGTCCGGACCGATCGTCCATTCGCCCAGCTCACTGGTGGATTTCGTGCAGCACTATCTGCGTCTCGAGGGACCGGCCTTCAGCGTCTCGACAGCCTGCTCGTCCAGCGCACGGGTGTTCGGCTGTGCAGAGAGGCTGCTCTCGCTCGGTCTCGCCGATGCCGTCCTCGTGGGCGGCGCGGATACGCTCTGCCAGTCGGTGCTGTACGGATTCAATTCGCTCGAACTCGTGTCGCCGCTGCCGTGCCGACCGTTCGATGTCGAACGCCAGGGTTTGAGTATTGGCGAAGGCGCCGGTTTCGCGATCCTGGAGCGAGGGACAGACGCGGAAATCGTCTTTGCAGGTCACGGCGAAACGTGCGACGCCTGGCACATGTCCAGTCCGCACCCGGAAGGCCTGGGTGCGCGACGGGCGATGGAAAACGCGCTTGAATGTGCAGGTCTCAGTCAGGCAGCGATCGACTACGTAAACCTGCATGGCACCGCTACCCGCATCAATGACCAGGTCGAAGGCGAAGCCATGCTCAAACTGTTTGCCGAGCCGGTAGCCTGCAGCTCCGTGAAAGGCTGGACGGGACATACGCTGGGAGCGGCAGGGATTGTCGAAGCAGTCATCTCGATGCTGTGTCTGCAGCGCGGTCTGATTCCGGAGACGCTGAACTGCAGGGAAGTCGAACCGCGATTCAGTGATTATGTGCGTACGACCAGCGCACGGCAGCCACTTGAATTTGTCATGAGCAATTCGTTCGGGTTCGGTGGCAACAACTGCTCGTTGATCTTCGGGCGCAATGCTTGAAGGTACAGGTCTACATCGAAGGGGTCGGCGTCTGGAGCCCGGGGCTGGAAGGCTGGAGCCAGGCACGGGCGGTTCTGGCAGGTGAAACCGGTTTTGATCCCGCGCCCGCGTCGCTGCCTGCGGCGGCCCTCCTGTCCGCGGCTGAACGTCGTCGCAGTCCCGCTACTGCAAAACTCGCCGTACAGGTGGCTGCAGAAGCGTGCGCCATGGCGGGCAGTGATCCGGCCCGCTTGCCATCGATCTTCACATCCAGTCATGGCGACACAGAGATCACTGACTACATGTGTCGGGAGCTCAGCGCCAACGCAGCCGTTTCACCGACGAGGTTCCACAATTCCGTCCACAATGCCGCGAGTGGTTACTGGACGATTGCCGCCCACGCCATGGAGAGCTCGATTGCAATCAGTGCGGGTGAGCGGTCGTTTGGCTACGGGCTGCTTGAGGCCGCGGCACAGGCTGTGACGAGCGCCTCGCCCGTCTTGCTGGTCGCCTATGACCACGCGGCGCCCGCGCCATTGTCTGGTGTATGCGCCATTTCCCGAACCTTTGCCGTCGCGCTCGTTTTGAGCCCGTCGGCATCCGTTCGCAGTCTTGCAACGCTGCGGCTGTTGGCAGACACCGACAGCTCGCACGAAACGGGTCCACTGTCTCAGGAGTTGTTGGACCTGATCCGGGGCAACCCCGCCGCGCGATCATTGCTGCTGCTATCCTGCCTGGCGAGAAATGAGTCAACCGGCTTCGATCTACCGCCTTATCGCTGGGAATTGCTGCCTCGCAAATGAGCGCGCTTCAACAGGACTTCGAATTGGAATCCCGACAGCCAGTCCGTGCACCGCTGACGCGCGACCAGCTTGCCGTGGTGATTCCGGCGCGCAATGAGGTCCGCTCGTTGCGGGCCGTAGCCGAAGGGTGTCTGACTCAGGCGCGCAACGTCATTGTCGTCGATGATGCTTCGACCGATGCGACGCTTGCGGCCGTCTCGGACCTGCCCCTGACGGAGCTGCGCAGTGACGTGCACCTCGGCAAGGGCGGTGCACTTTCGCTGGGCTTTCACAAAGCGCTCGAACTCGGCGCGCAGGCCGTCATGACGCTGGATGGTGACGGCCAGCATGATTCGCGCGATATTCCTGCATTCCTCGCGATGGCACGGCAGCATCCCGGTGCATTGATCATTGGCGCCCGCACGCTGGCTCGCACCCACGCCCCCATTGCGCGCCGTTTCGCCAATCGCGTCGCCGATTTCTGGATTTCGCGGGCCGCCGGCATGGTCATTCGCGACAGTCAGTGCGGCCAGCGACTCTACCCGCGCGAACTGCTCGCGGCGGTCACGCCAAGCGTGGCGCCCGAGGATGGCTTCGTGTTTGAAAGTGAAATGCTGATCGAGGCTGCGTGGCAGGGGTTTGGTATTGTCGCTGTGCCTATCAAGGCCCGCTTCCCTGAGAATCTGCGCAGCAGTCATTTCCGGCCTGTTCGCGACATCTGGCGGATCACGCGCATGGTCGCTCGCAAGACCTTTTCGCCGGAGCGACCGCTGTCTTCGCGCGTCATGGATCGCGCCGTGGAATAGCAGACAATGAGAACATTCGCATGAAGATCTATTCCTGGAACGTCAACGGCATTCGCGCGGTGTTGAGGAAGGGGGAGTTCCAGCGGTTTCTGGCAAGCCATCAGCCCGACATCCTCTGCCTGCAGGAAACCAAGGCCGAGCGGGGGCAGGTGGAAATCGATCTGCCGGACTACCACGAGTACTGGAACTCGGCGGCCAAGAAGGGCTACTCGGGCACGGCGATCTTCTCGCGCACCAAACCATTGGCTGTGATCAACGGCTTCCCCGAAGAGATCAACCAGCGGTACGGCTTCACCGATGCCTTTGGCGACAGCCGCGATGAGGGCCGCATCATCGCCGCCGAGTTCCCGACGTTCTTCGTAGTCACCGTGTATACGCCCAATGCCAAGGATGATCTCGGCCGCCTGCCATTGCGCTTCGAGCACTGGGATCCGGCGTTTCTGGCCTACTGCAAGCTGCTGGAGAAAAAGAAACCGGTAATCTTCTGTGGCGATCTCAACGTCGCGCACACGGAACTCGATCTCGCGAATCCCAAGCCCAATGTCGGCAAGAAGGGGTTTACCGACGAAGAGCGCAAGGGCTTCCAGAATTTCGTCGACGCCGGTTTCGTCGACACTTTCCGCCTCTTCAAGCAGGGCAACGGCTACTACACATGGTGGAGCCACTTCGCCAATTCACGGGCACGCAATGTGGGATGGAGAATCGACTACGTGCTGGTCTCACCACAAGCTGCGCGCAGACGTGAAGGCCGCCGAGATTCATCCCGACATCCTGGGCAGCGATCATTGTCCGGTGAGCATCGAGCTGGCGAGTAGAAAGCGGCCGACTCTGTCGGCAAGGGGGCCTCACGGCAGGAAGGTCTGACGACAAGTAGGCCTACCGGCAGGTCAGAGAAGAACGCCTGCATACATACAGGTTCCTATTCTGGCTTGCCGATAGGCCTTCCTGTCGCGTCGCGACCTAGTTGCCGTGAGGCCCACTTGCCGACAGAGTCGGCCGGTTTCTCTTCAGGCCATCCCCCCATTCACCCCCACAATCTGCCCCGACACGTAGCTGGCGGCGTCGGACACGAGAAACGCCACGACGGCTGCGACTTCTTCGGGACGGCCTTTGCGGCCCATCGGCACCCTCTCCTTCACCTGCGCGGCGTCGAAGAGGTCTTCGGTCATGGTGCCTGCAATGATTCCGGGAGAGACGATATTGGCCGTCACGCCGCGCGTTGCGACTTCCTTCGCCAGCGACAGCACCGCTCCTTGCAAGCCCGCTTTGGCGGCGGCGTAGTTTGCCTGGCCACGATTGCCCATCTGGCCGGCGATTGAGGACAGAGCCACTACTCGTCCCCATCGTGTCCGCAGCATCGGTAACAACAATGGCTTCGTGACGTTGAAAAAGCCGTGCAACGACACATCGATGACCTGATGCCAGTTCTCGTCACTCATGCCTGCCATCGGCCCATCCAGATGGATGCCGGCGCAGTGCACGATGATCTGAATGGGTTCGACTGCAACCAGTGCATTCATTGCAGCAAGCGTGGCTGCTGCGTCGGTGACATCGAATGCCACGGAATCCGCCGAACCGCCCGCCTCCCTGATTCCGGCAGCAATGGCAGCGGCGCGATCCAGATGGGAATTGGCATGCACGTAAACATGGATGCCTGCGCTGGCCAGCTGTCGCGCACATTCACTGCCGATATCGCCGCTGCCACCCGTGATCAGTGCTCGTCGCATCATGTGCTCCTGCGAAACGCGACCGTTGCGCGGCCGGTCGCGAGGTGCTGGCCTTCCCGGCTGACAGTGAACTCATACTGGGAAGCGGCATCACTCGCATGAACGCGCTGTGCGTGGACTTCCAGGACACCAGTCGGCTCGACTGTGGCAGCGCTAAGCTGGACGTCTCGCAAGGCAACCAGCAATCCGGGTTGCGCCCCCAGACCTGCGGCGTTTGCAATCAGGCCGCCATGAACGGCCATGGCCTGTGCACCGTATTCACATAGATGAACTGCCGACAGTCGGCCGTGGTGCCGCAGTGGATTCTCTGGTGACGCATGGCTGCGAGTCATGCACACGATCATATCCGGCGTCGACTCCCGCACGGAGTCCAGCAGGCACATCGTGCCTTGATGGGGAATCAGCGCTTCGATCTGCTCCCGGTTGGCTGGCAGGTTGTCAATGTGCATGCGTAATCCCCTGGGTATCTGTGTGGCGTGCCAGTAGCGCAAGCACAAATCCGAGCGTCACGCCGAGCGATACCGTAAAGCCAATCGCCCTGAGCACCGGCATCTGCGACAGCAACAGCAGCGCGAAGGCCCCGAGTGTAGACACCCAGCACACCATCACCGAGTAGCGGGTGCGCAGAGCGTGATTGCTGGTCGATTCGCTGCGATTGAAGAACAGCCCGTAGTCGAACGACAACCCTCCTACGAGCAATAGTGAAACGACGTGAAACAGCGTCAGCGGTATTCCCGCCAGATTGAGCAGTGAGACCGTCGCCGCGAGTGTGGCCAGCACGGGCAGCAAAACAGATAGTGTGGCGCGCCACCGGAGCTGTACCAGCATGACTCCGGCTATGACGACGAGCGCGAACGCGAGCGCCGCCAGAGCAAGAGTCCGATACCTTGCAATCAGGTTCTCGGCGATGGTCTTCAGGTCGAGCACGACAATGTCGGTACCCGCAGCGTGCGCCCAGTCGGCAAGACGCCCGGCATCCCTGACATCGGTCAGGGTAACGAGGGCGATCGCTTCATCCGGCTTTGTCAGCAATACAGCATTCAGGCGATCAGCCAGCGGTGTTCCCTTAAGCGCTTCGGGCGTCAGCGGTGAGAGCTGGCGACTGGCATCCACATCGCCAATAAAGGCTTCGAATGCGTCTTCGCGAAAAGGCAGCTCCGTGAGAGCAGCTTGCAACTGCTGCCGCAGCTGTGCCGCCGCGGGCAGCTGGCTCTGGGTTTGCTGCTGGCGCCTGACGCTGGGGAGCAGCCGGCTCGGCGATTCGAAGCCGCCAATCACGTTGTCGGTCACCAGGCGCTCCAGGTCACTGCGGAGGGATTCATCTCTCTGCAGAACCGCTTGCTGGTCAGTCCCCCGAATGGCAATGAGATACCGCAAATCCGGTGCGCCCAGTTCGCTGCGCAGCCGGGTATCCAGATCCTGCAACCCCTGTGGAACCGGCGTAAGTCCAGAAAGTTCGTTGCTCCATAGGGAGCGCGGCGACGCCACCAGTACTGCAACTGCGAGGAGCAGCACGATGGCAGGGAGCCAGGGGATACGCGGCAGACGATCGACAGCTGCCAGCCATGAGGGCGGCGATCGGGACTGCTGACTTGCGACCAGACACGGCAATACCCACCTGATCACTGCACCGGTCGCAATCAATCCGCACACAGTAAACGTGCCGAGCTGTGTAAGTCCGGTGAAGCCGGTCATGATCAGCGCGAGATAGGCGATGCATGTCGTGATGATACTGAGCCGCAGCGTGGGCCAGATGGTTTCAAGCGTTTGCCCGGGATCGGTTTGCCTGTCGAGATGCAGCATCAGATGCACGGGATAGTCCATTGCGACACCCAGCAGCGTGAATCCAAATGCCAGTGTAATGCCGTGCACGGACGGATAGAGCCACACGACGCCGACAATGGCTGCCAGGCTGGTGGTTGCCAGGCTCAAGAGTCCCAGCAGCGTGTGGCGAATCGAACGCAGGACAAGCAACAGGAATAGAACGGATCCCGCGCCCGCGAGCGTGCCGAGCAGTGTGATGTCCTTTCTGACGGACTGTTCGAGCAACACCGTAAACGCACCGGGTCCGGTGACTGAAAACTGCAGACCGCCGGTTGGGTCGACTTCATGAACGGTACGCGTCAAAGCTGCGATCGCCAGCCGCTGCTGATCCGCGTCGAAGCCGGCAGCGGCTGTCTGCAGATACAGCAGCGCCTGCTGGCCGTCACTCGAGAACCACACACCATCGACCAGCTGAGGTTCCCGAGCCGGCAGCCAGGCCTCCAGAATGGCCTGCAATTCGCCCGATGGGTCTCTCAACAGCAAATCCTCTACAACCGCTCCGGCCGGCGAGCCGAGTTCGACGAGGCGCGCCTCAAGTTCAGCATGGAGCGCGTCCGTTGCACAGGCGCAGCCCGATGGTCTTGGACTGAGAAGGTAACGGTAACGGAGCAGGAGTTCCTGGAGAGCAGGCTCCGATTGCAACGTGCCATTCTCCACTCGTGAGAAGACGGGATCGAGGCGCAAGAGATTCGCGATCCGTTCGCTGAATGCCGGCAAGGCTGCGGGGTCAGCTCCTGAAAGCGCGACCAGCAGCGCTCGGGTACCAGGTCCATCCTTCAGCTCGTCCAGCAGAATGCGCTCCTCGCTCGTCCGTGCGGCGGGGAGAAACAGGCGCAGATCGGCATCGACATGCAGAGACCGGCCCACCAATGCTCCGCCGATGGCAACCAGAACCGCCCACAGGAATATCCATGGCCACTGTCGCCGGGTCGACGTGTTCCGAGGCCGCATCACCTGCGCGGCTCAATGGTGGTAATAGTTCGGTCCCCACTACGCTCCTGAATCTCGAAGCGAAGAGGTTCGCTACCGCGACCTGTGATCTGGATGCTTTCGATGTAGCGGCCGACGTCCGGTTGAATCGGGCGCAGATCAAGATGCCAGTCCGCCGCTGAACCGGATACCGCAGTGTCGAACGTAGAGACCAGTGTATCGAGTCGCCCGCTGATGATGGCCTTGAAGCCAAGTAGCAGGCCACCGAGCAATGGCTGATTCCGCAGTGAGATCTGTCGAGTGGCGCGCTTCGGCAGCTCCATCGATAACGTCTCCCCATCGATACGATAGGTTTCGATTACGGGCGACAACACTCGTTTTTCAAAGCGGTCCGGTGGCTCGAAGTACAGCTCCCCGCTGCGTGCGAGCGGTTGCTTCAGCACGCGCCGGTACTGCAACTCGTTGAATACTGCCGTGGCGGGAACGTCCCGGCGCAACAGCTCCGCCAGTTGAGTGATACCGAACGGCGGTGACGGCTCGATAGCGGTTGCGGCAGTTGCAACTGCGCCGTCAGCAGTC
This sequence comes from uncultured Pseudomonadota bacterium, assembly GCA_963819685.1. Lineage (GTDB taxonomy): Bacteria > Pseudomonadota > Gammaproteobacteria > Steroidobacterales > Steroidobacteraceae > CAIUGU01. The sequence goes on from CAWFXI010000007.1 coordinate 531,066, forward strand.
GGTGTCAACATCGACAGGAGCATTGCGACCATGGGCAGCATGAGTCTGCCACTGCGGTTCTCAACGCCGGCGGGTTGGTTGCGGCTCGTCGCGCCAGTAGTCATAGAAATTGAACCAGTTGAAAGGCGCCTCGCGAATCCGGGCTTCAAGTCTGGCAGCGTACCGACTGGCCCACCGTCCAGCATCCTGTTCTCTATGCCCGCGCCGGATCTCGATACGGTCGGCAAAGGGCTCAAAGTAGACATCGTATGTTCCATCAGGTCGCAGAAGTCCGAAGATGAGCAGGACGGGCGCACCGGTCACCGCCGCAATCCGGAATGAGCCCATCGACAGCGTGATCGGGCTGCCGAGCAGTTCTGCAGTAACGGTGGCCTCGTCCGCATGGACACGATCTGCCAGGACACCGACCAGGCCACCACGCTCCAGTGTTTCATGAATCCTGAGCAATACGCGCGTGGATTCCTCACCCGCGTCGATGACACTGGCATAGGCCCTCGGATTCAGGGCATCAAGGAGCGTCGTCAGCTGCGGGTTCTGTTGGTAATCCATCAGGATGCGCACTTCAAGATCCGGCCGTGAGAAGCCCACATGCCGCACCGCCTCGAAACTTCCGAGATGAGACCCGAACAACAGGACTCCGCGCCCCTGCTCCACATGACGCTGAACATGTTCGACTCCGTGAACCCTGACCGTCCGGGCAGCGCCTTGCCCACTCAGGAACGCGACCCGGTCAAGAATGGAAACAGCGAAACAATAGACATGACGGGCGATATCTCTGAGGTTCGGTTCTCTATGCAGTGCTCGTCGCAGGTAGTTGCGTGACGCCCGGCGTTCAGGCCCGCGCACCAGCAGAAAATATGCGGTGATCGGCAGCAGCATGGCGCGCGCTACCGGCGCACCGACATCGAGCGCCACCCAGCGAATGAACCGCACCATGGTGCTGGAACCGGCTTCGCCGCGTCTTTTCCACTCGCTGCTCATGGTTTCGCTGGTGGGGCGAACACCAGCATGCCGTGTGCGGTGAGCTGCTGATCGGTGCGACAGACAAAGCGGACCTGCTGCGCTGAGACGGAATCCAGGCCAATCATCAGTTGCTGTCCAGGCAGGACGGGCACCAGGAACTTCACCCACGGAATATCCACGATCACGGCGTTCGGTACCAGCGACTCCCGGACGAGATCGAGCACCCAGTCGAGCAGCACAACACCAGGAACGATGGGTTGCCCGGGGAAATGGCCTGCCAACGCGGGGAGGTCAGGCCTGATCTCGAGCCAGCCCACCGGGCAGAGGGCCGGGCTGTTGATGGTCAAGCTCCCTGATCACGCAGCGCTTCGGCAAACAGCTTGAGCACGGTGGCGCGCGGCAGCTTGCTTGTTTCGCTTCGCGGCAAGGCATCGACCATGAACAACGGACGCGGCAGAAAGGCCGGATCGATGACCTGGCGCAGCGCCGTCATGATCTCATCACGGGTCAGGCCGGGTGCCACGACAAAGGCTGCAGTACGCGGCACTGCTCCACCTGCGCCTGCATCGTCGGCAACACTCGGCATGAAGATGATTCCGTCGCGTACACCGTCGATGGATTGCAGCTTGACGTTGAGATCGCCGAGACTCGCTCGTTTGCCGGCGATGCTGATGAGGTCATTGCCCCGGCCGATCAACCTGAAGTGCCTGTCATCGACCAGCTCGATGACATCCTGCAGCAGTATCGTGCCGCCCAGATGCCGGGTCCGAACCAGTGTGTCGGTCGTTCCAGCTTCCATTGCAAAGAGATCGAGCAGTCGCCAGTAGTCATCGCTGGCCGTGCGTCGTATCGCTGTCACTCCGGTTTCCGTGCTGCCGAAAATTTCCCTGAGGGGTGCCGCCAGTCTGGCTTCACTGTCCTGCGCCAGCTTTCGGGATAGCGGCGCTGTTGCACTCAAGACCTGGGAGACGGCGGGCAATTCACCCGTGAACTCCACAAGTGCACGGAGGTGTACAGGGGTTGTAATCAGCATACGGGGCGCAGGTGTCGACGCCAGAGTCCGGCGCACATCTTCCGGATACAGCGGATGATCGCACTGGACGGCACAGAAACCCTGCAGTGGCCAGAGAATGGTCGTTTCGAATCCATACATGTGTTGCGAATGGACAGTGGCCACTGCCGTCAAATTGCAGGAATCCTGCAGTAGGGCCTTGGCACTTGCCGTTGCCCCTTGTACCAATGCTCCCCAGGTCTTGGGATTGGGCGTTGGCTGGCCGGTACTGCCGGACGTAAACAGAATGGCTGCCAGCTGTTCAGCCTCGATCAGCGGGATTTTCGACCGGGTATGGCTGGTCAATGTTGTTGCTGAATCCTCCGCAGCCACGCTGATGCGAAACTGGGGCAAGGCCCCATCGCCCGCATGACCGTCCGACAGCAGATAGCAATCCGCGTACTCCGCTGCCAGCGCGACGACGACACCAGGCACCCGACTCGGCGGCAGCAGGCTGATCTGGCCCCTGACGACTGCAGCGGCAAAGCCCACCATGAACAGATAACGGTCATCGCAGACGTTGATGACGTGAGCATGCTCGGGCAAAGATTGCGCGACGGCAAGCACGTCCGCAAGAAAGCGCGATCGTGAAATCGGCCGGTCGCGGCGCCAAGCGATGACTGCGTCCATGCCGATGGCAGGACCAAGTAGAAGAAAATGCCGTGGCGTCTTGCGCACAAGACTCACATGGTTCGCCGGCTGGCAATATGCTGCGCCAGGCTGCGCACCGACGCGAAGATGCGGGCATTGTTCTCGTCATCCGAGCGCAGTTCGAATCCATACCGCTTCGAAATGGCGAGCGCGAGCTCCAGCGAATCAATCGAATCGAGCCCCAGCGAACCACCGAACAGGGGCGCCTCGGGCGCTATGCTTCCGGGGCAACGCCCTCCAGATTGAGAGCGCTGACGATCATGTGCGCCAATTCCTGTTCCAGATCGGACTGCTGCCCGTTAGATGCCCCCATCGTGAACCTCTCGCTTCTGTCCGAGCATTACCATTGCAGCATCAAAGTATACCCGCCCTGCGAGCCATGGAAGTAAAGCTACTTGCCAATGCAAAAGCTCGCGAAAATGCGCCCCAGCAGGTCTTCCGACGTGAATTCGCCTGTGATCTCACCAAGGCTGTGCTGGGCGAGACGCAACTCTTCGGCGACGAGTTCACCCGCGTGTCGATCCAGCAGGTGTCGCTCGGCATCCCGGACGTGGATCCCAGCCCTTGCAAGTGCATCGAGATGTCGCCGCCGCGCGGAGAAAAGCCCGGCAGCATCACCCTGAAAGCCGGCCGCCTCACGCAGGTGATCACGCAGTTCGGTTAGTCCCGCGCCGGTCACGGCTGAAATCCTTAAGACAGTCAGGTCGAAGTCTGCAGCGCCGCAATCCGCCTGCACGATATCGATCTTGTTCAGCACCAGCGTCACTGGAACACCAGGGGGCAACGTCGCGAGTTCCTGCTGAAGATCGGCCGACGCGGGCGGATTCGTCGCATCGATGAGGTACAGGATCCGGTCTGCGCGCGACATTTCATCGCGGGCGCGACGAATGCCCTCGGCCTCGACAATGTCCGGACTATCGCGTAGCCCGGCTGTGTCGATCAGGTGCAGTGGCAACCCGTTGAGATGGATCTGTTCGCGAAGCGGGTCGCGGGTGGTTCCGGGAACCGGGGTAACAATGGCTGCGTCATAACCTGCGAGCCGATTCATGAGGCTCGACTTGCCCGCATTGGGTCGACCTGCAATCACGACGCGGATGCCCTCGCGGAGCAATGAGCCCTGGCGAGCGGCCGCCATAATCACGGCAAACGAACGCTGGATCAGCTCAATGCGCGAGCGCAATGTGGTGTCATCAAGAAAGTCGATGTCTTCCTCGGGAAAATCGATGGCAGCCTCGACGTGCATGCGCGCCGTAGTGATCGCTTCAACCAGTGAACGAATCTGCGCAGAGAACTCTCCCTGCAAGGAGCGCATCGCTGCGCGTGCGGCCTGTTCCGTGGCGCTGTCGATGAGATCCGCGATAGCTTCAGCCGCCACGAGATCGATCTTGTCGTTCAGAAACGCACGGCGACTGAACTCTCCCGGTTCCGCATGACGTGCACCGAGCTGCATGGCTCGCTGCAGAAGTCTGTCCAGGACTACCGGGCCGCCGTGTCCCTGCAATTCCAGCAGGTCTTCACCGGTGAAGGAAGCCGGAGCGGCAAAGTACAACGCTAACCCGTAGTCGAGCGATTCGCCTTGAGTGCCGAGGAAGTGACGGAGCGTCGCCACGCGCGGTTCGGGTAGCGTGCCGAGCATACTTGCTGCGATGTCCCTGACCCGTGGTCCGGAAATTCGCACCACACCAATCCCGGCCCGTCCCGGCGCAGTTGCGACTGCTGCGATCGTATCGGCGTCTGGCTTGCTGCTGGCTGTCATGGCCGTGGCCACTCCGGCTCAGAAAATTCCCGGCATCAGTTCTTGTTCGCCCCGGCTGCCACGACGCGATTGATGTTCCATTGCTGCGCGATGGAGAGCACGGTGTTGGTGATCCAGTACAGGACCAGGCCTGCAGGAAACCACGCCATCATTCCGGTCATGATGATGGGCATGAACGCGAACACCTTCGCCTGGATGGGATCGGTCGGCTGCGGATTCAGCTTGAATTGCCCGAACATCGCGATGCCCATCAGTATCGGCAGCACGAAATAGGGATCGCGTGCTGAAAGGTCCGTGATCCAGCCGAGAAACGGCGCCTGGCGCATTTCCACGCTCTCGAGCAGCACCCAGTAGTACGCGAGGAACACCGGAATCTGCACGAGGATGGGCAGACAGCCGGCGAGCGGATTGATCTTCTCTTTCTTGTAGAGATCCATCATCGCGCGGCCCAGCTGTTCCTTGTCTTCCTTGAAGCGTTCCTGGACGGCCTTGATCCTGGGACCCAGGTTCCGCATCTTTGCCATCGAACGGCCACTGGTCTCAGTGAGTTTGTAGAAGACGAGCTTGATCAGGAACGTCGTCAGGATGATCGACCATCCCCAGTTGCCGACGAATCCGTAGACCTTTTCCAGTAGCCAGAACAGCGGGCGTGAAATGATCGTGAGCTTGCCGTAATCCGCAGTGAGTTGCAGTTCGGGTCCTGTTGCAGCCAGCTGATCCTGCAGCTTGGGACCCACGAATACGGTTTCGTCGAAATGTCCGGTTGCACCAGCCGCAATGGTCTCAACGGGTCCGCGATAGGACATGACAAAGTCGTTGTTGGCGTCAATGGACAACTGGTAGTCGTAGCTCGAGCCCGTTGGCGGTACGGCCGCAACGACAAAGTGATGTTGCATGGCCGCCATCCAGCCACCGGCGAAACTGCCCTGGAAGACACTGTCTTCCTTGTCCTCGACATTCAGCTTGCGATACGCCTTGCCGTTGTAGATCGCAGGGCCACGATAGGCATAGCTCTCCACATCAAACATCGAGCGGCTGACATGCTCGTAGTGCCTGACCAGCTGCAGGTAGGAAGCCGCCTTCCAGTCAGTCGCAGACTGGTTGACGACCTCGTAGCGCACCGGGATGGCGTAGCTGCCGCGACGAAACGTGAAGCTCTTCGTAACGGCGAGGCCTTGCCCATCCGTCCAGGTCAGCGGCACGGTCAAGGCATCCTGACCTTCTTCGAGCCGGTAGTCCGTCGCAGCAGCCTGGAAGAGAGCGAGGTGTGTCGGTTCAGCCCGGCCATCCGCCGCTCGCAAGCCCGAGCGGGCAATGAACAGTGTGTTGCCCGGCTGGCTATTGAACAGTCGAACCGGTACGTCCGGCTGGTTCTTGACGAGGGGATACTTGAGCAGATCGGCTGTTTGCAGCTCACCGCCCTGCGTACTTAGAGTGACGTCGAGGACATCCGTGCGGATGTGAACCGTTGCGGCCGCAACTGCCGGGGCCGACGATGCAGCGGGTGCCACCACGGCTGTCGCGGATGCCGTTGTCGTCGGCACTGCTGAATCGGTAGCGGGCAGCGATGGAAGCTCGCTCGGACGCGCACCCGATGTCTCGGTCGATGTGGGTGCTGTCACGGCCGACAGGTGCGTAGTCCTTCTGCCAGGTGACGAAATTCAGCCACAACAAGAGGGCCAGGGCGCCCCAGGCGATGATGCGTTGGTTATCCATGGAAAAACGGGTTCCGGCGATGGAAGGGCGGCTGGGTGGGGACCGGGTCATAGCCGCCCGGATGCCAAGGGTGACAGCGCAACACCCGTCGCGCCGTCAAATAAAGGCCAGACAGGGATCCATGCTGCGCGATGGCATCCTGTGCATAGCATGAGCAGCTGGGATAGAAACGACACCGCGGCCCGAGCAGGGGACTGATCCCGCCCCGGTAGCAGTGCAAAAGAAAAATCAGGAACGAGCGCATGCGATGACTGCCTGCCAATGACGTTCGAGGCTGCGCAGGATCGCATTATTGTCTGCGTTTCGCACAGCACTGCGGGCATTGACCACGATATCTGCGGCTGGCAGGCCATGCTGGTGAAGGCGAAAGGATTCCCGGACCAGGCGCTTGACCAGATTGCGACGCACCGCGTTCCCGACAGTCCGTGCGGGAATGGACAGCCCGAGTCGGGCGATCGTGTGGGCGTTGGTGCGGGTCAGCACGGTGAAGAATGAATCAGCGGAACGGCGAGCCTGCCGATACACGCTATCGAATTCACGTTTGTGCTTGATGCGCTGCGCGGGCGTCAGGCGGCAGGGTCGGGTCTGCGGCTTGAGGGACGTAGCGATCCGCCGTGGAAGAATGAAGTGAAGAGGTAAAGCGTCTTTGTCAGACGGTGAGGCGCTTGCGGCCTTTGGCACGACGACGCGCCAATACCAGACGCCCGCCCTTGGTTGCCATGCGCGCACGAAACCCGTGTGTCCGCTTGCGATGCAGGTTGCTGGGTTGGTAGGTACGCTTCATGACGGTGATTTCCGCGGCAATGACTTCGGAGAACGGACAGAATTACAGTTCTTCTTCCGGATCCGAAACTGCCCTTAAAACAACGGATTGCTGGGTCCAAAAAGAAGGCGGCAAGGGTACGCACCGAGACTTCGAGTGTCAAGCCAGACATTCGGCTTGAGTGCCGGGTTGACGGTGTCTGAATTGACTCACCGATCGTCCTTCGGTGGCAGTCAGAATTGAATGCCGGAGCTGTGGATAACCCGGCCAGCATCGGTATAGACTCCGGTCCCTTCGCGCTCCACCTCAACCTAAAGACTTGGCTTGCCTGTTAAGAGGACGACCTGTGCACGGTTCGTTGTGGAACCTTTGTCTCAGACAACTCGAAGCCGAGCTGCCGGAGCAACATTTCAACACCTGGATCCGGCCCTTGCAGGCCGTGGAGGACCAGGGTGTTCTGCATTTGCTGGCCCCCAATCGCTTCGTCGTCGAATGGATCAACCAGAACGTCGTCGAGCGCATCCACGAGCTCGTCAGCCTGACATCACCAGAACCGGCGCCAGCAGTGGTTCTGGAAGTGGGATCACGTCGCGCCGCCCTTCCCGTCACGGCGCCAGCGGCGAGTGATTCCCGTGTCGCAGCCAAGGAGGCGGCGACAGCGCTGGTACCCGGAGGGCGCCTCAATACCGACTTCACGTTCGCCAACTTCGTCGAAGGCAAGAGCAATCAGCTCGCAAAGGCCGCCGCCATCCAGGTGGCGGAGAATCCAGGCAAAGCCTACAACCCGTTATTCATTTACGGCGGGGTCGGGCTCGGCAAGACTCACCTGATGCATGCGGTAGGCAACATGATCCGCACACGCAACGCAGGGGCGAAGGTGGCCTATGTGCATTCGGAGCGCTTTGTCGGCGATATGGTGCGCGCCCTGCAGCACAACACCATCAACGAATTCAAGGTTGCCTACCGGTCGCTCGATGCACTGCTGATCGACGATATTCAGTTTTTCGCCGGAAAAGAACGCTCGCAGGAAGAGTTTTTCCACACGTTCAACGCGCTGCTCGAAGGGCAGCAGCAGGTCATCCTGACGTGCGATCGTTATCCGAAGGAAGTCGACGGGCTTGAGGAAAGGCTCAAGTCGCGTTTCGGGTGGGGATTAACGGTGGCTATTGAGCCGCCCGAACTGGAAACTTGTGTTGCGATTCTGATGAGCAAGGCAGCTCAGGGTAAGGTCGAATTGCCGGAAGAAGTGGCATTCTTCATCGCGAAGCGGATTCGCTCGAACGTACGGGAGCTGGAGGGGGCTTTGCGGCGAGTCATCGCCAACTCGCAGTTTACTGGTCGCCCTATTACGCTTGATTTTGCGAAGGAAGCGTTGCGCGATCTGCTTGCGCTTCAGGATCGGCTGGTGACGATCGACAACATCCAGAAAACCGTTGCGGAGTACTACAAGATTCGCGTCGCCGACTTGCTTTCCAAGCGCCGGAGCCGCTCCATCACTCGTCCACGCCAGTTGGCAATGGGCCTGGCCAAGGAACTGACGAATCACAGCCTGCCTGAGATCGGTGATGCTTTCGGCGGCAGGGACCATACGACCGTCCTGCACGCGTGCCGCAAGATCAAGGAACTCAGGGAAACCGAGACGCGGACGAACGAGGACTATCTGAATCTGCTCAGAACGCTGGCGGGATAAGCTGGGGAGATGTATGTGGATAAACTGTGGGGCAAACGGGGGGCGGTTTCATCCACAGGCCGCGCACAGGCTGGATACAGTTGATACCGCAGTTGCACCCGTGGTTATGCCTCGCGCAACACGCTGTTTGACAGGTGAATTGCAGGCTTACCAACAGAATCTGCTCGCAGTAATAGTAGTAACAGAATTCTTAAAGATATAAGACATTAAGATTACTGATACATCGGCATTCCATTAGAAGTTCAAGGTGTAGCAATGAAGTTCAGCGCGGAACGCGAGGCGATTCTGGCTCCTCTGCAAAATGTAATGGGGGTGGTCGAGCGACGTCAGACGATGCCTATCCTGGCCAACGTGTTGTTGTCGGGTAAGGACGGCAAACTGTCTGTCACGGCTACTGACCTTGAAGTCGAGTTGGTCGCCGCGTCCGCTGTGAATCTTCAGCAGCCGGGTGACGTCACCGTACCGGGCCGGAAATTTCTGGACATCATCCGGGCTCTCCCGGAGAAAGCCACCGTCACGGTAAGCGTTGAGGGAGAACGCGCGCTCGTAAAGTCCGGAAAGAGCCGCTTCACGCTCTCGACACTGACGGCCCTGGACTTCCCGACAGTCGAGCAGATTCATCCCCAGCAAACGCTGAAGCTCAAACAGGCGGATTTTCGCCGCTTGCTGGACAAGACCCATTTTTCGATGGCTCAACAGGACGTGCGTTATTACCTCAACGGATTATTGCTGGAAGTTGACGCAAAAATGCTCCGAACGGTCGCGACTGACGGCCATCGTCTGGCATTGTGTCAGATTGCACTCACTCAGACCGGGATTGCGGCCGGCGCGCCACCTTTGCAAGTGATAGTCCCTCGGAAGGGCGTCCTCGAACTCCAGCGGCTATTATCCGGGGAGGGGGAAGTTGAACTGGCGATTGGTAGCAATCACGTTCGTATACAAATTGGCGATATTCGCTTCACTTCGAAGCTTATTGACGGCCGTTTCCCGGAATATAGCCGCGTTATTCCGCCCCACCCGCCCCGCTTGGTCAAGGCGGATCGGGATACGCTGCGGGCGGCACTACAGCGCGCGGCAATCCTGAGTAACGAGAAATACCGGGGTATACGCTTGGGATTGAAACCAAAGACGCTGGTGCTTCAGGCTCATAACCCGGAGCAGGAAGAAGCCGAGGAAGAGTTGGACGTGGGATATGAAGGCGACGAGATGGAAATCGGGTTCAATGTGAATTACCTGCTGGATGCCTTGGCGGCGGTTGATGGCAATGAAGTTGAGATCGGGTTGACTGATTCCAGCAATAGTTGCCTGGTAAACGCCCCCGGGGCTACGGATACCCGCTACGTCGTCATGCCCATGCGGCTCTAGCGCCGAGATACGCAAGAGACCAGCCAAATTGGTGCTATTCAAGTTGGCATGACGCTAACCGCGCTCGAGGTTCGTGATTTTCGCTGCATCCAGCACGCGCACCTCGACTTTGACCCTCGGTTGACGCTGATAGTGGGCGAAAACGCTTCTGGTAAGACAAGCCTGCTTGAAGCGATCTTCTTCCTGAGCTGCGGGCGATCTTTTCGTAGCGCTCAATTGGACCCGCTGATCCGAACCGGAACCACCGAATTCACGGTGGTCGGGCAAGTGTCGTCCGCGACCGCTCAGTCTGTAACTCTGGGTGTCCGGGCCTCACGACTTGGCAGCGAGATTCGCATAGGCGGACAGTCGGCCAAGGGATTTGCCGAAATGACCAGCGCCCTACCGGTCCAGGTGATTGACCCGGAAGTTCATCGTCTACTGGAAGACGGTCCAATCCACCGGCGGCGATATCTCGATTGGGGCGTGTTCCACGTGGAACCGCGCTTTATCGGGAACTGGCGACGCTTTCAGCGGGCGCTCAAGCAACGAAACGCCGCACTTAAAGCGAAACGACCCAGCGGCGAGGTTCATCTCTGGGATGCCGACTTGCTGGAGGCTGGCCTCCAAATCAATGAGCAGCGCCTTCGGTACGTCCAGGCGGTCGCACCGTACGTTTTGGAGTTTGGCAGGCGCCTTCTTGGCCTGGATGTCGAAGTTACGTTGAGTCAAGGGTGGGCCCTTGAGAAGAGTTTGGCTGGTGCACTTCAGGACGCCTGGGTCCGCGACTCTCAGCGGGGGGCCACGTCAGTCGGGCCGCACCGCGCAGACATACTGGTTCGAGCTGACGGCGTTCTGGCAAAGGATCGAGTCTCCAGAGGCCAGCAGAAGTTGTTGGCCTCGTGCTTGATCCTTGCCCAGATCCAGCACCGGGCGGCGACGGGCGGCATACAGACGTCCCTTTTGTTAGACGATCCCTCCGCAGAGCTAGATGTGGATAACTTGCGCCGACTGCTGCAGTTGGTCGTACAAGTACCCGCCCAATTGATCGTCACGGCGCTTGATGAGTCGCGCCTGAATCTCGAGTTACCAAGGCGCACGTTTCACGTGGAACAAGGGAAAGTGGCGCCGATGGTATACTCGCTGGCTACCTGACCAGGATTGGCACATGACTGACAACGACGTCTACGATTCCAGTAAAATCAAAGTCTTAAAGGGACTCGACGCTGTCCGGAAGCGCCCGGGCATGTATATCGGTGATACCGACGACGGCACCGGTCTGCACCACATGGTGTTTGAGGTCGTCGACAATTCCATCGATGAAGCACTGGCCGGGCATTGCTCCGAAATCACCGTCACTGTGCATGCCGACGAGTCGGTCACAGTCGCCGACAACGGCCGTGGAATACCTGTGGATATCCATCCGGAGGAGGGCCGCTCCGCCGCTGAGGTGATTCTCACGATTCTCCACGCCGGCGGTAAGTTTGACGACTCGTCCTATAAGGTTTCGGGGGGACTCCATGGCGTCGGCGTCTCCGTGGTCAATGCGTTGTCCGAGTACCTGCAGCTCACGATTCACCGGGACGGCCGCTTGCATACCCAGGAGTACCGGCTGGGCGAACCCCAGGCGCCTCTGGCAGTCACGGGAACCACGGAAAAGCGGGGCACGGTCATTCGCTTCAGGCCAAGCGCGGTAATTTTCACCAACATAGAGTTTCATTACGAAATTCTGGCCAAGCGATTGCGGGAGCTGTCTTTCCTGAATTCAGGAGTCCGCATCGCGCTGATTGATGAACGAGACGACAAGCGCGAGGTCTTCGAGTACGAAGGCGGTTTGCGTGAATTTGTCCGCTACCTGAACCGCAACAAGACCGCAGCGCATGACACCATCATCTGGTTCCGGACGCAGCAGGAAGCCATCACAGTAGAGTTGGCGGTGCAATGGAATGACTCCTATCAGGAGAGCATGTACTGCTACACCAACAACATTCCGCAGAAGGACGGTGGCACCCACGTTGCCGGCTTCCGCAGCGCGTTGACCCGAACGCTCAACAACTACATAGAGCGCGAGTATCCGAACAAGGACAAGATCGCCATGACCGGCGACGATGCGCGCGAAGGACTGACGGCGATCCTCTCCGTCAAGATGCCGGATCCGAAGTTCTCCTCGCAAACCAAGGACAAGCTCGTGTCCTCGGAAATCAAGGGAATCGTCGAATCCGCGGTCGCTGCAAAACTCGAGGAGTTCCTGCTCGAGAATCCGACGCAGGCCAAGGCCATCGCTGCAAAAATCGTCGACGCCGCACGCGCACGTGAGGCGGCGCGCAAAGCGCGTGAAATGACCCGGCGCAAAGGCGCCCTGGATATCGCTGGATTGCCGGGGAAACTCGCCGACTGCCAGGAAAAGGATCCAGCCCTTTCTGAAATGTTCCTGGTAGAGGGAGACTCAGCAGGTGGTTCTGCCAAGCAGGGCAGGGATCGACGGACGCAGGCGATTCTGCCTCTCAAGGGAAAAATCCTGAACGTCGAGAAGGCTCGCTTCGACAAGATGCTGTCGTCTGCCGAAGTGGGCACGCTCATCACAGCACTCGGTTGCGGTATCGGTGCCGACGACTTCGACGTTGCCAAGCTGCGCTATCACCGCATCATCATCATGACGGATGCCGACGTTGACGGCTCCCACATCAGGACCTTGCTGCTTACATTCTTCTACCGGCAAATGCCGCAGCTGATCGAGCGAGGCCACATCTACATTGCCCAGCCGCCCCTGTACAAAGTGAAGAAGGGCAAGACGGAAAACTACGTGAAGGACGATGCCGAGCTGAACTCCATGCTCCTCAAGGCGGCCCTTGAGTCAGCCGAGCTGCATGCCGATCCGGCGCAGCCAGCTGCCGTCGTCGGGGCAGCCCTTGACGCACTGGCCAGGCGCTGGATGGAAGTCACCTCGATCATCAAGCGATCCTCACGACGCTATGACCAGCGGGTGCTCGAACAGCTGCTCTATGTACCGGAGGTCACGACCACGAGCCATGATGACTTTGCCTGGCTGACCGACTGGGGTCGTCAGCTCGAGACGCAACTGAACGCGCCGGATGATGCTGCACGGCGTTACACCGTCCGCGTGCTGGCTGAAGACGCAAGCGGTCACCCAAAGCTTCTGGTGACCCGTATCGAGCACGGCAGTACTACCGAGAAGCATATTCACCGGGAATTCTTTGAATCGGCGGAATATCGCCGGATCGCCGAATTCGGCAGGACACTCGTCGGCTTCATTCAGCCCGGCGCGTACGTTTCCAAAGGGGATGATCGCCAGGAAATCGGCAGCTTCAAGCAGGCCATCACCTGGCTGCTCGACCAGGCGCGCAAAGGGCAGTCGATTCAGCGCTACAAGGGACTCGGTGAGATGAACCCGAGCCAGCTATCCGAAACCACTCTCGATCCAGCAAAACGACGTCTGCTGCAGGTACGCATCGAAGACGCGCAGGCAGCCAACGATATCTTTTCAACGCTGATGGGTGATCAGGTTGAGCCTCGACGGGAGTTCATCGAGAAGAATGCGCTGTCGGTCGCCAACCTGGATATCTAAAAGGTTGCTGCAAAGTTCTATCAGTACCTTTTGCATCAACCAGTCAAGCCCAGGGCGAGCATGAACTCAGTCCGCATACTCCGGCTTGAGGCGAGCGACCGTCGCTTCGACCCAGGCCTGTGCTTCGTCATTGATGCTTCGGGGATCCCGTCCCTTTGTGGCGATGGGCGGGCCGATCACGACGCGAATGACGCCTGCGCGCTTGAGCAACCCGCGACGTGGCCAGAAGTAGCCTGCGTTGTGTGCAACCGGTACGATCAAGCGACCAGTGCGTGCTCCCAATAGCGCTCCACTGACCCCGTAGCGCTGGGTTTCGCCTGGCGGCATCCGTGTGCCTTCTGGAAAGATCAGGATCCAGCGCCCTTCCGCGAGACGCTGCTTACCCTGGGACACTATCTGATTGACTGCAGAATTCCCTGCCTTGCGATTGATGGCTATGGGGCGCATTGCGCGAGTCGCCCAGCCGACGACGGGAATCCACATGAGCTCCCGCTTCAGTACCCACGACTGGGGCGGAAAGATCACCATCTGGGCAATCGTTTCCCAGGCGGAAGAGTGCTTCCACATGGAGATGTGATTGCCGTCCGGGATGTTCTCCCGGCCCTCCACCGTATACGTCAGACCGCAAAGCTTGTTGAGCAGCCAGAGCTGGTTGTTGGCCCAGAATCGTGCCACGCCATACAACTTGTCGTCCGGCAACCAGGAGACTGCAAGCACGAATACCGCGTAGCACAGCGTGGAGCCGAAGAGGTATACCGTAAAAAGCAGGGATCCCAGCCACTGCATGCCTGTCAGCCCGGCAAGCGTGAAAGGTCGGCTACATGCAGAAACAGTTTGCGCAGGCGTGCAAGCAGGGCAAGTCGGTTTTCACGCACGGCCCGATCCTCCGACATCACCATCACCGTATCAAAGAAGTCATCGACTGACGGACGCAGGCTCGCAAGCTTGGCTAAAGCTTGCCCATACTCACGTCGACCGATCAATGGCGCGGTCGCTCTCTCCATGGCCAATACCTGGTCGAACAAGGTCTTCTCAGCCGCCTCCGTAAGGAATTCGGCACTGACCACGCCTGCGGCTCCCTGCTCTGCTTTGCGCAGGATATTGGCTATTCGCTTGTTGGCTGCAGCAAGGCTTGGCGCGTCAGTCAGTGTCAGGAATGTCTGCAGCGCTCGGATTCGGGCATCGAAATCGAGCGGTGAGCCCGGGCGGTTTGCGAGGACGGCGTCGAACATTTCAGCGGTAATCGCTGCAGTTGTCCCTTCTTCAAGATAGTAGGCCCGCAACCTCTCCATGATGTAGTCGTAAACACCGGCGCGCCAATCTCCCTGGCCTGCGGCCGGCAGCGAATCTGCAACGTGGTCGATGAGCTGGACGAGATCAAGATCAAGCCGCCGCTCTACAACCAGGCGCAAGACACCAAGCGCAGCCCGGCGCAGTCCAAAGGGATCACGAGTCCCGGTAGGTTTCTGGCCTATAGCGAAGATTCCAGTGATCGTGTCTATGCGGTCGGCGAGAGCAACCGCCATGCCTGCGTTGGAGACGGGCAGTTCGTCACCGGCGAATCGGGGCAAATAGTGTTCCGCTATTGCAATTGCCACTTCGTCTGGCTCGCCGTCGTGACGGGCGTAGTACTGACCCATAGTGCCTTGTAATTCAGGAAACTCACCGACCATGAGGCTGAGCAGATCGCACTTGCACAGTTCCGCTGCGCGCGCGGCCAGCTGAGCGTCACCGCCAGTCCTGGCGGCTATCAGAGCCGCAACCCGCTTCACGCGTTCACTTTTGTCGAACAGTGAACCAAGGCCCTGCTGAAATGTGACACTCCGCAGTCCTTCACGCTTCGCATCCAGACGAACCCGCTGGTCGGTGTCCCAGAAGAATGCAGCGTCCGCGAGCCTGGGACGAATCACACGCTCGTTCCCTGCGCGCACCTTCTCAGGGGCAGTGCTGTCGATGTTCGCAACGGCGATGAACCAGGGCAACAGCCGGTCCCGCTCGTCCTTCACCGGAAAATAGCGCTGGTGGTCCTGCATAACGGCGATCAATACCTCTGCCGGCAACTCAAGGAAACGTGCTTCGAACTGACCGGCAATCGGTACTGGCCACTCCACGAGCGCACACACTTCATCGAGCAGGCTTTCCCCAATTACTGCGATACCGCCGATTGCTGCAGCCGCCGCGCTCACGCCGCTGCGAATACGTTCGCGGCGTGCTTCCATATCCACCAGCACCCTGCCTTTGTCGTGCAGAACTTTTTCGTAGTTCGCAGGAGATGAAAGCTGCAAAGGGCCGGGTGCGAGAAACCGGTGGCCGCGACTCGTCAAGCCGCTACGAACACCGAGAATTTCCGCCTCCAGCAGATCCTTGCCGAATTGCAGAACTATCCAGTGCACCGGCCGCACGAATTCTGCATCCCCCGCTCCCCAGCGCATTCTTTTTGCAATCGGCAGTTCCTTGAGCGCCAGGTTAACGATGCCAGGCAGCAACTGCGCTGTACTCTCTCCGGGACGAGTTGCGGTGTAAGCGAGTACCTTGCCTTTCGGTCCGTCTGCTTGGGTCAAAGCATCGATGCCGACACCACACGAAGCGGCGAAACCCAAAGCTGCCTTCGTAGGTTGCCCGCCTGCATCAAAACTGCTGGCGACAGCTGGTCCGAGACGCCGTATCTGCTGCGGAGGCTGTTCGGTTACAACCTTGCGTGCACGAACGGCCAAACGACGCGGTGTCGCGAACTGCTCAACGCTTGCAAACGCAATTCCTGCATTCTTCAGGCCGCGCTCCATGCCATCGGCAAATGCCTGGATCAGCGCATGCAGAGACTTCGGAGGCAGTTCCTCCGTGCCGATCTCTACAAGAAAATCACGATGCTTGCGGTGTGCAGCGGCCATGGGTGCTTGATTCATTCAGGCGGACAACGCCGTGCTGGTGGTCAGGAGCGGAAATCCGAGCGCTTCACGGGTAGCGTAGTAGGTTTCAGCGACTCCTTTGGCAAGCCCGCGCACGCGCAGGATGTATCGCTGTCGCTCGGAAACGGAGATGGCCCGTCGCGCATCCAGCAAATTGAATGTATGTGATGCTTCGAGGACCTGTTCGTAGGCAGGCAGGGCCAGCTTTTTCTCGAGCAGGGACCGGCAGGCGTGCTCACAGTGATCGAAACGTGCAAACAGCACAGCTGTGTCCGCCTGCTCAAAATTGTAGGCAGACATCTCGGTTTCATTCTGATGAAAGACGTCGCGGTAAGTCACCTTGCCCAGGGGGCCGTCGGTCCAGACGATATCGAAGATGCTTTCAACACCCTGCAGGTACATCGCAAGGCGTTCCAGGCCGTAGGTGATCTCTCCTGTAACCGGCCGGCAATCAAGCCCACCCGCCTGCTGGAAATAGGTGAATTGCGTGATTTCCATGCCGTTCAACCACACCTCCCACCCGAGTCCCCAGGCACCCAGCGTGGGTGATTCCCAGTTGTCCTCAACAAACCTGATGTCGTGAACAAGCGGATCAAAACCGAGACCCCTGAGGGATCCGAGATAAAGGTCCAGGATATCCCTGGGCGATGGTTTGATGACTACCTGAAACTGGTAGTAGTGCTGCAGCCGGAACGGATTCTCGCCGTATCGCCCGTCGGTGGGCCGGCGGCATGGCTGCACATAGGCGGCGCTCCACGGTTCCGGGCCAAGGGCGCGCAAGAAGGTACCCGTGTGAAACGTGCCGGCTCCCATCGGCATGTCATAGGGCTGGAGAATGACGCAGCCCTGGTCAGACCAGTAGCGCTGGAGAGCGAATATCAGTTCCTGAAAGGTGCGGGGCGGAACAATCCCCTGCTTCTTTGCCATGTCTGCCCTGTCGCGCCTGGTGAACCGGATCCGGAAAGCGAGGCTTAAGCGCCGTGAAAAGCGCGCGAGTATAGCGCGGCGGCTTTCATCGTCTGTCACTCCGGAAGGGACTCCCGCGGCGCAGCAAGACTTCATGGCGCGGACACCGGCTCCAATTCGGGGCGTAACGCCCACAGTCGCGCACTATAATGGCGCGGTTTATCGCTTCTAGCCGGGCGTCTTCCGCCGAGAACCAAAGACTTGCGCCAACACGGTGCGGTGGCATGGTTCCTGCACTTTCGTGGCTCCGGCCTTAATGGCCCAGGACGTCGATACGGCGAGCGACCCTGGGCGACTCAATCTTGCTGTTTACCGGAGGAGGATTCATGACGACGCCTGCTGAAGTGCTCAGCCTCATAAAGGAAAAAGAGGTCAAGTTCGTGGACCTGAGGTTCACGGATACCCGTGGCAAGGAACATCACGTAACGGTTCCGCATCACCAGATCAAACCCTCGTTTTTTGAAGACGGCAAGATGTTCGACGGATCATCCATTGCCGGCTGGAAGGGCATCAACGAATCGGACATGGTGCTCATGCCCGATGCGGACAGCGCGGTGCTGGATCCGTTCTTCGAAGAGACGACGCTCATCATCCGCTGCGATGTGCTTGAGCCAGCCACGATGCAGGGCTATGAGCGCGATCCCCGTTCGATCGCCAAGCGGGCAGAGGCGTATCTCAAGTCTTCCGGAATCGGCGACAGCGCCCTGTTCGGTCCGGAAAACGAGTTCTTCATCTTCGACAGTATTCGCTTCGACACGTCGATGTCCGGCACGTTCGTCGAGATCGAATCCAGCGAAGCGGCCTGGAGCTCCGGCAAATCCTACGAGGACGGCAACAAGGGCCATCGTCCGTTCGTCAAGGGTGGCTATTTCCCTGTGCCCCCGGTCGATTCTCAACAGGACATCCGTTCCGCGATGTGCATGGCGCTCGAGGAAATGGGCCTGACTGTCGAAGTCCACCACCATGAAGTCGCGACGGCGGGCCAGGGCGAAATCGGCGTCGGCGCGAACACCCTCGTCAAGAAAGCCGACGAAGTGCAGATCCTGAAGTACGCGATCCTCAATGTTGCAGCAGCATACGGCAAGACCGTTACCTTCATGCCGAAACCGATGGCTGGTGATAACGGCAACGGTATGCACGTACACCAGTCCATCCAGAAGGGCGGCAAACCGCTTTTTGCGGGCGATGGCTATGCCGGCCTGTCGGAATCCTGCCTCTATTACATCGGCGGGATCATCAAGCACGCCAAGGCGATCAACGCATTCACGAACGCCAGCACCAACAGCTACAAGCGTCTCGTGCCAGGGTTCGAAGCACCGGTGATGCTGGCATACTCGGCACGCAATCGCTCTGCCTCCATTCGCATCCCGTGGGTTTCGAGTCCAAAGGCTCGCCGGATCGAGGTGCGTTTCCCGGACTCGACCGCAAATCCGTATCTCGGCTTTGCAGCGATGCTGATGGCGGGACTCGACGGTATCCAGAACAAGATCCATCCCGGCGAACCGGCCGACAAGGATCTCTACGACCTGGAGCCCGAGGAAGCCAAGCATATTCCCGAGGTTTGTTACTCGCTGGATGAGGCCCTTGTGGCTCTCGACAAGGACCGCGCGTTTTTGAAGGCGGGCGGCGTCTTCACAGACGACGTCATAGACGCCTACATCGCTCTCAAGAAGCAGGAAGTCACAAGGGTGCGAATGGCCCCGCATCCCCTTGAGTTTGAGTTGTACTACAGCTGCTGATACTTGCGGCGCCAGGTCCTCCGGCCTGGCGCCCTCCTTCAGCCGGTGTAGTCCGGTGACGGCGGTCGCAAATCGCCGTCACCGCTTTTGTAACGCGGAGGCGAAGCGGATATGCTCTGGCACCATGATCTCGCGCTTTGCACTGCTGCTGCTCGCTGCGCTCGGAACTTCTGTCCAGGCGGCGGATGGCGTGTGGAGATGGGTGGACTCCCAGGGCGTCACCCACTACGCAGACCGGCCAGTGCCAGGTGCTGTGCAAATAGACATCAAAGTGCAGTCAGGGGCTGCTTCGCCCGTCATTCCACCGGCGGACTCCGCGGCACCAACCACGCAGGCTGCTACGGCACCGGTTGCGGACCCGCTACACGCAGATCGAGGTGTGGAAGCCAGGTGCGGAAGAAACCGTCGCGAATACCGGCGGGGTAGTAGCCGTCCGCATTCGGCTGGCCCCGGCAATCCGTCCGCGGCATACGCTTGCCCTGTATCTGGACGGCAAGCGTGTGGAGAATCTGGCTCCCGGTGCATTGGACGTGGAGCTACAGAACGTGCCACGGGGCACCCACAGTCTCGTTGCTTCGGTTTTCGACGACGCAGGCAAGGTTGTCCAGCGTGGACAGCAGGTCGTCTTCTACGTTCGGCAGGAATCGGTTTCGCAACCGCCAGTAGGCCCGACGTTGCGGCCTCGCCCCAAGTCCTAGGTTTCGCAGTCTTACAAGCGGACTCGCGATTCGCGTTCGCGAATTCCGGGCTTCCCGATGCCGGTTCGATCTGACGGTATCCTGATGTCAGCCGAACCCCGCTCATTTCCATCCTACATGACCGATCTCGGACGCGTACTGGATGGACTCACCACGAGCGTGCTGCTCGTTGATCGTGCCCAGAATCTGCTGTATCTCAACGTAGCAGCGGAGACGCTCCTTGGCGTGAGTCGTAACCAGGTGCGCGGGCGACCGCTCTCGGACCTGTTTCGCGATACTGCCGGCCTGAGCGCCGTCATCGAACGCGCTGCGCAGACGACGCAGCAATATTCGCGTCGTGAACTCACGATCAAGCCCATCACCAGTGAAGATGAGCTCATCATCGATTGCTCGGTTGCCCCTTTCGAAGAACCGGGAGCACCGTCCGGCATGCTGGTCGAGATCACCGATGCGACCCAGCACAAGCGTGTGACACGGGATACCGCTTTACTGACGCAGATAGGCGGCAGCCGGGCGATGATCCGTCAGCTTGCACACGAGATCAAAAATCCTCTCGGTGGTTTGCGTGGCGCAGCGCAGTTGCTCGATCGGCAGCTGGCAGATCCTTCCATGCGTGAATACACCACCGTCATCATCAGTGAAGCCGATCGGCTCGTGAGTCTGGTGGATGCGTTGCTTGGCCCTGGTCATGCGCCTCGCAAGGAACCGATCAATGTGCACGAGCTGTTGCAGCATGTCGGCCACCTGCTTGCTGCCGAAGCTCCGCCAGGTGTTGTCATCGACCGCGATTACGACCCAAGCCTGCCGCCGATCAAGCTGGACAGGAACCAGATCATCCAGGCCATGCTGAATCTCGGCCGCAATGCCATCCAGGCAATCGGCCAGGCAGGACGGTTGACGTTGCGCACGCGCGCACTCACCAGCGTCAGCATCGGGACGCGACGCTATCGCCTGGTGGCCAGCATCCAGTTCGAGGACAACGGTCCCGGAGTTCCCGAACATCTGCGCGATACGCTTTTCTATCCACTGGTGACCGGCCGGGCCGAAGGCACGGGACTGGGACTTGCCGTTGCGCAGGATCTGGTCAGCCGGCATGACGGTCTTATCGAATTCACGAGCCGTCCTGGTCAAACCCTTTTCACCATCCTATTGCCCTTTAGTACTTCTGATGCAGACGAAATCACTTAATGTCTGGCTTGTCGATGACGATGCCTCCATCCGCTGGGTGCTGGAGCGTGCGTTGCGTCAGGGCGGAATGACACCGACAGCCTTTGAACACGCGGACACCGTTCTCGCAGCTCTGCGGCGCAGTCGTCCCGACGTCCTGATCACCGACATCCGCATGCCCGGACGCAGCGGCCTTGAGCTTCTCACCGAGATCCGCGGCAGCCAGCCGGAACTACCCGTCATCGTCATGACGGCGCACTCGGATCTCGACAGCGCAGTGGCTGCCTATCAGGGCGGTGCGTTTGAGTATCTGCCCAAACCGTTCGATATCGACCAGGCAGTAGACCTGGTACGTCGCGCTGCGCAGCAGAAGGAGCGCGGCGAAGAAGTGGTAGTCGATTCCCGCCGCATACCGGAAATGCTGGGTCAGGCTCCCGCGATGCAGGAAGTATTTCGCGCGATTGGCCGCCTGTCCCGCTCGAGCATGACAGTGCTCATCACGGGTGAATCCGGCACCGGCAAGGAACTTGTGGCACGAGCGCTGCATCGGCACAGCCCGCGCGCCAGCAAGGCGTTTATTGCGCTCAACACCTCCGCCTTTACGGCTGACCTGCTTGAGTCAGAACTCTTTGGTCACGAAAAAGGTTCATTCACGGGTGCCGATGCGTTGCGTCGAGGGCGCTTTGAGCAGGCTGACGGCGGCACGCTTTTTCTCGATGAAATTGGCGACATGTCTCCCCAGCTCCAGACACGCCTGTTACGCGTGCTGGCTGAAGGGGAGTTCTACCGCGTTGGTGGCCAGGTTCCCGTGCGTACTGACGTTCGCGTCATCGCCGCTACTCACCAGGTCCTCGAGGACCGCGTTGCCCAGGGAATGTTTCGCGAGGACTTGCTGCATCGCCTCAACGTGATCCGGATCGAGGTGCCGCCCTTGCGCTCAAGGCGCGAAGACATTCCCGAGTTGCTGTTGCATTACCTGGATGCCGCGGCGCTCGAACTCGGTGTGGAACCGAAAGTGCTGACACCGGAGGCGGCGGCAGCCCTTGCGAATTTCGACTGGCCCGGCAACGTACGTCAATTGGTTAACGCCTGTCGACGACTGACGGTGACCGCGCCCGGTCGCGAGATCAAGGCGGAAGACATTCCGACGGATCTCGGTGGAGTGCCCGGACCTGCAAAATTGCAGGATGAATGGACCCGGCAATTGACCAGTTGGGCGGACAAGCGGCTGCTTGCTGGCGGCGATCCCTTGCTCGATGATGCATTGCCGGAGTTTGAGCGGACTCTTATCCGCGCGGCGCTCCGCAAGGCTGGAGGAGGCCGACAGGAAGCAGCCCGCTTGCTGGGCTGGGGTCGCAATACGTTGACACGAAAGCTGCGTGATCTCGGCATGGACGACGCCTGAAGTCGCAATCCCGCTCGTTGGCGATATGCGAGGCCGACCCGTCTCGATCGCGGCACTGACCGCAAGCACCGCTATACTCCGCGGATGAACTCCTGCGTGGCCCGCCAAGCGCAATGACCGATTTCACCGGACTGCTGCACTACCGCCTTCTCGGCAACTCGATCAGCGACTGGGCGCTCGCGCTCATGGCGTTCCTGATCACGTTTACCGTACTCCCGCTGATTCGCAGCTTTGTCGCGCGGCGTGCACGCGGCGCGGCGGGCACCCCCCATTCCGTCGTGGTCGAGCTGATCCTGCGGCTGATTCCACGCACGAGCCGGTTGTTCCTCTGGATCCTTGCCGTCAAGTCGGCGGAAACGTTCCTGACGTTGCCGGCATCCGTACATCAGACTCTGACGGTGCTCGTGCTGGTCGTGGTCTGGTTCCAGATCGGCCTTTGGGCGATGGCTACGGTCAACTACCTGCTGGATCGCCAGCAACGACGACGGGGTGAACATGACACGGGCTTTGCCAGTTCGCTGAGTGTCATCAATTTCATCGCCGGTCTGGGCGTCTGGTCGTTGGCGGCTCTGCTCGCACTCGACAATCTCGGCGTGAACATTACGGCGCTGGTGGCCGGACTCGGCGTCGGCGGCATTGCGATTGCACTCGCCGTGCAGACCATACTGGGCGATGTGCTGGCTTCACTGTCGATCACTCTCGACAAGCCCTTCGCGGTTGGCGACAACGTCGTCATCGACGACTGCTCCGGCCAGGTTGAACACATTGGCATCAAGAGCACGCGCATTCGCAGCGTCGATGGTGAGCAGATCATTCTGTCCAACGCCGATCTGCTCAAGAGCCGCTTGCGGAATTTCGGGCGTATGGACGAACGCCGCGGCGTCATGAGAATCGGGATTGCCTATGAGACTCCGCGCGCGAAGGTTGCACAGGTTGCCGGCATCATCGAGCAGGTGATCCGCAACCAGCCTGGCGTCAGGTTCGAGCGCTGCCACTTCAAGGACTTCGGTGCCTACGCCCTCAACTTCGAGGCTGTATTTTTCGTCCTGAAACCGAAACTCGGTGCGCTGATGGATGCACAACACAGCATCAATCTCGGGTTGCTGGAGGCTTTCGAAAGCGGCGGTATTGAATTCGCGTATCCGACGCAGAAGCTGCTGTTTACGCCAGCCGGGAAAGACAGCAGTACCGGTCAGCAGGAAGCCACTGCCTGACGTGGCGGCAAAGCCGTTACCCTGTCCGTTACCAGGCTGCCTACCAGATCCGAAACGGAATTCATGCGGGCATCTGTCAGGTACTGGCTGATCCCGGCATTGATCTTCTTGCAGACGAGCGGGTCATAGAACAATGAAGTTCCAACCCCGACAGCGCTGGCTCCCGCAATGATGAATTCCAGGGCATCCTGAGCCGTGTAGATACCGCCCTGGCCGATGATCGGTACGCCGTGCTTGCGGGCAACGTCATAGACCTGGTGCACTTTGAGCAATGCGATTGGCTTGATCGCGGGACCCGACAGTCCGCCCTGGATATTGCCGATGACCGGTCGCCGGGTTTTCACGTCGATCGCCATTCCCATGACGGTGTTGATGACAGCCAGCGCATCGCTTCCTGCCTCAATACAGCGTCGTGCGTTTTCCCGGATGTCTGTCTGATTGGGGGAAAGCTTGGTGATCAGTGGTTTGCGCGTGACAGCACGACACGCTTCAACGACCCTGGCAGACATGTCCGGATAGTTGCCAAACTGCACCCCGCCTTCCTTGATGTTCGGGCAGGAAATGTTGATTTCGATCGCGTCGATCGGTGAGTCGTCGAAACGCCGGGTCACTTCCACATAGTCGTCGATGGTCGAACCGCAGACGTTGGCGATGAACCGCGTCTCGTCGAAATCCAGACCAGGCAGGATGCGCTGCACGACCGCGTCTACACCGGGGTTCTGTAGCCCGATGGCGTTCAGCATCCCCATGGGGGTTTCATACACACGGTGAGGCGGGTTACCCAGGCGCGGTTCGCGGGTCGTGCCCTTGAGCACGATTGCACCTGCGTCGCGGTTCGTGAAACCCGCTACTCGTGTGTATTCCTCACCGAAGCCCACGCATCCGGACAGCAATACGATTGGAGAATCGAAAGCCAGTCCGCAGAAAGTGCTTTTCAGCGATGGTGGCAGGATCGGACCCGGCGCGCTGTTCATGAAGGACTCCTCAAGGTGCCTAGTCTAGCGGAAGCCCCGGCCTGCCGGCTGGTGCTTTACGTGCGCCGCACACAGGGTATTCTGCAGCTCGGTGTCCATACCACCAGTTCCCGCCAGCAGTGTTCCATATCATTCTGTTCCAGCCGGAGATTCCGCCCAACACCGGCAATGTCATCAGGCTATGCGCAAATGCGGGTGCTCAACTGCAATTGGTCCGGCCGTTGGGTTTCGAGCTGGACGAGAAACGGGTTCGCCGCGCAGGTCTCGACTACCATGAGATGACGAGGGTCAGAATCTGGGATTCTCTCGACGAGTGCTTGCAGAAACTTGGGGTGACCCGCTGGTTTGCCATATCAACCCGGGGTCAGGTGCGTCACGACCAGGTCGCTTTCCAGAAGGGTGACGCCTTCGTATTCGGTCCTGAGACCCGTGGACTTCCCGAAGATACGCTGCAACTTTGTCCTCCCGAGCGGCGGTTGTTCCTGCCGATGTTTCCCGGAAACCGCAGCCTCAATCTGTCCAATGCCGTTGCCGTGGTGACTTTCGAAGCCTGGCGACAGCACGGTTTTTCCGGAGCGGCACGCCGCTGAAGAATGTCACGCGATCGCGCGCAACTGGCTCCTGGCATTCTGTCTAGTCATTCTCGGCCTTGATGCCGCGACTCATCAGCTCACGGACACCCTCGGTAGGTGACAGGCCTTTGTGAACGACTTGATACACCCGTTCGCAGATGGGCATCTCCACGCCAAGGCGCTGGGCCACTTGCCTTACGGCAAGCGCGGCGGGGACTCCCTCCACGACCTGGCCGATCGCTCGTTCCGCATCAGCAACCGAGGTCCCCGCAGCCAGTGCCAGGCCGAAGCGCCGATTGCGTGAGGCATTGTCGGTACAGGTAAGGACCAGATCGCCAAGTCCGGCGAGACCCATGAACGTCTCCTGGCGGGCGCCAAGCGCTACGCCCAGGCGCGTCATTTCAACAAGGCCACGGGTAATCAGCGCTACACGCGTATTCGCACCGAAACCCAGGCCGTCGGAGATTCCCGCGCCAATTGCCAGCACATTCTTGACTGCCCCGCCGACTTCAACACCGACGATGTCGGTAGACGTGTACGCACGAAAATTCTGTCCCGACAGCCTCTGCGCGAGATCAAGAGCGAAGCCTGGGTCGGCAGACGCTACTGTCATCGCAGTCGGCAGGCCAGCGCCAACTTCCTTCGCAAAAGTAGGTCCGGACAATACGGCGACAGGCAGCTTCTGTCCCAGCACTTCGCCAGCCACTTGATGCGGCAGCATGCCGGTATCGAGTTCTATGCCCTTTGTTGCCCAGGCCACGCGCATTCCTGGCCGCAGGAGTCCGGCGATTTCGCGCAGCGTGCTCCTGAACGCATGGCTCGGCACAGCAAGCAGCAGATCGCGGCTGCCAGCCAGCGCGCGGCCCAGATCCGGCTCCAGCGTCAGCGCATCTGGAAATGGAGCGTCGGGAAGATACCGGCGATTGCGCCGCTCACTCGCGACTGTTGCCAGATGCGAAGCGTCGCGGCCCCACAGGATCGTTACACCGTCAGTGCGCGCAAGCTGAATGGCCAGCGCCGTACCCCAGGATCCAGCCCCAAGGACGGCGATAGCCTGGTTGGTTTTCGAAGAGGCGGATGACGCCACTGCGAACCGCCGGCGATATCAGTTGATGGCGGTAGGCGAACCCTGGGGCGCAGCCTGCTGGCGCGATTCCGCCACTGCCCGGTCAAAGAGTCCTTCGAAATTGACGGGAGGCAGCAGGAAGGGCGGAAAACCACCTTTCAGCAGCAGGTCCGAAATCGCCTGGCGCGCATAGGGCAGCAGATACTGGGGACAGAAGATGCCGACGAGGCGCTGCAGGTCTTCCGCCGGTACATTCCTGACTGCGAACGCACCCGCCTGCTGCAGTTCCGCCAGCCACAACGTTGCCTCACCGACCTTGGCTTCAAGATGAATTTTCAGGACCACTTCCTTCATCTCGGGCGCAATGTCGGTGACCGACGTATTCATGCTGAGATTAATCGCCGGGTTCTGAGCACCGTTCTGCATGCGCGGGCCGTTGGGCGCCTCGAACGACAGATCCTTTACGTACACCGCCTGCGGTGAAAACAGCGGTGCATTGGGATCGACTTCGCCGTTCTGGAGCGGGGCTGCTTCGGCCATTGGGAGATTCCTTCGTCGTTACTATCAGGGGTTATGGGCAGTGGGTACGGGTTGGAGACTGCCGGAAAGACTGTGAGGTGAGGCTCTTCAGGTCACCGGGTTCAAGAGCGAGTCTAACTCGCCCTTGCGCTCAAGAGCGTACAGGTCTTCAAAGCCGCCTACATGACGGTCGCCGATGAATATCTGCGGAACGGTTCGCCGTCCACCACTCAGCCGCAGCATCTCATTACGGCTTGAGATGTCCTCATCGACTTTGATGTCCGTAAAGGACGCGCCTTTCCGCGTCAACAGAGCGCGGGCACGATCGCAATAGCCACAGAACGCCGTGGAATAGATCCGGATCGGGAGCTGGCCACTCATGCGGTCTTCGCCCCCTTGGCGCCTGGATTGCGGCCGCCACCCTTGCCCGTCTCCTTCACGAGTGGCAGGTTGTCCTGCTTCCATGCCTGCACGCCGCCTCTCAGGTTGACCACCTTGGCAAAGCCCTGGGACTTGAGCAGACGGGCTGCCGCCGCAGAGGTAGCACCGGTATCGCAATAGACGACAACGGGTTTTTCCCTGTATTTCTTCAGCGTGTCGACGCTGGACGCAAGGTCAGCGCTCTTGAGGTGGCGGGCATCAATGATGTGACCTTCGGCATACTGTTCGTCAGTGCGCACATCCAGCATCAAGGCACCCTGGTTCGCCAGCAGGACGGCATCCGAAGGTCCAACAGCCGCCGACCCTTTGGCGCGGTGGCGGATTTCAAGGACCATTGCCACCAGCGCCACCAGGGCCGTGGCAGCGATCAGCAGCGGGTGGGCGGAAACAAACTCAAAAAAACGATTCATATTCACAACGTTGGTCAGTAACGCCTGGAGGCGGAAACGCCCCGGTCATCGGGGCCGAGGGAGCGGGAGTATAACAGCCCCCTTCAGCCTGTAGACTGTGGTGGGTTGGGGCCTGCGCAGGGCCGTCTGTGAACTCCGCGGTTTCCCCCTTGTCCGCATGTCCAGCTTCCAAAACCCTCCACAGACCCTTAAGGTTCGCCGGATGATGTGCCGGCAAGCGTTGGTCGCAATCGGGCTGCTATGGCCGACGGTCTTTCCGGCCCCTGCGTTTGCGGCGACCGCCAGCCCCGAAGCAACACAATCAGAACTGAAACAGGTTCGCAGCAGAATCGACGCCGTCCGTAAGGCCATCAACGCGGATGTGCAGCGCCGCGACACGGTGACCACGCAGCTGAAAGACACGGAGCTGGATATTCAGTCGGCGCAACAACGGCTCGCAGCGACACGAACTGAGCGGCTGGCGACGGAAAGAAAACTCCAGGACCTTCGCGCAGAGCAAGGGGTTACCGAACGGCAGGTGGCCTCCGAACGTGAGGCACTGGCGGCCGAGCTTCGAGTGGCGTACCTGAACGGTCGCGACGAGCGCCTCAAGCTGCTGCTCAATCAGCAGGATCCGGCAACACTGGGGCGGATGCTGGCTTACTACGGCTACTTCGGCGAGGCACGGGCTGAGCGCATTGACGCCATCCGTGATCATCTCGCCCATCTCGAGCTTCTGGAAGAGAGTATTGGCGCGGAGGTCGCCAGACTGAACGGTCTGGAAACCCAGAGAACTGATGAAGTGCGGCGTCTGGGGCAGGCGCGCGAGCGACGCAGTCAGACACTGGCGTCATTGCAATCGCAGATCAAATCGCGGGGCGATGAGCTTTCCCGGCTGGAGCGCGACGCCAGGACTCTCGAGCGGCTGGTGGAGCAGCTGCGCCGTGCGATGGAGGATTTTCCGGTCCTTGCGCCGCAGCCATTCGAGCGGGTCAAAGGCAAATTGCCCTGGCCGGTGAAAGGCAAGCTTCTGGCCCGCTTCGGGCAGCTGCGAGCCGGCGGACCACTGAAATGGCAAGGCCTGCTCATCGATACGCAAAGGGGGGCACAAGTCCGCGCGCCATTTCACGGACGCGTCGTCTATGCCGATTGGCTGCCCGGCATGGGACTGTTGCTGGTCCTGGACCACGGCAACGGATATATGAGCCTCTACGGCCACAATGAACAACTGTTCAAGGCCGTTGGGGACCGGGTAGTCCCGGGCGATGTCATTGCTTCGGCCGGCGATAGCGGCGGAAACGCGAATGCCGGGCTCTACATGGAGATTCGCAAGGCGGGCCAGCCCCAGGACCCGCTCATTTGGCTTGGCAAGCCCTGAACCGGCCTGCTGCCAGGCATCACCCGCCGCGCCAGAATGGCGCAATTCTGTAAAGTGCGGCCCCCATCAAAGAATGCACTCGGGGTTTCTCTCACTATCACCTCCCCTGCATCGCGCCTGAGGCTCCTGGGTGAGTCGGATGAATCCCGCTGAGACCAATTCCTCCCTAGTTGCTCAGCAACCTGTAGCTGCACAAGTGACTCCGACGTCGCTCGATCCCTATGGGCAGATCATCAAGATGCTGTTGCCGCGCGCACTTTGCATCGCTCTTTATGACCGCTCTGGCTTGCCTCTGTGGCTTTCCGATGGCTGTGACGGCCCGGACCTGCAGCAACTGGCGGATGAAGTACTGGTAGAAGCCCGTGCCCCCGGCGCGGACACGAGTGACGGCTTTTCACGTCTTTGGGATGGGGCCATCGCCTATGTGTTCATATTGCGGGATGAGTCCCGCCAGGTGCTGGGCGTTGCAGCCGTATCCTGTCGCGAGTCTTCAGGAACCGAACAGAGGCCATTCTCCCTGATCCATGGTTTGTTGCGGCCAGTCCTCGAGATTCTGAGTCGCGAGCTTGCGAACCAGGACAGCATCGTGGACCTGCAGAAGCATCTGTCGGTCCGGGATCAGGACCTTGAGCTGTTGCTCGGGACAACTGGCTCCGCCTCGGAGCCTGACGCAGACGACTTTGGTCAGCTGGTGCAGAATTGCGTTGCTCACCTCGGCTGCGCCCTGGGTGCCTTGCTGATTCCGGAAAGGGGGGTCGCGGTTTGCCGCACCGCTGCAGACGTACTGCCTGGGACGGGGGCCGAAGTCCTTACACGCGCGCATCGCCAGCTCCTGACGTGGTCGCAGCTGCATCGCCGTACCACGCTGATCAACGCTGCGGATGACGCCATTCCGCTCGCGAAAGTCCCTTACAAGATTCTTTCGTGTCCTGTGTGGCAGGGCACGCAACGGGTTGCAGGTATCATGGTGCTGTTCAAGCCAGCGACTTCCGACGACTTCGATCTGCGGCAGGTACGGATCGTCGAGTTGCTTGCCCGCCGCATTTCGTATGTGTTGCAGAGTTCCTATGATTCGGCCACGGGCCTGCTTACGAGGCCGGCATTCGAGAAGCGTGCCTTGGCCGCACTCGCAACCAGCGAACCGCAGGCGGCACATTGCGTCATCTATGTCGATATCGACCGACTTCATGTACTGAACGAAAACCACGGGATGCACGTCGGCGATGAAGTGATCGCGCGACTCGCAGACACGATTCGTCGAAGCATGGTGCCGCGCATGCTCGCAGCTCGAATCTCGGGGGACCGGTTCGCCGTTTTCATTCCTGAGTGTACGTTGCAGGCAGCAAGCCAGCTGGCTGATACGCTTCGCGACAACATCCAGCGTCTCGGGTATGTCGTTGACGCGAAACCCATCGACGTGTCGGCCAGCTTTGGCGTGGCAAGCGTGACCCCCACCAAGAATCCCCTCGCACATGCATTGGCCATCGCAGAGATCGCTTGCAAGGCGGCAAAAGACCGTGGTCGTGGGAGGGTTGAAGTGTACGAAGAGGCTGACAAGAGCATCATCCGTCGCTACGAGGACGTCATGCTGGTCGGCAGTCTTCATGAAGCGATCGCCAACAGCCGTTTCAGGCTGGAGGCGCAGCCGCTTGTTGCCCTTGCCGAGGGCCGCAGTCAGCAGCGATTCGAGTTGCTCCTTCGCATGATTGATTCAACGGGTGCAAGCATCGCGCCTTCGAAATTCCTGTCGGCGGCGGAGCGCTATCAGCTGGCACCCGATATCGACCGTTGGGTAATTCAGTATGTGCTGGAAACGCTTGGACCCATGGTGGACGAGCTCACTGCAGCAGGCGCCCATTTCGCAATCAACATTTCAGGTCAATCCATCGGCGATGAAGATTTTCACGGCTTCCTTGAGCGTCAGTTGCGGGCGCATGCACTCCCGCCGGCGCTCATTTCATTCGAGCTGACTGAAACAGCGGCCGTGACGAACATTGTGCGAGCCGAATCCCTCATGCGCCGTCTCAGGGATCTGGGGCACGAAATTGCGCTCGACGACTTCGGGCGCGGCCTGTCATCTCTGACATACCTCAAGACACTGCCGGTTTCCTATCTGAAAATAGATGGTGACCTCGTCCGTGACGTCGTAACCAGTTCAAGGTCCCAGGCGATGGTCAGCGCCATCGTGCAACTGGCCAAGGCGATGGGTCTCGGCACCACCGCCGAATGTATCGAAAGCGAGGGCATTCGCGCCGTCATCGCCGGCCTGGGTGTCGATTTCGGCCAGGGCTATGCACTTGGCAGACCGCAACCCCTGGAACAGGTGTTGCTGCAACTGCAGAATCCTGCCAGGTCGCTCGTGACCTCTACCCGGAAGTCCGTTGCTCCGACCCGAATCGCGAGCTGAACGTACGCCGGCTTTCCGCTCTTCCATCGCCGCGCAACTTCTTGTTGCCCACGTGTACCATGCGCGCTTTCCGTCCAGGCCTGAGAAGTACCGATGGATCCCGTGCCACGCGCATTGACGGATAAGAGACGAACCGATCGAACTCTATTCTGGCTTGAGCTTCTGGGCCTCGCCCTTGGAGGCGGCACATACGCCCTCGATCCGCTGAACTTCATCCATCCCAGCCTGGCAGTGGCAGGCATAGCGGGAATGGCCGTTGCGGTCATGGCGGTAAGGCTGGTGCCTGGCCGTCAGCCCAATGCTCGCGCAACGCATGCAACCGAGATAGTGCTGCTCCTCGTCTATGCAGCGCTTCTGACGACGTCGACCGGCGCCAGCGGCAGTCCTTTCATTTCCTTATACGTATTGCCGGTAGTCGCGAGCGCTCTCTACTGGAAGCGCTGGCAAGTGTCGCTGTTCTCACTCGGCATCTTTGTTCTGGCGCTACTCCAGAGTCGTTTTCTGGATGCCATGAACGATATTTCCTTTCTGACCACTGCAGCCATTCTGGTTAATGTCCTCGCCCCACCGTTCGCTGCCGCATTCATTCTGCTCAGGCTGCAAGGCAGGATCGGGACGGTTGAGCACCAGTTCACTACGCTGTCCGCGAGGGATACCTTGACCGGCCTGCTCAACCTGCAGGCCTTCGAGGCATTGCTCGAAGCGCATCATCGAGAAGGGGAGCGGTCGGGCCAGCCTTACAGCATCGCGATGGTTGACATCGATGACCTTCGGCAGATGAATGAATCGCTGGGCCACGAAGCGGGCAGCCAGATGATTGCGACGGTCGCGAAAGCCATCACACGATCGATTCGCGCTTCGGACCACGCTGCGCGCATGGGCGGCGACGTTTTTGTCGTGCTGCTGCCAGAAGCAGACCAGGCCACAGCGAATGCCGTCGTCCAGCGGATCCGGAACAATGTCTACAGCGGCACGCTACTGGTGGAAAGCCGCATGGTTCGTGCAACCGTAAGCATAGGCCTCGTGTCTTATCCCAGAGACGCGCAAACGCCGAAAGCCCTCCTGATACTGGCTGACCAGCGATTGGAGCAGGACAAACTGCTCCGGCGCGCACCTGCACGTTAAACAGCGCTCCATACGACCAAGATGACACTTGCGGCCGGCTCGCGCGAGGAGGAAGCTGGGGCAGCTGTCGAGCAACGCGGCTGGAGATAAACGAATGCCTGGATTCCTCTTAAGAGCAGCCATCGTGGCGCTCGGCTTATGGCTGGCGACGCGGATATTTTCCGGTATGCAGTTCGACTCCCCGGGAGTACTGATTGCCGCTGCATTGCTCCTCGGCCTGGTGAACGCCGTGATCAGGCCAATCGCCGTCATTCTCACGTTTCCATTGACGCTCCTGACGCTGGGGCTTTTTCTGCTGGTTGTGAATGCCGGAATGCTGGGGCTGGTGGCCCTGATGCTGGACGGCTTTTCGATTGCCGGCTTCTGGACGGCGATCGGTGCGTCGATCATCGTCAGTATCACTTCGTGGCTGGCTTCCGGCCTGATCGGCAACAACGGCCGATTCGAAGTGATGGTGATCCGGAAGTAGTTGCCACGCTGCCTGGCATCACGTCAGCAGATATTCGATCGGATCTAGGGCGAAGGGCTTGAGCTGGCCCTGGTGCCCTGAGACAAACCGGCTCTGAAAAGCAGAGTCGCTACCCCCAGGACACACAGCAATCCCATCCACCCATTGAACTGCAGCGCTGCCGGGAGCGCCAGAATGTCGGCACGGCTGAAGATGACAATGGGAATTGCAATCAGGATTCCCATCAGTGCCTCTCCGGCGATGAGGCCTGCCGAGAAAAGCACTCCACGACGATGAACCTGGTCCAGAGCTTCAGCACTGTTGCGGTCCACGTTTCGTGCGCGCTCGACAAGATGGGCGATCACACCGCCAAGGAATATTGGCACCGTCAGTTCGAGGGGCAGATAGATGCCGACGGCCGCAGCCAGTACCGGAATACGGAAGCTGCTACCGCGCCTTTTCTGCAACTCATCGATGACGATGATTGCGGCTCCGATAGCGGCGCCCGTCGCAATAATATTCCACGGCAGGGAACCACCAAACAAGCCTGTGGCTACCGAAGCCATCAGAGTCGCCTGCGGCGCGAGGAGAGGGTTGGGGTGAATCGCAGTTGGTACTCCGATGCCGTAGGCAGCGTTTAGCAGGTTCAGTACCGGGGCCATTACCAGCGCACAGGAAATGGCGCCAATCGCCAGCATGACCTGCTGGCGCCACGGAGTTGCTCCGAGAAGATGGCCACATTTGAGGTCCTGCAGGTTATCGCCGGCAATGCACGCCGCACAGCAAACGACGGCTCCGATCATGATCGCAGCGACCGGTCCTGAAGATGATTCCCGTCCCATCATCGCCAACAGCATCAGGGCGGCAAGCAGGATGGTTCCAATCGTTATACCCGATACGGGGTTGTTGGACGAACCGACGAGCCCAGCCATGTAGGCGGATACGGAACAGAACAGAAAACCCGTCGCGATCATGATTGCCGTCATGGATATCGCAATGTTCCAGTCATGAACAATCGAGTGATAGAGGATGGCAAGCGGCAGCGTGAACAGCGCAATACCGAGCAGCACGAACTTCATTGGCAGATCGCGCTCCAGATGACTGACCACCTCCACTGCACTGGTGCGGGTTGCGGCGAGGCCACTCCGTACTCCCGACAGCAGAGACCCCCTCAGGGTCACCAGGGTCCAGAGTCCACCGATGAGCATGGCCCCCACACCGAGGTAACGGATCTGCGTCGACCACAGGATGTTGGCGGCGCCCTCCGCATCCACACCGGCCAGTCGTGCGGCCAGTTCCGGATTGCCATCGAGGAAGAGGGCGCCATAGACGGGAATCGCCACATTCCAGGAAAGGATTCCGCCGAGCAGTACAACGGCTCCGATATTGAAGCCCACGATGTAACCAACACCCAGCAACGCGGGAGAGAGGTTGGTGCCGACATAGGCAATGCTCTTGCCTGCGTATGTAGCCGCCGCAGCAGTGTCGGGAATCAGTCGCAGGCCGCTGGCAGCAGCGAGCTTGAGAATTCCACCAAGCGCCGCAGAGGAGGCCAGGAGTTTCGCGCCTAACGCCGGATTCTCGCCAGTCCGCAGTATTTCGGCGGCTGCCTTTCCCTCCGGAAAAGCCATCTTCTGCTCAACGACAAACAGGCGGCGCAAAGGCACGGAAAAGAGTACGCCGAGCACGCCTCCCAATCCGGCAATGGAGAGAACCCACAGGTACTTGAAGTCGCTCCAGTAGCCGAGGATGACCAGGGCGGGCAGCGTGAAGATGACGCCGGCTGCGATTGACGAACCTGCTGAAGCTCCCGTCTGCACGATATTGTTTTCGAGAATGTGTCCACCGCCAAGCGCGCGGAGTACCGCCATGGAAACCACAGCCGCGGGAATGGAGGATGCAATCGTCAATCCCGCGAACAGACCAAGATACGTGTTCGCGGCTGCCAGCACCGTTGCCAATACGATTGCCAGTGCGATCGCGCGGGGAGTCAGCTGCGGGGGAGCAATGTCGGTACCCATTCGTGGACTACTTCACGCCACCTGCAAGTTTCTGCACGGGCCTTGCCAGCAGGAGTAGCACGCCGCCACAGATGAGTGCATACGTTACGGTGTTCATGTATTGACCGGGCATTGCCTCAACATTGCTGGCGTCGAACTCCCCGGCGACCAGTCCGGCTACGAGGTTGCCAAGCGACAGCGCAAGGAACCAGATGCCCATGATTTGCCCGACAAATCGCTGTGGAACCAGTTTTGTTACGGCACTCAGCCCAACCGGAGCCAGACAAAGTTCGCCGAACGTATGAAGAAGATAGGTCAGGGTCAACCAGAATGGCAGCACCTTGTCACCGTGTGTCACGAGACGTGCCGCTTCGACCATCACGAAAAATCCGAGACCCATCAGGATGATGCCAAAGGCAAATTTGGCAGGTGCAGAGGGATCGAGATTCTTCTTCGCCAGGGCAATCCAGATTGCCGAGAACATGGGAGCAAACATCAGGATGAATATCGGATTGAGCGACTGGAACCAGCTGGCCGGAAACTCCATGTCGAACAGGAAGCGATCGGTATAGCGTTCGGCAAACAGGTTCAGGGATGAGCCAGCTTGTTCAAAGCCGGCCCAGAACATTGCGGAGGCGATAAACAATACGAGAACCACGAGTACGCGACGCCTTTCAATGCTTTCCAGCCCCGCAAAGAAGATCAGGTAGGCAAAGAAGCCCGCAGCCATGCCGGCTATCAGCACTGTCGTCATGCGTGCCAGGCTCACAGGCTCAAGCGGCACTACCCCAGCCATGACGAGTAAAACAAACAGAGCGAGAAGTACGAGCGCGCCAATAACCCATTGCCAGCCCCGGCGTTGAACAGCTGCCGGATCCTCACCTGGCCGCTGATAGGGCCTTTCACCGGCTCCCCGAAGATGGCGCTTGGTAAAGTGAAACTGCAGCAGGCCGATGGCCATGCCCACTGGCGCTGCTATGAAACCAACGGCCCAGCCGTAAGTTTGAGCCAGCCAGCCGGTGACTATGGGTCCAAGGAAGGCTCCCAGATTGATCCCCATATAGAAGACAGTGAATCCGGCATCACGCCGTCCGCCACCTTCCGGATACAGATCCGCAACGATTGCACTGACGTTGGGCTTGAGGAGTCCCACTCCGAGGATGATTACAACGAGCCCTGCATAGAAGTGTGGCGGACCTGAGGCAATGGCCAGCAGCAGATGACCGAGGATGATCAGCAACCCGCCCCACCATATCGCTCGCTGCGCACCGAGCAAGCGGTCCGCGATCCAGCCTCCGGGCAGGGCTACAAGATAGACGGCGGCGGTATAGAGTCCATAAATGGCGGTAGCGGTGCGGTCATCCAGTGCGTAACCACCGTTTGCCACTGCATCGACCAGAAACAGCACCAACAGCGCGCGCATGCCGTAGTAGGCAAAGCGCTCCCACATCTCGGTGAAGAATAGCGTGTACAGCCCCCGAGGCTGCCCAAATATCTGCTTCGTTTCAGGATCGGGCGTGCTCATGTTGTTCTTGTCACAGTCCCGATCGAAAATTGCATGCAGGTTCCCGATCTATGAAGATCTTCGCTTCTGTAACGAGTCTCGCTGATCTCTGGCTATTGACGCAATACGAGGCACGCGACCTCGGAATGGTCATGCGCGCAGTCTGGAGCTAGCTGCCCGCGCTCTCCTGTTCTTGCTTCCGACGCTCCGCAAGTTTTTCCTTCAGCATGATCCTGGAGGCCACGATGCCCATTTCATAGAGCAGATACATGGGAACGGCCATGAAACTCTGTGAGATCGCGTCAGGTGGAGTCAGGAAGGCGGCAACGATGAAGATACCCAGCAGCACATAGCCGCGATTGGCACTCATTGTTTCAATGCGGACGAGGCCAGTCCAGGCCAGCAGAACCGTGGCGACCGGAATCTCGAAAGCGATGCCGAAGGCGAAGAACAGCAGTACGACGAAGTCCAGATAGCTGGCGATATCCGTCATCATGAGAACACCAACCGGACCCGTACTGGTCAGAAAGGTGAACATCAGCGGAAACACGACGAAATACGCGAACGCAACGCCGAGATAGAACAGGACGATGCTGGACACGAGCAGCGGAATGGCGAACCGCTTCTCGTGACGATAAAGCCCGGGTGATACGAAGGCCCAGATCTGGTAGAGGACATAGGGCATCGCCAGAAACACGCTGGTCATCAGCGCGAGCTTGAGCGGCGCCATGAACGGGGAAATCAGGCTGGTCGCGATCATCGATGTATTGGCCGGCAGCTTCTTGATCAGCGGCTGGGCAACCAGCGTGAATAGCTGGTTGGAAAAATAGGCCAGCGGTGCAAAAACAATGGTGATGGCTATGACGGCTCGGAGGAGTCTGTCGCGCAACTCCAGGAGG
Organism: uncultured Pseudomonadota bacterium; assembly: GCA_963819685.1. Classification (GTDB taxonomy): domain Bacteria; phylum Pseudomonadota; class Gammaproteobacteria; order Steroidobacterales; family Steroidobacteraceae; genus CAIUGU01. The sequence continues at coordinate 568,403 of CAWFXI010000007.1, forward strand.
TGGGAGATCAGGGACCCTTCTGCCAGATTCTCCCGAGCATCACCGGGTTCACTCATTGCTCGACTTCAAGGCTGGTTCGCTGTCGGGAACTGAAGTGGCTGGCGTCGTGAATTCGTCAGGGGTGGACGTTGCGGCGACGGTCTCGTCCGGAACTGGCGCAGCGGGCTCGGCCGCTGCTTTGGCCGTTGTGTCGCCCTTGCCGTGAGCAGCCCGCTGCTCCTGGAAGTTCACTTCCTGGTCGAGTTGCGCCCTCAGTTGCCTCGCCATTGATCGGGCGCGGCCCGTCCAGCGTCCAATCTGCGCAGCAAGTTTGGGCAGCTTCTCCGGCCCCAGGACGAGCAGGGCGAGACCCAGGATCAGGATGATCTCGGTGAAACCGACCTCGAACATGGCGCCCTGTCAGCTTGCAGTTCAGCCGTTGGCTGACTTGCTGCCAGTCTTTGCGGTCGGGGTAGATTCGAAATCTGCATCCTGTGTCGCGGGAGCCTTCAACTGCTTGCCCGACTCTTCGGTATCGCCTTCGTCGACTGCCTTCTTGAAGCCTTTGACCGCAGCGCCGAGGTCGGAACCGATCGTGCGCAGGCGCTTGGCACCAAAAATCAGCAGGGCGATCGCCAGGATGATCAGGAGCTCACGAAAGCCGATGCCCATTAGTTCTCTCCAAGCGGGACTGAGGTAGGGGAGGGATCATACGCCAAATGGCTGCGCAGCACGTTACGGGGGTGTGCTGCACTTCCCAGTATGACCTCCCAGCTGACCAGCCAGTTCCGCGGCATTCTTAAGGGGCTACCTGCAACCAGAAGGTGACCGGCCCCTCGTTGGTCAGCTTGACCTGCATGGTCGCGCCGAACCTGCCGGCTGCGATAGTGGCCAGCTGTCTACTTGCTTCGGCGACCAGATACTCGAAAAGCGCACGGCCAACCTCGGGCGCCGCTGCTGTGCTGAACCCAGGCCTTCGACCCTTGGCCGTGTCAGCTGCCAACGTGAATTGCGGGACCAGGAGCAATCCCCCGCCCTGCTCACGAAGATCCCGGTTCATTTTTCCAGCCTCATCCGCAAATACGCGGTAAGTCACGATCCGCTCCAGTAGCCGATCGGCAATGATCTCGGTATCTGTTCTTTCCACGCCAACCAGGACCAGCAAGCCGCTGCCTATGGACGCAACAGACTCGCCATTCACGAGGACTTCCGCCTGACTGACTCTTTGCAGTAGTCCGATCATGAGCGACGAGAAAGTGGCCCTTCGGGGAGACCCGTCGGGTCACGTCCACTTACAAATGAAAGTTCAGTATCTGGAAGTGCCATTACTTGGGGAATGACGCATAAATATGCCACGAAATCCATTTATCTCGCAAAATTAGCTACTAGTTTCCCACTTCGTTCTTTTTTGTTCCATTTATTAAATTTCGAAGCTGGGTCTTGTCGTTATTTTGTGAAAATCACCATTTTCTATCGAAGGATCGCCTATTGTCGGCGCATAAGTATAATTTCATGGCAGATATGGCGAATTCAGGACAGATAAGTGGGATTTCTGCTCCGTTAATTTGGTGTAAGCGCATCAGCTCGCACGTCGGCGTCGCGGGCTTCCTGTACGCGCTTGCGAGAACGGTATGACTCCGCTATCAAGCGCCAAGCTGCAGCCTGGCTGCGAGGATCCCCGGCCGCCAGTGACAGCGCCTTGCGGGCCATGTTTTCGGCCTGCGGAAAGTTGCCTTCAGCCTGGCGGACTCTTCCCATCTCGATCCAGAGTTGGGCGCTGTCGGGTTCGATTCGTAATGCACGCTCGAGGTTTGCCGCTGCGACCGCGTAGTTGCCAGCCGCAGTCTGGGCCTGGGCCTGGGCAACCAGCGTTCGGGCCGCCGGATTCAATGTGCGTTCGCGAATCGGTGGGGGTGGCAAAGGCTCTGCGGGAGGCGGTGCTTCCGGCGGAGGTGCCGGTAGAACTTCTACTTGCGGCGCGCTGCCGACAGGTGCGGGAGGTACAGGCACGGGCGTTACTGTCGGGGCTGGTGGCGAATAGGGTGCCGGCAGCGCGCACCCTCCGAGCACTCCAAGCCACAGGACGCCGACTGTCAGCGGAGATGAACGGCGGACGCGGAACCTCATCGCCGAATAATACCCTCAAGCCAACCACTCACACGCCCCCCAAGCGTTTGCAGTGTTCCCGCTTCGCATCCTGGTTTTGGCTCGATGACAGTTCCATGAGGGACGGGGACGTTGAGTACATCTGTTGCACAATCGGGGTGGGCAGCAAGACCTGACTGAAATTCGATCGATGTTTCTTCCAGGGACTCGGGCAGAAAAGCGTCCCACGACGAAGTGTTCAGACTGCCCATCAACTGCGACCAGACTGCGAGGGCACCGGACGAGCCGGTCAGGCCCGTTGGAGTGTTGTCGTCATAGCCAATCCACACGACGGCAAGATGGGATGCCGAGAAGCCGGCGAACCAGCTGTCGCGATAGTCCGAAGAAGTTCCGGTCTTGCCTGCGACCACCAGGTCTGCCGGGAGTCTGGCTCGAGCGGCCCGACCAGTACCGCGGTTCATGACCTCGACGAGCATGCGATTGACCTGATAGACCGATGCAGGATCAGCCAGCTGGGCAATTTCAAGGGAAAACGCCTGCAACGGCTTACCTTTCGCGTCCAATACGGCCTTTACAGCCCGCAAGGGCGTGCGGAAGCCTCCGTTTGCGAGACCGTTGTAGAGCTGCGCCACTTCCATGGGCGACACATCCAGTGCACCCAGCAACAGGGCAGGAAGTTGGGGCGGCTCTTTCTCAAGCCCGAGCTTGGTGAACTCCCGGGTTACGAGGGGCAGTCCGACCGCCATACCCAGACGGACAGTCGCGAGGTTCATTGACTGCGATAACGCTCTGACCAATGGCACGGGGCCGAACACTTCCTGCGTAATGTTCTGTGGGCGCCACAGTTGGCCGTTGGCAAGCTTCACCTCGATGGGGCCGTCTTCGACGATGCTGGCAGCGTTGTAGCGGCCGGTCTCGATCGCGGCAAGGTAGATGACGGGTTTGACCAGTGAGCCAATTGAACGCTTGGCATCGAGCGCGCGGTTGAAGCCATCGAAGCTTACGCGTCGCCCGCCTACCATCGCACTGACATCACCGCTCTGGGGAGCAGTCACGACTACAACGCCTTCGAGTGATTCTTCACGCTGTTGCTTGCGAGCCTTGTCAAGGCGATTCAGCTCGGCAATCAGTGCCGCTTCCGCGCTCGACTGGACGAGAGGATCCAGTGTCGTGAAGATCTTGAGTCCACTTTCAGTCAGATCTTCTTCACGATAGTCGCGCCGCAAGGTACGCCTGACGAAATCGAGAAACGCGGGGTAGTAGCCGGACGCTACCCGACCATCACCGACGATCCCCAGGGGACGCTTGCTGGCAGCCTCTGCAGCTTTTACGGGAATCACGTCGTTCTGGGCGAGCAGCTGCAGGACCAGATTGCGCCGCTCGCGGGCGCGGTCAGCAGACCGGCGCGGGTTGTAGTAGGACGGGCCGCGAGCCACCGCAACGAGCAAAGCCACTTCATGCAGCTGGAGCTCGGCAAGGGGTTTGCCGAAATAGTACTGGCTGGCAAGTCCGAATCCATGAATCGCCCGCTGTCCATCCTGTCCCAGATGGATCTCGTTGATGTAGGCAGTCATCAGGTCCGCCTTGTCAAAACGGGCGTCCAGAATGATCGCCATGAGCGCTTCCTCAGCCTTGCGCCCGAGCGTCTGTCTGCTATCCAGGAAATAGCTTTTCACCAGCTGCTGCGTGAGCGTCGATCCGCCCTGCACGATCCGCCCGGCACGCAGATTGGCCCACATCGCCCGCATGATGGCGACCGGATCGACACCGAAGTGGGAGTCGAATTTTCGATCCTCCACGACCTTCAGGGCAGCAGGTAGCAGCGGCGGGATGTCCTCTGGAGTAAGGACTACGCGGTCTTCACCGTGAATCGGAAAGATGCTGCCGATCAGCAGCGGGTCCAGTCTGAAGATCGACACATCGGCACCGGACTGGTCGCGCATCTCGGTAATCGCCCCTGACTGCACCGTCAGGGAGATCGACTGCGGCTCGCGGGTCTCGTCCCAGAACTGCACGCGCCTGCTCATGAAGTCGAACCGGTTGCCACGGCGCTGATAGGTCCCGGGACGACTCGCCTGGCCTGTCTGCTGGTAGCCGAGCCGCTTGAGCTCCTGTTCGAATCCTGCCGCAGCGAGAGGTTGCCCGACATACAGGTCAATCGGCTGCGCATAGACCTGGGCTGGCAGGGTCCAGCGACGACCCTCGAACTGCTGCGTGACCACCCGATCAAGATAGATCACGTAAACGGCAAAGAAGGCGAACAGCACTGCTGTGACGGCAACCGCTGATCGGAGCAGGAGCAATTTACGCGCGCGCTTCACTCAATCGACCTCGTTGCGGCAGCGTCCACATCGCCAGACAGCGATCGCAAAGTTGCGGTGCATTCCCCATCCGGACGGGCAAGAACGCTTCATTGCGCGGAGCGTATCATCCGCCAATTCTGGGTTATGGCGTTACGTACTGGCAAGGTTGATTGCCTGTGCGCTGTGCCCCTGGCAAACGAGATCGTGGCAACAAATTTCCAGAAGGGGAAAACGTGTAATTACTGCATCGACAGTTGCGCAATCGCGATGCAGCGTACCTGGCTTCAGTTCGAGCCGTTCATTTTCGCCAGAACGTCGGGGTGACCAGAACGAGCAGCGGAAAAACTTCCAGGCGCCCCAGCAGCATCGCGAGGATGCAGATCCATTTTCCGGGATCGCTGATCGACGTGAAGTTCGCGGCGACCTTGCCAAGACCTGGACCGACGTTGTTCATGCAGGTTGCGATCGCCGAGAACGCCGTCACCTGATCTTCACCAGTAGCCATCAACAAGACCATCAATCCGCCGAAGCTCACGACATAGACAGCGAAAAAGCCCCAGATACCGTCGATGACCCGCCACTCCAGCGCCTTGCCACCCAGCTTGACCGGCATCTCCGCGCTGGGATGCACGAGCTTGAACACCTCACGGCTGCCCTGTTTCCAGATCATCAACCAGCGGACTACCTTCATGCCTCCAGCGGTTGACCCGGCGCAGCCCCCGATGAACATGGTGAGCACCAGAATCAGCGGTAGTGCTCCCGGCCACAGAGAAATGCTCTCGGTCCGGAAACCGGTGGTCGTCAACATGGAAGCAGCCTGTACCAGCGAGGCGCGGAGTGCCTGTCCCGGAGCAGACTTGGTCCCCGACAGCCAAAGCGTCAGGGCGCAAACCAGAACGCTGGTCAGCAGAATGCCCGCATACACCCGCCATTCCGGATCTCGCCAGTAGTCGGAGATCCGTCGGTGCCGCCAGGCCGTGAAATGCAACGAGAAATTGATGCCCCCCAAAAACATGAAGAATACCGCGATCATTTCGATGGGCGCGCTGTCGAAGTAGGCCAGGCTGGCGTCATGCGTCGAATAGCCGCCAGTGGAGACCGTCGAAAAACTGTGTCCTATTGCATCGAACAGCGACATGCCGGCTGCCCAGAATGCGAGGGCACAGGCAACAGTGATGGCGACATAGATCAGCCAGAGCGCTTTCGCTGTCTCCGTTATTCTTGGCGTGAGCTTCGCGTCTTTCACGGGGCCGGGTGCTTCGGCCTTGAGGAGTTGCATGCCGCCGACACCCAGCATCGGCAACAGCGCGACCGCCAGCACGACCATACCTATTCCGCCGAACCACTGGATCTGCTGTCGATAGTAGAGGACCGACTCCGGTAGATGATCGATGCCTACGAGCGCCGTAGCGCCGGTCGTCGTGAATCCGGATACCGCTTCGAACACCGCTTCGGTCAGAGACATCTCCGGCTGATCCGAAAGGACCAGCGGTGCGGCTCCGGCAAGCCCTATGACCACCCAGAACAGCGCCACAACGAGAAAGCCGTCGCGCAATCGCAGGTCGCGTTGCTGCTTGCGGACTGGCCACCAGATGACTGCGCCCACTACCAGCAGGGAAACGAATGAATCGACAAAAGGATCCCAATTGCCGTCGCCGTAGTAGAGCGAGACGGCGACTGGCGGCAACATGGTGATGCCGAAAATCATCAGCAGCAAGCCGAGGATTCGCTGGACGAGGGCGAGATTCATGTGCTTGCGTCGTGAGCCAGCCTCATCCCCGCCACCGTCTTGGTACTTCGAACAGGCGTTCGACGGCTTCCACATGGCGCCTGTCAGTCAGGAACATGATCACGTGATCGTCGCGTTCGATCACCGTGTCGTGATGCGCGATGATGACTTCGTCGCCTCTGACAACCGCGCCAATCGTCGCACCGTCGGGCATCGGAATGTCTTCGATGCGTCGGCCGATGACCCGGCTCTCGCCCTGGATGCCGTGGGCGATTGCTTCGATCGCTTCGGCCGCGCCGCGCCGCAAGGAATGGACCCGGACCACGTCGCCGCGCCGCACATGGGCCAGCAACGATCCGATGGTGACCATCTGCGGCGACAGGGCGACGTCCAGCGGCCCGTTTTCCATCAATTCCGCATAGGCCGGGCGGTTGATCAGCGCCATCACCTTGCGACAGCCGAGCCGTTTGGCGAGCATCGCGGAGAGAATGTTGGCTTCTTCCGAGTTGGTCAGTGCAACGAATACATCGGATGAGTCGATGTTTTCCTCCAGCAACAGCTCCTCGTCCGCAGCGTCGCCATTGAGCACGATGGTGTTCGACAGCAGCTCGGATATACGGCGGGCGCGTTTGAAGTCGCGTTCGATCAGCTTGACCTGGTTGTCCTTCTCCAGCAGCTGCGCCAGGCGAAAACCAATGTTGCCGCCGCCAGCGATGACTACCCGGCGTGCAGGACCTTCCAGCCGCTGCATCTCGTTCATGACCAGACGGATATCCTTCCGCGCTGCCAGGAAGAACACTTCATCGCCGTGCTCGATGACGGTTTCCCCTTCCGGTTTGATGCTTTGTCCGCCGCGATAGATCGCTGCAACGCGCGCATCAGTGCCGGGAATGTGTTCACGAATCGCAAGCAGCCGCTGTCCCACCAGCAAGCCACCCTGCAATGCTCGAGTTCCAACCAGCCGCACTTTGCCGTCAGCGAAATCGAGCACCTGCAATGCCCCGGGATAGCGGATCAGCCGGGCGACGTGTTCAGTCACGAGCTGCTCGGGGCTGATGGTGACGTCCACGGCAAACGCCCGATCCTCGTCGGTGAACAGTCCGGAATGCTGGATATAGTCACCGGAGCGGATGCGCGCGATGCGTGTCGCATCCTTGTTGAACAGCTTCCAGACGATCTGGCAGGCAACCATGTTGACTTCGTCGCTGTTGGTCAGCGCGATCACGACGTCTGCGTCCCTGGCACCGGCTGCGCTCAACGTGCTTGGAAACGCTCCATTGCCCACCACGGTGCGGATGTCGAGCCGATCCTGCAGATCGCGCAGGAGTTCGTCGTTCTGATCGATCACCGTCACCTCATTCGCTTCCTCGCGAGCGAGATGATGAGCGGCCGTCTTGCCGACCTGACCAGCGCCGAGAATGATGATTTTCACTTGGGGAAGCTCTGATTTACCGGTAACCGCCAGGCTTTAAACGATGCAACTGGTCGAAATACAAGAGTGGAAGTGAAATCTGACCATGAGAAACGGCGGTACTTCGGAGTGGCTTGCCTGCCGTCTTTACTTGCCTTGGGTTGGGAAGACGGCCTTGTTGCAGCGCATTCTAACCCAACTTCCCGTAAACGGTCTCAGAGGGGTTCCAGGTTGGCGTAAGCCAGCATCAACCATTTGGCGCCCTGCCGCTCGAAGTTCACGTGTACCCGGGCATGTCCGCCCTGGCCTTCGATTCCAAGCACGATGCCGTCGCCGAATTTTCCATGACGAACCCGTTGACCCAGCCTGACACCTGCTACCGGCTCTTCCTCCATCATGGGTTTGCGGGGCACGAAGACCGGCCTCGACACCTGGATCCTTGGTCGGATCTCTTCCAGCGTTTCGGCAGGAAGTTCGCGAATGAATCGCGATGGTGAGCCATAGCTGTCCACGCCATGCAACCGACGCTGCTCTGCGTAGCTTAAGTAAAGCCTCTGCATCGCGCGGGTGAGCCCGACGTAACACAGCCTGCGTTCTTCCTCGAGCCGCGACGGATCGGTCGCCGACCGCTGGTGCGGAAACAGCCCCTCTTCGAGTCCGCAGAGGAAAACCAGTGGAAACTCCAGGCCCTTGGCTGAGTGCAGCGTCATCATCTGTACGCTGTCTTCCCATTGATCCGCCTGGCCTTCACCGGATTCGAGCACCGCGTGCGACAGAAACGCGGCGAGCGGTGACATATCGCCAGTCTCCTCGGTGTCGAAGCCGCGCGCAGCACTGACCAGTTCTTCCAGGTTCTCGACCCTTGCCTCGCCGCGTTCACCTTTTTCCTTCTGGTGATGGGCGATGACGCCGCTCTGTTCGATGACACGATCAACCTGTTCGTGCAGGGCCATGCCCTGTGTCTCCCGATCAAGTCGCTCGATCAATGCAAGGAAGGCATGCAGACTCACACCTGCTTTGGCTCCCAGCTCGGCGATAGTGGCACCCGCCGCCTGCCATAGCGGACACGCGTTGGCACGAGCGTAGTCGCGTATCGCATCGAGAGTCTTGTTGCCGATACCCCGTGTCGGCAGATTGACGACCCGCTCAAACGACGCGTCATCAGCGCGATTGAAGATCAGGCGCAGATAAGCGAGGGCGTCCTTGATTTCAGCACGCTCGAAGAAACGCAGTCCACCATAGACGCGGTAGGGCATCCTCGCGGCAATCATGGCCTCTTCAAACGCCCGGGATTGCGCGTTCGAGCGATACAGAATGGCGCACTCGCGCCGATTGCCGCCCTTCGCCGTCCACTCGCGGATGCGCTCAACGACGAAGTTGGCTTCATCGCGTTCGTTGAATGCGGCGTATAGCCTGACCGGCTCACCCTTCTCTCCGCTGGTCCACAGGTTCTTGCCGAGTCGACCGCTGTTCTGGGCGATGAGTGCATTCGCGGCAGCCAGAATATTGCCCGTTGAGCGGTAATTCTGTTCGAGCCGGAACATCTGCACGTCCGGATAGTCACGGCGAAACTGCTGGAGATTCTCGACTCTCGCACCCCGCCAGCCGTAGATCGATTGATCATCGTCGCCAACGATAAATGGCGTCCCTGTCGAGCCGGTAACTTCCTTGAGCCACTTGTACTGTACCGTGTTCGTGTCCTGGAACTCGTCGACGAGGACGTGCCGGAACCGCGCTCGATAGTGAGCGGCCAGGTCGGCGTTGTCCCGCCACAGCTCATAGACACGAAGCAGGAGTTCGGCGAAGTCGATGACGCCGGCTCGATCGGAAGATTCCTGGTAGGCCGCATACAGACGGATCAACTGCTCTCTTGTCGGGTCACCGTCAGCCTTGAGGTGCTTTGGCCTGAGGCCCTCGTCCTTCTGGGCATTGATGAACCAGGTGACTTCCTTCGGGATCCACCTCGCCTCATCAAGATTCATGGCTTTGATCAGCTTGCGGACGGAGCGCTGCTGATCCTCGGCATCGAGAATCTGGAAGGCCTGCGGCAAACCAGCTTCACGCCAGTGCATGCGCAGCAGCCGATGGGCGATGCCGTGAAAAGTACCGATCCACAGAGGCGCGGCCGGCAGCGAGAGCAGCGCCTCGATGCGGCCGCGCATTTCACCAGCCGCCTTGTTGGTAAACGTGACCGCGAGGATGCTGTGCGGCGAAACATTCTCCACTTGCACCAGCCAGGCGACGCGATGTGTCAGGACGCGCGTCTTGCCACTGCCTGCTCCTGCCAGCACCAGCGTTGGCTTCAGCGGAGCCGCCACTGCCTGGCGTTGTGCATCGTTCAATGTATCAAGCAGTGGCGATAGGTCCATGCGGCGGTACCGGTCAAGGGGGCGCGATTGTAGCGCAGATGAGACGCGTATCCTCTGGTACGCTTCGCCTTAAGCCAGCAGATGAGGATCGACACTTTGTCCAGTGCTTTTGAATACAGGACCGTATGGGTAGTGTTGGCAGCTCTGCTGGCAAACGCGTGCCAGCGAACCGAGCCCGGGTCACTGCCACCTGCAACCGGCGAAGTCCAGGGGCCTGCTTCGAATGTGGCAGCGGCGACTACCGCGCCCGCAGCGGAGTCCAGCCTGACTTTGAGGCGCGGCACGGTAACGCTGACAGCGGACTCACGAACTTTGAGATTCTGCGATGAAGCTGTTGATGTCTGGCTCGTCGACCAGGGCGATCCGACGCTGGATGACGTCTACGCAAAACTGGCTGGCGAGCCTGGCACCCCGCTTTATGTGGAAGTTCGCGGCGAACGTATGGCGACTCCACCGGGTACGGCAATCCCTGCCACATTCAAACAGGTCTTCTTGCTGGAGGAATTGCTGTATGCCGGCGCGCCAGCTGACGCTGCCGGTTGCGCGACGGGGGTTCCCGCGTATCGTGTGCAGGCTCGCGGCAATGAGCCGTTCTGGGCAATCGAGATCAGAGAGGACAGGATGCTCCTGCGACAAGTCGGCCAGGCCACTCCGCTTGAGTTCAAGATGGATGAGACACTGGGTGCCGAAGGAACGGTGACTTATGGGGGCGCAAGTGGCGGGCATTCGCTGGAACTGACGATAACGAACAACCCATGCAGCGACTCAATGTCCGGAGACTACTTCGCCTATACGGCGGAGGCACGGCTGGATGGTCGCACGTTGAACGGCTGCGCAAGACTCGGGGAATAGCTGGCCGGGTGATATCGGTTAGTGCAGCACCCGGCTCGCTATCTGAAAGTCAGACGACGGCCGGCGCCGGGGTCGAGCATCCTCAGAATCAGTCCTGCGGCCAGCGCAAGCAGGGGATCGGTAACCGACGCCGCACGATCCGGCTGCCACAGTTGCAATAGTTCGATCGCAAAGACACCGACTACGACAGTAGCGAGCGCGAAGTCGAATGGCATTCCGGCGTCCTTGAGCAGCCAGATCATCCCGCAACAGAAGAACAGGAATGCCAGCAGCCCGCGGGCATCAACTGGCAGACCTGCAGAAAACCAGGCCAGGAAGGGCCACAGATCGAACGAACCCGGCGTGCTGGTGAAGCGCAAAGGAGCCAACTGATCAATCGTGAAGACCGCAGCGAAGGCGACGAGCAGCAGCAGATGGCGTGGGCCCGGAGCGAGGCGATTGATGACGACCAGCGTGGGCAGCAGGAGTAACAGCGCCACCAGTTCCGACGGAACGAATACCTGTCCAGCCATCAGGAGTCGGCCGACGAGCGCGGTTGCAATCACGGCCAACAGCGCTTCGATGCCACCCTGCCTCGACGCGAGAGCAAATATCGCCTGCGCCACGACCAGCCAGCAGACGAGGTAGCCCAGTGTGGCCGCGACATCGATCTGTGGAGCAAACAGCGGCACGAGCGCAAACTTGATCTTGGCAAGCGTGATCATTGGAACGAACGGCGCCAGGCGCCAGCCAAGCCACAGCAGGATGACAATCAGCGCCGTCCGATCGGAGCGGTTGCCGCCCACCGTTTGCATTGGTATGAGACTGCTTAAGGAACGCCAGACAAATCCAGCGGCCGTTCCCGCGAGCGTGCCGAGGGTATTCAGACTGAGGTCGGTCAGGCTGGGCACACGGGGCGAGATGAACATCTGCGCCACTTCGATCAGCAGTGAGAGCATGGCGCCAAGAACCACGACGACGACCGCTGCGAGCCAACGCCGCCGACCAGACTCAATCCACAGAAACAGACAGAACCCGAGCGGTATGTAGAGCAGTACGTTCGACACACGGTCGCCGCGTCCTGCTCGTGCCCATGACAGGCTGCTCAAGGCATTGAACAGGTCCCCATCGATCGCATCGCGTTTGAAGTTGAAGGGATAGAGCGACCCGTAAGCGATCAGCGCCACCACGGCGAGCAGCAACCACGGCACGAGGCTTCTTGAACGCGCAGGCTTCATCCTGCGAAAGATACGCCAATTTTGCGTGTTTCTTCAGAGCCGGATGAGCAGATAGTGATCCGCGAGGAGGACGGTGAAGAGCACCGCCAGATAGGTGATCGAGAACCCGAATGTCTTCATGGGCAGGCGTTCGGTCGGCTTTGTCAGCAGGGCCAATGCGTAATAGATGAACGCGGCCCCCAGCACCAGGGCGCCGGCGAGGTAGATCAGGCCACTCATGCCTGTCAGATAGGGAAGGAGGGTTACCAGCACGAGCAGAATCGTGTAGAGCAGGATGTGCAGCCGCGTGAACTCGACGCTGTACACCACTGGCAGCATGGGGATGCCGGCCTTGGCATATTCGTCCCGGCGCGCAATCGCGAGTGCCCAGAAGTGTGGGGGCGTCCACGTGAAAATGATCAGGAACAGCAGCAGCGCATAGGGGTCGATATGCCCCGTTACCGCGACCCAGCCCAGTACCGGTGGAGCTGCTCCGGCCGCACCGCCGATAACGATATTCTGAGGCGTGGCATGCTTGAGCCACAGTGTGTAGACGATGGCGTAGCCGATCAGGGAAAAGAAAGTCAGGACCGCCGTCAGCCAGTTGACCCATCCGACAAGTACGATGACCGACAGGCCTGCCAGCATGCAGGCGTACGCGAGGGCCCTGCGTTCCGACACATGGCCGGCAGGGATCGGTCGATACCGTGTACGCGCCATCTGCAGGTCGAAGCGGCGATCAAGGACATGATTGATGGCGGCAGCCGCGGAAGCTGCGAGCCCGATTCCCAATGTGCCAAAGACCAGGGCACTGACCGGTGGCAGCCCGGGCGTTGCGAGCAACATTCCCACGATCGCAGTGAATACGATCAGGAAAACGACTCGCGGCTTGCCGAGTTCATAGTAATCCCGCCAGGTCGCGGTCCCGGTGACGGGTTGAATGGGGCTGGCCAATGGCAACTTTGTCTCTGTCTGCATGTTGAAGCGTGGCAGCAGTTCCAACTATCGCGTTGGCGGGTGCAGCAGCCGGTTCAGGCGCACAACCGTCAACAGCAACAGCGCGGCCACGCCATTGTGCGCGGTTGCAAGTGCCAGCGGCAGGCCATCAAGCACCATCAGCGGACCAACGACGAGCTGGGAAAGCAGCACCAGTCCCACTGCGGCGCCGGCCAGCTGGACTTTTCGGGTCTGCCCGAGGCGCCAGGAAGCGATGCTTAACCAGCCAAGCACCAGTGCAGCCATGATCGCACCCAGTCGATGGACGAAATGGATTGCCACTCGTGCCGGATGATCAAGTACGCCGCCCTCGTAGTCGATGCCAAGACCACGCCAGAGGACGAATGCATCGTCGACATCCATGGCGGGCCAGTATGAGTTCTGGCATGTCGGAAAGTCCGGACAAGCCAGCGCAGCGTAGTTCGAACTGGTCCAGCCGCCGAGCAGTATCTGTATCGCAAGGACGACCATGCCCACCAGCGCCAGCTTCCGCAGGCCGCTTTCCCGACCTGGCTTGCTCGCACGTTCGGTGTTCGTCGCCAGCCACGCGAGAAGCGCGAGCGTCGTCAATCCACCAACGAGGTGCAGAACGACGATCAATGGCTTGAGCAGCAACGTGACCGTCCACATCCCCAGCAGCGCCTGCAGCCCGACGACTGCGACGAGCAGGACCGGGAGCCTGACAGGCTGGGCAGGATCGCGCCGATTCCAGATTGCAAAAGCCGCGAGAGCAACGATGACCAGCACGAGTGCGCCCGCAAAATACCTGTGCAGCATCTCCTTGCTGGCCTTGTACTGCTCGAAGGGCCGCTCCGGAAAATCGTTCGCAATAACGTCGAGATTCTGTGCCGCCTGTCCGGCTGTGAGATGTCCATAGCAACCTGGCCAGTCGGGACAACCGAGGCCGGCGGCGCTCAACCGCACCCATGCACCCAACACTACGACCACGAACGCCAGCACCGCTCCGCAGAGAGCGAGACGCCGGAAGGTGACGATTCGCGGCTGCGGCATGAGTTACCCTATCTGTGACAGCTTCAGGAGTTTTTTCAGATCATCGAGCAGACTTTTTGCAGGCGCATCGGCTGCATAACTCATCATGAGATTGCCGAGAGGATCGACCACGTAGAGGCGTCCCGCTGCGATTGCTTCGACCCCGTCGTACACGGGAAAGGCGCCAAGCAGTTCCCGGCCAGCGTCGCCTTCCACTGCCGCAAATAACAGACCGGCCTGCTCTGTGGCGAAATACTCCTGATCGCAGCACGCTCCCGTGTACAGAAAAACCCTCTGCACCCGCGAACTGTCCTGGTTCAACGCGAGACGCACCTGGCGGCTGTCGTTGAGCGCCTGGCGGCAGCGCGCGTCACAGGCTCCATCGCCTGCATAGACCAGACTCCACTTGCCGCGGAGGAATTCCGGCGACGTCGGCACCCCTGCAGGTGTTGCCAGCGCGACTTCGGGCAGGGCCCTGGCTGGGTCGATCAACTCGCCGCGATTGGTGCTGCCTGTGGGCCGCCACCCATTCCCGCTGTAGTAAAGCAGAAAGGAAAGACCAAGCGGAGCAAAGAACAGCACCAGCAACAGCCACAGTTGACGGCGAGAGCGCGTGGACAGAGGCCGTACAGCCAGGCCATCGTTCATGGCGATACTCTACTATTCACGGCTGCCTTCTTCAGATTCACGACGATAAAAATGACGACCAATGCCACCGCCAGCGCAAACCACTGAATGGCGTACGCCACATTGCGCGTTGGCCCGACTCCGAAGTGCGGTTCCCAGGCCCGCTCGAAACCGTCCTCGGCCTTTGGATCGAGTAGCAGGATGGGCTGCAGCACTTTATCGCCGTACAACCTCTTGAGATCGCGGAACTCCGGAAAATTCACTACGAGGGGCCAGGTCGGCGCGGACAGGTCCTGCGTTCCCAGTCGCATTGCGGGCAGGGGCAACCGATCGAGCCGGCCGATGATCTCGCGGTGAAGGGAACCCACCTCGATTGCCGGCAGGGACGCACGCGTTGGTCCAAGGGCAACCCAGCCCCGATCCACGAACAACAGGTTGCCATCCTCGAGCTTGAGTGGCGTCAGCACGCGATAGCCCGGGACGCCTGTGCGAGAAGGCATGTTGTCGAGCAGAATCTGTCTTGAAGTCTCGTACTCGCCCGCGACAATCACCTGCTGGTAACGTGGCAGGTCTGCCGCGTTCGCACCCGACAGATGAACCGTCCGCTGCTGCCCCGCGACGAAGGTCTCAGTCAGGGCGCGCTTTTCGCCGGCACGCTGCAATTGCCAGACGCCGAGTCCGATCAGGCCCGCGAGTGCCATAACGGTCAGCATGGTTTCTGGCAGAGCCGGGGCGAAAATGCGATCGCGGAAACGTACGGGCATATACTCGTCACTCGCCAATCCGGCGTAGCTTTTTCAGGACCGTACCGTGATCAAGTTGCTGATTGTCGCTTGTCTGATCGGTATCGTCATCAGCCTGGGCAAGGGACTGTTTCACCTCGTCCATGACAAGAGCAGCTCTTCCTCCACAGTCAAGGCACTGACGGTGCGTATCGTGCTGTCCGTTGCCCTGTTCCTGTTGCTCCTGCTTGCCTGGTCGCAGGGACTGATCCAGCCCCACGGGATAGGCCAATAGCTGGCGCTACAGCCAGTAGACGAAAATAAACAACCCGAGCCAGACGACGTCCACGAAGTGCCAGTACCAGGCAACTCCTTCAAACGCGAAGTGCTGGTTGGGCGTGAAATGTCCCTTGAGGCAACGGAACCAGATGACCGTCAGCATGATCGCGCCGATGGTCACATGCAGGCCGTGGAAGCCCGTCAGCATGAAGAACGTCGAGCCGTAGATCCCCGTCGACAGCTTGAGGTTCAGCTCGTGGTAGGCCTCAATGTATTCCTGCGCCTGCAGGTAGACGAACAGGAAGCCCAGCAGGAATGTCAGCGCGAGGAAGATATTCAGGACTTTGCGATTGCCGGCCCTGAGCGCATGGTGAGCGATGGTAATCGTCACGCCTGACGTCAGCAGCAGGGCGGTATTGATCGCAGGCAGACCGAACGCAGGAATGACTTCAAACTCACCCCCAACGGCGGCGGGTCCATTCGTCGGCCAGGCTGTTTCATAGCCCTTCCAGAGCAGCAGGTTCGTGAAAATCTTGACGCCTTCTCCCCCCAGCCAGGGCACGGAAAACTGTCGCGAATAGAACAGGGCACCAAAGAAGGCCGCGAAGAACATGATCTCCGAGAAAATGAACCACATCATCCCCATGCGGAATGACCTGTCTACCTGCTCGTTGAAATAGTGTCCTTCGCTCTCGTTGATGACGGTGCCAAACCACCCGGCAAACATGGTTGCCACGATCACGAGGCCAGCCGTCATCACGAACGGCCCGGGACTCGAGTGGTTGAGCCACAGGGCCGCGCCACCCACCGTGATGAAGAGCGCGATCGAGCCGATCACCGGCCAGGGGCTGCCGTGCGGAATGTAGTACTTGCCACCGGGCTGTTCGGTCTGTGCGTGAGCCATGAGCTTTGGAATCCTGCCTGTCAGTTGCAATCAACGATCACTGTGCCGCCACAACCTGCGGAATGTCGTACATTGAATACGCGAGCGTCACACGGTCCACGTTGGCGGGCAACGCCGGGTCCACGATGAAGCGCACGCTCATCTCACGCCCCTCGAGTCCCTCGAAGTGCTGCGGTGTAAAGCAGAAGCATTCTGTCTTGTGGAAGTAACGCGTCGCCTGGCTTGGCGCGATGCTCGGTATCGCCTGGCCGGTGACTGCCTGTGGTTGCAGGTTCTTCGCGTAGAACTTCGTTTCGTACAGCCGTCCCGGCTCGACTTCCATGCTCGCGACCACAGGGTGGAACTCCCATGAACCGAAAGTCGGCGTGGCCGAAATCATCTCGACTGTGACTCGCCGGTCACCGACCGGCGCCTCGATGACCTGCGATGCGGCGCGCAACTTCTCGCGATTGCCATAGCCGGTGACATCGCAGAGAACGCCGTACAGCGGTACCAGTGCAAAGCCGAAGCCAAAGGCACATGCGGCCATCAGCCAAAGCTGGCCGGTGAGTCTGCGATTGTCGGCACGGCGCTGGTCGCTCATGGCGAGCGCGTGACCACGAGGTAGATGAAGCCGAAGTAGAAAACGAGAGCCAGGCCAACGAGCAGCAGCACATTCCTGCGAATGCGCTGCCGTCGTCCCGATTCAGACAATGCTTCCTGCTTCAGCATGCTGATTCCCGCGTCTGCCTACCTGACATCCGGTGGAGTGTCGAACGTGTGATGCGGAGCGGGCGACGGTACGGTCCACTCGAGTCCCTGCGGCATCGCGTCGTCCCAGACCTTGTCGGTAGCCTTTGCACCCCCTCGCAAGCTGCTCCAGATGATGTAGGCGAACAGCAACTGCGAGAGGCCGAACCCGAAGGCGCCGATCGACGAAATCATGTTGAACTCGGCAAACTGCGTCGAGTAATCGGGTATGCGGCGCGGCATGCCCGCCAGACCCAGGAAGTGCTGCGGGAAAAACAGGACGTTCACGAAAATCGTGGACAGCCAGAAATGCCACTTGGCCACGGCCATGCTGTACATGTGCCCCGTCCACTTTGGCAGCCAGTAGTAGACGCCCGCCATGATGGCAAACACCGCGCCGGGTACCAGCACATAGTGAAAGTGCGCAACGACGAAGTAAGTATCGTGGTACTGGAAATCAGCTGGCACGATCGCGAGCATCAGGCCCGAGAATCCGCCGATCGTGAACAGGAACAGGAACGAGAGCGAGAACAGCATGGGCGGTTCGAAGGTCAGCGAACCCTTCCACATGGTCGCCGTCCAGTTGAACACCTTCACGCCGGTGGGAACCGCAATCAGCATGGTGGAGAGCATGAAAAACAGTTCGCCGGCCAGCGGCATGCCGGTCGTGAACATGTGGTGCGCCCAGACGATGAACGACAGGAAGGCGATCGATGCCACTGCGTACACCATCGCGTCATAGCCAAACAGCGGCTTGCGCGAGAATGTCGGGATGATCTCCGACACGATCCCGAATGCTGGCAGGATCATGATATAGACCTCCGGATGCCCGAAGAACCAGAAGATGTGCTGGTACAGCACCGGGTCGCCGCCGCCAGACGCGGAGAAGAACGTGGTGCCGAAGAAGTGGTCCGTCAGGACCATCGTCACCGCGCCTGCAAATACGGGCATGACTGCAATCAGCAGGTACGCCGTGATCAGCCATGTCCAGGTGAACATCGGCATCTTGAGCAGCGACATGCCCGGTGCGCGCAGGTTCATGATGGTCACGATGATGTTGATCGAGCCCATGATCGACGACGCGCCCGCCAGGTGGATCGCGAAGATGGCGAGCGGCAGCGCATCGCCCGTCTGGATCACCAGCGGTGGATACAGGGTCCAGCCTGAAGCAGGACCACCGCCCGGCACGAACAGGGAGAGGATGAGCAGGGAGAACGCTGCAACCAGCAGCCAGAAACTGAAATTGTTCATGCGCGGCAGCGCCATGTCCGGTGCGCCCACCTGCAGCGGCAGCATCCAGTTGGCAAGACCCACGGTTGCCGGCATCACCGCTCCGAACACCATGATCAGTGCGTGCACTGTCGTCATCGTGTTGAAAAATCCCGGATCGACGAGCTGCAGGCCGGGCTGGAACAGCTCGGCGCGGATGACCATCGCCATCGCGCCGCCCAGGAAGAACATGATCAGGCTGAACACCAGGTACATCGTGCCGATGTCCTTGTGATTCGTCGCGAACAGCCAGCGGCGCCAGCCTTTGGGCGCGCCGTGATCCTCATGCGCGTGATCGTGGGCGTGAACGGCTGCAGAGCCAAGGGTCTCAACTGAACTCATGTTTACTCCGCCTTCGCGACAATCTGGGTCGCGACATCAATCGTCTGGTTGCCTGTGATGACCTGTGCCGTTGCCACCGGTGCGGGAGCCGCCCCGCCCTGCTGCTGCTTCAGCCAGGCTGCGTAGTCTGCTTCGGACTTCACCTCCACCACTACCGGCATGAAGCCGTGGTCGCGGCCGCACAGTTCGGCGCACTGCCCGCGGTACACGCCCGGCTCGCTGGCCCGGAACCAGAGTTCATTGACGAATCCCGGTATTGCATCCTTCTTCATGCCGAGATCAGGCACCCACCAGGCATGTAGTCACATCCGCCGCCGTGAGCAGGATGCGGACCTTCGCGTTCACCGGTACGACCAGCGGGTTGTCGACTTCGAGCAGGTAGTTCTCGACGCTGTCGGGATCGATGCCGGAGTCGAGTTGCCGCGCAACGTTGCTGGCCGGGGCAAGCGCCGAAAAGAATTTGACGCCGTCATCCAGATAGTCGTAGTGCCATTTCCACTGGTAGCCGGTGACCTTGATCGTCAGGTTTGAGTCGCGGGTGTCCTCGATCTTGACCAGGGTCTCGGCCGCAGGAATGGCCATCCCCACGAGGATGACGATCGGGATGATCGTCCAGATGATCTCGGCTTGCGTGTTGTGCACAAAGGTTGCGGGCTCCGCACCCGCCGACCTCCGGAACTTGACGATGGAATAGATCATCGCGCCGAAGACGAGCACTGCGATCACAACGCAGATCCACAGAATCAGCATGTGCAGCTGGTGGATGTCGCGGCTCAGATCGGAAACGCCCACCGGCATGTTGAGGTTCCAGGCGGCGAGCGCCGGGCTCGCCTGAAGGAAACCCGCTACGACGGCGGTTGCGACGTACCGACAGATGCAAAAGGCACGGCTGGTCTTTCGCATCGCTCGTTCAAGCATCTTCAACATGTTGGTGCCAATGCTCCCATTCCATAAATCAGTAATCAGCAGCGCGCGCGTTGCGCTGCCGCCGGCGCGGCCGGCAAACCTCGGCCCAGATGAGCGCGTAGCTGGCCCCAGCATGACGCGTACGCTCCTCACCTCAAGTCAGGCGATTCGTTGACGTTCCCGATCAACTGTTTGAGGCGCGCCGCGAGTTCGCGGCGCTCGTCTTCCGCCAGGAAACGGCCTATCTCAAGCGAGCGACCCTGACTTTCCAGGCAGAGGCGCAGCGGATGCAGCCCATGTTGCGGCGCGCGGAGTTTAACCTTGGCCCAGTGGCGAGGAAATACCGTGAACTCCCTATACGACCCTTCGATGAGCTCGACCGTGATGGAGGAGTCGGTGATTTCGAGGGTTTCCCGGTCCGCGCCGCGCCTCATGGACAGTCTCGTTGCCCACACGAGCAACGCAATTTCGAGGCCGGCAAACGGCAGGATGGGCCATAAACCCTTGATTGCCATCACCGCGGCGATCAGGAAAGTTGCGCCCCCGGTGGCAGCCAGAAACACCGTCGCTGACTTTGGTGTCAGCGAGCAGTTTGGGGAAATCACAATGAGATGCGGCGCCGGGGCCTGCAAGTGCGCACTTGGAGTCGCGAAAGCGCTGCCACTTGTCATGTTGCTCAAACTCGCCGGCACGTTGGAAAATCGGCCGTATGGTACTTGAGCCGAGGCGGACGGTGCAATGCACAAAGCCCGGATGGAAAAGGGGTTTTTCCTCATTCCCCGGGGCTTAGCTGCATGGCGTCGAGCCACGGAAGAGCGGCTTCAGCAGTGGCAACTGCAAGCGGCGGAACCACGCCCAGGCAGGGGGCTGGCAAGAAACTGCGCAAAGCCTCGATGTTGTCGTTGAGCGGTGAGAATTCGGGATCAATGCAGCTGCCGATCCAGCCCACCAGCTTCGACTTGCCGCCCTTTTCGATGGCTTCACTCGTGAGCAGCGCGTGGTTGATGCACCCAAGTCTCAGGCCCACGACAAGAATAACGCCGAGACCCAGATGTCTCGGGCAAATCGCTCAGGAAGGAAGCAGGTCCAAGCGGCACACGCCAGCCCCCTGCGCCCTCGACGATGACGATGTCAGCCTGGCCCGCCAGTGACCGATACGCTGCAATGAGCCGCGTCAGTTCGATGGTGACTCCAATCGCCTGGGCCGCGAGGTGAGGTGCGATGGGCGGTTCAAAAGCGTACGGGTTGACGATTGAGTAGGGTTGCGGCTCTGAAGCCTGTTCGAGAAGCAGCGAGGCATCTTCGTTCCGCAGGCCTTGAGGGGTGCTTCGGCAGCCACTGGCAACCGGTTTCATACCCATTACCCGACGCCCAAGAGCCTTGTGCTGGAGCATCAATGCACCGGCAATCAACGTCTTGCCGACGCCGGTATCGGTGCCCGTGATGAAGTAGCCGGTAGCGTTGGAGGCTGGGATGGGAGGCAATGAATAGTTCAATTTGACACTAACTGAAGTCTAAAAAGGGCCTTCCATTTCGGAGTATTGATAATAATAAGTAAATGATAAGTCCAACATTCCATGCCCTATTCCCTGTGCCTTACACCGATGTTTTCGACGGAAACCCGTACCTCGCCATCCTGACGGTGACCGACGGAAACGCTGCCAGTCCCCCAGGCTTGCCCGTAGACCACTTCATAGGTAGCAGGCAGTACACCATCCTGGCGGAAGGACTCGTAGGCATTCTGCAATGCCTGCATGCGGCGTCGACCAGTCAATCCCGAGCCCCTGCCCTGCATGGCGTTGCGGGCGCCGATCAGCTTGAGTTCGCGCATGAGTGCCGTGGCGTTCTGGTAGGTCAGCGTGAATTGCTCCACATCAAGCACCGGCTCGGCAAGTCGGGCTCGCATCAGAGCATCCCCCAGGTCGTGCATATCGACGAACTGGTGTACATGAGGTCGCGCGTCCACCACTGCCCAGGCTGAGCGCAACTCATGCAGGGTGTCCGGTCCAAACGAGGTGAACGAGAACAGTCCGCGGGGCTTGAGCACGCGCTGGATTTCCGCAAGGACGGCGTCGGGAGGAGTGCACCATTGCAGCATCAGATTGCTGACAATGAGGTCAACGGACTGGTCCTTGAAAGGCAGCTGCGCGGCATCGGCGCAAAGCCGGTCAAAGCGGCGACGCCACCCCAGCTGGTGGCGAGCTTCCGCGAGCATGCCGGGCGCAAGATCAACAGCTACCACCTGGGCACGCGGAAAACGCGCCTTGAGCGCCTTGCTTGCATGCCCGGTTCCGGCGCCAAGATCGACCACAACCTCGGGCTGCAGCACGACGAAATCGAGGCGCCCGAGCAGTCGCGTCCTCACTTCCTTCTGCAGCACCGCCGCAGCGTCGTACGAGCCGCTGGCCGTATCGAATGATCTGCGCACTGCTTTCGCATCCAGACGAAGCGGGCCCATTTGCGGATCGGGGGTCGGCTTCATGAAACCACTTCTGCCGAGGCGTGGGTCCCTGCTTCCTGCGACAGGAAATCGAGGAGTACTGTCCGGAACTCCTCAGCATGCGAAATGAAGGGCGCATGGCCGGCACGGCGTATCAGATGAAATCGGGAGCCAGGAATGTGCCCGGCGAGATGGCCGCTTGCACCGGGGGGCGTTACGCGATCGTGTTCACCCGCCACGATCAGCGCTGGCAATGACAGGCGCGCGAGCGAAGCCCTCAAATCCACTGATCCCAGGATGTCGAGACCCACCTCGAGCGCTGCAGGTTCGGGCAGGCCGCCTGCGGTCAACCTCTGGCGTAACTCGCGCAGACTGGCAAGCTCCCGTTCATCTCCACGCACCTGCAACGCCAGGAATTCCTGCACGGTTGCCTTGTAGTCTTCGCGCAGGCGCGCGCCAAAACCTGCCAGCGCTTGCGGAGTCATTGCGGCAGACCAGTCGGGTGCCGTCACGAATCGCGGTGTCGTTGCAACCAGCACCAGTCGAGCTATGCGCTCCGCCGCCAGCGTCGCCAGTCGCAACGCCACCATGCCGCCGAGGGACCAACCGAGTACTGTTGCATTCCGGGGCACATACGGAGCAACCGCCCGAGTGAAGTCATCCAGTGTGCGGCACTCTGGTGTCCACTCGCTCCTGCCGTGTCCCGGCAAGTCGATCCTGTGCAGCCGACAGGTACCTGCAAGCTCACCCGCCATGCCATCCCAGATGCGGGCATTCAGACCCCAGCCATGCAGCAGCACGAGGTCAAAACCGGTGCCTGTTATGTCGACATTGAGCTTCATGCCGGCGAAGGAAGCCAGTGCAGGCGTGACAGGGCTCCCAGCAGCTGTTCAACGTGACCGTCTTCGTGTGCCGCTGAGAACGTAATGCGCAGTCGTGCGCTGCCCTCCGGGACTGTCGGGGGCCGGATCGCGCTGACCAGAATGCCAGCCGCAAGCAGCGCGGCGCTCGCCTTGAGGGCGTCCGCTTCGCTGCCGAGGATCAGCGGTTGAATGGGAGTCGTCGACGGCAGCAATGGCCATCCCAGGAGCCCGGCCTGCTCGCGAAATCTTGCGATGTGGCGATTCAGACGCTGTCGTCGCCAATCGTCCGCTTGTACACGACGCAACGCCACGCGCGTGGCAGCAGCAATCGAAGGTGGCAAGGCGGTCGTGTAGATGTAGGTTCGGGCACCCTGAATCAGTGTTTCGATCAGACTTGCGGAACCGGCAACGAATGCGCCGAACGTTCCCAGCGCTTTGCCGAACGTTGCCATCAGTACGGGAACCGCATCTGGATCAAGCGAGGCGGCATCGACACTGCCCCGCCCGTTTCTGCCCAGCACCCCAAACCCGTGCGCATCGTCGACAATCAGGTGAGCGTCATGAGTGCGCGCTGCTGTTGCCAGCGATGCAAGCGGGGCGATATCGCCATCCATGCTGAAGACACCGTCCGTCAGCACCCAGGAACAGCGTTCGTCGGAACCGGCTGGCTGGCGTGACAGGCGGTCTTCGAGCGCTGCCACGTTCGCGTGAGGATAGCGACTGAAGCGCGCGCCGCTGCCGAGCCCGGCATCGAGCAGCGAAGCATGGTTCAGGCGATCTTCGAACACGTGATCGCCCTTCCGGAACAACGCACTCGCCAATCCCAGATTGGCCATGTAGCCAGTCGAAAAAACCAGCGCTCGGGCGCGACCCGTAAATGCCGCCAGTTCGGCTTCCAGGGCTTCATGCTCCGGGCCATGACCCGAGATCAGATGCGACGCGCCGCTACCGACACCGTAACGGCTCGCAGCGACGGTACATGCTTCGATCACTTCCCTGTCGCCGGCAAGCCCGAGGTAATCATTGCTGCAAAACGAAATGCAGTCGCGACCGTCAACGCGGACTCGCACCGGCTGGTTGGTATCTGGCGTATCTACGACCCGTCGCCGTCGATACCGGCTGGGCGTGAGGTCAGCGAGGCGCGTGTTCAGAACACTCTCGAGCAATCCGGCGGAATTACCCCTGATCACGGCTTGCTTCAGCGCCTCGCGAACGTGCCCCTGGATGGACAGCCAGAGCCGGGTCGGCATCGTGGTTGGGCGCGGCGGCGGCTTCGGGGCTGATTCCGAGGCGCGCGAAGAGCTTGCGGTCCAGGTCCTCGTCGGGATTCCCTGTCGTCAGCAACTTGTCGCCGTAGAAGATCGAATTGGCGCCGGCGAGAAAGCACAGGGCCTGCAACTCGTCCGACATGTCACTGCGGCCGGCTGACAGGCGCACATGCGCCTTCGGCATCAGGATGCGTGCGACTGCTATCGTGCGGACGAAATCAAGCGGATCGAGAGGGGCTGTGCCGAACAGGGGCGTGCCTGCCACCTGGACCAGCTGGTTGATGGGAACACTGTCGGGATGCTGCGGCAGCGTTGCCAGCGTGTGCAGAAGTTCCGCGCGATCGGCTTTGGTCTCGCCCATGCCGAGGATGCCGCCGCAACATACCTTGATTCCGGCATCACGGACTGCCTGCAGCGTATCGAGGCGGTCCTGATAGGTACGGGTGGTGATGATCTTCTCGTAGAATCCGGAAGAGGTATCCAGGTTGTGGTTGTAGTAATCGAGGCCCGCTGCCTTGAGCACTTCCGCCTGTTCCGGCTCAAGCATGCCCAGGGTGGCGCACGTTTCAAGGCCGAGTGACCGTACGCCCCGAATCATCTCGGCCACCGCTGCCAGTTGATGCTTCCTGGGGTTGCGATACGCAGCTCCCATACAAAAGCGAGTGGCGCCATTCGCCCGGGCTGTCCGCGCACTGTCCAGTACGGTTTCGACGTCAAGCAACGCTTCGCGCTCAACACCCGTGTCATAGCGAACGCTTTGCGGACAGTACGCACAATCCTCGGGGCACGCACCCGTCTTGATGGAGAGCAGCGTGCTGACCTGTACCTCGTTGGGGTTGAATTCCCGGCGATGGACCAGCTGGGCTTGAAAAATCAGGTCTGCGAACGGCAAGTCAAACAACCCCCTGACTTCGTCCAGGGTCCAGTCTGTCCGAATCAGACTTGAGGCATCGAGGGGCTGGCCGGGCATGAGCATCCTTGAGTACAAGCTGCAGGTGTTGCGAAATTCACTGGCGATGAAGCAAAGGCAAGCGGCATTTCTTGAGGAAGAGCGCAGTTTTCCCGCTTCCAGCAAGCGGCATGCCCCGCCAGACTGCTCTCCCGCAGTATTCAGACGGCACTTTCCGCTGTCAACCAGGTTCGGTACGAGTGGTCAACGCTTGGTCAATTGTTGTACAAATGGTGTTCCCGCCGACCTGTGTGCTGTGTGGCGGTCAGGGGCAGCCAATCGCGCTCGATGTGTGCAAGGCCTGCGCTGAGGAACTGCCATTCAACAGTTCTGCATGTGGTCGTTGTGGCGATCCACTGGCCGGAAATCCTGGCGCTGCCTCGTTGTGTGGCGGATGCCTGAGGCGCAAGCCGCACTTTCACCACGCCCACTGCGCGTTCCGCTTTGCCTACCCGATCGATCATCTGGTGCGCGCTCTCAAGTACCAGGGCCGCGTCGTCCACGGCCGTGTCCTCGGTCAATTGCTCGCACAAAGCCTGGCTGCCGGGCGTCAGGAGTCCTGGCCACAGTGCATCGTGCCGGTGCCTCTCGCTGATGAGCGATTTCGCAATCGAGGGTACAACCAGGCAGTGGAGATAGGGTTGCCGCTTGAGCGCCTGCTGGGCGTGCCCTTGCGAACCGATCTGGTTGTTCGTCAACGACAGACCCTCGAACAAACGGCGCTCTCGCGCAAGGAGCGAAGAAAGAACGTCCGCGGGGCGTTCGCGGTAACCGGCAGTCTGCCTGCAAAGCACATTGCGATTCTCGATGATGTCGTAACAACGGGCAGCACCGCCAACGAACTGGCGCGCGTCCTGCGGCGCGCGGGCGCGCAACGAGTGGAAGTCTGGGCGGTAGCGCATGCCGAACACTGACCGATCTCTGGATCCAGATGTAATGCGAACGGACGGCCTTTTGTATCGACCCGTTGGTGAACTCGAGGGCAGGAATGTGTTATGTGGTGCTGACGATGCCGCTGAACGCCATACGCAGTTTCCTGAAGCTGGAGTCCTCGAGCGGCATCCTGCTGGTCGTCGCAGGCGCTTTGGCGATGCTGGCAGCGAATTCACCATTGGCGCACCTCTACGGTGTGCTGCTGGATATCCCGCTCGAGATCCGCGTCGGAACCTTCGCAATCGCGAAACCGCTGCTCCTCTGGATCAATGACGGATTGATGGCGGTGTTCTTCCTGCTCATCGGCCTCGAAGTGAAGCGCGAAATCCGCGAAGGTGAGCTTGCCGACAAGGCCAGGATCGCACTTCCTGCGTTTGGCGCACTGGGCGGAATGGTCGTACCCGCGGCAATCTATGTCTGGTTCAACTGGGGTGATCCGGTTGGCATGCGCGGCTGGGCAATTCCGTCTGCAACCGATATCGCCTTTGCGCTTGGGGTGCTGACGCTACTCGGAGACCGTGTGCCCGTGGGGCTGAAGATCTTCCTTCTGACACTGGCAATCCTGGACGACCTGGGCGCGATTGTTGTGATCGCGCTTTTCTACACCAGCGATCTCTCCCTGCTTTCACTGCTGCTCGCAAGCCTGGCGCTGGTGGCATTGATCGTTCTGAATCTCAAAGGCGTCGTTCGCACTGGGGCGTATGCGATGGTGGGCGTGTTTCTGTGGGTGTGCGTGCTCAAATCCGGAGTCCACGCCACGCTGGCCGGAGTCGCCACGGCATTGGCGATCCCGATGCGCGATGCGATTGAGCCCAGTCGTTCACCGGTCAGGGAAATCGAGCACTCCCTGCATCCGTGGGTTGCCTTCGGCATCCTCCCGGTCTTTGCCTTCGCCAATGCCGGAGTCAGCCTTGCCGGTCTCAGGCCGACCGACATTCTCGCGCCCGTCCCGATCGGCATCGCCTTCGGTCTCTTTGCGGGCAAGCAGCTCGGGGTCTTCCTGTTTGCCTGGCTGGCAGTTGCCGTGGGCCTGGCACGACTGCCGTCCGGAGTGACGTGGCGACAAGTGTATGGGGCAGCGATTCTGTGCGGCGTGGGATTCACGATGAGCTTGTTTATCAGCTCGCTGGCCTTCGATCAGGTCGCACCCGATTTTGCCGTCACCGATCGACTTGGAATCCTGGTCGGCTCGCTGGTCTCAGCCGTGGTGGGCTATGTATTTCTGAGGGTCGTGCTTCCGGCAAAACGCTAACAGGTTGATGCAAACGTCTGTCCGTGCCTTTTGCATCACCTTGTCAGTGATGTCTGCCGCATCGGTCAGCCGCGAAAGAGATACTCCAGGGCAATGCCGATGAAGACAGTCATGCCGAAATAGTTGTTGTTGAGGAACGCCCTGAAGCATCTGTCGGGAAGCCGATCGCGTATGAGCCACTGCTGGTAAAGAAAAAAGCACCCTGCCGCCGCGAGGCCTCCCTGGTACCAGCGGCCAAGGTCGAGGTCCCGCCCGACCAGCCACAGCGCGAGCAGGGTCATCAGTTGCATGACGCCGATGATGAAGCGATCCGCATCCCCGAACAGGATGGCGCTGGAGCGCAGGCCGATCTTCAGGTCATCATCGCGATCGACCATCGCGTACATCGTGTCGTACACGGTTGTCCACAGTATCGCAGCGATGAACAGCAGCCATCCGATCCTGGAAATTTCACCGGCTTCTGCTGCATAGGCCATCGGCACCGACCAGGAGAAAGCGATCCCCAGATACAGCTGGGGAATGGGGAAGAAGCGCTTGAAGAAGGGATAGGTGACGGTCAACACAGCGCCCACCAGAGCGAGCTGTTGCGTCAACCGGTCGAGCGTCAGCACGAGGCCAAGCGCGATCAGGGCCAAACCGACGAACAGCATGATCGCTTCTGCCGGCTCGACCCTGCCCTGTGCCATGGGCCTCTCGCGCGTGCGACGCACCTGGGGGTCGATCTTGCGGTCCGCGAAGTCGTTGATCACGCAGCCCGCCGACCGCATCAGAAACACGCCCAGCGCGAACACCAGGAAGACTTGTGGCTGGGGATGGCCGTCCGCCGCCAGCCAGAGCGCCCAAAGCGTAGGCCAAAGCAGCAGGAACGTCCCGATCGGCCGATCCAGGCGCATCAGTCGGCCATAGTCGCCGAT
Source organism: uncultured Pseudomonadota bacterium (assembly GCA_963819685.1). Taxonomy (GTDB): domain Bacteria; phylum Pseudomonadota; class Gammaproteobacteria; order Steroidobacterales; family Steroidobacteraceae; genus CAIUGU01. The sequence continues at coordinate 596,731 of CAWFXI010000007.1, forward strand.
GGTCGCGGCCAGCTGGGGCAGCACCTCGCTGACCAGCGTCGTTGCATTGAAGCGTTCGCCCAAGCGGCGCAAACGATTACTTGTACTTGCGGAAGTCGCCATGGGTGCTCTTGAACATGATAGCGGGGCGACTTTGCCGTTGAAGCTCATGTCGGGTCAACAACCAGTGTGGCGGCGGGCACACGAGCTTGATAACCGAGGCTTCAGACCCTGCTGAAGCGTTCGCCGGAACCCACCCAGCGGCTCAGCAAAGGAGCAATGCTGGCCTCGTGACGCTCCAGCATGATCGTGGCGGCCTGTTGCACGCGGGGCAGCAGATCGGCGTCACGCAACAGATCCGCAACGCGCATCCTCGCGAGCCCGGTTTGCCGGGTTCCGAGCAGTTCACCAGGACCGCGCAACTCCAGATCGCGTCGCGCGACTTCAAAGCCATCGTTGGTATCGCGCATCACACCGAGACGCTCTTTCGCGACTCCGGACAAGGGCGGCTTGTAGAGCAATACACACGTGCTTTCCTCGCTGCCCCGGCCCACTCGACCCCGCAGTTGATGCAGCTGGGCCAGGCCCATGCGTTCCGCATTCTCTATGACCATGAGGCTTGCGTTCCGCACATCGACGCCAACCTCGATAACAGTGGTCGCCACGAGCAGGTCAATGTCTCCCGACTTGAAATGTCCCATGACCTCGTCCTTCTGTTGACCCGTCAGTCGGCCGTGGATCAGGCCCACTTGCAAATCAGGCAGTGCCACCGCGAGCGCAGCTGCCGTTTCCTCAGCGGCCTGTGCCTCCAGCAGTTCGGACTCCTCGATCAACGGGCACACCCAGTAGGCCTGCCTTTTTCTCTGGCAGGCGTCGCGAATGCGCTGGATGACATCGGCCCGCCGCGCCTCCGGCAGCACGACGGTCCGGACCGGGGTACGGCCGGGCGGCAGCTCATCAATGATCGAGACATCGAGGTCCGCGTAGGCCGTCATTGCCAGGGTTCTCGGGATCGGTGTGGCGGTCATGATCAGCTGGTGCGGATAGCGGCCACCCGACAGCCCCTTTTCCCGGAGTGCCAGACGCTGATGAACACCGAAGCGATGTTGCTCGTCGACGATGACCAGTCCCAACCGGGTGAAACTCACCGGCTCCTGAAACAGCGCATGGGTGCCTACGGCCACACGAACTTCTCCAGACGCAAGGCCAGCGAGTATCTCCGTCCGCTTGCGTGCTCCCTGACGCCCGGTCAGCAGCACCGCTTCTATTTGCAAGGCATCGAACCACTGGCCGAAGTTTCGAGCGTGCTGTTCGGCCAGCAGCTCCGTCGGCGCCATCAGCACGACCTGAAAGCCGGCATCCACTGCATGCAATGCTGCCATTGCCGCAACGACAGTCTTGCCGCAGCCGACGTCACCCTGTACCAGCCTCAGCATTGGTGTGGCGAGTGCGAGGTCCCGCTCGATCTCATGCCATACCCGCGCCTGTGCCTTCGTCAGCGCAAACGGCAAGCTCGTGAGCAGGCGCTGCAGCAGAACGTTGTGTGGGGGCATCGCCCAGCCCGGATCGCGCTGAATATTCCTGCGCAGCAGTCTCAGGCTCAGGTGCTGGGCGAGCAACTCTTCAAATGCGAGGCGGCGCTGTGCGGGATGCCGGCCCAGCGCGAGGAGATCAAGGCTGGCATCGGGAGGGGGACGGTGCACATATTGCAGGGCCGCCCCGAGGGGCGGCAGATCAAGGCCTCTCAGCAAGTCCGCAGGCAGCCAGTCACACACGCCGTCATCGCGCAGTTCCTCAAGGGCGAGTGTGGTCAGCCGACGCAGTCGTGCCTGCGCGACGCCTTCGGTTGCGGGGTACACCGGCGTCAACGCTTCTTCCACGTTGTTGTGCGCGTCCACCTCAATTCTTCGGTACTCCGGATGCACCACTTCAAGGCCAAGGGGACCGCGCCGGGCCTCCCCGAAGCACCGGATTCTGACTCCTCTGATCAGTCCGGCCTGCTGTGACCCGGAGAAGTGAAAGAACCGCAGCGTCAGGAATCCCGACCCGTCTGCAATTCTGCAAATGAGCTGGCGCCGGCCACGAAATGCCACCTCCGTGAGCTGCACGTCGCCCTCGACGACAGCGCGGTCTCCCGCACGCAGGGATCCGATAGGGACGACCCGCGTACGGTCTTCGTACCGGAGCGGCAGCAGGAACAGCACATCCTGAACCGTGAAGATTCCAAGCTTTGCCAGCTTGCCCGCCAGGGCCGGACCAACGCCTGCCAGCGCAGTGACCGCTCGTAACTCGGGAAGTGCTGACGCGGGCGACCGCACTTCGCTGTGTGCCACCTGAGTCATGGACGACGCATCAGGCGGGGCTACAGCTCGAGTACACAGTCCATTTCCACGGTGGCCCCCCTGGGCAGCGCAGCCACGCCGATGGCCGCGCGCGCCGGGTAAGGCTCACTGAAGTACTCGCTCATGATTCTGTTGACGGCAGCGAAGTGCTGCAGGTCCGTCAGGAACACATTCAATTTGGCGACATGACTGAAGTCGGCGCCGGCCGCCGCGATGATGGCCTTCAGATTGTCGAAGACTCGACGGATCTGCAGGTCGATATCTCCCGCTACCAGCTGTCCGCTTGCGGGATCCAGCGGAATCTGTCCCGACACGTATACGGTGCTGCCGCATTTCACGGCCTGCGAGTAGGTTCCGATTGCGCCAGGAGCATGCGGTGTGGAGATGATCGTGCGGGTCATGTGCGGGGCTTCTCCATGTTTCAGGCGCAGGTGCGAATCACCTTGAGGACGTCGGGCATCTTGCGCACGCTCCTGATGACCTGTGCCAGATGCTTGCGGTTGCGAACCTGCAGTTCGAAGATGATCGTGGAGGCTTCGGTATCGCTCTCGAGCATCGAAACATGATCGATGTTGGTCTGTGTGCCCGCGATATCGGAAGCGAGGGCAGCGAGGACGCCGACGCGATTGGCTACCTCAACGCGTACTTCCACCGTGTAGAGCCGATCCACGCCCGTCTGCCAGCTGACCGACAGCCACTTGTCTGGCTGCTTGCGATAACTGCGCAGATTGCCGCAGGACTCCCGGTGAATGACGACACCGCGACCGCTTGACAGGTAGGCCATGATCGGGTCGTTCGGGATCGGGAAACAGCAGCGCGCATAGCTCACCACCAGCCCTTCGGTACCGGCAATCGCCAGTGGGTCGGCCTTGGTGAGGGGTCCTGCCGTTACTGCATCGGCCGGAAGGAGTCTGCGGGCAACGAGCGGCGCCAGACGTTCGCCGAGACCAATCTGCTCGAACAGCTGGTCAGACTTCTCCAGTCCAAGATCCGCAACGACGCTCTGCATGCGCGCGTCCTCGATTTTTCGCAAGGACAGCGACAACTCGCCGAGCGCCTGGTTGAGCAGCCGACGCCCGAGTTCGATGGCCTCGCCATGCTTGAGTCCCTTGAGGTAGTGCCGGATCGCCGCACGCGCTTTGGCCGTGACGACGAAATTGACCCATGCCGGATTCGGCGTCGCGCCCTTGGCAGTGATGATCTCGACCGTTTGCCCGTTACGCAGGGGTGTTCTGAGGGGCACGAGTCGGCGATCGATCTTGGCCGCCACACAGTGATTGCCGACGTCCGTGTGCACGTCATAGGCGAAATCGACGGCCGTGGAATTGCGTGGTAGCCGCCGGATATCTCCCTTGGGCGTAAACACATAGACTTTGTCCGGAAACAGGTCGAGCTTGACGCTCTCCATGAACTCTTCCGAGTTCCCACCCTGCTGCATCTCCATGAGCTGCTTCAGCCACTCATGTGCATGGTCGCTGTAGGCCTTGCCCTGGTCCTCGCCGGTCTTGTACTGCCAGTGCGCCGCGATACCCGACTCGGCAACCCGATGCATGTCCTCCGTGCGAATCTGGACTTCAATCGGCATGCCATTCGGGCCAAACAGCGTCGTATGCAGGGACTGATACCCGTTGACGCGGGGAATGGCGATGTAGTCCTTGAAGCGACCCGGCATCGGGCGATACAGCCCGTGGACCAGCCCGAGCACCCGATAGCAGGTGTCGATGCTGTCGCAGACGATACGAAAGCCGAACACATCGACGATCTCGGCGAGCGAAGAGCTCTTGCGACGCATCTTCTGGTAGACGCTGTAAAGGTGTTTTTCGCGCCCTTCGACCCGGCCGGCAACCCCGGCCTTGCCCAGGGCCGTGCGGATATTGTCGGCAATCTTGCCGATGAACTGCTTCTGGTTGCCCCGCGCCTTCTTGAGTGCCTTTTCAATGATCCGGTAGCGCCCCGGGTACAGCGACTTGAACCCCAGCTCCTCGAGCTCGCTCTTTATCGAGTTGATGCCCAGCCTGTTGGCGATGGGCGCGAAAATCTCGAGCGTCTCGCGAGCGATCGCGCGCCGCCTTGCCGGTGGCATGGCGCCCAGCGTGCGCATGTTGTGGGTCCGGTCGGCAAGTTTGACCATGATGACCCGGATGTCCCGGACCATCGCGAGCAGCATCTTGCGGAAGCTCTCCGCCTGCGCTTCCGCGCGGCTGCGAAACTGGATCTGATCAAGCTTGGAAACCCCGTCCACCAGATCCGCCACCTGGCTGCCGAACTTCTCCGCAATCTCGGCCTTGGCGGTGGGCGTGTCTTCCATGACATCGTGCAGGATCGCTGCAACGATGGTCTGGGCATCCAGGTGAAGATCCGCGAGCAGATCCGCGACCGCTACCGGATGAGCGATGTAAGGCTCGCCTGAGAGGCGCTTCTGCCCTTCGTGCGCCTGGGCGCCGAACTCGTAGGCTTCCCGGACCTGGTCGACCTGGTCAGGGGGCAGGTAGGTCTCAAGCTTGTTGAGGAGCTGGGTAACGCCTATCGACCGTCTTCCTGCCGGCCAGAGGTTCCGTATGGAAGAGGCATAGTCCATGGCGTAAAGATGCGGCTAACCCGGGGCGATTCAATCTCCCAGCCCGAGGTGCGGTGCCCGCAATTCACCCGACATTTCGGGTTCGGGCATCATCAGTTCGGGTACCGGTGGTCGGTCGGCTTCTTCGAGGATCTCAGGTCCAACATGACCTGCGGCGATCTCTCTGAGTGCCACAACGGTAGGCTTGTCGTTTTCGACATCAACAGTAGGTTCCGCGCCATTCGCCACCCGTCGCGCCCGTTTGGCAGCGACCAACACCAGCTGGAAGAGGTTGGGGACGTTCTGCAGGCAATCTTCAACCGTAATTCGCGCCATCTGGCTTAAGTCCTCAAAAGTGCAATTCGAGATTAAAAGGGGAAACTGCCTGAACAGGCTATCTGCGGCCAGTATAGCTGAGCCGGCTACCGCCCGCATTCGGGCGGAATACGGTTTTCCGGTAACGGGGCAGGAGCAACGGCAATCGAGCTGCCTGCTGTGTCTACTCCCCACCTGTCAGCAGGGGCATCAGGCTGGCAAGTTCCGGGCGGCCGGGGCGAAGGTGCTCGCCCTGCCCGCAAACGACTGCTTCCAGATCGTTCAGGGCGCGGTCAAAGTCGTCATTGACGACGACGTAGTCGAATTCCAGCCAGTGAGACATGTCGCTGCGGGCATCCCTGAGACGTCGCTCAATGACCGCGTCACTATCGGTTGCCCGGCCCCGCAGGCGCCGTTCGAGTTCCCTGGCCGAAGGTGGAAGGATAAAGATCGAGAGGCATTCGGGTAGCGCCGTTCGAACCTGCCTCGCTCCCTGCCAGTCGATTTCCAGGATCACATCCGCACCCTGCTCCAGCAGGGATTCCACCTGGCTTTTCAGCGTCCCGTAATAGTTGTCGAAGACTTCGGCGTATTCCAGAAAATCGCCGGCGGCGATCTTCCGCTTGAATTCCTCCTTGTTGACGAAGAAATAATCGCGGCCCTCCTGCTCTGCAGGACGTCTCGGGCGGGTTGTGCAGGAGGTGGAAAACCGCAGATCCGGCCGCCGCTGCAGGAGTGCGCGCACGAGGGAGGTCTTCCCCGCCCCCGATGGGGCGGCGATCACATAAAGTCGTCCGCGCCTTGCAGTCACTGGTCAAACCATCGAGTCGGTGGGAGTAGCTTGGATTTTCGCCGGCTCGCGCGGCGGACCATGTCCGGCATGTTAGCAGGGTGATGCGAAACTCTTTGCAGCACCCTGTTACTCCGAGTGACGGACCACTCGGCGAAATCGATGAGTTCCAACTCATTGATTTCGGGAACCAGTGAAAACCACGCTTTTCGCTGGTTCCCGATGCAAAAGGCACGGATAGACTTTTGCATCAACCTGTTAGCAACAAGAATCCTTGTCCGTCCTGCGGGTTGCAGCCACTGGAAGTGGCTGCCGGGGAGTGCGGACGGTAAGATGCGCGCCCTGGGATTCGCGCCGAGCCGGCAAAACTCCCAAAACCAATCGGCCGGAAGTACTCCTGGCCGGCCACTTCGTGGAGGAGAGTCTTCAGTGCTAAACAAGCGAGCACGATCCGTCGCCGAGGCCGTGGCGGACATCAAGGATGGGGCAACCATCCTGGTGGGCGGCTTCGGTACTGCCGGAATTCCCAATGAACTGATCGACGGTCTCCTCGAGCAGGGAGCCCGGAATCTGGTCGTGGTGAACAACAATGCGGGCAATGGCGAAACCGGGCTCGCAGCGCTGTTGAAAGCCGGCCGGGTCCGCAAGATCATCTGTAGCTTTCCACGACAGGCGGACAGCTACGTATTCGACGAGCTGTATCGCGGCGGCAAGATTGAACTGGAACTTGTGCCACAGGGCAACCTTGCCGAGCGGATTCGTGCAGCGGGCGCCGGGATTGGCGGATTCTTCACGCCGACTGGTTTCGGTACCGAACTCGCACTCGGTCCTGGCGGCACGCCGAAGGAGACCCGCGAGATCGATGGCCGCATGTATGTGCTCGAACACCCGATTCACGCCGACGTCGCGCTGATCCGCGCGGAGCAGGGCGATGCGTGGGGCAACCTGACTTATCGAAAGGCCGCCCGGAATTTCGGACCCGTCATGGCAATGGCAGCGAAGTGCACCATCGCCACCGTGCATGATTTCGTCGAGCTCGGTCAGATCGACCCGGAGCATGTCGTGACACCCGGAATCTTCGTCAGCCGGGTGGTGCTGGTCCCGCGGGTTGCAACGGGCGCCGGCGGCTTCAAGAAGGAGGCATGAGATGACGTACCAGCGCAGAACCAAGGACCAGCTCGCGATCCGGGTCGCTAACGACATGCCCGACGGCGCCTATGTCAATCTCGGCATCGGCATGCCGACACTCGTGGCGAATCACATCGGTGGTGGCCGCGAGATCATCCTCCACAGCGAAAACGGCATTCTGGGCATGGGGCCTGCTCCAGCTCCCGGACAGGAAGACTATGACCTCATCAATGCCGGCAAGCAGCCCGTCACGCTGGTGACCGGCGGCTCCTATTTCCATCATGCGGACAGCTTCGCCATGATGCGCGGCGGGCACCTCGACATCTGTGTACTCGGCGCTTTCCAGGTCTCTGCCACCGGTGACCTTGCCAACTGGAGTACCGGGGAGCCTGGTTCGATTCCGGCTGTGGGCGGCGCGATGGACCTCGCAATTGGCGCCAAGCAGACCTGGGTGATGATGGACCTGCTGACAAAGAAGGGTGAAAGCAAGCTGGTGCGCGAGTGCACCTATCCATTGACAGGTATTGCCTGCGTGTCCCGTGTTTACTCGGACCTGGCGACGTTCGAATGTTCGCCGCAGGGAATCAGGCTTATCGACAAGGTCGAAGGGCTCGAGCTTCCTGAACTTGAGCGGCTGGTGGGGCTGCCGATCGGAACCTGAAGTTCGACTCAGCGCCAGGTCACTCGATGTTCTGCACCTGCTCGCGGATCTGCTCGATGATGACCTTCATATCGACTGCAGCCCGCGTGGTCTCCACGTCCTGTGACTTGGATGACAGGGTGTTCGCTTCCCGATTGAGTTCCTGCATCAGGAAATCGAGCCGCCGACCTGCAGGTTCCGAGGAATCCAGTGCCGCCACAATCTCGACCAGGTGACTCTCGAGTCGGTCGAGCTCCTCATCAACGTCCATCTTGTGCGTGTAGAGCACGATCTCCTGATCGAGTCGGGTAGGGTCGATGGTCTGGCCGAGCTGGGCCACTTTGTCGATGATGCGCGCCCTTAGCCGCACTGTCAGTTCAGGCAAGCGAGCTTTCACGGCACCGACCTGAGCTTGCATGGCCGAGCAGCGCTGCAGGATCGTTTCACGCATCCTGGCGCCTTCGCGAGCCCGGGTGTCGTTCAATTCGTTCAGGGATTCCCTCACGAGATCGAGCGTTCCGGCGATCACCGGGCTCAAATCCCGTTCCGCTTCCCGGATCACGCCCGGCCAGCGCATGACTTCGAGGGGGCTCACGGGCGCCGCGGTCGCCATCCGGTGGTGGAGTTCGGCGACCTGCTTCAGCAGCTGCGCCACCATCTCGTCGTTGATTTCGATGACGGGCGTGCTGCCTGCCGTTGCCTTGAGGTACAGGTTGGCATCGACCTTGCCGCGACGGAGTGAGGCCGCGATCACCTGCCGGACTTCATTCTCGACAGACTTGATCTCATCGGGCAGGCGCAACGAGAGTTCAAGATAGCGGTGATTGACCGTCCGCAGTTCACAGGTAAGTGTGCCCCACGCGCCTTGACGCTCACGTCGAGCGAACCCGGTCATGCTGCGAATCATCTCTTTTACTCGGATGCGTGGGGGGTGATATAAAGCGCCGCGAAGTGTAGCAGCAGAAGCAGGTGTGACGGAGTTGTCCTTGCTGATCGAGTATGCAGACCTCAGTCTCGTTGGTGCGCGCGAAGACAACCAGGATCGCGTGGCCATCGCCGTATCCGAACGGGCGGCTCTGCTCGTGGTCATCGACGGCATGGGTGGGCATGCGGATGGCGCCAAAGCTGCCGATACGGCGCTCAAGAGCATGCTCGATTCGTTCTGGCAATCCTCGCTGCCGCTATTCGATCCGCTGGGCTTCGTGCATCTCGCCCTGGGTCGCGCCCATGATGATGTTTGCCGACTGGGCAATGGCCTGAGCGTGGACTCGCGGCCGCGCGCCACTACCGCAATATGTCTTGTCCAGGACGGCGCGGCGTACTGGGGGCATATCGGGGACAGCCGCATCTACCTGATGCGCCGTGGCAAGGTGGCGGAACGTACACGGGACCACAGCCATGTCGAGCTGCTGCTGCGCGAGAAGAAGATCACCGAGGAAGAAGTGACTCATCATCCCATGCGGAATTTTGTCGAGAGTTGCTTAGGGGGCGACCCTGCCATTCCGGAAATGACGATCAGCGGACGCAAGCCTCTTACGACTGGAGACCTGCTGCTGCTCTGCACCGATGGAATCTGGTCCAACCTGAGTGACTCGACCATCGCTGGTTACTGCAGTGACGAGACGGTCGACCTGCGCGCCGCGCTCGAAGTCCTCGGTGCCCGCGCAGTCACCGCGTCGGCGCCGTTCAGTGACAATTCCACTGCGGCCATTCTCCGCTGGAAAGGCGAGTGAGCACACACCAGAGGCCGAGTGGCCGAACTCCCGACCAGTTGCGGCCGGTCCGCTTTACCCGGCGGTATACCCGCCACGCCGAAGGTTCTGTGCTGGTCGAGTTCGGCGATACGCGAGTGCTCTGCACCGCGACCGTCGAGGGCAGCGTGCCTTCCTTTCTGAGGAATTCCGGGCGAGGTTGGGTAACCGCCGAATACGGCATGCTGCCGCGTGCGACCCATACCCGTTCGCCCCGTGAGGCGGCCAAGGGCAAGCAGGGTGGGCGGACGCTCGAGATACAGCGTTTGATCGGGCGCGCACTGCGCGCCGTCGTCGATCTCAAGGCGCTGGGCGAGCGCACCATCACGCTCGATTGCGATGTACTGCAGGCTGACGGCGGAACGCGTACGGCAGCCATTACCGGTGGCTACGTCGCGCTGGTCGATGCTGTCGGCGCGCTGGTCAAACGCGGGCAACTCAAGGAAAGCCCTGTGCACGGACAAGTGGCGGCCGTTTCAGTCGGCATTTCCGGCGGAATTCCGGTCCTGGACCTCGATTACCTCGAGGATTCCGAAGCCGAAACCGACATGAACGTCGTGATGAACAACGGTGGAGGGTTTATTGAAGTGCAGGGAACTGCCGAAGGTCATGCCTTCCGGCGTCACGAACTCGATGAGCTTCTGAACCTTGCTGCGGGCGGCATCGGTCAGTTGCTGGCACTGCAGATCGAGTCCCTGAGCGCAGACTGACAGACGACCTCCGCAGCGGCGGAACATGCGCATCGTCCTCGCCACGGGTAATCCTGCAAAGCTCAAGGAACTTGAGGCGTTGCTGTCACCCTGGCAGATCGAAGTGTTGCCCCAATCCGCATTCACCGACACGAGCGCCGATGAAACGGGGCTGACTTTCATCGAGAACGCGATCCTCAAGGCACGCCACGCAGCCGGGATTTCCGGTCTGCCCGCGGTTGCTGACGATTCCGGACTGGAGGTTGATGTCCTGCATGGCCGGCCTGGAATTCATTCCGCGCGGTTTGCCGGCGCCCGTGCCAGTGATGCAGATAATCTCAACAAGTTGCTCGACGAGCTGCAGGACGTCCCGGATGACTTGCGTACAGCGCGCTATCGCTGCGCGCTCGTATACCTGCGCTTCCCCCTGGATCCTGCGCCGATCGTCTGTCAGGCAAGCTGGGAAGGGCGCATTCTTCGCGAATCGCGCGGGAAAGGCGGATTTGGCTATGACCCGATTTTCCGTGTCGCAGGACTCGACGTCAGTGCAGCAGAGCTTCCCTCCGCCGTGAAGAACCAGTTGAGTCATCGCGGCCAGGCATTGCGCATGCTGGCACGAGAGCTGGAAACCGCAAATACCTCGATTCCGCACGTCTGAACGTACCAGCGATGACGCTTGCTTGCCCACCGCTCGCGCTCTACGTCCACATACCGTGGTGTGTAAAAAAATGTCCCTATTGCGATTTCAACTCGCACCAGGCTCCAGACGGTCAGCTTCCTGAGGAGGGCTATGTCCGGGCGCTGATCGACGATCTCGAGCACGATATTTCATTGGTCGCCGATCGGCAGCTGCAGTCGATCTTCATCGGCGGAGGTACTCCAAGCCTCTTCAGTCCACGCGTGATCGGCGAGTTGCTCCGCCAGGTTGCGGCCAGGATCAGCTGCGTACCCGACATCGAGATTACCCTCGAGGCCAACCCGGGCACGATCGAACATGGGCGCTTCGCCGGATATCGGGAAGCAGGGGTCACCAGGGTGTCGCTCGGCGTACAGAGCTTCGATGCCGGGCATCTCAAGCGTCTGGGGCGAATTCATTCTCCCGATGATGTGTTTCGCGCTGCCCAGGAGCTCGAGAGTGCCGGGATACACAACTTCAATCTGGATCTGATGTACGCGTTGCCGGAACAGTCCCTGGCACAGGCCGTGTCAGATGTTGCAACCGCCATCGACCTGGGACCCGCTCACCTGTCGCACTATCAACTCACGCTTGAGCCGGGGACAGCGTTTCACTTCCGCCCACCCGCCGCCATGCCGGATCCGGAGAAGGCATGGGAAATGCAGACGGCCTGTCAGGCCCTGCTGGCACAGGGGGAGTTCGAACAATACGAAGTGTCGGCTTATTCGAGCCGCGAAAGCCGTTGTCGCCACAATCTCAACTATTGGCAATTTGGTGACTATCTCGGAATAGGGGCAGGCGCTCATGGCAAGTTGACCGATATGGCGCAGGGCAGAATCATTCGTACGACGAGACACAAGCAGCCCCGGGCGTACTTGAGCGCTGCCGCTGCCGTTGACAGGCTGGAGGAGGTGCGCGCGGTCAGTGCCAGGGACCTGCCGTTTGAGTTCATGCTGAATGCGTTGCGACTTCGCGAAGGCTTCAGCATCGACGTGTTTGAGGCGCGCACGGGAGTGGCAGTCCAGAGCGTTGAACAAGCCCTGCGACTCGCGGAGCGCAGGGGGCTGTTGGAATCCAGCCAGACTGGACACTGGCGACCCAGTGAACTGGGTTGGCGATTCCTGAATGATCTGCAGGAGCTATTCCTGGTCTGACTTACGGTGAGTCGACCTCACCAAGGCACACGCAAGCTGGTGAAACGGTTTGTAAATTTCTCCCGGATCTCCAACGAAAGGGCGGTCATGCAGCGAGGTTATGCACACCGGATGCCGACGTGACAGGAAATCGGGCGTTGATGACACTTGTGAATCAGTGTTGCGAAGTAAGGTCGTCAACTTGTTGAAATATAAAGCACAAAATGGGTGGCTAAAATTTGATCAACTTGACAGTGCCGTGTTCTGGACGCTGCAGGCACCCCTTTCGGGGACTTTATTCCACAGACTTATCCACAGGATTTGTGGATAACCGATGGCGGCACCGGGTTTCCGCGATGCAGCGCTCCTCAGTTGGCTGACGCATCTGGCCGGTTGGGAATTATTTTCTTGTCAGTGAGGTCTGTCGTGGCTACACTGCGCGCCCCATTTTCCCAAGGGGGCGCTCCAAAAGGCGCCCAGTAGCCATGAAGGCCGGCATTCATCCCGAGTACAAAGAGATCACCGTACAGTGCAGCTGCGGGAACTCTTTTCAGACCAAGTCAACCCTGGCTGAAGATCTGCAGATTGAAGTCTGTTCGAACTGCCACCCTTTCTACACGGGCAAGCAGAAGATCGTGGACACGGGCGGTCGCGTCGACAAGTTCCGCAAGAAGTACGCTCGCGGCTGAGCGTGGCACCGGCGGAGAGCCGGAGTCGTAAAGGATGACTGCAGAAGGGGTGCCGAAACGCACCCCTTCTTTTTTGGGAATCGTCATGCCTTTTCGCCTGCAGGATGCTTGAGTAGCGGCTTGTAGCCTCGACGGGCACAGGGTTATAACGGAACCAAATCTGTCGCGCGCACCCTTACCTTAAGCCATGGCCCAATTTCCGCAGCGTTCGATGTCGTTCAGGCCTGCCATCATCGCACTGGCGTTTCTCATTCTTTCGGGTTGCGCCACCAATCCTGTAACGGGTCGCCCGGATCTTGCGTTCATGTCCGAGGCTGACGAAATCCGCATCGGCCAGCAGATGCATCCCCAGATCCTGCAGCAGTATGGCGCCTATGACGACGCGGAAGTGCAGAACTACGTCAATGAAGTGGGCCAGCGTCTGGTTGCGACGAGTCATCGCAGCAACATCAAATACACCTTCACCGTGCTGGATAGCGATGAAGTCAATGCATTTGCCACACCAGGCGGCTACATTTACATCACACGCGGGATCATGGCTTACCTCAATTCAGAGGCTGAGCTCGCCGCAGTGGTCGGCCATGAAATCGGTCACGTCGCTGCCCGTCATGCAGTGAGGCAGCAGAGCCAGTCTTCAATTGCCGGCGTTGGGGCGATCGCGGTCGGCATTCTCACCGGCAGCGGTGATCTCGCCAACCTTACCAATGAAGCCGCCACCGCCCTTGTGCGGGGCTACGGTCGCGATATGGAACTGGAGGCTGACCGTCTGGGCGCAGAGAACATCAATGCAATAGGGTTCAGCGCCGAGAACATGGTGGATGTGGTCCGCCTGCTCAAGAACCAGGAAATGTTCGAAGTCGATCGCGCACGTCGTGAAGGACGCCAGCCGAAAATCTATCACGGTGTCTTTGCCACGCATCCCGACAATGACACGCGTCTCAAGGAAGTGGTCCAGTCTGCGCAGAAGTTCACGTCCAATCAGCCGGCGGATGACAAGACGCTGCCATACATGACGCACATCGAGGGCCTTGCGGTGGGATCCAGCCGGGCGCAGGGAGTGGTACGCGGCACCCGCTTTTACCATGCCAATTTCGGCTTCACTGTCGCATTTCCGACGGGTTGGACGGTACAGAATCAGCCCGACAAATTGCTGGCGCTCTCACCGCAGAAAGACAGCATGATCCAGTTGACGACCGAGACACCGCCTCCCAACACCGGGCCCCGCGAAATGCTGGCGCGCCTGTTGACCAATGCGGGTTCCGGACAGGGCGAGGAGCTGGAGATCAATGGACTGCGGGCGTATTCCGCAGTGGTCCGCAGTGCCAAGACGCCTTTCGGCCAGGGTCCGGTCCGTTATGTTGTTATTTACTACAACAACCTGGCCTATATCTTCGCAGGAGCCAGCAAGGCCAGCACCACCGTGCCCTCGGCGGACCCGATCATCGTTTCAAGCATCAAGACTTTCCGGCGACTGCGCGAGAATGAATTCGCCCTTGCCGAGCCCTACAAGATCAAACTGGTCAAGGCGACGGCTACGACGCGTGTAGAGGATCTGGCCAAGGGTTCACCGCTCGAGAAATACCCTGTCGAGAGCCTGCGGCTCTATAACGACCTGTATCCCAACAAGGAACCGCAGCCCGGCCAGCTGGTGAAGGTCGTACAGTAGGTGGCACCAGTCTGGCCCGTGCGCTACTGGCTACGCATGGCACGCTGTCATGGCTCGGTGTTCTGTAGGCGCAAATGCTTGATTTAGCCACGCCCTCATGTAAGTCTGCGCGCCACATTTTGCGTCTCTCCCGGCGCCGGGAGCCGATCTCCAGGAAGATGTCATGACTGAGAAGAAGTTCGAGCTGACCAACCTCGCAAGCGGCAAGAAGTCCATCCTTGAGGCCCAGAGCGGCACGTTGGGACCGGACGTCATCAACATTGCGAATGTGACCCGGGATCACGGGGTTTTTACGTTCGATCCCGGCTTCATGGCCACAGCGGCCTGCGAGAGCAAGATTACCTATATCGACGGTGACGAGGGAGTGCTCCTCTATCGCGGCTACCCGGTTGAACAACTGGCCGAGAAAAGCAACTTCCTCGAAGTCGCTTATCTGCTCATCAACGGGCAATTGCCTTCGGCGACTCAACTGGCCGAGTTCGTGCACGCGATCCAGTACCACACGATGATCAATGAATCATTGCTGCGCTTCTTCAACGGGTTCCAGTACAACGCACATCCGATGGCGATGCTCTCCGGCGTCGTTGCTTCGATGGCCGCCTTCTATCACGACTCGATGGATATCCATAATCCGCGCCATCGGGAAATTTTCGCGCATCGAATCATTGCCAAGATTCCTACCATCGCAGCTGCTGCCTACAAGCACTCGATGGGCCAGCCGTTCATGTACCCGCGGAACGACCATGACTACTGCGCCAATCTGCTTAACATGTTTTTTTCGGTGCCTTGCGAGAACTACCAGGTCGATCCGGTAGCCGCCCAGGCACTGGATCTGCTGTTCATTCTGCACGCGGATCACGAACAGAATGCCAGCACGTCCACGGTTCGCCTTGCGGGCAGTACCGGAGCGAATCCCTATGCCGCGATTTCGGCAGGTATCTCTGCCTTGTGGGGTCCCGCTCATGGCGGTGCCAATGAGGCTGTACTCGCGATGCTGGAACAGATCGGAACCGCCGAAAACATTCCGAAGTATGTTGCCAAGGCGAAGGACAAGAATGACAACTTCAAGCTGATGGGGTTCGGCCATCGCGTCTACAAGAATCGCGACCCGCGGGCGACCATCATCCGCGCGATGTGTCACAAGGTCCTTGCAAAACTCGGCAAGTCGGACAACCCGTTGTTCGAGCTTGCGCTGCGACTTGAAGAAGTCGCACTCAAGGACGAATATTTTGTAGAGCGCAAGTTGTATCCGAACGTGGATTTCTATTCGGGCATCATCTACAGCGCGATTCGGATTCCGCAGTCCATGTTCACGGTCATGTTTGCGATCGCTCGTACCGTCGGCTGGGTTGCGCACTGGCAGGAGATGATCTCGGACCCGGCGATGAAGATCGGCCGGCCTCGCCAGTTATATGCTGGTCCGGCGCGCAGGGACTATTCGGAGATTTCGAAGCGAGGTTGACTTTGTCGTGCCAGCGCCTGCAGTCGCATTAACCTGTGAATTGCAGGAATTAACGCCTCTCCTGATCCAGGGAGAATCTGCGCGGTGGCTGGACTAGCGCGTCTTCGAGGTCCTGCCTGAGCAAGGACCGCAATTCCACTGCATCGGCACGCCGCATCGGTTTTCCATCTACTGGGCTGCTTGGTGATTGGCGTATTCCGTCTACCGGGAAAACCACCACGTCGATGGGTTGATTGCCGGCGACAAAACGGAACGCCGGGTAAGTCACCAGGCGGCCAGGTTCATAGCGCAGCCTTCGTTCAGCGGCCTGATGTGGAATATGCCTGTCAAACAGCCTGAGTGAAACGCTTTCCGCTGTTTCTGCAAACAGGTGCAGGCTTATTTCGGAATGTGCAGATGCCGTACCACTGAGCACCGGCCCCACCAATCGAGGCTGAAACTCCTCAAAGAGCCCCATCGTTTCAAGGGCCGTACGACGCAAATGCGTCAAAGCCGAGGCATGCGCCTCCCCTTCGAACAGACGATGATGATCAGCCAGTGCCGCTTCAATTTCGGTGTTACGGGGAAGAACGGAAATGTCCGTAGCTCCAAGGCGTTCTGCAGCCTTGCGTTTGGCAAGCAGAAAGTCATCGATCCCCTGTTCTGCCATCAATCGCGCTGCCTCCTGGGCAAGAGCCTGGCGTAGCATTTCAGCGCGGGGATTGCTCCGTTTGCTCATGGCCTGTCCTGAGTTGTTGCAGCGATCGGATCAGAAGAGCGGCTTGCTGTCGGACCCTTCTCGCGGTTGTCCAGTGGTCTCCGATTCCGGCGACATCGCTTCGACAATGGGAGTGTGCCCTGACATGAAAGTCTCGAAAATGGTTCCTGAATCGCCGGGGCGCGCCGGACTGCCGGTCTCAGCCGATATCCGCATTGTCACGAGGCCGGGTGGGGCGGGCAACCTGTGCTGGGGCAACCCTCGCAAGGCCTCTCCCATGAAGTAGATCCACATCGGCAACGCGGTGCGCGCGCCTTCCTCTCTGGGACCGAGCGAGCGTTCCTGGTCGAAACCGATCCACGCTGCACCGACAATATCGGCATTGAAGCCGAGGAACCATGCGTCACGGCGATCGTTAGTCGTCCCTGTCTTGCCGGCAATGTCATCACGTTGAAGGGAGCGTGCCCGTGTAGCGGTTCCCCTGCGAATGACATCCGTCATCATATCGGTCATCACGTAGGCGTTTTGTGGAGAGATGGCTTGCGGTGCCAGACCCTCCCACTGCGCATAGGCACCGACGTCCACACCTGGAGTTGTTGACGACTGTTCCGGAGAAGGGGCTGTGACGCGTAATGTAGCTGTGGCTGTGTCAATCAGGCCTGCTGGTTGCGGTGAGGTGCAGTCTGCACACGCGTAGTGGGGCATCGCTTCCATGACGACCTTGCCTTGCGCATCCTCGACCCGCTGGATGAAATAGGGAGTGACACGAAAACCGCCATTCGCGAATACCGCATAGGCAGACGCCATTTCAAGCGGCGAGACCAGCGCAGTACCGAGTGCCAGGGTCAGATTCTGCGGCAAGGATCCAGGGGCGAAACCAAAATGCTGTATGTAGTCTGTCGCATAAGCTGGACCGAGATCGTTGAGGATGCGGATCGAGACGAGATTGCGAGAGCGCACGAGGGCTTCTCGAACCCTGGTGGGGCCATAGAATTCGCGGCTCGAGTTCTGTGGACGCCAGCTGGCTTCGAGGGAGGCGTCGTTGAACACCAGCGGTGCGTCGTTGACCAGTGTTGCGGCCGTAAAGCCTTTTTCCAGCGCAGCTGAATAGAGGAATGGCTTGAATGACGAGCCCGGTTGCCGCTTTGCCTGCACAGCCCGGTTGTAGTTGCTGGCGTAATAGTCGAATCCACCGGTAAGCGCCGTAATCGCACCGTCCTGAGGATCAATTGCTACGAAGGCTCCCTCAGCGTCGGGCACCTGCATCAGCCGCCACACGCCTGACACTTCTTGTGCGACGTAGATGATGTCGCCCACGGACAGGATTTTGCTGGCGTCTTCCGGAGCCTTACCTACTCCGCCGTCGGAAGTTGCCGGGCGTGCCCATTCGAGACCGCCCCACGGTATCGAAATATTTCCCTGTCTGCGCGCATATGCTGTAACGGAACGACCTTCCACTGTGCTCACCACAGCAGGAATTAGAGTTCCCCGATCGGGATAGGAAGCGATTGCGCCTTCCAGATCTGTGTCGGTTGCAGATGATGTTATCTCTGCATGAGCCGCTGGACCCCGATACCCGTGTCTCAGATCATACTCAAGCAATGCCAGTCGGAGCGCTCGCACCGCTGCACCTTGGAGTCGGCTGTCTACTGTCGTGACTACCTTGTAACCCGCTGTGTAGACAGACGGGCCCATTTTGGCGAGGAGATCGGTACGCACCATCTCTGCAACGAACGGTGCATCGAGCGCCACGCTGGGTCCATGCACCTGTGACTCGACTGGAGTCACGTCTGCGGCATCATGCTCCGCCTGCGTGATGGTTCCTTTCTCCAACAGCCTGCGGAGTACATAAGTCCGGCGCTGCTTTGCATACTGCGCGTTGGCAACGGGATTGTCGCGCGATGGTCGTTGCGGCAACCCTGCAATCAGGGCCAATTCAGCCAGGTTCAGTTGATCCATGGTCTTGCCGAAGTACACCTCTGCTGCCGCCCCAACCCCATACGCCCGCTGCCCGAGAAATATCCTGTTGAGATAAAGGGTCAGGATTTCCTGTTTGCTGAAAAGTTGCTCGATTCTTAAGGTAAGGAAGATTTCCAGCAGTTTGCGGCGATACGTCTTTTCCGGAGTGAGGAAGATCCCGCGCGTCAGCTGCATTGTGATGGTGCTTCCACCCTCGCCCATGTCCCCCGACATCACGTTTCGGCTGATCGCGCGGATCAAGCCTGGATAGTCGACCCCGTGATGCTCGAAAAAACGATCGTCCTCGGCAGCCAGAATCGCGTCGATCAGCCGCTGCGGAATTTGCTGTAGAGTCAGAGGGATACGCCGTTGCTCCCCGAACTGCGCTATCAGGAGACCGTCGCGGCTATAAATGCGTAGTGGGACCTGGAGTTCCACATCCCGCAAAGCAGCAACCTCAGGCAGCTCTGGCCTCAAGTACTGATAGGCACCCAAGCACCCCAGCGCCACAGCACCAAGTCCGAGCAGCAGGCTGGCAAGGCTTAGGCGGAGCACAGAAAACTTATAACGTCGTGTCACAACAAGAACCCCTAAGTCCTTGCTTTAGAAAAATCGATTATGCATAGTACTTCGAAAATCTTAAGGCGGATTCGTTGCAGAATATTGCGGATTTTGACAAGCCAAGATTGCCGGAAATCGTCCTACGGGGAGTCTGGACTGCCGGGAAATGGGGTTGGGATACTTGGCAGGTCCGTGTGCTGTCCGTTCCAAGTCCTGCCTGAACGCGACCGGCCCATCTTCGACGAAACCGGCATCGGCATCCAAGGCTAAAGGTCGGTACTGCGGTTTGCGTATGGAATTCGGCAATTCAAAATCACCCCGATGGTATTTCGTGAGCGCCCTCACATTCAACTTAACACCGGGCTGTTATAAATTTGCGCCCGGTGTTTCGTGCCCGGTCTCCGATCATCACGTAAGTGGTTGAGCTGTATAGGAAACTCGCGTGTTATTCAAATCCACCGCCAGACCATTGATCGGCCTTGACATAACCACCTCGTCGGTCAAGCTGATCGAACTCAGCATGAGTGGTGGACAGTATCGAGTCGAGTCTTACGCCGCTGAAGCGACCCCGCCCAATTCCATCAACGAGAAGGCAATCGTTGATGCTACCGCCGTGGGTGACGCTATCAGGAGGGCCGTCAAGCGCTCCGGGGCCAGGGCCAAGGAAGTCGCGGTCGCCATCAGTGGAGACGCTGCGATTACCAAGGTCATCCAGATGCCGAAGACCCTGAGCGAAAGTGAGCTCGAGGGGCAGGTGGAAATGCAGGCTGACCAGTACATTCCCTTTCCGATGGAGGAAGTGAGTTTCGATTTTGAAGTCATCGGTCCTTCAGAGAAGGATCCGGACATGCTCGATGTCTTGCTGGTTGCGACTCGAACCGAGAATGTTGAACAGCGAATGACCGCCTGTGCGGCAGCAGGACTGACGCCCCGCATCGTTGACGTCGAAGCGTTTGCGCTCGAGAACGCCTGCAAGCTGCTGACGCACCAGATGCCCGATGGCGGCCTGGATCGGGTCATTGCAGTCGTGGATTTTGGCGCCAGCAGCACGACATTCAGCGTGCTGCGGGATCTCAAAGTCATCTATACCCGCGATTTCGCATTTGGCGGGCAGCAACTCACCGAAGAAATCATGCGGACTTATGGTCTCAGCATGGAAGAAGCCGGTCGTGCGAAAAAAGAGGGTGGATTGCCGAGCAACTACCAGACGGAAGTACTGGACCCGTTCATCGACGACATGTGCCAGCAGGTCAGCCGTTCGTTGCAGTTCTTCCTCGCATCGGGAGCTGGCCGGGAACAACCCGAGCAGATCATCATCTGTGGTGGTTGCGCCAATATCCCGGGCGCCGCGGAGGTCGTGACCAGTCGGGTAGGTATTCCCGCCGAGAAGGGTGATCCACTTGGACAGATGAAGATCTCGTCCAAGGCAAAGTCCCAAGCCGTGAAGAAAGACGCTACAGCCTTGCTAACTGCCTGCGGTCTGGCACTGAGGAGCTTCGACTGACATGCCGAGAATCAACCTACTGCCGTGGCGAGACGCGGAGCGAAAACGCCGCCGCCAGGAGTTCATTTTTGCGTCGGTCGGCGCATTGCTGGCGGCAGGCGTACTCACCCTGATTGTCAACTGGCAGTTTGAATCTGCCATCAATCAGCAGAACGCGCGCAATCAAGTCCTCAAGGGCGAGATTGCGACGCTTGATAAGGAGATCACCGAAATCCTCGGCCTTGAGCAACAGAAACAGCGACTGCTTGCCCGCATGCAGGTCATCGAACAGTTGCAGCGCAGTCGCCCCGAAGTTGTGCACCTGTTTGACCAGCTTGTTCGTACGCTGCCTGACGGCGTCTATCTGACGTCGGTCAAACAAACTGACAAGAAGGTACAACTTAACGGCATAGCCCAGTCCAGCACTCGCGTGTCGTCCTACATGCGCAATATCGATGCTTCAGAGTGGTTGACTGACCCGGCCCTTGAAGTGGTGGAGACAAAGGGCGCCGCCACTTCAGGTGCCCAGTTCACCCTCTATGCCAGTCAGGTCGGGATTGCCCAGGAAGAGCAACCCGCCCAACCGGCTGCGAATCGGCCCGCTGCCCGGCCGGGAGCCAGCAAATGAAAAAGTTTCTGGAACAGCTGCGTGGTCTCGATCCCAATGACCCTGGCCGATGGCCCCTGGTATTTCGAGTGGGTGCGATTGCCCTCATCCTGGTGGTCGCCGCTGCAATTGGAATCTACTTGTTCGCATGGAAGCCCCAGAAGCCGTTGCTCGAACAGGCACAGGCGGAGGAAGTGAGCCTGTTTTCGACACTCGAAGCAAAAGCGCGCAAGGCTGCGAATCTTGAAGCCTATAAGGTTCAGCTTGCGGAAATGGAGCGTTCTTTTGGCGCAATGCTGCGGCAACTGCCCAATCGCACAGAGGTCCCGAATCTGCTTGTTGATATCTCGCAGACTGGCTTGTCTGCAGGTCTCGAGGAGAAACTCTTTCAGCCGGCAGCAGAAGTAACGCGCGATTTCTATGCAGAACTGCCGATCAAGATTCGCCTGACTGGCAGCTTTCACGCGGTCGGGAATTTCGTGAGTGGCATCGCGGCTCTGCCTCGAATCGTAACTTTGCATGACATCCAGATACAGCCGCTCGACAAGAATGCCGGATCTGACCAATTGCAGATCGACGTGACTGCCAAGACATATCGATACCTTGACGATGAAGAAACGGCTCCGGCGGCGACGGCCCAGCCGACCCAGAGAGCAGGCGCAGCCAGGAGCTGATGGATGACTCCCAACCTGTACCCCCAGAGCGCGGCATCGACCCTCAGGCACTCGCACATCGGTCGCAAAGCCGTGGCCCTTGTTGCTGTCCTGGTCGGTGGTCTGCTTAGCGGCTGTTCCGACGATATGTCGGAACTGAATCAGCGTATCGCAGAGGTCAAGAGCCGACCGGGCGAGCGAATCGAGCCACTGCCGGAGATCAAGCCTTATGAAGCGTTTGTGTATACGGCCGCCACACTGCGCTCGCCGTTCATACCCAGCGCACCGGCACAGGCCGATTTGCCGAACTCCATCAGACCGGATTCGCGGCGCTCGCGTGAGTTTCTGGAGCAGTTCCCCCTCGACACGCTGCGGATGGTGGGTACGCTGCAGCTGCAGGGCAGGAACTACGGTCTCGTACAGGGAAAGGACGGCCTTGTTCACCGGATTCTTCCCGGCAACTATGTCGGTCAGAATGAAGGTCGGGTGCTTTCCGTCAATGAATCGAAAATATCGCTGATCGAAATCGTCCCGGACGGTCTCGGCGGCTACATTGAGCGCCCCGCGGCGCTTGCGCTCAGCGAATGATGCCTTCCCAGGGAGTAACCAGAATGTCTTCCTCATCCAGCTCCACGCCCTACACATTGTCACGCGTGGAAACGCCGAACCGGCGACGGAACCCGTCCGTAGCACGGCTACTGGGCGCGTCTGCTCTGCTTTGGGCGGCAAGCTTTTCGATATCCAGCCAGGCGGTTGCGCAAGCCAATCGTCTTGAACGGGTTGAAACGAGCAGCCTGCCTGGTGATCAGGTCGAGGTCAGGTTGCTCATGAGTGACCCGGCGCCACAGCCGCTCAGCTTTACCGTCGACAATCCCGCCCGGATTTCGCTCGATCTGCCTGGCACGACGATCGGTCTTGCTTCTCGCCGGGTAGACGTCAACAAAGGCGTGCTCGACACCATCAATGCCGCTGAGGCCAATGGTCGCACCCGTATCGTCATGAACCTCGACAGGCTGGTTTCTTATGAAACCCGCCTCGATGGCAATGCCATTGTCGTGACTCTGGCGGCCGCACCCGCTGCCGCCGTAGCGGCATCTTCATCACCTGTTCTGTCACAGGCCGCATCTGGTGCGCCGGTAGCAGCTGGCGGGCGAAGTGTCAGCAACGTCGATTTTCGCCGTGGAGCCGACGGTTCAGGACGGGTCGTCGTTCAGTTGACTGATCCGCGTGCCAACGCAGATATACGCCAGGAGGGCGGACGCATCGTTGTAAATTTCCCTGGTGCCTCCATTCCGGACAGCCAGCTGCGAAGACTCGATGTTGTTGATTTCGCCACGCCTGTAACTTCAATCGACGCGCTGCGAGTTGGGGACGGTGCGCGACTGGTCATTGCCGCTTCGGGCGACTTTGAGCAGATCGCCTATCAGACAGACAACCTGTACACGATCGAGATCAAGCCAGTTGTGAAATTGCCTCCCGGGCTCGAGGAGCAGAAGGAGTACAAGGGCGAGCGACTGACGTTGAACTTCCAGGATATCGAGACGCGCGCTGTGCTGCAGCTTCTGGCGGATACCAGCGGCCAGAACATGGTGATCAGCGATACGGTGCAGGGCAATGTGACACTTCGTCTGCAAAACGTTCCCTGGGACCAGGCGCTGGACATCGTCATGCGGACGAAAGGACTCGATATGCGCCAGGAAGGTAACGTGATCCTGGTTGCCCCGGCTCCGGAAATAGCGGCTCGCGAGAAGGAACTGCTGGCTGCTCGCAAGGAAATTTCCGAGCTTTCCCCACTGCGGACGGAATACCTTCAGGTCAACTACGCGAAGGCGAACGACCTGGCTGCGCTGATAAAGTCTGGTGCAGGCAATTCGCTGCTATCCGAACGCGGTAGCGTCGCAATCGATGAGCGTACCAACACGCTGTTGCTGCAGGATACGCCGGAGCGCCTCACGGATATCCGGCGCCTCGTCTCCACGCTGGACATTCCAGTTCGCCAGGTTCTCATCGAAGCCCGCATCGTGATCGTCAGCGACGACTTCAGCCGCGAGCTGGGTGTCCGTTTCGGAGCGACCGCAGCGTTTGATCATGGTGGTAGCGACGGCGGCGGTATCGTTGGCGCAAACGGATTCGTTACCGAGGACGACGACTACATCCTTACGCGCGCGTCACCGGATCCGCGGGGCACCCCTGGATTCGTGCAGGGTGACCCTTCGGACCGTTACATGGTGAATTTGCCGGTAGCAAATGCGGCCGGCCGGCTTGCATTGACGCTGCTTGATTCCGACTATCTGGTCGACCTCGAGCTGTCGGCTGCTCAGGCGGAAGGGCGAGGCGAGATCATTTCTTCACCTCGGGTGATCACGGCAAACCAGAAGGAGGCCAGCATCGAGCAGGGCCAGGAGATTCCCTATCAGGAGTCCTCTTCGAGCGGCGCCACGACAACGCAGTTCAAGAAGGCAGTGCTCAGCCTCAAGGTGACCCCGCAGATCACGCCCGACAATCGCGTAATTCTGGACCTTACCGTGAGCAAGGACAGTGTAGGTGAGCTGGTCTCGAGCGCGACAGGCGGTTTCGTGCCCAGCATCGACACCCGCGAAATCATTACCCGCGTCATGGTAAACGACGGTCAGACCGTGGTCCTCGGCGGCATCCTCGAAACAGAGCGCCGCGACGGTGAAAAGAAGGTGCCATTCCTGGGGGATATCCCGTTCCTGGGTTACCTGTTCAAGACGACAACCAGCAGCGACAACAAGGACGAGCTGCTGATCTTCGTCACACCGAAGATTCTCCGCGAGGGCTCGAACATCTTCTGATTCTGCACGGCGTCTCGCCGGGCCCTGACAGGGCTCGAATTTGATGTGACAATACACGGCCGCAGCGATGCGGCCGTGTTCATTTCAGTATGATCGGAAAAACCAGTATCTTCCTTATCGGCCCCATGGGATCCGGCAAAACCGCTGTTGGCAGACAGCTGGCCAGAATGCTTGACCTCGAATTTCACGACAGTGACGTCGAGATCGAGTCCCGCACGGGCGTTGATATTCCGCTGATCTTCGAAAAGGAAGGCGAGGTGGGCTTCCGTGAACGCGAGCGAGAAGTCATAGATTCATTGACTGCAAAGGAAGGGATTGTTCTTGCAACGGGAGGAGGCGCTGTTCTGCGCCCGTCCAATCGGGAGCACCTGTCAACTCGTGGCTGTGTGGTCTATCTGCAAACCTCTGTTGATCAGCAGCTGGAAAGAACCCGCCACGGACGCCAGCGCCCGCTCCTGTACACAAGTGATCCAAAGTCCCGATTGCGGGAATTGCTGATCGAGCGTTTGCCTCTCTATGAGGCCACCGCCGATTTCGTTGTCAACACCGATGGTCGTCGCGTGCAGGCCGTTGTTGACGAGATTGCGCAGTTGCTCGCACAGCGTACTCACGCTCGGTCCTGAATAGAGCATGGAACACCTGGACATTTCTCTCGGTGCGCGCAGCTACCCGATCCTCATTGGGTCGGGTCTCCTGTCGCAAGCCCGCCTGTTTGCGGAACACGTCAGCGCGAGGGACCTGTTGATTGTCACCAACGATCGGGTCGCGCCACTTTATCTGGAGCGCTTGCAGACTTCATTGCAGGGCAAGCGTGTGGCAACTCTGGTGCTACCCGATGGGGAATCATTCAAGACGCTCGCAACAGCCGGTCAGGTGATTGATGCTCTCGCGGCCGAGAGAATGAATCGGGATGCAGGGATCGTCGCGCTCGGCGGTGGTGTCGTCGGCGATATCGCCGGATTTGCAGCGGCCTGTTACCAGCGGGGCATAGACTATATACAGGTCCCCACCACGCTCCTTGCCCAGGTAGATTCTGCCGTTGGCGGCAAGACCGGCGTCAATCATCCATCCGGCAAGAATCTGATTGGAGCCTTCCATCAGCCTCGCTGCGTCATAACGGATCCGGAAACGCTGAAGACACTCCCGGATCGCGAATACCGCTCCGGCCTCGCTGAGGTCGTCAAGTATGGCCTGATCCGCGACCCGGAATTTTTTGCCTGGTTGGAAGCTCATCCGAACGAGCTGCTGGCCAGAGATCCGGGAATACTCACTCAGGCGATCCGCCGCTGCTGTGAACTCAAGGCCGCGATTGTCGGCATCGACGAACGGGAACATGGCCTCCGCGCGATTCTGAATCTGGGGCACACGTTCGGGCATGCCATAGAAACCGCAACCGGCTACGGTACCTGGCTTCATGGAGAAGCGGTGTCTGCAGGCATGGTGCTGGCTGCGGACCTTTCCAGGCGTCTTGGCTGGCTCAGCAACAACGATTACGAGCGAGCGGTCGCCCTGCTGAAACGTCTTGAATTGCCGGTCGAAGCCCCGGCCATCGGGGCATCCCGTGCGCTGGATCTCATGGGTATGGACAAGAAGGTGCTGGCTGGAAAGCTGCGTCTGGTTCTGCTCAAATCCCTTGGTGATGCCACAATCACCAGCGACTTCTCGATGCCAGCCTTGACGGCAACATTAGAACAGGGGTTTTCCTGATGCCGCAGCCATACGAGCAATGAGTCTCCCGACGACATCGCTCGTTCCCTATGCGGTCCACGATGATCGGTCCCGGGGCCGGCAGTATCCTGAGCCCTCACCCGGCTATCGCAGCGAGTTTCAGCGAGACCGCGACCGGATCGTGCACTCCACGGCGTTCAGACGGCTGGTATACAAGACGCAGGTGTTCGTCAACCACGAAGGTGACCTGTATCGCACCCGCATGACTCACTCCGTAGAGGTCGCACAGATTGCCCGGACCATCGCTCGGGCGATGCGACTCAACGAGACGTTGACCGAGGCGATCTGCCTGGCACACGATCTTGGCCATACGCCCTTTGGCCATGCGGGGCAGGATGCGCTCAACGATTGCATGCGCGAGCACGGAGGCTTTGAGCATAATCTGCAGTCATTGCGCGTTGTAGAGGAGCTTGAAGAGCGTTACGCCGATTTCCCGGGTCTCAATCTTACGTTCGAAGTGCGCGAGGGTATCCTGAAGCACTGTTCCGTCAAGAACGCAGCGAAGCTCGGGCTTCTGGGGCAACGCTTCATCGATCGTCGCCAACCCTCTCTCGAGGCCCAGCTTGCCAACATCGCAGACGAAATCGCCTACAACAACCACGATCTGGACGACGGTCTGAGGGCGGGGTTGCTGTCGCTCGATGAACTCGCTGAAGTCGCGATCTTTCAGCGCCACTACGAACAGGTTCTGAAACGATATCCGGGGCTCACTGGACGCAGACTGATTCACGAGACCGTCAGACGGATGATCAACGAAGTGGTCACCGATCTGATCGATACCAGCTCGGCAGCGATCGCGGAGGCAGCGCCCGGGGACGTCGAGGGAGTACGGGCGAGGTCCGGGATGCTCTTCGCATTCGGCGACAGGATCGCCGCAGAACATCTGGAACTGAAGCAGTTCCTCCGCAAGCATCTATACCGCCATTACCGGGTGCTGCGCATGACCACGAAGGCCCGCAAAGTGGTGCAGTCCCTGTTTGAGTCATTCTTTGCAAATCCGGAACTGATGCCCCCCGAACATCACATTCATGCACAACGTCTTCAGCACGCAGATGGCGACTCGGGCCGTGCGCGCGCCGTTGCGGACTACATTGCGGGCATGACAGATCGCTTTGCAATCCTCGAGTATGCAAGACTTTTCGACCCCGGCGAACGAACATGATGCAGCCCAAGAACATTCCCGCGCGAGAGCGCCTGATTTTTGCGATGGATGTTCCGGATACCGACAGCGCTCGGCGTCTGGTCGACCAGCTTGGCGATTCGGTCCGGTTCTACAAGCTGGGACTGGAGTTGTTCATGGGCGGCGGCTACTTCGAGCTGCTCGACTGGCTCGTGAGTCATGACAAAAAGGTATTCGTGGATCTGAAGTTCTTCGACGTGCCGGCGACAGTGGCGTCTGCTGTGCGGCGACTGCGTAATCGCGGCGTCACGTTTGCAACGGTCCATGGCAATCAGTCCATCATGCAGGCCGCAGCGGAGGCAAAGGGTGACGTCAAGATCCTGGCCGTCACAGTCCTGACCAGCCTGGACAGAGGCGATCTGGACGACCTTGGTTTCAATTGCGACGTCGAGGAACTGGTCCTGTCGCGTGCTCGCCGGGCGCTTGAGGCCGGTTGCGACGGGGTCATCTCTTCGGGACTCGAGGCAGAGAGGCTGAGGCAATACATCGATCAGCGGTTGCTCGTCATTTCACCCGGCATTCGCCCCGTCGAGAACCGGCCAGCAGACGATCAGAAGCGCGTGGTCAGTGTAGACCAGGCATTCAGACTTGGCGCAGATTACATTGTGGTTGGCAGACCTATCCGCGATGCAGCGGATCCCAAGGCGGCTGCGGAAGCGATTCAGTCTACGATCTCGTCTGTTTTTCCAGGCTGATTCCTTCGTGCATACCGCCCTGAAGAACGACACATTTCTCAGAGCGCTATTGCGCCAACCCGTCGGTCGCACTCCGGTGTGGATGATGCGACAGGCAGGACGCTACCTTCCCGAGTATCGGGCGACACGGGCCCAGGCAGGCAATTTCCTCAAGCTTTGCATGACACCCGAACTTGCATGCGAAGTGACATTGCAGCCCTTGAGGCGCTATCCCCTCGATGCAGCGATTCTGTTCTCGGACATTCTCACCATTCCGCATGCAATGGGGCTGGGGCTTGAGTTTGAAACCGGCGAGGGCCCGCGGATTCGCAGACCCGTGCGAACTGCTGCCGACGCCAGGGCATTGGGCGTGCCGGATCCCGCTTCGGACTTGCGCTATGTGATGGACGCTGTTGCACTGATACGTCGCGAGCTGGGCGGCAAGGTACCCCTCATTGGCTTTGCTGGCAGCCCGTGGACGGTCGCCACCTATGTTGTCGAAGGCGGTAGCAGCAAACAGTTCGATGTCATCAAGGCGATGATGTATGAAGATCCGCGCACATTGCATCATTTGCTCGGTGTGCTCGCTGATGCGACACGGCTATACCTCAACGCGCAGATCGAAGCGGGTGCGCAGGCTGTCATGATCTTCGATACCTGGGGCGGCATTCTGGCGCCACAGAAGTATCGTGAATTCTCGCTCGCTTACATGTCTCGTGTAGTCGAGGGCCTGGTCCGGGAGTACGGCGGTAGTCGGGTTCCCGTCGTGCTCTTTACCAAAGGCGCCGGTGCGCGACTTGCAGATCTGGCAGGCACCGATTGCGACGCATTGGGAGTCGACTGGACGACAGATCTCGCGGAAGCCAGGCAGCTCACTGGTGACCGCAAGGCATTGCAGGGCAATCTTGATCCGTCAGTGCTGTACGCATCGCCTGAAGTTATCCGCGCCGAAGTCGGACGTGTATTGGCCAGTTATGGCAGCGGACCCGGCCATGTGTTCAATCTGGGGCACGGCATTCACCCTGATGTCGATCCGGACAACGCTGGCGCCATGATCGCGGCCGTGCACGAGCTCAGTCCTGCGTACCATGCGAAGGGGACAGGGGATAGGGGATAGGGGACAGGGGATAGGGGGCAGTCAGGAGCCCTGGGCAACCTCGTCCCGAAGCGTGCGACGCATGATCTTGCCGACATTGGTCTTCGGCAACTCCTTGCGGAAGTAGACGTGCCTCGGAATCTTGTAGCCCGTCAGCTCCCCATGGCAAAACGCAATGATATCGTCGGCGGTAAGGGCCGGATCCTTCGGTACGACAAACACCGCGACCACCTCGCCTGACTTTTCGTCAGGCTGCGATACGGCCGCTACTTCACGCACTCCCGGATGACGCGCAATGACGTCTTCGACTTCATTCGGATAGACGTTAAACCCAGACACATTGATCATGTCCTTCTTGCGGTCCTGGATGAAGACGAAGCCAGCGTCATTCATGTACCCCAGGTCACCTGTGCGAAACCAGCCTCCCGGCAGCATGACCTTTGCCGTTTCGTCCGGCCGATTCCAGTAACCGTCCATCACCTGTGGTCCACGAACACAGATCTCGCCGCCCACATTCAGACCCACATCATTGCCTGCATCATCCCGAATGGAGACTTCGGTCGAGGAAATCGGCAAGCCGATCGAGCCATTGAACTCGTCGAGCTCAAAGGGGTTGATGCAGGCTGCCGGAGAGGTTTCCGTCAGGCCCCAGGCCTGAGTCAGTACGTTGCCGGTGACCTGCTTCCAACGCCTGGCGACCGCTTCCTGCACAGCCATGCCGCCACCCAGCGTGATCTTGAGGCTGCTGAAGTCGAGCTCGGAGAATCCTGGCGTATGCATCAGGGCATTGAACAGCGTGTTGACGCCGCTGAAGAACGTGAAACGATGCTGCCCCAGCTCCTTCACGAAACCGGGGAAGTCTCGCGGATTCGTGATCAGTACATTGCATGCACCCAGGCGCATGAAGGCAAGGCAGTTCGCCGTCAGCGAAAAGATGTGATACAGCGGCAGCGATGCAATTGCGATATCACCTCCGCCAATTGAAATCTTCGTTCCCAGCCACGCGCAGGCCTGCAGCAGGTTCGACACCATATTGCGGTGTGTGAGGACTGCGCCTTTGGCGATGCCCGTCGTACCGCCGGTGTACTGCAGGAAGGCCGTGTCTGCATGCCCTACTGCAACGGGCGTAAACGTCAAAAACCTGCCTTCGGCCAGTACCTGATTGAAGCGCACGGCGCCCGGAATGCTCCACGGAGGCACCTGCTTGCGCACATGGCGTATCACCAGATTCGCAAGGACGGATTTCGGGAACTTGAGCTGGTCACCGACACCCGTGACGATGACGGTTTCGATGGCGGTTTCATGCAGCACTTCCGCCAGCACATGGGCGAAATTCTCAAGAATCAGGATGGCCTTCGCACCGGAATCATTGAGCTGATGACTCAGTTCGCGATGGGTGTACAGAGGGTTGGTATTGACGACCGTGAGTCCGGCACGGAGTAGTCCAAACACCGCGATCGGATACTGCAGCAGGTTTGGCATCATCAGCGCGACGCGATCGCCCTTTCTGAGCCCCGCAACCTGCTGCAGCCAGGCAGCAAACCGCGTTGACCGGTCGTCGAGTTCGTCGTAAGTCAGGGTGCGGCCCAGGTTTGCGTAGGCAGGCATTGCGCCAAAGCGGGCGCAGCTCTCCGCAAACATGGCGTTGAGCGACGGGTATTCGTCCGGATTGATGTCCGCAGGCACTCCTGCCGGATAGTTCTTGAGCCAGACTCTCTCCACTTATATCCCCCACTGCATGCTTCTCGAAGCGGGCCTATTAAACCGCTTTGCTCCCGCCTTTTCACTCCGGGTCAGCGGCCCGCCGCGGCGCTTCCGGAAGCCTTTGTATTGCGTTGCACATTTACATTTCTTTTCAGCATCGGCTCGAGGAAAGGCCATACATTGTCGAGCAGCAGCGGCTGGCCAGTCTCGTTGGGATGCAGTTCATCGTCCTGCATCAGCTCGCTGCGCAAGGCGATACCCTCCATGAAGAAAGGAACCAGGGACACCCGATGGCGCTTGGCGAGTTCACCGAAGGTGGTATGGAAGCCCGTCGTGTACATGGGCCCATAATTGGGCGGCATCTGCATACCAATCACCAGTACACGTGCGTTGCGACTCTTCGCCAGTTCGATCATGGCTTCCAGGTTCGAACGCATCTGCTCAAGCGGCAGGCCGCGCAGTCCATCATTTGCTCCGAGCTCTATGATGGCGACAGCCGGCTTGTGCAGGTCGAGCGCCCGTGGCAGCCGGGTTCGGCCCCCGCCCGTTGTTTCGCCGCTGACGCTGGCATTGACCACCTGGTAACCGTACCCTTGGGCGTCGAGACGTTTGGCCAGCAGTGCCACCCAGCCCTTGGCAACGTTGATTCCGTAGCCTGCGCTCAAGCTGTCCCCGAACACGAGGATCGTGGGTGTTGGCGCGGCCGCGCTTTCCGCAGTTGGGGTGGCCGGCTGGGCAGTGGCGCACACCAGCCAGAGCAGCACAATCGACCCGCATTTGAAGATTGAATCAACCATGAATGCATCTGCGAATAAGGTTTACGTGACAGCCGCCACCGTTCCGTCCATCGTCCTCAAGACCACCCACTTAAGCAAGCAGGTTAGCAGTCCTGACGGAACCCTGACCATTCTCGATGACGTCAGTTTCGAAGTGGCCGCCGGCGAATCGGTCGCGATCATCGGTGCTTCCGGAGCGGGGAAATCGACACTGCTGGCTTTGCTGGCAGGACTCGACGAGCCTACCTCCGGGCACACCTGGCTCAACGGATCCGACTTGACGAGCCTCGACGAGGATGGTCGAGCTGCGGTGCGCGCCAGGCATGTCGGCTTCGTCTTTCAGAGCTTTCATCTGCTGGCGTCGCTGACAGCGCTGGAGAATGTCATGTTGCCGCTCGAACTGGCTGGCGCGCCCAATGCAAGAGCCACGGCGTTTGAGGTTCTCGGCAAGGTGGGACTCGGGCCTCGCGCAGGCCACTACCCGCGGCAGTTGTCTGGGGGTGAACAACAACGGGTTGCCATCGCAAGGGCCTTCGTGACGCGGCCTGCGGTGCTGTTCGCAGACGAACCCACCGGCAATCTCGATGCCGCCACTGGTGCAAAGATCATCGAACTGCTGTTCGAACTGAACCGCGGCGGCAACACGACGCTTGTGCTTGTCACGCACGACCAGGCGATCGCCGAGCGCTGTGGACGAATCATACGGCTGGATGCGGGACGGCTCGCATGATCAAGGCCTTCCGCTTCGCATTGCTGACGCTCGTTCGTGACTGGAAGTCCGGCGAGCTGGCCGTCATGGCATTCGCCTTGCTTGTGGCGGTCACTTCGCTGACGGCAGTGGGATTCTTTACCAGTCGCGTCAGCAGCTCAGTCAATCAGCAGGCCGGCGAAGTACTGGCAGCAGATTTGCGAATGCGTTCAGGACGCCCGATTGACCCGCGCTATGTCGACATCGCCAGAAGCAATGGGTTGCGCACGGCCGAGGTTCAATCGTTGCCAAGCGTGATTTTTCACGGTGAGGCCAATGCGTTGTCGACAGTCCGTGCTGTCTCTGCCGGTTACCCATTGCGCGGCAAGGTCAAGGTTGCCGATGAGCCGTTCGGTCCAGGACGCGAAATCGACCAGGTCCCGGCGCGAGGTGAAGTGTGGGTCGAGTCGCGCCTGCTCGCCAGGCTCGGTGCTGCCATCGGCACGGAGCTCACCATCGGTGCCTTGCCGCTCACGGTTACCCACGTGCTCGACTACCGGCCCGATCAGGGGTCGCAGTTCATCGATCTGGCGCCTTCACTCCTGATCAATCTGGACGATCTCGCCGCCACCTCACTTGTACAACCCGGCAGCCGGGTGAATTATGCGGCGTTGTTTGCCGGTGATCCTGAAAATGTGGCAACGACGAAAGCGGCGCTTGAAGCCATCAAGCAACCAGCAGAGCGCCTTGTCGACATCAGTGAGGCCAGTCCGCAGATTCGCTCAGCCATCGATCGCGCCGGCCGATTCCTGAATCTCGCATCGCTGGTAAGCGTGCTGCTTGCTGCTGTTGCGGTAGCCATGGCCGCACGCCGGTATGCCGCGCGCCATCTCGATTCCGTGGCGCTGCTCAAGAGCATGGGCGCTTCGCAGCGATTGGTGCTGCAGATCAGCGTGTTCGAATTGCTGTTGCTCGCGATTGTCGCTGCTGCCATCGGTACAGTCCTTGGATACATCGCGCAGGAAGGCATCTACCTGCTTCTCAAGGATCTGGTCCGGGGCGAACTGCCGCCTCCATCGCTTGATTCAGCCTGGCTGGGGCTGGTCGTTTCGATAGCGGTGCTGACAGGCTTTGCACTCCCACCGCTGTTGCAGCTGCGATTCACGCCTCCCGCCCGCGTATTGCGGAGGAACGCCGAACCGCCTGCGCTGCGGTACTCGCTGGTGTACGGACTGGCCAGTGGATCCATTTTTGCGATGCTGCTGTGGATGGCCCGTGACGCGAAGCTCGTGACTTACGTCGTCGGCGGGGCAGCCGCGACCATCGTGGTGCTGTTCGGTGCCGGCTGGCTCCTCGTCAGGGCTTTGGCGAATTTCCGGGGAGGGGTCGGCGTGTCGTGGCGCTACGGGCTGGCGAATATTTCCCGGCGTGGACCGGAGAGCATCGTACAGATCATGGCGTTCGGCCTTGGGCTGATGGTGTTGCTGCTGCTCGCCGTCGTCCGCAACGACCTGATGTCCGAATGGCAGGCCACGCTGAAAGAAGGCGCGCCCAATCATTTCCTCCTTAACATCCGCCCGGACGAAGCCAACGGCGTTGCCGCGTTCTTCCAGGGAATCGGTGTAGAGAAACCAGAGCTCGTGCCGATGGTGCGTGCGCGGCTGACTCACATCAATGGCACACCCGTGCAGGACATGACCTTTCGCAATCGCGAGCGGGCTGAAGACCGCTTCGACGGCGAATCCAATCTGACCTGGGCAGCGGATCTCAAGTCTGACAACAAGCTGCTCGAAGGCACCTGGTGGCAGGCGGGCGATGAGGGAGGGCCGCGAGTGTCGGCCGAAGCGGAAGTCGCGCAGGAACTCGAACTGAAACTGGGCGATACCGTCACCTACGATGTGGGAGGCGAACCGGTGACGGCCACGCTGAGCAGCATCCGCGAAGTGCAGTGGGATTCCTTTCAGCCGAATTTCTTCATGGTGTTCTCGCCCGGCGCACTCGATGCCAATGCCGGCAGCTACATCACCAGTGTGCATCTCGACGAGCAGCAGCGGCGTTCCCTGATTGACCTCGTACGGCAGTATCCCGAAGTCACGGCCATCGACATCGAAGCCATTCTCAATCAGGTCCGTTCGGTGATGGACCGTGCCTCACTGGCCGTGCAGTATGTGTTTCTGTTTACCGTGCTGGCGGGCGTTGCCGTACTGCTTGCGGCAATCCAGACCACCCGTGACGAGCGCCGCTACGAAAGCGCGATGCTGCGGACACTCGGCGCCAGTCGCCGTATCGTGTTGATGGGGGTAGCGGCCGAGTTCTCGGCGCTGGGGTTATTGTCCGGAGTGCTGGCCGCCACCGGGGCTACGGTTGCAGGCTATCTGCTTGCCACGCAAGTGCTCGATCTGAAGTATCACTTTCCGTCGGGCGTCTGGGTGTTCGGTCTCGCCGGCGGAGTGCTGCTCGTGGGCTTGAGCGGCACGCTCGCGACACGCTCCGTGGTCAGCACACCACCGGTAACGACGTTGAGGCAGGGATAATTGGACAAGGGGATAGGGGATAGGGGATAGGGGATAGGGGATAGTGAGACCCGCCTGGAACTTGCCCGAGGACATGCCTATGAAGCGGTGGTTGATCCTGATACTGGCGGGTGTTTTTCCGCTGCTTGTTGTTGCCCAGACGAATCCGGCCGCCCAGGCTGCGCGTGAGTGGCGGCAGAAGCATGAGCGTGCGATCGTCGATGAGTTCATCACGCTGCTCTCGATTCCCAACATTGCCAGCGATGTCCCCAACATTCAGCGCAATGCACAGCTGATCGCTGCCATGCTCGAGAAGCGGGGCGTGCCCGCGCGGTTGATCTCGGTTCCGGGTGGCAACCCCGTCGTGTTCGGGGAAATCCGCACACCGGGCGCGACACGAACGATCGTCTTTTATGCGCACTACGATGGGCAGCCCCTCGATCCAAAGGAATGGGCTTCGCCGCCGTTCAAACCAACGCTGCGCAACAGGTCGTTGAGTGACGGTGGCACGATCATTCCGCTGCCGGCATCCGGGAAGGCATTCGATCCGGAATCGCGGTTGTACGGCCGCGCAACGGCGGATGACAAGGCGCCCATCATTGCCCTCGTCACGGCGCTCGACGCATTGCGTGCCGCCGGTCTCCGTACCCGGTCCAACATCAAGTTCGCGTTTGATGGCGAGGAGGAAGCGGGTTCGCTGAATCTGGAAAAGACGCTCGCGGCCAACAAGGAACTGTTCGCCGGTGACGTCTGGCTGATGTGCGATGCACCGCTGCACCAGACGCGGCGTCAGTCCCTCATTTTCGGTGCACGGGGCGTGACGGCCGTCGACATTACTGTTTACGGTCCACGAACCGAGTTGCACAGTGGACACTACGGCAACTGGGCACCGAACCCGGCGCTGTCGCTCGCCCGACTGCTGACTTCAATGAAAGACGAGGCGGGCCGAATTCTCGTCGACCATTTTTATGACGGCATTGAGCCATTGAGCGCGCTGGAAAAACAGGCGCTTGCAGAGGCACCGGATGTCGACGCGCAGCTCAAGCAGGAGATGTGGCTGGGCTCGACAGACAACGCGCCCAAGCAGCTCGCCGAGCTGGTGACGCTGCCTTCGCTGAATATCCGTGGCATGGCCAGCTCGCGAATCGGCAATCAGGCATCGAACGTGATTCCGGCCACCGCCACGGCCACGCTGGATATCCGTCTGGTCAAAGGACTGGATCGTGAAGTCGCCGTGCAACGCTTGATGGAGCATATTCGCAAGCAAGGCTACTTCGTGGTTGACAAGGAGCCGGATGCCGCCGTGCGCCTGGCTCATCCCAAAGTAGCACTGGTTACAGTCAGGCCGGGCGGTTACAACGCTGCTCGCACACCAATGGATCTGCCGATCTCCCAGGAGATCATCCGCGTGGTCGAGAGTGCTCGCGGCCCCGTCATCAAGCTGCCGACGATGGGGGGCGGTTTGCCGCTGGAAAGCGTTGAGCGGCCGCTCAACACGCGCACGATCATCATCCCGATCGGCAATCACGACAACAACCAGCACGGCTACGACGAGAACCTGCGCATCCAGAATCTGTGGGATGGCATCGAGCTGATGGCGGCGTTGCTCACGATGTGACCGGACTCGCCAGCTCAACTTTCACGTGAATCCAGCGGACTCCTGACTCCGCGTCCGCCGCGGTTCAGTACATGCGTGTAGATCATTGTCGTCTTCACGTCTGAATGACCCAGTAACTCCTGCACCGTGCGGATGTCATAACCCGATTCCAGCAGATGCGTGGCAAAGCAGTGACGGAATGTGTGGCAGCTGGCAGGTTTCGTGATGCCGGCACGTTGAATGGCCTGGCGCACCTGCCGTTGCACGACATCCTGATAGAGATGATGCCGCCGCCACGCCCCGGAACGCGGATCACGTGACGGTTGGGCGGCGGGAAAGACATACTGCCAGCCCCATTCGAGATGAGCGCCGGGATATTTTCGCGTCAATGCAAACGGCAGCTCCACACCGCCGTAACCCTGACGAATGGCTTCCTCATGCTGGCTTCGCACTTTCGCAACATGCACGGACAGCGAATCCAGCAATCCGGCGGGAAGCACCGTGACCCTGTCCTTGCCGCCCTTGCCATCACGAACGGTAATCTGTGGATGATCGAGGTCGACGTCCTTGATGCGCAACCGGAGCGCTTCCATCAGGCGCAGCCCGCTGCCGTACAGGATGCTGGCCACCAGCCACGAAACTCCGCTCATGTGGCTGAGCACGGAGCGAACCTCTTCGCGACTGAGTACCACGGGGAGCCGTTGCGGTCGCTTCGCCCTGACGATTCCATCGAGCCAGGGCAGTTCGACATCGAGCACATGCCGATACAGAAACAGGATGGCCGCCAGGGCCTGATTCTGCGTTGCAGCAGCCACATCCCGGTCAGTAGCCAGGTGGGATAGAAAGGCCTCGACCTCAGGCCCACCCAGATCGGCGGGATGGCGCTTGCCATGAAACAGGATGAAGCGCTTTATCCAGCCGACGTACTGTTGTTCCGTTCGGTAGCTGTAATGCTTCAGTCGGATACGATCACGTACCTGGTCGAGAAGGCGAGGTTTGGCATCCATGCCGCATAACATCCTGAGTGATTGACGGCAGTTCCGTTGCCGTGATCTAGTTAAATCAGGAACATGGCTTTCAGTCAATCATGTTATACAGCGCAAATGCCGCATTTAATCACTGCACTTCGGCCGTCTAGATAGAGTTGTTTCGACAGGCCTGAATATCTCGATAAACGCGAAGGAATGCGGGATGGCGAAGTGCCAAAATTCATGCTATTCAGCGAACGCATTCGCTTCGACCAAGCAAGCTTGGATCGAAAGCGAAGTGGATCGCTGAACCAAATCGTAGCAAGAAGAGCCAGATCGGCGATTTCGATAGAAGTCATCGCAGCGTCTGGGGCTGCGACACAACTACTCGCTAGAACGGACGCGCCATGAATAAAGTGCCAGGAACCAGCCTCGTTCTGCGCGCCGTTCACTTCGAGAGTTATACAGCTAGAAGCTATGCCGCCAACTGAATGGGAAGAGCAGCTTCGTAACGTCGCGGCGCGGAGTACCCCTGACCAAGAGAACCAGTTCTTGGCGCTTGTCGATTCGGAAGAGGGCAAGGTAACTGGGGAGGTTGCCAAAGTGCTAATGACGACCTTTTCAGCAATACCAGATCACGGTACTCAAGAGCGCGTGTGCAGCGTTCTCGCCAGTGCTCCCAGCCAGGTTCAGGTTTCAGCGATTCTTGGAGAGATGCCCGATTGATAGTCGACGCTCCCGATTGGGCCGGAGCCTGCTGGCTGAACTTCTTGAGCATCAAGCTAGCGCTCTTCGGAGTGCTTTGGCCTCAGCAACCCCACAAACGAGACTTGCAGTCCGAACAATTGCATAGCGGGGCGATTTCCTGGAATTGCGGCCTCGTGCGAAATCAATCCATGATACTGCCGCTAAGTCGCTGTATAACCATCGCATGGAGCGCACGCGTGAAATATAAAGTGCCAGTTCACGAGCCGAGCGTCCGCGGCGCTCATGCGAATCGTTAGGTTTCTACAATCGCGTCAATTCGGGGACTCATTCAGTGCCACGACTTCTACTTCCCACCGCAGCTTTGGTAACTGGACTTTGCGCATGCGCTACGCCAGACGAAATGCGGCAACGCAAACCGTTCATTGAGACAACTAGCGCTCGTCAGTCAAGAGACGTCGCACTATGTATCCCCAACCGCTGGGAAAATTCAGGTTACGGTGGGACACCGACCGTGACGTTAGGCCCTCTGAGACAGGATATGTAGTAGCCGTACGTAACGAATGGCAAGGCAACTCAATTGTTGGCAGATATCGATGATATGACCTCGGGGTCAAGGACTCGCTACTTTAAGGGAGCGGTCCTTGCAGAGGGGGCTTTCGATAAGCAATTGCCGAGTGCAGTACCCTAACAAGGTGCTCCAGGGCGACGCGCGAGACACGTGCGCCTGAGCACGTCGTTAAGCGCCAATGAATACCCAGCGGCTCATCTTCACGCTACGTGGCGCCCCCGGCTACGTCCAGGGCATGCTCTTCGCAGAGGGAACCTTGATGCCAATCTCAGGCGACACAGTCGTCCTGAGTCTGGAAGGCACTTCAATCTCGGATGCTGGAATTCAGCAGTTGCCACTGCTTGTTGGGCTGCGCTGCCTCGATCTCGACGGCACCAAAATCACAGATCAATCACTTTCCATGCTTTCGCGCTTTCCCGCGCTCGAAGAGCTGTGGCTGGAATGCACGAGCATTACGGATGCCGGCCTGAAGGAGTTGCACGCCCTCAAGAGCCTCCGCTTCGTTTCAGTCTCGTACACCGCGGTCACCGAAGCGGGCCTTCAGCAACTCAAGGCCGCACTCCCAGGTGCCGATGTCGCAGCGTGAATCACCTGGCGCCTAACCCCTCAGTCAAGGGGACGTCTTGCGGCAAGCCGCAAGCCGCCCGTTACCTCGAACGTTAGGCGACACATGCACAATGAGCGCTAACCTCGATTCGATTGCTGACAGCTCTGATGGGATTCGAATTCAGAGCCGATGGTTTGTTCCGGCATCCAGGGATTCGGTTTACGCAGTGGTTTCCGATTTCGAGCGATTACCGCAACACTTTCCGAGAGTCGCTCGCTCCACCAAAGTCATTTCTCGCGATGGCAATCGTTTGGTGATTGATGCGGAGGCAGCCTCCTTCGGGCGATTCTTCCCGGTCGTGCGTATAACGATCAATGCCGAACTACTGCCGGGCGTGGGATACCGCTGTTCAACGTTCAACCGCACTATTAAGACTACCGGTGAAGAAGAACTTCTGTTGAGTGATGTTTCCGGTGGCACGGAGATTTCCTATTCCTACGCGGTCAAGCTTCGTCACAGGTGGCTTCGTCCAGTGTATAGCTGGTTGGTCCGACGGTTTGGCTTGCGGTATTGGAAGCGTGCCTACCTAGAACCACTCATAGCACATTGCCAAGACCATGACGATGTGGCCTAACCAGTGCGCTGCAGCGAACGGCCTCTCCGCCGTGCGTTCGAGCGTCGCTGGAAATCGTGAGTGCACCGTGCGCTCCACCGCCTCCGCCGAGGCCGTCGCTGAGCTTGGACGTTAGACCTGCTGGGCACGGCTTGCCAGCGTTGAAGTTTCTGTTGCCATTCTGCAGTAGTATGCATAAGATATGCATATGGATATCGAGTGGGATGCTGTCAAGGCAGCTGCCAACCTCAAGAAGCACGGAGTTAGCTTTGAGGAAGCTGCCACTGCGCTTCTCGATCCCCTCGCGCTGGCCAAGGAAGACGACGCCTCGGCTGGAGAGCACCGTTGGCTCTTGCTCGGAATGAGCGTAAGAGCCCGATTGCTGACTGTCGTATATACATTGCGCGCTGAGGAGCGAATTCGCCTC
>CAWFXI010000008.1:0-265393 GCA_963819685.1 uncultured Pseudomonadota bacterium
TTTGCTCCGCGCCAGAAAACTTCGCAACTTGACACTCGAAGCGCCGAGCGCGCGGGGACGGCCGCTGTTTCTGAGTGCGGCCAGCAGCCTGGTCGTCGTGAACTCCCGTTTTTACGTCGTTGCGGACGACGAGCTGCATCTCGGGATGTTTCCGGTTCGCGGGCGTGCTCCCGGGCAGCTGATTCGGCTGCTCAAGGGCAAGCTTCCTGCGGGCAGGAAGAAGCGCAAACGTCGCAAGCCGGATTTTGAAGCGCAGGTGCTCCTGCCTCCCTTTCCCGATCACCCGCATGGCGCATTGCTGGCGATCGGTTCCGGCTCGAGGCCGAATCGGCGCAGAGGCGTGCTGCTCTCGCTCGATGTTCGCGGCAAAGTGACCGGTGCGCCAAGAAAGATCGCACTCGCTACGCTCCTGTCCGCCATGGAAGCGAGGCTCGGAGAGCTCAATATCGAAGGAGCGGTGATTGCGAGCAATCGATTGATCCTGCTGCAGCGAGGTAACATTGGTGGGGCCTCCAACGCTCTGATCTCGATGGATCTGCAGAAATTCCTGCGAGCCCTTGCATCAGAAAAAGTAGCGGCTCTGCCGTTTCGCATCCAGCGGATCGAGCTCGGTTCCATCAAGGATGTTCCGTGGGGTTTCACTGACGCAGCCGCGTTGCCCGACGGCAGCCTCGTCTTTACCGCTGTTGCGGAAGATACCGAGGATGCCTACCAGGATGGTCCCTGCGTGGGCGCCGCAATCGGGATCCTCAGCGAAGGCAAGGTCAAATACTTCGAGTCATTGACGCCGCTCATCAAGCCGGAGGGCGTCGCCGTCCATGTGCAGAACGGGCGGCTCAAGGTGTTGCTGGTCACCGATGCCGATGACGCCGGGATACCGGCGGGATTGTGGGAAGCGCAGATTGACTGAAGCGCCTGCGCGACCGTCCTTCACTTCAGCAGACGATAGTCACTCAAGCGGAACCACTTGCGGGAAAGGATGAACCCGGTCACCGGTTCCGGGGAGAGACTGGTGACCTCTTCGGTCATGTTCTTCCTGTAAAAGGCGGTGCAGGTGGCGTTCTGCCAGACCGT
Organism: uncultured Pseudomonadota bacterium; assembly: GCA_963819685.1. Classification (GTDB taxonomy): domain Bacteria; phylum Pseudomonadota; class Gammaproteobacteria; order Steroidobacterales; family Steroidobacteraceae; genus CAIUGU01. The sequence goes on from CAWFXI010000008.1 coordinate 1,075, forward strand.
CTTTTGCATCTTTCTTCTCATGTCGGCGACGTAGGCATCCTGAAGGTCGCGTCTGGCATCGATGGCCTTGATGCTCTTGTCCCGTTTCACGGCGCAAATGGCCTGAACGATGTAATCAGTTGCCGCCTCCATATAGGAAATCTGCGAGCTGTGTCCGGTGCCGGTGTTCGGGCCGTTCACCTTGAAATAGTTGGGGTAACCGGAAACGGTAATGCCCTTGTAGGAGACCGCCTCCTTTTCCCATTCGCTGTTGAGGTTGCGGCCACCCAGCCCATGCACCTGGAACGTCAGCGCCTTCTTCATGTTCGAATACGCGAAATATCCCGTGGCGTAGACGATGACGTCCAGGGGGATCTCCTTGCCATCCTTGGTCCTGATGCCCTGGGGCGTGATGCATTCAATCCCGCTGATATCCACATCGACATTGTCGAGGGACAGCGCGGGGAGATAGGTATTGGTCGGTATGACCCGCCGGCAGCCCAACTCGTAGTCGGGCATCATGTGCTGCCGCAACTTGTCGTCCTTGATGTACTTGTCCAGCTGCCTTTTCAACCTTCTCCGGTAATGGTCCTTCATGAGCCGACTGATTCCCGAGATCCCCGGGTAGCGGCGGAAGGCGATGAACCGGATGTCATAGAAAGCAAAGACGAGCAAACGGATGAGGTGCCGTATGCCCGGCAGCGTTCGAACGAAACGCTCTACGGCACCGTAATGCCGGTCCGAGCGCGGGAGAATCCACTGCGCCTTGCCCATGAACAGGGTCAACCGGGATACCTTGCCGGCAATGGCCGGAACGATCTGGGCTGCTGAACATCCCGAGCCGATCACTCCGACACGTTTTCCTTCATAGGCGACCGAGTGATCCCAGTGCCCGGAGTGGAACATCGGTCCTTTGAAGGTTTCCGCACCTTTGATTCCGGGAATGTGCGGGTTCGCCAGCACGCCGCTGGTGTCGATCACGAAGCGGGCGCTATACCTCTCGCCTGACTCGGTCTCCACGTGCCACAGGAACTCGCGCTCGTCAAAAGCGAGCCTGGTCACCGTCTGGTTCGTACGCGCATGCTTTCGCAAGCCGAACGTCTCGATGATATGGTTCGTGTAGGCGAGCAATTCGCTTTGCGGGGCAAAGGACTTCCTGAACGGATAGGGGATGAACGAGATGCAGTAAAGACTGGTGGGAACGTCCACCTCTGCGCCGGGATAGGAGTTGGCCTGCCAGGTGCCGCCCAACTCGGAGCTTCTTTCCAGCAGGACAAAGTCGTTGCATCGCCTTTTCTGCAATCGGATGGCCGCCAGCAGCCCTGAGAACCCGGTCCCGATGATCACGGTCTCAACATGGCGGGGCTGCATCGGGCTCCCGGCGTACGCAGATATCTCCTTTGTCGTGGATTGCTCCGCTGCGCTCATCGTCAGGCTCATTCAATCCGTCGGTTGCCAAGGATCACGTCGAGACTAGTCGATAGCGCCCGTGTCGACCACCGGGGATCCACGGAGTCAGGTTTGCAAAACTGGTGTAAGCGCGTCTGGCTCTTATCGGGTGGGATGACCGCGTCTCGGCCTTCCGAGTGTGCCGGGGCTGCCATCGGAGGACCTTGTTCCGATACCATGGCGACATCTGGGGAATTCCAAACAGGGAGATTGAGATGCAAATGCTTCTTCGTGTAACGAGTCTGGCTGCTTTGATCGTGCTGGGGGCTTGCTCGAAACAGGAGGAACAAGTTGCGCCGGTAGCAGCCACGCCACCTGCCATCGCGCCGATCAACGCTTCTGCCGAGGTCAAACCGTTCTCGATTGGCGAATTCCAGGCAGCGGCGATCACCGACGGTGGTATGACAGTGCCGAATGACAACAAGATCCTGGCGGTCAACGCCAGTAAAGCGGACGTCGAAGCGCTGTTGACCGCCAATGGCCTGCCGCCGGATCAGTTGAGCCTTTCCATTCAGCCGCTCCTGGTAAAGACCCCTGACAAGGTGCTGTTGTTCGATACCGGTGCCGCTGCGTTGATGGGTCCTGCGAACGGCAAGTTGCCTGCGAATCTGGCCGCTGCAGGCGTCGACCCGGCGAGCGTGACCGACATCTTCATCAGTCATGCCCACGGCGACCATGTCGGGGGCCTGGTGGCCAACAATGCGCTCGCGTTCCCGAATGCGACCATCCACATCCAGGCCGCCGAATGGGCGTCATTCAAGAGCCAGGACCAGATGGCACCGATCGTCGCAGTCATTACGCCGCAGGTGGTCGAGTTCGCGCCCGGCGCCGATCTCGTTCCCGGCGTCAAGGCGGTCGACATCAAGGGCCACACACCGGGACACTCGGGATATCTGATTACCTCCGGCGACCAGTCGCTCCTGTATGTCGGTGATATGGTCCACCACAGCGTCATTTCCGTGCAGCGGCCGGACTGGACCATTGCGTTCGACAGCGATGCGCCGACGGCGCAGGCCAGTCGCAAGGAAGTGATGGCCAGTGCCGCTGCCAGCGGACAACGCGTGTATGCCGTCCATTTCCCGTTCCCGGGCATCGGCAAATTCGAGCAACAGGGCGATCACATCGTCTGGACAGCGGAGTAATGCGGCCTCGGTGCCAGCCTTGTCGTGACAAGGCTGGCACTGTGGTTCACTCGAAGGTGCGTTTGGCAGACATTTCGGTACCTTTTTTGTTGGCCTGAGCGAGGTCGCGAAGCATGATCAGACTATTCGCAGTGACTGCGTCGTTTGCGATGCTTGCGGTGGCTGAGGCAGCTGCGCCACCACCCGTGGCGTCAGGGCCCGTCGATCGTTGCACGATGAGCCGTTTCTGGAGCGATACCTACCGGCCGGCACCCGCTTTTCCCAATCAGACCCGCGCTCCGGCACCGACGAAGTCCTCTGAGTTCAAAGTGGATGTTCTGGCCGCTGGACTGGTCCATCCATGGTCACTCGCGTTCCTGCCGGACGGACGCATGCTGGTGACCGAACGTCCGGGCCGCATGCGCATCGTGTCCCGGGATGGGACGCTCTCGCCGCCGATCGAGGGCCTGCCACCGATCAAACTGGTTGCCGGTGAGGGGCTGCACGATGTACTCCTCGATCGCGAGTTTGCGCAGAACCGGATCGTCTATTTCACCTATTTCGCTCCGCTTGCGGATGGCGTACTCAAGGGCGAAGCGCCGGCATGGCAGGCCTGGCTTGAGCTGCCCGCCGGTGAACACGAAGCGAAGACCTATGGCTATCCACGCCTGGCAAGGGCGAGGTTGTCCGAAGACGCCACTCGACTGGAGGACGTCAAAGTCATCCTTGAAGGCGCGGACCGCCGCATCGTCCAGTTGGCCGACGGCAGTCTTCTCGTACTCGGGGCGGCGCCTGCCGGCGGGCTCCAGCCAGTCGACGACGAGCCGCAACGCCTCGGCAACACGTACGGAAAGGTTCTCCGGATCAATGCGGATGGTTCGATCCCGCAGGACAATCCCTGGGTTGGCAAGCCTGGGACAAGGCCGGAAATCTTTGCCCTCGGCCAGAGGGACCAGGAGGGTGGCGCCCTGCACCCACGCACCGGCGAATTGTGGACAGTGGAGCACGGCCCGAGAGGAGGGGACGAACTCAATATTGTCCGCCGGGGCCGCAACTATGGATTCCCGCTCATCAGTTACGGTCGCAATTATTCCGGTGACCCCATCTTCGAGGGCAAGACGGTGCAGGAAGGACTGGAGCAGCCGGTCTATTTCTGGACCCCTTCCATTGCGCCTTCGGGCTTGCTGTTCTACACGGGCAACCTGTTTCCGGAGTGGCGCAATTCACTGTTCGTGGGGGGACTGGGAAGCAAGCGGCTCGTGCGACTTGAACTGTCGGGTGAGCGCGTCGTGAGCGAAGAGCCCCTGCTGGTCGACCGGTGCCGCCGCATCCGCGATGTCAGGCAGGGACCCGACGACGCATTGTATGTATTGACCGAGGAACAAGACGGCGAACTGCTCCGCATCACACCCCAACGTTAACGGCCTCTGGAGATCCCATGCGACTTCATTACATCCTTACGGACTCTGCGGATGGCGAGGTGCTTCGTCTCCGGAAGAACTGACTGAAAGGAAAAGCGGGGACAGGTTCGTAAATCCTTTGCAGCGCCCAGGACTGTCCCATTCAGGGTCTGGTTCGCGTTACAGCTTCTGCAGATACTCGATGCTCTTTCTGAGCGCGATTTCCGGCTGCGCCACGTTGTCCTGTTCGACGAAGAAGTGTTTCACGCCGGATTTGCGCGCCTGCTCAAGAATGGCCTTCAGGTCGAGGGAGCCTTCCCCTGCAGTGACCATATAGGGGAACAGCTCGATCCACTGCGTCGAATCGCCGCCGTCGCCCGAGAAGCGGCGACGACCCTGCATGTCCTTCACATGCATGAGGTGGTAACGCGACGGATAGCTGCGCAGGTACTGGATGGGATCGGCGCCGCCTGCGGCAGTCCAGTACAGGTCCATCTCGAAGAACACGAGCTCGGGATCAGTGCGCTCCAGCAGCAGGTTGACGGGGATCACCCCTTCCATTGGCTGCAATCCATAACCGTGGTTGTGATAGGCAAACCGCAGGCCGACACTGCGCGCCTGCTGACCGATGCGATTGAAGGTATCCGCCATGCGCTTGTAGTCATCGAGCGTTTTGCGCTTGTCATCAGGAATCGAAGGCAGACCAACGTACGTGAAGCCAAGCACCTGCCCCGCTTCGCCGAGCTGCTTCATGTTCTTTTCAAGCGTGGCGAAATCCGTGTGCATGGCGGGCGCTGTCATACCGTGGCTGTCCAGCAGCGCCTTGAACTCAGCCCCCGACAAACCGAAGTAGCCGCTGCCGGTGAAACCCAACGAGGGTGTCACCTTCTTCCAGCGCTCGATGGATTCAGGTGCGCTGAACGTATAGGGGCCGTAAGGTTCCACTTCGCGGTAACCCATTTCCGCGAGCAGGGCGATGGCTTTGCGGGGATCGGCCTGCAGCAGCTTCGGCAGTGAGAACAACTGGATGCCGATCCGGCGGCCGGACTCGGCTGGCAGGGCAGTACCACCGAGCGCGAGCGCCGCTGTGGTGGACGCAGTCGCAAGCAGAAAATCACGCCTGTTCATGTCATTTCTCCCCAGCGAGACGATCGTTGTTGTGCCCGCACAAGAGCCTGGGCCACATCATATGCCGCTGCGCCGGGCATCCATAGCGATCGGCAGGTCCCGCTGGCTGCTGGCGACGACATTTATTCATGGCCCGTGGCTGATAGCAAAAGGAACTGTAACCAGATATATAGTCCCGACAAGCTGCTCAGGCGGCGATTCTTGCGTAGGTGCACTCATGAACAGACATCAAGGTTGTGTGACAGTAGCGGCATTGCTGCTCTCGGCTGTTGCCGCGCAGGCGCAGGTGGGCACGTTACAAGGCGTGGTCAGCGGAGTTCCACCGGGGACGGTGCTGGCGGTTTTCAAAGGCGAAGCAAAAGTCGCGGACCTTAACGTCGAGGCGGGCGGAAAATATTCGCTGGCGCTGAACACCGGGGTCTACTCGGTGAAATGCCCGAATGGCAACGCTCAGAAAATCGCGGCGCTGAATGGTTCGGCCACAGTCAATATCAACTGTCAGTAGCGATGGCACAAAAAGAATCAGGTGAAGGTGAGAGCCGCGCCGAGGTAAAGACCCGGCGGGATGTCCAGTTCTGGCTCGATGTGGTGATGAAGTTGACGGTGCCGCTGGGCGCAATCGTTGCCGCTCTGCTGGCCAACCATTTCGAGCAGAACCGGGCGAACCTGCAATTGATCAACCAGCGTGAGCAGGCCGAGAGTTCGTTGCGCGCGACCATGTTCGGCCAGCTCATTGGTCCTGTTGCAGGGCCCAGGGACGCGGACAAGGACATCGATCCGATCCGCTATGCCGTCCTCGCGCAGCTGCTCACCCTCAATTTCCACGAGCACTTCGAGCTCAAGCCGCTGTTGCAGGACGCAGACGATCGTCTTGCAACGTATCGCGGATCGCTGTCTCCGGAATCAATTCTGGAGGCGCGCTCCAACCTGCATCAGGCCGCCCATCGCGTCATTCAGCGGCAGATTGCCCAGCTCTGGGAAGATCCGGTGGCGCAATGCACTCCGGCCGCCACCATGGAGACGACATTTCAGTTCGTGAGTGACGGCGAACTGGAAGAAGCGTTCAGTCAGTCTTCGGACGTCGGAACATTTCTGGTGCCCGGCAATACCTTGAAGACATTTGTGGTCAGCTCGCCGGATTGCAGGGACACGCTGTCCATTGTGTTCGACAAGGCGGACTTTTCGGCCGAACGCGTGCATGTGCTCATCACACCTGCCACCGCCGCGAAACCCAGCGCGGACTATCGCTTCGATTTCGACCTGACGTCGTTCGCTTTTCCCTTCTCAGACAATGCATTGCTGCCCGATGGAAACCGGTTCGCGTTCTTCATCAGGGATGTAAGCCTGCTCGATGAGGACACCAATTCCAAGATCATGCGCGTCGGCCTGCGCTGGTTCCCGCAGAACTATTATCCACCGACCGAACGACCCACTGACTACAAGGAATTCAAACAGGCGATGGGTGGTTCCGCGAAATAGTGGCTGCGCGCGGTCGGGATGCCGGATCAACGGGTGCCGGTCAGGCTTTCGAGCATCAGCCCTGTACCACCCCGGGAAACATGCGCAACGATGGCCGAGCGGCGGTGAATCTTCGTGACGACGCCCAGGTTGATTGCAAACGCGAGTTGCACCGTCGTCCCTTTCTTGAGGCCGAGATTGGCGGTCTCGATGAATACCCCGTTGGCACTCAGGTTACATGCCCTGCACAATTTGCCGGGCCTGCCCGGGATGGAGACGTAAACTGCAGTGCGGGCGCGATGGCGCGTATTGAGGCGGCGTTCCATTCTGCGGGACCCTGGCGGCTGGTTTTTCAGTCCGGGTTTGATTATGCAGTTCGCAGTTGCCCTTGCGAAGCCCTCTTTGGCATAAGCGGGCGAATAGAGAGGGAACCCGATGCCATTTCCAACTGCAATTATGTTGCGCCGCGTTGGCCGACGGTGAATCACAGCAGCTCCAGGATGACCCGTATTGAATGAGTTCAGGAACAAGGGAGACCCGGGCGTGGCTTTGCCCATTGGTGTCTTTGACTCAGGCGTCGGCGGACTGACTGTCCTGGACGCATTGCGCAGGCGACTGCCGCAGGAGCACTTCGTCTATCTCGGCGACACCGCCAGGTTGCCCTACGGCACCAAGAGTCGCGACTCGATCACGCGTTATGCAATCCAGGCGGCAGAGTTGCTCGTGCAGCGCGGCATCAAGTGTCTTGTCGTTGCCTGCAATACGGCATCGGCCGTGGCACTGCCGGCCTTGCAGGATCGGTTTGCACCATTGCCCGTGCTCGGTGTGGTCGAGCCTGGCGCGGAAGCTTGTTGCCGCATATCGACCGGCGGAAGAATTGCGGTCATCGCGACCGAGAGCACAGTCAGAGAGGGGGCATATCAGCGGGCGATCCTGCGCCGTCGTCCGGAAGCCATCGTCTCGGCGTTGGCTTGCCCGCTGTTCGTATCGCTGGCGGAAGAGGGTTGGACAGAGGGGCCGATCGCGCTCGCCGTTGCGCATCGGTATCTGGACGCTCTGCTCGTCAAGCAGCAGCCGGACACGCTGGTATTGGGCTGTACGCACTTTCCGGTGCTGGCAACGGTCCTGCAGCAGGTTGCAGGTCCGCAGGTGTCACTTGTTGATTCAGCGGCGACCACTGCTGCGGCGCTTGAAGAGCTGCTGGGCGCGGACGCGCTTCTGAATACCAGTGCGTTGCCCGGATCCCTGCAATTGCTGGCGACAGATGGCCCGGAGCGCTTTGCCCGCGTCGGCGGTATTTTCCTGCACCAGAATCTGGCAGCGGCAGATGTCCAGCTGGTGGATCTCGGCGCACCCCTTCAGGTCACTGCATCAGCCTGAAAGCAGAATGCAGGCGCGAATCGTCACCTGCATTGCTGGCCGCGATCAGGCGCTTTCCCTTTCCCGCGGAGGCGTGCCGCTGACTTCAAGCTCTGCGAAGCTGTCAATCCTGTTGCGCCCGCGCAATTTGGCTGCATACAGGGCATGGTCCGCTGCATCCATGAGCTCGGTCGCGCTCGCAAAGCGGTGTTGCGGAGTGTAGGTCGCGAGCCCGATCGAGACGGTGGTGATGATGGTTGTATTGTTTGCGTCGTGGCGGATCTCTCGGATCGCGCCCAGCATGCGCTCGCAGACCTGGCGGGCAATCTCATCGTCGGTGCCGGGCAGGAGCACGACGAATTCCTCGCCACCGTAGCGGGCGACAACGTCGCTGCCGCGAACACTCGACTGCATGGCCTGGGCGCAGGAGCGCAGGATGCGATCGCCCATCTGATGGCCGAAGGTGTCGTTCACCTTCTTGAAATGGTCCAGATCGATGAAGGCCACGCTGAGCGACCGCTGGAACATGACGGCCTGGGTGAACTCGCGGTCGAGATGGCGGTCGAGCCATGCTCTGTTCATGACACCGGTCAACCCGTCGCGCCGGTTGGCGTCTTCGAGCTGTTCGGTTCTGCTCAACAGCAATCCGGCGGTTTCCTGCAGCGCATGGACTTCCCGCAACGCGTGCAGATTGCGGAGGGTGAGCATCTCGCGCGCCTGGGCGAGCAGAGCTTCGGCGTCGTTTGGGTCGATGATGCTGGTCTCGTACAGATCTTCCGCTTCCGGAATCAGGTTCAGAATCCGGGTGACGACTTCGGTGAATTTCTCATCGGTCAGGCCGAGAAACTTGCGCATCCGGTTGGCCAGCGCATCCAGGGCAGCAGGGCGATCGGCCGCGAGCACCGCGTCAGCGAGCTCGCTACCCATCGCGACGCAACCGATGAACCGGCCTTCCTCGCTGACTTTGTCCAGGGTTTCGGGTGAATGACTGAGCTCCACCGCATGCCATAGCCGTTCGGGCAGATTCCAGGACTTGAGCAACATCGCGCCGAAGGCCGCGTGATCCTTGCCGAGGGTCTTTCTTTCGTGAGCGACCAGCGCGGCGTGCGTGGCTTCCGGGGACAGCTCGGCGTAGAAATCGGTCGACGTGCGCGCAATGGCAAGAATCGCCACGTCCTGGAGGAGTCCGGCCAGGAACAGGTCCTCCTCCTGGCCGACACGCAGGGACTCCCCTAAGGCCCTGCAGGCAGTGGCCGCCAGCAGGGTCCGCCGCCAATAGCGGCGGTAATCGATCCCATGGGGGCGGCAGCCTTTCAAGGTCGATACCAGCGAGAAGCTCAGGGCGAGGGTCAATGCGGCATTCAGTCCGACGATCACCAGCGCCTGACGCAGATTCTTGCTGGGACGCCGCTGGGCATAGAAGGCCGAATTGGCGATTCGCAGGATTTTGGCGGTCATCGCCGGGTCCCGGCTGATGGCTTCGGCAACCTTGGCCACCTCAATGTCGGGATTGCGGGCTAGCGCGATGACTTCGCTGGCGACGCGCGACGGGCTCGGAAAGTCGACTTGGGAACGGAGACGGACCTCGAAATCGGTCGCCGTGGTGGCCTTAACGCCCATCTTCGGATCACCTTGGAATAATGTGGGATATTCCGCGGTATCGGCAGGCCCGTGGCTACCTTGAGGGAATGACTCAGGTGCAAGGGAGGACCCGAAAGGGGTGGGGCCAAAGATAAAAGCCCGCTGATGATTGACACTGCCACCTTCGGTAAAGAGAATACCCGGCTCTTATGTCCGGGGAGGGGTACCCAAGCGGCCAACGGGGGCAGACTGTAAATCTGCTGGCTTATGCCTTCGTAGGTTCGAATCCTACCCCCTCCACCATGAGGTTCCGGGTGCCGGGTGCTGCAGGGTGCAGGCGTGACGATGGTTTCCAGGCTTTTTGGGCAGGTTTTCCGGGGCAATCGGACTGAAGGTGGCACGGGGTCGGTGAGTGGTTCAACTGCTGGGCGGGTGTAGTTCAATGGTAGAACCTCAGCCTTCCAAGCTGATGGTGTGGGTTCGATTCCCATCACCCGCTCCAACCGCGTGCGAACGCCGGCGCAGATGAAGGGTCCGCGGGTAGGGAGAGTCGGCGACTGGGCGTGAGCTCTGGATGAGCCGGTCTGGAGGATTTAGCGCTCACGTAGCTCAGTCGGTAGAGCACGTCCTTGGTAAGGACGAGGTCACCGGTTCGATTCCGGTCGTGAGCTCCACGTCCTGGCAGAGGATAACGAGGGGAATGAATGGGTGCTTTCGGGCCGTTCGTTCCCACAGGTGCAGTAGAAGGGTTTCGAGTCGGGTCTGTTGATGGGTGGTCCAGCCGGTTGCTCGCCTTGTCCCAAGGCGGGGCGATCGACTTTTGCAATGGCAGACCGGGTCATCGCATGTCGCTAATTTTGATTCAGAAGAGGTAGCTCTCCGTGGCAAAAGAGAAATTCGAGCGTAACGAAGCCGCACGTCAACGTGGGGACGATCGGACACGTGGACCATGGCAAGACGACGCTGACGGCAGCGTTGACGAAGGTGATGGCAGGGCTGCATGGCGGCGAGTTCAAGGCGTACGACCAGATTGACAAGGCGCCTGAAGAGCGGGCGCGCGGCATCACGATTGCGACGGCGCACGTGGAGTACCAGTCGAAGGCGCGCCACTACGCGCACGTGGACTGCCCGGGCCACGCGGACTACGTCAAGAACATGATCACGGGCGCGGCGCAGATGGACGGCGCGATTCTGGTGTGCTCGGCCGCTGACGGCCCGATGCCGCAGACGCGCGAGCACATCCTGCTGGCGCGTCAGGTGGGCGTGCCGTACATCGTGGTGTACCTGAACAAGGCGGACATGGTGGACGACGCCGAGCTGCTGGAGCTGGTGGAGATGGAAGTGCGGGAGCTGCTGTCGAAGTACGACTTCCCGGGCGATGACACGCCGATCATCACGGGTTCGGCACTGAAGGCGCTGGAAGGCGACCAGAGCCCGATCGGGGTGCCGTCGGTGGTGAAGCTGGTGGACGAGATGGACCGTTACATCCCGGTGCCGGAGCGGGCGATTGACGGCGCGTTCCTGATGCCGGTGGAAGACGTGTTCTCGATTTCGGGACGCGGCACGGTGGTGACGGGTCGAATCGAGCGCGGCATCGTCAAGGTGAACGACGAAGTCGAGATCGTGGGCATCCGCGACACGACGAAGACGATCTGCACGGGCGTCGAGATGTTCCGCAAGCTCCTTGACCAGGGTCAGGCGGGCGACAACGTCGGCGTGCTGCTGCGGGGCACGAAGCGCGAGGACGTGGAGCGAGGCCAGGTGCTGTGCAAGCCCGGCAGCATCAAGCCGCACACGAAGTTCGAGGCTGAAGTGTACGTGCTGACGAAGGAAGAGGGCGGGCGTCATACGCCGTTCTTCAAGGGCTACCGGCCGCAGTTTTACTTCCGGACGACGGACGTGACGGGCGCGGTGGAGCTGCCGGAGGGCGTGGAGATGGTGATGCCCGGCGACAACATCAAGATGGTGGTGGAGCTGATCGCGCCGATCGCGATGGAAGACGGGCTGCGGTTCGCCATCCGCGAGGGCGGCAAGACCGTCGGCGCCGGCGTCGTGGCGAAGATATTGAAGTAACAGATGGTGTGAACGGTGAACAGTGAGCCGTGATCGGCCAGAGGATCCTGACTCTGACGGTTCACGGATCACGGTTCACGGATCACGACGGAGTGGGTGAACTGCGGCACTCGGGAAGCCAGGTGACGTACTAACCCTTGGTAGTGTCGAGAAGGTACTAGGCCAGTAGCTCAATTGGCAGAGCGGCGGTCTCCAAAACCGCAGGTTGGGGGTTCGATTCCCTCCTGGCCTGCCACTCGGTCGATAGGCAAACGCGGCAATTCGGGTCATTTGATTCCATGACTGAACAAGTGCAAGACGGAGCCAGTCCACTGGATGCCGTGAAGCTGGTCGCGGCCGTAGGCCTGGTGGCTGCGGGCATCGCTGCGTTCTATTACTTCGTGGATCTGCCCATCTGGCTGCGCTGGATCATCGTGCTCGCGGCACTCGTGGTCGGTGCACTCGTTGGGTTGCAGTCGAGCAAAGGGCGCGAATTCGCGCAGTTCGTGCAGAGCTCCCGGGTGGAGCTGCGCAAGATCGTCTGGCCGAACCGCCAGGAAACGCTGCAGGTCACCCTGCTGGTGTTCGTGATGGTGACGGTCATGGGGCTGTTCTTCTGGGGCCTCGACTGGACATTGGGATCGCTGACTCGCTGGTTAACCGGGCAGGGAGGTTGAGATGGCCCTGCGTTGGTATGTAGTGCACGCCTATTCGAATTTCGAGCATCGTGTTGTCGAGGCTCTGAAGGACCGCATCAAGATGCGGGGCCTCGAGCCCAAGTTCGGCGAAATCCTTGTCCCGACCGAAGAAGTGGTCGAGATGAGGGACGGCCAGAAGCGCAAGAGCGACCGGAAGTTCTTTCCCGGTTACGTGCTTGTGCAGATGGAAATGGATGAGGACACGTGGCACCTCGTGAAAGACGTGCCCAAGGTGCTTGGCTTCATCGGCGGTACGCCCGAGAAGCCGGCTCCCATCACGGAACGTGAGGCCATGGCGATTCTTCGCCGGGTCGAAGAAGGCGTCGACAAGCCCAAGCCCAAGGTGCTCTTCGAGCCGGGCGAGGTCGTGCGCGTGACCGATGGACCTTTCAACGATTTCAACGGAGTCGTTGAGTCGGTGAACTACGAAAAGAACCGGCTGCAGGTTGCGGTGCAGATCCTCGGGCGTTCAACGCCGGTGGAACTCGATTTCAGTCAGGTCGAAAAATCCTGACAAGACTTTGGGTGAGAGGCGACTCTCATCCACGCGGCGGTTCAAGGATGAACGGCCGTCGTTTCACTGCATGGATGACTGGGGAGCCCGTGCCAGAGCAGGGGCGTTCGAACCCGCGGAGAATTTGAGACATGGCCAAGAAAGTTACCGGTTATATCAAGCTGCAGATTCCTGCAGGCCAGGCGAACCCGAGTCCGCCTGTCGGTCCCGCGCTCGGTCAGCAGGGCGTGAACATCATGGAGTTCTGCAAGGCGTTCAACGCGCAGACGCAGAGTCTCGAGAAGGGGTTGCCGACCCCCGTGGTGATCACCGTCTACAGCGATCGCAGCTTCACCTTCATCATGAAGACGCCGCCTGCGTCGGTGCTGATCCGCAAGGCGATCGGGATTCCGAAAGGCAGCAGTACGCCCAACACCAACAAGGTGGGTCGTATCAATCGCAAGCAGCTGGAAGACATCGCGAAGCTCAAGACGCCGGACCTGACGGCGGCTGATCTCGAGGCGGCCGTGCGCACGATCGCGGGCAGCGCTCGCAGCATGGGCGTCGATGTGGAGGGAGTCTGAAATGGTAGCCGTGGCAAAACGTGTAAAGGTCTGGGCGGACAAGTTGCCTCCCGGCAAGCAGTATCCGGTTGACGAGGCCGTATCGCTCATCAAGCAGTTCGCAACCGCCAAGTTCAAGGAAGCGGTGGATGTGGCGGTCAATCTCGGCATCGATGCGTCGAAGTCCGACCAGCAGGTTCGCGGCTCGACTGTCATGCCCCATGGTATCGGCAAGTCCGTGCGCGTCGCTGTGTTCACCTCCGGCAAGAATCAGGATGTAGCGCGACAGGCTGGCGCGGACATCGTCGGTCTCGAGGACCTGGCTGAAAAGGTCAAGGCCGGCGAGATCAACTTCGATGTCGTGATCGCGAGCCCCGATGCAATGCGCGTTGTCGGCCAGCTGGGCCAGATTCTCGGTCCTCGCGGCCTGATGCCGAACCCGAAAGTGGGCACGGTAACGCCGGACGTTGCAGGCGCCGTGAAAAACGCCAAGGCCGGTCAGGTGCGGTATCGCAGTGACAAGGCCGGGGTGGTCCATTGCACGATCGGCAAGGCGGATTTCGACGCGGACAAGATCAAGGAAAATCTGCTCGCTCTGCTTGGCGACCTGCAGAAGGCCAAGCCAGCGGCAGCCAAGGGCATCTATCTCAAGAAGGTTTCCCTGTCCTCGACCATGGGTCCGGGCGTGGTGATCGAACAGTCGTCGCTGTCGATTGGCAGCTGAGGCACGATTTTCTGGATTTGACGAATTGATGCAGGGCTGGTGGGCGGTGGCTTGATGGCCACTGACTGCCAGTCATCATCGAAGACCGCAGGCGGGCTGCAAGCCCTTAATTCAAAGCCTGCGCAGATGGTGTTACCCGAATGAGGTTTTGTTGGCTGGTGTTGCCTTCGCGGGCGTCGCCAGCCAGCCCGAACCTGGTGAAGGTCGCCGTCATTGGTGGGCATACAGGATGTGTGCCTGTGTACAGGTTGATCTTCTGGCCAGGAGGAATTCATGGCACTCAGAATTGATGACAAGAAGGCGTTGGTCGCCGAGGTCAATGCCGTCGCAGCCAAGGCGCAGTCCGTGGTTGCAGCGGAATACCGCGGGCTGACCGTCACGCAGATGACCAATCTGCGCGGCAAGGCACGCAGCTCGGGTGTGTACCTTCGAGTCGTGAAGAACACGTTGGCTCGCAAAGCGGTTGCAGGCACTCCCTTCGAGTGTGTGGCAAGCGCATTGAAAGGGCCGCTGGTTCTCGCGTTCTCGAGGAGCGAACCCGGTGCGGCTGCCCGACTGGTCAAGGACTTTGCGAAGGACAACGACAAGCTCGTCGCGACACTCGTGTCGCTGGGCGGAACTGTCCTGTCCAGCAAGGACCTCGACCGTGTCGCCAGTCTGCCGACCAAGCAGCAGGCCCTGGGCCAGCTGTTGGGTGTGCTGCAGGCGCCGATCAGCAAGTTCGTGCGCACGGTTGCCGCGCCGCACGCCAAGCTGGTTCGCACAGTTGCCGCCGTCAAGGACAAGAAGCAGGCCGCTTAAGGCCGGCGCTTTCAGTTCCGAATCGGAATTCATTCGGTTGATACAAGTTTTGAATTGAGGAGTTAAGACAATGGCTGCTACCAAAGAAGAGATTCTCGACGCGATCGGCAACATGTCGGTGCTCGAGATCGTTGATCTCGTCAAGATGATGGAAGAGAAGTTCGGTGTGACGGCTGCTGCCCCCATGATGATGGCGGCTGGCGGTCCTGCAGCAGCGGCTGCCCCGGCTGCTGAAGAGCAGACGGAGTTCACCGTCACGATGACCGGCTTCGGCGCCAACAAGGTCGGCGTCATCAAGGTCATCCGCGAGCTGACCGGCCTCGGCCTCAAGGAAGCCAAGGACCTGGTGGAAGGCGTGCCTTCCGTCGTCAAGGAAGGCGTGTCGAAGGCCGACGCCGACGCGATGAAGAAGAAGATCGAGGACGCTGGCGCGACTGCGGAGATCAAGTAACTCCGCATGGTCCGCATTCCAGCTGGATGTGATGGGAATCGGCCGGCAGGCAGTGGCCTGCTGGCCGCATTCCCTTTTGTTGTTCGTTCGATATCTGGAGCCTGCGACGGCTTTCGCCGCAGCTCCGTGCCCCGCAAGTGAGGGTGATTCCGATGGCCTATTCATTCACCGAGAAGAAGCGCATCCGCAAGGATTTCGGCAAGCAGCAGAGCATCCTCGGGGTGCCCTATCTGCTCGCGATCCAGCTGGATTCCTACCGCAAGTTCCTGCAGGCGGATGCCCACGAGGACCGCCGCGCAGAGGCAGGCCTGCACGCTGCCTTCAAGAGCGTGTTCCCGATTACCAGCTACTCGGGGAATGCCCTGCTTGAATACGTGAGCTATCGCCTCGGCGATCCGGTATTCGACGTGAAGGAATGCCAGCTTCGCGGCCTGACCTACGCAGCGCCCTTGCGCGTGAAGGTGCGGCTGGTCGTGTACGACAAGGAACTCTCCACTCCGACCAAGAAGACGGTCAAGGACATCCGCGAGCAGGAAGTCTATCTGGGCGAACTGCCCCTGATGACCGACAACGGCACGTTCATCGTGAACGGCACCGAGCGCGTCATCGTGTCGCAGCTGCACCGCTCACCCGGCGTGTTCTTCGATCATGACCGGGGCAAGACCCACAGCTCCGGCAAGCTGCTGTTCTCGGCGCGCATCATTCCCTATCGCGGTTCGTGGCTCGATTTCGAGTTCGACCCGAAGGATTGCGTGTTCGCCCGCATCGACCGTCGCCGCAAGCTGCCGGTCACGATCATCCTGCGTGCGCTCGGCTATACCGAAGAGCAGATGCTGGACATGTTCTTCGACAAGAACACGTTCCACCTTGCCAAGTCGAAGATCGAGCTTGAGCTGATTCCGCAGCGCCTGCGCGGCGAGACCGCCATGTTCACGATTCGCGTGGGCACGGAAATCATCGTCGAGGAAGGCCGCCGCATCACGGCCCGGCATGTGCGGGAAATGGAGCAGAAGGGCGTCAAGCGCCTCGAAGTGCCCAAGGAATACCTGATCGGCAAGATTCTGGCGCACGATGTTTTCAATACCGACACAGGCGAGATCCTTGCGAAGGCGAACGACGTCCTGACGGCGGTCGTCATCGACAAGATCATCGAAGCCGGGGTGTCCGAGGTTCGCGCGCTGTATGTGAACGACCTGGATCGCGGCCCCTATATCTCCGACACGCTGCGGATCGATGCGTCGCGCACGCGGCTCGAGGCGCTGGTCGAGATCTACCGGATGATGCGTCCGGGCGAACCGCCGACCAAGGATGCGGCAGAGAACCTGTTCCAGAACCTGTTCTTCAATTCGGAACGCTACGACCTGTCGGCCGTGGGCCGCATGAAATTCAATCGTCGCGTCAGCCGTACTGCCATCACCGGCCCGGGCGTGCTGTATGACTCGTCGTACTTCGCGAAGCGGACCGATGAGAACTCGAAGAACATGGTCGAGAAGCTGGGCGCAACCTCAGACATCATCGATGTCATCAAGGTGCTGTGCGAAATCCGCAACGGCAACGGCATCGTCGACGACATCGATCATCTCGGCAATCGCCGGGTCCGCTCGGTGGGCGAGATGGCGGAAAACGCGTTCCGCATCGGCCTGGTGCGCGTGGAGCGCGCCGTGAAGGAACGGCTGACGCTGGCCGAATCCGAAGGGCTGATGCCCCAGGAGATGATCAACGCGAAGCCGGTGGCCGCAGCCGTCAAGGAATTCTTCGGCTCCAGCCAGCTGTCGCAGTTCATGGACCAGAACAACCCGCTGTCGGAAGTGACGCACAAGCGTCGTGTCTCCGCACTGGGCCCAGGCGGCCTCACCCGCGAACGCGCGGGATTCGAAGTTCGCGACGTGCATCCGACGCACTATGGCCGCGTCTGCCCGATTGAAACGCCGGAAGGTCCGAATATCGGTCTGATCAATTCGCTTGCCGTGTATGCGCGGACCAACGATTACGGCTTCCTTGAGACGCCGTATCGCAAGGTTGTGGATGGCCGCGTGACGGACGACATCGAGTATCTGTCAGCCATCGAGGAGAGCCAGTACGTGGTGGCGCAGGCCAACGCCGTGCTGAATGCGAAGGGCGAATTCACCGATGACCTCGTCTCGTCGCGGCATCTCAATGAGTTCACGCTGTCGACCCGCGACAAGCTGCAGTTCATGGACGTCAGCCCGAAGCAGATCGTGTCGGTTGCTGCCTCGCTGATCCCGTTCCTTGAGCACGACGACGCGAACCGCGCGCTGATGGGCTCGAACATGCAGCGCCAGGCTGTGCCAACGCTGCGCGCCGATACGCCGCTCGTGGGGACGGGCATGGAACGGGCAGTCGCCATTGACTCCGGCGTGACGGTCGTTGCCCGCCGAGGCGGCGTCGTGGATTCGGTTGACGCCTCGCGCATCGTGGTACGGGTCAATGACGAGGAAACCTCGGCTGGAGAGCCCGGTGTCGATATCTATGGCCTGACGAAGTACACGCGTTCCAACCAGAATACGTGCATCAACCAGCGTCCGCTCGTCAAGTCAGGCGATGTGATTGCCCGCGGCGACGTGCTGGCCGATGGACCTTCGACCGATCTCGGTGAGCTGGCGCTTGGCCAGAATCTGCTGGTCGCGTTCATGCCGTGGAATGGTTACAACTTCGAAGACTCGATCCTGATCTCGGAGCGCGTCGTCCACGAGGACCGTTTCACGACGATCCATATCGAGGAACTGACCTGCGTAGCCCGTGACACGAAGCTTGGACCTGAGGAAATCACGGCCGACATCCCGAATGTCGGCGACACGGCGCTCGCCAAGCTCGATGAAGCGGGTATCGCCTTCATCGGTGCCGAAGTGCGTGCCGGCGACATTCTGGTGGGCAAGGTGACGCCGAAGGGTGAAACCCAGCTGACGCCTGAAGAGAAGCTGCTGCGCGCCATCTTTGGCGAAAAGGCCTCGGACGTGAAGGATACGGGGCTGCGCGTGCCGCCGGGCATGGATGGCACCGTCATCGACGTCCGCGTGTTCACTCGCGACGGTGTCGAGAAGGATTCGCGTGCACTGGCAATTGAAAAGGCCGAGCTCGACCGCGTCCGCAAGGACCTCGAGGATCAGCGCCGCATTCTGGAAGAGGACCTTTTCCAGCGTGTCGAAGCCATGTTGCTGGGCAAGGTTGCCGAAGCCGGCCCCCGCAAGCTCAAGCCGGGCGCGAAGGTGACGCAGGACTACCTCGCCGATCTGCCGCGCGAACACTGGCTCGAGATCCGCCTGAAGGAAGAGGAAGGGAATGCAGCGCTCGAGAAGGTGGCCGAGCGCCTGAAGCTGCAGCGCAAGGAATTCGAAAAGCGCTTCGAAGAGAAGCGCGCCAAGATCACTGCGGGCGACGATCTGGCGCCTGGCGTGCTCAAGATGGTGAAGGTGTACCTGGCCGTCAAACGACGGGTGCAGCCGGGCGACAAGATGGCCGGCCGGCACGGTAACAAGGGTGTGGTGTCGACGATCATCCCGGTTGAAGACATGCCCTACAACGAGGATGGCAATCCGGTCGACATCGTCCTGAATCCGCTCGGCGTGCCGTCGCGCATGAACATCGGGCAGATCCTGGAAACGCATCTCGGCTGGGCAGCCAAGGGTCTCGGCATCAAGATCGGTCGCATGATCGACGAGGGTCGCAAGACCGCCGAGGTCAGGGGCTTCCTCGATGAGATCTACAACAAGACGGGTGGCCAGAAGGCTGATCTCGACTCCATGAACGATACCGAGCTGATGTTGCTCGCCGGCAACCTGCGCAAGGGCGTGCCGATGGCAACACCGGTCTTCGACGGCGCTGCCGAAGAAGAGATCAAGCACATGCTGGCGCTGGCGGATCTGCCGCTGTCGGGCCAGACGACGCTGTACGACGGCCGCACGGGTGAGAAGTTCTCGCGCCCGGTCACGGTCGGCTACATGTACATGCTGAAGCTGAACCACCTGGTCGACGACAAGATGCATGCGCGTTCCACGGGTCCGTACTCGCTGGTCACGCAGCAGCCTCTCGGCGGCAAGGCGCAGTTCGGCGGCCAGCGCTTCGGCGAAATGGAAGTGTGGGCGCTCGAGGCCTACGGTGCTTCCTACACGCTGCAGGAAATGCTGACGGTCAAGTCCGACGACGTGAACGGCCGCACGAAGATGTACAAGAACATCGTCGACGGCAATCACCAGATGGATGCCGGCATGCCGGAATCCTTCAACGTGCTCGTCAAGGAAATCCGTTCGCTCGGCATCAACATGGAACTCGAGCAGTCCTGAGCGCAGCTGGATCATGGCATCGCGTGAACGTAACGGTTTAGTCAGAAGCGGGGGGCAACAGGCTCCTCTGCAGCAGGTGAAGACATGAAAGATCTACTGAAGTTTTTCAAGCAGCAGGCGCCGGTGGAGAATTTCGATTCCATCCGCATCGGCCTCGCTTCGCCCGAACTGATCCGTTCGTGGTCATTCGGTGAGGTGAAGAAGCCGGAAACCATCAATTACCGGACCTTCAAGCCGGAACGCGATGGCCTGTTCTGCGCCAAGATCTTCGGCCCGGTAAAGGACTACGAGTGCCTGTGCGGCAAGTACAAGCGCCTCAAGCATCGCGGCGTGGTCTGCGAAAAGTGCGGCGTCGAAGTCACGCAGTCCAAGGTGCGCCGTGAGCGCATGGGCCACATCGAGCTCGCGAGCCCGACGGCACACATCTGGTTCCTGAAGTCACTGCCGTCGCGTATCGGCCTCATGCTCGACATGACGCTGCGCGAGATCGAGCGCGTGCTGTACTTCGAAGCCTTTGTCGTCATCGAACCGGGCATGACCTCGTTGCAGCGCGGCCAGTTGCTGACGGACGAAATGTACCTCGAGGCGATCGAAGCCCATGGCGACGAGTTCGATGCACGCATGGGCGCCGAGGCGGTCCATGAGCTGCTGCACACGATGGATCTGCCGGCCGAAGTCATCAAGATCCGCGAAGACATCACGGGTACGAGTTCCGAGACCAAGATCAAGCGGCTGACCAAGCGCCTGAAGCTGATCGAGTCGTTCCTGGAATCCGGCAACAAGCCGGAATGGATGGTGCTGACGGTTCTGCCGGTGCTGCCGCCGGATCTGCGTCCGCTCGTGCCGCTGGATGGTGGCCGGTTCGCGACGTCCGATCTGAACGACCTGTACCGTCGCGTCATCAACCGCAACAACCGCCTGCGCCGGCTGCTGGAGCTCAATGCTCCGGACATCATCGTGCGCAACGAAAAGCGCATGCTGCAGGAAGCCGTCGATGCGCTGCTCGACAACGGCCGTCGGGGCCGCGCCATCACGGGCACCAACAAGCGTCCGCTGAAGTCGCTGGCCGACATGATCAAGGGCAAGCAGGGCCGTTTCCGGCAGAACCTGCTCGGCAAGCGCGTGGACTACTCGGGTCGATCGGTCATCGTGGTCGGTCCCACGCTGCGTCTGCACCAGTGCGGCCTGCCGAAGAAGATGGCGCTCGAGCTGTTCAAGCCGTTCATCTTCGCGAAGCTGCAGCTGCGCGGTGAAGCCACCACCATCAAGGCTGCCAAGCGCATGGTGGAGCGTGAAGGTCCCGAGGTGTGGGATATCCTCGAGGACGTCATCCGCGAACATCCGGTCCTGTTGAACCGCGCGCCGACCCTGCACCGCCTCGGCATCCAGGCGTTCGAGCCTGTGCTGATCGAGGGCAAGGCGATCCAGCTGCATCCGCTCGTCTGCACGGCATTCAATGCCGACTTCGACGGTGACCAGATGGCCGTGCACGTGCCGCTGTCGCTCGAAGCACAGCTGGAAGCCCGTGCGCTGATGATGTCGTCCAACAACATCCTGTCGCCGGCCAACGGCGATCCCATCATCGTCCCGTCGCAGGACGTCGTTCTCGGTCTGTATTACATGACGCGCGAGCGTGTGAATGCACCGGGCGAAGGCATGCGGTTCTCGGACGTCCATGAAGTCCATCGTGCTTACGAAGGCCGTGCCGTCGATCTGCAGGCCAAAGTGCACGTGCGCATCACCGAGTATCTGCGTGATGAGTCGGGAGACCTGAAGGCGAAGCGCCGCGTCGTGGCGACCACGATTGGCCGCGCACTGCTGTCGGAAATCCTGCCGCGTGGGCTGTCGTTTGACACGGTCAACCGCGACATGACGAAGAAGGCCATTTCCGGCGTCATCAATGCGTGCTACCGCTCGGTCGGTCTCAAGGAAACGGTCGTGTTCGCCGACCAGCTGATGTACACGGGCTATCACTATGCGACGCGTGCGTCGGTGTCGATCGGTGTGGACGACATGGTCGTGCCACAACAGAAGACGCGCATCCTCGCTTCCGCAGAACGGGAAGTGAAGGAGATCCAGGAGCAGTACGCTTCCGGTCTCGTGACCAATGGCGAGCGTTACAACAAGGTGGTCGACATCTGGTCGCGCACGAATGACCAGGTGGCGAAGGCCATGATGGACAAGCTCGGTGTCGAAGATGTGATCGACGCGAAGGGTGTGAAGACGACGCAGAAGTCGTTCAATTCCATCTTCATGATGGCGGACTCCGGCGCCCGCGGTTCGGCCGCCCAGATCCGGCAGCTGGCCGGCATGCGCGGCCTGATGGCCAAGCCCGACGGTTCGATCATCGAAACGCCGATCACGGCCAACTTCCGTGAAGGCCTGAACATCCACCAGTACTTCATCTCGACGCACGGCGCCCGCAAGGGCCTCGCGGATACGGCGCTCAAGACCGCCAACTCCGGCTATCTGACGCGTCGTCTGGTGGACGTTGCGCAGGATCTCGTCGTCACCGAGCAGGATTGCGGCACATCGAACGGCCTGACCATGAATCCGATCGTCGAAGGCGGCGATGTCGTCGAAGGTCTGGGCGAGCGGGTGCTGGGTCGCGTAGTGGCGGTTGACGTCCTGAAGCCGGGCACTTCGACTGTGATCATCGAGGCCGGCACACTGATCGACGAAGCGCTGGTCAAGCTGCTTGAGCTTGAGAGTGTCGACGAGGTCAAGGTGCGCTCGCCGATCAGCTGCGATACGCGCTATGGCGTGTGCTCGCAGTGCTACGGCCGCGACCTGGCTCGTGGACACCGCATCAACCACGGCGAAGCCGTGGGTGTGGTGGCTGCGCAGTCGATCGGCGAGCCGGGCACGCAGCTCACGATGCGTACGTTCCACATCGGTGGTGCGGCGTCGCGGGCCGCGGCGGTCAATTCGGTCGAAATCAAGAGTTCGGGCACGATCAGGCTCCATAACCTGAAGCGCGTGCACCACGAGAAGGGTCACTGGGTCGCGGTATCGCGTTCCGGCGAACTGGGCGTGGTCGACGAGTTCGGTCGCGAGCGCGAGCGTTACCGTATTCCGTACGGCGCCGTGATCACGGTCAGCGACGGCGACTCCGCCACGGCTGGCCAGATCCTGGCAACCTGGGATCCGCACACCCACCCGGTCGTCACCGAAGTGGCGGGCTTCATCAAGTTCCAGGACTTCATCGACGGCATCACCGTGTCGAGCCAGGTCGACGAGGTGACCGGTCTGTCGAGCACGGTGGTCATGGATCCCAAGCAGCGCGGCTCAGCGGGCAAGGATCTGCGTCCGGTCGTGCGGCTGGTCAACGCCAAGGGCAAGGAAGTCACGTTTGCGAACACCGATATTCCGGCCGTCTACGCGCTGCCCTCCGGCGCCATTGTCAGCCTCGAAGACGGTGCCAAGGTCTCGGTCGGCGACGTCATTGCCCGTATCCCGCAGGAGTCTTCCAAGACCCGCGACATCACGGGTGGTCTGCCTCGCGTGGCCGATCTGTTCGAAGCGCGCAAGCCGAAGGACTCCGCCATCCTGGCCGAGTACTCGGGCACGGTCAGTTTCGGCAAGGAAACCAAGGGCAAGCGCCGGTTGATCATCACTGACGAACACGGCGAGAAGCACGAGGAGCTGATTCCGAAGTGGCGCCACCTGAACGTGTTCGAAGGCGAGCAGGTTGCACGCGGCGAAGTGATTGCCGACGGTGAGCCGAATCCGCACGACATCCTGCGCCTGCAGGGCGTGTCTTCGCTGGCGAACTACCTGGTCCGCGAGATCCAGGACGTCTACCGGCTGCAGGGCGTGAAGATCAATGACAAGCATATCGAGGTGATCATTCGCCAGATGCTGCGCAAGGTCGAGATCGTCGAGAGCGGCGATACACCGTTCCTGAAGGGTGAGCAGCTTGACCGTTCGCGCGTCTCGGACACGAGCGACAGGATGCGCGAACAGGGCAAGCTGCCGGCCATCTGGGATCCGGTGCTGCTTGGCATCACCAAGGCATCGCTGGCGACCGAGTCCTTCATTTCGGCAGCCTCGTTCCAGGAGACCACCCGCGTGCTGACGGAAGCATCGGTCCGGGGACTCAAGGACGATCTGCGCGGATTGAAGGAAAACGTCATCGTCGGTCGTCTGATTCCGGCCGGTACGGGCTCGTTCTTCCACGCCAAGCGGCGTCGGAACCTGAGCGATTCCGGAGTCGGGCGCGGCTTCATGGATGTGGGCGGCGGTCTGCCAGAGGCAGAGGAATCGTCTGCTTCCGAGGATGCGGCGGCGCAATAAACCGAGTTGGCGGGCGGTACAGGGTGGGGGTTGCCCACTTGCCGCCCCGAACCTGGACGGTGAGGGCGACTTCCCGGAATGACCGCTGGGTCGAGTCGTCCGTGAATTAGGGACAACAGGCCGATGCAAAGGCTTTTGCATCAGCCGGTTAAGGTTGACAGGGTGCGGGCCGGTTCCTAAAATCCCGCGCCTTCGATCGGCCGGGGCTTATAGAGTTAGCCGCCCGCCCATCTGAACTTCACAACGGGCCGCCTCCTGATACAGGGGGGCGGCCCGGTGTTTCTGTGGATCAGGCTTTTTTTGAGCTGATTCGCTTGTCTTTTTCAGGAAACGATATGGCAACTGTCAGTCAGCTGGTTCGCAAGCCCCGCAAGTCACCCAATTACAAGACGAAGGTGCCGGCGCTGGCCGCCTGCCCGCAGAAGCGCGGAGTCTGTACCCGCGTTTACACGACGACGCCGAAAAAGCCGAACTCGGCGCTACGAAAGGTTGCGAAAGTGCGCCTGACTAACGGCTTCGAAGTCATCAGCTACATCGGCGGTGAAGGGCATAACCTCCAGGAACACTCGGTGGTCATGATCCGCGGCGGTCGCGTGAAGGATCTTCCTGGTGTCCGGTACCACACAGTGCGCGGCACCCTGGACTGCGCCGGCGTGACCGACCGCCGTCAGGGCCGCTCGAAGTACGGCGCGAAGCGCCCCAAGGGCAAATAGCACGTGAACCGTGAAGGGTGAAGCGTGATCGGCAAGAGTCCTGTTTCTGACGCATCACACATCACACATCACGCATCACTCATCAGATAAACGGTAAATCATCTATGTCCCGCAGAGCTTCCGCCCCTACGCGTACCATCCTCCCGGATCCGCGCTTCAACAGCCTTCTTCTGGCCAAGTTCGTCAACAT
Organism: uncultured Pseudomonadota bacterium; assembly: GCA_963819685.1. Lineage (GTDB taxonomy): Bacteria > Pseudomonadota > Gammaproteobacteria > Steroidobacterales > Steroidobacteraceae > CAIUGU01. The sequence continues at coordinate 25,832 of CAWFXI010000008.1, forward strand.
GGTGATGGACAGCGGCAAGAAGTCGATTGCTGAAAGCATCGTTTACGACGCCGTCGACCGGATCTCGGAAAAATCCGGCAAGGCGGCTGACCAGGCTCTCGAAGTGCTGGCGCTGGCCCTCGACAACGTGAAGCCGACAGTCGAAGTGAAGAGCCGCCGCGTCGGTGGCGCGACGTACCAGGTGCCGGTGGAAGTCCGCTCCGCACGCCGGCAGACGCTGGCCATGCGCTGGGTGATCGAAGCCGCCCAGGCGCGATCGGAAAAGTCGATGGCATTGCGGCTCGCGGCAGAGTTGCTGGATGCTTCGGAGAATCGCGGTACGGCCGTGCGCAAGCGCGAAGACGTGCATCGCATGGCGGACGCCAACAAGGCGTTCGCGCACTACCGCTGGTAAGCGCTCTTTTGCGCTTGTCAGGATCCAACCGTGTCACGCGTCACGCCGATCGAGCGATACCGGAATATCGGTATTTCGGCGCATATTGACGCGGGCAAGACGACGACCACCGAGCGCATTCTTTTTTATACCGGCGTCTCGCACAAGATCGGCGAGGTCCATGACGGCGCGGCCATCATGGACTACATGGAGCAGGAACAGGAGCGCGGCATCACGATTACCGCCGCTGCGACCACCTGCTTCTGGAAGGGCATGGAAGGCAACTTCCCCCAGCACCGCATCAACATCATCGACACTCCCGGGCACGTGGACTTCACGATTGAAGTCGAGCGTTCGCTGCGCGTGCTCGACAGCGCCATAGCCGTGTTCTGTGCAGTGGCTGGCGTCCAGCCGCAGTCGGAGACGGTGTGGCGGCAGATGAACAAATACAAGGTGCCGCGCATCGCATTCATCAACAAGATGGATCGTGCCGGCGCCGATTACCTCCGCTGCGTTGACCAGATCAGGACGCGCCTGCGTGGCAATCCGGTGCCGCTGCAGTTGCCCATCGGAGCCGAAGACGATTTCGTCGGCGTGGTCGACCTCGTTCGCATGAAGGAGATCTGGTGGGATGACTCCACGCAGGGAACCCGGTTCGAGTACCGCGAGATTCCTGCCGACATGAAGGAACTTTGCGACGAGTGGCGCGCAAAGCTGATCGAGGCTGCAGCCGAAGCCAACGAAGGGCTGATGGGCAAGTACCTCGAAGGCGAGTTGCTGACGGAGGAGGAGATCAGGAAAGGACTGCGCGAAAGGGCTTTGCGCAACGAGATTGTCCTCACGATGTGCGGGTCGGCGTTCAAGAACAAGGGCGTGCAGGCGATGCTGGACGCGGTCATCGAGTACATGCCTGCGCCGACCGAAATGCCGCCGGTGAAAGGCCTCAATCCCGATGGTACCGAAGGCCGCCGCAAGGCCAGCGATGAGGAAAAATTTGCAGCGCTGGCCTTCAAGATCCTGAACGATCCGTTTGTCGGCAACCTGACGTTCTTTCGCGTGTATTCGGGAGTGCTGAACTCGGGTGACACCGTGCTGAATGCCGGCAAGGGCCGTCCGGAACGCATCGGTCGCCTGCTGCAGATGCATGCCAATGAGCGCAGCGAGATCAAGGAAGTCCGCGCGGGCGACATCGCCGCGGCAGTGGGTCTCAAGGACGTCATTACTGGCGATACGCTGTGTGACCCCAACCATGTCATCCAGCTTGAAAAGATGGACTTCCCGGAACCAGTGATCTCGGTGGCGGTGGAGCCGAGGACCAAGGCCGACCAGGAAAAGATGGGCCTGGCATTGCAGCGCCTGGCAAAGGAAGACCCTTCGTTCCGCATGCATACGGATCAGGAGTCCGGACAGACCATCATCTCCGGCATGGGCGAGCTGCATCTCGAGATCATCGTCGACCGCATGAAGCGCGAGTTCAAGGTCGAGGCCAATGTCGGCAAGCCGCAGGTGGCCTATCGCGAGACCATTCGCTCGAAGGTCGACCAGGAAGGCAAGTTCGTGCGTCAGTCCGGTGGCCGTGGCCAGTACGGGCACGTATGGATCACGCTCGAACCTGCCGCAGAGGGCAAGGGTTACGAGTTCGTGAATGGTATTGTCGGGGGTTCAATCCCGCGCGAGTACATTCCCGCCGTCGACAAGGGCATCAAGGAAGCGACCGAGAGCGGTGTGCTGGCCGGGTACCCCGTGGTCGATGTCAAGATCACGCTGTTCGATGGTTCGTACCATGATGTCGACTCGAACGAAATGGCGTTCAAGATCGCGGGATCGATGGCGTTCAAGGACGCGATGCGCGCCGCGAAGCCGGTCATTCTCGAGCCGATCATGAAGGTCGAGGTCGTGACGCCGGAAGACTACTACGGCGATATCGTCGGCGATCTCAATCGTCGCCGCGGCCAGATCGTCGGCATGGAGGATTCCGTGTCCGGCAAGGTCGTCACGGCAGAAGTGCCGCTGGCCGAGATGTTCCAGTATTCCACGTCCATGCGCTCGATGAGCCAGGGACGTGCGACGTACACGATGGAGTTTTCGAAGTACATGGAAGTGCCGAGCAATGTCGCGGCTGCCATCACGAAGCATATTTGAAGGCAACCGGGCCCGTTAGCGCAGATTTTTTGATCCGTTCAGTCATTCGTTGTAACCAGCAGACGTCAAGAGGACCGCCGCCGTGGCAAAAGAGAAATTCGAGCGTAACGAAGCCGCACGTGAACGTGGGGACGATCGGACACGTGGACCATGGCAAGACGACGCTGACGGCAGCGTTGACGAAGGTGATGGCAGGGCTGCATGGCGGCGAGTTCAAGGCGTACGACCAGATTGACAAGGCGCCTGAAGAGCGGGCGCGCGGCATCACGATTGCGACGGCGCACGTGGAGTACCAGTCGAAGGCGCGCCACTACGCGCACGTGGACTGCCCGGGCCACGCGGACTACGTGAAGAACATGATCACGGGCGCGGCGCAGATGGACGGCGCGATTCTGGTGTGCTCGGCCGCTGACGGCCCGATGCCGCAGACGCGCGAGCACATCCTGCTGGCGCGTCAGGTGGGCGTGCCGTACATCGTGGTGTACCTGAACAAGGCGGACATGGTGGACGACGCCGAGCTGCTGGAGCTGGTGGAGATGGAAGTGCGGGAGCTGCTGTCGAAGTACGACTTCCCGGGCGATGACACGCCGATCATCACGGGCTCGGCACTGAAGGCGCTGGAAGGCGACCAGAGCCCGATCGGGGTGCCGTCGGTGGTGAAGCTGGTGGACGAGATGGACCGTTACATCCCGGTGCCGGAGCGGGCGATTGACGGCGCGTTCCTGATGCCGGTGGAAGACGTGTTCTCGATTTCGGGACGCGGCACGGTGGTGACGGGTCGAATCGAGCGCGGCATCGTCAAGGTGAACGACGAAGTCGAGATCGTGGGCATCCGCGACACGACGAAGACGATCTGCACGGGCGTCGAGATGTTCCGCAAGCTCCTTGACCAGGGTCAGGCAGGCGACAACGTCGGCGTGCTGCTGCGGGGCACGAAGCGCGAGGACGTGGAGCGAGGCCAGGTGCTGTGCAAGCCCGGCAGCATCAAGCCGCACACGAAGTTCGAGGCTGAAGTGTACGTGCTGACGAAGGAAGAGGGCGGGCGTCATACGCCGTTCTTCAAGGGCTACCGGCCGCAGTTTTACTTCCGGACGACGGACGTGACGGGCGCGGTGGAGCTGCCGGAGGGCGTGGAGATGGTGATGCCCGGCGACAACATCAAGATGGTGGTGGAGCTGATCGCGCCGATCGCGATGGAAGACGGGCTGCGGTTCGCCATCCGCGAGGGCGGCAAGACCGTCGGCGCCGGCGTCGTGGCGAAGATATTGAAGTAACAGATGGTGTGAAACGTGAAGCGTGAAAAGTGAATCGTCAGAGTCTAAGACCCTCTGGCCTTTCACGTTTCACCTTTCACGGATCACGAAAATACTACGGGAACACACATGGCAACGAACCAGAACATCCGCATCCGCCTGAAGGCCTTCGATCACCGCTTGATCGACAATTCAGCCCGCGAAATCGTTGAAACAGCCCGCCGCACGGGCGCTACCGTCCGGGGTCCGGTGCCCCTGCCGACGAAAATGGAGCGTTTTACCATTCTGGTTTCCCCGCACGGGGACAAGGATGCCCGCGACCAGTATGAGATCCGGACGCATAAGCGCCTGATGGACATCCTGAATCCGACGGACAAGACGGTGGATGCCCTGATGAAGCTGGAGCTGCCGGCAGGTGTCGACGTGCAGATCAAGCTGAACTGATGGTCGTGAAGCGTGAAGGGTGAAGCGTGAAAGGCCGGAAGAGCGCGGTCTGACGATTCACCTTTCACTTTTCACCTTTCACGGAGCCACTTGGGCTTGCAAAGCAAGCCCAAGTGGCTAGAATACGCAGCTCACTTTCGCCGAGGCTGGCCCTTTCGGGGTACCGCTCGAGCGGCGCGGGTCCAAAGACCCGCACCTCTCAAGCCGTTTCTTCGATCACTCTCCGAGCTGCAAAGCAGCACGGCGGAGGGTTTCGGGTTTTTCCTGGCGTCAAAGCAGGTATGGCAGCGTCGGCCAATTGTAGCCAGACGCGGTGAATGAGGATAAACGATGACGATCGGCATCATTGGCCGCAAACGCGGCATGACGCGCGTGTTTACGGAAGCCGGCGAAGCAATCCCGGTGACCGTGATCGAAGCGCTGCCCAATCGGGTCACCCAGGTCAAGTCCGTCGAAACCGACGGCTATCGTGCTTTGCAGGTGGCTTTCGGCTCCCGCAAGGCATCGCATCTGTCCAAGCCGCTGGCGGGGCATTACGCGAAGCTTAAAGTGGCTCCGGGCGAAGCCAAGGCAGAGTTCCGCTTGGCCGAGGGCGAAGGCGAAGGCCTGGTCGCCGGCGGCGAGATCAAGGTCGACCATTTCAAGGTCGGCCAGATCGTGGACGTCACGGGTACGACCACTGGTAAGGGATTTGCTGGCGTCATGAAGCGCCATAACTTCGGTGGATTGCCTGCGTCGCACGGCGTCTCCGTGACGCACCGGTCACCGGGCTCCATCGGCCAGCGCCAGACTCCGGGTCGTGTCTTCAAGGGCAAGCGCATGGCGGGCCACATGGGCGTCGAGCGCCGCACGATCGAGAATCTCGAAGTGGTTCGAGTCGACGCCGACAAGAACCTGCTGTTGATCCGCGGTGCCGTACCGGGCGCACCGGGCGGCCAGGTCATCGTGCGTCCTTCGGTCAAGGCAGCAGCCAAGGCCCGCAAGGTCAAGCTGACGCCTACCAAGAAGTAACGCGCCAAGAGACCACAGAGCACGCCCATGAAACTCAAGTTGATTGCAGATTCGGCCGCTGCGGCACAGGACACGGAAATTTCGGTGTCGGACGCGACGTTTGCGCGCGAGTACAACGAAACGCTGGTTCACCAGGTCGTCACCGCGTATCGCGCGGCAGGCCGGGCGGGCACCAAGCGACAGAAGTCCAAGGCGGAAGTGCGCGGCGGCGGCATCAAGCCATGGAACCAGAAGGGCACCGGCCAGGCACGTGCCGGCTCGATTCGCAGCCCGATCTGGGTCGGCGGTGGCCGGGCATTTGCCGCCCGTCCCCGGGATTTTTCGCAGAAGGTCAACCGGAAGATGTATCGCGCTGCCATCCAGGCGATGCTTTCCGAGCTCGCGCGGCAGGAGCGGCTGCTGGTGGTCAACGGCTTCGAGATCGAAGCTCCGAAGACCAGAATACTCGCGGAAAAGCTCAAGGGCATGGGGCTCGATCACGTGCTGATTCTGGTCGAGGCACTCGATGAGAAGCTCGAGCTGGCGGCGCGTAACCTGCCCTACGTTGATGTGCTCCCGGCGGCTGCGGTCGATCCGGTGAGTCTCGCGTATCACCACAAGGTGCTGGCCACGGTTGGCGCCGTTCGTCAGCTCGAAGAGAGGCTGGCATGAACAAGGAAAAGCTGATGGGCGTGCTGCTCGGACCTCACGTGTCCGAGAAGAGCGCGAAGGTCGCCGAAGGTGGCAACCAGTTCGTATTCAAGGTTCGCACCGACGCCTCCAAGCCTGACATCAAGGCCGCTGTCGAACTGATGTTCGAAGTAAAGGTTGCCGCTGTGCAGGTCGTCAACGCGGTGGGCAAGCAGAAGCGCTTTGGTCAGCGTCTCGGGCGCCGCAAGGATTTCAAGAAGGCGTATGTGCGGCTCGCTCCCGGCCAGTCCATCGATATGGCTGGCACGGAAGCCTGACGTTTGACAGCGCCACCTTAGAACGCAAGTAGAGAATCATGGCTCTCATCAAATCCAAACCGACGTCGCCAGGCCGACGCTTCCAGGTGAAGATCGATCGCTCCCACCTGCACAAGGGTGGGCCGGTCGAGTCGCTCGTCGAGCACAAGCATTCGACGGGTGCCCGCAACCATTCGGGCCGGCAGACGGTGCGCCACCAGGGCGGTGGCCACAAGCAGAAGTATCGCGTCGTCGATTTCCTGCGTGACAAGGATGGCGTTCCGGGCAAGGTCGAGCGGCTCGAGTATGACCCGAACCGCACGGCGCATCTGGCGCTCGTCCTGTACGCCGACGGTGAACGCCGCTACATCATTGCCCCGAAGGGCGTGGTACCTGGTGACGCAGTGTCTTCAGGTCCGGAATCGCCGATCAAGCCTGGCAATGCCATGCAGATCCGCCATATCCCCATCGGCTCGACGATTCATTGCATCGAGCTCAAGCCCGGCAAGGGTGCGCAGCTGGCGCGTAGTGCCGGCGGCGCCGTGCAGCTCGCGGCTCGCGAGGGCATGTACGCCACGGTGCGTCTGCGCTCCAATGAAACCCGCAAGATTCACATCGATTGCCGTGCAACGATCGGTGAGGTCGGCAACGGCGAACACAACCTGCGCAGCTACGGCAAGGCAGGCGCCATCCGGTGGCGCGGCATTCGCCCGACCGTCCGCGGTGTGGTGATGAATCCGGTCGATCACCCGCACGGTGGTGGTGAAGGCAAGTCCGGCCAGGGTAATCCGCATCCGGTGAGCCCATGGGGCTGGAATACCAAGGGCAAGAAGACGCGGAAGAACAAGCGTACGGCCGGCATGATCGTGCGCCGACGCAATTAATTCGACAGGAGCTCAACGTGCCTCGTTCGGTAAAGAAAGGTCCGTTCGTCGATCTGCATCTCGCGAAGAAGGTGCGGACGGCGTCCGAGAAGAACGACCGTCGTCCCATCAAGACATGGTCGCGACGCTCGCTGATTCTCCCCGACATGGTCGGGCTCACGCTGGCGATCCACAACGGTCGTCAGCACGTGCCAGTGCTGGTGTCCGAGAACATGGTCGGCCACAAGCTCGGTGAATTTGCGCCAACCCGCACGTTCCGGGCTCATGGCGGCGACAAGAAGGCGGCTACGGAGTAACCCATGCAGGTCGCAGCAAAATTGAAGCATGCGCGCATTTCTCCCCAGAAATGCCGCCTCGTCGCCGACCTGGTCCGCGGCCAGCCGGTGGGCCTCGCGCTCTCGACCCTGCGGTTCACCCCGAAGAAGGGTGCTGAGCTCGTGCTCAAGGTGCTCGAGTCGGCGATCGCCAATGCCGAGAACAACCAGAGCGCCGATATCGACGAGCTGAAGGTTGAAGTGATCATGATCGACGAGGCGCCGACGCTGAAGCGGTTCCATGCCCGGGCGAAAGGCCGCGGCAACCGGATCGTCAAGCGCAACAGTCACATCACCGTGTTGGTGGGTGACGGCAAGAAGGACTAATCGAATGGGTCAGAAAGTCAATCCGATCGGTATTCGTCTCGGCATCACGCGGGACTGGACGTCCAAGTGGTATGCGTCGACGCGCAATTTTCCTGCGCACGTGCATACGGACTACCTCGTCCGCGAATTCCTGCGCAAGAAGCTGGTCGAGGCTTCGGTCAGCCGGATCGTGATCGAGCGCGCCGCGCGCAAGGTCAACATCACGATTCATACGGCACGGCCTGGCATCGTGATCGGCAAGAAGGGCGAGGACATTGAGAAGCTGCGCGGCCTGGTCGCAGCGATGATGAAGATGCCGGTCGTCGATGTGCGTATCAATATTTCAGAGATCCGCAAGCCCGAGCTCGATGCGCAGCTGGTTGCGGATGGCATTGCGCAGCAGCTCGAACGCCGCGTCATGTTCCGCCGCGCCATCAAGCGTGCAGTGACGAACACGATGCGAATCGGCGCACTCGGCGTCAAGGTGCGGGCGTCCGGCCGCCTGAACGGCGCGGAAATCGCGCGCACGGAGTGGAGCAGGGAAGGCCGCGTGCCGCTGCATACCTTCCGTGCCGAGATCGATTATGGCCTTGCTGAAGCGCGTACCACCTACGGCGTCATCGGCGTGAAGGTGTGGATCTTCAAGGGTGAAGTCTTCAAGCAGGGTCAGGTTGCCGCCGAAAGCCAGGAAGCAGCAGCCACCCCGGTAGCGGCAGTGGAAGCGGAAGCCACGGCTTAAGGCCGCAGGCGGAAGATAACGATCATGATGCAACCCAAGCGAACCAAGTACCGCAAGCAGTTCAAGGGCGGTAACGACGGACTCGCACAGAGCGGCAACTACGTTGCGTTCGGTGAGTTCGGACTCAAGGCGGTCAGCCGTGCCCGCATGACTTCCCGCGAGCTCGAGGCGGCGCGACGCGCCATGACGCGCTACGTGAAGCGCGGCGGCCAGGTGTGGATCCGCGTGTTCCCGGATGTGCCGATCACGAAGAAGCCGCTCGAAGTGCGCATGGGCAGCGGCAAGGGCAACGTGGAGTACTACGTTGCCAAGGTGAAGCCCGGCAAGGTGCTGTTCGAGATGGAAGGTGTGACCGAAGCGATTGCGCGCGAGGCGTTCCGCCTGGCCGCTTCGAAGCTCTCGGTTGACACCCAGTTTGTAACGCGGCAGGTCAGGTAATGAACGCGAAAGAATCTACGGCAGAAAAGTGCGGCCGAGCTCAAGGAGGAGCTGCTGAGTCTCCGCCGCGAACAGTTCAATCTGCGGATGTCCCAGGCAACGGGGCAGGCAGCGAAGCCGGACCAGTTCACGAAGGTCCGGCGCAATATCGCGCGCCTCAAGACGGTAATTGCCGAGCAGGGCCAAACCGACAAAGTGACCGCCAAGGTGGCCGACAAAGTGACTGGTAAAGCGAAAGGGGCATCGAAATGAGCGAGACGACTGCCACTGCGGCGAAGTCCCCAGCCAGTTCGGTCACGGGTAAGGTCGTCAGCAACAAGATGCAGAAGACCATCACGGTCGCCGTCGAGCGTCTGGTGAAGCATCCGACGTACGGCAAGTACATCCGCCGTACCACGACGCTGAAGGCGCATGACGAGAACAACGAGTGCCGCGAAGGCGATGTGGTCACCATAGAAGAGTGCCGGCCGCTGTCGCGACACAAGAACTGGCGTCTGGTTCGCGTGGTTACCCGCGCGGAACAGAACTGAGGACTAGCCATGATCCAGATGCGTACATTGTTGAATGCCGCTGACAACAGCGGGGCGCGCAGCTTGATGTGCATCAAGGTCCTCGGCGGCTCGAAGCGCCGGTATGCCTCCGTTGGTGACGTCATCAAGGTGAGCATCAAGGACGCGATTCCGCGCGGCAAGGTGAAGAAGGGCGAGGTGTATGACGCGGTCGTTGTCAGAACGCGGCATGGCGTCCGGCGTGCTGATGGCTCGCTGATCCGCTTTGACGGCAACGCGGCCGTGCTGCTGACTTCGAAGCTGGAGCCGATCGGCACCCGCATTTTCGGACCAGTGACGCGAGAGCTCAGGACTACGCAGTTCATGAAGATCATTTCGCTTGCGCCCGAGGTGTTGTGAGATGAGCAAGATTCGCAAGGGTGACGAGGTTGTCGTGATTGCCGGCCGTGACAAGGGCCGTCGTGGCACCGTCGTCAGGATTCTCGAAGGCCAGGTGGTGGTCGAGAATCTCAACGTGGTGAAGAAGCACCAGAAGCCGAACCCGCAGAAGAACGTTCCTGGCGGGATCATCGAGAAGGAAATGCCTCTCGATGTGTCCAACGTGATGCTCTGGAATCCGATGGCCAAGAAGGGCGACCGGGTCGGGTACCGCACGCTCGGTGACGGCAAGAAGGTGCGTTTCTTCAAGTCCAACAAGGAAGTTGTCGACGCCTAGGGCGTCGCAAATCAGTGTGACGCGTAGGGCGTCGCAACAGGCAATAGCGACCGGTGAGACAGATGGCAAGGCTCAAGCAGTTCTATCTAGAAAAAGTGGTCCCTGAGCTCCAGAAGAATCTGGGGCTCGCGAATCCCATGCAGGTGCCGAAGATCACCAAGATCACGGTCAACATGGGCGTGGGCGAGGCTGTGGCCGACAAGAAGGTCATCGACAACGCTGCCGGCGACCTGGCGAAGATCACCGGCCAGAAGCCGCTGGTCACCCGCGCCCGCAAGTCGGTTGCAACCTTCAAGGTTCGCGACGGCATTCCGCTCGGTTGCAAGGTGACGCTGCGTGGCGCCCAGATGTACGAATTCCTGGACCGCCTGATCAGCATTGCGATGCCGCGTATCCGTGACTTCCGCGGCGTGAGCGCCCGGTCGTTCGACGGCCGTGGCAACTACAATTTCGGTGTCCGCGAGCAGATCATTTTCCCCGAGATCGCCTACGACCAGATCGATGCGATCCGCGGCATGGACATCACCATTACGACGACGGCGCCCGACGACAAGCAGGGTCGTGCGCTGCTCGAAGCTTTCAACTTTCCGTTCCGGAAGTAGGTCAGACGCCCCATGGCTAAGAAATCGATGCTCAATCGCGAGGTGAAGCGGGCCAAGGTGGCCGCACGCTACGCCGGCAAGCGCGCGAAGCTCAAAGAGATCCTCCGCAATCCGAAGTCGAGCCCGACGGATCGCGAGGAAGCGCAATTGAAGTTTCAGGCGCTGCCGCGTGACGCTTCCCCCAGTCGCAAGCGCAATCGCTGCAGCATCACAGGCCGCTCGCGCGGCTACTACCGGAAGTTTGGCCTGTCGCGCACCAAGTTGCGCGAGGCGACGATGAAGGGCGAGATTCCGGGCCTCGGAAAGGCCAGCTGGTAACAGCTGGAACCACTGGAGCACCATATACATGAGCATGACGGATCCCATTGCGGACTTTCTCACTCGAATCCGGAACGGCCAGGCCGCCGGAAAGACTGAGGTGTCCATGCCTTCTTCCAAGATCAAGCTTGCGATGGCGCAGGTACTCAAGGACCAGGGCTATATCGACGAATTTGACGTGAGCACCGACGACGGCAAGTCGTCACTGCGCATCAGCCTGAAGTATTACCAGGGACGCCCGGTCATCGACCGCATCGAGCGCGTCAGCAAGCCCGGTCTCAGGGTGTATCGCGGGAAGGACGAGCTGCCCGCCATTCTGGGAGGCCTGGGAGTGGCGATCATCTCGACGTCGCGGGGCGTGATGACGGATCGCGAAGCAAGGGCTGCCGGTCATGGTGGCGAAGTACTCTGCATCGTTTCCTGATGCGGCCTTGCCAGCAACCATTTAAGAGTGCTTGAGATATGTCACGAGTAGCAAAACAACCGGTACCCCTGCCCCAGGGCGTGACCGCGACAGTCACCGGCGACGCCGTCACGATCAAGGGCGCCAAGGGTTCGCTGAGCCTCGCGCTGCGTCAGGGCCTGAAGGTCGTTCAGGAAGGCAGTTCCCTGAAGGTCGAGAAGGCCGACCAGTCGCGCGAGCTGGACATGGCTGCCGGCTCAACGCGGGCTCACCTGGCAAACATCGTGACCGGTGTGACCAAAGGCTACGAGCGGAAGCTTGAGCTGGTGGGCGTCGGCTATCGTGCCCAGGCGCAGGGCAAGAATCTGAATCTGACGCTGGGATTTTCGCATCCTGTGGTGTACGTCGCCCCCGAGGGCATCACGCTCGAAACGCCCAGCCAGACGGAAATCATCATCAAGGGCAACGACCGCCAGAGAGTCGGTCAGGTCGCTGCGGATATTCGTGGCTTTCGTCCTCCCGAGCCCTACAAGGGCAAGGGTGTTCGCTACGCGGGTGAGCGTATCGAACTCAAGGAAGCCAAGAAGAAGTGAGGTTTTAAGCGATGGACAAGAAAGAGAGTCGTCTGCGGCGCGCTACGCGCAGTCGCGCCAAGTTGCGGGAGCTCAAGGTGCTGCGCCTGTCGGTGCATCGCACGTCCCAGCATATCTATGCGCAGATTTTCGATCCGGAATCGAAGGTCCTGGCTTCTGCTTCCACGCTTGAAAAGAGCGTCAAGGAAGCGGTGAAGGGCACCGGCAATGCCACGGCTGCTGCGGCAGTGGGCAAGGCGATTGCCGAGAAGGCGAAGGCTGCCGGCATCACCCGCGTGGCGTTCGACCGGTCGGGATTCAAGTATCACGGCCGGATCAAGGCCCTGGCTGATGCGGCACGCGAGCACGGCCTCGAGTTCTGAACCCCGGGTTATCTCTTAGGGAAATCAAGCGAATGGCAAGAGTCGAAAAGGCAGCTCCGGCAGATGAGTTCATCGAGAAACTCGTCGCCGTCAATCGCGTGGCCAAAGTCGTCAAGGGTGGCCGTCAGTTCGGCTTTACGGCCCTGACGGTCGTTGGCGATGGCAATGGTCGTGTGGGCTTCGGATATGGCAAGGCGCGGGAAGTCCCGGTCGCCATCCAGAAGGCCATGCAGGCAGCCCGCAAGAACATGCACAACGTCAGCCTGAAGAGTGCCTCACTGCACTACGCAGCCAACGGCAAGCACGGGACCACGCGTGTGTACATGCAGCCGGCCGCGGACGGTACTGGCGTCATCGCCGGTGGCAGCATGCGTGCCGTGTTCGAATGTGCGGGTGTCAAGAACGTGCTCGCCAAGAGTTATGGCTCGCGCAATCCCATCAATGTGGTGCGCGCCACCATGGACGCACTTGAGAAGCTGCGTTCACCCGAAGAGATCGCGGCGAAGCGTGGCAAGCGCATTGAAGAGATCGTTGGTTGAAATCATGGCCAAAGCGACGCCCAGTGCAAAGACAGTGAAGGTCACGCTCATCAAGAGCGTGTTCGGCCAGTTGAAGAGCCATCGCGCCTGCGTGCGCGGGCTCGGATTGCGGCGCATCCGCGACACCGCGGTGGTCGTCGATACGCCGGAGAATCGCGGCATGATTCGCGCAGCGAATCATCTGCTGAAGGTGGAAGAGGTTTGAAGATGCGTGAAAGGTGAAAAGTGAAAGGTGAATTGTCAGAGATCAAACCTCTGGCCTTTCACGGTTCACGGTATCACGGTTCACGATATTTGATACAGGTAGAACATCATGCGACTCAATACACTCTCACCCGCACCCGGCAGCAGAAAGACGCGCTTGCGCGTCGGTCGTGGTGCATCGGCCGGTCAGGGCAAGACCTGCGGTCGCGGCGTGAAGGGACAGCGCGCGCGCAAGGGCGGTTATCACAAGGTCGGCTTCGAAGGCGGCCAGATGCCGCTGCAGCGCCGGTTGCCCAAGTTCGGTTTCCGTTCGAAGGTCTCGCCGACGGTGGCGGAAGTGCGCCTGTCCGAGCTCGCCAAGGTCGAGGGAAACGTCATTGATCTCGATTCGCTGAAGAAGGCCGGTGTGGTGGATGCACAGGCCCTGCGCGCACGCATCGTTTCATCGGGAACGATCGCCAGGGCGGTGACCGTCAAAGGCATGCACGCCACCAAGGGTGCACTTGCTGCGATCGAAGCAGCAGGCGGCAAGGTCGAGCCTCTTGAGGCTCCGGCACCCGCTGCCAAGCTGGCCGCCAAGCCAAAGGCTGACAAGAAGGCTTGAGGCCTTTACGTCTTCAACCGGTAATCCAGGAAGTCCGTGGCTAAATCGCTTTCAGCAACTCCGCTCGCCGCCTTCGGCGAGATGACTCGGTTCGCCGAGTTGCGCCAGCGGCTGTTCTTCCTGCTGGGCGGGCTGATCGTCTATCGCATCGGCACTTTCATTCCCGTCCCGGGCATCGACCCGGTGGCTCTGGCGCGCTTCTTCGAGCAGCAGCAGGGCACGATCCTGTCGATGTTCAACATGTTCTCGGGTGGGGCGCTGCAGCGGTTGTCGATTTTCGCGCTGGGAGTCATGCCCTACATTTCGGCGTCGATCATCGTGCAGATGATGGCCGTCGTGGTGCCGTCGCTCGCCGCGATCAAGAAGGAAGGCGAGTCGGGACGCCGCAAACTCACGCAGTACACCCGCATGGGGACGATCGGACTCGCGTTGTTCCAGGGCTGGGGTGCTTCAGTCGCATTCCAGAATCAGGGCGTCGTGATCAATCCCGGACTCGGCTTCGTGTTCATCGCCACGCTGACGCTGGTAACGGGCACGATGTTCCTGATGTGGCTGGGCGAACAGATCACGGAGCGGGGCCTCGGCAACGGCATCTCGATGATCATCCTCGCGGGCATCGTTGCCGGCTTGCCGGCCGCCTTGGGCGGCACGCTGGAGCTGGTCAGGACCGGTGAAATGGCGGCGGCGCTCGCCCTGGTCATCATCCTGATGATCGTGGCCGTCACGGCGTTTGTCGTGTTTGTGGAACGGGGCCAACGCCGTATCCAGGTGAACTATGCCAAGCGCCAGCAGGGACGCAAAATGTTCGCCGGCCAGAGCACCCATCTGCCATTCAAGCTGAACATGTCCGGCGTGATCCCGCCGATCTTTGCATCCAGCCTGCTGCTGTTTCCTGCGACCATCGCAAGCTGGTTTGGAACGACTGAAGGGTTGGGCTGGCTGCAGTCAATCTCGGCGGCCATGACCCCTGGGCAACCTGCGCATATGGTCCTGTACGGCGGTCTGATCATCTTCTTCTGCTTCTTCTACACGGCGCTGGTGTTCAACTCCCGCGAGACGGCCGACAACCTGAAGAAGTCGGGTGCTTTCATCCCGGGAATCCGGCCTGGCCAGCAGACTGGCGAGTACATCGACAAGGTCCTGACCCGGTTGACGGTCTGGGGTGCGCTATATGTCACCCTGGTTTGCCTGCTCCCGGAGTTCCTGATTTCCCGGTTTGGCGTGCCTTTCTACTTCGGCGGCACGTCCCTCATGATCATGGTGGTCGTGATCATGGACTTCCAGGCACAGGTGGCTGCGCATCTGATGTCCCACCAGTACGAAGGGCTGATGAAGAAAGCCAATCTGCGCGGTTACGGCCGCCCCAGCAGTTAAGGCGCGAGTCAGGAGAGAGTTGTGAAGGTACGTGCCTCGGTCAAGAAAATCTGCAAGAACTGCAAGATCGTGCGTCGGCGACGCGTGATCTACGTGATTTGTTCGGACGCTCGCCACAAGCAGCGTCAGGGCTGACGCCTCAAGGTTGCCCTGAAGCACTTAAGGCATTGAGAAGATAGGTTTTTAAGGTTAGAATTCCGCGCTTTTCGACGCGGGGAGAGAGTTTGCGATGGCTCGTATAGCCGGCGTCAATATTCCGATGAACAAGCATGTGTGGGTGGGCCTCACTCACATTTTCGGCGTTGGCCGTACCCAGGCCCAGAAGGCCTGTGATGCTGCGGGCGTGAAACGGGAAACCAAGGTCAAGGACCTGACGGATGCGGAAGTCACCGCACTCAGGGCCCAGATCAGCCGGCTCACGGTTGAAGGCGATCTGCGTCGCGAAGTGTCGATGAACATCAAGCGGTTGATGGATCTCGGCTGCTATCGCGGCGTCCGTCACCGCCGTGGCTTGCCGATGCATGGACAGCGCACGCGGACCAATGCACGTACCCGCAAGGGACCGCGCAAGGCAGCAGTGAAGACCAACGCTCCTCCGGGCAAGGCCTGATCTCGATCAACCGGCAGCGGGACATGAACCTCCCGCGCGGTGAAACACGAAGTACATACGGATTGACTGATAACTATGGCTGAACAGAAGCAGGCGCCGGCTGGAGCTACCGCAGGTGGCAAGGTCCGCAAGAAGGTCAAGAAGCATGTGACGGATGGGATCGCCCATATCCATGCCTCCTTCAACAATACGATCATCACGATCACCGATCGTCAGGGCAATGTGCTGTCCTGGGCGACATCGGGTGGATGCGGCTTCCGCGGTTCGCGCAAGAGCACGCCGTTCGCCGCGCAGGTTGCGTCCGAAAAAGCCGGTGTTGCGGCCCAGGAGCATGGCGTCAAGATGGTGGAAGTGCGCGTGAAGGGTCCCGGTCCCGGGCGCGAGTCCGCGGTACGCGCCCTCAATGCGTGTGGCCTCAAGATCACCAATATCTCGGATGTCACGCCGATCCCGCATAACGGCTGCCGGCCGCCCAAGAAGCGCCGCGTCTAGGCTTTCAAGGAACCTTAACCCATGGCTCGTTACCTCGGTCCCAAGTGCAAGCTGTCGCGTCGCGAAGGCACAGACCTGTTTCTGAAGAGCGGCGTCAAGTCGCTCGAATCCAAGTGCAAACTGGATGTGCCTCCCGGCGGAGTCAAGGGCGAACGCAAGTCGCGCCTGTCCGGCTACGGTATCCAGCTGCGCGAGAAGCAGAAGCTGCGCCGGATGTATGGCGTGCTCGAGCGGCAGTTCCGCAACTACTACGAGAAGGCGTCAGGGCGTCCAGGTGCCACGGGCGAAACCCTGCTGCAGTTGCTGGAAGGGCGTCTCGACAACGTCGTCTATCGCATGGGCTTTGCGTCGACCCGCACGGAAGCGCGCCAGCTCGTGAGCCACAAGTCGATCGCGGTCAATGGCGAAGTGGTCAACATTCCTTCATACCAGTGCAAGGGTGGTGATGTGATTGCCGTGCGCGAAAAGGCGCAGAAGCAGTTGCGGATCCAGTCAGCATTGCAGATCAAGGCCCAGGTCGGTTTTCCGGAATGGGTTGAAGTGGATGACAAGAAGTTCTCGGGCGTGCTGAAGGCATTGCCGGAGCGCGGGGATATCCTGCCCGACATCAACGAGAACCTCGTCGTCGAGCTTTACTCGAAGTAATCCGAATTTTTGATGGGGAGGCTGCCACACACCGTGTGGCGGCCATCTTCTTCAACTGAACTCCAAGGTGAGATCCATGCAGTCACCCGTCGCCGAATTTCTGAAGCCACGAGTCGTTAAAGTCACGCCCACGGCGCCGCGTCATGCGCGCGTTGTGATCGAACCGTTCGAGCGCGGTTTCGGGCATACGCTGGGGAATGCCCTGCGCCGCGTTCTTCTGTCCTCCATGCCGGGTAGCGCGGTAACGGAAGCCGAGATCGATGGCGTACTGCACGAATACACCAGCATCGAAGGGGTGCAGGAGGATGTCGTCGATATCCTGCTCAACCTCAAGCTGGTCGCCATTCGCCTGAATGCGCGCGATCACGCCGAGCTGCGTCTGCACAAGAAGGGCCCTGGCCCCGTCACGGCGGGGGATATCCAGCTGGACCACGATGTGGAAGTGATCAACCCCGAGCTCGTGATCGCCAACCTGACGAAGGCCGGCGAACTCAACATGACGCTGAAAGTCGAACGCGGTCGGGGCTATCGCCCGGCCGTTCAGACGGCAACTTTCGAGGAGACCAGCGGGCCCATCGGCCGGCTGCAGCTGGATGCATCCTTCAGCCCGATCCGGCGCGTCACGTACACGGTCGAAAGCGCTCGCGTGGAGCAGCGGACGAACCTCGACAAGCTGATCATCGACATCGAGACCAACGGCACGATCGATCCGGAAGAGGCGATCCGCAGGGCGGGGTCCATTCTCAAGGACCAGCTGTCCGTGTTCGTCGATCTCCAGGGTCAGGACGAGGGTGCCAGCAAGTCGGCAGAGCAGACGTTCGACCCGATCCTGCTGCGCCCGGTCGACGAGCTGGAGTTGACGGTCCGCAGCGCCAACTGTCTCAAGGCCGAGAACATTCACTACATCGGCGACCTCGTGCAGCGGACGGAAGTCGAGCTGCTGCGCACGCCGAACCTGGGCAAGAAATCGCTCACCGAGATCAAGGAAGTCCTGGAGAGTCACGGCCTGTCGCTTGGCATGCGTCTCGACAGCTGGCCGCCCGTGAGCCTGAAGCGCGATGACGAGCGCGAAGCCGTTTGAACTGAATCCGATAGAGAAGAATCATGCGTCATCAACTTTCCGGGCGGCAGCTCAGCCGCAACGCGCCGCATCGCCGGGCGATGCTTCGCAACATGGCCGCCTCGCTGCTCAAGCATGAGACCATCCGTACGACCGTTCCCAAGGCCAAGGAACTGCGCCGTGTAGTCGAGCCGCTGATCACTCTCGGCAAGGCAGACAGCCAGGCGAATCGACGCCTTGCCTTTGCGCAGTTGCGCGATGACGGCATTGTCGAAAAGCTGTTCGACGTGCTGGGTCCGCGCTACAAGGCGCGTCCGGGTGGCTATACCCGCATCCTGCGCATGGAAGAACGTCCGGGTGATTCCGCGCCCATGGCGCTGATGCAGCTCGTTGACCAGCCTGCCAAGGCGGCCGAGGGCGCGGGCGACAAGGCCGACGAGGCGGCGAAGCCGAAGAAAGCCAAGGCACCCAAGGCACCCAAGGCGCCGAAGGCACCAAGCGGGCAACCAAGGCCAAAGCGGCAGAGGCAGATGCGACTGCTGCCGAAGAAGACAAGAAGCCGAAGGCTGCCAAAAAGAAGGCGGCCAAGAAGGCAGCCAGGAAGGACTGAACGGGAACAGGGTTGCAACGTCGGTGACACTGACTGTGCAGGCCATATCCAGGGACAGAAGGCCGGGCAATGCCCGGCCTTTTTTATTCCGGCTCCGCCTTTTGTGCACAGGGATTTTGCACTACAGTCCGGCAAGGTCAACAAAGAAGGGGTCTCATCATGAGTATTGGCAAGGAGTTCAGGGAATTTGCCATGAAGGGCAATGTCGTGGACCTGGCTGTCGGTGTCGTGATCGGTGCCGCGTTCGGCAAGATCGTGACGTCCGCGGTATCCGATCTCATTACACCACCACTCGGTTACGTCATCGGCGGCGTTGACTTCACCAAGCTGGCTGTCACGCTGCCCGCCATTCGGGAGGGCGCGGAAGATGTGACCATTCGCTACGGCACGTTTCTGCAGACGATCTTTGATTTTGCGATCGTTGCATTTGCCATCTTCATGGTGGTCAAACTCATCAATCGCATGAAGCGCAAGGAAGAGGCGGCACCGGCAGCTCCAGCAGCGCCACCGCGGCAGGAAGTACTGCTGGAAGAGATCCGTGACCTGCTCAAGAAGCAGGGCTGAGCAGGTGCAGGCCTGAAGATGTGAATTTTTCGTCAACGACCACTGCTTGCGAAGCCTTGAATTCCAGCCTCAAACGCGCGTCCGCTGTTTCAAACGTGCATGAAACCTTCTAGAATCCGGCACCGGAATCGCACGGAATTCACGCTGCACTTCTGCAGCGCCGGTTTCTGTCTGGCGACGCATTGACCTGATATTCATCCAAGTAGGGGTATTGATTCTTATGAACGCAAAAATCGCATTGAGCGCACTCGTATTCGCACTGTCGTTGAGCGCATGCGGAGGCGGTGAAGCTCCTCCTGCTCCCGCTGCCGAGGCTCCCGCTGCCGAGGCTCCTGCCGCCGAGGCCGCTCCCGCTGCCGAGGCTCCTGCCGCTGAGGCTGCCCCTGCTGCTGAGGGTGCTGCTCCCGCAACGCCGGCACAGTGATCTATATACACCGGGCGGACCCCGCGTCCGCCCGGTGTATACTTCGCGCAACCGGAAAGTTTGCCGGTTACACCCGCCAGCTCAGGCCGAGCTGAAACGTGTCGAATGTAGAAACGCGAGCGCGCTTGCCCTGGTGAGGGTATAGGTGAATCAGAGGTTCCCTAATGACCGTAAGCATCAGGGACGCACGCGACTCGCAAGTGGATCGGCAATGGATCCAGAACTCCTATGGCGAGTACCTTGCTGACCTGACCAGCTCGAGCATGAATACCGGTATGTTTCCGGTATTCGGCAAATCCGGCGAGTTTGGTGACCGCGAGCCGGACCTGATGGCCCGCTGGTTCGCTGACGACAGCTCCCATCCCCTTGTCATCCTGCAGAACGACCGGCCGGTAGGCTTTGCACTGGTCAGTCGTCCGCCCGTCAACCGGCGCAACGACATCGATTTTCGCCTCGCGGAGTTTTTCATTACCGCGGGCGCGCGCCGTCTTGGAGTGGGGGAGAGTGCCGCTACCCTGATTTTCAGCCGCTTTGCCGGACGCTGGGAGGTGATCGAATTCCTCCGCAATACAGGAGCGGTGGCCTTCTGGCGGACTGCCATCGGCAACTACACGGCAGGCCGGTATCGCGAGTCAGTTGCGAACGGCGAAGTTCGCCACGTATTCCAGTCGCCGCACGCATCTCCGACCAAAAGCTGATAAATCCGACGGCGTGTCAGCAGGGTGATGCGAGTCTCTTTGCATCACCCTGTTAAGACTCAGGCACGCTTGCGCTCCTTGCGCGGGCTCTGGCGTGCCAGCACCGGCTTCAGGAACTGCCCTGTAAACGACGCCGCGACCTTCACCAGGTCCTCAGGTCGTCCGGTTGCCACAATCTCACCGCCTCCGGTTCCGCCTCCAGGGCCGAGGTCGATGATCCAGTCTGCCGTCTTGATGACGTCAAGATTGTGTTCGATTACCACGACCGTATTGCCCTCGTCCCGCAGTCGATGCAGGACGGCCAGCAGCTGTTCGATATCGTGGAAATGCAGTCCCGTGGTGGGTTCATCGAGGATGTAGAGGGTCCGGCCGGTGGCGCGCTTCGACAGTTCCTTCGCAAGCTTCACGCGCTGCGCTTCGCCGCCCGAGAGCGTCGTCGCATTCTGTCCAAGCTTGAGGTAAGAGAGCCCCACATCCATGAGCGTTTGCAGGCGGGTGTAGACCGTGGGTACAGGACGGAAGAACTCGACACCATCCTCCACCGTCATCTCCAGCACTTCGTGGATGTTGCGGCCCTTGTAGCGGATTTCCAGGGTTTCCCGGTTGTAGCGCCGCCCCTTGCAGACATCACACGCGACGTACACATCCGGCAGGAAATGCATTTCCACCTTGATGACACCATCGCCCTGGCAGGCTTCGCACCGCCCGCCCTTGACATTGAAGCTGAATCGACCCGGTTCGTAGCCCCGTGCGCGAGCCTCGGGAACCTCGGCGAAGATCTCGCGGATTGGCGTGAACAGCCCGGTGTAGGTGGCCGGGTTGGAGCGGGGCGTGCGACCAATCGGGCTCTGGTCAATGTCGATCACCCGATCGATGTGCTCGATTCCTTCAACGCCGTCACAGGGTGCGGGGTGATATGAGGCGTCATTCAACTTGCCCGCCACCCACGAATACAGCGTGTCGTTGATCAACGTGGATTTGCCGGAACCTGATACGCCGGTCACGCATGTCATCAGGCCGAGGGGTACGTCGACGGTCACGCCTTTCAGGTTGTTGCCGGTCGCGTTCTGGATGCGCAGGATGCGGTCCTTCTGGACAGGTAACCGCAGCGGCGGCACCTGTATCCGCCGCACGCCCGACAGGAATTGACCTGTGACCGAGTCCGGGTTCGCTTCCACTTCAGCCGGAGTGCCTTGCGCGACGATCCTGCCGCCGTGCACACCCGCCCCGGGGCCCAGGTCGACAACATAGTCAGCCTGGCGAATCGCGTCCTCATCATGTTCGACGACGATGACGCTGTTGCCGAGATCGCGCAGGCGCAACAGCGTGTTCAGCAGTCGCTGATTGTCGCGCTGATGCAGGCCGATGGACGGTTCATCGAGAATGTACATGACACCCACGAGTCCCGAGCCGATCTGGCTGGCAAGGCGAATGCGCTGTGCTTCACCGCCTGACAATGTCTCGGCACTGCGGTCGAGCGTGAGGTAATCCAGGCCAACGTCCTTGAGGAACCGGAGGCGGTCGCCGATTTCCTTGACGATCTTCGCTGCGATTTCACCCCGCCAGCCTTCCAGGGTCATGCTGCCGAACCATTCCACCGCGTCACCGACGCTCTGGCCCGTCAGGGTTGGCAGGCTGCGATCCGCCACGAATACATGGCGGGCGGCCCGATTGAGTCGCGTGCCCTGGCACTCGGGACAGGGCTGATTGCTCAGGTATTTCGCCAGCTCTTCGCGCACGGTCAGTGATTCGGTTTCCCGGTAGCGCCGTTCGAGATTGGGCAGGATGCCTTCCCACCGATGGGCGCGGCGATTGGAGTTGCCGCGGGCATCCACATAGTTGAATTCAATCCGTGCTTCGTCGCTTCCGCCAAGCAGCACTGTACGAATGCGCTCCGGCAAGTCGTCCCAGGGTGTTTCGATGTCGAACTTGTAGTGCCGCGCGAGCGACTGGATCAGCTGGAAGTAGTAGGTGTTCCGTCGGTCCCAGCCACGGATGGCGCCACCGGCCAGCGAGAGGTGTGGATGATGGACGACTCGCTCTGGATCGAAGAACTGCTTGACGCCCAGACCATCGCACGACGGGCAGGCGCCCGCCGGATTGTTGAAGGAAAACAGCCGCGGCTCGAGTTCCGGAATGCTGTACCCGCAGATCTTGCAGGCGAAGCGGTCCGAGAACACCAGCTCCGCGCGATCCTTGTCATCCATGAATGCAATGCGCACGACACCGTCGGCAAGACGCAGTGCCGTTTCGAATGACTCGGCCAGGCGCTGGCCGATGTCCGCACGTACCCTGAACCGATCGACGACCGCTTCGATGGTATGTTTGCGTTTCGCGTTCAGCGTGGGAGGCGCATCGAGCTCGACGACCTTCCCGTCAACCCGCGCTCGAACAAAGCCCTGCCCCTTGAGTTCATCGATGACATGCGCGTGTTCGCCTTTGCGCTCGAGGATCACCGGCGCGAGCAGCAGCAGCGGCGTACCCTCAGGAAGCTTCAGGACCTGGTCGACCATCTCGCTGACCGTCTGCGCAGCCAGATCCATGCCGTGATCAGGGCACCTCGGAATCCCCGCACGGGCGAAGAGCAGCCGCAGGTAGTCGTAGATTTCCGTGACGGTGCCTACCGTCGATCGCGGGTTGTGGGACGTCGACTTCTGCTCGATGGCAATCGCGGGCGACAGCCCTTCGATTGAATCCACATCAGGCTTGTCCATCATCGACAGGAACTGCCGCGCGTACGCGGACAACGACTCGACATAGCGTCGCTGCCCTTCTGCATAGATGGTGTCAAACGCGAGCGACGACTTGCCGGACCCCGACAGTCCCGTGAAAACGATCAGCCGGTCTCGCGGCAGGTCGATGTCCACGTTGCGCAGATTGTGAGTGCGGGCACCCCGGATGCGGATTGACGACATGGCTCGTGAAGGTCTCTTGAGTCAGTGGGCCGGGCCCAATGCGGACAGCGAAATTCAGGTCAAGCTTTCTAATATACGGGGGCTGTCAAGCCTAAGGAAACAGTTGCTGTCCAATGGCTGCCCAAGCGGAAGTTCCCCCGGCAAAATCCCCTTTTAGGAAGCCTCCCGGCATACAATAAGGCCCCATTTTTCGTGCCTACGACGCAAACGGAGCAACCATGGCGCGCGGTATCAATAAGGTCATCCTGGTCGGCAATCTTGGCGCGGATCCCGAAACCCGCTACATGCCCAGCGGGAAGGCGGTCACCAATATCCGCATTGCTACCAGCGAGGGCTGGACCGACAAGCAGTCCGGAGACAAGCAGGAACGCACCGAATGGCACAGCATCGTGCTGTTCGACAAACTGGGGGAGATCGCTGCGGAGTACCTGCGGAAAGGATCGCAGGTTTACATCGAGGGCAGCCTGCGTACCCGCAAGTGGCAGGACAAGCAGGGCGGGGACCGCTATACGACGGAAATCGTCGCCCGGGACATGCAGATGCTCGGGGGACGCTCAGGAGCGTCCGCGGGTAGTGCAGGTGGACAGTTTGGAGGGGAGCCGCGACCGGCTTCCAGCCCCAAAGGAGAGGAGCGATCCACCGCGCCCGCCACGGAAACCGGCGAGTTCGACGACGATATTCCCTTCTGATAGATGGCGGTTAGGCGGAAATGCCAAACAGTGGGTAAGTAATCACCCATAAGATTATGAAATATCGGGCTTTTCCTGGCCTGCTTTCCGCTGTAACGCTTCCCCCCTATTCTTCTACCCATGCCGCGCCTTTTCATCCAGACCTTTGGTTGCCAGATGAACGAGTACGATTCCGCCAAAATGGCGGACGTACTGCAGGCTGCGAGCGGTTACGAATTGACCGACGATCCTGCCCTGGCGGATGTGCTGTTACTCAATACCTGCTCAGTCAGGGAAAAGGCGCAGGAGAAGGTCTTTTCGCACCTTGGCCGCTGGCGCGAGTTCAAGGAGCGCAGGCCGGGGGTCATCATCGGCGTCGGCGGATGTGTTGCCAGCCAGGAAGGAGAGGGCATTACCGCCAGGGCGCCTTTCGTTGATCTGGTCTTCGGCCCGCAAACACTGCACAGGCTGCCTGCGATGATTGCGGAACGGGCTGCACACGGGCGTTCAGTCGTTGATGTCAGCTTTCCCGAGATCGAGAAGTTTGATCATCTGCCGATACCTCGCGCCGCTGGAGCGACTGCATTCGTTTCGATCATGGAGGGCTGCAGCAAGTACTGCACCTTCTGCGTGGTGCCTTATACGCGGGGCCCGGAAGTCAGTCGTCCATTCGACCCGGTCGTGGCCGAAGTACGAAGCCTCGCAATCCAGGGTGTTCGCGAGATCAACCTGCTGGGGCAAAACGTCAATGCCTATGCCGGCCCGATGAACGATGGCACCGAGTGCGACCTGGCCACGCTGATCTACGCACTGGCGGAAATCGATGGTATCGAGCGCATCCGCTTCACGACATCGCACCCCGTCGAATTCACGGACGCGCTGATCGAGGCGTATCGCGATGTGCCGCAACTTGCGAACTACCTGCATCTTCCCGTACAGAGTGGTTCCGACCGGATCCTTGCCCTGATGAAGCGGGGCTATACGGCACTTGAGTACAAGCAGAAGATCCGTCGCCTCAAGGCGGTTCGTCCCGGCATCAGCATTTCATCGGATTTCATCGTCGGTTTTCCTGGCGAGACCGAGCGCGATTTTGCAGCAACGATGCACCTGATTGCCGACGTCGGCTTCGACCAGTCCTTCAGCTTCATTTACAGTCGCAGGCCGGGAACTCCCGCCGCCTCGTTCGTCGATGAAGTGCCGGAGGAAGAGAAGCATCGGCGACTCGAGCAGTTGCAGGCGCGTCTCAACGCGCAGTCGCAGGCCATCAGCCAGACGATGGTCGGGTCGGTTCAGAGAGTCCTGGTAGAGCGCCCGGCCAGAAGGAATCCCAACGAACTCGCGGGACGCACGGAGAACATGCGTTGGGTCAATTTCGAGGGACCTGCGACCCTGATCAACGAGTTCGCAGAAGTGCTCGTTACGGAAGCAAGGCCAAATTCCCTGCGCGGACGCTTGTTGACGCCCGGGATTCGTCCGCGGCTCGCGGAGGTACGTGCTTGAGCGGAGCAGGGGTGGTACAGGAAGTCGTGTTCGAGCCCGTCGACAACACGCGGCTTTCAAATCTCGTAGGCCCGATGGATGAGAACCTGCGGCAGGTGGCCAGCCGGCTCGGTGTCGATATCCGCAGGCGAGGCAACAAGGTGCAGATCAGCGGTGAAGAACGGGCAGCTTCCTCTGCGGAGCGTGTTCTGCGAGAGCTCTTCGCGCTGGCGGGCTCCGAGTCGCTGTCCCCCGATCGAGTGCATCTCTGCCTGCAGGAGTCCGGCCTCAGCGAGACGGCAACTCCTCCTGCCGTGGAATCGGATGATGTCATCATCCATACGCAACGCGGGGGTATCCGTGGCCGCGGGCCGAACCAGCGACAGTACCTCGAGGCGATTCGCAGCAATGACCTGACCTTCGGTATCGGCCCGGCGGGCACGGGCAAGACCTACCTTGCTGTTGCATCGGCGGTGGCTGCCCTGCAGACAGATCGCGTGCGGCGCATCGTTCTGGTACGACCGGCCGTGGAGGCCGGAGAGCGCCTCGGCTTTCTGCCTGGCGATATGGCGCAGAAGGTCGACCCGTACCTTCGCCCGATGTATGACGCCCTGTACGACATGATGGGCTTCGATCGCGTGACCCGCGCAATCGAGCGAAACGTCATCGAAGTGGCTCCCCTTGCATTCATGCGCGGCCGTTCGCTGAACGATTCCTTCATCATCCTGGACGAAGCGCAGAACACTTCCATCGAGCAGATGAAGATGTTCCTGACACGCATGGGATACGGGTCAAGGGCCGTCGTGACCGGTGACATCACGCAAACGGATCTGCCGCGACAGCAGGTCTCGGGGCTCAAACATGTCATCGAGATCCTGCAGGGTGTCAGAGGCGTCGAGTTCACGTTCTTCAATTCAAAGGACGTGGTGCGCCATCCGCTCGTGCAGCGGATCGTCGAAGCTTACGAACGGACTGACTCGGAGACCCGGACCGATGGCCGCTAGTGCCTCCTTGCGGAAGCCGGCGGCCGTGGACCATGTCATCGAAGTGCAGTATGGCGTGAGCCGCAGTGGTGTGCCGCACGCCGGGACGCTGCGACGCTGGGCTGAAGCTGCCTTGTCAGCCGCGGCTCGTCAGGCACCGACCCCGATGCCGAAGTTCCCGTTCGCGCTGACGCTGCGTGTTGTGGGGGTCGGAGAAGGGCGCTCGCTGAATCGCAGGTGGCGTGGCAAGGACAAGGCGACCAACGTGCTCTCGTTTCCCTCTGGCAGCACGCTCGAATGCATCGAGGATGCCGTGCCGCTTGGCGACATTGTGATTTGTGCGCCAGTGATCCGCCGTGAGACTGCCGATCAGTCCAAGACCCTGGCCGCGCACTGGGCCCACATGGTGGTTCATGGAATCCTGCATCTGCTCGGGTTCGATCATGAATCCGGTCGGGACGCGGCAGTCATGGAGAAGCTTGAGCGACAAGTGCTTGCCGGTCTCGGATTTCCGGACCCCTACCTCTTGAAGGATGCCACACGTCGATGAGCGATCAGGAATCTGGGGCCACGGGACGCTGGCTGCGCAGGATCACCGACTCCTTCAGCGGCGATCCTCGTGATCTCGAGGAACTTCAGGAAGTGCTGACCGATGCGCACGAAAGGGGCCTCGTCGATGCGGATGCACTCGAAATGCTGCAGGGTGTGCTGGAAGTCGCCGAACTGCAGGTGCGCGACATCATGGTTCCCCGCTCGCAGATGGTGGTCGTCAATCGCGGCGATTCACCCGAGGAAATCCTGCCGCTGGTCATCGAGTCCGGTCATTCGCGGTTTCCGGTGATCGGTGACGATCGCGATCAGGTGGCGGGCATCCTGCTCGCAAAGGATCTGCTGCGCTATTTCACCGAGGACGGGCAGAAGGACTTCGACATCAAGGAGTGCCTCCGCCCCGCCGTCTTCATCCCGGAAAGCAAACGGCTCAATGTTCTGCTCAAGGAGTTTCGCGTCAGCCACAACCACATCGCCCTTGTCGTGGATGAGTACGGCGGCGTGGCAGGCCTGGTCACCATCGAGGATGTCCTCGAGCAGATCGTGGGCGACATCGGCGATGAGTATGACGTCGACGATGACCTTGAGATTCGCAAGGAGGGCGAGCGACAGTTCACGGTGCGGGCACAGGCACCCATCGAGGACTTCAACCGCTATTTTGGTACGGACTTCAGTGATGAAGAATTCGACACCATCGGTGGTCTTGTCATGAATCATCTCGGCCGCCTGCCACGCCGTGGTGAAACCTTTGCGTTCGGCGGCCTCGAGTTCAAAGTGCTCCGCGCCGACCGGCGCCGTCTCGAAATGCTCCGGGTGGTCTCTCCCCGCGATATCAAGCCGCCGAAGTGAAAGGGAATAGTGGTCGGGGACAGGGGATAGTGCGAATTTCGATCAGAGCCCCCGGTTTCACTGTCCCCTATTCCCTATTCCCTATCCCCTAACCCCGCATGATGCATTTTCTCCGCCGCGTTCCTGCGTTCACCGCTTTTCCTGTCGGCGCTGCACTCGCGCTTGCCTTTGCACCCTTCAACCTCTGGCCGCTTGCAGTGCTGTGTCCCGCGGCATTGATGCTGGTGTGGCAAGGCGCACCACCGCGCCGCGCCGCGTGGCTTGGATTCTGGTTTACGGCAGGTCTGTTTCTCGCGGGCACCTACTGGATCTATCACAGCGTCCACATCATCGGCAACGCACCGATCTGGGTGGCGGTCTTCCTGATGGTCGGAATGATTTCGATACTGGCAGGCTATTCGGCATTCTTTGGTTATGCCCAGGCCCGCTGGTTGCCGCAGACGGGAATGCTGCGATGGTTGGTGGTATTGCCCTGCGCGTGGGTGTTCGTTGAATGGTTTCGTGGCTGGTTTCTCAGTGGTTTTCCGTGGCTCGCCCTCGGCTATACGCAGCTGGATACGCCTCTCGCCGGATTTGCGCCAGTGCTCGGTGTGTACGGAGTCAGTCTGCTCGTGATGTTTTGCGCGGGCGCCCTGACGGCGGCAGTTTTTTCCACGGGCAAGCGTCGTGCGATTGCACTTGTTGTCGCAGTCGTACCGTGGATTGCTAGTCTCGCGCTGCACGGTCACGAATGGACTCAACGTAGCGGCGAACCTGTCACGGTCGCGATCGTGCAGGGCGCGGTGCCACAGGAATTGAAGTGGACCGTCGAGCAGCGGGATCGAACTCTCGATCTCTACAGGACGCTTACGCAACCGTACTTCGGCACCACTCTCATCGTCTGGCCGGAGGCGACGCTGCCCGGCCTTGCGCACGAGTTGGTCAATTACTTGCAGTCCCTCTGGAGTGATGCCAGCGCCGCCGGATCCACCGTGGTCATGGGTATGCTGCGCCAGGATCCCGAGACGCTCGCCATCTACAACAGCGTGCTGGTCCTGGGGGAAAAAGCACAGTGGTATGACAAGCGCAGGCTGGTGCCCTTCGGCGAGTTCTTCCCGGTGCCGGCCTTTGTCCGCGAGTGGATGAAGCTCATGAATTTGCCTTACAGCGACATCAGTGCGGGCCACGACAACCAGCCAGCGCTGCGCGCCGCTGGCCAGCAGCTGGGGGCCACGATCTGCTACGAAGATGCATACGGCTCCAAGCAGCTCGACGTCTTGCGTGAGGCGACACTGTTGATCAACGTCACGAACGACGCCTGGTTTGGCGACTCAACCGCGCCGCATCAACATCTCGACATCAGTCGCATGCGGGCGCTTGAGGCCGGCAGGCCACTCATTCGCGGGGCGAACGACGGCATTACAGCGCTGATTGCCGCGGACGGCCACGTCGAGAACATGCTGCCACAGTTCCAGCCCGGCGTTCTGACGGGAACTGTCCAGCCCCGCACAGGCCTCACACCCTACGCCCGCGTAGGGAATTGGCCGGTGATCGGCGTGTGCGGGGTTCTGCTGGCGTCCGCTTTTGGGCTACGTCGGCGGCTGCGACCCGCAAGATCGCAGAACTGATTCGCGTTCTGCAGAAACTCGCGAACCCGGGCACCGGCACCGGGGGACTCGAGCTCACCCGGCTCCGTTTCCCGGAGTCAGGAGGTCTTGGCATCCTTGCCGCCACCCAACCGTAGATATGGCTGAGGGTACTGGACCGGGCACACCCCTCAACGCGCTCAAGCTGCGTGAAAATTCAAACTTCAGCAAATCTGGAAGTGAGACATAACGCCCAAATTGGCCGGCCGTGAAATTCCATCTTAAGTAAACCGTGAGTCAGTCGATACAGCAGCTTACGGGGCACATCGCACCCTACGCATGCACTTTATTTTCTGGAGGATCGTAATGAACACGCTTATGAAGCGAGCAAGGATAGTCGCCGGCATCGCGACAGCTATGACACTGCCGCTGTCTGGCCAGGCCTCGGACGGAACGATTACCTTTACCGGGGCGGTGACGGCAAACACTTGCACGGTGAGAGTCAACGCCGGCGGCGCCGACGCGACGGTGGCTTTGCCTACAGTGAGTACGTCAGCCCTTACAAACGCTGCCACGAAAACAAGTGCGGCCGGAACCTTTTTCAATATGGACGTCAGTGCCTGCACAGCGACGCCGATTGCAGATATCGGTACCCGGCTGCGGCTCCTACTACGGTCGAAATCTACTTCGAAGCAGGTCCGAATGTTGATGCAGTGACCGGTGGCCTCATCAACACCGTGGCAGGCAGCAATGTCGAGGTGAACCTTTACAACGCATCGGCCGCTTCCATTGTTGGCACCCAGATCAAGCCGGGCACGGCAGACCGCCCAGCCTACAGCCCTGGCAATCGGAGCCGGCGGCACACAGTGGTTCTATGCAGGATATTCAACAGCAGGTACGAACGGTCTTGCGGGCGCTGCCGCAACCGCTGGCGCCGTGAGCACCTCGGTCACTTACTCACTGGTCTACCTGTAAGAAATGTCGTTTGCGATCCGATGGCTGGCATTTCCCTTAGCACATTTGTAGTCAAGCAGGGTGCAGCCGCTGTTGTGGCGGTTGCACCTTGCTTCTCAATTCAGCGAACTCGCTTTGGAATCGCCTGCCCATGATTCGATTTGGCACCCTTCAAGTCATTTTCCTGGCACTTTCTGCCTTTGTCGGATTTACTGTCGCGCCAACGACTACTGCAGGTGTCGTCGTCAATGGCACCCGGGTGGTGTATCCCGCAGCCAAGCGCGAGGTGACCATCAGTCTGCAAAACGCCGGCGAAGCTCCCTCACTGGTGCAGGCCTGGGTTGATGCGGGGGATGCGCATTCAAAGCCCGGTGATGCGAAGGTTCCGTTTGTTCTCACGCCCCCCTTGTTCAGGCTCGATCCAACCAAGGTCCAGAGCTTGCGACTCGTCTACACCCACGATCCGCTGCCAGAGGATCGTGAGTCACTGTTCTGGCTCAACATACTCGATATCCCACCGCGCGCTGGCGCCAACCCGGATCTCCCGAATCAGCTTGACCTGGCGTTCAAGCACCGCATGAAGGTATTTTTCCGGCCTTCAGGTCTGGCAGGTTCTGCTGCGGACGCGCCGACGCGCCTGACATGGAAGGTCACTACCAGGGACGGCAAGCTCTCCGGGCTCGAAGTGAGCAACCCGACTGCCTACCATGTCTCACTCACTCGGGTTACAGCGACGGTGGGAGGTCGCTCGGTCACGATCAAGGCGGACATGGTATCCCCGTTCGCGATGCGCAGTTTCGAGCTGCCGCAAGATCTCGAATCCGGACCCGGCAGCGCCATTGCTGTCGAGTATTGGTTCGTCAACGACTTTGGCGGCAACGTAAACGGTACAGCTTCCGCTTCGGCGGCGCCCTGATCCGAATGACGCCCCATGGCTACGTGCGACGGGGCGTCCCAATCGATATTTCATAACCTGCCGAGCGCATCCGGGCTGCGCTGGTTGGCTGCTCTGGTTACGCTACTTCCGGCGCTTGCGACTGCAGCGGAGCCTCCCACCTCACAGCTGGACTTCAATCCCGCTTTCCTTCAGGGCGGGACCAAGATCGACGTATCCCGCTTCTCGCGCGGCAATTCCGTGCTGCCGGGTGACTACTCGGCTGATCTGCAGGTTAACGGCAAGTGGGTAGGCCATATGTCCATTCGCCTCGTTGCCCAGCCCGACAGCGACATCGCTGTGCCGTGCGTGGACCGCTCGCTCTTTGGGCGGCTTGGACTTGACCTGGAAAAGCTGTCCGCCTCTGCACAGGCCGAATTGCGCAGGACCAGCGCCGACGGCTGCGTCGATCTGAAGACAATGATTCCGGAGGCCACGGTGCTATTCGACCTGTCCCTGCTTCGGCTCGACATCACTGTTCCCCAGGCGGCAATGCTGCGCAAACCCCGCGGCTACGTCGGTCCGGAATTCTGGGACAGCGGGGTACCATCGGCCACATTGGGCTACGGCTTCAATGCCTATCGCTCGGCGAATATTTACACGACCACGACGGATGGTCATCTGGACTTGATAACCGGAGTGAACTTCGGCAGCTGGCACCTGCGCCATAGATCTGCCATCGACATCAGCTCGACGGCGCCCACTGCCTTTCAGAACGTTGCCACCTATCTCGCGCATGACATCCCCGCCATTCGCAGCAACCTGACAGTGGGCGACAGTTTCACGGATGGCGCCGTTTTCGACAGCTTCGGATTCCGGGGAGTGTCCCTCGCGAGCGAGGATCACATGCTGCCCGATTCGCTGCTTGAATATGCACCAGTCGTCCGTGGCATCGCCCAGACCAACGCGCGAGTCGTTATCACGCAGAACGGCAATACCATTCTGGAAACCACAGTGCCGCCCGGGGCGTTCGAAATAAACGACCTTTACGCTACCGGCTACGGGGGCGACCTGCAGGTCACGGTCTACGAAGCCGACGGCAATCAGAACAGCTACACCGTGCCATACGCGTCCGTGGTGCAGTTGCTGCGCCCCGGGGTATGGCGTTATTCCGCAACCGCGGGGGAGGTGCAACAGCCTACCCTCACCGGAACCGAGCAATTCGCGCAGGCGACTCTGCAGCATGGCATCAATAACTTTGTGACCGCCTATACCGGCGCTATTGGCGCACAGCACTACCAGGCCGGGCTACTTGGCATCGCGCTCAACACCACGTTCGGTGCAGTGGCCGCCGATTTGACGGAGGCCAGAGCGACCATCACGGATACCTTGACTTCCAGCGGGCAAAGCCTGCGGCTCAGCTACAGCAAGCTTGTCCACGAGACCCGTACCAGCCTCATGCTCGCGACGTACCGCTTCTCCTCCAGCGCTTACTATTCCTTCAGCGCCGCACAATCCGCCCAGCAAGCAGCTGCTGGCAGCTCCAGCCCTGAAACGGTGGAGCGTGCGCGCAGCCAATGGCAAGTGAACATCAATCAGTCCCTGCCCGGTCGCGGCGGCGACTTCTATCTGACAGCCTCTGTTCGCGATTACTGGAACTCACCGGGCACGACGACAGTGTTTCAGGGTGGCTATACCAATCGCGTCCGAATCGGCGGCACAAGCCTCAGCTATGGCATCTCGGTTGCCCGCCAGACCAACGCCCTGACGGGCAGGCCAGACAGCCGCATGCAGGCGACTTTGTCCATGCCTCTGGGACATTCGCGACAGTCGCCGCTGCTTTCAACCAGACTGAATCAGGACACGACCGAAAACGTGCGCACGCACGGCATACAGGCATCGATCAACGGAACATGGGGAGAGAACAATCAGGTCAGCTATAGCACGTCATCCAGCCATTCGTCGGGAGACAACGCCTTCTCGGCCAGCGGCCAGTATCGCGGTAGAAATGCAAGTGTGTACGCGAGCATCAGTGACAGCCGCGGCTACTCGCAGCAATCCATTGGGGCGTCCGGAGGACTGGTGGTTCATCCTGGCGGCATCACCTTGGCCAATCAGATGGCTGATACCATCGGTATTGTCGAGGCCATTGGTGCCGAGGGAGCCCACGTGACCAACAGCATCGGCACCACCATCAACCGCTCAGGATACGCGGTGCTGCCCTTTCTGATTCCATACCGATTGAACAGCGTTAACATTGACCCGGGCGACATCGTCTCTCCCGACCTGGATTTCAAGAGCACCAGCGAGTCGATCGCGCCGAGGCTCAATTCCGTCGTCATGATCCGCTTTCAGACCGTTGGTGGCCGGGCTGCCCTCATGACCGCGCGTCTTGGGGATGGATCAGCGGTTCCTTTCGGTGCCAGCGTTTTCGATGCTCAAGGCAGCGAAGTGGGTCTGGCTGGACAAGATGGCGGCATCTACTTGCGCGGCATTGCCGAGGTCGGCACATTGGTTGCCCGGTGGGGCGATGCGCCCGATCAGAAATGCTCCTTCTGGTACCGGCTACCCCCTAAACAAAAAGACGACGGCCCTATCGTCAAGATCGATGTTCGCTGCGAAGCCGAGCTTCCATCGCTGAACACCAAGAACGGGGACGGCAGTATTGAAGCGGACAACATCATAGGACGGCGGTAATTGTGAGGCGCGCGATACGTTGGTGGCTCGGCGCATTCAGCTTATTTGTGGCTGTCGCTCCCGCTTGTGCGCAGACAGTAAATTTCTCTCCCGCTGTATTGTCATTCTCGCCCGACGGCCCCTACTCTGTGCCCAGGGACGCCGCCGTAGGCAGCCAGGTGGCCAGGGCCGAAACCGCTGCTTCCGCCGCCGGGATCAATTGCGACTTGATCCAGACTGCCACAGTCGATGGCTCTGAAATCTCGGCCGGCAGCGGTGTCTACCAAACCAGCGTGAGTGGCATTGGCGTCAGCTTTTATGTCGTGAGTGGTTCGGCGAAGACACTGATTACTTCAACCGGAGGTGGCTACGTCTCGGGAGTCCTCAGCGCGCCGGGCAATGGCGCGCTCCCCGGCATCCAGGCGAATCTGCTCGTGACCGGGCCAGTCATCTCCGGCTATTCACTCTCGATCCTGTCGAGCGTGACCATCACATTCACCCCCACGGGAAACTGCTCCTGGAGTACACCACTCGTCACTACGCTCTTCCCCAGTTCGAGCAACAGCGCCGTCGTGCCGATTACCTGCACAGTTACGACCCCAAGCGTGAGTGTGAATTTGCCGATCGTGTCGTTGAGCGCTCTGGGCGCAGTCGGCAATGTGGCCGGAGATACCCGCTTTCCCATAGGATTGAATTGCGCGTCGGGCGCCAATGTCTATATCACCTTGAGTGATGCTACGACTCCCGCCAATACTTCATCACTCCTTACACTTGCCTCCAACTCCACTGCCCAAGGTATAAAACTGCGTATCCTGAATAGTGCCGGACCCGTGGATTTCGGGCCCGATTCGGCTGCGCCGGGCACGACGAATCAATGGTTTCTCGGCGCTTCGAGCAGCGTCGATGGCGTCCCGCTGACGGTTCAATACTATCGCGATGATACCAATCCGTCGGGTACGAACTCAGCCGTGCTGTCCGCAGGCAGCATTCATGCCCAAGCCACTTTCACCCTGAGTTATCAGTAAATCCGATCCGCTATTTGGCGCCCCTTCCGTCCGGATTCGGAGCTTGAGTTGCAAAGGTATCGTCGCGCAAGAGCGACACGCGCTGCGGGTGCCCGTCGGATGCCAGAATCGACGCACCCTCATTGCCAAGGTGCACGTCTTGATCCATTTCCGGTTGGTCAGCGTCTGCGCAATCCTGTCGGGTTGCTTCATTCACGACAGCGCTTTCGCGCAGCAGAATCCACTGCTGGCGGAAGTCGCTCCCCCGCTTGTCATTGAAGATCGCTTGCGGCTCGAAATCGGTGCCTTCGGCGCGGGGATCAGTTCGAGATTGCGCGTTGATCCTTCGCCCACCGTGCAGGGCACGGAAGTCAGTGGTGAGGATGACCTTGCGCTTGCGGATTTCAAGGTGATTCCGCAATTGGAGCTGACCCTGCTGCCGGGTGACAGGCATTTGCTACGGCTGAATTCACTGTCATTGCGCCGTTCGGCGCAGACCAGATTGCAGAGAAGCATCGTGTTCGGCGACCAGACGTACCTCGCCAATGAACGTGTCGACAGTACTCTGAACCTCGAGATGTTCGGACTGACGTATGGCTATCAGTTTTTGAAAACCAGTGAATATGATCTTGCTGCGACCTTCGGGATCCAGATCGCGGAGATCGAGGCCAATGCGGTTGCCACCAGCCGCGTCCTGCGCGAACCCGAAACCGGCGTTGCACCGCTTCCATTGCTGGGAATCGAAGGCAGGGCGTTTTTCGGGCAGCGGTGGTCCGTCGAGGGTCGGGTGCAATACCTCAGTGTCAACGTCAGCAATGTTTCGGGCCACATGCTGGACGCCAGACTCTCAGGTCTGTGGCGCTTCAATCCCCATCTCGCGGCAGGCCTTGGCCTGCGCTACTTCGACATCAGTGTCGATTCGAAAAGCACCAGCACACCCGGATTGGTGAGCATGCAGTTGAGTGGCCCGATGCTGTTCATGCAGGCGAGTCTGTAGCCCAAACTGTGCGGCAAGTAACTTGCTTCATCGCAACATTCGTGTATAGTCGCTCGCGTCAATAAGGCTTTCGTCCGGAAAGCTCGTTCGCCTCTCGCGGCATCTCTGCCCGGCTTCAAAGCCCGGATCCTGCCTCGAAACTACTTCCCGCCTCACCGGACTAGGGGTTCACCCCTGCAGGCTGGTCGAGGATTGTTCTCCAATGTCATTTGATTCCCTCGGGCTATTGCCCGAATTGCTGCGTGCCGTGCAGGAAAGCGGCTACGAAACTCCTACGCCCGTGCAGGCGCAGGCCATTCCTGAAATTCTGGCCGGCCGCGACATTCTCGCGGGCGCGCAGACCGGCACTGGCAAGACGGCAGGATTTACCCTGCCGCTGTTACAGCGCCTGCAAGTCAATGCAAGTGCAATGCAGGGTCGGGCGCCGCGCGCTCTTATCCTGGTGCCGACGCGAGAGCTCGCCGTGCAAGTCGGCGAAAGCGTGCGTACCTATGGCAAGTACCTGCGCCTGTATTCACAGACGATATTCGGCGGTGTGAGCATCAACCCGCAGATCGACGCTCTGCGTCGCGGCACCGACATTCTCATCGCGACCCCGGGGCGATTGCTGGATCACGTGCAGCAACGCACGGCGGATCTGCGCCACATCGAAATTCTGGTACTCGATGAAGCCGATCGCATGCTTGACATGGGCTTCATCAACGATATCCGGCGGATCATCAAGTTGTTGCCTGCGAAGCGCCAGAATCTGATGTTCTCGGCCACATACTCCGATGACATTCGCGGCCTGGCGGAAAGACTGCTGTCCAATCCGGTGTCCATCGAGGTAGCCAGACGCAATGCACCGGTGGATGCCGTTGCGCAGTCTGCCTACTTCATTGCGAAGGACCAGAAGCGCGCGCTGTTGTCGCACCTGATCCGCTCCGGCGAATGGCCGCAGGTGCTGATTTTCAATCGCACCAAGCACGGTGCAAACCGCCTGCAGAAGCAGCTTGAGGAAGACGGTATTGCGGCGGGCGCCATCCATGGCAACAAGAGCCAGGCAGCGCGTACCAAGGCACTGACCGATTTCAAGCAGGGAAAAATCGTTGCCCTGGTGGCCACCGAAGTGGCTGCTCGCGGGCTGGATATCGACCAGTTGCCGTACGTGGTCAATTACGAACTTCCCAATGTGCCTGAGGACTACGTGCACCGCATTGGCCGCACGGGCAGGGCGGGAGCGACCGGAATCGCCGTGTCGCTGGTGTCCCCTGACGAGAACGGCTTGTTGCGCGATATCGAGCGCGTACTGCGTCGTTCAATTGAACGCGTCACGGTACCGGCCATTTCGACGCCATCACCCTCCGCCCGGATTGTTCGTGCTGCCCAGCCCGTGCAACAGCAGAGGCCACCGGCACAGAACGCACGCCGTTGGGGGCGGTCGAATTCAGGCACCTCGGGACAGCGCCGCCGCGCCTGACCTGACGATCAGGGTGGTGCAGCGGACACTGCATTGCCCTCCTATATCCACCGTGCCTTGCGCAGGCGGTAGAAGATTGCAGCATCGATGATGCCCATGATCCCGAGCGCGACTGCATAGCCGTACTGCCAGTTGAGTTCCGGCATGTGGTCGAAATTCATGCCGTAGATGCCGGCAATCAAAGTCGGTACGGCGATGAGAGCACCGTAAGCGGCCAGCCTTTTCATCGTGTCGTTTTCCTGCAGCTGGATCATCGACAGGTTGACCGAGATGGCGGTGCCGATGGTTTCACGGATGTTTTCCGCCTCCTGGTTCAGCCGCAGCAGGTGGTCGTAGATGTCGCGGAAATACTCCCTGATCCCGTTACAGACGCTGGGCACTCGCCCTCCCGTCAGGTTGCCGGTGCTTTCCAGCAGCGGGGCCACCGCATGCTTCACGATCATCAGCCGCTGCTTCAGGGCATAGAGCGACTCGATGTTCGCGCGCGGGGACGTGTTGTCGAAAATCTTCTCCTCGATGCCCTCGAGTTCGTTCTCCAGCGTTTCGAGTACGGGGAAATATCGATCGACTACCGCATCCATGAGTGCATACAGCACGTAACCGGAACCGTTGCGCAACAGTTCAGGTTCCCGCTCACATCTCGTGCGGACGTCCTGGAAGCCTCTCTCCGCCCGGTTACGCACTGAGAGCACGTAATTGGGGCCGACAAAAATGTCGACTTCTCCCACACGCAGATCCGTGCCATCGGGCTCGATCATGTGCAGGACGACGAACAGGGAATCGCCGTATTCCTCGATCTTGGGCCGCTGGTGCCCGTGCCGCGCATCCTCGACAGCCAGCGGATGAAGGCCGAATTCCTCCTGCATCTGGTCGAGCGTCGCCGGATCGGGTTCCTGCAGGGCGACCCACACAAAGCAGTCCGGCCTGCCTATGTAGGCGTGAATCTCATTGGACGGAATCTCCGCAATGCGGACGCCGTTCTGATAGACGACGCAGTTGATGAGCATGAGTGCCCCCGATTCACAAGCCGGCCCTGAATGTGCTTGCCGGAAGAAGACCGGCGGGGCACGAGGATAACAGGATTGGCTTGGGCATTTAACCCGCGGTTGCGCCGGGCGCCCATTCCGGGCCTGGCCGTCGGCAATCGCTTTCCACCGCCGACCTCCCCGGCTTCAGGGTCAAGTACGCAGTCCCTTGCGGCTTTTCCGCAGTACAGTGGATTCGCCACGGCGTAGGTTGTCCTGCCGGCCGCGAAGCGACACGGCTTCCAGCCGGCGCTTCGCTGAAAATTCTACGGAATCCTTACGCGCCGATCTCTAGCATTGCCTCACGCCAATGGAGACTCGTCATGAATGACCTGTATTACCTGTTGATTGTCGCGGCGCTATACGCCGTAACGCATTTGCTGGCCGTGGGCGTGTCTCGCCTTGTGCCGCAATCGGGGAGAGAGAAATGAACTGGATCGTCACGCTGAGCGCGTTGCTGGCGGCGGGGCTCTTTGTCTACCTGGTATTTGCGCTGATCAGACCGGAGAAATTCTGATGACGACCGAGACGATCGTCCTGATCATCGCCCTGTTTGGCGTGACGCTGCTATGCGTGAAGCCGCTGGGGCTGTATATCGCCAATGTCATGGAGGGCAAGCCGATCTTTCCGTTGCGCGTGGGCGCGACCTTTGAATCTGCGATTTACGGGGCCTGCGGCGTAGACCCCAAGGTGGAGATGGGGTGGAAGCACTACGCGGTCGCGTTGCTCGCCTTCAACACGCTGGGTGTGCTCTTCGTTTATGCGACTGCAGCGGTTGCAGGTCTGGCTGCCACTGAATCCCGCAGGAATTCGCCAATGTCTCGGCGGACTCATCGTTCAATACGGCGATCAGTTTCGTCACGAACACTAACTGGCAGGGCTATTCCGGTGAAGTGACAATGGGCTACCTGGTGCAGATGTCTGCGCTGGCGGTACAGAATTTTCTCTCCTCCGCGACCGGCCTCGTGGTGGCGATTGCACTCGTCCGCGGCCTGGCTCGACACAGCGTCCAGACGATTGGCAATTTCTGGGTCGATATCACCCGCTCGACGCTGTACATCCTGTTGCCGATGGCGACGCTGGTGGCGATCCTGCTGTTGTCACAAGGCGTCATCCAGAACTTTTCTGCCTACCAGGACGCGACCACGGTCGAAGCGATCGAGTATCAGCAGCCCGTATTGGACAGCAGCGGCGCTCCCACCAAGGACGCTGCCGGAAATCCGGTACTTGAGGCCGTGACCACGCAGACGCAGATGCTCGCGATGGGTCCCATCGCTTCGCAGGAATCGATCAAGGAGCTGGGCACCAATGGCGGCGGTTTCCTGAATGCCAATTCGGCGCATCCGTTCGAGAATCCGACGCCCCTGTCAAACCTTCTCGAAATGCTGGCGATCCTGCTGATTCCAACGGCGCTGGCCTATACCTTCGGCCATATGGTGGGTGACAGGCGCCAGGGGTGGGCCGTACTCGCGTCGATGCTGATCCTGCTCGTTTCGCTGATGTGCGTCGCACAGTTCAGCGAGCAAGCCGGGAATCCGCAACTGGCGCAGCTGGGGTTGGACCAGGTGGCCAGCGACACACAGTCCGGTGGCAACATGGAAGGCAAGGAAACGCGCTTTGGCATCGGCCCATCAGCGCTGTTCGCATCCGTCACCACAGGCACGTCGACGGGTGCAGTCAACTCGATGCACGATTCATTCACGCCGCTGGGCGGCGCAGTGCCTCTCTTCCTGATGCAGCTGGGCGAAGTGGCGCCAGGAGGGGTCGGCACCGGACTCTACTCCATGCTCGTGTTTGCCATCATCGGCGTGTTCATCGCCGGGCTCATGATCGGCCGCACGCCGGAGTACATCGGCAAGAAGATCGAAGCCTTCGAAATGAAGATGGCATCGGTCGCCATTCTCGTGATGCCGTTCATCGTGCTGACCGGCACCGCGATCGCGGTAATGGTGGACTCAGGACGAGTCGGCGTCGCCAATCCCGGTGCGCATGGTTTCTCTGAAATCCTGTACGCATTTTCCTCGGCCGGTAACAACAACGGCAGCGCATTTGCCGGACTGTCTGCGAACACGCCGTTCTACAACCTGGCACTCGGGTTGACGATGTGGTTCGGGCGCTTCTGGCCGATCGTTGCCGTGCTGGCGATAGCGGGTTCGCTGGCCGCCAAGAAGCGCATACCGGTGACTCCCGGCACGATGCCAACCCATGGTCCGCTGTTCATCACACTCCTGATCGGTACGGTATTGCTGGTCGGCGCCCTGACATTTGTTCCAGCGCTTGCGCTGGGTCCGATTGTCGAGCATCTGCTGACGTCGCTTTAGTCGCCAATCATCAGTAACCACTACCCAGAAAACATCATGTCGCGAAAGCAACTTTCCATGTTCGACAGTTCCTTCGTCGGACCTGCCGTCCTCGACGCATTCAGGAAGCTAGATCCCCGCGTGCAGTGGCGCAACCCGGTGATGTTCGTTGTCTACCTGGGCAGCCTGCTGACCACATTGCTGTGGTTCCAGGCATTGCAGGGCCAGGGCGAAGCGCCTGCCTGGTTCATCCTGGCCGTGGCGGTGTGGTTGTGGTTTACGGTGCTGTTTGCCAACTTCGCAGAGGCTATGGCTGAAGGTCGCAGCAAGGCACAGGCCGCCAGTCTGCGTGGCCTGAAGCAGACCGTGCAGGCCAAGTTCCTGCTGAATCCAAAGGTTCGCAGTCTGCCAGAACGGATTCCGGCGACCCAGCTGGTTCGCGACGACTGCGTGCTGGTCGAGGCAGGTGACATCATTCCAGCCGATGGCTTGGTCATTGAAGGCGCCGCTTCTGTGGATGAAAGCGCCATCACCGGAGAATCCGCGCCGGTGATCCGTGAATCGGGCGGCGATTTCTCGTCGGTTACAGGCGGCACGCGCGTGCTGTCCGACTGGATCGTCGTACGCGTGACGGTCAATCCGGGCGAAGCCTTCATTGACCGGATGATCGCCATGGTGGAAAGCGCAAAGCGCCAGAAGACGCCCAATGAGATCGCATCTGACGATCCTGCTGGTCGCACTCACGCTGGTATTCCTGCTGGCGACTGTGACCTTGCTGCCGTTCTCGATGTACAGCGTCGCGGTGTCAGATATCGGTGCACCGATTACGATTACCGCCCTGATTGCGTTGCTGGTCTGCCTGATCCCCACGACGATCGGTGGGCTGCTGTCTGCCATCGGCGTGGCGGGCATGAGCCGCATGATGCAGGCGAACGTCATTGCCACCTCTGGCCGGGCGGTAGAGGCGGCGGGCGATGTGGATGTGCTGCTACTCGACAAGACCGGCACGATCACGCTGGGTAATCGTCAGGCGTCCGCGTTCATACCGGCCCCGGGTGTGACCGAGCAGGAACTGGCAGACGCGGCACAGCTGGCTTCGCTGGCTGACGAAACGCCGGAAGGTCGCAGCATCGTCATCTTTGCCAAGCAGAAGTTCAAACTCCGCGAACGCGACCTGACTTCGCTGGGTGCGACGTTTGTGCCGTTCTCGGCACACACCCGCATGAGCGGCGTCGATCTGATCGATGCGGAGAAGAAGGAGCGCAGGATTCGCAAGGGCGCAATGGACGCCATTCAGAAGTTCGTCGAGACGCAGGGCGGGGCGTTCCCCGACGCGACGAGAGATGCTGCGGAGCAGGTGGCGCGTCGCGGCAGCACGCCGTTGGTGGTTTGCGAAGGGGGACGCGTACTCGGGATCATCGAGCTCAAGGATATCGTCAAAGGCGGCATCAAGGAGCGCTTCGCCGAGCTGCGTCGAATGGGGATCAAGACCATCATGATCACCGGCGACAACAAATTCACGGCCGCCGCGATAGCTGCCGAAGCGGGGGTGGACGACTACCTTGCCGAGGCAACGCCGGAAGCCAAGTTGAAGCTCATCCGCGAACACCAGGCACAAGGTCGACTGGTAGCGATGACCGGCGACGGTACGAACGATGCTCCGGCGCTCGCACAGGCCGATGTGGCAGTGGCGATGAATTCCGGCACGCAAGCGGCAAAGGAAGCCGGCAACATGGTGGACCTGGATTCCAATCCGACGAAGCTCATCGAAGTGGTCGAGACCGGCAAGCAGATGCTCATGACGCGCGGTTCGCTGACGACGTTCAGCATTGCGAACGACGTTGCCAAGTACTTC
The DNA here is from genome assembly GCA_963819685.1 of uncultured Pseudomonadota bacterium. Classification (GTDB taxonomy): domain Bacteria; phylum Pseudomonadota; class Gammaproteobacteria; order Steroidobacterales; family Steroidobacteraceae; genus CAIUGU01. Next base: position 68,140 of record CAWFXI010000008.1, read on the forward strand.
GCAATCATTCCGGCGGCGTTCGCGGCCACCTACCCGCAACTCGATGCGCTCAATGTCATGCGGCTGACCAGTCCCCTGTCGGCGATACTGTCGGCAGTCATCTTCAACGCGCTGATCATTATCTTCCTCGTGCCACTGGCGCTGAAGGGCGTGAAGTATCGCGCCCTCGGAGCAGCGTCGCTGCTGAGACGAAATCTGCTGGTCTATGGACTGGGCGGCATTGTGGTGCCGTTTGTCGGGATCAAGCTCATCGACGTGGTACTGACACTTGCGAACTGGACTTGAGAGGAACTTCACATGTTGCGCGCAATGATTCGTCCAGCCCTGGTGCTTTTTGCATCGATGACCGTGCTGACGGGGTTCCTGTATCCACTGGTGGTAACGGGAATTGCCAAGGCGGTTTTCCCGACGCAGGCGGCGGGCAGCCTGATCGAGAAGGATGGGAAGGTCATCGGCTCCAGTCTCATCGGCCAGAATTTCTCGGATCCGAAGTACTTTTGGGGACGCCCTTCCGCAACGGGGCCGGTTCCGTACAATGCCGCTGCGTCGTCCGGTTCCAATCAAGGGCCGCTCAATCCGGCTTTAGTGGACGCGGTGAAGGCGCGCGTTGCAGCACTGCGTGCGGCCGACCCGGAGAATCAGTCGCCGGTACCGGTGGATCTGGTCACGGCGTCGGGAAGTGGATTGGACCCGCACATCAGCGTAGCGGCAGCCCACTTCCAACTCGCCCGGGTCGCAAAAGCGCGGGGGCTGACCGTCGACGTCGTGCAGCCGCTGGTGACCGAGCATACTCTGGGGCGTTTGCTGGGCTTCCTGGGTGAACCCCGCGTCAACGTGTTGGAGTTGAACCTCGCGCTGGATAGCCTGGCGCAGGCCAGATAAGTGCCAGTGGCGCTTGCGGCTGGTCGCCAGCGCCGCGTCGTGGGATAGTCATCCCCCATGAATGGGCAGCGACCGGATCCCGATCAACTGCTTGCCGTGGTGCAGGAACAGGAAGCCCGGTCACAGCGCGGCAAGCTCAAGATTTTTTTCGGCGCCAATGCGGGCGTTGGCAAGACCTTTACGATGCTGGAGGACGCTCAGCGGCGCAAGGCAGCGGGCGCGGACGTGGTCATCGGCTATGTGGAGCCCCATGGACGCGTCGAAACCGAGCGGCTCCTGGCAGGGCTGGAGCATCTCCCGCTGCTTGTCGATGAATCGGGTATCAGCGGCCGATCCGAGTTCAACCTCAACGCAGCACTTGAACGGCGGCCGCAGCTGCTCCTGGTGGATGAACTCGCGCACACCAACCTGGAAGGCGTGACCCCGCCACCGCGACACGAAAAGCGCTGGCAAGACATCGAAGAGGTGCTCGATTCCGGTATCGATGTCTATACCACCCTCAATGTTCAGCACCTGGAAAGCCTGAACGACGTCGTCACACAGATCACGGGTGTGCAGCAACGCGAGACGCTGCCGGATCGCTTCTTCGAGGAAGCGGACGAAGTGGAATTGATCGATCTGCCGCCTGACGACCTGCTACAGCGATTGCAGGTGGGGAAGGTGTATGTCCCGGACCAGGCGCAGCGCGCAATGGAGAGCTTCTTTCGCAAGGGCAACCTGATAGCCCTGCGCGAACTGGCCTTGCGCAAGACGGCAGATCGTGTCGACCAGGCGATGCGCGAGTATCGCAAGCAAGAAGCGGTACACAGGCCATGGGGAACACGAGAGCGCCTGCTCGTCTGCGTAGGTCCGGACGAACAGGCCGAGGGATTGGTTCGAGCCGGCAAACGCATGGCCGACGGCTCGGGTGCAGAATGGCTGGTTGTGTACGTCGAGACACCTGATCTGCTGCGACTATCAGAGGCTGAGCGCAATCGGCGCATTGCCTTGATGAGGCTGGCCGAATCATTGGGTGCAGAGACCATAACTCTCGGGGGATCCTCGGCCGTGGCCGAAATTCTCGAGTATGCGCGCACGCGCAACGTCACCCGCATCGTGGCAGGAAAGCCGAATCGGCGAAATTGGTTGAACGTCTGGCGTAGCCCCGTATCCACGACAACGCAATTGATACGGCGCTCTGGTGAATTTGATGTTGTTGTCGTGGGCCGGGACGAACGCCTTGCTGGTCGCGGGCCAGGGCCTGTTGGTCCCTCGACGGCCGACACCGCGCCTCCTTCGCAGAAGCAACGTTGGCCCGAGTATGTGGCGGCGGTCGGTGCCACAGTGGCGGCGACCGCCCTCTGCTGGTTCGTGTTTCCAATGTTTGAAAGCGCCAACCTGGCAATGGTCTATCTGTTGGCCGCAGCAATTGTTGCCGTGAGATATGGACGAGTGCCGGCCACAATTACCTCAGTGCTCAACGTGCTGGCCTTCGACTTCGTTTTTGTGCCACCGTTTTATTCATTCGCCGTGTCAGACGTTCAGTACCTGCTGACGTTCGTCATCATGCTGATAGTGGCCCTGATCATCGGACAGCTGAATGCCAGCGTGCGGTTGCAGGCAAAGGTTGCCGGCCATCGTGAGCGACGAACCGCATTGCTGTACGCGATGAGCCGGAAGCTGACCGTGGCGCGCGATCGAAAGGCCATGGAGCATGCTGCAATCAGCCACGTCAGCGAGGTATTCGATTGCACCACCGCCCTCATGTTTCCCGATCGGAACGGTCGCGTTTTCCTGGGCAGGGAGCGCCACTCGCAAGATTCGCTGATGGCTGCAGACTTGGGAGCGGCGCAATGGGCGTTCGATCACGGCAAGGCCGCTGGTCTGGGAACGGATACCCTGGCCGGGAGCGAAGTCACTTACGTACCGTTGATCGGCGCGCAGCACACCCTGGGCGTACTTGCCGCCAGGCCTCGTAATCGGCGCAGGATCATGTTGCCAGAGCAGTTCCGCCTGCTTGAGACTTTTGCAGCGCAGGTTGCACTGGCACTTGAGCGCAGTGAGCTGGCGGATCAGGCACAGGCGGCTGACATACGGGCCGAGACGGAGGGTGTAAGGAATTCGCTGCTGGCGTCGCTGTCACACGATCTGCGAACGCCTCTTGCCGCGCTGGTCGGCGGGACGGTCACATTGGCTGAGCGCATGGAGGACCTCAAGTCGGAGGAGCGTCGCTCGCTTGCCAATACAGTGCGCAGGGCTGCGATGGATGTCAGCGACCATGTGACCAGCATGCTGGACCTGGTAAGACTCGAATCGGGGGCCATTCGCTTGCGGCTGGATCTGTATGAGATCGACGAGATCATCGCGACGGTGTTGCACCGCTTGCAGGATAGGCTGCAGGCGCACCGCATCGTCATGGAGATGCCGGCAGGATTGCCGGCGTTGTCCATAGACGGCAAGCTCATCGAACAGGTGATCGAAAACATCATCGACAACGCCATCAAGTACACACCGCCAGGAAGCGAGATCAGGATCAAGGCATCGGCTACGGACGACCAGATGGAAATAACGATCGCCGACAATGGCCCGGGCTTCGAGGACATCGTGCCGGAGACGCTCTTCAGGAAATTCGAGCGCGGCAAGAAGGAGGGTGCCGTAGGCGGCATCGGACTGGGCCTTGCGATCTGCCGCGCCATCGTGGAATTGCACAAAGGCCGAATCTGGGCGGAAGAACGCCAACCTCATGGAGCAGAGATCCATGTGGTGCTGCCCCTGGTCACAAGCGTTGAGAATCCCGTGCACGACGATGACTAACGCAAGCCGCGCCGTTCTTCTTATCGAAGACGACCAGGAGATTCGCGATGTACTCCGACCTGCACTGGAGCTCGAGCACTATCGCGTGATCGAGGCCGACACCGGGGCGCGAGGCATGACGGAGCTGCAGTCGCACAGGCCGGACGTCGTCATCATCGATCTGGGATTACCGGACTGTGATGGCGTGGAAGTGATCCGTCGCGCACGGGAGTGGTCCAGGGTCCCGATTGTCGTGTTGTCCGCGCGTACGCAGGAGGAACAGATCGTCAGTGCACTCGAGGCGGGGGCGGACGACTACGTGACCAAGCCCTTCGGAATGAACGAATTGCTGGCACGACTGCGCCTTGCGCTGCGCCACGGTATTCGTGCACCGGCGGGGGAGGAGGGATCGTTCAGGATCGGGCGCTGGCTCATCGATATGGCAAAGCGTCAGGTTATCAACGACGCAGGGGAGGAAGTACATCTCACGCCGCTTGAGTATCGACTGCTTGAGATCCTGAGCAACCATGCAGGGATGGTCGTTACCCATCGTCAGCTGCTGCAACAGGCGTGGGGTCCGGGCAGCGTCGGGCAGACACACTACCTGCGCGGGTACATCAAGCAGTTGCGCGCAAAGCTGGAAGATGATCCTGCGCGACCCCAGTACCTTCTAACGGAGACTGGTGTGGGTTACCGTCTGGTAGTGGCAGATTGACTGCCCCGATCCGCACAGGCCGAGGCCGAAGGCGGCTGGCAAGTGTACGAATGCTACGCGGCTTACGCCTGCGCGAGCGTGTGGCCTGGCGTCTGACGCGTGTAACTTCCTTGCGCGCTGTACACGGCGGTGCTGCTGTCACGACCTGTCAGTAAGCCGAGCAAGCCTTCCACTCGCTTGAGCTTGGCCGTCACCAGGGCGCCGTTCTGGTCGTTGGCATTGCGGCACTTCGTTGCTTTCAGCAGGCATGCGTTCCATCGCGCCAATAGTCCATTCGCGGGATCACACCATTGCAGAAGTCGGCGCAAGCCTTCGGGATCTGACTCGAATCCGAGCATTCGACACAACGAGCGACGTTCGTCATCGATGCGCAACAGTTCTGCAATGCACGTCTGCCTGGCATCGCCGGTGCGGTCCAGTGCCTCGAGGTCACTTCCCAGCAGCAGTTCATGCTCCTGGATCAGCAGCTTTTCAAGGCGCTCGAGGTTGCTTGCCTCGGCGGTGAACAGCTGCTCCAGATGCTGCCGGGCAAGCATCGGGTCGAGGCGCTGGTTCTGCTCGGCCTTGGCTTTCAAGTACTTGTCCTGATTACTGCCTGGGGGCAGCGCTGGTGAGCTGTTCTTCCATGAGTAACAGCTTGTCAGCGATGCGGGCGGCATCAACGATATAAGTTCCGCCCTCAATGGCGGCGCGCAGCTTGGCAACCCGTACATCATCCACTACAGGCCGATCCTTGAGCACATGCTCAAGTGCCGCCAGTTGTTTGGCGGAGCCGGTGATGTGCACCGCATCCGTGCCATCCAGCTTGACCTTAGCTGTTGAATCCGTTGCCGACTCAGTGCCTTTGCGCTGAACGGAACGATCCAGTCCGACCTGGACCGGCCGGCTTTCTGTACCAGGAATCTTGTGAGGCACGTCGTGTCTCTCCGTTAACGCTTGAGCCGTATAGCGGCCGATAGCAGCGAAACTTTAGGGGTTTTCCTGCTGCTCATGGCGCAATTCTGACTATATCGGCGCTTTCCACGAAACCTTCAACAATCCGGGTGGAGTTCATGTTCTGAACCCTGATGCGGTCGGTGGCCGCGCCGTCGGTCATCGCCCGGCCGGTCGCGCGTACCTCGATTCCGCCCACCGCCGCCAGAAGCGTAACTTGCTGACCTCGCTTGACCAGCAGGTTGGTTGCGAGGGCATCTTCACTGATCGGAGTGCCTGCCGGCAGAGCGCGTTTTGCATGCCGGCCCGAGAGCCTGGTGGCATCCGCGACATAATGAGTGGCCAGCCCCGGTACCCGCTGGACCTGTGATTCCACATCCGCGGCGGTCAGTCCTGACCCTCGTGCAACTGCGTGCCGGGTCACCAGCACCGGGCCCTCGGACTCAAGCATCACCGGGACGTAAATAGTCCATTCCACTGTTTGCGAACACGCCACTGCGACGGTATTGCGCTGGCTTAACGTGCTGCCAGGGGGTCTTGAGGCTGTCAGTTTTCCGTCGCAACGCGCCAGCCGCAATCGGGTGTCGAGATATCCGGCAGTCACAATCACGCGGCGTCCGGCACCTTGTGCCGAATCCGGAACCTGCGCGCGCATGTACGACTCTGCAGTGTTGCGAATGGAGTCCAGTGGCTGGATTTCCGCTGCCGCAACAGCCGGCCGGGCTGATGTGAAGGCGCCAAGGCCAGCCAATGTGACTACGAGCAGTGTGCAAGCGCTTTGCAAACGGGACCCCTTGGGACTACGTCGGTTGATTGACATGCGCGGATAACTAGCAATTGGCATGCCAACCCCACATCACTCTGAAGTAATGACAAAGCGACGTAATGCCGGCGCTCAGGTTGTGCTCAAGAAGTTTTGTCCTCCGCCGATCAGGGTGACTAACCTGCAGATGCGGGTTCACGCCCATACCTTGCGACCAGGAATGGCCGGCGGGCGGCAATCCATTGCCGCTCTCGTGAGTGCCACATCACGAAAATCGGATTCCAGCCGTCCGTGGCCGGGCCGCCATGCCTTGGTTCCACCTGCTGGCACGTTGCTTGCTACGTGTTCCGCCAGAAACTTTTCTGACGGAGACGTCGATGCCAGTCAATCTCGACAGCTATCTCGGTGTACACGCCGCGGCCCTGCAGGTCCGGTCACGCCGGACCGAGCTGCTCGCAACGAATCTCGCCAACGCGGATACGCCGAACTATCAGGCGCGCGACATCGATTTTCGTTCCGCCCTGGCCAAGGCCGCTGGCGACGCCGCCGCACCCGTGTCGATGAAGGCCACGCAAACCGGCCACATTCAGATGGCTACCGCTGAAGGCGGAGCAGCCGACCTGCAATATCGTACGCCGCTTGCCCCTTCCATCGACGGCAATACCGTCGACGTCCAGCTTGAGCAGGCCGCGTTCGCCGAAAACGCGATTCGCTATCAGGCGACACTGACGTTCCTGAGTGCGAAGTTTCGTGGCCTCATGACGGCCATCACCGGACAGTAGCCACTCATTGAACTCTGCGCCAGGAGTCAACCATGTCTTCCTTCAAGATCTTCGACATCGCCGGATCCGGCATGAGTGCACAGTCTGTGAGGCTGAACACCACTGCCAGCAACCTCGCCAACGCCGACAGCGTGAGCGGCGATCCGACCAAGGTCTACCGTGCACGCCACCCGCTGTTTTCAGCGATCAAGGCCGGCTTTGGTCAGGACCAGAGCGCAGCGGCGGTCAAAGTGCTGGGCATAACCGAAAACCAGGCACCCGCTTCCGTTCGCTATGAACCGGGTAACCCTCTGGCGGACGCCGAAGGCAATGTCTACGCACCCAATGTCAATGTGGTTGAGGAGATGGTGGACATGATTTCGGCTTCCCGTGCTTACCAGAACAACGTGGAAGTGATGAACACCTCGAAGGAAATGCTGCTTGCCACGCTGAAGCTTGGCCAGTAGCACCCGAATCACGCAGCAAGGAACTGACCTATGTCCAGCACCGATCCACTCGCCGCCCTCGCAACGCAATCGCAGGCGGCGGCGAACGCCCAGAAGAAGAAGGCCACCGATCTCGGCATCGATGACTTCCTGGCGCTGATGACAGCACAGCTCAAGAACCAGGATCCCATGAAGCCGCTCGACAGCACTGAATTCGTGGCGCAACTCGCCCAGTTCGGGACCGTCTCCGGCGTACAGAGCATGCAGGCTTCGCTGACCGAATCTCACTGAATCCCTGCGTTCGGCCCAGGCACTGCAGGGCACGGGCCTGGTCGGACACGATGTGCTTGCACCGGTTAGCAGTGTCACCATCGCTGCGGGTGAACCGGTGCGCGGCGCGCTGGTTATTCCGGATGGCACGGCATCGGTACAAGTTGCCGTCAAGGATGCAAGTGGCCAGGTCGTTCGCAACATGACGATTCCAGCGGTTGCAGGCACGAAAGAGTTCACGTGGGATGGCCTGGATGACCGCGGGATTGCGCTGCCATCTGGAACCTATCAGATCGATGCAGTCGCCAACGTCGGCGGCAAGAACCAGTCACTTGATGTGCTGCTGAGCGGCAGGGTGTCCAGCGTCACGATCGATGCGGCGGGCACCGGCCTTACCTTGAACACTGCAGCGCTTGGAGCGCTATCGCTGGCGGACATCCGCCGCGTGATGTAACCCCCGAACACTCAATCTTCGAAGATCCAGGAGCATATCCATGTCATTCGGCATCGCCTTAAGCGGAATCAATGCAGCCCAGTCGGACCTCAACGTCACGGCCAACAATATCGCCAACTCGGCAACGACCGGTTTCAAGCAGTCGCGGTCGGAGTTTGCGGAAATGTTTGCAGTATCGCCACAGGGCGTGGGCCGGACCCAGGTTGGCAATGGCGTCAAGGTTGCAGCCGTGTCGCAACAGTTCACGCAAGGCAATATCAACACGACCAACAACAGCCTGGACCTTGCCATGAGTGGCCAGGGATTCTTCGTGCTGAGCGACGGAGGTGCCTCGGCGTATACCCGGGCGGGCGCATTCCAGATCGACAATGCCGGCTACGTGGTCAATAGCCAGGATCAGCGCCTGCAGGTTTATCCGGCGAGCACGGGAGGCCTGTTCAATACCAGCACCCTGACCGACCTTAGACTCGTGACGAGTGAAAGCCCGCCGTCTGCCACGACCAACGTCGAAACGGTCTTCAATCTGCCGGCCAACGCGGCGCAGCCGACTGTTCCGGTATTCGATCCTGCGAATCCTTCCAGCTACAACAACGCGACTTCGATGACGATCTTCGATTCGTTGGGCGCAGCGCATACGGCCAGCATGTACTTCGACAAGACCGCCAATCCGAATGAATGGCAGTCACGTCTGTACGTGGACGGTACGGCGGTCGGAACGCCGCAGATACTGCAGTACTCCAATACGGGTGCGCTGACCACACCGGCAAACGGGCAGGTGCCTTTCCCTGCGTACACGCCAGCCACCGGTGCAGCGCCGATCACCCTGAATTTCGATCTCGCGCGCACAACGCAGTACGGCGATACATTCAACGTGACGTCTGTGACGCAGGATGGATTCACGACGGGCCGCCTGATCGGCATGGATATCGACCCGACAGGCATTGTCCAGGCACGCTTTACCAACGGCCGCTCGCTGCAACTCGGGCAGGTGGCAATCGCCAACTTCGCGAATGCTCAAGGCCTGCAGCAGTTGGGCAATACGAACTGGGCCGAGACCTTTACCTCCGGTCAAGCTGTAAACGGGCAGGCAGGGAATTCCGGGTTTGGCCTGATCCAGTCTGGTTCGCTCGAATCGTCCAACGTCGACATCACTGCCCAGCTCGTCAACATGATTACCGCCCAGCGAAATTTCCAGGCGAACGCACAGATGATCCAGACGGCTGACCAGGTTACGCAGACCATCATCAACATCAGATAGGAGACGTGATGCGTGATCCGTGATGCGTGAACGGCAGGAATTTCGGGTATCGCCCCGAATCTGACGGATCACGGTTCACGACTCACAGTTCACTAAAACCATGGACCGCTTCCTCTACATCTCGATGACCGGCGCAAAGGAAACCCTGCGCGCCCAGGCATCGAACAACCACAACCTGGCGAATGCCAGTACCACCGGGTTTCGTGCGGATCTGTCCGCCATGCAAAGCCGTGCAGTGGAAGGATCCGGGTTCGCATCGCGTGTGTACGCGACCAACTCGACCACCGGGTGGGATCAGAAGTCCGGAGGCATGCAAGCCACCGGTCAGGATCTCGACATCGCCATTCAGGGTGACGGTTGGATCGCGGTCCAGGGGAGAGACGGACAAGAAGCGTATACGCGCGCCGGTGACCTGCGCGTGGACCCGACGGGCATGCTGCTCAATGGCAGCGGACATCCCGTGCTGGGAGATGGCGGACCGATCACCGTACCTGAGCATTCCGCTGTGGCAGTTGCTGCCGATGGCACCGTGTCCGTCGTGCCAGTGGGGCAGGGGCCGGAAACCATTTCGAAAGTCGGCAGGATCAAGCTGGTCAATCCACCCGCAGCTACTGTGGTACGAGGAGAAGACGGCTTGTTCCGCACAAGCGACGGCGCATCGGCCCCTGTGGACGCCAATGTGCGCGTGGCGTCCGGTGTGCTTGAGAACAGCAACGTCAACGTGGCCGATGCCATGGTGAACATGATCGAGCTATCCCGGAATTTCGACCTGCAGGTGAAAGCCATGCGTGCAGCCGAAGAGAACGGCCAGGCATCTGCCCAGTTGCTCAGGCTCGGCTAGTCGACCCGTACCAAATCTTGAGGATCTGAACCATGAATCCAGCACTTTCGGCAGCCAAGACCGGCCTTGATGCGCAGCAGACGCGCATGGCCGTCGTTTCCAACAACCTGGCCAACGTCAACACCAGCGGCTTCAAGAAGGGTCGCGCCGTGTTCGAGGACCTCCTGTATCAGAACATTCGCCAGGTCGGCGCCTCGACTTCGCAGGACACAGACGCACCTTCGGGACTCGCACTCGGTACCGGTGTGCGCGTCGTCGCGACCGAAAAACTCTACACGCAGGGCAGCCTCAGCCAGACCGGCAATTCGCTCGATCTGGCCATCCAGGGGCGAGGCTTCTTCCAGGTGCTGATGCCGGACGGCACGTTCGGCTATACCCGCGACGGCAGTTTCCAGGTCAACGCGCAGGGTGAACTGGTGACGTCCAGTGGCTATCGAGTACAGCCGGGCATTTCGATTCCCGACAGCGCCCAGAGCGTATCCATCGGCACGGATGGCGTGATTACGGTCCAGCTGGCCGGCCAGTCGGCCCCGACGCAAGTGGGCACGATCCAGGTCAGTGATTTCGTCAATCCGGCCGGACTGCAGGCGCGCGGCGAGAACCTGGCGATGGAGACGGCTGCCAGCGGCCCTGCGCAGACGAGTACTCCGGGTCTCAATGGGCTCGGAACCGTGCAACAGGGCGCGGTTGAAAGCTCGAACGTCAACGTGGTCGAAGAAATGGTGAACATGATCGAGACGCAACGCGCCTACGAAATGAACACCAAGGCGATCTCTACGACGGACCAGATGCTGCAGTACCTGAGCAACAACCTGTGAAGACTTGGCGAGCAGCAATTGACGGCGGGCAGAACGTGAACGCAATCGGCTCCGGCTTGAAGGTGGCCTTCTCCTTGTCGGTGATGCTGACATTGGCAGCCTGCGTCAGTCCGCCGCAGATCGACGACTTCAGCGCAACCTGGCCCGAAGAACCCGAATCCACGGTCGAGAGCAATGGCGCAATCTTCCAGACGGGCCATGACGTCGCGTTGTTCGAGAATGCGATCGCCAGACGGGTTGGCGACACGATCACGATTCATCTTGAAGAGCGCACCAACGCGAGCAAGAGCTCGAGTACAACGACCAGCAAGAACACCAAGGTAGATATGGCCGCTCCAACTATTGCGGGCATGCCGGTAACCGTCAATGGGACCCCGGTACTGGAGATGGCTGTCGACAACAAGTCGGATTTTGATGGCTCGGGCGACAGCAGCCAGAGCAATCGACTGGAAGGCGACATCACGGTTACCGTCGCCCGGCGCCTTGCCAACGGCAATCTGCTGGTTCGCGGTCAGAAGTGGATCGCAATCAACCAGGGCAAGGAGTTCGTGCGTATCCAGGGAATCATCCGCCCGATCGATATTGCACCTGACAATTCATTGCCCTCCAGCAAGGTGGCGGACGCTTCCATCTCCTACGGTGGCAAGGGCGCCCTGGCGGATGCCAACACGAAGGGCTGGCTGGCGCGCTTCTTTGACAAGCCATGGGCACCGTTCTGAAGTTGAGCCCGAGACATGCACGCCGGACAGAAACGAATGACACACATTGAGAATATCAGCGCCGCCTGCACGCATGCAGGGGAGACGGTTGCAGCCAGGCACACGCGTCGCGCCCGGCAGCTGGTCAAGGCAACTGGCATGGCCCTTTTTGTTTTTGCGATCGCGATATCCGGGACCGCAACTGCTGAGCGCGTGAAGGACATTGCCTCTGTCGCTGGCGTACGCAGCAACCAGCTCGTGGGCTACGGCCTGGTCGTTGGTCTTGATGGGACGGGCGACCAGACCAGCCAGGCCCCGTTCACGATTCAGAGCATCAGGAACATGCTTGCCAATTTCGGCATCACGATTCCCGCAAACGTCAATCCACAGCTGAAAAACGTAGCAGCCGTTACCGTTACCGCCGAGCTGCCGGCCTTCTCCAAGGCCGGGCAGACGATTGACGTGACGGTGGCCTCGATTGGCAATGCCCAGAGTTTGCGGGGCGGCAGTTTGCTGATGGCGCCGATGCGAGGTGTCGATGGACAGGTTTATGCGATCGCTCAAGGCAGCCTGATCGTCAGCGGGTTCGGTATCGAGGGGCAGGATGGATCGCGGATCTCGGTGAACGTGCCGAGCGCCGGTCGAGTACCGAATGGCGCCACCGTAGAGCGCGAAGTTCCGAGCAATTTCGCCAACACTCCCTATGTCATGCTCAATCTGAATACGCCGGATTTCACTACTGCGACGCGACTGGTCCAGGGTATCAACACTCTGCTTGGGGCCGAGACCGCCCAGGCACTGGATGCGGTTTCGGTAAGGGTCTCCGCGCCAACGGACGCGAGTCAGAGGATCTCGTACCTTTCGACTCTGGAGACCATAGAGATTGAGCCTGGCGACGCACCCGCGCGGGTCATCGTCAATTCCCGGACCGGCACGGTAGTCATCGGATCGCACGTCCGGGTCACCCAGGCGGCCGTCGCCCACGGCTCGCTGTCCGTGACGATTACCGAGCGACAGGATGTCAGCCAGCCCACAGCCTTCTCCGATGGTCAGACCGTGGTTACCCCGCGTTCCCAGATCGGTGTCGAGCAACCGGAAGCTCGCATGTTTGTGTTCAATGCGGGTGTGAATCTCGACGAGATTGTCCGGGCAGTCAACCAGGTAGGCGCCGCGCCGGGTGATCTTGTAGCGATCCTTGAAGCGCTCAAGGAAGCTGGCGCCCTGCGGGCTGAGCTGATCGTGATCTAGGAATCCGGCAACGCCATGTCCGCCAATCAAGTACAGAACGCTGCTTTCTACGCCGACCCGGCCGGCCTCGGATCGCTGAAGCAGGCGGCGAAGTCAGATGGCCCGGAAGCGCTGCGGGAAGCTGCCCGTCAGTTTGAAAGTCTGTTTACGAAGATGATGCTCAAGAGCATGCGAGAAGCGTCCTTCGGCGATTCGCTGGCAGGGAGTGAAGCCACGGATTTCTATCAGGACATGCACGATTCGCAGCTGGCAATGGAGCTGTCGAAAGGGCGCGGTCTTGGGCTGGCAGACATGCTGGTGCAGCAGCTCACGAAAGCGGGAGCATTGGAGAAGGGGCAAGGATCCGCTGCTCCCTCCCTGTCGACACACCCGTTCACCGGCAGTCAGGCGCCAACTGATGCAGCGTCGACCAAGACTGCCTTGTCCTGGCCTCCGGCGACGCGAGAAGACTTCATCGCGCAGCTCAAGCCCTACGCTGAACGCGCTGGTCTTGAACTTGGTGTCGACCCGGAGACGCTACTCGCGCACGCTGCGCTGGAAACGGGTTGGGGTCGTAAAGTACCGAGTGGAGCAGACGGCGCTTGCAGCTTCAATCTATTCGGAATCAAGGCAGGGTCTCAATGGCCGGGCGCGAGCGTGGGTGTCAGCACACTTGAGTTCGAAGGCGGCATTGCAACCCGACGCGTCGAGCGCTTTCGCGCCTATGCATCGCCCGCAGATTGTTTCAGGGACTATGCGGCCCTGCTTGGCAACAGCGATCGCTATGCAGCCGCAAAGGGCGCAGGCAACGATGCTGCGGCGTTTGGCAAGGCTTTGCATCAGGGCGGGTATGCGACCGACCCTGATTATGTCCGCAAGCTGACTGCCGTGACGGACAGTCTCAGGTCCCTGCTAAAGAACGCGGCAAGCGTGCCGCTAACCTCGGCTGCAGGGGAAGACTAATGCGCTTTGCGATTACATTTCGGGCAATGGAATCCCACCGGGCTGCCATTCGCCTGGTCGTTTCTTGTGCTGCCGCGTGCGGAGCACGGGTTCTTGTTGCGCGGAGCATCCATGGCTGACTTTCTCGCTACGGGCGTCTCGGGTCTGCTCGCGTTCCAGCGCGCGCTGGATACGACCAGCCACAACATCGCGAACGTCAATACTCCTGGCTACAGCCGGCAGATTGCCGAATTCAATACACGGCAGCCAGAGTCGTTTGGCAATGGCTGGATGGGCAACGGCGTCGATGTCACCACCATCAAGCGCATGTATGACGACTTCATGGCCACGCAGGCGCGATCATCCAGCAGCAGCTTCAGCCAGCTCGATACGTATGCGGCCCAGGTTCAGCGCATCAATAATCTGTTTGGTGACTCGGCTACCGGCCTGACGGCATCGCTGCAGAACTTTACCAACGCGCTGCAAAGTGTCGCGAGCAATCCGACGTCGATTCCGGCCAGGCAGACGCTGCTGAGTCAGGCCCAGGCCCTGGTGAACCGCCTGCAGAGTTACGAATCCAGCCTCAAGAGTCTCGACGCGCAGGTCAACACCAAACTGGAGACCGAGGCAAGTTCGATCACTTCGCTTGCGCAGAGCATTGCGAAGCTCAATGACGAAATCAGCTCCGGTTATGCGCGCACCGGGCAGCCGCCGAACGACCTTCTCGACCAGCGCGACCGGCTACTGGACGAACTGGCTACCCATGTCAATGTAAGCGTCGTCAAGCAGGGAGATAACTCCGTCAATGTCTTTGTTGGCAACGGCCAGCCACTCGTGGTCGGGCGGACAGCGACAACGCTGGTCGCCGTCCCCGACAGTTTTGACCCGACACGCAAGGTCATCGCCATGAAGACCGCCGCAGCGACTGTCGATGTCAGCGGCAGTCTGACGGGTGGAACGCTGGGCGGTACGATCGATTTCAGGCAGCAGGTGCTGGAACCTGCCCGCAATGCACTCGGGCGTATCAGCATCGGCCTGGCTGAAGTCGTTAACGACCAGCATGCCGCGGGTATTGATCTAAGTGGCGCGCTCGGCGGCGATTTCTTCGCTGTCGGCGCGGTGACGGTGCAGAGCAGCAGCCTGAATGCGGGGAGCGCATCGCTTGCCGTCACACGGACCGGGGCCGGTGCGTTGACGAACGCGAACTACCTGATGACATACACCGCTTCTGGCTGGACGGCACAGCGCGCAGATACGGGCGCTGCGGTGCCGCTCACGGGAACAGGCACGGCACTGGATCCATTTATCGCAGACGGATTGTCAATCGTCGTCAGTGGGGCCCCCCAGGTCGGCGACAAGCTGAAGATCCTGCCGACAGGGGCCGCCGTAGCGGGGCTGAAGGTTCTGGTCACGGACCCGGCAGACGTAGCAGCCGCTGCACCGATGGTGGCAGCCTCGGCGCTTGCGAATACCGGCACTGCCACAATTTCCTCTGGCGAGGTACTCGACGCCACGAATGCACAATTGCGCTCGCCCGTCACGATCCAGTTCCTGACATCGAACACGTATTCGGTGAACGGAGCCGGCAGTTTCGCCTATACAAGCGGCGGCAATATCGATGTGAACGGCTGGCGAGTCCAGGTTTCTGGCGCGCCAGCTGTCGGTGATACTTTCACGGTCAAGGACAACACGTCCGGAGCCGGCGACAATCGCAATGCACTGCGCATGGCGGATATTCTGAACCAACCCGTTTTCAGTGGCGGCACAACGTCGTTGAATGCCGCAGTTGGCCAGTTCGTCGGCGATATCGGCGTCAAGACGAATCAGGCCCAGGTCGGCCGGGATGCGCAGAAGGTCGTCCGTGACGAGAACAGCGCCGCACTCCAGTCGCTCTCTGGCGTCAATCTCGATGAGGAAGCGGCCAATCTGGTGAGGTTCCAGCAGGCATACCAGGCCATGGCCCAGGTCATTGGCGTGGCAGACAAGATGTTCCAGACACTGCTGGATGCGACCCGAAGGTAACCCATGAGGCTCTCCACCCAATCGTTTTACGGTAGTGCCCTGTCGGCCATGCTGGACCAGCAGTCCATCCTGTCGAGGACGCAGAACCAGGTGGCGACCGGCAAGCGCGTGAATTCGCCTGCGGACGATCCCATCGCTGCAGTACATATTCTCGAGCTGGAACGAGCCCAATCGGAGACCGATCAGTTCGGCAAGAACGGCGAGATGGCGCGGTCCCGGCTGAACCTCGAGGAGCAAGCTCTCGCGGACGTCGGCACGCTACTGCAAAGGGTGCGGGAGCTCACGATCCAGGCAGGCAACACGGCAACGCTAAGCGACTCAGACCGCCGGTCAATTGCCGTTGAATTGTCGGCGCGCAGGCAGGAGCTGCAGGATATTGCCAACCGCAAGGATGGAACGGGCGAGTATCTCTTCTCTGGATTTGCAAGCCTGACGCAACCCTTTTCGACGTCGGGTACGGGTGGCATCAACTACGCAGGTGATCAGGGGGGTCGACTTCTTCAAGTGGGGCCGTCCCAGCGCGTCGCCGATGGGCATTCCGGATTTGATGTTTTCTTGAACATTGCAGAGGGCAACGGGACATTCGTGACCGCTGCAACCGCGACCAACACAGGGAGCGGTGTGATCGACAATGGATCCGTCGTGAATGGCGCGGCCTGGGTGCCCGGTGATTACACCCTGACGTTTACGAGCGCGACAACGTGGCAGGTCCTGGATGCAGGCAACGCCGTGGTTACGAGTGGTACCTACGTGCCTGGCAGCGCTGTGTCATTCAATGGAGTCCAGGTCTCGGTTTCCGGCAACCCTGCCGTGGGCGACACTTTCAGCATCGATGCCAGCGGCTCGCAGGATCTTTTCGCAACGCTCGATACGGTCATCAGCGCATTGCGGCTGCCAGCAGCCACACCCTCCGGCCAGGCCAGGCTGCAGACATCGATCAGCGGCAGCCTGCAGCAGCTCGACAAGAGCGCGGATCACCTGCTCGGTATCCGTGCCGAGGTGGGATCAAGGCTTTCCCTGCTCGACGGGGCGGAGTCGGCGCGCGAGGATCTCAAGGTGGACCTTGCGGGGTCGCTTGCGGATCTCAGGGACCTGGATTACGCCGAGGCGCTGACGCGAATGAACCAGCAGCTGGTTGGCCTGCAGGCCGCCCAGCAGTCGTACATCAAGATCGCCCAGCTTTCCCTGTTCAACTACCTTTGATTCAAGTTCCATCGTCCTGGGCCTTGCCGACTGAACCGTGACCGACCACACATTTTCCATGAAACGCTTTGCCAACCCTCAAGTTGCCTGTTCCTGCTCCGATACAGGGCCCATACAGCAATCGGGCGACCATCACTACGCCAGTGCTGAATTCAAGCTTCGAACGGGTGTTCGGGGCGAAAGGTAACAACAGGAGTTGATTCCATGGCACTAGTCATTAACACAAACGTGATGTCGCTGAACGCCCAGCGCAACCTGTCGACCTCCAGCGAAGGTCTCAGCACCTCGCTGCAGCGTCTGTCGTCAGGTTTGCGAATCAACAGCGCGAAGGACGACGCCGCCGGCATGGCCATCGTCGAGCGCTTCACGGCGCAGATCCGCGGCCTCAACCAGGCTGCCCGCAATGCGAACGACGCAATCTCCCTGTCTCAGACTGGCGAAGGCGCCCTGGCTGAAGTTGCGAACAACCTGCAGCGCATTCGCGAGCTGTCGGTACAGTCGCTGAATGCCACGAACAGCGCCAGCGACCGTGCAGCGCTCGACGCCGAAGTGCAGCAGCTGAAGGCGGAAATCGACCGTGTTGCCCAGACCACCTCCTTTAACGGCGTCAAGCTCCTTGACGGCACGTTCTCGAGTCAGGTGTTCCAGGTCGGCGCGAACGCCGGCGAAACCATCAGCGTGTCCAATATTGCCAGTGCCCGGACGGCGACGTTGGGCCAGCAGTACACTGCGTCAGTGACCAGCGGTGCGCTCGACGGCACCGCTGCTGTTGTCAACCTCGCTCTGCTGACAATCAACGGCACTGCTATCGGTACCGGCAGCATAGCGCCGGATGCTCGTGCTCTTTCGAACGCCATCAACTCAGCGGGTATTGCTGGCGTCACGGCGACTGCTGCCGCCACGACCGTGGCCGGCAGTGCGATGACCCCAGCAGCATTGACTGGCACAATCACCATTAACGGCGTGACAACGGCTTCCATTTCGACGACTACCAATGCCGTGCAAAGTCGCAGCGCGGTCGTGGCCGGTATCAATGCGATCTCTGCCGCAACGGGCGTCACCGCTACAGACACTGGTTCGGTAGTGACTCTGAGCGCGGCCGATGGCAGGAATATCACGCACTCTTTCACAACGCTCACTGCTGCAGCCACGGGTGTAGGTGCGGCGGCTACCTCCGAGTCGACCTATAGCGTGAACTTACGCCGGTGTCGCAGGTGGTTCGCTTGTCATCGGTGGTACGGTAGGCACCTCGGGCCTGACGGCCGCAACGACTAACGTTGCACTGTCCGGCACGTCGATTGCCAACATCGACGTGCTCAACGTGACGAACGCCAATGCGACGCTCGCCTCGGTGGATGCGGCTCTCCAGGCCATCAGCAGCTCGCGTGCGGCCCTCGGTGCGTACCAGAACCGCTTCCAGTCTGCCATCTCGAACATCAGCACTGCAGCTGAGAACCTGTCTGCTTCGCGCAGCCGGATTCAGGATGCGGACTTCGCGGAAGAAACGGCCAACCTCACGAAGGCCCAGATCCTGCAGCAGGCAGGTACGGCGATCGTGGCGCAGGCCAATGCAATCCCGCAGAACGTGCTGACACTGCTGCGTGGATAAGGTGACGTAGCATGACCGGACTCGGTCGAGTCAGGTCGCCGCAGGCAGCGAGCATCGCAAGGTGCTCGCTGCCTGCTTTTATTGTGTTGGGAGCAGGGCGCTAGGTCCTGCCAGCCACCTGGGTGCCCCCACATGCCTACTGCCATACCAGCAATCAGAAGTCCCTTGCCGGCCGTCACTGCACCTCAGGTCGGTTCGAGGGAACAAAAGCCGTCTGCGAACACAATTGCAGGGGTCGTCAGAGAAGCAGAAGTTCCGCCCGCAACGACGATGCCTGCTGGCGGGGAAAAGGCAGTCAGGGCTGCTGCGGAGCAGATTGAGTCATACCTCCGGCGTGCCAATACGAATCTGGAGTTCAGAGTGGATCAGGCAGCCGGCCGGGTCGTCGTCACCGTTCGGGAACGCGCTACTGGAGAACTTATTCGCCAGATCCCGAGCGAAGAAGTGCTCTGGGTCGCCGCACGTCTTGGTGAGCCCGGCATGAGCGTTCTGGTCCATCAGGAATCCTAGGAAGCGTCCCGACTCATGGCTACATCCTCTGTAATTGGCGGTTCGCAGATCGACGTCAATGGTCTGGCGCAACAACTGGTAGCGGCTGAACGCGCGCCACTCGACAAGCAGGTTACCCGTGAAACGGGCCTCGTAAGCACACGAATCTCTGCCTTGGGTGCGCTCAAGAGCGCGTTGTCCAATTTCAACAACTCGCTTTCTGCCCTCAAGACTACGGATGCGTTTGCAGTACGCAAGGCCGTCACCAGCGATCCGGAGGTCTTCACGGCTTCCGCGAAGGCCACTGCCTCTCCTGGCAGCTACGACGTCGAAGTCGTGCAACTCGCCAAAGCGCAGCAGCTTGCGTCGACTCCATTCGCCGCCGGAAGCACGACAGTAGTCGGGACAGGCACGCTGTCGCTGTCGCTCGGTGCTGCCAGCTTCTCGGTTGTCATCGACAGCAGCAATTCCACGTTGGCCGGAATCAGGGATGCCATCAACGCTGCTCCCGATAATGTCGGGATCTCGGCTACCCTGGTGCAGACGACTACCGGCAGTCGGCTCGTCCTGTCGTCTGCGAAGACGGGCGCCGGCAATGAAATGGTGGTCTCCCAAACTGCCGGGGATGGCGGCCTGGATCAGCTCACCTACAACGCGTTGGCGACCACGCACTATACGCAACTGAGTCCGGCTCAGGATGCTATCGTCAATATCGCAACGTTCGAAACGCGCAGTGCGACCAATACCGTCGAAGGCGTCATTGATGGAGTGACACTCAGCCTCGTGGACCAGGCTCCAGGTGAGACACTGAGTCTCACCATTTCCCACGACACAGCAGCTGCCACTGCCCGAATTAAGGGCTTTGTGACCGAATACAATGCACTGCAGACACAGATTCTGAAGTTGCGCAGCTACGACCCGACTACAAGGGCGGCGGGGCCGATGCTCGGCGATGCGCTCCTGAACGGCATAGAAAGCCAGCTCCGACGTTCGACGTCGACTCAGGTGACAGGAATCAACGAAACCTACAACACGCTTGCCAGCATCGGCATCAAGTCCAACGCTGACGGGACGCTGACCGTAGATGACGTCAGGCTGCAGAAGGCCATCGACGGCAATTTTGACGTCGTAGGGAAGTTGTTTGGATCCGGGAATGGTGTCGCCGCGACGCTTTCCTACGCAGCTGGACGCGCGACTCGACAGCGATGGTGCCATTGAGACGCGTAGCCAGAACCTGGTCAAGCAGAAACTCGCGCTCGACAAGCGCCAGAGCGACATCGATGCACGGATGCAGGTCGTGCTGCAGCGCTACATCAAGCAGTTCTCTTCGCTGGATTCCCTGTTGTCGCAGCTGCAGACGACATCGTCGTATCTCACGCAGCAGTTCGAATCCATCGCCAAGATCAACCAGAGATAGCCGCCTGAATTCAGGGGGACTCTTCCGCGAGTGCGTATAGGCCAATCAGAGGTTCCCTGGCCTCAAGTCGCGCGCGTTTCCGCCGTTAAGCTCCGTAACGTCTTCTTCGGAGTCAATCGAGATGTCAGCCTATCCGCGTGCCGGCAATCTGGCCGCCTATCAGACCGTCGCCAGTCATGGCGGGGTTGCTGCATCCGATCCTCATGGCTTGATCCTGATGCTGCTGGATGGAGCGTTGGAGCGCATTGCGGCGGCCCGCGGATACATGGCCAATCGTGTACTCGCGGAAAAGGGTCAGCTGATCGGTCGTGCCGTAGCGATTGTCGATGAACTCAGGGTCAGCGTGGACCCTACGCAAGGTGGAGAGCTCGCCCAGAACCTGATTGCGCTCTACGACTACATCGGGCGACAGTTGATGCGGGCCAACGCCGAGAACCGGGTCGACGTGCTTGATGAAGTTTCCGGACTGCTGCACGAAATCCGGACAGCGTGGATCGCCATTCCACAGGAGGCGCGCGCCAGCCGCGCCAAAGCAAAATGAGTGCGGGTGTCGGTCCTGGATCCGGGCCGTCCGGGCAGCTGCTGGCCAACAGCATTGTTGGCGCCACAGCATCGCTTGTCCGCAATGCCATGCGGCGCAACTGGACGGCGGCTGCTGCCACCGCTCGTCGAAGGCGCTTATTGCTCAGCGAACTGGAGCAGGGGGGTCTCGCGATCGACCCATCATGCGTTGAGGCGCTTCGTCAGGCAGTTCTGGAATCCGATAGCGCGCTTGCCGCCATGTGTTCAGTCCAGCTAGCCGCCTGGCCTGAGCCCGTGATACGGTGACGGCAGGTCTGTTGCCGCAGGGAATCCCCATGTACGAGGGCACCGATACCATCGTCCTCTACGAAGAACTCGCGTACGAGGATGTCCTGCCGCTCGTCTGGCGGCCTCATCTCGAGCCGCTTGATCCGGCCATCGTCAGCAGCTTCAGTGAGCGAAATCTTCATGTATTGCAAGCCTGTGCTGCGATCGAAGAGCACGGTCAGCCGGAAAAGAACGATGACACGTCACCGGTAGCCGCCGAGCTTTTGAGGCTGGACCTCAAGGTCAATCTGTTACTCGATCTGCTCGGACAGCTCGTGGTTGCCAATCAGCCGCGACCCCCCGCCGTCCCTGTCCGCTTCAATGCGCTCGGGGCGACATGGAAGGGTTCGAGTCCTGGCCTCGCGCCAGGCAGTGAGGGCGTCCTGGAGATCTACCTGCGCGACAGCCTGCCCCAACCGCTTCGGTTGCTTGGCCGGATAACCGCGACAGAGCCCGATGGTCGCGTCAAGGCTCGATTCCTTCCGCCAAGCGAGACGATTGCCGACCTTCTGGAAAAGCTCGCGTTCCGACGTCACCGGCGGCAGATCGCAGGCGCACGCCAATCCCGTCGAAGCTGAGGGCATCTGCCAACGGGATGGCCCACCTCAATTGACCTTCGCGGTCAGGCTTATCGCGTCCCTCATCGACTGACGACTGCGTCACACTGGCCTGTGGCGATGTGATCCCGTCGACAATTCCACGCCCGCCGCGTGCTTTGCATAATGCAATCCATGGAGTTAGTCCGTATGCTCCGGGCCGTAGTCGCGGTCGGGAACTTCCCCCGGTCGCATGAAACACGGTAACCGCTGCAAGAATAATGAACGTTCAGTCGACCGGACTTTCACTCGAGCCCCAAGCTGCTGTTGCAAAGCCTGCTGAAGTCGCCGGTTTTCGCCGATGCGAGGTCGCATGGCTGCTGTAGAGCGCGCCGTCGTCGTCTATGACTGCGATCAGGACCGCGCAGCTGCGGTGGCCGATGCACTTCGCTCGCTGGACCTCGAACCCCTGTTGATCGACCATGCGGCGCTGATGCGCACGATGATTCAGTCGCCTGCTTCCCGGCAGGCGCTGCTGATCGGTGACGTTGCAGACGCACCGGATTGGCGTGAGCTGGGCCACGCGCTTCGAGGTTATCTCAGTGACGTGCGGGTGGTTGCATACGGGACGAGCGTCGTTGCCGACCAGGTAATTGCAGCCGCCGGCAGCAGTCGCGTGACCCGCCTGCCATTTCCATTCAAGAACGCGGCTCTGGCTGCTGCGTTACGGGGTCCTGCCGCCAGCCTGGCTGCTCCCTCCGAGGTGCGCATGCCAACCGGCAGCTCCGCGCTGATACGCGACGTATCCCGTCTGATCCGTCAGGTCGCAGCACACGATTCAAGTGTCCTGGTGCTGGGAGAATCGGGTACCGGCAAAGAGCTGGTGGCGCGTGCGATTCACGATTCCAGTCCACGGCGGCAGAGACCGTTCGTCGCCATCAACTGCGGCGCCATCCCGGCGGAGCTGCTCGAAAGCGAGTTGTTCGGCCACGAGAAGGGATCTTTCACGGGCGCCGTCAGTTCCCGGAAAGGTCGTTTCGAGATTGCCGAGGGAGGGACGCTGTTCCTCGATGAGATCGGCGATATGAGCCTGCCCATGCAGGTGAAACTGTTACGCGTCCTGCAGGAGCGGGTCTATGAGCGCGTCGGCAATCATGTGCCGATGCGCTGCAATGTCAGGATCATCGCTGCTACCCATCGAAACCTCGAGGATTCCATTACTCGGGGCTTGTTCCGTGAGGATCTCTTTTACCGGCTGAATGTTTTCCCGATCGAACTGCCCAGCCTGCGTTCGCGCATGGAAGACCTGGGTTCCCTGCTCGCTGATTTTGTCGCGCACAACCAGTCGGAAGGGAGGGGAAGCGTGCAGTTCTCGGCCAGCGCAGTACACGCTTTGCAGGAATATTCCTGGCCGGGAAACATCAGGGAACTCGGCAATCTGGTTGAACGCCTGTCGATTCTCGCCCCCGATCGGGTGGTGGGTGTGCAGGATCTGCCCCACAAATACCGCCCCGCCGGTTGGCAACCAACGGCGGAAGCAGAGAGCGCCGTTGAGCTGGATCCCAATGGCGATACCAGCGCCCTCGACCGATTGCCGGAACTCGAGTCGTTGTCGGTCGCGTCTTTGGCCGATGGGGGAACGTTCTGGGAATCCGTGGCGGAGCGCGGACTACTGGCGCAGTTGCCACCTGACGGCCTTGATCTCAAGGAGCATATGTTCACGATCGAACGCGCTCTCATTCAGCAGGCACTTGAACGCGCAGGGGGAACAGTGGCTCATGCGGCCCGCCTGCTTAACCTGAGACGAACCACGCTTGTGGAGAAGCTCCGCAAGTTCGACCTCGCCACCCCTGAGGAAGCGACGGAACTTTGACGGCAATTTCTTGCCGTTCCGCTGCCGCGAGTTGATCGACTGCGGTTTGCAGGCGCCAATTTCGCCTTGATCCCCGTTTGCTGGCCCGCCGAGTGTGACTCCCTGCACATTCACGCTATCCAGTTGGCCACTGCAACGGCAAAAGCCTGCCTCCCCGCATCCCCGGCATAGAACTTGCTATCTCCCACTCCGGGCACATCCATCCATCGCCCATTGGGAGTTTGAATGACCGTCGACCAGGCCGGAGAGTGGCCGGAAGCAACCGTCGAGACACCCGCCGCTGCAAGGGCATTGCGCCGTGCAGAAGGCGATCTCGTGGCTTGTGCGCAGAGTTCCCGCGATCTGGTCGAGCTTGCGCGTCGAGTGGCAGCCAGTGACTGCACGGTACTGATTGCGGGCGAGTCCGGTACCGGCAAGGAAGTGCTCTCCCGGTTCATTCACGCACAGTCGCCCCGCCGGAACGGTCCCTTCATAGCGGTGAACTGTGCCGCGATTCCGGAGAACATGCTGGAAGCCATGCTGTTCGGCTATGAACGCGGCGCGTTTACGGGAGCGCATGCCACGCACGCGGGCAAATTCGAACAGGCCCAGGGGGGCACGCTGCTGCTCGACGAAATCACGGAAATGCCGCTCGGCCTGCAAGCCAAGCTGCTGCGGGTCATCCAGGAACGGGAAGTGGAGCGCCTGGGAGGTCGTAACCCGGTGGCCCTCGATGTACGCATTCTGGCAACAACGAATCGGCACTTGCGTGCCGAAGTCACGGCGGGGCGGTTTCGCGAAGATCTCTTCTACCGGTTGAATGTGTTTCCCCTGTGCGTCAGTCCCTTGAGGGAACGTCGGGACGACATTCTCCCGCTCGCCATGCGTCTGCTCACCCTGCGCTGTCGTGCCGGTGAACGAATTCCGGCGCTTAGCGCCGATGCTGCGCATGTCCTGCTCACCTACCCGTGGCCCGGCAACGTGCGTGAACTGGATAACCTTGTGCAGCGCGCATTGATTCTCGTGAACGGACCAGTGATCGAGATTGAGCACATTCATTTCGAAGTGCTGGACCTACCTCGCGCCGTGCCACGCGCCCAATCGGCATCCGCGACTGGAGTCGCGGAGCTTCCGGGGCAGGCTGATCTGGCCGACTCCATCGAAAGCATGGAACGAGACCTGATTCTGCAGGCGCTTCGCGCGGGTCAGGGCAGCCGGCAAGCCGCCGCTGAGCGCCTTGGAATCAGCCCGCGCACATTGCGGTACAAGCTGGCGCGCCTCAGAAACTCAGGGATAGAGGTGCCAGCGGCATGAGCAGCATGGAAATCGATCGGGTGCTTTCGCAGATTCGGGCGCTCTCTGCGCAGGCGAGTGCGGGTGCTGCCAAGGCGCCTTCGGTCGCCAGGGAAGCAGAATCCGTGGCGGGTGGCGGCTTTGCCCAGCTGCTCAAGCAGGGCATCGAGCAGGTCAACAGTGCCCAGGCCAGCGCGACCCAGATGGCGACAGCGTTTGAACGAGGCACTCCAGGTGTGGAGCTGCCGCAGGTGATGCTGGAAATGCAGAAGGCAAGTGTGTCGTTCCGCGCGCTGACCGAAGTGCGCAACCGCATGGTGAACGCATACCAGGAAATCATGAACATGCCCATTTAGGCGAGAGCGCCGGGCAAGCAGCAGCAGACGAGAGTAGGACGATGAGGAACCACAGAGTATGAGTGCAGAAGCCGCAACGCTGCCAATGAGCTACCGCGTGGGCGCTGGAATGAAACCGGTGATGCTGCTGGTGGGCGTCGCCGCGGCAATCGCTGCCGGTGTGGCCGTGGTGCTCTGGACCAAAGGGCCCACTTATGGGTTGTTGTTCGCGGGACTCACGAACCAGGACTCGGCACAGGTGGTGCAGGCTCTCGACGCGGCAAAAGTGCCTTACCAGCTCGATCCGGGCTCTGGCGCCATTTCCGTACCGGCTGACCGGATACAGAGCGTTCGACTGCAACTGGCTGGCCAGGGTCTACCGGAAGGAGACGATGCGGGCTTCGCGGTGATGTCCAAGGACCCCGGGTTCGGCGTCAGCCAGTTCATGGAAAACGCACGGTACCAGCATGCGCTGGAGACGGAACTTGCGCGGACCATCACGAGCCTGCAGGCAGTCGGTGGTGCGCGCGTCCATCTGGCCCTGCCGCGGCAGTCCGCCTTTGTCAGAGACCGGCAGGCACCCAGTGCATCCGTGTTTCTGCAGATGAAGCCTGGACGACGGCTGGAGTCTGAACAGGTCACAGCCATTCTCAATCTTGTGGCTTCCAGTGTTCCGGAGCTCGAAGCCGATCAGGTGACGGTGATTGACCAGCAGGGCCGTCTGCTGTCTTCACCCCAGGGCGAAGATCCACTGGGAGCATTGCCCACCAAGCAGTTCGAGTTTGCCCGTCGACTGGAAGATGACTACGTGCAGCGCATCGAGCAGCTGCTCACCCCATTGGTCGGTGTTGGACGCGTTCGCGCTCAAGTGGCCGTGGATGTCGATATGGGTGTCACTGAGGAAGCCCGTGAACAGTACACACCAGACAGTGCCGTCGTCCGCAGCGAGAATCTGGCGGAGCAGACGTCAACTGACGGATCGGGATCGCAGGGCGTGCCTGGTGCGTTGTCCAACCAGCCGCCAACTCCGGGAGTCGTCCTGCCACCAGGGCAGGCAGCGTCTGATCAGGCTGCGGCAGCCACCGTCGCTCCAGCCGAACCCCAGAATGTTTCGAAGCAGACGACCCGCAACTACGAAATCGATCGAACCGTCAGTCATACGCGATTGCCGGCGGGCCGGCTCAAGCGCCTGTCAGTGGCGGTCATTGTTGACAACCCCCCACCTCCGGCAGCGCCTGCACCAGCTGGCGATGCTGCTGATGCTGCAGCTACGTCTGCGACTGCGGCGGTAGCCGCGCCGCTGTCGGCCGAAGAGGTCGAGAACCTGACGCGGCTCGTCAAGGATGCGGTTGGTTTCGACCAGGCTCGCGGGGACAGCGTCAATGTCATGAATGCGCCGTTCCACCAGCAAGCCGTGGAATCCGTTGAACCCTTCGATGAGGTCCCGCTCTGGGAACGACCATTGATACGGGATCTGATCAAGCTGGCGGCTGGACTGATCGTTCTGCTGGTACTCGTGTTCGTCGTCTTGAGGCCTCTGACGCGTGGCTTGCTGGCAGCGGCCAAAGCAGGCGCCACACCTCTCAAGTCCCTGCTACCGCAGACCGACGGTGCCGCGACCGCTGCAGCAGGTGGAGCACCTGCTGCGACAGGTGCCGGTAAACCACTGGCCTATGAGCAGCAGATTGCCCAGGCACGGAGCATGGTGCAACAGGATCCCCGACGCGTCGCTCAGGTTGTGAAGACATGGGTAGCCGAAGATGAATGAGCGAGAACCGACGAGAAGCGGTACCGAACGGGCCGCAATGCTGCTGTTGACTCTTGGTGAACAGGAGGCGGCAGAAGTCCTGAAACATATCGGCGCGAAGGAGGTGCAGCGAGTTGGGCTGGCAATGGCAAAGCTGGCGAACATTTCGCGCGCCGAGGTCAGTGGTGTATTGACGAGTTTTGCCACCTCGATCGAAAGCCAGACCTCACTCGGCGTAGGGTCGGATGAATACATCCGCAAGGTGCTGATCAATGCGCTCGGCGAAGAGAAAGCTGCCGGCGTGATTGACCGTATCCTGCTTGGGCGTTCCAGCAAGGGGCTTGAAGCGCTGAAATTGATGGACGCACGGGCAGTCGCGGAAATGGTTCGCCAGGAACACCCGCAGATCGTCGCCATCGTCCTTGCCTACCTGGAGCCGGATCATTCCGCGCAGGTGCTTGGCCAGTTGCCGGATCCCGTCAGAGCCGACGTCCTCATGCGGATCGCGACGCTGGACGGCATTCAGCCCACTGCATTGTCCGAACTCGACGAGATCATGGAGAAGCAGTTCGCGGGCAACAGCGGCGGCAAATCCTCGGTGCTCGGCGGCCCCAAGATTGCCGCAAACATCCTCAATATGATGGACATGACTGCCGGATCGTCGGTGATGGAAATCATCCAGAAGAACGATGAGGCCCTTGGTACCAAGATCCAGGATCTGATGTTCGTCTTCGACAACCTCATGGACGTCGACGACCGGGGCATGCAGGAACTGCTGCGGCAGGTGCAGAGCGATCAGCTGCTGCTGGCGCTCAAAGGTTCGGAGGACGCATTGAAAGAGAAGATATTCAAGAACATGTCGCAGCGTGCAGCCGAAATGCTGAAAGACGATCTGGAGGCCAAGGGGCCCGTACGATTGAGCGAAGTGGAAGCGGCCCAGAAGGAAATCCTGGCTGTGGTCAGGCGCATGGCGGAAGCCGGGACGCTGGCATTGGGCGGCAAGGGCGGCGAAGCCTATGTCTGAGGTTCTGGCCAGCGTGGACAACCGGTCGATCGAGCGTTGGGCGCTGCCGACCGTTGAAGGGCCATCGATCCATCGGCGTGCCCGCTTGAACGTCGGTGAGTTGCAGGAACTCGAGCGGGCAGCCTGGCAGGAAGCCTTTGATCAGGGCAAGGAGGCGGGTCTGGCAGCGGCGCGTGTGGAGATCGAGACTCGTCGTGCAGATCTGGACCAGCAGGCGGCAAGATTCACATCGATACTCGACCTGCTGGCGCAGCCGTTGAAGCAGCTCGACGCCGAGATTGAACGCCAGCTCGTAACACTGGCATTCACGATGGCCAGGCAGCTGGTACGCCGGGAACTCAAGGCAGATCCTGCGCAAGTCATCGGTATCGTTCGCGACACAGTAGCGCTGTTGCCCAGTGCCGCTCGGAATGTTCGCGTGCACCTGCATCCCGAGGACGCCAGGCTGCTGCGGGAACGTTTGGCTGACACGACCTCTGATCGCGCCTGGACCCTTGTCGAGGATCCCGTGCTGGGCCGCGGTGGCTGCCGCGTGACCACCGAGAACTCGCAGATCGATGCACGCCTCGAGACGCGTCTGGGCGCGGCTTTGAGCGCGCTGCTTGGCGATGAACGCAATGTCGAGGGCAGGGAGCCACACGCATGAGGGGTCGAGGCATCAGTCAAGAACGTATTGCGGATCGACAGGGGCTCTGGTCAGAGCATTTGTCGCGCTACCAGCGCCGCATCGATCGCCTTGAGCCGCCTCCTGTCGAAGGGTATCTCACACGCATGGTGGGACTGACTCTGGAGGCATCCGGCTGTCAGGCGGCCATTGGCGACTACTGCGATGTGCTCGCCAGCGATGGTGCGCGCATAGAGGCCGAAGTCGTCGGCTTTGCGGGCGATCATCTCTATCTGATGCCGACGGGCGACAGTCATGGGCTGCGTCCCAACGCACGCGTCGTGCCGCGTTCCTCTTCGGGCAACGTTCGCATTGGTCCACAGATGCTCGGGCGCATCATCGATGGTGCCGGCCAGCCGCTCGACGGACTCGGGGCCCTCGAATGCGAAGACCCCATGCGACTGACAGGTATTCCCATCAATCCCTTGTTGAGACAACCGATCGTCGAACCACTGGACGTGGGTGTCCGTGCCATCAACTCCCTGCTGACGGTAGGTCGAGGCCAGCGCATCGGGTTGTTTGCCGGTAGCGGTGTCGGCAAGAGTGTGCTGCTCGGCATGATGGCCCGCTATACAAGTGCCGATGTCATCGTCGTCGGGCTCATCGGTGAGCGTGGCCGCGAAGTGAAGGAGTTCGTCGAAGGCATTCTCGGACCCGCCGACCGGCAGCGCGCTGTGGTCGTTGCGACCCCGGCCGACACCCCACCGCTGATGCGTCTGCACGGCGGCTGGCTGGCGACCTCGGTGGCGGAATATTTCCGTGACCAGGGTGCGAGCGTCCTGCTGATCATGGATTCACTGACAAGGTTTGCGCAGGCCCAGCGCGAGATTGGTCTTGCGATCGGTGAGGCTCCCGCCACCAAAGGCTATCCGCCGTCGGTGTTCGCCAGGCTGCCGCAGCTGGTCGAGCGTGCGGGCAACGGATCAGCCGGCAGCGGGTCCATCACCGCGTTCTATACGGTCCTCGTCGAAGGCGATGACCAGAACGATCCGATTGCAGATGCCGCGCGAGCCATCCTGGATGGTCATATCGTCCTGTCGAGGCGCATTGCCGAATCGGGGCTCTATCCTGCTATCGACGTCGAGGCTTCGGTGAGCCGCGTGATGCACGATATCGCGGACAACGACCATCGCCGGCTGGCACAGCGGTTCAGGCAGGTGCTGGCTACTTACCAGCAGCATCGCGACCTCATCGCGATCGGCGCCTATCAGCGTGGCAGCGATCCCCGCGTCGACGCCGCCATCGCGTTGTGGCCGCAGCTGCAGCGCTTTCTGCAGCAGGACATGTTCGAACAGGTGGATTTTTCCACCAGCCTTCGGGATCTCGCGGCCGTTCTGGCTGAAGATCCTGCGATGGCCGCTACGCACGGAGGCGACCAAATGACTCGCAGCAAACGCCTTGCGCCCGCAGGGCGGGTGATCGATGAGCGGGAGCGTCAGCAGGCGGAACAGCTGGCGCTCAGTCGAGAAGCGCGTTGCCGAATGCGAGGCGAAGCTCACCGAACTCGAGCGCTATTACGCAGACTATGCACGCGAGTTCGCAATCAGGGCAGGGAAGGGCACAGGGGTGGCCAGCCTGCGGGATTACCAGACTTTCCTGGCCCGGCTCACGCAAGCGGTCAACCAGCAGACCCAGTTGCTGCTGACGGTGCGCCAGGAACGCGATGCTGAACTTGAGCGATGGCAGCAGGCCGCGCGGCACGCCAAAGCAGTCGGCAACGTCATGGAGCGCTGGCGATCAGAAGAACACTACGCTGACGAAAGGCGGGATCAACGTGAATCCGATGAACGGGCGCAGCGCGCTCCGGGTTCACGCGGGTCCCTGTAAATGTTTCGTGCCATTGAGGTCAAATGATGGTCGCTACCGGATTGCCGATTGCCAGCCCGTCTTCGCAAGTTGCCACTGCAGTCAACACCGATGCGCCGGCAGCACCCGAGGCCGCTGAAGGCGGATTCCTCGGAACCCTGTTGCAGATGCTGGGATTGCAGGAACCTGCGCAGGCGATCAGCGCTGGCGGGACGGGTCTGGTGGCGGAACAAGTCGGTGACGAAGCAGCCGACACGCCTGCAGAGTCGTCGGATGCGGCTCTGGCGGTTCTTCCCGCAGTGGTACCGCTCCTGCAGCCCGTGGAGATTCGTTCTGCCCAACTGCTCGTTCGCAAGTCAGGCGACGGCACGGCCGACGCAATTGCCGGAGCGGTCGACACTGTCCTCGCGAAGGGGACTTCGACCACTGCTGCAGGTGACGATGCCACCCGGCAGCTGCTTTCATTGCTTCAAGACTCCGCTGCAGAGTGGCAGAAAGGTCCGTCCACCGACGCTACTGCGCAAGCCCTGCCGGGTGTCACGTTACACGGGGCAAGCCAGGACGTTTCGACGTCCCGATCGCTGCCGGCCGAAGTTCCGGTGCCGCGGCAGCTGCACGCGCACGTCGGCACCCCTGCATGGTCCGATGAACTCGGTGCACAACTGCACTTGCTGGCTGAAAAGGGTCATTCGGCTGCTTCGTTGCGGTTATCCCCCGAGCATCTGGGGCCGCTTGAAGTCCAGATCTCCGTGCAGGACAACGAGGCGACCGTATGGTTCGGGGCTGCGAATGGGGATACCCGAGCTGCACTGGAGCAGGCGTTGCCGCGCCTTCGGGAACTCTTTGCGGCCCAGGGCATGTCGCTTACTCAGTCTGGCGTCTTCAACCAGTCTCCCAGGGACTCCAGTCGTCAGGCGGGCAATTCAGCATCCGGTGGTTCTGCGACCGACGTAAGTCAGGGCACCGATGCAGTTCCCATTGCGTTGTCCCGACGCGGCCTCGTCGACACCTATGCCTGACGGTCACCGGCCTCGCTGTTGATTCTTCCGCAGCAGGCGACGCCAATATTCCGTCGCCGCAATTTGAGTGTGCTGCTCATCACACTCTGATTTTTCAACAAACCCCCGTCTTCCCAAGCACTTAGCTGTCGCCTGCAATGGCTGGCACGCGCCTTGCTAATTCAATTGGCGCCATTCCAATCCCTGCAGACCGAGGAAACAGCGATGTCTGAAGCCGTTGCCGATGCCACTGAAGAACCCGTCGCCAAGAAGCGCAGCAAACTCCCATTGATCGTGGCTGCAGTCGTCGTTCTTGCCGGAGGAGCGGGTGGCGGGTGGTACTTCATGAGCAAGGGCAAGGGAGAGCCCGCCGCAGAAGACGGCAAGGCCGAGGCCGCGGCCCTGGCACCTTCCATCTACGTCAGTTTCGAACCCCCATTCGTCGTGAATTTCGATGCCGGCGGCAGGACCCGCTTTCTGCAAGTCGCGATCCAGGTGATGACCAGGGATCCGCATGTTGCCGAAGAACTGAAGCGGCACGACCCGCTGATTCGCAACGACCTGCTGCTGCTCCTCAGCAACCAGCAGCATGAAACGCTCGCCTCGCGCGAGGGCAAGGAAAAGCTGCAGCACGACTCTCTCGAGGCTATCCGGCACATCGTCAAGGTGAACGCCGGTGAACCCGAGGCCGTGGAATCCGTGCTCTTCACCAGCTTCGTGATGCAGTAGGCGCGCACCATGGCCGACCAGGAAATTCTGAATCAGGAAGAGATCGAAGCGCTGCTCCACGGGGTGGACAGCGGAGCGGTCAGCACCGACGCCCCGGCTGCACCGGGCGAAGTGCGTACGTATGACTTCGCAACCCAGATGCGTGTCGTGCGGGGTCGCATGCCGACGCTCGTCATGATCAATGAACGCTTCGCGCGGCTGTTTCGCGTCAGCCTGTTCAACATGCTCCGGCGCTCTCCGGAAATCACGGTCGCGCCGATCGAGATGAGCAAGTTCGGCGAATACGTCCACACACTGCAGGTTCCGACCAGCCTTAATCTGCTGAAGATCAATCCCCTGCGTGGTACCGCGCTGGCGGTCATCGACCCGAAGCTCGTCTTCGCGATCGTCGACAATTTCTTCGGCGGCAACGGACGCTTTACCAAGATGGAAGGCCGGGAGTTCACGGCTACGGAAAGCCGCATCATCCACATCATGCTCAAGCAGGCATTTTCGGACCTGCGTGAGGCGTGGTCACATGTCGCTCCGATCGAAATCGAATACCTGAGCTCGGAAATCAATCCGGAGTTCGCCAACATCGTCAGCCCGACTGACGTCGTCCTGATCAACAAGTTTCACGTCGAACTGGACGGCGGCGGCGGTGACCTGCACGTCACCATGCCGTACTCGATGATCGAACCGATGCGCGACCTGCTGGATTCCGGCGTGCAAAGCGATCGGGCGGACCACGACGATCGCTGGAATAACTCGCTGCGCCAGGAAGTCGAAGATGCCGAAGTGGAACTGTCGACGGTGCTTGGGCGCTCGACACTCAAGCTTGCCGACCTGCTGAACCTCAAACCTGGCGACGTGATCCCCTGCGATTTCGAGGGAAAAGTGACCCTGCTTGCCGAGGAGGTGCCGATCTTTCGCGGCGGGTTCGGCATGTCCCGCAATCAGCAGGCCGTGAAACTCGACGACCGCATCCGGCGCCACAAGCAGACCGCCTTCAGCGCCCTCAAGAATTCCTGATCGAACGGAGACCCCATGAACGCCAGTACAGCCGAAGCCCCTGAACGCGCCCAGTTCGAGAATCTGCAGGCAGAGTCGGGCGGGGACAGCAGCCATGATGTCAATCTCGAAGTCATTCTCGATGTGCCGGTCACGTTGTCGCTCGAAGTCGGGCGGACCCGGATCAGCATCCGCAATCTGCTGCAATTGAACCAGGGTTCGGTCGTCGAACTGGACAGGGCAGCCGGCGAACCGCTGGACGTATTCGTCAATGGCACCCTGGTCGCTCACGGCGAAGTCGTCGTGGTCAACGAGAAGTTCGGTATCCGGCTCACGGACGTCATCAGCCCTGCCGACCGCATCCGCAAGCTGAAGTAGCAGGGTACCGGGTTTCGGTGATTCGGTTTTGCCGACATCGAACTCCGGGACAAATTCATGCGAAACCGAATAACTGCTACCCGGTGCCGTTCCTGATCCTGCAACTGGTTGCAGTAGCAGCGCACGCGGCGGAGGGTCGTCCGTTCGCAGCGCCGCAGGCGACGGAGTTGCCGGCGACCGGCGCGGGCAGTTTTGTACAGGTCACGATCGCATTGGCGATTGTCCTGGCGGCAGTGTTTGCCGCTGCATGGCTGATGCAACGTCTCAGAACTTTTGGTGGCCGTGGCACAGGCGCAATCCAGGTCATCACGAGCATCGCACTGGGCGCCAAGGAGCGGGCGGTGCTGGTGCAGCTTGGCAAGCAGCAGGTATTGCTTGGGGTCGCGCCCGGTCGTGTCAGCACGCTGCACGTCCTTGCCGAACCGCTCCAGAGTCAGGATTCGGGGACCGACACCATTCCAGGCGGCGGCCAGACTGAAACGCCGAATTTCAAGGCGCTGCTGCGCAAGAGCCTGGGGTTGTCATGAGCCGGTTGCGCGCAGCTCTCATGCTTCTGGTCATGGCGTTGCCTGTCAGCGCAATAGCCCAGGGTATTCCGGCCGTCACCGTGCAGACCGCAGCAGCGGGAGGCCAGACTTACTCGCTGACGTTGCAGGTCCTGGCGCTGATGACGGCGGTGACCCTGTTACCGGCCATTCTGCTCATGACGACTGCGTTTACCCGGATCGTGATCGTGCTTGCCATCCTGAGGCAGGCCCTCGGCGCCGGACAGGCTCCTCCGAACCAGGTGCTGATCGGCTTGTCGCTGTTTCTGACGCTGTTTGTCATGTCACCGGTAGTCGACAAGATCAACTCGGACGCCGTTCAGCCGTATATGGCCGGCACGCTCGATGCGATGGCGGCCTTCGACAAGGGCATCGTACCCTTAAGACAATTCATGATGGACCAGACGCGTGAAAGCGATATCGCCACGTTCGTCCGCATCTCGGGTGGCAGCGGCTTTGCGTCGCCCGATGAGGTTCCACTGCGAATTCTGGTGCCCGCATTTGCCACCAGCGAGCTGAAGACAGCGTTCCAGATCGGCTTTCTGATCTTCATTCCATTTGTGATCCTCGATCTCGTGGTGGCCAGTGTCCTGATGTCGATGGGCATGATGATGCTGTCGCCAGTCCTCATTTCGCTGCCATTCAAGATCATGCTGTTCGTTCTCGTCGATGGCTGGTCGCTCGTGATGGGCACGCTTGCCGGGAGCTTCTTCTCATGACCCCCGAAACCGTAATGACCATCGGCCAGCGAGCCCTGGAGATCACCTTGCTGCTGTCTGCGCCGCTGCTGTTGACGGCGCTGGTCGTCGGTCTGCTCGTCGGTGTGGTGCAGGCAGCGACGCAGATCAACGAAATGACGCTGTCTTTCATTCCGAAGCTGATCGCGATGGCCGCGGCGCTGGTGATTGCCGGGCCGTGGATGCTGAAGGTGATGATCGGCTACACGCGCGAACTGTTCGAAAGCATTCCCGGACTCGTGGGCTGAAGCCCGAGCCACAGCCAGGATGATTACTCTCACGTCAGCGCAGATTGAAGCATGGATCGGCCAGTACTTCTGGCCGTTCCTGCGTATCAGCGCCTGCCTGATGGTTGCCCCCATCTTCGGTGCCCGCTTCGTACCACCGAGAACCCGGATTGTGCTTGCCCTGGCCATCACCCTGCTGATTGCCCCGATAGTGACAGTGCCGCAAGGGCTTACTGCGCTGTCAGGTACCGGCGTTGTCATGACTGCCAACGAAGTGCTGATCGGTCTTGCGATGGGCTTCATCCTGCAGGTGATCTTCGACTCGCTGGCCATGGGCGGGCAGCTGCTCTCCAACAGCATGGGGCTGTCGTTCGCCTTCAATGTCGATCCACTGCGGGGCGCCAGTACACCGGTACTCGGACAGTTCTACATGTTGCTCGTCACGCTGACCTTTCTTGCGCTCAATGGGCACCTCGCACTGATCCAGACGTTGAGCGACGGGTTTGGCACGTTGCCCGTGGGGGGTTCCGGACTCGGGCGAGACGGCCTGTGGATGGTGGTCGGCTGGGGCCGGCAGCTGTTTTCGGGGGCGCTGTCAGTGGCATTGCCCGGCATGACTGCGCTGCTGGTGGTCAATCTCGCCTTTGGCGTGATGAGCCGTGCAGCGCCCACGTTGAATCTCTTCGCTGTCGGTTTTCCGATCACGCTCATATTTGGCCTGGCTATCCTGCTTGCCGGGCTCCCGGCCGTGCAGTCCAGCTTCATTGAACTCATCGGCGAGGCCCTGACGCTGGTGCGCTCTCTGCTGCGGTTGCCGGCGTAGGAAAACAGCATGGCAGACCAGGAAACTGCAGATCGCACCGAACGCGCAAGCCCTAAGCGTCTTGAAGACGCGCGCAAGAAGGGCCAGGTTCCCCGTTCACGTGAACTCAATACCGCGGCGGTCACGCTTGCAGGCGGCACGGCGCTATACATGATGGGGGGCGCCCTTGCTTCCCGCATGCATGCGCTCATGGGAGCCGGGCTGTCGTTCTCACGCGACGCGGCGATGAACGAAGCCAATATGGTGACGGCACTGGAAGGCGCATTTCTGGACGCGCTCTTTGCCTGTGCGCCCGTTCTTGGAGTCATTGTCGCCGCTGCGATTCTCGCCCCGTTGTCCATCGGGGGGCTGACTTTCAGCACGGAAGCCATGAGCCCGACGTTCAGCCGTCTCAATCCATTCTCCGGCATCGGGCGCATGTTCTCGGTGAACAGTGCCGTGGAGCTGACCAAGGCCATGGCGAAGTTTGCGGTGGTTGGCCTGGTCGCGGTTCTCGTTCTGTGGAATGACACCTCCGCGCTGATTGCGCTGGGCAGGGAGCCGATCCCCCTGGCCATCGCTCATGCCTTCAGTTTGAGCGGCAAGGCGCTGCTGATGATGGCGGCCTCGCTCATTCTGATTGCAGGTGTCGATGTGCCGTACCAGCTCTGGAATCACGCGAAGCAGTTGCGCATGTCCCGGCAGGAAGTCCGCGACGAACACAAGGAGCAGGAAGGCTCGCCGGAACTCAAGGGTCGTATCCGCTCGATGCAACAGGAGATGGCGCGCGGGCGGATGATGCATGAAGTGCCCAAGGCCAGCGTCGTCATCACGAACCCGACGCACTTTGCCGTCGCGCTGCGCTACGACGAAGACCGCATGCGTGCACCGGTCGTGGTTGCGAAGGGAGCCGACCTGGTCGCTGCCCGCATCCGCGAGCTTGCAGCCGAACATGGCGTACCGGTCTTCGAGGCACCGCCGCTGGCGAGAACATTGTTCCGCCATGTCGAGATCGGCGGCGAAATTCCTGCCAGGCTCTATGCCGCGGTTGCCCAGGTCCTCACCTACGTATTCCAGTTGCAGGATGCACGCCGGCTCGGGATGCGGCCACCGTCGCCCCCTGCCATTGACGTTGCATTGCCCGAGGGTGAAGTCTGATGGCTGCAGCTCCCCAGTCGATGCCCTCGCTGCGCAATGTGATTCGCGCGGGTCTCGGCGTGCCGCTCGGCCTGCTCGCCGTCCTGGCGATGGTGGTGCTGCCGCTGCCGCCGATGGCTCTCGATGTGTTGTTCACTTTCAACATCGCACTGTCGCTGGTCATCGTCATGGCCGTGTTCTACGTGGCGCGACCTCTCGATTTCGGTGCGTTTCCGTCGGTTCTGCTGCTCGCGACCCTGCTGCGGCTGGCGCTCAATGTGGCATCGACCCGGGTGGTCCTGCTCCACGGCCACACCGGCACGGCCGCGGCGGGCCAGGTGATCGAATCCTTCGGTGAGTTCGTCATCGGTGGCAATTACATTGTCGGCGTAATCGTGTTCGCGATTCTGACGATCATCAACTTCGTCGTCGTGACCAAGGGCTCTGGGCGCATCTCCGAAGTCACTGCCAGGTTCACTCTCGATGCCATGCCCGGCAAGCAGATGGCGATCGACGCCGATCTCAATGCCGGCGTCATCACGCAGGAAGAGGCGCGCAAACGGCGGGTCGAGGTTCGCGAGGAAGCGGATTTCTACGGCTCCATGGATGGTGCGAGCAAATTCGTTCGCGGTGACGCCACGGCCGGCATACTCGTCGTTCTGATCAATATCGTCGGCGGCATCGCCATCGGCACGATGGGTCATGACCTGCCATTTTCACAGGCTGCCAGGACCTACACCCTGTTGACCATCGGTGACGGACTGGTAGCGCAGATTCCGGCGCTGCTGCTGTCCACGGCGGTGGCGATCATCGTGACACGTATGTCCAAGTCCCAGGACATGGGTGGCGAGCTCGCCCGGCAGTTGCTGGGTCAGCCGCGAGCACTTGCAGTCGCTGCAGGGTTGCTGACGATCATGGGCGCCATCCCGGGAATGCCCAACATTGCGTTCCTGCTGATGGCGGCACTGTGTGGTGGTGGCGCGTGGCTGCTACACCGGCGGAACAAGGCGGAGCCTGCGGTCGAAGAAGTCATTGCGCCGCCCCCGGCTGCCACCGAGACACGTGAATTGTCGTGGGAGGACGTGCCCCCCGTCGACATCATCGGTCTGGAAGTCGGCTATCGCCTCGTGCCGCTGGTCGATCGTGCCCAAGGTGGGGATCTGCTGGCGCGTATCCGGGGTGTTCGTCGCAAGCTCTCGCAGGATCTCGGCTTCCTCGTGCAGGTCGTGCACATCCGGGACAACCTGGAACTCGCACCCAATGCCTACCGCATCAATCTCGCAGGCGTGCCGGTTGGAGAGGGCGTCGCCTATCCCGAACGCGATCTCGCGATCAATCCTGGCAGGGTGTTTGGCAAGCTGAATGGTGTTGAGACCCGCGATCCGGCCTTTGGCATGGAAGCCGTCTGGATTGAACCGTCCATGCGGGACCACGCCCAGACGCTGGGCTATACCGTCGTTGACACCAGTACGGTCATCGCGACGCACCTCAGCCATGTGGTGCAGACCCATGCACATGAACTGCTGGGTCATGAAGAGGTCCAGCATCTGCTCGATACACTGGCCAAGACGGCGCCCAAGCTTGTCGAAGACCTCGTACCGCGACTGTTGCCGCTCGGGTCGGTCGTACGCGTATTGCAAGGCCTGCTCGGCGAGCGTGTGCCCATCCGCAACATGCGGACGATTGTCGAAACGCTGGCGGAGCATGCCGGCAAGACGCAGGACTCGGCAACCCTGCAATCGCAAGTTCGCATTGCACTTGGACGACAGATCGTCCAGGACATCGTCGGCCTCAATGACGAGTTGCCGGTCATCACGCTTGAACCGGAGCTCGAGCAGTTATTGCAGGGATCTCTTGCCAATGGCGGGGTCAGCCCGGGGCTTGAGCCGGGCCTCGCCGAGCGCTTGCAGCGCCGCCTGGCGGAATCCGCCCAGCGCCAGGAACTGACGGGTGAACCGGCGGTGCTGCTGGTTCAGCCACAGTTGCGGCCGACGCTCGCACGCTTCATGCGATCGAGCGTGCCGGCGATGCACGTGCTCGCATGGAATGAGATTCCGGA
Source organism: uncultured Pseudomonadota bacterium (assembly GCA_963819685.1). Taxonomy (GTDB): domain Bacteria; phylum Pseudomonadota; class Gammaproteobacteria; order Steroidobacterales; family Steroidobacteraceae; genus CAIUGU01. The sequence continues at coordinate 107,368 of CAWFXI010000008.1, forward strand.
CAGTCGCAAGGTGCGGCTGGTCACGGCAGTTGGACGATAGACCAGGAACTGACAAGGCGATGACATGAAAATCAAGAGATACCTTGCAAAGGACATGCGCCAGGCATTGCGCCAGGTACGCGAGGAACAGGGGCCGGATGCAGTCATCCTGTCCTCGCAGCGCACTGACGACGGCGTGGAAGTGACTGCTGCGGTGGACTACGAGAGAGCAACAGAGCCTCAGGCAGCCGCGGCAAGAGCGCCCGAAGGCACGCAGACCCGCAAGGGCCAATTGTCAGGTTTCGAGGCGCAACCGGCACCCACCTTCGCGTCGCAGATGCGACTGGCTGCAACTGCACCGGCCGAGCCGGCGTCCGAAATGAACGTTGAACTCAAGCGATTGCGTCAGATGCTGGAAACGCAAGTCGCCACGCTTGCCTGGAACGATCTCACACGCCGTGCACCAGTTCAGGCCGAACTACTGAGAGAGCTGACGCACCTTGGTCTCGGCCAGGAGCTGGCTGCGGAGCTGGCTGCGCAGTCACCCCGACACCTGGAGTTTGCCGAAGCCCATCGGCAGACACTTGCACAGGTGGCGAGGCGCATCGAGGTGACGGGCGATCGATTTCTCGAGACCGGCGGCATGCTCGCGCTGGTGGGGCCGGCCGGGGCCGGCAAGACAACGGCGCTCGCCAAACTCGCTGCCCGCTGGGTGTTGCAACACGGCCCCCGCGATATCGCGCTGGTGGCTGCTGATACGTTGCGGATCGGCGCGCAGGATCAGATCCATACCCTTGGTCGCCTGCTGGGCGTCCCTGCCTACTCAGTCGATGGTGCCGGTCAGCTGCCGGGCCTGTTGACGAAGCTGTCGGATCGACGCCTGGTGCTGATCGATACGGCGGGGCTCAGCCCGAAAGATCCCGGGCAATTGGCAGAGTTGGGTTCGCTGGCCCAGGCGCATACCCGACTCGAAACACTCCTTGTCCTCAACGCCAGTGCGCAGGCGGGCGCAATCGAAGAAGCCATCGTGCGCTTTGAGCCAGTACGGCCGCGTGCGTGCGTACTCACCAAGCTGGATGAAGCAGCAAGCCTCGGTGGACTGCTGTCTGCGTTGATCCGCTCGCGAATTGCCGTGGCCTATGTCAGCGAGGGTCAGCGCATTCCGGAAGACCTGACTCCCGCCAGGGCTCACCAGCTCGTCGTACGTGCGGTGGAACTGGCACGTCGCGCAGGAGCGACCGCAGACGAAGAGCTGCTGCATCGTCGCTTCGGGGGAGTCGCTCATGCACTTGCTTGATGGAAAGAACATGAATCCAGCCCAGATCGAAGGTTTGAAGCGCTCGGCAGCACCCGGTCCCGTGCAGGTGATTGCAGTGACTGGCGGCAAAGGAGGCGTTGGCAAGACCAGCGTGGCGGTCAACCTGGCTACTGCGCTGACGACCGCAGGACGTCGCGTATTGCTGCTGGATGGTGATCTGGGGCTGGCCAATGTCGACGTGCTGCTGGGCTTGAGTCCGCGTTACACGCTGGCAAATGTATTGAACGGCGAGCGCACCCTCGAGGAAATCATCGTCCAGACGCCCCAGGGCATGCAGATCGTTCCCGCCGCCTCCGGGGTCGCGGAACTTGCGAATCTGGGGCCTGCCCAGCACCTCGGACTTGTGCAGGCATTCAGTTCGCTGTCGCAGCGCCTGGACGTACTCGTTGTCGATACTGCGGCGGGAATCGCTGATGGAGTGCTGCGATTCTCGCAGGCGGCCCAGCAGGTTCTGCTCGTCGTGTGCGATGAGCCCACTTCGATCACTGACGCCTATGCCCTTGTCAAAGTCCTCAGCCGCAACCACGGTGTGTCGAGGTTTCGTGTATTGGCCAACCGGACGCGGTCGCCGGGGCAGGGGGAAAGCCTGTTCGCCAAACTCGAGCGTGTCACTGACCGCTTCCTTGATGTCACGCTGGAATATGCGGGGGAAATCCCCGAGGACCCCTTCCTGCAGCGCTCCATCAGGGAGCAGAAGCCTGTGGCGATCGCCTACCCGTCGAGCCCCGCAGCCCTCGGATTCAAGAAGCTGGCCGCTCTGGCCGATAAATGGCCTGTGCCGGAGGGCCCGAGGGGAAACCTCGAGTTCTTCATGGAACGACTGGTACGCCGGGTTGCGCCCCGACTGGAAGCGGTTCAGTGAGTGTCAGCGCCTACGAAGTAGCGCCAGGAGGGCGGGACGCCGGCGCGCTGGTGACGCGGCACGCAGAACTGGTCAAGCGTATTGCCTACCATCTCGCCGGGCGGTTGCCGCCATCGGTGGAGGTGGACGACCTGATCCAGGCCGGCATGCTGGGTCTGCTGGAAGCCGCCGCGAATTTCACGGCAGATCGCGGTGCCAGCTTTGAGACCTATGCAGGGATTCGCATCCGGGGCGCGATGCTTGACGCCTTGCGCAAGCTGGACTGGGCGCCGCGTTCGGTGCATCGCAAGGCGAGGGCGGCCGCAGCGGCGATGCGCGAAGTGGAGGTGCAGACCGGGCGAGAGGCCCGGGACAGTGATGTGGCGGAGCGGATGGGCATCTCAATTGATGACTACCACCACATCATGCAGGACGCCGCGAGCTGCAGGCTGACAAGCCTCGATGCCACGGTGGGCGATGATGAATCGCCGCTGGTGCGGACGGCGGACGCGAAGGCTGATCCGTTTGCGGACACGGTCGGCGATGGGTTCCGGCGAGCACTGGCGCATGCGATCACGGAGCTGCCAGAGCGCGAGAGACTGGTGATGTCCCTGTACTACGACGAGGAACTGAACCTGAAGGAGATTGGTGCCGTACTCAAGGTGACAGAGTCACGCGTCTGTCAGTTGCACGGGCAGGCGCTTACGCGGCTGAAGGCGAGGCTCTCCGCATGGCGCGACGACTCGCTCGACGCTACGGCCTGAATGTTTTGTGAATCCGCTGACGTCGGCAGCCGGGAGTCCGGCGAGGGAAACGACCGAGCGATAGTGGAGAAGGATTGTTGGACATCCTGAGTCTAGTCGGAGTCGCGCTGGCACTGGTGGCCGTGCTTGTCGGCGCCGTGCTGAAAGGCGCGGGGCTGACTGCATTGCTGTCGTCCGCGGCCTTCATGATCGTGATTGTCGGCACGATCGCCGCAATCTGCCTGCAGACGCCTCTCAGCGTGATGAAGCACGCATTGCGGATCCTGCCCTGGGTGTTTCGTCCGCCCATGCTGCGCAAGGACGAGCTGATCCGGAGGATGGTGGAGTGGAGCAATGTCGCGCGCAAGCAGGGCCTGCTCGGGCTGGAGCCGTTGCTGGAATCGGAGCCCGATGACTTCGTGCGCAAGGGCATGCAGCTCGTTGTTGATGGCGGCGAACCCGAATCGATCCGCGGCATCATGGAGGTGGAGCTGACCATCCGCGAACATGCAGATGTCCGCGCCGCGAAGGTCTACGAAGGCATGGGTGTATACGCCCCGACGCTGGGCATCATTGGCGCGGTGCTGGGTCTGATGGCAGTCATGCAGAACCTGGCGGACCCGAGCAAGCTCGGGCACGGCATCGCAGCGGCTTTTACCGCGACCATCTACGGTATCGGCTTTGCGAATCTGTTCTTTCTGCCGATGGCCAACAAACTGAAGGGCACCATCCACGCGCAGACCCAGGCCCGCGAGATGGTCATCGAAGGGCTCATTTCCATTGCACAGGGTGAAAACCCGCGCAGCATCGAAGCGAAGCTGCAGGGCTACCTCCACTAGCCAGTATGGCCGTGCGCAGGACGCTTACCCGTACCCTGTCACAGCCATGGCAAGAAAGGCATCACGAGGAGCATGAGAATCACGAGGCCTGGGCCATCCCCTACGGCGACCTCGTGACATTGCTGCTGGCGTTCTTCGTCGTCATGTACGCCATTTCGACCGTCAATGAAGGGAAGTATCGGGTGCTCTCCGATTCAATGGTCGCTGCATTCCGGGGCTCCCCAAAGACGCTGGAACCCGTCCAGGTCGGGGAAAAGCAGGTTGGCTCGGGTGCTGACATAGCAGTCAGCATCGTGCAGCAGGCATCCCTTGAGGGACAGCCCCGCTCGCTGCTCGTTATAAAACAGGAACAGTCAATTGAGCCCAGGCAGTTTGGGGAGTCCACCGAACCCGAGCAGGCGCCGACGCCGGAGCACCTGCCGAGCAGTGAAACCACGCGCGCACTGCAGAAGGTTGCTGAACAGGTGGAGCATGCCATGGCCGACCTTGTGGACAAGAACCTGGTCATCGTGCGGCGCCATGATTTCTGGGTCGAAGTGGAGATCCGCACGGACATCCTGTTTCCGAGCGGTTCTGCGACGCTGTCGCCGGCGGCCATCAAGGCGCTCGATCAGCTTGCAGATACCCTGGTTCCGTTTCCGAATCCCATGCGAGTGGAGGGCCACACCGACAACCGGCCCATCAGCACCGCGGCATTCCCGTCAAACTGGGAACTGTCCGCGGCAAGAGCTGCGAGTGTCGTTCACCTCTTCACCAGGCGCGGTATCGATGCGAAGCGCCTTGCGGTGATTGGCCTGGGAGAGAATCGTCCGGCAGTCAGTAACAATACCGCTGAAGGCCGCAATGCGAATCGACGCGTGCTGCTCGTGATTCTGAGCGGTGACGGCAATCCGGAAGGCGCGTATGCCACCGAACGTGGGCGTGACGAAACCGGAACACCGCCGTCAGCAACGGCTTCTCCTCCCAGTCCCCTGCCGCCTGCGCCACTCGGCGCCACTCAAGCCGCGAACTAGCGGGTTCGGTTTAAAGGATTTCGAATCCCCGCAGCCTGCCCTCTGGCATGGTTCATGCTTGTTCTCTGGTGGAATTAAACGCTGCCGGATTTCCGGCGTATGCCGGATACAGGTGTGACCACCATCACACCAGGCAGAAGTGTCTCAAGAGGGCTTGTGTCATGCCGACCTTGATTTCGTCGCTATCGCTTGATCAGCTGCCGTTTCCGGTTTCGCTGGAATTGCTGCTGATTGCCGGGAGGGCGTTCGCCCTGGTCGGTGCGTTGTGTGTATTCGCCTGGGCATTTTCACGGTGGCGTGTTGCACAGGCGCGTGACACCCAGCGGCTCTTTGAGCAGCTGGATCTCATTCAGGGCGAACTGCATGCTCTCGCTGAGTCGGTCGGCAAGGTGACTACCCGACTCGATGGGTTGACAGAAAAAGTAGATGCCGATTCGCAGCTGACCCCTGCGCACACCGCCTCAGGTCAACGCGTCTATGACAATGCCATCAGGCTCGCGCAGCGCGGTGCCGCCAGCGACGAGATCATTGCTCATTGCGGCCTGGTTCGTCATGAAGCGGAGCTGATCGTGCGGTTGCACGGACGCAATGAACAGGCACCCAGGCCTGCGGAAGGTGAATCTGCAGCGGCATCAGGCGTTGATGTGCAACCCGTCCGCAAACGTCTGGCTGTGGTAGGACGCCAGTGAAAACCACGCTTTTCGCTGGCCTCCGATGCAAAAGTCACGGACAGACTTTTGCATCAACCTGTTATTGACGTTCGAGACGCCAGATGAACCTGAGCACCTCGGCTACCGCCACATAGAGGTCACGCGGGATCTCCTCGTTCAGGTCCAGTCTTGCGAGTGCCGCGGCCAGCGCAGGATCCTGCTCCAGGGGGACACCGTGCGCTTTCGCTGTCGCGACGATGCGTGCCGCAATTTCTCCACCTCCCTTGGCAACTACGCGAGGCGCTCTTTCATTGCGGTAATGCAGTGCGACTGCAACGGGGATATGCGAGCTTTCCCTGTTCACGCGCGTGCATCCACGAGTTGCGCCCGGGAGTGACCCCCTTCTGTCGCCGGCAATCCGTTGAGACAGACGACCTGATCGACTTCAAGGCCTGCTGTCTGCAGCACGCCTGCCAGAAAACCGCTGCGGCTCTTCATTTGCGCGACGATTGCAGGGGAGTCCGACCGCAGCTGCACGGAGATTCTTCCCGCTCGCAGCGCAACCCGGGCATGCACGGTTTCACCCTGCCGCAGAGCCAAGGCAGCTTCAACTGTCCAGCTCGGGTCCTGCTCACCGGGATGGGTGGGTTCGCGTTCGAAGCGGAAGCGCAGCATGCTCGCGTCATCCTGGTGCCTGACCGGCAGCTCGATCAGGCAGGTCAGGCCATGCGCAGCAAAATTGTTTATCTGTGTAGCAGTCAACCTTGCCAGCGCGCCGTCGGTCTGTTGAGTCAAAGTATCCAGCATCGCCGCTTTTGAACGGGTAGATGCCAGTGATGCCGCGGCTTCCGCCAAGGGGGGCAATGACCCATGCGATCGGGGAAGGGGCGAAATGGAATCGGGCATTGGTGAAGTTGCACCGGTGGGTTTGCCGCCATGCTCTACCAGCGTCGCCCGCAGGCCGAGGAGCAACGCCTTCAGATCGCGGGTCGCGAGATCCTCAAGCGAGTTGGCTGCCGGAGCCTTGGCAAGTTGAGATTCGAGAAAGACCCCCGCACGAAGCAGCGCGGTCTTCAGTCCGTCGGGTCCAGCCAGCTGTGTCGCAGAAGGCAGGCCTTTCCACACTCGTGCAATGGCTTCCAGTACTTGAGGAGGGAGTGCCTGGGCGCGATCATCGCTTTCATTGAGCCAGGCGAAGTTCGCCAGCAGCATGGCCGGACTGGCTTGTCGTGGCAGCAAGCGGCGCAGCGCGTCCCCTGCCGTGTCTGGCTGTACGGGCGCATCGGCGTCAAGCGTTTCAAAGGCGAGGATCGGACTGTTGCGCAGCACCCTAAGGCGCAAAGATTCGCCGTCAGGGGGCCCAAGCGGATCACCGGAAGCCAGGCGCGCTGGTAACCGGGTCTGCCCGATGTTGAGCCAGAGTTGACCAGTCGCGGCATCGCGTACGGCGACCGCTTCGAGCACGGCTCCAACTCGCCATTCCGGAAGAAACCCCGGGGCGCGGCCCAAGCTGCCAAGACTGGCTGGTGGTGCGGTATCAATACGCAAGTGATTGTGACCTCGGTCACTCTTTACCCTCTATCGGCCGCCACAAGCGGCTTCTTGAATCCTTTTCCTGAACGTGATGCCGTACGTCTCAAGACACAGGCTTCAGGGCCGATAGTTCACTGTGTGCCCCATCGCGGGGCTGAACGCAGTGCCCGCCGTCTTCCAGAGACACGCTGCCTGGTTTTTCACAAGGATCGTCTCAATGTCGTCAAGTCAGTCAACTACCGCTGCAGCCAGGCCACAGACCCAGCCGGACGCGGAGGCAATGAATGCCATCGCGTTCGAGTTTGTCGCTGAGCTGGCGCAGGAAGTCTCCGCAGGGCACGTCGAGCTGCCGGCCTTTCCGGACGTCGCGATGCGGGTTCGCAAGGCGCTCGGCGATGAGAATGTCAGTCCGGAGCAGATAGCCCGCATCGTCGGGTCCGAACCGGGGCTTGCAGCGCGCGTCCTGGCGCTTGCCAATTCCGCTGCGCTGAATCGTGGCAGCAAGACCATCGGCGAACTGCGGACCGCGATCAGCCGGATTGGTCACAACAACGTGCGGACTGCCGCTGTTTCCTTCGCGATTACGCAGCTGCGACGCGCGGGTGATCTCCGTCCGATCACGAAGCAGCTTGAAGCGCTGTGGCACGAAGCCACCATGGTGGCGGCTCTGGCTTATGCCATTGGAACGCGGGCACAAGGGGTCAACTCGGACGAAGCGATGCTGGGCGGGCTCATGCACAACGTCGGCAAGATCTACATCCTCGCCCGTGCCCACAAGCATCCCAGCCTGTTTGCCGACGAGCGAGCGATGGCATCCATCATGCGCGCCTGGCATTCCAATATCGGCAAGGCGGTTATCGAGAACTGGGGATTCCCGGAACAGATTGCGGAAGCAGTCGGCGAACACGAGGATATTGACCGGCATAGTGGCTATGCGGATGTCACGGATGTACTGACGGTGGCGACCATGATGTCCGCCTTCTTCGGTCGCGAAGCGGATATGGAGCTGAACATGCAGGGCGTCCGGGCATTTTCGCGGCTCGGGCTCGATAATGAGAAGTGCGCTCACATCATGCGGGACTGCGTTGACGAGATCGCTGCACTGAGGGCTGCGCTCGGGGACTGAGGCCGAATCGATGGTCCCTGCAGCATGGAAGGGCCGAGACGTTACGCTCCCGCTCCGGTATCCTTGCGCGACTTTTCAGTCCGCGTGTAGCCCGCCCCATGCAAGAACGTTACGAACCCGCCAGCGTCGAAACCGCTGCCCGATCCTGGTGGGACAGCCACCGGTCATTTGCTGCCACTGAGGATTCCGCCAGGCAGAAGTTCTATTGCCTGAGCATGTTCCCGTACCCCAGCGGTCGCCTGCACATGGGGCACGTGAGGAACTACACCATCGGCGATGTGCTGTCGCGCTTCATGCGCATGCAGGGACGGAATGTTCTGCAACCGATGGGTTGGGATGCCTTCGGGCTGCCGGCCGAGAACGCCGCCATGGCAAACGGGGTACCGCCGGCACGCTGGACGTACGACAACATTGCGTACATGAAACGCCAGCTCAAGTCCTTAGGGTTGGCGATTGACTGGGATCGCGAGGTCACGACCTGCGACCCTGAGTATTACCGCTGGAACCAGTGGCTGTTCCTGCGCATGTTGGAGCGGGGAGTCGCCTACAAGAAGACCGGCGTCGTGAACTGGGATCCGGTGGACCAGACCGTGCTGGCGAATGAGCAGGTCATCGATGGGCGTGGCTGGCGCACGGGTGCTCCCGTCGAGAAACGCGAGATCCCGATGTATTACCTCAGGATCACACAGTATGCCGACGACCTGTTGGCGGCACTCGATTCATTGCCCGGCTGGCCCGAGCGCGTGCGTACGATGCAGGCGAACTGGATTGGCAAGAGCGTCGGCGTTCGCTTCGGGTTTCCCTATGAACTTGGGGGACAGCAACGTCTGCTGAATGTTTTTACCACTCGCGCCGACACGATCATGGGCGTGACCTTTTGTGCAGTCGCTGCCGAACATCCGCTGGCAATGCACGCCGCCAAAGCGGATCCAGAGCTCGCCGCGTTCATCGAAGAATGCAAGCAGGGCACGGCAATGGAAGCCGAGCTGGCGCAGCAGGAAAAGAAGGGCATGCCCACCGGCCTGTTCGTGACTCATCCGCTGACAGGGCAGCAGATCCCCGTCTGGGTCGGCAACTACGTGCTGATGGGGTATGGCGAAGGTGCAGTCATGGGCGTGCCGGCGCACGACGAACGCGATTTCCATTTTGCCAAGACCTACGGGTTACCCATCCGCCAGGTCATCGACCAGTCAGGACAGGAATTTTCTGTGGAAGCCTGGCAGCCCTGGTATGCCAATACCGAGGCCACGTATTGCATCAATTCCGGGAAATACGATGGTCTGGATCAGACCCAGGCGATCGATGCCATAGCGGCCGATCTCAAGGCATTGAATGCCGGCGAGCGACAAGTGCAGTGGCGACTGCGGGACTGGGGCATTTCCCGCCAGCGTTACTGGGGTTGTCCCATCCCGATCGTGCATTGCGCAGAGTGCGGCGACGTGCCGGTTCCCGATGAGCAATTACCTGTCGTGCTACCGGACCATCTGGTGCCGGACGGCAGTGGGAATCCGCTTGCGAAGATGCAGGCGTTCGTGGAGTGTGCGTGTCCACGATGTGGCAAGGCGGCCCGGCGCGAAACCGACACGATGGACACTTTTGTCGATTCATCGTGGTATTTCCTGCGCTATGCATCAGCGGACAACTCGCGCGCCGCTGTCGATGAACGGGTGAACTACTGGTTACCCGTCGACCAGTACATCGGCGGCATCGAGCACGCGATTCTGCATTTGCTGTACTCGCGGTTCTGGACGAGAGTGATGCGTGACCTCGACCTTGTCACGGTCGCCGAGCCATTCGAAAACCTGCTGACGCAGGGGATGGTGCTGAACGACATCTACTTCCGCAAGCCTGCGACCGGGCGGATGGTGTACTTCAGTCCAGCCGATGTCGAAGTGACCACGGATGGGCGTGCGGTACTCAAGTCGGACGGCGCACCGGTTGAATCGGGCGGCATCGGCACGATGTCGAAGTCGAAGAACAACGGGGTGGATCCGCAGGTGCTGGTCGAGCAGTTTGGTGCCGATACGGCGCGGCTGTTCATGATGTTTGCGGCGCCTCCGGAGCAGACACTCGAATGGTCGGACCAGGGTGTCCAGGGGGCCTTCCGGTTCATCCGGAGAGTGTGGAAGTCCGTCTACGAGCACGTGAGGCAAGGGCCGGCTCTCAAGCGACCTGCAATCCGACCTGACCGACGAACAGCGTGAAATGAGGCGCCTGGTGCATCAGACGCTGGTCAAGGTAACCGATGACCTCGGGCGGCGGCGAATATTCAACACGGCCATCGCGGCAGTCATGGAACTCATGAATGCGCTCGACCGATTCACGGACAGCACGGCCACCGGCAGGGTGTTGCGGCAAGAGGCGCTTGAGCTGATCGCATTGATGCTCTCGCCGATCGTGCCGCACATCTGTCATGCGTTGTGGCAGGAACTGGGCCATCCGGGTGCCATCATCGATGTTCCGTGGCCCGCACCCGATGCGGCGGCTTTGGCTCAGGAGGCCGTGGAAATCGTGCTCCAGGTGAATGGCAAACTGCGTGGGCGCATCACGGTTCCGGTGAATGCCACGGAAGCGGCAGTCAGGGAAGCAGCTCTGGCGGATGCAACCGTGCAGCGATGGGTCGAAGGCAAGCCCATTCGCAAGGTGGTTGTCGTGCCGGGCAAGCTGGTGAACGTCGTCGCCTGAATGTCCTCGCAGGGGACGGGCAGCGCGGCGAACGCTGCCGTTTCCGTCCGTGAATGAATGATGGCATCATGCGGCATGCTGAAACGCCACGGATTCCAATTGGCTGTCATCGCGCTCCTGGCGCTGACTGGCTGTGGCTGGCAGTTGCGAGGCTCGGAGAAACTGCCGGCCTCGATGGCAGCGACTTATCTTGATTCCGCCGATCTGCATAGCGACTTTGACAGGGCGTTGCGACGGAGCCTGGGCACTGCGGGCGCCACCCTGGTTCCCGTACGGGAAGATGCCAGCGTCGTCCTCAAGATCCGCAAGGACAGTACGGGACGCCGGGTACTTGCCGTGTCTGCGCGCAACACGCCGCAGGAGTATGAAGTCTTCTACGCGGTCGAATACTCCGTCGAGCAGGGTGGCAAGGAAGTCATTCCCCTGCAGAAGCTTGAACTCGTCAACGACTACAGATATGACGAGGCCGCTCTCCTTGCCAAGGAAAAGGAGGAGGCGGGTCTGCGTGCAGCGCTGGCGCAGGATCTTGCGGGGCTGGTCCTGCGGCGGCTTGCTTCGTTATAGTTTCCCCGGCCTTCGATGTTGACCAGTCCTCCTTCTCCTTCCGTCGCTGTGCCTGCGCAGAACGCGACATCTGGCGTCCTTACGCTTGCAGATGTCGCCATTTCCGCGTGTGAGGATCTGCTCCGGCCCTTTGGCCTGACGCTGTCAATACAGCAGGAAGGCGAAGACATTCCCGGTTCCTACTGGGGTGAAAGCGAGGCCGGGCTGCTTGGCAACCGGGTGTATTGCCGGCTCGACACACCAGTCCACTCGCTGCTTCACGAGGCCTCTCACTTCATCTGTATGGATTCCCGGCGCCGGATGAGGCTGGAGCGCGATGCCGGCGGCGATCACGAGGAAGAGAATGCCGTCTGCTATCTGCAGATTGTTCTTGCCGAGTATCTGACCGAAGTGGGCGCCGACCGCATGGCGGCCGATATGGATGCCTGGGGATATACGTTCCGCCTCGGGTCCGCTCGTGCGTGGTTCGAAGAGGACGCCGGCGATACGCGCGTCTGGCTGAAGGAAAAGGATCTCATCGACGGCGACGGGATCATCACGTGGCGCGTCAGGATGGATTGATGAACATATCGATCGTCGTCGCAGCGGATGAGAATGGGGTCATTGGCCGGGACAACAAGCTGCCATGGCGGTTGCCTGCCGACCTCAGGCATTTTCGCGAAGTTACCCTTGGCAAACCCGTGATCATGGGACGCAAGACGTACGAGTCGATCGGCAAGCCCTTGCCGGGCCGTCACAACATCGTCATCACCCGCACGCGCGATCTGGTCATTGCAGGCTGTACCGTGGTGAATACCCTGGATGAGGCCATCGATGCTGCCGGCAATGCGGACGAAGTGATGATCATCGGTGGCGAGGAGATCTTCAGGGAGACCCTGGGGCTGGCCAATCGCATCTACCTGACACGTGTCCATACGGCGGTGGAGGGGGATACCTGGTTCCCCGACATCGACTATGACGAATGGCGTGAAACGTCCATAGAAGCGCATGCATCGGATGAGCGCAACGAGCACGCCTACAGCTTCGAACTGCTTGAGCGAAATGTCTGAGGACCCGGACGCCATTCACTACTACGAGCCGTCGCGCGGCCATGGGCTGCCGCACGACCCTCTGAATGCCATCATCGGGCCACGTCCCATCGGCTGGATTTCAACGCTGGGGGCGGATGGCCGGCGCAATCTGGCGCCCTATAGTTTCTTTAATGCCTTCAACTACCGGCCACCCATCATCGGCTTCTCCAGTATTGGCTGGAAAGACACCGTACGAAACATCGAGGCCACCCGGGAGTTTGTGTGGAACCTGGCGACCCGTGCGCTTGCCGAGCCCATGAATGCAACGGCAGCGATGGTGCCGCCAGAGGTGGATGAATTCGAGCTGTCAGGGCTGACCGCGGCGCCTTGCCGACTGGTGTCTGCGCCACGAGTGGGAGAAAGCCCCGTCTCCATGGAATGCAGGTTGCTCCAGATCATTGCGCTCAAGGATCTCGAAGGGCACCCGGTGAACAGCTGGCTGGTGCTAGGCGAAGTGGTCGGCGTACATATCGCGAAATCCGCGTTGCGCGATGGCATCTACGACACAGCGGCCGTGCACCCGATTCTGCGTGCGGGCGGGCCCGGCAGCTACGCTGAAATTACGCCAGACATCATGTTCGAGATGGTTCGTCCCGGCGGCCGAGGTAGAGGATCAGGATAAGGGCGGCAGCTTTGCTGCGATCAGCGTTGCTGCCCGGTCGAAATCAATGCCGGCGAGGTCGCTGGCGCCTTCCGTCAGTTCATCGAGGATGTCTGCCTGCACGCGGCCGCGCTCGAGTGCAACGTGATACGGAATCTCGTGGTGAAACATCACCATGGAATAGCGGGGAATGAAGCGGCCCGGAAAGCGGCGTTCCAGTTCCAGCGACAGCGCCTTCAGCAGTTGAAAAGCCGGCTCCCTGACGGTATCGCGCATTTCCAGATAGTTTTCGATCGCCATCGTTGCGATGGCATCGGTGTCCGGCCTGCGTTCAGATTCAAACTTCCGGCAGGCCTCGGCCCACGGCAGAGCGGTGAGCAGCCTGTCCAGCTCCAGACAATCCTCGAAGGCGCAATTCATGCCCTGCCCATGGAACGGCACGATGGCGTGCGCGGCATCGCCAATCAGGACGATTCGGTCCCCGGCGGTCCATTGAGGGGAGCGCACGGTCCCCATCCTGCCAGTCGGGTGGGCAGCGAATTCCTCGGCCAGGCCCGGCATCAGATCGAGTGCATCCGCAAAGTGTTCCTCGAAGAAAGCGACGATGCTCCGTGCGTCTTGCAGGCTTGCGAAACTGACAGCGCCATTCAGTGGCAGGAACAACGTGACGGTGAACGACCCATCGGTGTTCGGTAGCGCGATCAGCATGAAGCCACCGCGCGGCCAGATATGCAGGGCATGTGCATTGAATTGGTGATTGCCGCTCGCATCCGCTGCGAGAGTCAGTTCCTTGTAGCCATGAGGCAGCAGGTCTTCGGTAATGGCGAGGTTGAACGCTTGAGCCATGGATCGCCTGCAAGGCGAGCCTGCTCCATCGGCAGCAATGACGCGGTCCAGCGGCACGCGATACAGTTTCCCGGAAGGTACGTCTCTCATACGGAGCAGTCGCCGCCGGAAATCCACTTCCATGCATTCCTGTTCGAAACCCACGACGGCACCGGGAAGCTTTGCCAATTCGTCGAGCAGCGTGCAGTTCAGCGCGGAACGCGAAACCGAGTAGATGGATTCACGCTCGTTCTGTCCGTAAGGCACGAAGAGTGTGTTGCCGTTGATCTCGTGCAACATGCGGCCCGGCATCGGAATCAGCAGCGGCTCCACGGCCGCGAAGACCCCTGCAGCCTTAAGGGCCGCTATACCCCGATCGGCCAGAGCGAGATTGATGGAGCGACCACTCTCGACCTCCTCTCCGCGAGGATCCGCTCGGCGCTCAAGCACGAGCACTGGCACGCCGCGCTTCGCGAGCAGAATAGCCATCAGGCTGCCGGCGAGACCGGCTCCGATGATCGTGACGGCATTGGTGGGTGCGATATTGGTCATGCTTGGTTGGTATCAGCGAGCCTCGACTGGCGTTGGGACGTGATGACGGGGGGACGATGATGTGGTGATGACGACGCGATGTCTGGAATCTCCGACATCACCCGGTCACGACATCACCTTACGCAACGTGTCCACGAACTCCCATACGTCAAGGTAGGAGTTATAGAGCGGAACGGGCGCGGCTCGCAGGACATCCGGCTCCCGCACATCAGTTACAAATCCTTGCGCATGCAGGTTTGCATGCAGACCTCGCAGCACCACGGCGTCTGCATTCACTCGCAGGGACAGCTGGCAGCCACGTGCCGCGGGCGTCAGCAGCGTGAGCTTGGATGCAAGTTTTTCTCGAAGCAGGAAGTCGAGGTAGCTGGTGAGTTGCCCCGACTTGGCAACGAGCTGCGATATCCCGACTGCATCAAAGATTTCCAGCGACGCGAGCAAGGGTGCCATTGCGAGAATGGGCGGATTGGAAAGCTGCCAGCCCTCGGCACCGGGCAGAGCCTGGAAGTCGGGGCCCATGCGAAAGCGCGATTCCTTGTCATGTCCCCACCAGCCGGCGAAGCGGGGCAGCTCGCTTTCCCGCGCGTGGCGTTCGTGGACGAAGCAACCGCCGATGGCGCCAGGACCTCCATTGAGGTATTTGTAGCTGCACCACACGGCGAAATCGACATTAGCGTCATGCAGCTCCAGCGGGATGTTGCCGATTGCATGCGCCAGATCGAAACCGACGACACAGCCTTGCGCCTGCGCGGCCTGTGTGATTTCCCGCAGCGGGAAACGCTGGCCTGTCAGGTATTGCACACCCGGGAGCAAGACCGTGGCGATGGTCGACCCTTCGCGTTCAAGTAGCGCCAGCAGGTCTTCGTCGCGAACACTGTCTTCACCTTCCCGCGGCGCAATTTCGAGCAGCGCATCGGCCGGGTCCAGACCGTGCGCCCGGATCTGGGAGATGACGGCATAACGGTCAGAGGGAAACGCAGAGCGCTCGATGAGCAGTTTTCTGCGTGTACCGGCGGGCCGGTAGAAGCTCACCAGCAGCAGGTGAAGATTGACGGTCAGGGAATTCATCGCGACGACTTCGATAGGCAGTGCGCCGGTCAGCCGGGCCAGCGCGGGTGTCAGCCGTTCATGCCAGGAGACCCAGGGTCTTCTGCCACCAAAATGACCGTCGACAGCCAGTCGCTGCCATTCTTCCAGCTCCTCGTTGACATAGGTGACGGCACGTCGGGGCTGAAGGCCCAATGAGTGGCCACACAGATAGACAGCTTCGGAACCATCGCTGCGATTTGGGCGCACGAAGTCGCGCCGGACGGCTTGCAGCGGGTCCGCGGCATCGAGGTCGAGTGCCTGCGATCTGTGCGTGGTGAATGGCTGGTTCAAGAGTTGATCAACTCCAGTGGATACAGGACCGGCCTGCTCGGTGCTGCATCGGAGGCAAAGGCAGCCAGCTGCAGATTGAGCAGGTAAAGCCCGTCCATGATGTCATTCCCGATATAGGCGAGTTCGGTGATCGTTGCCCGCGCCCGTTTCGCTTCCGCAAGACTCACACTACCCGGCGGCAATCCCCAGAAAATCCGGTGTCCGCTCAAATTGCCGCCGTCCTCTGCACGATCGACGGAAGGCAGATCCACTACGAGATGAGTGTAACCGCGAGCGACGAGGCTGCGCATGGCCTCCAGGCTGAAGTAGGGGGGCGCGTCATGGCCGGCAGAGTAGTCACGCGCTTTTTTTGCTTCCGCATTCGGCAGCGTACGGATGATCAGCGCCTCGACGCCTGACTCCCGGACTCCCGCCAGGGCCCCATCGATCTGCGCCGCAGAAATCCAGCGATCGTCCGGGCCAGCAGGTGGGATCGAAGTTTCAGTACTGGCAGCTGCAGCCACGGGTTCGACACTGATCAAGCGCGCAAGGGCGAAAGAGTCGGTTGCGATCGCATGAATGCTGACGGGTTCGCGCACCACGTGGCCGACGCTTTCGGTATGCGTGCCGTTGCAGTGGGGCGTCAGCGTGTACGTTGAACATTGGCAGCTGCCCCCGGCACTGACATCTCCCACGAATCCGCCTGACTTAAGCGGCTCGGCGCGTGCTGCCGGTGCACCGAAGAAGGAGGGCTGCAGTCCAGTGAAGTCGAGCGCAATGGCGATACTGGCGGGGCGCGTCAGGTCCGCGCGCCAGCGCCGGTTGTCATGCAGGAACTCAAGCTGCTGCAGTGGCATCAGCGCTGTGGTGCGATGTGACCACACTGCTTGCACGTGCGGTGCTGGTCCGAGCCGTAAAAGCGTTCGAACACCGGGGGCAATTGGGTCTCGATGTTGCTGATGTGCAGATACTCCGCATACAGCGGGTGCTGGCAGCGGCTGCAGTACCACAGAAAACCGTCCTTTTCGTCCGGGCGCCGCCGGCGCTCGACGACCAGGCCCACAGAATGTGCCTGTCGCTGCGGAGAATGCGGTACGTGGGGGGGCAACAACAGGATGTCGCCGGCATGCATCGGGATGTCGACGACGTGACCGTCCTGGACGGTCTTCAGGACCATCTCACCTTCGAGCTGGTAGAAGAACTCTTCTCCCGGATCGTCATGAAAATCGGTCCGGGCATTGGGGCCGCCCACCACCATGATGATGAATTCGGTGTCGTGAAACACGAGCCGGTTGCCCACCGGCGGTTTGAGGTCGCCCCGGTGGCGATCGATCCAGTCCCTGAAGTTGAAGGCCTTTAGCGGGTGCATTTAGTGTCAGTATAAGCGAGCCCCGGGGCTTGCCGCAGTGCGGCTTGCATCTCGGAAGCAGGAGCAGAGAATCCCACAAAAGGCGGCAGGTTGACGATGGAGAAAACGGCAATGTCTTTCCGCAGCGAAGTTGCAGGCGTATGCATGGCGTTGGCCGTGTCCCTGCTGGCAAACGCGACATTTGCGGCCACGGAGGCGGAACCGATCCAGGCAACCTGGAACGAGCACGACATCTATTTCACCTATATCGCCCGGACCAGCTTTTATTCGTGCCGGTCGCTGGAGGACAAGGTCGAGTGGGTGCTTGAGGAACTGGGTGCCCGCAAGGACCTCAAGGTGCGTTCCTCCGGCTGCATGGAACAGAACATCGGAGAACGCTTCATGAGTGTGCGGATCAAGGCAGCTTTCCCGGTAGTCGCGGTACCGGACGCACAGCTTGACCCCGCAGAGAAAAGCCGGCGGGAACTGGTTGCCAAGGTCCGGGGAGAGTCGAGTGCCGACGGCGAAGCCACGGGGGAATTCCCGGCGGCCCGGACGAAGGTCAAATTTTCAAGGCGTTCCAGGTACCTTGACGATGGTGACTGCGAACTCCTTGAACAACTGGCGGCGCAGGTGTTTCCGAAGCTGGGGATCCTTGTCGTCCGCGAAAGCAACTGGTGCATCCCGGGCCAGGTGCAGGTGGGACAGCTGAACCTTGAAGTGGAAGCGCTGAAGGCTTTGCCAAAGCCTGATGAAGCGGTGCCGGAAGGGGTAGCGCCGTAGTCAGGCGCGATTCCTGAACGTACGTCACAGCTTTGGGGGCGCCGGCCCGGCGGAATGTTCACTTCGCGTTGCGGCAGCCGTAACCCTCCGCATGAGCGCAAAACAGACGGGGCTGGGGTTGCGGCTGAAAAAGCTGGGACTGGTCAGTGAGGAGGGCGAATGGACCGATCGCTACCTGCTCTGTGGCCATCTCGTCGATCCGCGCCACGCGCGTCTGCGACAGAAATTCGAGTCAGTCAGCCGTCTGGTGCGCGATCTCGTCGCGCATCGCTGGATGGAAACCCAGAGAGCACGTGAAGAAGCGCAGTCCAAGCGCGTCCACTATCTCTCGCTGGAATTCCTGCTCGGCCGCACCCTGCGCAACAACATGATGAACCTTGCCGCCGAGCCGCTGGTGCACAAGGCGCTGGTGGAAGTCGGTTGGGATCTGCAGGAACTCATTGAAGAGGAGCCCGACGCCGGCCTCGGCAACGGCGGTCTTGGGTCGTCTTGCGGCCTGCTTCATCGATTCGCTCGCGACGCTGCAGTACCCGGCAATCGGCTACGGATTGCGCTACGAGTACGGCATTTTCCGCCAGGCGATCGATCGCGGTTACCAGGTCGAGCATCCGGACAACTGGCTGCGCGAAGTGGATCCCGTGGGAAATCGTGCGTCCGGGCAAGGTCTACGCAGTGCCGCTGAACGCCAGCTTCGACCTCGCATGGCTCGGCGCTGGACATCAAGCGCGATCAGCCCTCGCACCTGCTGGGTATCGCCTACGACAGACCCGTGGTCGGCTATGGCGGCCGCTGCATCAACACGCTGCGCCTGTGGGGCGCACAGGCGCCGAGGAACTTCTGATCTTGCAGAGTTTTCGCAGGGTGACTTCGCCGGCGCCGTCATCCAGAACGTGGCCGCCGAATCATTGACGCGCGTGCTCTATCCGGACGACTCCACGATGGCAGGTCGTGCGCTGCGTTTCCTGCAGCAGTACTTCATGGTGAGCTGTTCGCTGCAGGACATCGTTGCGCGCTTCACCAGGAGCGGCAAGCCTGACTGGAGCACCTTCCCGGAGCGCGTGGCGATCCAGATGAACGACACGCACCCGGCGCTGTCGGTCGCGGAACTGATGCGCATCCTGCTCGATCAGGCCCATCTGCTCGTGGGAGAAGGCCTGGGATCTGACGGTGCGCACGCTGGCCTATACCAATCACACGCTGCTGCCCGAGGCGCTCGAGAAGTGGCCGGTGGAGCTGTTCGAGATCCTGATTCCGCGGCACCTCGAGATCATCTACGAGATCAACCAGCGCTTCACTCGACGAACTGCGTCGCCGCTTTCCGGGCGATGACGCGCGTGTACAGCGCATGAGTCTGATCGAAGAGGGGTCACGGCGCCGCGTGCGCATGGCGCATCTGGCGGTCGTCGGTTCCCACAGCACCAACGGCGTTGCGGCGATCCACTCCGATCTGCTGCGCACGCGAGTGCTGAGCGAATTCTCGGAGTTTTTTCCGGGCCGGTTCAACAACAAGACCAATGGCGTGACTCCGCGCCGCTGGATGCAGCAGGCCAACCCTTCGCTCTGCGCAGCTCATCGATCGCAGCCATCGGCGGCGACTGGGTGACGAACCTGGAGCGGCTGCGCGAATTGCTGCTGTTCGTGGACGACGCGGAGTTCCGCGGCGAGTTCCGCGCGGCGAAAAGCCAGGCCAAGCTTGCGTTCGCGAAGTGGCTGCAGGCCACCCACGGGATCACGGTGGATCCGCAGTCGATCTTCGACAGCCAGATCAAGCGCATGCACGAGTACAAGCGCCAGCTGCTGAATGTGCTGCACATCGTGGTGTTGTACAACCGGTTGCGTGCCGATCCGGGGCAGACGTTCGCGCCGCGCACATTCTTCTTCGCCGGCAAGGCTGCACCTGCCTATCAGCTGGCCAAGCTGCATCATCAAGCTGATCAACAGCGTTTCCGCAACGGTCAATGCGGATCCGGTGTCGCGCGACCGTCTGACCGTGCTGTTTCTGCCGGAGTACAACGTCAGCCTGGCCGAGCGGCTGATTCCGGCCACCGACGTGTCCGAGCAGATTTCCACGGCAGGCTATGAAGCGAGCGGCACCGGCAACATGAAGTTCATGATGAACGGCGCGCTGACGATCGGCACGCGCGATGGCGCCACAATCGAGATGGCCGAAGCGGCCGGCGAGGAGAACTTCTTCCTGTTTGGCCTGACGTGCGCAGCAGGTGGCCGACAGCGCCGGGTGGTACAGACCCGTGGTGGCACTATGAGAACGAACCGGAGACACGCGCCGCGCTGGATCTGATCTTCTCGGATCACTTCAATCGGAACGAGCCCGGCATCTTCGCGCCGATCCGCCATGCGCTGCTGGAGTCGAGGCGATCACTTACCGTCATCTGGCGGATCTGACCGACTACGCGCGCGCGCACCGCGAGGCGGCAGCACTGTATGGCGATCCGGATGCGTGGACACGCAAGGCCATCATCAACGTGGCCAGCTCAGGGCGGTTCTCGAGTGATCGCACCATCCGCGAGTACGCCGAGCAGATCTGGAACCTGAAGGTTTCACCTGTCAGTTGATCCGGATTAGAGACCAACCTGGCGGGCGATCCCATACGCCGAAGCCTAATCGCCAACATTCAATCCGGACGAACTGCACGGCACGAAAACCGGCGCCTGCTCTGCATCCAGTCTGACGGCGCAGAGCTTCCCGCCCCACACGCAACCCGTGTCGATGGACAGTATCCCGTCTCCTGAGTGATAACCGAGAGCGGACCAGTGGCCGCAGACAATGCGCAGTGACCGCGATCGACGGCCAGGGACGCGAAACCATGGCAGCAGGCCGCGCGGTGCGTTGTCGAGGGTGCCTTTGTATTTCAGATCAAGGCGACCGTCGCCGTCGCAGAAGCGCAGACGCGTGAAACAGTTGGTGATGAAACGCAGCCGTGCATGACCGATCAGATCATCCGACCAGCGGTCCGGCTGGTTGCCGTACATGTGCGCGAACAGTTCGCTTGCGGTGGTTTCATCACGCAGCGCAGTCTCCAGCTCGTTCGCACATTTTGTTGCCAGCGCGAGATCCCACTGCGGGGGCAGCCCGGCGTGAATCATCGTATAGCCAAGCGCAGCGTCGTGGTGCAGCAGCGGCTGGTGGCGCAGCCAATGCAGAAGTTCATCACGATCGGGCGCGTCGAGGATCTCTGCGAGCGTATCGCCCTCCCGCGTGCCGCCACCTTGAGCGGCTGCCAGCAGATGCAGATCGTGATTGCCGAGGACGGTCGTGACGGCCGGGCCCAACGCTTTCACCCGGCGTAACACTTCGAGTGACCTGGGTCCGCGATTGACGAGATCGCCAGTCAGCCAGAGACGATCCCGCGCAGCGTCGAAGTGGATAAGGTCGAGCAGCTGCTCGAATTCGTCATCGCATCCCTGAATGTCGCCGATGGCGTAGACGGACATGGGAAGGGCTACAGGCTACGGGCTCGCGGGCTACAGCCAGAAAAAGATCAGGAACATCTGGAACTCCGAAAATGAACCCGGTCTCTTCCTCGAAGCCCGAAGCCCGAAGCCCGTCACGCCGTCAAGCCCGAAGCCGCATCTAATGCAGCACTCCGGGGATCGCGAGCGTGAAGGGAGCGATCGGAGCATCGAACTTATGGCCGTCGTCGGCCAGCATCTGGTAAGTGCCCTGCATGGCGCCTACCGGTGTTTCCAGATAGGCGCCGCTTGAGTAGCGGAAACCCTGACCCGGCAGAATGTAGGGCTGTTCGCCGACCACACCTTCACCGCGGACTTCCTGCACCTTGCCATTCGCATCGGTGATGACCCAATGCCGCGTCAACAGGCGCGCAGGGACCTGGCCTTCATTGCGGACCGTGATCGTGTAGGCGAAGAAGTAGCGGCTTTCGTCCGGCTTCGACTGGTCATCGACATAACTGGCCGACACGTCGACCTGGATCTTGTGTCTGGACGTGCGGGGAGATGTGCTGGTTTCGATGGTGGTCACGGCAGCATTCTATCAGGTTGATGCAAAAGTCTGTCCGTGCCTTTTGCATCTGGAGCCAGCGAAAAGCGTGGTTTTCACTGGCTCCCGAAATCGAACGAGACGGCACTCGTTGATTTCGCCGAGTCGTCCGTGACCCGGCCTAGCAGGACGCTGCAAAGTCCAAGACAGCGCCCTGCTATTCTAGCCGGTATTGCTGCCGCGAATCAGCTGCTCGGCCACTGCGCGCGCGAGCGCTGCAAAATCCGCAGGCGCCAGCACTTCTGCCCTCAAGGCAGGATCAATGCCCGCTTTTGTAAATTCAGATTCGCCGAGCAGTGTCTTGAGCGAGTTCCTCAAGGTCTTGCGTCTTTGTCCGAATGCGGCCGCGACGATGGCGGCGTACAGGTCCGGGTGGTCGAGCGTGAAAGATGGCTCAAGGTGCGGGCGCAACCGGACATAAGTGGAGATGACTCTGGGCGGTGGCCGGAATGCACCCGGGCCAATATCGAACAGTGGTTCTACCGTGACCCACGGGGCAAGCATCACCGAGAGCCTTCCATAGGCCTCATCACCTGGTCCCGCTGCCATCCGGTCGACGACTTCCTTCTGGAGCATGAAGTGCATGTCCTCGATGTGAGCGCGCACCTCGATCAACCTGAACAGCAGCGGAGTCGAGATGTTGTAAGGCAGGTTGCCGATCACCCGCAGCTTCCTGGTGTCGGGCGCGCCCCGGAGCGTCGCGAAATCAAACTCGAGCACATCGCCGCCGTGGATGCGCAGTTCGCCGCTGGGGCGGGGCGCCGCTTCCAGTGCAGCGATCGCATCACGATCGATCTCGATGACATCGAGAGAGCCGTGACGGGCAAGCAGCGGCCAGGTCAATGCGCCGAGACCAGGCCCGATCTCCACGAGACGATCGCCCTGCCGGGGCGCAATCGCGTCGACGATGCGTGCGATGACGTGTGGATCGTGCAGGAAATGCTGCCCGAATCGCTTGCGTGGCACATGCCTGGAAGGGTGCACGGGTATGCCTTGCCGAAGCCTAACCGGCTGCTCTGGCAGGCGACGTCGATCGCTTCCCGGCCAATTCGATGGCAAGTTCAAGAGCGGCCGCGAGACTTCCCGCATCTGCGCGGCCCGTACCCGCGAGGTCGAGCGCCGTCCCATGATCGACCGACGTCCGCACGATCGGCAGACCGAGTGTGACGTTCACAGCCTGACCGAAGCCGGCATGCTTGAGCACGGGCAGCCCCTGGTCGTGGTACATCGCCAGTACGACATCGGCCTGGGACAGCATCGATGGAATGAAGGCCGTGTCGGCCGGCACGGGTCCCGTCAGTGCAAGACCCTGAGCACGCAATGCCTCGACGACCGGCGTTATCACCGCGATTTCCTCTTGTCCCAGGTGGCCGGATTCACCCGCATGGGGATTCAGCCCACAGACGAGAATCCGCGGACGGGACAACCCGAACTGGGAGCGCAGGCTGGCATCGAGGATCGAGATGACTCGCGCCAGCGATTCCCGCGTGATGGCGCGACTGACCTCGATCAACGGCAGATGGGTGGTCGCGAGCGCAACTCTCAGGCTCCCCGAGACCAGCATCATCACCGGGTAGTGTCCTCCCGTGCGCTCCGCCAGATATTCCGTGTGACCTGAAAACGCCACGCCTGCATCATTGATTACGCCCTTGTGCACCGGCGCAGTGACCATCGCAGCAAATTCCCCGTGCAGGCAGCCGTCCGCGGCGCGATCGAGCAGGTTGAGTACATAGCGGGCATTGCCCGAGTCCAGGTGCCCGGCTTTAACTGCATTGGCGGTGGTGACTGGCAGAACAGTCAAGGTGCCTCGCGCAGCCGGCAGCGAAGGGCTATTTGCGACGTAAGGTTGAATCGCGAGGGTGAGTCCCAAAGCCCTGGAACGATCAGTCAGTACTGCGGGATCCGCTGCGATGACCAGCTCGCAGTTCCAGGGTTGACGCGCGATCTCGATACAGAGGTCCGGGCCGATTCCGGCCGGTTCACCGGAAGTCAGGATGAGTGCGCGGAACCATCTCACATCTTGTATTCGACGAAGGCCTCATCCCGAAGTCGTCGCAACCACAATTCGGTTTCTTCCTCGGCCTTCGATTCCCTCAAGGCTGCAAACGCACGATTGCGGCGGACGTCGTCCGTTGTGTCGTGCATGCGTCGACCGAGAAGCTGCACAATGTGCCAGCCATATTGCGACTTGAACGGCTGACTGATCTCGCCTTCCTTCAGGGCGTCCAACTGGCGTTCGAATTCGGGCACGAATGAACCCGGACCCGTCCACCCGAGATCTCCGCCATCGACCGCCGAGCCCTTGTCGGCCGAATTCACTGCTGCGATGGCGGCAAAATCCTCGTTCTGGTCGACGATGCGAGTGCGGATGGCGGCGAGCTTCTGCTCAACCGTGCTGTCGTCTTCCAGTTCGTTGGTCTGCAGCAGGATGTGACGCGCATGGACCTGGGACTGGACGGCTTGTTCGATACCACCGCGTACTTCAATCAGTTTGAAAATATGGAAGCCGCTGGGCGTGCGCAAAGGTTCCGTGACATCGCCTGGCTTCATCCCGGGAATCGCGTCCACGACGATGGACGGTAACTGCGATCCCGGACGCCAGCCAAGTGCGCCGCCATTCACATTGGTGCCGCTGTCGGAATAGGTCACTGCCAATTGGGCGAAGTCCTCGCCGCCTCGGGCCTTGGCAAAAACTTCCTGCGCGCGTGCTTCGCGGTCTGCCAGCTCGTCGCTGGTTGCAGAGACTGGTACTGCGACCAGGATATGCGCCAGGTTGTATTCAGATGTCTGGTCGACACCGTTCTTCTGTCTGGCAAGAAACTGGTCGAGCTCGCGCGGCGAGACGTTGATCCGTTGCAACACGTCGCGCTGCCGGAGGATCTGCAGCTGCAAGTCCTTGCGCATGGAGTCGCGAAAGTCCCGGTAGTCGATGCCCTGTTCTTCGAGAGCGCGAGGCAGGTCACTGAAAGCGACCTTGTTGCGGACCGCCAGGTCGTTCAGCGCGTTGTTCAGCATTTCGTCCGACACGGAAATGCCCACCTTCTTGGCGCGCTGGATCTGGATTTCCTCGA
The DNA here is from genome assembly GCA_963819685.1 of uncultured Pseudomonadota bacterium. Classification (GTDB taxonomy): domain Bacteria; phylum Pseudomonadota; class Gammaproteobacteria; order Steroidobacterales; family Steroidobacteraceae; genus CAIUGU01. The sequence continues at coordinate 132,282 of CAWFXI010000008.1, forward strand.
CCACCAGCCGTTCCAGTACCTGCTTGCGCAGAACGGCGGGAGGGGGCAGTTCCGTCTTCTGTTCCCTCAGCCGACGGGTAATGTTGGTCACCTCGGCTTCGAGCTGGCTGTTCAGCACCACGCCTTCATTGACGACGGCGGCGATGCCGTCGAGCAACACGCCGCTTCCCTGCGGGGAAGGTTGCGCAGTGGACGTGGCAGCCAGGCCGGGGCTCTGCCAGCCAATGGCAGCCAGCGTGACGGCAAGCAACAGGGGAAAAAACGGGTGTTTCATGGCGGCAATTGGCAACGAATCTCAAGGCGTGGCGGGCGGCAGCACCGAGTATCCCCGAATGGATCGTTCGAGGAAAGCATCGACCCCTGGTACGAGGCTCGCCAGCCCATTTAGTTCCAGCTGCAGCTGCACATCGGAGTCGGAATCGCCTGTCCGGCTGCTGACATACTTCCGGCCCACAATCCTGGCTTTCCAGCAGCAGGAGCGGTACTCGATGCCCGCAAACTGGTTGATGGGCTTGCTGTCCTGGACAGAGTAGGTGACGCCGCCGTAGGTGCTCCACGTGTCGGTCACCGGCCAGGCAACCGAAGCATCCCATTGCTCCAGGCTGTCCCGCCGGAAGCGGTAACCGAGGTTCGCCACCATGTTATGAGCAGGGGCGTATTGCAGCAGGGCTTCACCTTTCTCGCTACGCGTCTCGTGGGGGTCCCATTGCACGCCCATGCGGACATTCCAGTTCTTGAACGCCGAGACTTCCAGTTGCGCCACCAGATTCGATGATTTGCTGTCGATAGCGGGCTCGTCCGGCAGGACCACGCGCGGTGTGTCGAAATAATAGGCCTGACCCGCCGTGGCGCTCACGAACTGCTTGCCGGTGCCCCGGTCCAGTAGCCGGGTCGTAAAGCCCACGCTCAGCTGATTGGCGTCACCCAACCGGTCCGCACCGACGTAGCGATTGTTCCTGAACAGCTGCACCAGGTTGAGGTCGGGCACGGCCGTGTCGAACACCGGCAGCGTCGACTGGTCGCGATAGGGCACATACAGATACAGAAACCTCGGCTCAAACGTCTGCAGGCGCTGTTGTCTTGAACCCGACGGCCGCTCGAACGTCAGGCCGGCATCGACGCTGCCGATGGGCGCCGAACGCGATGGCGAGTCGTCCGCGCCCGCAGCCGTGTTGTTGAGCGCATAGGCGGTATAGCGCCAGCTCACCGCGGGTAGCAGGTAGGCGCCGGCGCTTCGCAGCGGCAAACTGATGCCGGGATGAACGTCGAGCCGGGACCCCGACACACTGTCGTCCCGCTGAAAGTAGGTGTACTCCGTATCAATGCCGGCGTCGAAGCCGAGGAAGGTATCCGGCAGCGCTCCACTGATACTGATCTGGGGCAACAAGGTGTAGGGGAGCGCGTCGCCTTCGACAGGCTGGATCGACTGGAAGTTTTCCACGCGTCCGGACATGGTCCAGTAGCGGTCGAAATAGCTTAAGGCCGCCTGGCGTTGCAGGTACACGACGCTGGTCCCTTCGGAACCTTCGCCAAAGTCCTCGAACCAGTCGCGGTCACTGGCGTTGGCAGCGGCGACCGTAAAGCGCAAGCGACTGGAAAGATCCGTTCTGTCGAAGAGCTGCACCAGGCTGCGACTGCTGCCGTACTCGGTATCATCCGGCAGATACTCCGCAGTCACATTTCCCGTGCTGCGTTTCGTCAGAAAACGGTATTCGGTCAACAGATCGAAACCCCGGCTCGTATACCACGTGGGCGTGAAGGTGGCGTCCTGGTTGGGAGCAATATTCCAGTACCAGGGGGCAGACACTACGAAGCCGCTGCGGGTCGAATTTGCAAGCGTAGGGAACAGGAAGCCGCTCTTGCGCTCGACACCCACCGGAAACGAGATGAATGGCGTATAGAGAATGGGGATGCCCTTGAAGTCGAGCCGGACGTTGCGGCCGGTACCGAGACCCGCCTTGGGATTGATATCGATTTCGGATGCCCGGATCACCCAGTCCTCATTGCCCGTTGGACAGGTCGTGTAGACGACGTCGTTCAACCCGAGTGTGCCTTCCCGGTCCACTTCGATGCGTCCGGCTGATCCCCGCGCCGGGCGCGAGGGCAGTTCGAACTCGGCACCCTCGAAACTGGCACCCCCCTCGGTTGCGACATTGGCACTCTTGCCCTTGATGCGCAGTTCCGGATCGCGATACGTCACGTTGCCCGACACCGAGAAGCTCTGTTCCTCCGCATTGAAGGTGGCGTCCTCCGCGTTCAGCGTACGTTCACCTTGCCGGATGCGGACCTTGCCTTTGAGTACGGCGTCACCCGTGCGGCTGACTTCTGCGCCCTCGCTCGTGATCTGGATGGGCTGCTCGGCGGCGACAGCAGTGTCCGACTCGGTAGCTTCTGTCGTCTCATCCACGGCAGGTGCCGGACAGGACTGTGCCAGAGCGATCGTGGGACATGCCGCAACCAGGAAAGGAGCGAGTAGCCTGATTCTCGCGATCTTGCGCATCAAAGCGGGGGCCGCGACGGTTTTAACAGGGTGCTGCAAATTTCCTTGCAGCGCCCTGTTAACCCGAGTCATGGACGACTCGGCGAAATCGATGAGTCCTGGCTCATTGATTTCGAGATCCGGCGAAAACCACGCTTTTCGCCGGATCATGATGCAAACGGCACGGACAGACTTTTGCAGCAACCTTTTAGGGAAAGTCATTTCGTACATTGGCACAGATTATAATGACCCGTAAACGCCTGCGGCCCGTTAGTTTTGCTTAAGGTCGTGTTGCTTGTGGAGTAGCAGATCACTTGGGTGTCATCGATCAAAGCCGTGCCCGCCCGGGCACAGAAAATACGGCAACTGCTGACTTGAGGCTCGACGGTCTGGTCCGGTGGCTCGGGAAGCTCTACGGAGGGACCGACTTCGCGGTGACAACCGCGTCGGCCGATGCCAGTTTCAGACGTTACTTTCGCGTCACCGTTGCAGGTGAGACGCGGATCGTCATGGACGCTCCTCCTGAAAAGGAAGACGTGGGTCCGTTCATCCGGATTGCGGAAATGCTGGGCGCGATGGGCGTCAATGCGCCGCGAATCCACGAGCGAAATCTCGAGCAGGGATACCTGCTGTTGTCGGACCTCGGCAGCCGGACCTATCTTGAGGACCTCGCGCAGGGTTTGAATGTCGAGGAGCTGTACGCCGACGCGATGGCAGCGTTGGTCCGTATCCAGTCGGGCGGTGAGCGGCATGGCAGGCAATTGCCGGCTTATGATCAGGTTCTTCTGCTGCGCGAGATGAGCCTGTTTCCCGACTGGTTTCTGGACAAACACCTTGGTCTGGCGCTGGATGCTGCTGAACTGAGGGAGCTGCAGCAGGCATTCGCGGTACTTTCCGCAGAGGCACTCGGGCAACCCCGCGTGTTCGTGCATCGCGACTATCATTCGCGGAACCTGATGATCTGCCGGGAGACGAAGGAGGGCGGCAATCCCGGTATCCTGGATTTTCAGGACGCCGTGTTCGGTCCCATCACGTACGATCTCGCATCACTCCTGCGTGATTGCTATGTGGCGTGGCCACAGGAAAGAGTCGCAGCCTGGGTCAGCGACTATCGTGAACGCGCCCGTCGCGCCGGTCTGGACGCTGGACCGGACTCACGGACATTTGCCCGCTGGTTCGACTGGATGGGTGTGCAGCGGCACCTGAAGGCAATCGGCATCTTTGCGAGGCTATGGCACAGGGATGGCAAGCGCGGCTATCTCAAAGACATTCCGCGCACGCTGGATTACGTCACTGCAGTGGCGGCGCGCTATCCCGAGCTGTCTGCCCTGCATCGCCTGCTTGCTGACCGCGTTCGACCTGCACTCGCTCTCTCCGGCTCATGACATCTACGCCGCAGAGTGGCCAGGTGGTCAGGCGGGCCATGATTCTCGCGGCAGGTCGGGGTGAGCGTATGCGCCCGCTGACCGATGACCTTCCCAAACCCTTGTTGCAGGTCGGCGGCAAAGCGCTGATCGAGCATCACCTTGAAGCGCTCGCAAGTGCCGGCGTCAGTGAAGTGGTCATCAACCTCGCGTGGCAGGGCGCGAAATTGCGCTCGGCACTGGGGTCGGGTGAGCGATTCGGCATCACCCTCCACTACAGCGATGAGGGCGCTGCGGCGCTCGAAACCGGCGGCGGCATCTTCAAGGCACTGCCATTGCTGTTGCCTGATCCCTTCCTCGTGATCAATGGCGATATCTGGACCGACTGGCGATTGCAGGCCGGGCATGTACCAGCTACTGACGATCTCGCCCATCTGGTGCTGATCCCCAATCCTGTTCACCATCCTCAGGGGGATTTCGGCCTTGCAGGCACCCGGTTGGTTGAAGCGTCCGGTGCGCAGTTCACTTTTTCAGGAATCGGCCTGTACAGAAAGGAGTTCTTCGCCGGCTGCCAGCCGGGGGCGTTTCCGCTCTTGCCGCTGTTCAGGCGTGCCATCCGCGCTGGCCGCATCAGCGGCGAGGTGTATCGCGGCCGCTGGTACGATATCGGCACCCCTGCACGGTTGGCGGCGCTCGACGCCGAGCTCGGTTCCAGTGCCACCGGTCCTTGAACAATGTTGACAAACCTTTTCCGGTAGTTACGTACGGACCCGGCCAGCGCTGCCTATACTCCGGACAAAGCGAAGGATGCCAGGGTCAATGAGTCAGACGAAATTCGAGGTCAAGCCCCAGGCGGGACGGGTACCGAGCCGGTTCATCGTGATCGCGGCCGCCGCCATCGTCATAGGCGGTGCTGGCTACTGGTGGATCAATCGGGGTGCTGCCACGAACCTCGACGATCTGCTGACTTCGGAAGTCGTGCGCAGCGACATCGAGAATACGGTGACAGCCCTGGGCAATCTGCAGCCCCGTGATTATGTCGACGTCGGCGCGCAGGTGTCCGGGCAGCTGAAAAAGCTGCATGTCGCGATCGGAGATACGGTAAAGCAAGGTGACCTCGTCGCCGAGATCGACGCGGTGGTGCTGGCGGCCAGGGTGGAATCCACGCGTGCACAGTTGGGCGCGCAGCGGGCGCAGCTGGTCGACCGCGAAGCACAGGTCGTTCTCGCTGAGGACAAGTATCAGCGCCAGGTGCAGCTGAAGGCTGATGATGCAACCACTGAGGAGGCGTTCCAGAGCGCCAAGGCGGCAATCGATTCCGCGAGGGCACAGGTCAGTGTCCTGAAAGCGCAGATCCAGCAAACCGAGTCTGGCCTGAAGGGCGATACCGCGACACTCGGCTACAGCCAGATTTACGCACCCCTGGCGGGAACAGTCGTATCCCTCACCGCGCGGGAAGGCCAGACGCTGAATGCCAACCAGATTGCTCCGATCATCCTGCGGATTGCCGATCTGTCGACCATGACCGTCTGGACGCAGGTGTCGGAAGCTGATGTGCCAAAGCTGCGTGCCGGCATAGATGCCTACTTTACGACGCTGGGCAATCCGGATCGACGCTGGCGGGGCCGACTGCGCCAGATTCTTCCCACACCCGAACTCACCAACAACGTGGTGCTCTATACAGCGCTTTTCGACGTCGAGAATCCGGATGGCGAGCTCAAGACCCAGATGAGCGCCCAGGTGTTTTTCGTCGTCGGACAGGCAAAGGACGTCGTGACGGTCCCGGTTGCTGCGTTACATGCTTATGTGCCGACCGAAGCAGAAGCTGCAAACGGGACCCAAACCCCAGGTCCGCGGCAGGGAGTAACCGGCGACGGCAAACTGGGCGCTGCGGGTGCATCCCGTTCTCCTCGCGACGGTGCAATGCGTCCGGGATCGGGACGTGGTCCGGGCGCGGATGGCAATGGGTCTGGCAGACCTCGAGTGCAGGCGGTCACTGTGGTGGATGCAGAGGGCAAGCAGATTGAACGACGGGTCGTGACGGGAATCAGTAACCGGGTGATGGCAGAAGTCCTTGAAGGACTGGAACCGGGGGAGACGGTCGTCACTGGCAAGAAATCGGCACCGCCCCCACAGACGACTCAAGGCCAGGGACAGCGCGTTCCTGGTGCGGGTGGTGGGCCCGGTGGTGGAGGCTTCAGGGGTTTCCCATGAGCGCTGTGCTGCAGACGCGCGAGCGGAATGAATCCGAAGCGCCACTGATCGAACTCGACGGGATCCGCAAGACCTACTCGACGGGCGAAGTCCTCGTGGAGGCGTTGCGCGGGGTGTCGTTGAAGCTCTACGCCGGCGAATTCGTGGCGATCATGGGCGCCTCGGGTTCCGGCAAGTCAACGCTGATGAATGTGCTCGGCTGTCTCGATCGGCCAACCGCTGGCGAGTACCGGTTTGCCGGCCAGAATGTCGCGACTCTGGATCGGGATGAACTTGCGCGCCTGCGTCGCGAGGCATTCGGGTTCGTGTTCCAGAGTTACAACCTGATTGGCACCTCCACGGCGACCGAGAACGTCGAAATTCCTGCGACCTATGCAGGGATCGCCCCACGCGATCGTCGTACCCGCGCGGAGAAGCTGCTGACTACCCTCGGGCTCGATACGCGGCTCGGCCATCGCCCCAATCAATTGTCTGGCGGCCAGCAACAGAGAGTATCGATCGCCCGCGCCCTGATGAATGGCGGCCAGGTCATCCTCGCCGATGAACCGACGGGAGCGCTCGACAGTCGCAGTGGCGCCGAAGTCATGGGGCTGCTGCGTGATCTGGCCAAACGTGGGCACACCGTGATCCTGATCACCCACGATCGGGAGGTGGCTGCCAATGCCGATCGCATCATCGAGATCAAGGACGGCGAGATCGTCGCAGATAGCGGCCCGGCTCCCGCTTCGCAACGGCAATCAGGCGGAATTGTGCCGGCGTCGGGCACTGTCGTTGCTGCACCCTGGCTCGATGCCGCACACCAGACAAAGTCGCACGCAGCTTCCCCGCTCACGGACGGCATTGAGTCGCTGTTCATGGCGTTGCGGTCCCTGAAGGCGAATCTGTTTCGCACCATCCTCACGTTGCTGGGCATCGTCATTGGCGTTGGCTCCGTGATTGCGATGCTCGCCGTCGGCGAAGGCGCCAAACAGCAGGTCGTCGATCGCATCGGCCGCATGGGCAGCAATCTGCTCGTTGTCCGGGCGGGAACTCCCAACCAGCGCGGACCGGGCTCGGGCACCGCGAATCTGGTACTGGCAGACGTGGAGGCGCTGAAGACCGTGCCGAATGTGCTGGCTGCGGTTCCCGAAACCAATGGCAACGTGACGGTTCGCAACGGCAATCGGGATGTGCAGACGCAAGTCACCGCAACGTCGACCGAGTATCCGTTGACCCGCGATTGGCCGGTAGCAACAGGCATCTTCTTTTCCGAGGACGATCAGCGCAGTTACGCAGCCGTGGCCGTTCTCGGGCAGACCGTCGTCAGGAATCTGTTTCCTGAAGGGACCGAGCCTATCGGTCGCTATGTATTGCTCAACAACGTGCCGTTCCTCGTCATCGGTGTCATGTCCTCGAAGGGCGCAACACAGTTTGGCCAGGATTCAGATGACGTTGTCTTTGTTCCAGTGACGACGGGCGGCTTGCGTCTGTTCGGGCAGACCTTCCTGCGCTCGGTGACTGTGGCCGTCGCAGACCTCGCCCTGATCGACACGACGCAGGCACAGGTCTCTGAGCTGCTCATTTCCCGCCATGGCCGCGAGGATTTCCAGCTGCGGAACATGGTGGCGCTGATTGAAACGGTGTCCGCCACGCAGAACACGCTGACGGTGTTGCTGGGTTCGATCGCCGCCATATCGCTGCTGGTGGGCGGCATCGGTGTCATGAACATCATGCTGGTCAGCGTGACCGAACGCACCCGCGAAATCGGCATCCGTATGGCGACTGGCGCCAGAACCCGCGACATCCTCAGACAATTCCTGACTGAAGCAACGGTCGTCTGCGCGATTGGTGGAATGATCGGCGTGCTGCTTGGAGTGGCCAGCGGCTTTGCCCTGACCAATCTGGACATGCCTGTGAAGTTTACGGCGTCGCCGATGATCATGGCCTTTTGCTGTGCCGTTGCGACCGGCGTCGTGTTCGGTTTTGCCCCCGCCCTGAAGGCCGCGCGACTGGATCCCGTTGTCGCGCTATCCAGTGAATGAGGGTCTGGTTGCACACATGCCAGGAGTCTTGAAGTCGCCCGACGTTCGTTCGCGGTTGCTGCTGGCAGCGGTGGCGGTCGGCATCGCGGCGTGTGTGCAGTTGCCGTCAAGGGAGGACGCCACCATCAGTGTCCCGCCGAGTTGGGACCAACCGGTACCTGGCAGCGCAGATATCTGGCCAGCCAGTGACTGGTGGCATGGATTTTCGAGTACGGAGATGGACGAACTGATCGCCACCGCGCGACAGAACAATCTGGATATCGCGGCGGCCGCTGCCCGGGTGGTCCAGGCCCAGCAACAAGCCAGGATCGCCGGGGCCTCACTGCTGCCGTCCCTGGATGGCAGCCTCGGAATGTCGCGGCTGGGCATCGCTGCGGACGACCAGATCGAGAGCACCCTGTACACCGCGTCACTCAATGCCAGCTACGAAGTGGATTTCTGGGGCGCAAATCGTGCAGACGTCCTTGCGGCCGGGGCTTCGCTCCACAGCAGTCGTTACGATCAGGAGACGGTCGCGCTGACGGTGACAACGGGGGTCGCGAATACCTACATGCAGGTGTTGTCGCTGCGTGAGCGGCTGGCAACTGCGCGCCAGAATCTGGAGATTGCCGAGCGCGTCCTCAATGTCGTGCAGGCTCGGGTGCGCAGTGGTGCAGCCACACGACTTGATCTGGCGCAGCAGCTTGGCGCTGTCGCCAGTCTGCGCGCCGCAATCACGCCAGTTGAGCAACAGGAGAGGGATGCGCTGACCGCCCTGGCGATATTGCTGGGTCGTTTGCCGCAGTCGTTTGATGTGGCAGGAACGACCCTCGACGACTTCATGATTCCGCGGGTGGGCCCTGGACTGCCTTCCGATCTGCTGATGCGGCGCCCTGACGTACGACGGGCCGAATCGCAGCTCGACGCGGCCGATGCGAACGTCGCCGCGGCCCGGGCTGCTCTGTTCCCCAGCGTGCGCCTCACGGCGGGCAGTGGCGTGCAGAGCGGCGGATTCCTGACACTCTTTGACAACGATTGGGGCTTCAACCTCGGGCTGCAGCTCGCCCAGACGATCTTCGACGGAGGTCGGCTGACCGCGCAACGAAGGTATTCCGACGCAAGGCGACTTGAAGTCATTCAATCGTACCGGACCACCGTGATCACGGCTTTTGCTGACGTGGAGAAGGCGCTCGGGAGCGTGGGCAGTATCCAGCGGCAGCAGGAGCAACAGGCAGTGCAAGTGGAGCAGGCCGGCATCGCCCTCGAAGTTGCCGAGGCCCAATACCGGGCCGGCGCGGTGGACCTGTTGACGCTTCTGGATGCGCAGCGGACTCTCTATACGGCGGAAGACCAGAGCCACCAACTCAAACTTTCGCGTTTGCAGTCGGTCGTGACATTGTTCCGGGTGCTGGGCGGTGGCTGGCAGGACAGCGAAGATCCGACATAGCGACCCTCGGCTTGCCGCAGCGCGCCACTGTCGGCGCGCTTGTCGTGGCAGATCAATATCAGCTTCCTGATTTGTCTGTGCGTGCGCCGCACTGAATTTGTGCAGTGCTTCGATTGTTGAGTTCGTGTTGTTTAAGCCGTATCCACGGCTCTTTCGTTGTCATAACTACAACAAGGTGTGTGACTCACCGGGTGTAGCAAATTCCGGCCGATTGCTTTAAACAAGGAGGATTGCGACGCTTCCGCACTCGCGCGAGTGACATTTCCGTAACGCAGCCGGGTACGCAGCGACCGGAAATTCACACCGTATGAGAGTTGTGAGGGCGAGTGCCGCACAGGTCAGGAAAAGCATCTGCCCAAAATGCATTTCTCCCTATACAATCCGCGCCGCCGACGAGGTCAGGTTCACCCGCGGTGGTTTCTGATGGCCCGCAGATGCGGTTCCGACAGGCACGTTTTTTCCCCGAGCGCGTTGCTTCCGGAAAAAAAGTGCTATTCTTGGTAACGATCGATCAGGCAACATAGCCGGGTCAGGCGAGCAGTCGCCGGGCACCAGTAATAGATTTCAACTCTTATAAACGAGAGACAGAGGCGGGACCCGCATGACCCTGAACGAGGACACTGGCTTTTTATCGCGACGGGGCCTCGTCTTCCTCGTGATCATTGGCATTCACGTGTTGCTGGTGTGGGGTCTCAATTCCGGCTTATCAAGATCGATTGTTCAATTTGTCGCAGGTCCGATGCAGACGACGTTTATCGACGAGATCCAGGAAGAAGAGGAAGCACCTCCTCCCCCTCCGCCCCCGGACATCGATACGCCTCCGCCTTTCGTTCCGCCACCCGAAATCAATATCACGCTGCCGGTCGATGCGCCGGCGACGACTGCCATCCAGGTCGTGACCAGCCAGCGTCCGCCTGTTGCGGCTCCGCCACCTCCCGTAGCCCGTGCGCCGGTGACTGTGCTGCCCAAACAGGATCCTCGCCGCGGCATTACCCAGCCTGAGTACCCGCCGGCGTCCCGCCGCGCCGGCGAGGCCGGGACGGTTCAACTGAAGATTTTCGTCCTGGAAACCGGCCGCGTCCGCGAAGCGCAGGTATCGGTATCCAGCGGTTTCCCGCGTCTTGATGAAGCGGCCGTGCGTGAGGCCACTCGTGCCTGGAGATTCATCCCGGGCACACAGGACGGCAAACCCGCCGCGATGTGGCATGAAATCAAGGTGACGTTCCGCCTGACGGACTGAACCTGAAAGCAACCTGCTGACGATCTGTTTTCAAGCGTATCTGTATTAGTCGATAAGTTCGGTCGAAATTTTTAAGTCGATAACTATTAATCAATACTTGAGTCTCAAGAGCTTGCAGAGGACATAATTTCCATGGCACCCACTACCGGTACATCAGTCGAAAATCCCTATGGCCTCGAAGCTCTCTGGGCCCAGGGCGATTTTGTAGCAAGAGGCACGCTCATCATCCTCGTGATCATGTCGCTGGTGTCCTGGTACATCATCTTCACGAAGCTCTGGGACCAGCGTCGTCTGCGGGCGCAGTACCTGCAGACGCAGAAGAATTTCTGGACAGTCGGCAACCTGCGCGATGGCGCGGCGAAGCTGACCGGCAAGGGCCATATCTTCCGCGGCATCGTTGAGGACGGGCTCAAGGCCGCAGAACATCACGAAGGCCGCCTGACGGACCAGATTCCGCTGCATGAGTGGATCACGGTTTCGCTGTCGCGCTCCGTCGACCAGGTCAACAGCTACATGAAGCAGGGACTCTCGTTCCTGGCAACGGTCGGTTCGACTTCCCCGTTCGTCGGGCTGTTCGGCACGGTGTGGGGCATCTACAACGCGCTGATCGCGATCGGCCTTGCCGGCCAGGCGAGTATCGACAAGGTGGCAGGCCCCGTCGGTGAAGCGCTGATCATGACCGCGATCGGTCTGTTCGTCGCTGTGCCCGCGGTGCTCGGTTACAACTGGCTGTTGCAGCGAAACAAGGACATCCTCGAGAAGGTGAATTACTTCGCCTCGGATGTGCATTCCTATCTGGTCAGCGGCGCGCGAGTGGAAGGCACGGTTGCCAAGCCCGCTCCGACTATCACACCCCGCAAGTAAACCACCCCGCAGCAGTTTCCGGAGCGAAGTCCTATGAGCATGAGCGTGGGTGGGGATGGCGGAGAGGATGAGGTCATCTCGACCATCAACACCACGCCGCTGGTCGACGTGATGCTGGTGTTGTTGATCATCTTTCTGATCACTGTGCCGGTCATCACCCAGACGGTGGCGGTGGAGTTGCCCAACGCTGCGAACATTCCGACGGAAACCAAGCCGGAAAACATTACGATCGCCGTCGACAAGGAAGGCAAGATCTACTGGAACCTGGCCCAGATGACTTCTACCGACCAGTTGCTTGAGCTGGCGAAGAAGGCTGCTCTGCAGGTGCCGCAGCCTGAAGTGCATGTGCGTGCGGACAAGGAAGTACGCTATGAGTACGTTGGCCGGGCCATCGTCACCGCGCAGCGCGCCGGAATACAGAAGGTCGGCTTCATTACGGAGCCGATCAAGGCTACTAACACGCGCTGACCTGTCCGAGTACAAGGAGCCTTAATCATGTCAATGAGCGCGGGATCGGCCGAAGGTGAGCCGATGATGGAAATCAACACGACGCCGCTGATCGACGTCATGTTGGTGCTGCTGATCATGTTCATCATCACGATTCCGGTGATGACGCACGCGGTGAAGCTCGATATGCCTCAACCGAATGCGAATCCGCCACCGCAGACAGAAGAGCCGGTGGTGATCGATCTGGAAATCGATTTCGATGGCACCATTCTGTGGAACGGAACGCCGACATCCATGAGTTCGCTTGAGTCCTACTTCCGTACCGAGTCGCAGAAGAGTCCCCAACCGGAACTTCATGTCCGGCCGAATCGCCGCGCCAAGTACGATGTAGTTGCCAATGTCCTTGCTGCGGCGCAGCGGAATGGCATCACTCGCATCGGCTTCGTCGGGAACGAACAGTTCATGTAGAGGTCTTCTGTAACAGTGGCGCTCCAGCAGATTGCTGAGCGCCACTGCTACATTTATCAGCCGCAGTTGAGGCGACTATGATGAGAACAGCTAGAGCGTTGACCCTTGGTATCAGTCTGGCGTTGGGTGGAGCAATGGCTGCCTCCGCGCTATTACCCGTTGCGGCAATTGCAGGCGAGCCCGCCGCACAAACAATCGGGCCGAAGGTTGGCAAGCCGTTGAAGGCCGCCCAGGACGCTACGAAGACCAAAAACTGGACCGAGGCGCTGGCGAAGCTCAAGGAGGCGCAGGCTGTCGAAGGCAAGACACCCTACGAGGAATACCAGATCAACGAGTTTCTCGCCTACGTCCTGATCAACCAGAAGGATTACGTCGGCGCCGGTGCCGCCTATGACAAGAACATTGCCTCGGGTCTGGTGCCGCCGGCTGAAATGAACACCAAGCTCAAGGCTGCTTCGCAACTGACGTTCCAGAACAAGCAATATGGCAAGTCCGCGGAATACCTGACTCGGTATCTGAAAGCAGTGCCTGGCGACACGGATGCGCAGGCGTTGCTTGGGCAGGCGTATTACCTGCAGAAGAACTACAAGCAGGCCATCGAAGCCATGAACCCCGCGATCACGGCAGTCGAGCGTCAGGGCAAGAAGCCGGACGAGGACTGGCTGTTGCTGACGATGCGTTGCAACTATGAATTGAAAGATGACGCCGGCATTGCGACGTCCCTCGAGAAACTGGTGCGTCATTATCCAAAGCCCGAGTACTGGGAAGGATTGCTGACAACGTTGAAGCAAGGCGAGCATCCGGATCCCCTGACGCTGGGCATTTTCCGGCTGATGCTGGAGACGGGCACCCTGAAGCGCGCCCAGGATTACGTTGAAATGGGCCAGCTCGCCATCGACGCCGGGGTTCCAGGAGAGGCACAGCGGGTGGTCGAAGCCGGCTTCGCCAACAAGACTCTGGAGAATGCGGACAAGGCCCGCAACGAGCGTTTGCTGGCCTCTGCCAAGAAGCTCGTGCAGGAAGATCGCGCCACGCTTGCACAGCTGGACAAGGAAGCCCGTGCTTCGGCCAGTGGTCAGGCGGACGTGGCGGTGGGCGAGGCGTATCTGAGTTACGGCGAGTACGACAAGGCCATCGAAGCGCTGGACCGCGGCATCAAGAAGGGCAACGTGACGCGTCCTGAAGAGGCGCAGATCAGTCTGGGTATCGCTTACTTGAGAAAGGGCCAGAAGGATCAGGCGCAGGCAGCCTTCAAGGCGGTCAAGGGTGATTCGCAGTGGGCCCGGCTCGCAGGTCTGTGGTCTCTGCGGGCAGCTTCCGCATCCTGACCTGACAATTCCGTATCAAAAAGGCCCGCGTCTGGCTGACCGCCGCGCGGGCTTTTTCTTTTTCCGTTAGTCTTGGGACTATGGCTGAATTCAAAGGCATTCCCATCGTCGACTCCGAGGCCCCGGGGGGGCGATCGCGGCCCGTCCCGAGCGGAGCCAAGTACCAGACTGCACAGGGCTTTTCCGCCATCAAGGACGGCGTCAAGGCGTCTGCCGGCGCAGCCTCGTTCGTGCCCGGACGCAAACCGGAGTGGTTGCGGTCACAGCTCCCTGCCGGGCAACGATTCGACGCGGTACGCGACGTCGTTCATGAACACCGGCTGGCCACCGTGTGTGAAGAAGCGAAGTGCCCGAACATCGGCGAATGCTGGAACGCCGGCACCGCCACATTGATGCTGATGGGCGCTGTGTGTACGCGGGCCTGCCGTTTCTGCGCCGTCGATACCGGCAATCCCCGTGGCTGGCTCGACGCAGATGAACCGCGGCACACCGCCCAGACCGTCAAGCTGATGCGCCTCAAGTACGTCGTGCTGACTTCGGTTAATCGTGATGATCTTGACGACGGCGGTGCCGGTCACTTTGCCGACTGTGTCCGCGAGATCCGGGCACTGAATCCGGGAACCGCCGTCGAAGCGCTGACTCCTGATTTCCAGGGCAACCTGCGCGACGTGGAAACGGTTGTAGACAGCGGCCTCGACGTGTTTGCCCAGAACGTCGAAACCGTTCGCCGCCTGACCCATCCGGTGCGGGATCCTCGAGCCGGCTATGACCAGACCCTTGCAGTGCTGGCTCATGCCAAGCGGCACCGTCCAGGTGTGCTGACAAAGACCAGCCTCATGCTCGGACTGGGCGAGACGGATGCTGAAATCATGCAGACGATGGATGATCTGCGGCAGGTCCAGGTCGACATTCTGACCCTCGGCCAGTATCTCCAGCCGACCCGGAACCATCTGGCCATAGAACGCTGGGTGACGCCCCAGGAGTTCGAGACGTATCGGCAATGGGCCTTGGGCAAGGGTTTCCGTGAGTGCGTCTCCGGTCCCCTGGTACGTTCCAGCTACAGGGCCGAACAGGCGCTACAGGGCAACAACGTGGGGCTGGACATTGAAGGGTGGCGACAGTGAACCGATGCGTTCAATGCGGCAGCTGCGGCACTGAGCTGAACATCAATTCGCCTCTGCCACTATCCCTGTCCCCTGTCCCCGTCCCCTTCGCTGCGTTGGCTCGGCCGGGTTCCCTATGAGCCTACCTGGCGTGCGATGCAGGAGTTCAACCAGTCCCGCACGCCCTCTACCCCTGATGAGATCTGGTTTCTCGAGCACGATCCTGTCTTTACGCTCGGACTGAACGGGCGTCGCGAGCACGTTCTGGCGGCCGGCGACATTCCCGTCATCAATACCGATCGTGGAGGCCAGGTGACTTACCACGGACCCGGGCAGCTCGTCGTCTACCCGTTGCTGGACCTCAAACGCTACAACTTCGGTGTACGGGACCTGGTGCTGTGGCTGGAGAACGCGACAATCGCCGCAGCAGCCCGCTGGGGCATCGAAGCCGCTGGTCGCCGAGATGCACCTGGTGTCTATGTAGCGGGTGCAAAGCTTGCGAGTCTGGGCCTGCGGATCAAACAAGGCGGCAGCTACCACGGTCTGGCGCTCAACGTGGCGCTCGATCTCGAGCCGTTCCAGCGGATCAATCCGTGTGGCTATGTGGGGCTGCAGGTGACGCAGCTCAGTGCACTGGGCGGACCTGCGGATCTGAAGGTGGTCGCCAAGGCGCTGGCTGAAGAACTTCTAACCGGACTCGGGAGCAAGAGCGAAGCGATTTCTGGTCTGTAGCTTTGGGTTCGAGTCCGGAAGGGTTTTCGAGAACGCGCAAGAACATCTGCTGGAGCCTACATGGACGAGTGGACTCCTGTCCACACGGTTTCGAAAACATGTTTCGCGGAAGCCCACATCGCCATGTACTCGACAGGCTCTGTTTTGCGGTTTGAAAATCCTTCCGGACTCGAACCCGCAAACTTCAAAGGCATCTCAGAGAACGATCAGTACTCTCTCGCAGGACGTGAGTTCACGGTATAGATCGTCGAGCTGCGCCTTGCTGGTGGCGCGGATCGTGTAGGTGAGTCCAAGGTAGTTGCCATCCCGGCTTGGTCGTTCTTCGATGCGCGACACATCGATTTCCCCCGCATGTTTGCTGATGATGCCGAGGACCAGACTACGGAAGTCGTCGGTCGGCCGACCCATCACCTTGAGGGGGAAGTCGCACGGAAATTCGAAAAGCGTATCTGCAGCCATCACTGTGAAGTCACGGGAGTGGAGCGCAAACGCTGCCGAAGTGAATCGAACAATGCCGTCATCTTCTCCCATAGCGGGCCGGGACGGCCACTGCCCACTGCCACGCCATCCAGTTTCGTAACCGGCAATACGTCGCGGGTGGCGGCGGCAATCCAGATCTCCTCGGCCCTGCGCAGGTCTGCAACGGAAATTCGCTCGACATGGCAATTCAGCGCGTCTCTTGCGAGTTCGAGTACGACGTCGCGGGTGGTGCCGGGCAGAATGTGGTGGCTGTCAGGCGGAGTCGTAAGCCTGCCATCGATGACGGCAAACACCGACGTCGAGGCTCCCTCGAGGACTTCACCGTTGCGCACGATGATGGCTTCATTGGCACCGGCGTCCTGCGCGTCCTGCTTGATCAGTACATTCGCGAGCAGGGCGATCGATTTGATATCGCAGCGCCCCCAGCGAAAATCCTCGACGGTAACCGCACTGACGCCCTGACGGATGATTTCATCCGTGAGCACTGGTAGCGGCGAAGCCATGGCAAACACGGTAGGTCGCACGTCCGCGGGAAACGCGTGATTGCGTCCGTATTCCATGCCCCGCGTCACCTGGACATAGACATACATGTCCGTGCCGCCGTTGCGCGCAATCAGTTGCTCCAGAATGGCCAGCCATTCCGCATGGCTGTGCGGTGAGGCGAGTCGGATCTCGTGCAGGCTGCGGTCGAGGCGCCTGAAATGCTCACGAAAGCGGAAGGGCCTTCCTGCGAACACCGGCAGGACTTCATAGACGCCATCAGCAAACAGGAAACCGCGGTCGAGCGGCGAGATGCGTGCCTCTGCCAATGGTTCGAAGGAACCATTGAGATAGCAGATGGGTAGGGGTGCAGCCATGCAGACAGGGGATAGGGTAGATATCTACCTGTCAAGTCCTGAGCCTGGAGCCTGCAGCCTAGTCTCCACTCTATTCAAACCACATTTTCGCGCTGTCGGCCAGTCGGCCGAAAAAGCCTGCTTCGGCCACCTCGGTTGTCGGATATAGCGGCCAGGTTCCCAGTTCCTTGCCATCCAGGGACAGGCGGATCTTGCCAGCCTCCATGTCACGGGTCAGGGGTGCAACCAGCGATACGGGCACTTCGAGACTTGCATTGATGTTCGCGACCTGTCCGCGGGGCACCGTCAGCAGCACATTGGCAGCCGGCGCCAATGCAACCGTATCTGACTTGCCCTTCCAGACCCTGGTATTGGCAAGCACTTCACCAGCCGCATAGAACTGATGTGACTCGAAGAAGCCAAAACCGTAGTTGAGCAGCGCCGCGCTGCCGTCCTCGCGGGCCTTGATCGAGGGGGCGCCCATGATGACCGCCACGACGCGCATCCCGTTGCGCTCTGCCGAAGTCACCAGGCAGTAGCCTGCGGCCTCGGTATGCCCGGTCTTCAGGCCGTCAACGGTCGGATCCCGGGCCAGCAGTCCGTTGCGATTGTGCTGCTTGATGCCGTTGTAGGTGAATTCGCGTTCCGCGAAGTAGTGGTAGTACTGCGGGAAATCCCGCACGAGCCCCTGGGCCAGCAGGCTCATGTCGCGTGGAGTCGTGTATTCGTTCGGTGCAGGCAGGCCCGTGGCGTTTTCGTAATTCGTGCCGGTCATGCCGAGACGTTTGGCGTATTCGTTCATCAGATGCGCGAAGGTTTCTTCGCTGCCGGCTACGCGTTCGGCCAGAGCGATGCTCGCGTCGTTGCCGGACTGGATGATCATCCCCTTGAGCAGGATCTCGACGGGGACCTGGGAGCCGATCGGCAGAAAGCTCGTGGAGCCATCGGTACCGGCGCCGCCGACACGCCACGCATGTTCCGAAATGGTCGCCATGTCCTCGAGGCGCATCTTGCCGGCGCGCAGCGCATCGAACACGGCATACGCCGTCATCAGTTTCGTGAGGCTGGCGGGTTCCATCCGCTCATTTTCGTTCGCCGCCGCCAGCGTCTGCCCGCTCGCAAAGTCGAGCAGAACGAAGCCTCGTCCATCGACGCGTGGCGGAGGAGGAATCGGCGTTGCGGGTGGCGCGGGAAGGCTCGGTACTGCCGACGTGGCTGCAGCAGCAGGTGCAGATGCCGCGGTGTCCGGTGCCGGGACGTCGTCCTTGCCACAAGCACCAAGAATCAGCGCACCACAGGTCAGCAGCAGTAAACGATGAATCATCGCGAGCAATCTCCGAATAGGGGCGCAGCGAAACAAGGCGCGAATTCTAACAGGTTGATGCAAAAGTCTGTCCGTGCCTTTTGCATCTGGATCCAGCGAAAAAGTGTGGTTTTTACTGGCTCCCGAAATCAATGAGCTGGAACTCATCGATAGCCCAAGTCGTCCGTGACTCGGGGTATCAGGGTGCTCCAAAGTGATTCGGATCACCCTGCACACTCACTCCGTCGCGAGACGGGCGTCTTCGATTCCCAGCTTCCTGAGTCGCGCGACTGCCTGATCAAACTCAGCTACGCCTGGCACAGGACCGATGCGTACGCGGTACAGGGTGCGTCCGTCGACCGCATCACGCCGCACGAATGCTTCGGTGTAGCCTTCCATCTTGAGCCTTGCTGCCAGGCGGGCCGCATTCGCCTCCTCACCGAAAGCGCCGGCCTGCACAAACAGTCGACTCGGGGCCGCTGGAGGCGTTGCACGACTGTCGCCACCCGGCGTCAGTGCCTGCACTTCAACCAGGGCAGTGCCATCCTTCAGCATGTCGAGCTTTGCTGCAGCGGTGTAAGACAGATCGATAATGCGACCGTCCTTGAACGGGCCCCTGTCGTTGATGCGCACGACCACTGAACGGCCATTGCGCAGATTGGTGACGCGGACATAGGCGGGAAGCGGCAGCGTCTTGTGAGCGCCGGTCATCGCGTACATGTCGTACGACTCGCCGTTGGACGTCCGCTCTGCGTGAAATCCCGGGCCATACCACGAGGCTACGCCGCGCTCCAGATAGCCGTCGGCAGTGCCGAGGACGAAGTAGCGCTTGCCATAGACTTCGTAAAAGGTCGGATTGCCTTTGGCAGACCTGGGCTCCGCGCGAGGCACCGCATCCGGCATCGCGGCGGTGTCGGGAGGTGGCTGAGTGGGTCGTGGTTGAGGCTTCTGTGGGGCGCCAACGCAACCGAAGAGCACCAACGCAAAGAGGCACGCGATACCGGTGCGAAGGACGGTTCTAATGCTCGTCATTGACAAGTCCGGCAATGGCCTGCCCCAGGTCATAGACCGCCATCGCGTAGAGCGGACTGCGGTTGTAGCGAGTGATGACGAAGAAGTTGTTGAAGCCGACCCTGTACTCGGGGCCCAGCTTGCCTTCGGCCACAATCAGCATGGCGGGCGCGTCCGCAGGCAGGTCGATTTCGAACTCCACTCCCTTGTCCCTGAGTGACTGGACCGTTTCGTTCAACGCCAGCGTGCTGTCGAATCGCGACAGATCCGGGTTTGCGAGCGTGGCGACAACGGAGACCGGTTCGCCACTGCGCCAGCCATGGTCCCTGAAATAGTTGGCAATGCTGCCGATGACGTCGTCCCAGCTGGACCACAGGTCACGCCGACCATCCGCGTCGGCATCGACGGCCCACTTGCGATAACTGGTCGGCATGAATTGCGGCGCACCCATCGCGCCTGCATAGGACCCGATGGCCGTAAGCGGGTCGACGGCTTCCTCGCGAATGAGCAGCAGGAACTGCTCGAGCTCTCCGCGGAAGTACGGACTGCGCGGCGGATAGTCGAACGCCAGCGTAGAAAGCGCGTCGATCACGCGGTAGCGGCCGGTGATTTCACCGAATGACGTCTCCACGCCCAGAATGCCGACAGCGATCTGGGCGGGCAGCCCGGCAGCGGAGACGGCAGCCAGGCGTTCCTCGTGCTGCTTCCAGAAGGTCACTCCTTTCTGGATACGCTGCTGCGTCAGAAAGCGTTCACGATATTCATGCCATGGGATGACCCGTTCGGCGGGGCGGCTGATCGCGTCCAGGATCGCCTGTTTGCTCTCGACTCTGGCGAAGAGCTTGTTGAGCTCGGCGCCGTTCATGCCGTTTTTGTCGACCATTTCTTTGATGAACGCCCGCACATCCGGTCGGGACGTGTCGAGGGCCAGCAGGGGCGGAGCAAACAGCAGAGCTGCGATGACGCAGCTGACGCGATGGGCGTGATTCAGGGTCATAGCTCCCGGCTGCGTAGGGATCTGCGCGTATGGACGGCCATCAGAATACCGAATCCCGCCATGAGGGTCACCATCGACGTGCCGCCGTAACTCACGAGTGGTAACGGCACACCCACGACTGGCAACAGTCCGGTCACCATTCCGGTGTTCACAAACACATACACAAAGAACGTAGCACTCAGACTGCCGGCCACGAGTCGCGCGAATGTGTCCTGGGCCGTGACCGCCATATAGAGCCCGCGACCGATGACAAAGAGATACAGCAGCAACAGTGTGGCCAGGCCGATCAGGCCCCATTCTTCGCCAATCACCGCAAAGATGAAGTCCGTGGAGCGCTCAGGAAGGAATTCGAGCTGCGCCTGGCTGCCGTTCATGTATCCCTTGCCGAACACGCCGCCCGACCCGAGTGCGATCTGCGACTGGATGATGTGGTAGCCGGAGCCAAGCGGATCACTCTGCGGATCGAGAAAAGTCAGCACGCGTTGTCGCTGGTAGTCGTGCATGAATGTCCACAACACGGGGATGCTGCCAAGGACCAGCGCGCCGATACCGAAGATGTACCGGAACTGCAGGCCGGCGAGCAGGATCACGAGTACGCCGGACACTGCAACGAGGAGCGCAGTGCCCAGGTCGGGCTGCTCCATGATCAGGGCTGTCGGGATCAGAATGGCGACGCCAAGCACCACAATCGACAGGAACGAAGGCGGCAGAGGACGCTCGTGCAGGTACCACGCACAGAACATCGGCATCGCAATCTTCATGATTTCGGCCGGCTGGAAGCGGACCACCCCAAGGTCGAGCCAGCGCTGCGCACCCTTGCCGATATCGCCAACGCCCATGACGACCAGCAGCAGGACAAGGCCCAGACCGTACAGCCACGGAGTTACCATGCGCAGGAAGCGGGGCGGGACCTGCGCGAAGGCAATCAGTGCACAGAGCGCGAGCGCCACACGTCCGGTCTGGCGCAGGAACATGCTCAGGTCTTCGCCCGCTGCGCTGTAGATGATTCCGAGTCCAGCCGCGCAGATCGCGAGCAGTCCCGCGAACAGTGGACCATCGAGATGCAGCGCGGACAGCAGGCGCGCCGTCAGCGTAAACGTGCGTTGCGTGGTGGAGCTTTGAAAGTTGCTGGACATGAATGGAAACGCCTAGTCGCCTCGCGCTGTGCCCACAGCGGCGGGCTGGCGCTTGGCGTCCTGTGCAGCGAGTTCTTCCGGCGTGAGCATGTAGGCATCCAGAATTCGGCGGGCAATGGGTGCAGCGAAGGCGGAACCACCGCCAGGCGCATTCTCGGCGATGACTGCGACCACGATCTTCGGCATCGGCGCATCGGCCGGTGCGAAAGCCACGAACAAAGCATGGTCACGCAGGCGTTCGGCCAGTTCGCCCGCTTTGCGCATGCGCTCATCGGCCGCGACAGAGAATACCTGCGCGGTGCCGCTCTTGCCTGCGATCAGATACGGTGCTTTGGCTGCCGCCGCCCTGGCGGTCCCGTATGAAGCATTGGCGACGTCGATCATGCCTCCAATGGCGACATCCCAGGCGTGAGGATCCTCCATCCGGACGGGTGGCAATGCAACCGGCGGAAGTTCGCGGATTTCGCCGGTGCGGGCGTCGCGAACCCCTTTAACGAGTCGCGGTTGAAACCGCTGACCGCGTCCTGCAAGGGTTGCGATGGCATGGGCAAGCTGTAGCGGCGTAGTCAGCATCTGCCCCTGGCCGATACCGACGCTGATGGTGTCGCCCGGGAACCAGACCTGTTGCTCCTTCTGCCGGTAAGCGCGTTTCTTCCATTCCGTCGACGGCACGATGCCGCTGCGTTCCCCGTCGATATCGATGCCGGTCGGCGCGCCGAGGCCGAACTGCGAAACAAAAGTGGCCATGCGATCGATGCCCAGCAACCGGGCGATATCGAAGAAGTACACGTCGCAGGACGTCGCGATAGCCTTGCGCATGTCCACATTGCCGTGTCCCTGGGGCTTCCAGTCGCGACGCACGCGCCCGTACCCTGGTGAAGACCAGCGGCCGACGCAGTAGTGCGTATGTTCCGGGGTCACCACACCGTACTCCAGGGCTGCCAGCGCGAATAGCGGCTTGATCGTTGAACCAGGCGGGTAGGTGCCACGCAAGGCGCGGTTCAGCAGCGGCCGGTCGATATCCGTCACCAGCGCGTTGTATTCGCTCACCGTGAGCCCGCGAGTGAACTGATTGGGATCGAAGGCGGGTGTGCTGGCCAGCGCCAGGACATCACCGTTGGCCGGATCGAGCGCCACGACGGCGCCACGCTGCGTTCCAAGCGCCTCCTCGGCGGTTTTCTGCAACCGGGCATCCAGCGTCAGCAGCAGGTCGTTGCCCGCGGTGGGCTCTTTGCGACTGAGTTCAGGAACAGTGAGTCCCAACCGCTCGACACGACGACCCTGGGCGTTGACCAGAATCTGCTGAAACCCCGTCTTGCCGTGCAGTTCCGCCTCGTAGGTGCCTTCGATGCCCAGCTTGCCGATCAATGTGGTCCCGGCATAGTCGGACTGTTCTATACGGGTTTTGTCGTCCTCACTGATGGCGGCCACGTAACCAAGCGCATGGACGGCACTCGTTCCCATCGGATAGTACCGGGTGAGGCGAGGCTGGATTTCGACACCCGGAAAGTCCTGACGCCTGACAGCGAAGCGGGCCAGTTCCTCTTCCGTCAGTGCCAACCGGACGGGAATGGCATCGAAACTGCGCCGCGCGCGGATGATGCGATTCAGGCGCGAAATGTCGTCATGCTCGAGCAGGCCAATCTCCACGAGGCCTTCGAGAGTGGCTTCCACATCCGGCACCTGCTCGCGGGTCAGCTCCAGCTGGTAGGTCGGTTGGTTGGTGGCAAGCGCGACACCGTTACGGTCCAGGATCAGGCCCCGGTTCGGCGGTACGGGCTCGATCCGGATCCGGTTGCCCTGCGACAGCTCTGCAAAATAGTCGTAGCGCAGGACCTGCAGGTACGTCAGCCTGCCGATCAGCACGGCAATTGAAATGACGACGATCACCGCGGCGATCACCGTGCGGCGGGTGAACATCCGTTGTTCGGCGTACTGGTCCTTGATGCGGCTCGTGCGCGCCATCCAGGGAGCCTAGCGCGACGTCCGGCGGTTGAGCGTATCCATCACGGCAATGACGACGGGCCACAGAGCCGCACCGATCATTGCCGGCATCCACCGTCGCCAGGTCGTGACCGCCTGTCCGGTAATGCCATCGATCCAGAACAGCAGGAACTGATAGAGCAGCAGCATCATGAGGACCATCGAAGCCTGCTGCCAGATCGGGAAAATGCGCATGCGGAGCTGCAGTCGGTGCGTGAGGAACCCCACGAGCAGGAAAGCCAGCGCATGCTCGCCGAGGACCGTGCCCGTCGTGACATCGATCAGCAGTCCACAGATCCAGGCAAAGGCCAGCCCGGCGATACGAGGCGACACCAGTGACCAGTAGATCACCATGATGAGCAGCCAGTCCGGGCGTAGCCAGCCAACTGCTGGTCGGCAGCGGCACGACCGTCAGAATGAGCGCCAGCACGGCTGTGACCAGTATCAGCCCGAAGCCGCCACGCGATTCGTTGATCATGGCGCAGCCGTGGCCGGTGCGGCGGGTGCTGCGGCAGCGGGAACTTCGAGGGTCGGTGCAGGGGCTGACCAGATCAGCAGGACGCTGCGGTCCCGGTCGAGTTTCGCCAGCGGCCGGGCCTCCACGATGGCAAATGTCTGCGCGGCATCGCGTTCAACCCGCGTGATCTGGCCTACCGGATAGCCGGCGGGATAGATACCACCCAGTCCGGAAGTTATCAGCAGATCGCCGACTTCGAGATCGGCATCGACGGTGAGGAACGGCAACGTCAGCTTGCCGATGTCACCGGTGCCGACGGCAATGGACCTCAGCCCATTGCGGTTGACCTGAACGGGAATCGCGTGCTCCGAGTCGGTGATGAGGATGACTTCCGCAGCGGCTGACCCGGCTCTTGCCACCTGCCCGAATACACCATCCGCTGCGAGCACCGCTTGTCCCTTGTAGACGTTTTCCGCGGCGCCTTTGTTGATCAGGACGCGGTGACGGAACGGATCGAGATCGACGCGCAGGATTTCGGCGATCAGTGAGCGCTCGGCGATACCGGCAGACGCATCGCGCAGGTCGCGCAGCCGGCGATTCTCCTCAGTCAGGGATTCGAGTCGCTGCAGCCGCAGATTGGCAACCCGGAGCTGACTCGACAGCGAGGCGTTTGCTTCCCGCAGTCGGGCACGATCGGCAAAGGTGGCGCCCACCCAGTCCCAGGCGTCGAACGGTACATCCACCGCGCGGAACACCGGGTACACGCCGCCCAGCAACCACTGACGCAGCGTATCCAGATGGCCCTGGCGGTGATCGAGGACCATGACGCCGATGGAAACGAGCGCGAGGAAAAAGAACCGGGCGCCGAGCGATGGGCCCCGGCCGATGATCGGGCGACTGTCGGAACTCAGCGTGGCCACCGGCCCCCGCGCTTACTCAAGGTTGAACAGGCCCGGGCCGTGTTCGTCGATCAGCTCCAGCATCCGGCCACCCCCGCGCGCAACGCAGGTGAGCGGATCTTCGGAGATCACGACCGGCAAGCCGGTCTCTTCCATGAGCAGCTTGTCGATGTCACGCAGCAGCGCTCCACCGCCGGTCAGCACGATGCCGCGTTCGGCGACATCCGCACCCAGTTCTGGCGGCGTTTGCTCCAGCGCGACTTTCACCGCGCCGACGATACCGGCCAGGGGTTCCTGCAGCGCTTCGAGAATCTCGTTCGAATTCAGCGTAAAGCTGCGCGGCACGCCTTCAGACAGGTTGCGTCCCTTGACCGAGATCTCATGGACCTGCTGGCCGGGATACGCGGAGCCGATTTCGATCTTGATCCGCTCCGCTGTCGCCTCGCCGATCAGGATGCCGTAGTTGCGGCGGACGTAGTTGATGATGGCGTCGTCGAAGCGGTCGCCGCCAATCCGCACGGAGGAAGCATAGACGATGCCATTCAACGAAATGACCGCCACTTCTGACGTACCACCGCCGATATCGAGCACCATCGAGCCGCGGGCTTCATGCACGGGCAGGCCCGCGCCGACTGCTGCAGCCATGGGTTCCTCGATCAGGCGCACCCAGCGGGCGCCGGCGCCTTCTGCGGATTCCTGGATCGCGCGGCGTTCCACTTGCGTCGAGCCGTACGGCACGCAGATGAGCACGCGGGGGCTGGGACGGATCAGGCGGTTACCATGCACCTTGTCGATGAAGTACTGCAGCATCTTTTCGGTGACGGTGAAGTCGGCGATGACGCCGTCCTTCATCGGACGAATGGCCGTGATATGGCCAGGTGTCCGCCCGAGCATGTTCTTGGCTTCCTGACCGACAGCTTCGATCTTCTTGCCGCCGCGACCGGGTTCTTCGCGGATGGCGACCACTGACGGTTCGTTGAGAACGATGCCGCGGCCGCGAACGTAAATCAGTGTATTGGCAGTGCCGAGATCGATGGAGAGGTCATTGGAGAAATAACCCCTTAGATTTTTGAACATGTGTGTTGCGACAGGGGCGTGAAGTGGGGTCAAAAAAGTTGCGCTACTCTAACAACCGCTAGATCAAAAGCCAAGCCAAGGTGTATGATTGCACGCGCTTTTTTTCAGGGTTTTTCGCTCAAGTCACGGCCGCCTGCCTTAACCACAATCGAGATACGACCCGATGAGTCTTACCCGTCACGATGTCGAAAACATCGCGCGCCTCGCCAGACTTGCCATTACACCGGCGGAGATGCCTGTGTATGTCGACAGCCTGCCGAAAATCTTGAATTTCGTTGAGCAGCTGAATGCCGCCCAGACGGCGAATGTCGAGCCAATGGCTCATCCCCTGGACGGACAGATGCAGCGACTGCGTCCGGATGTGGTTGCCGAGACGGACGCCCACGCGACGTACCAGAAAAATGCTGCCCGCGTCGAAGCCGGGCTGTATCTGGTTCCGAAGGTCATAGAATGACCGTGATGGGTGAACCGTGAGCCGTGATCCGGCAGAGGGTTCGGCTTCCAGCGGTTCACAGCTTACGGCTCACGGTTCACGACTCACGGATCACGTTTCATGCATACCCTGACGCTTGCCGAGCTCAAGTCCGGCCTGACAGCTCGCCGGTTCTCGAGTGTAGAGATTACGCGACACTTTCTGGGACGGATCGAGCGCTTCAACCAGGGCCTCAATGCCTATATCACCGTGACGGGCGATCAGGCACTTGCCCAGGCTGCCGCCGCTGATCGCGCGCTGGCATCAGGTTCAGGTGGCGCCCTGACGGGGTTGCCGCTCGCCCACAAGGACATCTTCTGCACTGAAGGGGTCCTGACGACCTGCGGCTCGCGCATGCTGTCGAACTTCGTGTCGCCTTACGACGCTACCGTCGTCAAGAAGCTGCAGGGCGCGGGCGTTGTAATGCTCGGCAAGACGAACATGGACGAGTTCGCCATGGGGTCGTCGAATGAGACGAGCTGGTATGGCCCGGTCAAGAACCCCTGGGACCACGCACGGGTGCCAGGCGGTTCCTCGGGAGGCTCCGCCGCAGCCGTCGCCGCACGTATCGCTCCTGCCGCGACGGGAACGGATACGGGAGGATCCATCAGGCAACCCGCCGCCCTGACCTCGCTGACCGGCCTCAAACCGACCTATGGTCGGGTTTCCCGGTACGGCATGATTGCGTTTGCGTCGAGCCTGGATCAGGGCGGAGTTCTCGCGCTGACGGCTGAAGATGCGGCCATGCTCCTGACCGCCATGGCCGGATTTGATGAACGGGACTCCACCAGCGTCGACCTGCCGGTGCCCGACTACGTTGCCACGCTGAATGCGCCACTGAAGGGCCTGAAGATCGGCATCCTGAAGGAGTTCTTCGAAAAGGGCCTCGATGCCGACACCGAAAGGCTGGTCCGGGATGCGCTCAAGGTGTACGAGACTCTGGGCGCGACCCTCATTGAGGTCAGCCTGCCCAACCTGCCGTTGTCGGTGCCCACTTACTACGTCGTGGCGCCGGCCGAATGCTCGTCGAATCTGTCCCGATTCGACGGCGTCCGCTTTGGCTACAGCTGCTCGGAGCCGAAAGACCTGCTGGATCTCTATACGCGTTCACGCGGCGAAGGTTTTGGGCCAGAGGTCAAGCGACGCATCATGACGGGCACGTATGTGCTGTCCGCGGGCTACTACGATGCCTATTACCTGAAAGCACAGAAGGTCAGAAAGCTGATCAATGATGACTTCGTGCGTGCGTTCGCCCAGGTCGATGTGCTGGTGGGGCCGACGTCGCCGACGACTGCGTTTGCGCTTGGAGCCAAGGTCGACGATCCGATCACGATGTATCTGAATGACATCTATACCATCGGCGCGAATCTCGCGGGGTTGCCTGCCATGTCGATTCCCTGCGGTTTCAGTGCCGGCCTGCCGGTCGGATTGCAGCTCATCGGCGCGCATTTCGCGGAAGCAAAACTCCTGAATGTCGCCCACCAGTATCAGCAGCAGACGGAATGGCACAAGCGCATTCCGGCAGGCTACGAGTAACAGTCATGGAATGGGAAACCGTCATCGGTCTCGAGATTCACGCGCAGCTCGCGACGCGGTCGAAGATCTTCTCCGGATCTGCCACCGCCTATGGAGCTGCGCCGAATACCCAGGCGAATCTCGTGGATCTCGGCTATCCGGGCGTGCTGCCGGTACTGAATCGTGAAGCCGTGCGCATGGCGGCGAAGTTCGGGCTCGCGGTAGGCGCGACGGTCGCGAAACGTTCGGTGTTCGCCCGCAAGAACTACTTTTACCCCGATCTGCCGAAGGGCTACCAGATCAGCCAGTACGAACTGCCGATCGTGCAGCTCGGCACACTTGAAATCATGCTGGACGACGGCGCCCGTAAAGTCATCGGCATCACCCGCGCCCATCTGGAAGAAGATGCCGGCAAGTCGCTGCACGAGGATTTCCAGGGCTATTCCGGCATCGACCTGAATCGCGCGGGCACGCCGCTGCTTGAAATCGTCTCCGAACCCGACATGCGCTCGGCAAAGGAAGCGATTGCGTACCTGAAGCGCGTCCACACGCTGGTGCGGTATCTCGAGATCTGCGACGGCAACATGCAGGAAGGTTCTTTCCGTTGCGACGCCAACGTGTCCGTGCGGCCCAAGGGTCAGGAGAAGTTCGGCACCCGTTGCGAGCTCAAGAACCTGAACTCGTTCCGCTTCATCGAGAAAGCCATCAACCATGAGGTGGCGCGCCAGATCGACGTGATCGAAGGGGGCGGCACGATTCGCCAGGAAACGCGCCTGTACGATCCTGACAAGGACGAAACGCGTGCACTGCGATCCAAGGAGGAGGCCAACGACTATCGTTACTTCCCGGACCCCGACCTGCTGCCGGTCATTCTCGATCAGGCCTTCATTGAGGAGGTGCGCTCGACATTGCCTGAGTTGCCGGACCAGAAGGCAGCACGCTTTGTTGAGCAGCATGGGCTGTCGGCCTATGACGCGGGAGTGCTGACTGCGAGTCGCGAACTGGGTGATTTTTATGAGGCCGTAGTCGCTGCGCTTGGGTCAGGTGCCGCCGGCAATGCCAAGCTCGCGGCCAACTGGGTCATGGGTGACTTGTCCGGCGCCATCAACAAAGACAGTCTCGACATTACGACGTCACGTGTCAGCGCGAATGCACTCGCACTGCTGCTGTCGCGGATCGTGGATGAAACGATTTCCGGCAAGATCGCCAAGGAAGTGTTCGAGGCGATGTGGGCCGACACCCTTGATGCGGATTCGATCATCGACGCCCGGGGCTTGAGGCAGATCACGGACACGGGTGCCATCGAGAAGGTGATCGATGAGGTGATGGCTGCCAATCCGAAGCAACTGGCGGACTACCGGTCAGGCAAGGACAAGCTCTTTGGCTTCTTTGTGGGCCAGGTCATGAAGGTGAGCGGCGGCAAGGCAAATCCCGCGCAGGTGAACGACCTGCTGAAGCAGAAGCTTGCAAGCCTTAAGCAACGCCCCATGCACGACCGCGATCCTACATCAGTTCCTGTTCGAGCAGTTTCCGGTGCGCGGGCATCTGGTGCATCTGGATGCAACCTGGGCGGCGTTGCTTGAGCATCGGCAGTACCCGACGGAGATTCGGGACACGCTGGGCGAAGCCGTCGCCGCGTCTGTGTTGCTCGCGTCTACCGTCAAGTTCGACGGGCTGCTGACGCTGCAACTGCAGGGCCACGGCCCGATGCACCTGCTGCTGGCCCAGTGCACGAATACACTCAATGTCCGGGCGCTTGCGAGGTTCCGCGAGGATCCGCAAACGCGCGATCTGGCTGTCCTGTCGGGCGAAGGCAGGTTGACCGTCACCGTCGAGACCAACAACCAGGCTCAGCGTTACCAGGGCATCGTGCCTCTGGCGGGGGCCCGGCTGGCCGATTGCCTGCAGGTCTATTTCGAGAATTCCGAGCAGTTGCCAACACGGCTCTGGCTGCATGCCGACGAGCATGGCGCCTCCGGTATGTTGCTGCAGCGACTACCGGCCGGCGACATCGATACGTCATCACGCCTGGCAGAAATCGATGATGCGTGGCATCGGGTGCAATTGCTGGCAGACACGCTGCAGCCCGGGGAACTAAAGGATCTGAGCGATCGCGAGATCCTGCATCGCCTGTTCAACGAGGATGACGTGCGGCTGTTCGAGTCCACGCCGGTTTCGTTTCGCTGCAAGTGTTCGCGCGAGCGTGTAGAAGGTGTATTGCAGTCGCTGGGTGAAGCCGAAGTGCGGTCGATCCTGGCAGAACGGGATGAAGTGGAAGTCCAGTGCGACTTCTGCAACCGGGCTTATGCATTCGACGCAGTCGATGTCGAGCGTCTGTTCAAGCCCGGTGCGGGTGGTGGGTCGGGGACGAGGCATTGAGGACGAGAGGACGTAGAGACGCAGGGACGTAGGGAATTGAGATAAGTAGACTACGCCGACTGGCGAGTGTCTAGCATCTTTACGCACACCACGTCCCTTCGTCTCGTACGTCCATGACAATACTCATAACAGGAGGCATCCATGAGTACTGCCGAAGAACAAAGCGCTTTGCGGAGCAAGGGAGCTCGCGACTGGGCCGAGGTGCAGGAGGGCATGGTTGCGCCTCTGTACCAGACGGTGCTGGCGCGTTTACAGATCAAACCAAAGACTCAACTCCTCGATGTGGGGTGTGGGGCGGGCCTGTTCTGCCAGATGGCGGCTGCACAGGGCGCAGTGGTGACAGGAATCGACGCCACCGACGCGTTGCTGGCGATTGCACGCAAGCGCACCAAGGACGCTCAATTCCGGGTGGGCGACATGGAAGACCTGCCTTTCGCGGAAGCTCAGTTCGATGTGGTCACCGGCTTCAATTCCTTCCAGTTCGCGGGCAGCCCGTTGAATGCACTCAGGCAGGTTCGTCGTGTGCTCAAGCCGGAGGGGGTGCTGGCAATCGCCATCTGGGCCGGCCCGCAACACGCACAGGTGGCCGCGTGCTTCAAGGCTCTGGCCGCGCTACTGCCACCGCCTCCGCCTGGTGCCCCGGGTCCGTTTGTGTTGTCCGGCCCCGATGTGCTGGAACCGCTGGTGGCACAAGCCGGGTTTCGAGGCATATCGCTCGGACCAGGTGGATTGCCTGTGGGCCTACCCCGACTTCAAGACTCTATGCCGCGGGCTGCTTTCCGCCGGTGCCGGTGCGGCGGCCAAGCAGGAAGTCGGCCTTGTCGAGGCCCGCAAGGCGCTGGCCGCTGCCGCTGCGCCGTACCAGACAGCAGCCGGCGGCTTCGAGCTGCGCAATACGTTTCGGTATCTGCTGGCGCGACCGCGTCGTCGCAGCGCGAAACGGGACTGAGGGGTACTACGCCCGTTCGCCGCGCAGCAGTCCTGCAACGCTGATGTCTTCGTCGATATCGGGCCAGTGAATGCCGGTGCCTGCCCCGAGTAAACGCAGGTTTGCTCGCTGCTCTGCGGTTGCAGCGATCAAACTCGGAAACCAGACCAGGGGTACGGAAAGTGTCCGCCCGTCGATGAGCGTGACGATCAACTCCTGATCGTTGGTTTCGACCTCGATGGCTCGTGGGTTTACGTCAATCGCCAAAGTGTTCATGCCAAGCCCTCAGCAGTATTTCGCGATGCTCCGCGACCACACCCCTCATTCGCCTGAGTTCCACAGGTCGGATACCCACAGAGCCTACCAAACTAACGGGTTCTAGCCAAAATTTGGCGATTCCATCGGGCGACTCAACATGAATATGGGGTGGCTCGGAACCCTCATTGCTATAGAAGAACAGTCGACAGTCGCCGTAACGTAACACCGATGGCATTCCCTTGCCCCCGTAATTTCCTCCTGAAATCCTGAGCGGAGGAAGCCTGGAACGAAAGCCAGACAGCCTCTGTCTTAGTACAGATTCTCGTGCCGAAGATCATTCTTCCGGGTTTCTTGGCATACCTGCTTCCCAAAAGGCATGATTGTCCGGCTGATGAACGAAGCGATCGCCACTCCCTCAAATTCGACCGATCGGGCTGCAGCCCGGCAGCTGCTGTGGTTGAGTCTTGCGGCTATTGGATGTTTCGTCGTCCTGCTGGTGATTCTGGGCTGGCTGGCAAGGCGAACGGGGGGTGGCGAAGTTCTGCGGTGAAGCAATCGATGCGCAAAAAGGCACGATCACTCTCGCCTATCCATTCGAGCCTCCTCAGCTCGACGGAACCCGCGCTACTGATGTAACCAGCAGCTTCGTCCTCGGTCACATCATGGAGGGCCTTCTGCGGCTTGACGAGCATGGAGAGATAGCGCCCGGGGTGGCGGAAAGCTGGGAGATCGAGCCTGATCACGCTCTCTTCCATCTGCGCGCAAACGCTCTCTGGAGCGACGGCAAGCCGGTTACTGCTGCCGACTTTGTATTTGCCTGGCGAAAAGTCGTCGAGCCGGCCAACGCTTCGGAGTACGCGTTCATCATGTATCCCCTGAAGAATGCAGAGGCGATCAGCAAAGGCCAGCTGCCTCTGACCTCCCTCGGAGTTCGGGCAATCGACGACCAGACATTGCGCGTCGATTTTCAGCAGCCGATCGCCTTCTTCGACAAGCTCGCGACGTTCAAGACTTACTTTCCCATCCGCGAGGATTTCTACAATGATCGTCCAGGCCGCTATGGCGCCGATGCGGCGGACCTGCTGTACAACGGTCCCTTCGTCCTGGCTCGCTGGGTTCACGGTGCGCAGGTTCGATTCGAAAAGAACGATCGATATTGGGAGCAAGGAGAAATCCGCCTGCAACGCGATCGACCATCCGTACATCACTACGGACACCGGGGCGATGCTCAATCTCTACAAGGACGGCAAGATAGCTGTTCTGGGCGGTCGTTCGGTCTCGATCCGGAGCAGCTGGATGACGTAATGGCGCAGCGCTGGCCAATGCAGCGGTTCAACGAAGGCGCGATA
Organism: uncultured Pseudomonadota bacterium; assembly: GCA_963819685.1. Classification (GTDB taxonomy): domain Bacteria; phylum Pseudomonadota; class Gammaproteobacteria; order Steroidobacterales; family Steroidobacteraceae; genus CAIUGU01. The sequence continues at coordinate 165,048 of CAWFXI010000008.1, forward strand.
TTCTTTCTCGAATTCAATCATCGCGCCGGGCGCGTAACCGAGAACCGCAATCTTCGCAAAGCGATGCAACTCGTATTCGACCCGGGTGAGCTCGTCAATCAGGTCATCAAGCTTCCAGGATATTTGCCGGGCGCAGTCGCTCTTTCCAGTCTGGTTGCGAGGAACGGAAGGACTGTTCCGTCAGGAATATCCGGCCGCCGCCGCAAGCCGGACGTGGAAGAGGCGCGGCGATATCTGGAACTTGCCCGGCAGGAACTGAACATCGACGCATGGCCGCCAATTTCCCTGCTGTGGACGACAGGCCATTGACTGCGCGAAGATTACCGAGTATTTGCAGGCACGTTTCGGGGAAAAACTCGGGCTGGAAGTCCGCATCGATCGGCAGATCTTCAAGCAGCGTCTCGCAAAGATGACTTCTGGCGACTTCGATATCGTCATGGCGGGATGGTCGCCGGACTACGACGATCCGTTGACTTTTGGCGATCTGTTCGCATCCTGGAATCTGAACAATCGCGGCCGCTATGACAATCCGGAGCTGGACCGTTCCGTGCGAGCCGCGATGGGATCCCTCGACCCGAAAGTGCGTATGAACGCTTTTGGACAGATCCAGGACATCCTTATCCAGGACGCTGCGATCATTCCGATGTATGAGCGCGGGCAGGTGTTTGTCCGGGATACGCAACTCAAGGGGCTGGTCCGCCGTGTCGTGGGAACTGATCCGGACTTTACATACGCATACGTGTCGCAGGAACCCGGATGAATTCCGTCCGCTGCCTTTACCCCGCAGAACAAAGCCGCAGCACGTTCCCTGCTCGTGCTGGGGGTGTTTGCGATAAGCGGCTTCGTCGTGTTGCTACTGCTGCTCGGCTGGGCCTCCCGCGTGACGGGCGGGGGGATGGTCGTTGGCAAGGGCATCGACGTCGATGCGGGCACGATCACCATGGTGCTGAATTCCGATGCGCCGGAGCTGAACAGCACCCGATCGCTTGATGCCATCAGTCGATTTATTCTGGGTCATGTCAAGGAAGGTCTGTTGATCGAGGACGAGCACAATGAATTGACGGGTGGTGTGGCAGAGCGCTGGGAGCTGCGAACCGACAGTGCCACCTTCCATCTGAGGGCCGATGCGAGATGGAGCGACGGCAAGCAGGTGACGGCGCACGACTTCGTTTTTGCGTGGAGGAAGGGACTCGATCCGGAGAATGCTTCCAAGTACGCGTTTCTGCTGTATCCCATCAAGAACGCGGAAGCCATCAACACGGGCAAATTGCCGCTGGAAGCGCTGGGCGCGCGCGCCGTTGATGACCGGACGCTGGAAGTCGAGCTCGAGCGGCCGTTGCCTTATTTTCTCAAGATCGTCACGACCGAGCCCTACCTGCCGGTACGGGAAGACTTCTACCTGAGCCGGAACGGGCGCTACGGCGCCGATGCGGCCGACATGCTTTATAACGGTCCATACGTACTCAGCGAGTGGGTGCATGGCGCACGCCTGAAAATGGACAAGAATCCGCTGTACTGGAATGCCGGACAAGATCCGGATAAACGGCATCGATATTCCGTACCTGACGCCTGATACCGGCACCGGCCTCAACCTGTTCAGCGACGGCAATATAGCGATCGTCGGCAGCACCAACGGTATTCCGCCCGATGGCCTGAAGCGTGCGCTGCTGGAGGGATGGCCATTCGCAGCATGAACGATGGGGGGCTCTGGTACCTGAACTTCAATCATCGTCCGGGACGCATCACTGCCAACCGGAATTTCCGCAAGGCGCTGCAGTACGTGGTCGACAACAACACGCTGGTCAACCGTGCACTCAAGATGCCGGGCTACACACCGACGCCGTCGTTGTTTCCGAGCTGGCTGCGCGGAACGCACGGGTTGTTCCGGCAGGAACATCCACCGCCTGAAATCAGAATCGATGTAGAAAAGGCGCGGGAGTATCTGGAGCTGGCGCGTCGGGAACTTGGCTTCGATACCTGGCCACCGATTTCCTTGCTGACCCAGGACACCGAAGTCGCGCTCAAGAGCGCCGAGTATTTCCAGGGCCTGTTCCGGCAGACACTGGGTCTCGAGATCCGGGTCGACCCGCAGATCTTCAAGCAGCGGCTCGCCAAAGTCGAAGCAGGCGATTTCGAGATGGCGATCTATGGTTGGGGACCGGACTACGATGATCCGATGACCTTCGGCGATCTGTTCGCTTCGTGGAACCCCAACAACGGCGGCAAGTACAACAACCCGGAATATGACCGGTGGGTAGAGGTCGCCCAGAATTCGCTGGATACCGAAGAGCGGATGCAGGCATTCGCGGAAATTCAGCGGATCGTGATCGACGATGCTGTCATCCTGCCCAACTATGAGCGGGGGCAGATGTTTCTGGTCGATCCGCGGCTTAAAGGCGTGATCCGGCGGGCGATCGGCACCGATCCTGATTTCAGTCACGCCTATATCGCCGAGGATTCGCGTTGAAACAGGAAGCTTCGCGAAACCAGGGGCCGGTCGACTCGCTTGTGTGGCTTGGCGTTCGCGCACTGATCTTTGCTCGTCGATGCTCTGCGCCCTTGGCTGGGCGTCTGGCCTGAGCGGGCGGCAAACAGGGGACAGGCGCTCGACTTCGATTCCAAGACCATCGCGCTATCTCAGCAATGATCCGCCGCAGCTCGACAGCACTCGCACGCAGGACACAGCAAGTGGCTTCGTGCTCGGCCATATCATGGAAGGTCTGTTGCGAGCGGACGAGCACAACCAGATCGTCGGGGGAGTTGCGGATCAGTGGGAAATCCGCCCGACTGGCGCCACGTTTCACCTCCGGGCCGAAGCGCGATGGAGCGACGGCAAGCCAGTTACGGCGCACGACTTTGTGTTCGCCTGGAGGCTGCTCGTCGACCCTGCAAATGGTGCGCCCTATGCCAGCCTGATCTATCCGATCAGGAATGCCGAGGCCATCAATACCGGGAAGGCACCGCTCGAGTCGCTCGGCGTAAAGGCTTTGAGCGACGGGTCGCTTGAAGTGGTAATTCGAGATCCGATACCTTACTTCGACAAGCTGGCTGCCTTTTCCACGCTTGTTGCCAATACGAGAGGATTTCTATCGCAGCCGCAACGGCCGGTACGCAGCGAGCGCAGATGACCTGCTCTTCAACGGGCCGTTCATACTGGCTGACTGCGTGCACGGCGCAAGTTTCCGGTTCGAGAAGAATGCGGATTACTGGGACAGCGGCCGCAGTAAAGCTTGAACGCCATCGACGTGCCGTACATTACGAGCGATTCGAATGCGCATGCTGAATCTGTACAGGGACGGTCGAACAGCGATGGTCGGACAGGACGCCGGTCTGGGTTCGGAGAGCCTGAAGCAAGGTTGGTTGGGGGGTGGCCCATTCATCAGATGCGCGACGGATCTGTCTGGTACCTGCAGCTGAACCACCGTCCTGGACGCCTGACGGCCAACCGCAATCTCCGCAAGGCGCTGCAGCTGGCCATCGACCGGAATGAACTCGTATATAGGGTGCTCAAGATTCCTGGATGGCTGCCTGCTGTATCGCTTTTCCCGTCTGGCTCCAGGGTGCAAACGGACTGTTTCGGCAGGAACACCCCGCGCGGAAGTGCAGGTGGATGTGGAGGAGGCGCGCCGGTATCTTGAGATTGCACGACGGGAGCTTGGCTTTCGAGAGTTTCCACCGATCTCCTACCTGTCCGATGACACTGCCTCTGCCGTCAAGCAGGCAGAGTATTTCCAGACGGCCCTGAAGGAGCACTCGGGTTGGACGTTGCGTGGATCTGCAGATATTCAAGCAGCGTATCGCGAAGATGCAGGCGGGCGAATTCGATCTTGTCAGCGCCGGGTGGGGTCCGGACTACGATGATCCCCTGACCTTCGCCGACTTGTTCGCTTCGTGGAATCCCAACAACCATGGCCGTTACGCGAACCCCGAACTGGACCGGTGGGTTACAACTGCGCAGCGATCGGTCGACCCGCAAACCAGGATGGCAGCGTTTGCCGAAATGCAGCGCATTCTGATCGACGATGCCGTGATCATTACCGAACTACGAGCGCGGCCAATCGTACGTCCAGGATCCCCGGTTGAAGGGAGTTGTGCGGCGGGCTATCGGCACCGATCCCGATTTCACAGACGCCTATATCGTTCCCGAGTGAATTGGATAAACTCGCCCCGTGCTGAAATACATCCTCAAACGACTGCTGCATGGCCTGATTACCGTCTGGTTCATCGCCACCGCCACGTTCGTGGCCATGCATGTGGTGCCGGGTGATCCGCTTTCAGGGGAGAAGGCGATGACGCCGGAGATCCGGCGCAATCTCGAGGTCAAGTACGGCCTCGACAAGCCGGTACTCACGCAGTACCGCATCTACATGGGGAACATGTTGAAGGGCGACTTCGGCATCTCGTATACCCAGCAGAACCGGGAGGTCAACGACATCATTCGTGAGCATTTCCCGGTGTCGGCAACGCTCGGCATTCTCGCTGTCGTCTTTGCAGCACTCGGCGGCATTCTGTGGGGTGCGCTGACTGCGACCTACCGCAACAGGCTGCCCGACGTCGTCATCATGTTTCTCGTCATCCTCGGCATCTCGGTGCCGAGTTTTGTATTTGCAGCGCTCAGCCAGCTGACGCTCGTGAAGATCAACTCGTGGACCGGCATAACACTTTTTCCTGTGGCGGGATGGGGGACGGTCATGCACATGGTGGTGCCGTCACTCGTACTGGGCCTCGGCACGATGGCGTATCTGACGCGGCTCATGCGCTCCTCGATGCTGGAAGTCACCAATACGGACTATGTGCGCACGGCGAAATCCAAAGGCCTGCCGCCTGCGCGGATATTCCTGAAGCATCAGCTGCGCAATGCGATTCTGCCCGTGGTGACCGTGTTGGGTCCGGCCATCGCCGCGATCACGACGGGTGGCTTTGTCGTTGAACTGGTGTTCGCCATTCCGGGCCTTGGGCGCTATTTCGTGCAGGCGGTGCAGCAGCTCGATTACACCGTGATCATGGGAACCACCGTGTTTTACGGCGCCTTCCTCGTCCTGATGGTGATTCTCGTCGATATCCTGTACGGCCTCATCGACCCGCGCGTGAGGCTCGATCCCGCATGACCGAAGCCACGTTGCAGTCGGCCGGGTTCGAGCCCGTTCACGTTGATCGGAAGATACAGACTCTGTCCCGTCCTTCGTTGTCCTACTGGCAGGACGCATGGCGTCGCCTCAAGCTCAATCGGCGCGCCTTCATCTCGCTCTATATCATCATTGCATTGCTGCTGTTCACGATTGCAGGGCCCTGGGTTTGGCGCGTGGATCCTGCGGCTCAGGACCTGGACCAGGTCAGCAAGCCACCGGGCAGCGACCGTCGCGCTTTCGTCGCCGAGCCCTATCAACCCTGGGAAGGCCTCAAGGCGGTAGTTCCGGAAGGCGCTGCAGGTTCGTTGGTCCCCACCCAACTACAAGTCGTCGGTGCCACTACGACGCAGGCCGTGAGGCTGACGTGGGCGCCTGTGAATGGGGCCAGCGGCTATCGTATCTACCGCAATATCTACAAGCCCGGCCCGGATCGCGCGCTGGGGCTGCCGCTCGGTGATGTTCTCAGCCCCGATCAGGTGAGCTTCGAGGATCGTCTCGATCTCGAGCCTTTGACGTACTACTACTCTGTGCTGAGCCTCGATCGCTTCGGGGAGGAGGTCAGCGACCCGGCACCCCTGGAAGTCGATGTCGTGCGCGTGATTACGCCGGCCCAGGCAGTGGAGCGAGGGCTGGCCACTGCAGAGTCCGATGTTGCGATCGGTGACGAGCTGAAACTGGCGTTGCATCCGCTGGGTACCGATTATCTTGGCCGCGACTTGCTCGCCCGCCTGATGATGGGTGCCCGGGTATCGCTGCTGATCGGCATCATCGCACCGCTGTTCTACGTGTTGCTGGGAATCGCGTATGGCAGTACCGCAGGGTTCATGGGAGGACGGGTGGACTCCGCATTGATGCGCTTCGCAGACTTCGTTGTGGCCCTGCCGTTCCTGCTGTTCATGATTCTGTTCAAGATCGCCTTCGGCATTGGCCCCGGGGAGAGCGGCATTTTTCCGATGCTGGTGGCGTTGGTGCTGCTCAGCTGGCCGTCTACAGCGCGGCTCGTACGCGGCCAGATACTGCAGATCCGCGAGGAAGGCTACATCGGTGCCTCGCGGTTGCTGGGAGCGGGCACCGGCTATCTCGTCATGCGGCACATGATTCCGAACACGATGGGCGTCATCCTCGTGACGCTGACATTCGCGATTCCCAGCGCGATTTTCACGGAGGCCTTCCTGTCGTTCATCGGCATGGGCGTGGCCCCCCCCACACCCTCGTGGGGCAGCATGTCCAATGAAGGGATCCGCACGATGTTGAGCACGCCCCATGAGCTGATCTTTCCGGCCGTGATGATCAGCATTACGGTGCTCGCCTTCAATCTGCTGGGCGATGGTTTGCGCGATGCCTTCGATGCCCGCATGAGGTCGCGCGAATGAGTGACCGCGACATCGTCCTCGACGTGCAGGACCTCAAAGTCGAGTTCGATACCTACGGCGGCATCGTGCACGCCGTGCGGGGCGTGAATTTCACTGTGCGGCAGGGCGAAACGCTGGCGATCGTCGGCGAATCCGGATGCGGCAAGTCGGTTACCGTGCAGAGCATCATGGGGCTGATCCCGATGCCGCCGGGCCGGATCACGTCAGGAACGGCCCTGTATCGCGGGCAGGACATCATCCGGAACAAGTACATCGATGGTCAGGATATCCGCGGCAGCGCCATCGGCATGGTGTTCCAGGATCCGATGACTTCGCTGAACCCGACGATGACCATCGGCGACCAGATCGCGGAAACGCTTGCCGTGCATCGCGGTTACAGCAATTCGCAGGCGCACGCACGCGCAGTCGAGCTGATCGCCATGGTCCGGATTCCGGATGCCGCGAAGCGCGCGCGCCAGTACCCGTTCGAGTTCTCGGGCGGCATGTTGCAGCGATCGATGATCGCGATGGCGCTTGCGTGCGAGCCATCGATCCTGATCGCCGATGAACCGACCACGGCGCTCGATGTGACCATTCAGGCCCAGATTCTCGATCTGCTGATGGATCTGCAGCGCGAGAAGGGCATGGCCATCGTCCTGATCACGCACGACCTCGGCGTCGTGGCACGCATGGCAGACAATGTCATGGTCATGTACGCGGGTGAGATCGTCGAGAGCGGCTCGATCGATGATGTGTTCCATCGCGCTGCCCATCCGTATACCGTTGGGCTGCGTGCTGCCATGCCATCGCGTCTGCTCGGTGCTCGCCAGCGTCTCACGCCCATCGATGGCAGTCCGCCTGATCTATTTGCGCCTCCAGAGGGGTGCGGTTATTTCGCACGGTGTCCGCAAGCGATGCGGATGTGCGAGGCCGGACATCCGGAACTGATCCCGGTGGGAGAGGGGCATCGCTCGCGGTGCTGGCTGCAGCACCCCGATTCCGCGCGCAGGGTGCCAGGTCTGTTCATTCCCCACGTCTCCGCGCCGACGGATGAGGTGGTCTCGTGAGCGATGTCACCGCCGCACCGGTGCTCGTCGAAGCGATCGGCCTGACCAAGTTCTTTTCGATTGGCCTCAACCAGACCGTGCATGCGGTGGATGATGTTTCGCTCAAGGTTCACGAACGGGAAATCGTTGGCCTGGTCGGCGAAACCGGTTCCGGCAAGTCGACGCTCGGCAAGGCGCTGATCGGCCTGCATCCCAAGACGGCGGGTACCGTGCATTACCGTGGCCAGGCTCTGCCGAAAAAGTATGGTCCGGAGGACTTCAAGCGCCAGGCCAGGCACACGCAGATGATCTTTCAGGATCCGTACTCGTCGCTCAATCCCCGCATGACCGTCGGCGAGATTATCGGCGAGGGGCTCAAGCTGCATTCCGCATTGAGTTCAACGGATGTACGCGAACGGGTTTCAGAATGGTTGCGACGTGTCGGGCTGGAGCCGGACCACATGTCGCGGTATCCGCACGAATTCTCCGGCGGCCAGCGGCAACGCATCGGCATTGCGCGGGCGCTGATCATGGAGCCGGAGTTCGTTGTCTGCGATGAGCCCATTTCAGCGCTCGACGTGTCGGTGCAGGCGCAGGTCATCAATCTGCTCGACGATCTCAAAGCATTCGATGGGCCTGACGCTGCTCTTCATTGCGCATGACCTGTCAATGGTGCGCTACGTGTCGGATCGCATGGCCGTGATGTATCTCGGCTCTCTGATCGAGATCGGGCCCGGCCAACAAGGTGTTCTTCGAGCCGAAGCACCCGTATACCCAATTGCTGGTGGGTTCCAATCCGGAGCCCGATCCGACGACAGAACATCGTCGTCGCGGCACGTTGATCAAGGGCGAGATTCCGTCACCGATCAATGTGCCGGCCGGCTGCCGCTTCGCCAATCGGTGTCCGCATGTCATGGACGTATGCCGCCAGGTGACGCCCGTGTTAGTGGTTCCGAAGGACGAGTCTGGCGGGGACAGAGAAGTCGCGTGCCATCTGTATTGATCAGCGGCTGCATGGGTTGCGTCGCGGTGCTGATCGCATTCAGCGATTACGCTCAGCGGGTTTCGGCGTAAGCGAGCGCCTGCTTGCCAACGATGCGTAGAAGGTCGCCGATGGAGTGGTCCACGTCTATCAAGTGCAGACCCCACGACCAGTCCATCCCGGTCGGCCTGACGATCTCGCCTGCCAATTGGTCGGTACGAGCATCCGCAGGGTCGGCGTTCACGTGCACTGACAGATAGGTGAAGTCTCCATTCGAGACACACTCCGTCGAGATCAGCCCCGGGACCTTCACGAAAGGCGTGTCGATCCTGACGGGTGGGGTGGTCCAGTCGGGCTGCGTCGTACCACCGGAGCCGTTCAGGAAGCCCTTGGTCTGGAAGTACGAGTCGGGCATTCCTCTGCCTTCTCGAAGGTTTGCCGGGTTGGTACACGCCGCGCGCAGACCGTCACGACTGCGGCCGAAGCGGGATTCTGGCGGCGGCGGATTCGTGTCGCGGAAACTTGCGTAAGAAATCACGCAGCCCACCTGGTCCTCGGCCTGACACAGCGGGATCGTCTTGAATGTTCCGCCGACGACCTCGCCCATCGGTACGAGCACCGCGGAACCCAACACGATCGCCGAGATGAAGTGCTTCTGCACGGGCTTGCCGTCGATCTCTGAGGCCGCAAGGCGGGCGATGAGACCTGCCCCCTGACTGTGGCCGACGAGCACGATGCCGCGTCCTTTGTTCTCGTGCTGCAGATAGTAGTTCCACGCGTCCACCACGTCGTTGTAGCCCCCGAGGCTCGCCGGGGGCTTTTCGCCGGCCGGGGGTTGACCTCCGTTGGCTCCGCGCAGGGCGGTGAGGGTGGTTTGCCGATAGATCGGTGCAAAGGTGCGGCACACCGAGCTGAAGCGGGCGAACTGGAGTTTGATGTCGTCCCACTCCGTGCGGTCGGCCGCGAAGTCCGACAGCCAGCCGGGATCGAGCGATACGGTCGGGTAGACGAAGAAGCAATCAATCTTCGGGTCCCTGGCGGGGCGGAACTTCTCGACCGAAAGCCTGCCGCTGGGAGCGACCACAGTCGCATCGAGATCGACCTTGCACTTGTTGTCCTTGAGGTCCGGACGGCAGAGCCAGAGCGTCGGATCGGCATAGTCGGCGTGTGCCACTCTCGCATCCGGTACCCCGGCTGTCGCAGGTGTCGCCATGATGCAAGTCAGCGAGACAGCGCAAAGCATGCTTCTGAACATCAGATTCCCCCTTCCTGCGAAGTCGTTCGGACTCACGAGCGTCTTCCCCGCGCTCATTCGAATGCGATCCACCGGCCAGCCGCCGCCGCCATCACCCACACCAGGATGGTTGCATAGGCGATCAGTCCGGTGAGTGGAGCGCCATCCGTGCGGTTCGACCTGAAGAGCTGATAGAGCGCAATGCCACCTATCCACACCGCGAACGCGAAACCGAACCTCACGTCGATCGACCGGCTGTAAACGAATTCGCCAATGATCAGGGCCACGAGCACAGCAAGACAGACCAGCCACAGCCATCCTCTTGTCACGGACAACACGATCATCGCCGCGGCAGCGATGATGAGGAAGACTCCTGCATTGATCACGTTCTGGATTGCAAAGATCGCGAGCGCCAGCAGAAAGACTGCACCGCCGATGGCAAACCAGACCCTGGCGCCCAGTGTCACGTTGCCGTTGGCCGCCGCCACTGGCCGACTGGCGCCATAGGTCAGGATGATCCCGGCAATCAGGGCGACCCCCTTCACCACGAACGCCGCGCTGTAATACAGACGCTCGGCGTTGGCTGTCCCGAGCATGATCCCGGTCACGATGATGCCGCCGACGCCGACGTTCTGACAGACGCGCAGATTCCGGTAGATTTCCTCGGGCGACTCTTCCTTCAGTCCCACGTCCAGAAGTCGCAGGTTCATGAGGATGGTCGAGCCGCCCAGCGCGACCAGTGAGAGGATATGACCCACTCCCCACCACGCGTAGGTCTGTTTGATCAGCAAACCGAGAGAGGTACCCGCCAGAGATTCCACCCAGGACTGGATCTGGGGCAGAAAATAGGCGACATCGAGCTTCATCGGCGCTGTCCCGTGAGATCCCGCGCGCCGTTCTCCGAGGTACTGCACTCCTGGACCCAGTTGATGAAGGAAGGCTGAGGCTTTCCGCACTCGAACCAGTCGTAGGCGATGAATCGCCCGAACATGAGCACCAGCAACCAGAGCAACAGCGATACTGCGCCTGCAGTGACCGCGCTACGCGGCGGCCGGGCGTCGGTGTCCCACGTGCTTCGGGTAGCCTGGATGCGGTTGTGGAAAAAGACAATATTGCAGAGCGCCAGCAGAAGCAGCAGCATTTTCACGCGGAACCAGACGTTGTGATAGTAGAGCAGCGGCTTGGCGTAGAAGAGCGCCACCCCGGTGATGGCGACCACGATGAAGCCGATGAGGGTCAATGGCAGCACCCTGTCGCTCACCACCGAGACCGGCGTGCGCCGGAACGAAACGCCCATGAGCCTCAAGTCTACGACCAGGATGGTGCCCGCGAAGAGCATCAGCGCGAGAAGATGTGTGGCTTCCAGCAGGCCCCAGAAATTCAGGGTCCCGAGGAGCGCCTCGCTCCAGGACTGGGCGATGTCACCACTGCCCTTGCCCAGCGAGTACTGCAGCCAGGTCAGGAATGGATCGAGCACGGAGGCGATTGATCGCGCTTATCGGGTCGGGTCGGCCCCGTCGATCGGCGCGCCTGTGCCCGACGATCCCATGAAGATCTTGCGGCCATCGGCGAAAGTCACGTCGCGGCCGTTTGCCTTGCAGACCGGTGTGCATACGCGGTCCTTCGACTGAAATCCGCGCACGATGATTTCCGTGCCCGCCTTCAGTGAATTCCTGTCGGCGCCTGCACGGAGCAGCGTGTTGGGGGTGCCGCCTTCGACCATCCACGGCGTGGTCGTCCCGTCGTCATTCGTAACGGTCAGGTGAATCCAGGTGTGGGGGTTGATCCACTCCACCTTGGTCACCTTGCCGCGGAGCAGGACGGGTGCCTTGCTGTCGAATTCGGCGGCGAAGGCGTGGTGGGCACGCGCCTGACCAACGACCAGGGTTGTTCCGGCAATCAGGCCGGCGGCGATCACGATTGAAGCGACGATACGTCTCGGTTTCATAAACAAAGGTCTCCTCACTCTGACTGACTTGCGTCAACCCTTCTCCGGCCGCTACTTGTCGAGCGGCTCTTTGCGAAGAGGGCCGTACATCAGCTCTTCGACAAACTCGACGCACTTGAACTGCATGCGCGTAGCGTCCTCTCCGACGCGTTTGTACAGATTCATCCGGATTTTCCAGGGGCGCGTGAATACCTCGGGGTCGGTGATTTCCGCTTCATACCGCATAACGCCGGGCGCTGCAGGCGTCCAGCGTTCGACGACCTGCATCTCTGCGCTGTGGAAGTTGCCCGCCCGGTCGAACCAGGTTGAGTCGTTCATGCCTGTCACGACCACCACCAGCGTGTCGCCTTCCCAGTGCGCCACGGATTGGCCCATCCAGCTGTCCACGGGCGCCGGGCCCGGATCCTTGAACTGCAGATTCCGGACGGCCCCTGCATATTCGTATGCAATCAGGATATCCCCTTTGCCCTGGACGATCTGCAACGGCAGATGCATGTAGTTGGCGCGCGGAACACCAGGCAGGTAGCACTTGATTTCCGGATCGCGATGGATCCAGTCCGCCCTGTTCTCGTCCCGTTGCTGCAATGCTTCCGGCTTGTACGGAATTACTCCGCCTTCAACGATCCCAAGGCCGGCCGGCACTGAACCCACCGCGCCCAGCGCCAGAACCTCTCTTGCTGGTACAGGCGTCACGCGGCCCGGCCGCATCTGCAGTGCTGCGCTCGGTCCATGCGGTTCGATGTTGTAGTTGGCGGTATTCATCACCTGCCAGACGCCATTCAGATCGGGGTGCACGCCGTCAGGGCCGCGTGGTGCCTTATATGGTGGGGTTCGCGCTGACGACGCGGCGTGAGCGGAGCCGGCGAGCGATACGCCAACCACCATCACGCCGGCAAGCACCAGCGTCGTCGCAATCCTGTTCATGATTTTCCCCCCATCCCCGCGTCGCGCCCGCAGGTGGGCCGAGTCTCGCAGTCTCTCCTCGGAAAAGATAGCGGAGTACCGGTCGCTGTCGAGGGGCTCGGGAATTTGGCGTGACAGACACCGGCGGCTTGGGCCAGAATCGAATTCAACACCGCGGGCTCGATACGGCGGATGCGGCTTCGAATGCCAAGGGGAGGTGCGCGATGCGTTGCTCGCTTATCATCACTCTCGCAGTGACAGTGAGTGCAGGAGCGACGGCACTGCCTGTGCCTGCCGCCGCGCAGGTCGCCGGTGTACCCGACATCTCCGGCCATTGGACCAATGTCAGCCTGACGCCCATCACGAGAAACCCCAGGTTCGGGACCCGGGCGGTGTACACGCCGGAAGAGGTCAAAGAGCTGGAAGGCCTTCTGCAGCAGGAGGTCGAGACCGCCAACAAGCCGGTCGATCCCGACGCGCCAGTCACTGCCACGAGCCGCGTGCGGGTACTCCCTCAGACCAGCGTCAGCGGTGTCGGGACCAACAACGTTGGCGGGTACGACCGGTTCTACATGGATCCCGGTTCGTCAGTCACCTATGTCCGCGGCCAACCGCGCAATTCGCTGATCGCGACACCGGACGGGCAGATCCCGCCCCGCAAGGACGGAACGCCATCGCCACCGGCCGGGGATCGGGCCGATAACAGCGATACTCCGGTCGACAATCCCGAACAGCGGTCCCAGGGTGAGCGCTGCATCCTGGGCTTCGGTCGTGGTTCCGGTCCGCCGATGCTGCCGAATGGAATGTACAACAACGGCTATCACATCATTCAATCGCCCGACACGGTGATGATCCTCGTCGAGATGGTGCACGACGCGCGCCTTGTGCGTCTCAATTCCACGCATATCCCGACGAATATCCGGCCTTACACGGGCGACTCCATCGGGTGGTACGAAGGGAATACCCTGGTCGTCGAGACGACGAATATTCCACCCCTGCAGCAGTTTTACGGTTCCTGGAGAAACCTGAAGGTCACGGAGCGCTTCACACCCGCCGCCAACAACAAGCTCCTGTACCAGTTCACGGTGGAGGATCCGGACACCTGGAGCAAGCCATGGGGAGGCGAGTACGAGTTCAATCCCCTCAAGGGACAGCTCTATGAGTATGCCTGCCATGAAGGGAACTACTCGCTGCCGGGCATGCTGGCGGGCAGCCGACGTGCGGAACGGGAAGCTGCCCAGGCAGGCAAGGCCGATGGTGCCCCAGCCGCTGCTAGTCCCCGTTGATCGGGGGCAGGCTGAACTTTCAACCTGTGACCGATTGTCCTGATCCTGGCTTGGCTTTTGCTGCCTCCGCATAAGGGCTCTTGATATGCCGGCAATAACGCTCTACGGCATCAGGAACTGCGACACGATGAAGAAGGCGCGGGCGTGGCTCGATGAGCACAAGATCGCGTACCACTTTCACGACTACAAAACGGCGGGAATCGAACGCGCAAAACTCGAGCAGTGGGTTGCGGTGCTCGGCTGGGACAGGCTGTTGAATCGCGGCGGGACGACTTTTCGAAAACTGGCGGAAGCAGACAAGGAAGTCATGACTGAGCGCAAGGCGATTGCGTTGATGCTCGCTCAGCCCGCGATGATCAAGCGACCGGTGCTGGAGAAAGGCAACAAGCTGCTGGTCGGTTTCAGGCCGGAGCAATACCAGGCAGACGGGCTCGCGCGACTACCTTGACCCTCCGAGTTCCTGAGCCCTAGTATGTTCGAATGCATATATTAAGTCCTCGTACGTCCCGGTCTTGATACAGAAGCGGTCAGCGCTTGAGGGTCGTGAGAAGTCAAATTCGCAGTGTTGGCGCTGTCCTGTTGATCGGCACTTCGTGTTCGATTGCAACTGGAGCAGAGTCGCCTGTCGAGTACCAGTCAACACTCGACCGCTATTGCATCAAGTGCCATAACGAGATCGATAACCTGCCGGCGGGAAATCCGCTGTATCTCGACGAAGTGGACCTGAACAGCGTCGCCAAAGATACGGAAGTCTGGGAAAAGGTCATTCGCAAGCTGCGTGCTCGCACGATGCCGCCGATCGGCAAGCCCAGACCGGACGTCAAGGAATACGACGGTCTTGCTGCGGCGCTTGAACATGAAATCGATCTGGGCGTCGCAACGCATCCCGATCCCGGGCGGACAGAATCGGTGCATCGTCTCAATCGCACCGAATACCAGAACGCCGTTCGGGATCTATTGGGCGTTGAGATCAATACAGCCAGCCTGCTTCCCGCTGACGACCAGAGCTACGGGTTCGATAACATCGCCGGTGTGCTGAAGGTTTCGCCCACGCTCATCGAGCGATACATGGGCGCAGCGCGTGAGGTGAGCCGCCTCGCTGTCGGTGATCCGACGATCGTGCCGCGCGCCGACACCTTCCGCCTGAAGATGGACCTCAGCCAGTATGGCAACGTGAATGGGCTGTCACTGGGCACCCGGGGCGGCATCGCCATTCCTTACAACTTTCCCGTTGATGGTGAGTACCGCATCAAGGCGGTCGCGCTTGGCTTGCAGGAGGCCCCGTCGAATGTGTACCGGGAAGATCACCAGCTCGATTTCACGATTGACGGTGAGCGGGTCGGGCTGCTGACGGTAACGAAGTCCAAAGATGAAAATGACAAATTCTCCGCTGACTTTGTCCCGGACGACCGGATGTGGGAGGTGCGCACGTTCGTGAAAGCAGGTCACCGCACTGTCGGCGCGACCTTTGTCCTGATCAGCGACGCCGTCGGGGAGTTGATCCGTGAGCCATTTGCCCGTCCTCACAGCGAGGGCGACTTTCTGGTGTATGCGCCCCACCTGGGCACCGTCACCATCAGCGGCCCCTTCAACCCGAAGAGGCCGGAGGACACGCTGAGCCGTCGCAGGATATTCATCTGTCAGCCGACCTCGCCTGCCGCGGAAGGGCCATGCGCAAAGCAGATCCTGTCGGCATTGGCGCGACGCGCCTACCGACGGCCAGTCACAGACGCGGATGTCTCGCCACTGCTCCGGTTTTACGCGGAGGGCCGCAAGACCGGCGATTTCGAAAATGGCATCGAGCGCGCGTTGCGTGCGCTCCTTGTCAGTCCCAACTTCCTGGTTCGCGTCGAGTCCGATCCACCGGGTGCCAGGCCGGGTTCTTTCTACCAGCTCGACGACCTGGCGCTCGCGTCCCGCTTGTCGTTCTTCCTGTGGAGCAGTATTCCCGACGAGGAGCTGTTGGACCTGGCTTCCAGAGGCAAGCTCAAGGATCCCGCGGTATTCGAACAACAGGCGCGACGTATGCTGGCGGATCCGCGATCGGAATCGCTCGCCAGCAACTTTGCAGGCCAATGGTTACGGCTGCGTAACGTGGTGGAAGCGCCCGTCGACAACGTCGCGTTTCCGAATTTCAACGACAACGTCCGGCAGGCGATGGTTCGTGAAACGGAGCTTTTCTTCGACAGCATTCTTAAGGAAAACCGCACCATTGGCGACCTGCTGACGGCCGACTACACGTTCCTGAACGAAGCGCTGGCCAAACACTATGGCATCGGGAACGTCTACGGCAGTCACTTCCGCCGCGTGCGCCTGAATGACGAGAACCGGCGAGGACTCCTTGCCCAGGGCAGCATTCTGACGGTGACGTCGTTCTACAACCGGACATCCCCTGTGGGTCGCGGCAAGTGGATTCTGGAAAATGTACTGGGTTCCCCACCACCGCCGCCGCCCCCGGACGTCCCGGCCCTTGCAGATATCGCTGACGGTGCGCCGATGCTGACCATGCGCGATCGCATGGCGGCACATCGAGCCAACCCCGCCTGCTCCAGTTGCCACAATCTGATGGATCCGCTCGGGTTGGGTCTCGAGAACTTCGATGCGGTGGGTCGTTTCCGCACGGTTTCCGACGGCGCTCTGCCGATAGACGCGGCGGGCACGCTGCCTGACGGGACACAGTTCAATGGCGCGGCCGGGATTCGCGACAGACTCGCGAAGAGTCCTGAAAGTTTTGCAACCGTCGTCCTGGAAAAGCTCATGACGTATGCGCTGGGACGCGGCATCGAGTATACGGACCAGCCGTCGATCCGCCGCATCATCGCCAACGCAGCGCCAGACAACTATCGCGTGACAGACCTGATCCTGGGTTTGACCAGGAGCGCACCGTTCCAGATGCGCAGGGTGGCGGTCGATTCCGGCGAGGCGCAGACTCCCCGTGCAGTCCTTTCCGGAAGGGTCTCATCGACGTCAGTCCCTGCGGCGACAGCGGCTACGAAAGACTGAAGAGCAGAAGATGTTCATCACGAAAAAATCGCTGCCTCGCCGGACCTTTCTGCGCGGCCTGGGAGTCACGGTGGCATTGCCCCTGCTGGAGGCAATGATTCCGGCTGCGACTGCGCTTGCCAGGACAGCGGCAAAGCCCGTCAAGCGGCTCGGGTTCATCTATATCCCGAACGGCGCAGCAATGATGTATTGGCAGCCCGAGGGATTCAAATGGACCGGTGAGACGTGGCTGGGAGACCAGCCGATCACGAAGCTCAGTCCCACCCTCGCGCCGCTGGAGCCGTTCAAGAAGCAACTCATCGTGCCGCTCGGCCTGACACAGAAGCAGGCCGAGTCATTTGGTGACGGCACTGGCGAACATTCGCGCGCAGGCCCCACGTTCTTGAGCGGCGTGCACCCGAAACACACCGAAGGCGCCGACGTTCGGGCCGGGACTACGGCTGACCAGATGGCCGCGCAGCACCTGGGCAAGGAGACACCGTTGCGGTCGCTCGAGTTGGCGATGGAGCAGGCCTACCTGGTGGGCAACTGCGACAACGGGTACAGCTGCGCCTACACGAACACGATTTCGTGGCGAACGCCCACCACCCCGAACCCGATGGAAACCAATCCCCGGATGGTCTTTCAGCGTCTGTTCGGCGACGGCGGCAGCCCGGCCAGCCGACGCGCGCAGCTGCAGGAGGACAAGAGCATTCTCGATTGGGTAACTGCTGATGTCAGCCGGCTCCAGGGTACCCTGGGTGCGGCGGATCGCAGTGCAGTCGGCGACTATCTGGAGTCGGTTCGTGAACTCGAGCGGCGGGTTCAGGCCATTGAGCGGCAGATGGGCAAGGGCGCGAATATCGATCTGCCGGAAGCCCCGGTCGGTGTCCCTGACTCGTACGATGAGCACGCCAAGTTGATGCTGGATCTGGTGGCGCTTTCATTCCAGGCCGACATCACGAGGGTATTCACGTTCATGCTGGGCCGGGAACAGACCAACCGACCCTACGACGAGTTGGGAGTGGGTGAGGCGCACCATCCTTTGTCGCATCACCAGAACGATCCGGAGAAGCTCCGCAATCTGCACAAGATCAATCTGTACCACGTCATGATGCTGGCGCGTCTGGCCGAGAAGCTGAAGGCCACTCCGGACGGCGACGGCAATCTGCTCGATCACTCGTTGCTCCTCCATGGCGGTGGCATCAGCGACCCGAATATCCATTCGCACGTCGATCTGCCGCTCGTGCTGGTCGGCGGCCCGTCGAACGGTGGACGGTGGGTGAGTCACAGGATCGAGACACCGATGAACAACCTGCTCGTATCAATGCTCGGCATGGCCGGCGTGCCCATCGAGAAGTTCGGTGATTCGACGGGCGCCTTGTCCATCTGAATCATGAGAATCTGCGATACGCGGCAGCTGCTGATTGCGCTGTGGTGCACGACGAGCGCATTGGGCTGCAGCACTGCGCTGGCCGACGAGACTCTTTCGCAGGCGATCAAGAGCGGCAAAATCGAAGAGACCCGGGCACTCCTGCAGTCGCACGAGGTCGATGTTCTGGCGGCCGAGCCGGATGGATCCACACCCCTGCATTGGGCCGCCAACCGCAACGACGCTGAGGCTGTTGCGGCGCTGATCAACAAGGGTGCGGACGTCAACGCAAACAACCGCTACGGCGTGACTCCGCTGATCGCTGCTTGCATGGGATCAGGGGAAGTCGCGGTCATCAAGCTGCTGATCAAAGCAGGCGCGGATCCAGACAGTGCGCTGCCGTCTGGACAGTCGGCGATGATGACCGCCGCGCGTACGGGAAAGACCGACGTCGTCGGATTACTGATCGAACAGGGCGCGAGAATCGAAGCCCGTGAAGAATGGCGTGGACAGAATGCGCTGATGTGGGCTGCCAGCGAAGGTCATGCAGACACTGTCAGGCGACTGATCAAGGCTGGCGCGGACTTCAATGCCCGTACCAACGCCGGCTTTACGCCCCTTCTGTTTGCTGTGCGTGCCGGGCGTATGGCGGCCACGGAGATCTTGCTTGAGGCCGGCGCGGACGTGAACGACAAGGTCACGCCGGCTCCTGGGCAGCTGACTGTTTCGTTACTGCCCGGCAATATCTCAGGTGGTCAGATCCCCACCGCTGGGGGCCCCGGGGGGACGAGCGCTCTGGTCGTGGCCATCACGAACGGGCATTTCGAGATGGCGAAATTCCTGGTAGAGAAAGGCGCCGATCCGAACGCCGCGGCACAGGGGTGGACGGCGCTCCACCAGCTCGCTCACGTACGCCGTCCCAACCTTGGCAAGGGCATGGCACCGCCCGAGATCACCGGCACTATCGACGCGTTCGCGCTCGCCAGGGCGTTGATCGAGCATGGCGCAAACATCAACGCGAGAATGACTCGGGATTTTCCGATGGACATCTCCTCGCGCAATGCCTTCAATCGCATCGGCTCCACGCCGATACTGCTCGCGGCGAAGACGGGTGATACGCCGTTCATGCGGCTCCTGGCGGACTATGGCGCCGACGTCACGATTCGCAATGAGGAAGGCACGTCGACGCTGATGGCGGCGGCAGGCGTTGGCATCTATACCCTCGGCGAGAGCCGCGGTACGAACGAGGAAGCGTTCGAGGCGGTCAAGCTGGCCTATGAACTCGGCGACCGGGATGTGAATGTCATCGACAACAATGGCCGAACGGCACTTCACGGCGCAGCGCTGCGCGGTGCGAACGACATCGTGCAGTTTCTGGCGGACAAAGGGGCCAGGCTTGACGTCGTCGATGGCGATGGCTGGCTGCCGTTGACGATCGCCGATGGGGTGCACTACACAGGCACGGTCAAGCGAGCTGAACATACGGCGGTCTTGCTGCGGCAGTTGATGCGTGAAAAGGGGGTGCTGCCACCCGAGATGGAGGAACCATCGCTCGTCGTGAGCCTGTCGACGAGAACTCCCCGTTGATGTTCCACTCAGGGTGTGTTCAACGGCCGGGGAGCGGCGAGGGCTCCCTTGATCGAGACATTCTCGAGAATGCCATTGGGATCGCGCGTCCAGATGAAGGGTGCGCCGGCAGGTACGGCTTCTGAAGTTTCTCCCGAACCCAGAGTTCCGCCGTTCCTGGGCACAAGCTCGATCACCTTCGGCACATCCGTTGCGGCGACATTGATGATCAGGATCGGGCCTCCCGGATCCTGCACGCGGTGGCGCGTGGGATGGCGGTTCGGTACGGCAAACTCCTGGAAGTTGAGTGTCAGTTCGCTGCCCGGAAAGGTGCCACGCGTCATGCGTATCGGGGTGAGAGCGGGGTCGTTGAAGAGTTTGAGGATGCGCTCCGGCGTTGCACGCGGGGCATCGACCGCCGGCATCCCGAGTCCGAACACGCTGTTGTAGTAGTCCACCGTCTGCGCGAGATCCTGAACAGTCACATAGATCGCAACAGAATTGACGGGCCCCGGCGTCGTTGGCAATGCGACGTTGGGTGGAGTTCCCTGCAGCAGTTCGATGACGTAGCCATCCGGATCCTCAACCATCACGGTGCTTGCGCCCGGACCGCGGCCCTCTTCGGGCAGCGGCACGCCACCTTTGGTCAGCACCTTGAGGCCCAGCTTGTGGACACCCGCCATCATCGCGTTCATGTCTTTGATGTTGACGGCGAGCATGATCGCGCCGGGATCCTGGATCTTCAGCTTCTGCGGCTTGAGCGGCGTGTCCTGCCACTGAATGAGTTCCATGGAGAACGTGCCGCCTGGCACCTTCACGACCACCGTGCGCATGCGCGCCTCGGGTTCCTTCGCGAGTCCGGGGACCGCCATCGGGCCGTTGATCTTCCCTGTTATTTCCATGCCGAGTAGACCGTTGTACAGCGCCAGCGACTGCTCGAGATTCGAGACGTTGAGGTGCAGGATGCCGGCACCAACGGATTTCGGGCTCGCCGCGGGCTGTGCCGCTGCCGTGGCCGTCCCCAGCACCAGTGCAATCACCAGCCAGGTGGGGAGTGCGTTACAACGCGTTTTCTGGATCACTGCGCGACTCCTTGCATTCTGCTGCCCACTCCGGCGGTTCGGCAGTAAATGTCATCCACTCTTTGCTGGCCGGGTGCCGGAAGCCGATCTTCCACGCGTGCAGACAGAGCGGCGCGTCGTTCGGCGACAGCGTTGCAACAGTCCCAAGCGCGTGGTCAGCGAGATAGAGCGGGTCGCCGCAGATGGGCAGTCCGAGAAACTGCAGGTGCAACCGGATCTGGTTCGTGCGCCCGGTTAACGGGCGGGCTTCCAGCAGCGTCGTGCCGTCGGCAGTGCGACGGAGCACGGTGAATTCAGTGGTGGCAGGTCGCCCGTCGTCGGTACCCGCGTCTCTGGATCCTAACGGTCCCGTGTCCCTGCTGATGGGTGCGTTGCACGAGAAAGTATCCTGCACAGGATTTCCATGGACCTTCACCAGATATTGCTTGGTGACTTCGCCGCGTTGAAACTGTGGCTGGAGCAGCGAAGCAAAATGCTGTGTGCGGCACACGACCACAAGGCCGGTTGTGTTGGCATCCAGGCGGTGCGCCGGACGCGGCTTCTGCGGTCGATAGGCCAGATGCAGGAAATAACCGAGCGTATTGCGATTGAAGCGCCCGCCCGCATGCATCGGCAGCGGTGCCGGTTTGTTCACGACGACAATGGCTTCATCCTCATACAGGATGCGCACGTCATTGCTGACAGCCGGTTCAAGCGTCGCGGGCACCACGTGTATCAGCCGCTCGCCGGTATGCACAGGATATTCCGCCGTGACCACGCGGCCTTCGTCATCAAGCACCCGGCCAGCTGCGAAAGCAGGCTTCCAGTATTCACGTGAGAACTGCGGCAGCATCTTCGTCAGTGCATCGCCTAAGTTTTGTCCCTCACACGATTCCGGGACTTTCATCGGCCGATAGTTGTCGTACGGCACGCTGCCAGGGAGCGGGCTCGTCACGCGACGCAAGGTTTCCTGGCGAGCCGCAATCGCCTGCGCCCTGACGATTTCGGGAGCTCGCCAGCAAGCGGGGCAGGATTCATTCGCCACGTAGTGCGGCGATTGCTGTTCAGCCTCGGTCAACGGTGTCTGGCAGTTGAAGCACACGGCGCTTGAGGTTTCGCTCAATGCGGGATCGACGCCGACGCGGTGATCGAACACAAAGCATTCACCAACGTAGTGCGTGCTGCCCACGTCCTCGAAGTATTTGAGGATGCCGCCCTCAAGCTGGTGGATGTTCCGGAATCCTTCCTGCTCCATGAACGGACCCGCCTTTTCGCAGCGGATGCCGCCGGTGCAGAACATGACGATGGGCTGGTCCTTCAGCGCTTCCGGCAATGCCCGTACGGCCGCCGGAAAATTCCTGAAGTGATCGAGATCGAGAGTGAGCGCGTTGTGGAAAGTGCCGAGCTTCACTTCGTAGTCATTGCGCGTATCGAGCAACGTGACCGGCCGGCCTTCATCCAGCCACTGTTTCAGCTCCGCGGGCTTGAGCTTGGGTGATGTTCGCCTGGCCGGGTCGATGCCCTCGACGCCAAAGGCAATGATTTCCTTCTTGATCCGCACCAGCAGACGCGTGAAGGGCTGATAGTCGCTTTCGCTGAACTTGGCCGGCAAGAACTCCAGCCCTTGCCGTGACCGGATGTGAGCCAGCAGTCGCTCGACTCCGTCGCGCGCGCCCGCCATGAAAAGGTTGATGCCCTCGGTGCTGAGCAGAATGGTGCCCTTCAGGCCGAGCGAGCGGGCACGCTCCAGCAGCTCGATCCGCCATTCCTTGAGTCCGGTGAGCGGGGCGAACTGGTAAGCGGCAACATTGGTGATCAGGGACATCCGGATATGGTACCAGCGATGCGCCGGCCACCTGTTGATAACGACAGCCATGAGGATTTGCCTGCGTCACTCCAGCGGGCTTTTGCCCTGATTCCGGGCAGCGCGTGCGGGTGGCGTTGCGGGCTGCAAGTTAGGCCGACATCAGGCCACCTTAAACCGTACTATGCGGCATGAGTACCAACATGGCGGTTCCCTTGAAGCCCTATTCAGCAGCCTGTGACCGCAACCGGGAGCCGATCCTTGCCGTGCTCAAGGAATGGTTTGCCGACCGTCACGAAGTGCTCGAGATTGGCAGCGGGACAGGCCAGCATGCCGTGCATTTCGCCGCAGCCCTGCCACACCTGAAGTGGCAGACGTCCGATGTCTCGGAAAACCTGCCGGGCATCCGTGCGTGGCTCGATGAAGCGGGTTTGCCCAACACGCCTGCGCCGCTGCATCTTGACGTGAATGCCTCGTGGCCCAATCGCACGTTCGACGCAGTATTCACCGCGAATACGCTGCACATCATGAGCTGGGAAGAAGTGGAGCGCTTCTTCGACCGGTTGCAGCACACGCTGGCAACGGATGCCACCCTCGCCATCTATGGGCCCTTCAACTACGGCGGCAAGTTCACCAGCGACAGTAACGCGGCGTTCGACGCGGATCTCAAGCAGCGTGCCGATCACATGGGCATTCGCGACATTCGAAGCGGTGAACGCGCTCGCGATCGATAGCGACCTCAAGCTCGTGGCCGATGTGGCGATGCCGGCCAACAATCGCCTGCTGGTCTGGCGGCGGCCTTGATCTGCAGCTAGCGCTTGTCGACGACGACCTGGCCGTCCTTGATGACGAGAGCCACGGCAAGCAGATTCCCGACATCTTCAAGTGGATTGCCGTTCAGCACCGCGAAGTCTGCAATCTTGCCCGGTTCGAGCGTCCCGAGGTCCGCGCTACGGCCGATCACGGCCGCCGTATTCTCGGTCATGATCTTGACGATGTCCTTGGCCGAGAAAACAAGGCGCAAAGGCACCAGCTCGTGGCGGAGTGCATCGTGCGGCAGGTACTGCACGTCTGTTCCGTAGCCATAGACGACGCCGGCATCGAAGAGGATGCGGGCATTGACCGGTCCCTGGCCTGCGCTTGACAGCGTGTTCATCGGGAATGGATCCAGGTCGCGAAAGCGGGGCACGTTGTCGGCACCCGAGCGAGCGGCGATCAACTCGTTGTCCTCATCGAACGCCGGCACGAAGACGCCGAGTGTCGACGTCATCGGAATGCCTGCTGCAGCGATCTCCCTGGCCTGTGCCGCCGTGATCTGTTCGATATGCGGTGTGTGTACCAGCATGGTCGGCCTGGCGGATATGGCAGCCATCGTGTCCTGAACCGTCACGGCGTGCGTGATCACAGGCAGGCCGGCCTTCTTCGCTTCATCCACGATGACCTTTCAGCGTAGCGACTTCAGGTCCTCCCGGCGTCACCGTAATGATCGTCTTGATCGCATCGACGTCCGCTTTCCTTGCACTTCTGCACCATGCCGCGGATGGCCTGCTCCGGAATCGCCTTCGCTGCCCGGGTCGGCCGGTCTGGGGGTCGCGAGGTATCGACACGCGCGGGGTCAACGCCCGGTGGCGGCGGTGCACCGATCGCCAGCGGTACGAAGCAGCCCACAATCAGTCGCGGACCCTTGATCGTGCCGGCATCGATCTGCCTCTTGAGGTCGACGACCTGTTCGGTCGGATCGATGGCAGACAACACTGTAGTGAATCCGGCATCGAGGAATTCCTGCATCTTCGCTGGCGCCCGGTCAGCCAGCCACTGCACGGGATCGCCCCGAAAAAGGTGGCGATGCGCGTCGATCAGGCCGGGCATGACAGTCTTGCCCGCCAGGTCGATGACCAGTGCACCCGGAACGTTGGCCGCTGCTGCGGATACCGTCACGATCCGGCCGTCCTTGACGACCACGGAGCCGTTGTCGATGACACCGCCCTTGCCGTCGATGATGCGGGCGTTGGCCAGCACCAGTCCTTCTGCCGGCGTCGCCTGGCCGACCAGGCTGGCAGGCGGCGATGCGGGAACAGCTTGTTCGGCAGGTTGCTGACCGCATCCCGCCACGCACGCGCCCGCAAGCAGCATCACAGACAATAGCCTTTTCATGATTCGTTCTCCCCTCAAACAGAAAACCCCGCTCCCCAGTTGCACTGACGAGCGGGGTCGTTCGATCGCTGCCGTTACTTCACGCTGTTGATGAAGTCGAGTACCGGTTTGGACACCGTCGTATCCGGCGTATCCGGTGAATAGACGATCGACATGTGGTTGTGGCGCTCGGCGTACAGCATTGTCGGGCACTTGTCCTTGCCGACTTTGCACAGGTCGTCGTGCAGCGTCTGATAGAACGTGCTCATCTTGCCGTCCACGCCCGGGTCCAGCTCCGGCGAGACGAAGAA
Organism: uncultured Pseudomonadota bacterium; assembly: GCA_963819685.1. GTDB lineage: Bacteria > Pseudomonadota > Gammaproteobacteria > Steroidobacterales > Steroidobacteraceae > CAIUGU01. Next base: position 190,157 of record CAWFXI010000008.1, read on the forward strand.
CAGCTTGACGCTGCTCTGCCTGAGTGCCGGCAATGTAGAGCGCGCAATCAGCGTCGCGTCATCAGGACGAGGCGGCGGGCCACCAGGAGGACCGCCCGCAGGAGTTGCTGGCGGCGGAGTCATGCCGCTGGGTCCCTTGATGGCACCCGCAGCGGAGGCCGGTCCCTGTTCACCACACGTGCTGCCTGCCGCAGGAGGACCGCCGGGTTGACCGCCAAACGCCGGGGCTTGCGGCGGACCGGGTGGCGGCATGTTGAGCGGGGCGATGTTGAACTGTCCTGCCATCAGGATTGCGCCCTTGAGACCGACGCCCTTCGGTCCCCAGACTTCGGGGCGACCGAGGTACGTGCCTGTGGGTCCGTTGCCTGCAGACTGCGCCCAGATGAACATGCGATCGGCATTGCCCTGGTATTTCGCGATGTTCGCTTGCAACCACTGGACCAGGGTTGAGACATCCTTCGCAGGATCATCCCAGTTCGGACCGGGATGACGCTGCATCAGAACGGCGACCATGCCGTTCTTTGTGGCCCAGCGACCAATGTTGTCGTAGAAGGCATTCGATTCGCGGCTCTGCTGCTCGATCTTGTTGCCGCCGCCGCCTGGCACGTAGATGAGCACCGTGCGATTGCCGGGACCGGACGCTGTGCTGAAAATATCAACGAGGTCCTTCGGATGCTTACCGAAAGACACATCGCGTGTCAGGTTGATGCCGGGATACAGCGGGCTGGCGCTGCTGTTGTAGTCATTCGCGGGCATGAATCCCCGGTACAACTTCGCTGTGCAGGCCGGATCGACGATGTGTCCGATCTTCTTCATCTCCTGGTAGATGTTCTCCGGCACCTGCGCCTGCGCGGTTCCCGCGAGGCACGCGCCTGCGAGCAACACGGCCCCCAAGCCCAAGCGCAGCTGCGTCGAAGCAGTGCTGCCTTTTTGTAATGTCGATTTCACCAGGATCTCCTTGTTTGATTGCTGACGGTGCTGCCGGTATTTACTTCACGCCACGTATCCACGCGAGCACTGGGCCCGTGACTGTCGTATCGGGTGAGTCCGGGGAAAATACGAGCGACATGTGGTTGTGGCGCTTGGCGTAGAACAGCGTCGGGCATTTGTCCTTGCCGCCCTTGCACAGTTCGTCATGCAGCGACTGATAGAAGGCGCCGATGTTGCCATTGATGCCAGGATCGAGTTCGGCCGACGCGAAGAACAGCTTCACGCTTGTCTGCTTCAAGCCGGGCAACGTCGAACTGGCGAGCAGGGCTTCTGCAGTCGGAGGCGGGCCCATGGGAGGCGGTGGTCCAGCGGGCGGGGCCATGCCACTCGGACCTTTGATTGCCCCGTCCGCGGAGAACGGGATTTCCTGCGCCACAGTTCGTGCCGGCGCCCGCAAACGCCGCCATCGAGAAAGGCGGGTTGGGCACGGGCGCGGCATTCCAGGAGCCCGACATCATGATGGCGCCTTTCACGCCTGCGCCCTTCGGACCATGGAGTTCCGGACGCCCAAGATACGTGCCCACTGGAATGTTGGCCGCCGAATGCGCCCAGATGAACATGCGGTCGGGATTGCCCTGGTACTTCGAGACGTTCGCCTGCAACCACTGGATCAACGTCGACACTTCCTTCGCGCCAGTGTCGCCGCCGGGAAGGCCATGCCGTTGCATCAGCACGCCGACCATGCCGTTCTTGGTGGCCCAGCGGCCGATGTTGTCGTAAAACGCGTTGGCTTCGCGGCTCTGCTGTTCGATCTTGTTGCCGCCGCCGCCCGGTACATAAATGAGGACGGGGCGATTGCCGGCGCCGCTGGCGGCGCTGAAGATGTCCGCGAGGTCCTTGGGATCAGGTCCGAAGGACAGGTCCCGCGCCAGGTTGATTCCGGGATAGAGCGGGCTCGCCGTGCTGTTGTAATCATTCGCAGGCATGAAGCCGCGGTACAGCTTGGCAGTGCAGGCCGGATCGACGATCTGCCCCATCTTGACCATCTTCTGGTAGACGTCTTCAGGCACCTGCGCCTGTGCGCTACCCGCCGCGGCTGAGAGAACCAGGGCGATGGCACTCAAGGCGGTTGTCATCGGTTTGCTGCGCATAAGTCATGAACTCCGGCTGGGAGAGAGATAAGGGGTCGCGGGATCGTAGACATCCGCGGTTGGGTCGGTCAATCGAAGGTCACGTCAAGATTTGCAAGGGGCCGCATGATACATGCAGCTCGACACTTCTTCACCCTGTCGCTGATTGACCTGCCCGGCATCCGCTGCCTAGGATTTCGCCTTCCCAACCTGTTCCTGCGGAGTCGCCCATGATCAGCCGTCGCCAATGGATCAACCTCACGCTTGGGCTAGGCACTGACACTGGCCTTCAATCCGGAAATTCTTCTCGCGGCGCAACAAGCTGTTGCGGTGCGCACAATCCCCTCATCGGGCGAAAAGGTGCCGGTGATCGGTCTCGGCAGTTCCGCCACGTTTGCGCAAGTGGCGCGATCCGAAGATGTCGCCAAGCTCAAGGAAGTATTGCAGACGCTGGTCGACAACGGCGGCAAGCTGTTCGACACCGCCCCGCAATATGGTGCTTCCGAGGAAGTGGCAGGGCGTATCGCCCAGGAACTGGGCATCAACAAGCGGCTCTTCTGGGCGACCAAGGTCAATGTGGCGGGCCGTGGCACCGGCGCTGCCGATCCTGCAGCGGCCCGGGCCCAGATCGAGCAGTCCTTCAGGCGCTTTGCCGTCGACAGGATCGATCTTATCCAGGTCCACAACATGGGCGACGTTGCGACTCAGCTGCCCATCCTGAAGGAACTGAAGGCCCAGGGTCGCATCAAGTACATCGGCGTGACGACCACCTTTCCGGATCAGTACCCGCTGATTGAGCAGGCGATGCGCACCGAGCCCCTGGATTTCGTCGGGCTGGACTATGCCATCGACAATCGCGATGTCGAAACGACGTTCCTGCCACTCGCGATCGAACGCAGGATCGGCGTGCTGGCGTACCTGCCATTCGGACGAACCAGCCTGTTCCGCCGTGTCGGCGATCGCCCGCTGCCTGACTGGGCGAAGGAATTCGATGCCACCACCTGGGCGCAGTTCTTCCTGAAATACGTCATCAGCCATCCGGCCGTCACGGTGGTGACTCCCTCAACGAGCCAGGCCCGGAACATGCTCGACAACCTGGGTGGTGGTGCCGGGCGGTTGCCCGATCAGGCGATGCGCAAGCGCATGACGGATTTCATCGACGCATTGCCGCCGGTGGAGTCGCGGTTTGGGTAGTAGTATGTCGCGATGACGGTTGCTGCTGATCCCGCCCTCGACATCCTTCGTACCACGTTTGGTCATCCCGAGTTCCGCGGCGCGCAGCGGGAGATCATTCAGCATGTGCTGGCGGGTGGCGATGCACTGGTCCTGATGCCTACGGGAGGTGGCAAGTCGCTTTGCTACCAGGTGCCGGCACTCCTCCGGCCCGGGACGGCAGTCGTCGTGTCACCGCTGATTGCACTGATGCAGGATCAGGTGGCGGCCTTGACGCTCCTCGGTGTCCGCGCCGCTTTCCTGAACTCCACGCTGGACGCCGCCAAAGCTCGCGAAACTGAGCGGGCCTTTGCGGATGGGCGGCTCGATCTGCTGTACATCGCGCCGGAACGGCTGGCCACGGCACGTTGCCTCGAATTGCTGACGCGGACACCCATTGCGCTCTTCGCAATCGATGAAGCGCATTGCGTATCGCAATGGGGCCACGACTTCAGGCCGGACTATCTGCAATTGTCAGTGCTGCATGAACAGTTCCCGGAAGTGCCGCGCATCGCGCTGACGGCCACGGCAGATCCGCAGACGCGTGCAGAGATTCTCACTCGCCTAGGGCTGGACACGGCCCGCGTGTTCGTATCGAGTTTCGATCGGCCCAACATTCGTTACACGATCGTCGACAAGGCCGATGCGCGGGCACAGCTGCTGTCGTTCATCAGGGCTGAGCACGCTGGCGACGCCGGTATCGTCTACTGCCTGTCGCGCAAGCGCGTGGACGAAACTGCGGAGTGGCTGAACGCTCATGGAGTGACTGCGTTGCCGTATCACGCAGGCATGGATGCGATTGACCGCAGCGCCCATCAGGCCAGATTCCAGCGTGAGGAGGGCGTTGTCGTCGTTGCGACCATTGCCTTCGGCATGGGCATCGACAAGCCGGACGTACGCTTTGTGGCCCATATCGATCTGCCGAAAAGCATCGAAGGCTATTACCAGGAAACGGGCCGGGCTGGTCGCGATGGCTTGCCGGCCGATGCCTGGATGACCTATGGCCTGGGCGACGTAGTGCAGCAGCGCCGCATGATCGACAGCTCGGAAGCGAGCGAGGCGTACAAGCGCATCTCCAGCACGAAACTCGATGCGTTGCTTGGGCTGTGCGAGACAGCGAAGTGTCGCAGGGTCTTGCTGCTCGACTATTTCGGCGAGGCGAGCATTCCCTGCGGCAATTGCGATACCTGTCTTGCGCCTCCCCAGACCTGGGAGGCAACGGCAGCAGCGCAGAAGGCGCTGTCTGCGATTTACCGCACCGAGCAGCGCTTCGGTGCCTTGCATGTCATCGATGTGCTGCGCGGTAAAGACAGCGAACGGGTACGACGCTGGGATCATCAGAACCTCGGTGTGTTCGGCATCGGCGCGGATCTGTCCGAGCACGACTGGCGCAACGTGTTCCGCCAGCTCGTGGCGATGGGGTTTGCGCGCGTGGATCACGCAAGCTACGGCGCGCTGCGGTTGACCGAAGCGGCGCGGCCCGTACTTCGGGGAGAAGTCGTCGTGCACATGCGCCGGACACTTGAGCGCAAGCGAACGAAGCAATCCCGCAAACGCGTGGCACCGGTACTGGTGGCGGAGACCTTGCCTGATCAGGATCGGCTCATGCGGCTGAAGTCCTGGCGGCTGGAAGAAGCTCGCCGCCAGGACGTCCCTGCCTATGTGATCCTGCATGACTCGACGCTTGCCGAGATTGCGCGCCGCTGTCCTGCAGTTGTCAGTGAACTCGCCGATATTCCCGGCATCGGCAAAGTCAAGCTCGAACGCTATGGACAGGCGCTGGTCGCGCTGGCCAACGGCAATCGAATGGGGATTTGATCAAAGGTCCCACTGCACTTCGGCCGTGAATGTCCGCTGCGGATACGGATGGAAATTCCAGTACTGGTAGTCGTTCAGGTTGTCGACACCGATTGCCGCTGACCATTGCCTCGCAAACTCGTAGCGCACACGCAGGTCCATCGTGAAATAGGGGCTCGCTCCCTGGTACGCGTAGCCATTCGGATCGCTGTTGTCGAGCGTCGAATATTGCTTGCCGCTGTAGCGTGCGCCAAGCGTTGCCGTCCATTGCGGGTTGAAGCGATAGCTCGCAAGGCCTGTAGCGCGCCACACCGGAACGCGAGGCTGGTACTTGTCGATCGTGTCGCCCGGCACTGTCACGAAGCCGTCGTTCTCCTTGATGCGCGAATCCGCCCAGGTCACGCTGCCGGACAGGTCGAGCCCCGCGACGAAGACGTCTCTGCCGAGCAGGCTGATTTCCACGCCGGGGGTTGCGATCCTGCCGACATTCGAGATGCGAGTGACCTGCGCGTTGTTGACTACCGTGCGTTCGGAATACAGCGAGTCCTCAACTACTTCGTAGAATCCGGTCACGCGCAGCAAGGCCGGCCCGAGGTCCTGCTCGAGTGACAATTCCGAAGTCCAGGATTGCTCGGGCTTCAGGTTGGGGTCATTGACGACGGTCAATACACCGGTCGTGGCGCCATACAGCTCATTCACGGTGGGATAGCGCACGGCGCGCCCCACTGAAGCTTTCAGCATCGAGCCTTGCGCAGCCTGATACGCGAGGGCGAATTTCGGCGACACAAACGATTCCGTGCGGGTTGCATAGGCCGTCGAGGCGGTGCTGTTCCGCGTAAAGCCTTCAGAAGCCTCCCATCGCTCCAATCGAGCGCCAAGCACGGCCTTCCAGACTGTTGCCAACGACCACGTATCCTGTGCGTACACACTGCGCGTACGGGTGTTCCCGCCCACATGGGTGCTGACGCTGGTTGCGCCACCGTTCAGCCAGTCGGTTGCGTTGGATCTCAGGATGCGGAGTTCGTATTCATCCTGCTGCAGGCCGAAGTCGATGATGTGCGAAGCATTGAGGCCAGGGGGGCGCCAGGTGCCTTTCAGTGCCAGAGCGGTCCAGCCGGTGCCATCCTGATCCGTGATCGCGCCGGCGCCACCCGTCGACGCGGTCGGGAGCGCGACGGTGGGCGTGCGCTGCTCGTCCCTGGTCAAGTCGTAGAGACTTGCGGCCACTTCCCAGTCGAAGACACCGCCCGAGTGGCTCTTCACCGAGAGCCCGTGCATCAGGTGCAGCAGGTCGTCGTTGGTCAGCGCGAAGTCGGTTGCGCCTACGTTAAAAGACCGGCCATTGATATTGACGAGACCGCTGTAGACCGGATTGCCTGCTCCATCGCGCAGGTAGGAAACAGGCCGCCCTTCTGACTCGTTTTGCCAGACACCAAGCGTATAGCTGGCGCGCAACGATGGAGAAATATCATAGGCAAACTTGAGCTTTGCCTGGTCCTGGACCGTCGTGTATTCAGTCGCAGTGCCCAGGATGTACCAGGGGTTGTTGCTGCGATCCAGATTCGCCACGGCACCGGTGACAGGAGTTCCCGCTGAGCCGACCACGCCAGTGCTGATGGTTTTCGTCGCAAACGTCAGCGGCTGTCCATGACTGTCGGTGCGGCTGATGTTTATCCACCACGAGAGCTTGCCATTGCGGTCGCCGAGGGAGGCGCTCAGTTGATGGCCGCTGTAACTGTCGTCGGTGTTGTACAGCTGGTAGGAAGGTTGGATGAAGTACGTTGCCTTGGCATGTGCCTCGAGTTGCGCAGGCATACGAGTCACGTAGTCGACGACTGCGCCCACCGAATTGCCGGGGTATGCAGCGGAAAACGGGCCGTACATGACGTCGACCCGTTCAATTTCCTCCGGAAACACCATGCCCCACCGCGGCGTAAAGGTGGCGCCATTGCCCAGGTAGTTGGACAGCAGAATGCCGTCCGCGTAAACCGCCGAACGTGCGCTATTGCCCGTGCCCGAAGCGCGACTCGACAGCACCGCGTGGTTGTAGTCGCCGATATAGCGCTTGCGGACCAGCAGACTCGGGAAATACTTGAGGGCGTCTTCGCTGTCGGTTGCGTTGATCGTCGTTGCGATATCGTCCTTCGTCACGCCTTCCATCGTCGTCGGAATCTGCGTGGGCAATGAGGTGGGCCGCACGCCGATAACGGTGACGACGCCGAGGGTCTTCACGGGCGAGGACGGGTCTTCGGGGGCTTCGGCGGCCTGGGCGTTGCATGACAGCGCGGCCAGCACGAAAGTGACAAAAGCGATTCGACGCAAGTTCATGGCAGATACTCTCCAGCAATCGTTGTACGTAAGCAGCGACGTTGACGATTGGGAGAGTCGGGGGAGCGCGCGGCGACTGTGATCGCCTGATTGACGGGGTGACAGTCGTCGGGATGCGAATGCCAGAAGATGGCGTGTGCAGCCACACCGGTATGGGAAATCTGAAGGAGTCTGGCGGCGCCGCACCGGGTGTGGCGATTGCGAAGCCGCACGGTGACCGGTCGAACAGGCTGCCATGGCGGGTGCCATGATCCGGATCTGCATCGTCCAGATGCACATGCACCGACTTCGTCGTGAAGCCTGAACACAGCTCCATGACAATCGAGCCGCTGGCGTTCTGCACCGGCATGAAGCCTGCCGGAATGAGTGCACGGAACAGCAACGCGGCCATCAACAGGCCGACTACTGGCGTGCGATTCAGGCAATAGTGCAGTAGGCGGTGCATCGTGGACGTTCTATTGCAGCGTTTGCAGATACCCGACAATCGCCTTGCGACGAGCTGCGTCCGGAACGCCATTCAGCATGAAGGTGCCAGGTACCAACGCACTCGGGTTTGCGATGAAGGCATCGAGGGTCGCCTCATCCCACACGATTCCGGATTTCTTCAGGGGTTCGGAAAAGAAGTAACCGTCAATCGAACCCGCGGGTCGACCTATCAGGCTGTGCAGGTTCGGACCCGTTGGCCGGTTCTGTGATTCCGCTGCGTGACAGCCGAGGCACACGGTAAAAGCCTGTTCTCCCGCGCTCGGCGTGACCGGCAGCTTCCGGGGTTCGCAGCCACTGACCACTACTGCCAGCGTCAATACAATGCTAGCCATGTTCGTGTTGGTGCGCATCGCTGTTTGTTCCTGAGTCTTCCTGAACCACGACAGTCACGGTGATTTCGCCGGCAGTCTCGAACCTGAGTGTCAACGGGAAGTGTTCGCCTGCGACCAGTGGCGCTGCGAGATTCGTCAGCATGAAGTGCATGCCACCCGGATCCATTACCGTTGTGTGGTGCGGCGCCAACTCCAGGGATTCAACAGGCCGCATACGTGTAATTCCGCCCTCCATGCTGTTCGCATGCAGTTCGACCCTTTCGGCCACGGGCGAGCTTGCACCCAGGAGCCGGTCCACGCTCATGCCGTGATTCGTGATCGACAGATAGACGACGCCGACCGTTGCAAGGGGAGGAGTCGGACGTGATTGCGGATCAGCTATGACGATTCCATGAGAGTCCATGGGCATGCCTGCCATGCTGGTGTCGGAAGCAGGTGCACGCGCAGACGTTGGCGCGGCAGCAGGCATTTCGCTGGCAGGCTTCGAACAGGCACACACTGAGACTGCGATCAGGAGTGCCATTGCAATGCGAATTTCAGTGATGTGCATGTTCTGCTCCTGCTGCCGGGGCCGGAGAAACGACTTTCAATACTGGAGCGGGTCTGGGTACGGAAGTCCACGCCTTGCCAGCGGCTGGAATCTCAACCCAGCGATTCTCGCCGGACGCGCACGATTGGGTCGCCGGGAAATAAAGCAGCCCGACTTCGGTCGGCAGCTTCAGCAGCGCGCTGAACTGGTCGAAGAACTCAGCTTCGAGTACGCCTTCCCAGACAATGGCGCTGACCCTGTCGCGCACTTCGCCGCCACTTTCGGTCCGCAATGGCCTGGCCAGCGGCAAACGCTCCACTTTGAGCGTCCAGCCCGCTTTGGGTTGCGGCCTGACGCTGGTGACGGATTCCGGAATCTCGACGCGTAGCTTCACGGTAGGCGATGAACCGCACGCATGAGAAACGCGAAAAGAGGCGAGATAGCTGCTGCCGGTCAGGGCTTCAGGCTCTGCCAGAACGATATGCGAACGTGCCGGCGCAACGCACGCCAGCACCAGGACTGCCGAACGCACGGCAGCAAACAAAACGTAACGAAGCATTTGCCAAGTCTCCCGCAAGAACGGCTGCACTGGCAGCGGTCGGCCCCCGAGGGGCGCGTGATCGAATTCCGAAACGGATTGATCAGATCAGCGGGGGACCGCGGGGAGACTGGGCGCGAGTAATCGCAGGAGGGGTGACTGCTGCGGGTTCACCGGCAATAGCGATGGACTGCAGAGCAACTGCAGCGGTGAAAGTGCTGAACACTGTCGGCGGGGCGGACAGAGCAGACGCCGCAAAGCCGCAGGGAGAATGATCGAACAGCTGGCTGCCGGAGTTCTGCTTCGCGCCAGTGTGGTCCAGATCGACGATGACCGGCTTTGCTCCCAATCCGGAGCACAGCTGCATGACGATCGAACCGGTTTCGCCCTGCACCGGCATGAAGCCGGCCGGGACCAGCGCCCGGAACAGAAGCGCAGCCATCAACAGGCCGATGATCGGCGTACGCGTCAGGCAGCGGTGCAGGAAATGGCGCATCGGGCGGGGAGTATAGGGACAGTCGGCTGCGTCACAAAGCCGCGTAGGTACAGGTCCGGCCTCTAGCCGGGCCGCAGGGCTGACTGCTAGACTCGCCATTCAAATATAAAGAAATCTTTATATTGGTCTCTCGCCACCTGAGTCAATGCCGAAAAGTCTTCACAACTTGTTGAATTTACTGAAGTCTGCCGCGGATCCGACGCGTCTTCGCGTACTGGCGTTGCTGGGCCCTGGCGAACTGACGGTCGGGGAAATCGCGCAGGTCCTGACGCAAAGCCAGCCCCGCGTGTCCCGCCACTTGAAGCTGCTGTGCGACGCCGGCTTGCTGGAACGATTCAAGGAAGAGCATTGCGTGTACTACCGATTGAGCCTGGCTACGGAAGACCGATCGCTTCGCTTGCACGAAGAGCTGGATCCGAATGACGTTGAGCTTGAGAAGGACCGCGAGCGCCGCGATGTCGTGATTGCTGAACGGGCACGGCGTGCCACGGATCGACTCGCCGAGCGCACCAGTTCGGGCGACGTCCAGGAATCGATGGGGCAGACGGTTGGCAGCGTGCTGGTCGATGAACTGTCTTCCGAACCTATCGGTGACCTGCTCGATATCGGTACCGGTGCCGGCTTCCTGCTCAAGACACTGGCGCTGACGGCGAACCGCGCTGTAGGCGTCGACAATTCCACCGATGCATTGCGGCTGGCGCGTTCGCAGGTTCAGGGGGCGGGCCTCGGTCGATGTGTACTGCGCCGTGGCGACATGTACCGTCTCGGCTTTGCCGCGAATGAGTTCGATACCGTGACACTGGGCCGGGTGCTCAGCCATGCAGCGAATCCGGCGGCGGTGCTCGCTGAAGCCCTGCGCGTTTTGCGTCCCGGTGGGCGCCTGGTGCTGATAGACGATTTCGATTCACTGGAAGGCGTCTCCGCTGCCAATCCCCTCGCGCAGGTGCGCCAGTGGCTGCTGGGGGCCGGATTCAAGTGTGATCGCCTGCGTCCCATCGATACGGGAGCCAGTCACCTGCTGTTGACGATCGCCCGTCGCCCCATCCGACTTGAGGTAGCCGCCTGATGACGTCCCCTACTGCGCTCAAAGACCACGTTGGCGAGACGCTCACGCGATTGCGCAAGCCGGTTGCCGTGTCGTTCGAGTTTTTTCCGCCAAACGACGAGGCGATGGAAAAGACGCTGTGGCAGTCGATCGAACGTCTGGCGCCGCTACAGCCGCGCTTTGTTTCCGTGACCTACGGTGCGGACGGTTCGACGCGAACCCGCACCCATCAGGTGGTTTCGCGGGTTCTCAAGGAAACGTCACTGACTGCGGCTCCCCATCTCACCTGCATCGGCGCATCCCGTGAGGAAGTGCTCGATATTGCGCGCGAGTACTGGGCACTCGGCATCCGCCACATCGTCGCACTGCGCGGCGACGCGCCGCAGGGTGCGGGCACTTACCAGCCCTTGCCCGGAGGATTCGCCTACGGCGTCGATCTGGTCAAGGGACTGAAGAGCGTCGGCAACTTCGACATATCGGTCGCGGCCTATCCGGAAATGCACCCGGAAGCGCCGAATCCACGCTTCGACCTCGACAATCTGAAGGCCAAGATCGATGCAGGTGCCGACCGCGCGATCACGCAGTTCTTTTTCGACACGGACATTTACCTGCGCTTCCGCGATCAATGCGCAGCCGCCGGCATCAACGTCAGTATCGTCCCGGGCATTCTGCCGATCACTCGTTTGCCACAATTGCTGCGTTTCGCCGGCCGCTGCGGAGCGAGTGTGCCGACGTGGTTGCAGGAGCGTTTTGCCGGTCTCGACGATGACGCCGATACGCGGCGGATGATTGCTGCGAGTGTTGCCATCGACCAGGTCGAGCGGCTGTCGCGCGAGGGCGTCAACGAGTTCCACTTCTATACGCTGAACCGCGCCGAACTCACCTATGCCATCTGCCATGCGCTCGGCGTCCGGTCGCAGCGCACGGGTGTGGCAGAAGCTCGCTGATTTTCCATGAACCGCACCGAACGCATTGCCGAATTCCACCGCCTGCTGCGCGAGCGCATTCTCGTGCTCGACGGCGCAATGGGAACGATGATCCAGGGCTTTCGCCTGGACGAGGCCGGTTATCGTGGTGACCGCTTTCGCGACTGGCCAAGTGACCTCAAGGGCAACAATGATCTGCTCAGCCTGACGCAGCCTGCGCTCATCGAGTCCATCCACGACAAGTATCTCGCAGCCGGCGCAGATATTATCGAGACAAATACCTTCAACTCGAATGCACCCTCGCAGGGCGACTACGGTGCGCAGGCTCTGGTGTATGAGCTGAATCTCGCCGGAGCGCAGATCGCCCGACGCGCAGCAGATCGCAGTGCCGAGGCAACAGGCCGGCCGCGTTTCGTGGCGGGTGTCCTGGGTCCGGCCAACCGGACTGCGTCGATGTCGCCCGATGTCAACGATCCGGCCTACCGCAGCATCACGTTTGACCAGTTGGCGGCCACCTACACCGACGCCGCGCGGGCGCTGGTCGAAGGCGGTGTCGACATCCTGATGGTCGAAACCATCTTCGACACGTTGAATGCGAAAGCGGCCTTGTTTGCCATTCGCACGGTGATGGAGGAAACAGGCCTGGATCTGCCCATCTGGATCTCGGGCACGATCACCGATGCGTCGGGACGCACGCTGTCAGGCCAGACGACCGAAGCGTTCTGGAATTCGCTGCGCCATGTCCGCCCGACGGTAATCGGCCTGAACTGCGCGCTGGGAGCGCGGCAGTTGCGCCCCTATGTCGAGGAGCTGTCGCGACTCGCGGATTGCTACGTGTGCGCACATCCGAATGCAGGCTTGCCGAATGCGTTCGGTGAGTACGACGAAACCGCCTGCGAGACGGCGGATCTCATCCAGGAATTTGCAGCCAGCGGCTTCGTGAATATCGTCGGCGGCTGCTGCGGCACCACGCCTGAGCATATTCATCACATCGGGGAGGCAATCGGCAAGTTCCCGCCTCGCCAGCCACCGACGCTTGAGGTGCGCTGTCGCTTGAGTGGCCTTGAGCCACTCAATATCGGCGCGGACAGCCTGTTCGTCAATGTGGGTGAACGGACCAATGTCACGGGCTCTGCGAAGTTCCGCAAGCTCATCGAGGCAGACGACTACAACGGCGCGCTGGATGTTGCGCGCCAGCAGGTGGCGAGCGGTGCGCAGATCATCGACGTCAACATGGACGAAGGCATGCTGGATTCGGAGGCGGCGATGGTCCGTTTCCTGAATCTCATTGCATCGGAGCCCGATATCTCCCGCGTTCCGGTGATGGTGGATTCGTCAAAGTGGACGGTGATTGAAGCCGGCCTCAAGTGCCTGCAGGGAAAGGGCGTCGTCAATTCGATCAGCCTGAAGGAAGGCGAGGCGAGCTTCCTTGCGCAGGCGCGCAAGGTGCGGGCTTACGGTGCTGCCGTGGTGGTCATGGCATTCGACGAAAAGGGCCAGGCCGATACGGTCGACCGGAAAGTGTCGATCTGCCAGCGGTCGTATCGGTTGCTCACCGGGCAGGTTGGCTTTCCGCCCGAGGACATCATTTTCGATCCCAACATTTTCGCGGTGGCGACCGGGATCGAGGAGCACAACAACTATTCAGTCGATTTCATTCAGGCGACGGCTGAAATACGCCGCACCTGTCCGCATGCGTTGATCAGCGGCGGCGTCAGCAACGTCTCGTTCTCGTTCCGCGGCAACGACCCTGTTCGCGAGGCCATGCATTCCGTATTCCTGTACCACGCCATCAAGGCCGGTATGAGCATGGGCATCGTCAATGCGGGCCAATTGGCGATCTACGAGGGCATCGAGCCGGAACTCCGCGAGCGGGTCGAGGACGTCATCCTCAACCGTCGCCCGGATTCGACAGAGCGTCTGCTCGAAATCGCCGGGCGCTTCAAGGGCGAAGCCGGGCAAAAGCGAGTGGAAGACCGCGCGTGGCGCAGCTGGCCGGTCGTGAAGCGCCTTGAGCATGCGCTCGTCAAAGGTATCGACGAGTTTGTCGTCGAGGACACTGAAGCGGCGCGCCTCGAGTTTGCACAGCCGCTATCCGTGATCGAAGGTCCGTTGATGGACGGCATGAATGTGGTGGGTGACCTGTTCGGTGCGGGCAAGATGTTTCTGCCGCAGGTGGTCAAGTCGGCACGGGTCATGAAGAAGGCCGTAGCCCACTTGATCCCCTACATCGAAGAGCAGAAGGCGGCGGGTGGCGGTTCGCGATCGAACGGCAAGATCGTGCTGGCGACCGTCAAGGGCGATGTGCACGACATCGGCAAGAACATCGTGGGTGTCGTGCTTCAGTGCAATAACTTCGAAGTGATTGATCTGGGCGTCATGGTGCCTTGCGAACGTATTCTCGAAACCGCTCGTCGGGAAGGCGCCGACATGATCGGCCTGTCGGGTCTGATCACGCCTTCGCTCGACGAGATGGTGCACGTGGCGCGCGAAATGCAGCGGCAGGGTTTCACGCAGCCGCTGCTCATCGGCGGGGCAACTACGTCGCCGGCGCATACCGCCGTGAAGATCGATCCGCAGTTCTCGGGGCCGGTTGTATACGTGAAAGACGCATCGCGCTCGGTAGGCGTGTGTCAGCAGCTCATCACGCCACAGACCCGGGTAGAGTACCTGGCAAAGATCAAGGCAGACCACCAGACGCGGCGTGAGCAGCATGCAGGGCGAAAAGTGAAGTCGCCTCGCTGGAGTCTCGCGCGTGCGCGTGCGAACCGGTTTGCCGGAGACTGGCAGGAATACCGCCCCCCGGTGCCGCGCATGTTGGGAGTGCGCGCGTTCGAGCAGCCACTGGAGGAGCTCACGCGATACATCGACTGGATGCCGTTCTTCAATGCATGGGAATTTGCGGGAAAGTTTCCCGACATCCTGACGGACCCGGTCGTGGGCGAGCAGGCGAGCGATCTGTACGCAGAGGCACGCCGCATGCTGAAGCTCATCATCCGTGAGCGCTGGCTGACGGCGAAAGGCGTGATCGGCCTGTTCCCCGCCAATTCGGTTGATGAGGATGTCGAGATCTATACCGACGAGTCGCGGACCGGGGTGCTGACCCGGCTGCACTTTCTGCGACAACAGAAGGACAAGCCGGAAGGTCAGTCGCACCTGTCACTCGCGGACTACATCGCACCGAAATCCAGCGGAGTAGCGGACTACATCGGCGCCTTCGCGGTGTCCTCAGGTTTCGGTATCGAGGAGCCGCTCAAGCGCTTTGCCGAAGGACATGACGACTACTCGTCGATCATGCTGAAAGCGTTGGCGGACCGCCTGGCTGAAGCCTTTGCCGAGCGAGCACATGAGCGGATCCGTCGCGAGTTCTGGGGATATGCGCCGGAAGAGCGGTTTGGCAGTGATCAGCTCATCGATGAGAAATACCGGGGCATCCGTCCGGCCCCCGGCTATCCCGCTTGCCCTGACCACACGGAAAAGGCGACGTTGTGGCAGCTGCTCGATGCCGATCGCACAACTGGCATACGGCTCACGGAATCCTTCGCCATGTACCCCACTGCCGCGGTCAGCGGTTGGTATCTGTCCCATCCCGATGCCCACTATTTTGCGGTTGGCCAGATCGACCGGGACCAGGTGGTGGATTACGCCGAGCGCAAGGGCAGACCGGTAGAAGAGATCGAGCGCTGGTTGTCGCCGAACCTGGGGTATGAGCCGGCCCCGGCGGGTGAAGCGATACGGGCAAATGATGCAGCTTGAGCGGGAAGCGGTTTTTCGCGAATACCCTCATGTGTCTCAACCCCAAGTCAGGATTTGTGGGTTACGTCTCTGATTGGCAATCGCGACTGTGGAAATCTAGGGGAAAGGATGAATTGAAGTGCAAACCGCGGATTGCACGGGAACGGCGGGACGTGGCAGGGCGTTTCGCTCAAGAAGAACTCAAAGCAAAGTGATCCGCGACCATGTACCGAACCCAGACGATTGCGGCTGCCGGCCCGATGACAGATGACGCCGGTTCCTCCGGCATTCCCGGGCGCGAAGAAGCCTTTGCGTTCGTGCAGTCCCTGGCCAGAGAGCTGTCGGCGGGCAACGTTGAATTGCCGTCTTTTCCCGATGTTGCGCTCAAAGTCCGTAAAGCACTCGACGACGAGTCCGTCACCGTTGCACGCATCGCCCGGATTGCCGGTGCCGAAGCGGGGCTTGCCGCCCGTATTCTCGTCATGGCGAACTCGCCTGCCATGGGATACGGCGGAAAACCCGTAACGGACCTGCAGAACGCCGTCACCCGGGTCGGACTGTCGAATGTCCGATCGGCTGCGCTGGCGTTTGCGCTCGCGCAGCTGCGTCGCGCAACACAGTACAAGCACATCATGCGCGAACTGGAACAGCTGTGGCGGCAGAGCACACAAGTCGCCGCGCTGTGCCGTGTGATGGGCCTCAAGATACGGGGCATCAACGCCGATCTCGCAATGCTTGCGGGGTTATTGCACAACATCGGCTCGGTCTACATTCTTGCCCGTGCCGGAGAGGGCTCCGGAATCGTCCGCAATACTGAAATCCGCGAATCGCTTGTCCGCGACTGGAGCCCCAGTATTGGTCGTAGTATCGCGGAGAACTGGGGATTGCCGGACGAAGTCGTCGAGGCGATTGGCCAGCAGGCTGATACCGACCGCACACGCCGAGGCACCGCAGACCTCAATGACGTCCTGTTTGTGGCTGTGTCGGTCGCAGAGCAGATGGCGACGAGGTCCGAGCAGGGTGCGGGATTGGAAGGGCCTGGCGGGATCGCGCGGCTGGGCCTGGACGACGATAGCTGGGCTGCCATCATCGCGGAGTCCGAATCGGACATCGCGGACCTGCAGGTGGCCTTGTCGGGCTGATTTTTTCCTTGCGGTTAACCCGTTTGCGATCCTGCCCGCGTTAGCAGGTCAGAGGGCGAATTCGCGCCCTTTGCCCGATAGCCAAACGAGGGATCGCCATGAAGTCTCCGAACCCAAGGTGCCTGCGCACGCTGGTGATTGCTGCCAGTCTGACCGTACTGGTGGCGTGCACTGCCCATCAGGACGAAGTCATAGAGCGCGACAGCGCCGTTTCCCCATCGTCGCCGGCGTTGCCTGCGGAGCAGGATGTGATGGTTCCGGTTCCTGCAACTGTTCGTCCGGAACAGGCACAGGAACTCATGCGCGGGGCGGTAAACGCGGCGAGCGCCGGGAAAGCCGTGTCAGACATGCGCTCGTTGGGCATCGCGCCTCCCTGCTGTTACTTTCCCGTGCAACCGCAGGACACCGAGCGCTATGCGGCGTTCGATGACAACCCCGTGCATCGTGCTGCGGAGCAGCCCGTCTCGACCTTTTCCATCGACGTGGATACGGGGGCGTATGCGAACGTCCGCCGCTTCCTCAATGCAGGTCAACTGCCACCCGAGGATGCCGTGCGCGTCGAGGAGATGTTGAACTACTTCGACTACAGTTATGCCGAGCCAGCCAGCCGTGTAACACCCTTTCGTGTTTCGACAGAACTCGGTCGGACGCCGTGGAATCCGGATTCCCTGCTGCTGAAGGTGGGCATCAAGGGTTATTCGGTGCCTGCGGAGCAGCGGCCGGCAGCCAACCTGGTGTTCCTGATCGACGTGTCGGGATCGATGCAGTCACCCGACAAACTGCCGTTGCTCAAGAATGCATTTCGACTGCTCGCTCAGCAGCTGTCGTCCAGGGATCGCGTATCAATGGTCGTCTACGCAGGTGCTTCCGGCGTCGTGCTCGAGCCGACTTCCGGAGATCACAAACAAAGAATACTCGACGCCATCGCGGACCTTGAAGCAGGGGGGTCGACCAATGGCGCTGATGGCATTCGACTGGCCTACCGGGTTGCCAGAGATGCCTTCATCAAAGGGGGCATCAACCGCGTGATTCTCGCCACCGACGGTGACTTCAATGTCGGCACCGTGAACTTCGAGGCGCTCATCGATATGGCCGAGCGGGAGCGGGCCACGGGGGTCGCGCTGACTACCCTCGGCTTCGGTACGGGCAATTACAACGAAAAGCTGATGGAACAGCTTGCCGATGCGGGCAACGGCAACTACGCGTATATCGACACTCTCGCGGAAGCACGCAAGGTGCTGGTCGAGGAAGTATCCGCAACGCTGCTGACGATCGCACGCGATGTGAAGATCCAGGTGGAATTCAATCCCGCAGTCGTCGCGGAGTATCGCCTGATCGGGTACGAGAACCGCTTGCTGGCGCGTGAGGACTTCAACAACGACAAGGTAGATGCCGGCGAGATCGGCGCCGGTCATCGAGTGACCGCTCTCTATGAAGTGGTCCCGGTTGGTGGTCATGGTCGCATTGACCCGCTGCGTTACGGTCGCGCGCAAGGGCAAGCGGCAGGTAGTGAGCCGCAGGTCGGAC
This sequence comes from uncultured Pseudomonadota bacterium, assembly GCA_963819685.1. Classification (GTDB taxonomy): domain Bacteria; phylum Pseudomonadota; class Gammaproteobacteria; order Steroidobacterales; family Steroidobacteraceae; genus CAIUGU01. The sequence goes on from CAWFXI010000008.1 coordinate 208,310, forward strand.
GAACTGGCCTTTGTAAGGCTGCGCTACAAGGCACCACAGGTCGGTGCGGGTGACGACGCCAGCAAGCTGATTGAATTTCCGGTCCTGGCCAGCTCGAAGGTTGCTGCAGGTCGCGAGTCCAGTGACTTCCGCTTTGCCTCGAGTGTTGCCGCCTTTGGCCAGAAGCTTCGCGGTGGCAAGTACCTCGGCGGATTCGACTATGACGATATTCGCGCACTGGCCAAACCGGCATTGAGCCAGGACACTCAGGGACATCGTCGCGAGTTCCTGGCCCTGGTTGATCTGGCGGAGACCCTGCAGCCGGTGGCGCGAGTATCGCAGTCGGAGTAGCGTAGAAGTTGTGGAAGCCGAGACTAACGACGCCGTTCTGATGGAACGGTACCGGGACGGGAACGCAGCAGCGTTCGAGCTGCTGTATTCCCGCCATAAGGGGCCCTTGTATCGTTATTTGCTGCGGCAATGCCAGGCCCCTGATGCGGCAGCCGATGTGTTTCAGGAGATCTGGAGTCGTGTCATTGCCAGCCGTGAGCGCTACGAAGTGCGCGCTGAGTTCAAGACTTACCTGTATCGCATTGCGCATCATTGTGTGATCGACCACTACCGTCTCCGGGATCGCAAGCGAGCCAATCGCATGGATTCCGTCGAAGACCACGCGGATGAACTGGTCGCGTACACCCACGAACAGCCTGAAGCCCGCTTGAGCCAGCAGCAGCTCGATCGGGCCTTTCAGCAGGCGCTGGCTGATCTCCCTGATGAGCAGCGTCAGGCCTTTCTGCTGTTTGAAGAGAGTGGCCTGGCCCTCAAGGAGATTGCGGATGTCGTCGGAGTGCCCGCAGAAACCGTCAAGAGTCGCCTTCGCTACGCGCTGGCGAAGCTGCGGCGTGCACTGGCCGATGATTTCGGCATGAGTACGGCGTTGCAGCCGGCGAGGGCCGAGACATGACTGAGTCAGGTGACGACAAGGATCTCAGGGAATTCATGAATCGCGATTCTGATGTATCGCGGCGGTATCGCAGTTTGGCAATCGAGGAACCCCCTGCCGATATTGACCGGGCTGTGCTTGCCCAGGCGCGCGCAGCAGTGAAGGTGTCGCCGCCGGAAGTGACCCGATTGCCTGCCCGCAGACGCACTCGCTGGATGGTGCCCTTTGCGGTGGCTGCAACAGTGCTGCTGAGTTTTGCGATTTTTCGCGAAGCGGGTGTGAATACTGGCGTCTTGTTGCAGGAGCCGGAATTCCCGACCAACGGATCGGAATCGTTACCCGCAAGAGTTGAGCGCGAGCTGCCTGTCGCGACCATCAGACCCGAAGCGGTTGCCCCGACGGAAGAAGTCGCGAAGGCGTCGGCACCGGGACTGGCAGCTGCGCCACCACCTCCAGCACAAGCAGCACCGCCGCCACCAGCACCAGCATTAGCGCCGGCACAGGATGCCGCTGTGGCGAGGCAGGCTTCGGAATCCCGGGAGCAAGCAAAGGTCGCGGGAGCCAATCCGCCCGCGGGCCCGCCAGTCACTGCAACAGCCAACGCAATACGACCTACCGTACCCGCGGCACGACAGGTCAGTGCCGATCGCACGCGTGGCGAAGTCGATGTTGCGAAGGAAGTGGTTGCTCCCCAGGAGGCGCTTGCTCCGGAAGCGTGGCTGGAAGAAATCCGCAAGCTTCGCGCTGGTGGGCATGCCGGTGAAGCCGACGCCGAATTGGCGCGCTTCCTCGAGCTGAATCCTGAATACTTCGACAGGAACCCGGATGTCGCGAAGCCCTGAGGCAGTGGGGCAGTCCGGGCTTCGTGCGATTGCCAGAGTTCCGAAAGGAATCTGGGTTCTTGGGTTCGTGTCGATGCTGATGGATATCTCTTCCGAGATGATTCATGCACTGCTGCCGGTGTATCTGGTGGCGGGACTCGGCGTCTCAACACTCGCGGTAGGCGTCATCGAAGGGATCGCTGAAGCCACCGCGTCAGTGACCAAGGTATTCTCTGGTGCGTTGTCGGACTGGTTGGGGCACCGGAAGCTGCTGGTCGCCATCGGCTACGGACTGGCAGCGTTCACCAAGCCCGTGTTCCCGCTGGCTTCCACGGTCGGATGGGTGGTCACCGCGCGCTTCATCGATCGAGTAGGGAAGGGCATCCGGGGTGCTCCCCGCGACGCACTGATCGCGGACATCGCACCACCCGAGCTGCGGGGCGCGAGCTTCGGTCTGCGTCAGTCGCTGGACACATTGGGCGCATTTATCGGACCGCTGTTGGCGGCCGGACTGATGTGGCTGACTGCAGATGCTTTCCGCACCGTCTTCTGGATCGCTGTGATACCCGCATTCCTGGCGTTCGCGCTGGTGGTATTCGCGGTGCGGGATCCGGAGCGGTCTGCCGATCTGCGCGGGCTGAAGAGTCCACTTTCGTCGCGTCGAACTGCGTCGTCTCGGTTCACGTTACTGGTGGGTCGTTGCGATCGCGACGGTCTTCACCCTTGCGCGGTTTTCGGAAGCGTTCCTGATCCTGCGCGTGCAGGGATTGGGCCTGCCGTTCATGTGGGTGCCTGCCGTGCTGGTGGTGATGAATGTCGTTTATTCACTGGCGGCCTATCCAGCGGGCGCGCTGTCGGATCGTGTCGGTCGCAACAGGATTCTGCTGGTCGGCATGCTGCTGCTGATCGTCGGCGATCTGGTGCTCGCGTGGGCCCCGACCGTCGCCTTTGCCGCGGCAGGTGTGGTGCTGTGGGGTTTGCATATGGCGTTCACGCAAGGCGTGTTTGCCACGATGATTGCTGATCACGCCCCCGTCGAGTCACGCGGCACGGCATTCGGAATATTCAATCTGTTGTCCGGCGTCGCGATGCTCGCGGCCAGCGTCATTGCCGGACTGCTTTGGGATCAAATCGGCCCGGCGACGACTTTTCTGGCCGGCGCCGGATTTGCAGCGCTCGCGTCGATCGGATTTCTTCTGTTATGGTCGCGGACAGAAAGTTGAAGCGACAGCGGCCCGGCTTTGAGTTTCCGCATTTACGGGATTTTCATGAACAGACGTGAAGTTGCCTTGTCGGTTGGAGCGGCTGTCATCGCTGCGAACCTGCGCGCAAAGGTGGCTGCGGCCGCCGCCCCGGCGTCACCACAGGCAACCAATCCATCCCGTCCAAAGGTCGCCATGCTGGTGTACCCGGACATGGTCCTGCTGGATCTGATAGGGCCACAGACCGTTCTGGCGCTGGCTGCGGCAGATATCCATCTCGTCTGGAAAAGCCGGGAAGCGGTCGCTACAGATGTCGGCATCCCCATCACGGCAACCACCACGCTCGGCGAGTGTCCTCCCGATCTGGACGTTCTGTTCGTGCCTGGTGGACTCAGAGGAACGATCGCCCTGATGCAGGACGCTGATGTTCTGGCCTTTCTCGCGGATCGCGGTGCACGGGCGAAGTATGTCACGAGTGTGTGCACCGGCTCGTTGGTCCTTGGCGCCGCTGGTCTGCTCAAGGGGTATCGCGCCACATCGCACTGGTACGTCCGGGATCTGTTGCCGCTGATGGGCGCAACGACGCAGATTGACCGCGTCGTGGTGGATCGCAATCGCCTCACGGGAGGAGGTGTCACGGCCGGCATCGATTTCGGTCTGACGCTGGCGAGCATCATGGGCGGGGACGACCTGGCTCGACGTATCCAGCTGGTCCTCGAATATGCGCCCAAGCCGCCATTCAATGCCGGTGAACCGGAGACCGCCGGACCGGCCCTCGTCAATGAAGTTCTCACCGCACGAGCGCCACTGCTGGCCGCCGCCCGTGCGGCAGCCATGCGTTTCAATACAACGTCAGCGCAACCCTCAAGACCATGAACCAGAGGGCAACAGACGATGCGGCGTAAAGCCAGAATCGCAAAGGCACCAAATTGAAAGTGCAGTGAACTGCGCTGTGCAGCACCCGAAAGCCGAGGAAGACCCACGCCGCCGCCAGATACCCGGGATCCACTTTCTGGGTCGCGTATAGATAAAGCACGATCGCATAGAAGAGTGTGGGTAGCTCGAGGAGATTCTTGAGATTGTCTGACGGGTTTGCCACCGGCGGCGGTGACAGGCGTGCGAATTCCAATGGAGTGAGCTGCTGCGTTGTCAGCCTGCTGCGAAGAATGAACGGAATGCGCCGGGAGTACATGTATACCCATACCACCAGCGTCAGGAGCATGGTCCCGACGAATGGCGCAAAGATTGTCGCCTGATCCATGCGGAGTGCCCTCCAGTCGACTGCACCTATCCGTGCCACATTACGATTGCCAGTGGGCCGGCACGGCTTCCGCAGCGGATGGTAGCAGTCTGACGCGCAAACGGTGCAATCCCGACGCCGCAAGCGAGCGCTTCGCGACGTCGGGATCGGGTAGCCCAGGCTACTTGATGAAGCCTTCGGCCTTGAGCGTTGCGAGTACCGCGGGGCGGCTCGATACACGCTGCTGGAACGCAAGGATGTTCGGGAACGCGGAGAGATCGACCTTGGCGTGGCCCGCCCAGTTGGCGATGACGAACAGATAGGCATCTGCTGCGGTGAATGTGCTGCCGGTGAGAAACGGCTGGCCGGCCAGAGTCTTGTCGATGGGCGCGAAGCGCCTGTTCAGGTAAGCGACGCGTTCCTCGCGCACTTCAGTGCTGACGTTCGGATTGAACAGCGGGCCAAAGGTCTTGTGCAGCTCGCTGTTGATGTAGCCCAGCAACTCCTGCAGGCGGTAACGCTCCAGCGTGCCATTTGCAGGGGCAAGGCCGGAAGAAGGCGCGCGATCCGCGAGATACTGCATGATGGCGGTGCCTTCGGTCAGTATCTGGCCATCATCGAGTTCCAGCGCCGGAACATAGCCCTTCGGGTTGATCGCAGTGTAATCCCGACCGTCTTCGGTCTTCTTTGCACGCAGATCGACCTTGACGAGGTCAACGTTCAGACCGGCCTCGCTGGCGACGATATGCGAAGCCATCGAGCAGGCGCCGGGGGTGTAAAACAACTTCATCTGCAAATTCTCCTCAGGTGGAATGATGCAAGGAACCAGTAAAGCGACCGATTCTGGATGCGGGCGCGGAGGTTAGCATCAATGCCAGTCGAAGTCGGATTGATTTTCGATTTCAGGACGGCCAGGGCGAACTGATGATTCACTGCGGGTGCGCGTGCTCCATTGCCCAGATCTCATGCGCGTCCAGTCGCAGACGCGCATAGGCTTCGATGGCATCCAGCTCTGACTGACGGGCAGCGAGGGTCGCCTCGAGCGACTGACGCTGGGCGATCAGCGTCTGCGCCAGATCAATCTCTCCCAGCTCGTAGCCGCGACGCATCGTCGCGGCCGTCGACTGCATCTGTTCCGACAGCCGCGACACCTGTTCCCATCGCGAACGGCTTAAGCGAGCTGAATTCAATGCGCGTCCTGCATCGCCTTCAACCTTGAGGCGTATCTGGCGGGTGTACTCCCTGGCGATCGACGCTCTCGCCAGCGCTGCCGCATAGTCCGCCCGCCGCCCCGAACCTCCGAATGGCATGGCGAAAGAAATGCCCAGCACCTTTTCCTGCCGGTCGCGTTCCTGCCCATAGTGAACGCCGACAGTAGGATCCGGCGTCTTGTCGCGACTCGCACGCTCGGCCTGCAGTTCTGCTTCGCGCTGCTGGCTCTCTGCAAGTTCCAGTTCGTGATTGTCGGCGACAACACGTTCATGCCAGGTTGCATCGTCCTCTTCGAGCAACGGCGGCGGATCGAGCTGTTCGGGCGTGCGCAGCGTGATGCCTGGAAAGAGCTCCTGCAGATCCAGGCTTCTGGCCTCAGCCAGTTCCTGCGATGCCAGGTGCAGGGCGCGCACGCGATTCAATTCGCCTTCGGCCAGCTGGCCTTCGATGGCCGGAGCATCGCCCGCCGCGACGCGGCGCTGCACGGCGTCGCGATGCTGCCCCAGAATCTGTACCTGGCTCGCCAGCACCGCTACCGCCTGGGTTTCGCGCAACCAGTCGAACCAGACAGCCAGCAGCGAACGACCTGCTTCATGCCACGCATCCGCCTGCGTGAACACGGCAACCCGGACCGCCTGCAGGCCCAGTTCCGAATCGACTGACGACTTGCCCGGAAAGCGCCAGGCTTTCTCGAGTGACACCTGTGCTTCGGTATAGTCCTGTTGTGTCGTGTAGTCCCGGCGTTCCTGCGTAGTGGCACGAACTGTCCACTCATGCGGACCCGCTTCCCGGCGCTGACGTATGGCCTCACCGAGTGGAATGCCGGCCGCAGCCTGCGCGACGAGGGGCGAGCTTTGCAGGATCGCCTCCACCTCGGTTTCAGCTGGCAATGCGTTGGGATAGAAGCCGGCCGCCTGCGCAAGGCTGGCGCAGGTGAGCAATGGAACGGCCGCAATTCGTGCCGCAAGGCCGGGTACCCGCTTCATGCCAGCCTCCCGAATCCCGTCAGTGATGTCGTCCACCACGCAATATCCGGACTCGGGACCTGCAGCCGCAGACGTTCGACCAGCACTTGAGCCTTGTCGTGATCGAGGCGCAACGTAATGATCTTGCGACGCGCACGACCCCGTACCCGTTCAAGGGTTGTGTGGAGCGGCGCACCCGCGCCTACACCTTCGGCAGAATGGACCGAGAAGCCGGAAACCAGATCGTCATGGGCAAGCAGAATGTCGAGCATTTCCTCTTCCAGGTGTTCCGGAACAGCAAGGGTGAACAGGCAATCGTGTGGCTGGCTCATGCGGCGGCTCCCATGCCAAAACGTCTGAACAGGCTGGGCAGCAACACCAGCGTCAGCAGGGTGGAGCTGACGAGTCCACCGATGACGACAATGGCGAGCGGCCGCTGGATTTCCGATCCCGGTCCGGTGGCGAACAGCAGCGGAACCAGACCGAAGGCGGTGATACTGGCCGTCATCAATACCGGACGCAGGCGCCGGCGGGCACCTTGCGTGACGATCTCTGTTGCCGGGACGCCTTTCGCCTTCAGCAGATTGAAATAGCTGATCATCACGAGACCGTTCAACACCGCAATGCCCATCAAGGCGATGAACCCCACCGAAGCGGGCACCGACAGATATTCGCCGGTGATCGCCAGCGCAACGATGCCGCCGATGAGGGCAAACGGAATGTTTGCAAAGACCAGCACTGCCTGGCGCAACGAGCCGAAGGTCGCGAACAGCAGCAGGAAGATCAGTCCCAGTGCGACCGGCACGATCAGCCCGAGACGGGCCGCAGTGCGCTGCTGGTTTTCAAACTGCCCGCCCCACGCGAGACGATAGCCGGAAGGCAGGGTGACGGCCTCTGCGACCTTCGCCTGAGCCTCCTCGACAAAGCCCACCAGATCGCGGTCACGCACATTCGAGCGCACGACAGTCGTTCGCACCGAATTCTCGCGGTCGATCTTGACGGGACCATCTGCGACCGTTTGCCTGGCGATGGCCGCCAGCGGGATCGCGGTGCCTCCCTGCACAGGCAGGCGCAATTGCTGGAAGGCATCCTGGGAGCGTTGGGACTCGCCGTCACCCCGAATGATCAGCGGCAATCGGCGCCCCGCTTCGACTACCACGCCGGCAATGCTGCCTTCCACCAGCATGCGCAAGTCGTTCTGCACTTCCTCGACCGAAAGGCCGGCACGACCTGCCGCCATCCGGTCGATCTCGAGGCGCAGATACTGCACGCCCTGGTTGCTGACAGTCACCACGTCCTCACTGCCTTCGATGCCTTCGAGCACTGTGCGAATTTCTGCAGCCAGCCGATCGAGCGTCACCATGTCCGGGCCGAAGACCTTGACAGCCAGATCGCCGCGCGTGCCGGAGATCAGTTCGGAAACCCGCATGTCGATGGGTTGCGTGAAACTGAAGGTTACCCCGGCAAACTCCTCTCCCACCTTGCGCAGCTCATCCAGCAGCCAGTTCTTGTCCTGTTGGCGCCATTCCTCGCGCGGCTTGAGCGCCAGGAAGCTGTCTGTTTCGTTGGTGCCCATGGGATCGAGTCCGAGTTCATCGGAGCCGACCCGTCCGACGACGCTTGCGACTTCGGGCACGGTGGCCATGATGCGTTTCTGGATTTCGCGGTCGGTCAGTCCGGACTGCTGCAGGTTGATGGAGGGAACTTTCTCCAGCTGCAGCACGATGTCACCCTCATCGAGCGTCGGCATGAACGACTTGCCGACCCCCATGAAGAGCACACCCGCCACCACCAGACCGCCGATCGCGGCGCCGTAGACCAGCCGGTCGTGCGCCAGTGACCATCCGAGCAGGCGCGAATAGCGTTCCTCCAGCCAGCGAACCATCCGGGGCGTTTCCGTATGCTTCGACGGCAGCCACGACGCAAAAACCGGAATGACGGTCAGCGACAGTATCAGTGAGCCAGCGAGCGCAAACACGATCGTCAGTGCGACCGGAGCGAACAACTTGCCTTCGAGACCCTGCAGCGTCAGTAACGGCAGGAACACGATGATGATGATTGCGATGCCCGAGGTGACGGGCACAGCGACTTCCTGTACGGCGCGGTAGATCACGTGCAGCGTGGAAGGCTGCGGACCCTTCGGCTTGGCGTGCCCGTACGCTTCGATGTTTTCCACGACGACTACCGCGGCATCGACCAGCATGCCGATGGCGATGGCAAGCCCGCCCAGCGACATCAGGTTGGCCGAGAGGCCGTACCACCGCATCAACACGAAGGTGACGAGTGCTGAGAGTGGCAGGATCAGGGCGACTACCACGGCGGCCCGCACATTCCCGAGGAACAGATACAACAGCACCAGCACCAGCACGATGGCTTCGGCCAGCGCCTCGACGACAGTACCTACAGCACGCTCGACCAGCGCGCCGCGGTCGTAGAAGGGCTTGATGGTCGTGCCTTCCGGCAGGGCCTTTTCGATTTCGGTCAGTTTGAGACGGATCTGCTGCACGATCTGTTGCGCATTGGCGCCCCGCAATCCGAGCACCAGACCTTCGACCGCTTCGCCCTCGCCATCCTTGTTGACCATGCCGTAGCGGGTCAGGGCGCCGATGCGTATCTCGGCGACGTCGCTGATGCGAACGGGAACGCCATCCTTGTTCGCGATCACGATCGCGCGTACGTCATCGAGGGTGCGCACACTGCCGTCGCTGCGAACCAGCAGGGCTTCTTCATTCTGCGTCAGGCGGCCCGCGCCATCATTGCGGTTGTTGACCATGAGGACGTCGTGCAGGTCAGACAGGGACAGACCGCGTGCCGCCAGTGCAGCGGGATTGGGTACGACTTCGAAAGACTTGACGTATCCACCCAGCGTGTTGACATCTGCAACGCCGGGGATGCTGCGGAGCTGCGGCCGGATGACCCAGTCCAGCAGCGAACGCTTGTCCGTCAGCGACAGTTCGCCCTCGATGGTGAACATGTACAGGTCGCCGAGCGGGGTCGTGATCGGTGCCAGACCTCCAGTCACCGTTGACGGCAGGGAGGGCAGCACATTGCCGAGGCGTTCGCTGACCTGCTGCCGTGCCCAGTAGACATCGGTGCCATCTTCGAAATCGATCGTGACGTCGGTGATGGCGTACTTCGACTTCGAGCGCAGCATGGTCTGACGGGGAATGCCGAGCAGCTCCTGCTCGATGGGAGCGGTGATGCGTTCCTCGACTTCCTCGGGCGTCATGCCCGGCGCCTTCATGATCACCTTGACCTGCGTCGTGGAGATGTCGGGATAGGCGTCGATGGGCAGCTGCAGCACTGCAGTGATTCCGCCACCGATCAGCACCAGCGTAAGCACGAGCATCAGCAGGCGCTGCGACAGCGCAAATGCAACCAGTTTTGACAGCATTACGGCTTCTCGACTGGCGGCGCGGCAACCGGTTCGGGTCCGAGGCCTATCCAGGCACCCCGGAGTGTGGCGACACCCCGGTCAGCGATTTCTGCTTTTGGACCCAGGGTGCTGCGGGCCCAGACGAGATCGCCACCGCGGGCGACGATTTCAATCAGGGTGGGACGAAAGCCGTTGGCTTCACGCGCGAACACATAGTCCTTGCCTTCACTGCGCACGACTGCACTGGCCGGAATGCCGACGGCTCCCAGACTGATCTTGCCGGCCGCCACGGTCACTTCCACGTACTGGTTGGGTTTCAGGCAGGTACCCGGCGAGTCGAACTCGGCACGTACGGTGACGGACTGCGTCGAGCTGGTGAGTTGCTGGCTGGTGGAGACAATCCTGCCTGGGCGGTCGCAGCCCGCGACGGTCACTGCGTCCCCCGGCCTGATCAGCGCACTTTCTGCTGAAGCTGCATGGAGTTCGATCCACAGTCTCGTGGTATCGGCAATGCGAAAAATCGGTGTGCCCGCTTCCAGACGTTGTCCCGGTGTTGCCAGTTGCTCCAGGACCGATCCCGCCATGTAAGCCGAGACGATAAGTACGGGGCTCAAATCCGCCGCCGTGCGCAGTTTCGCGAGCGCGGCATCACTCAGGCCCGCGATCTTGAGGCTCTGGCGATGCTCCTCGTACAGGGCGTCGGCCTGAAGCTTCTTGACGCGGGTCTCTTCCAGCCGGCTCGCGGCGATGATGCCATCCTTGAACAGCATTTCGTCCCGGGTTGCACGGATGTCCGCCAGTTGCGCTGCCGACTTCGCCTCGAGATAGCCCTGTTGCAGCGTCAGGTAGTCGGCGCTGTAGATCTCGGCGAGCGGTTGTCCCGCGCGGACCACTTCCAGCGGATCGACACGCAACTTCTGCAGCACGCCGGCAAGGGGTGCGGTTGCAGTGTTCAATCCGGCATTCGGCACCATGACGGTTCCGCTCAGCCGGGATTGCGAGCCCGACTGCGGGCTTTCCGGACTGGCGCCCAACGATCTCGGGCGCAGAGTCGTGATTCCGGCCCGCTCGATCTGCAGCGGTGTCAGGGTCAGCAACGGCAATTCCGCTGCGGACAGCGGGGCCGCCATGCAAACCGCAAGCAGGAAGACAAGCGCAGTTTTCATCAGGTGAGTACCGGGGTTACTGGTGTAGACGCAGGCAGAGGTTAGAATCTGCTGCTTAAGAACTCCTTAAGTACTTGCCGCTAGCCTTGGTTGCACTCGAAACGATGCGAACTTCAGGAAAGCCATGCGCGTATTGCTAGTCGAAGACGATCTGCTGCTCGGCAAAGCCACCCGCAAGGGACTGGAGCATCGGGGCTATACCGTCGACTGGCTGCGGGACGGCGTCAGCGCCGAGGCTGCAACAGCGACCCATGAGTACGCCGCAATCCTGCTCGATCTCGGGTTACCGAAGCAGGACGGCCTGACGCTGCTGACAAAGCTGCGCAAGCGTGGCGCCAGCGTTCCGGTGCTGGTGATCACTGCGCGCGACGAAATCGCGGATCGTGTCGGTGGCCTTGACCTCGGTGCCGATGATTTCATCGTCAAGCCCTTCGATCTCGACGAACTGGCGGCCCGCATCAGGGCGAGCGTCCGCCGGGCCAATCACCGGCCGCAGTCCCATCTGGTGCACGGATCGCTCGACGTGGATCCTGCGTCGCGGACGGCGGTCGTGAATGGCGTCAGCATTCCGCTGACGAGTCACCAGTTTGCGCTGCTCGTGCAGCTGCTCGAGGCGAAGGGCCAGGTCCTGTCCAAGGCCAGGCTCGAGGAATCCCTGTATGGCTGGGGTGAGGAAATCGAGAGCAATACGGTCGAGGTCTATATCCATCACCTGCGCCGCAAGCTGGGCAAGGACCTGATCAAGACCATCCATGGCGCCGGATACATCATTGAAGCGGCCGCAGATGGCGGTTGACAGTCCGCGTCCGTGGTCGTTGCGCACGCGGCTGATGGTGCTGCTGTCTGGCGTTGTGCTGCTCATCTGGTTGCTGGGCGGTACCTTGATCTATATCGAGGCCCGCAACCAGAGCAATGCACTCGCCGACCGTTCAATGCGCGAGTCTGCGCTGGTATTGCTGAGCCTGGCCGAGCACGAGATTCTCGAGCACGGCGGGCCCTTTTCCGAGCTGGTGTCGCCGGCTTCACAGGCACATGCGCATTATCTCGTGTTCCAGATCTGGAGCAGCGACGGCAGGATCATGTACCGATCGGTGGGCGCCAGCGCCGAGCCGCTGGTTCCGCTCTCGAAGCTCGGTTACTCGGAGCGCATCGCCGATGGCCAGGCCTGGCGGGTGTTTTCGGCCTGGGATGACCAGCACTCCCTTCAGGTGCAGCTCGGCGAGACGCTGGCACACCGTCAGGAAAGCAGCATTGACATCTTTTCGCAGCTTGGCCTGTTGTCCGTTTTTTTCCTTCCCCTCGGGATCACCCTGCTCTGGGTCATCGTCGCGCGCGTGTTTGCGCCGCTCGAGTCTTCGGCCCGGGACGTCAGTGCGCGTTCTCCCGACGACTTGCGCGAAGTCGGCGTCGCGCACGCCCCGCGTGAAGTGCTGCCGCTGCTCAATGCACTGAATCAGCTGTTGGGCCGCATCGGAGCAGCCCTCGAGCGCGAGCGTACGTTCACTGCGGATGCCGCACACGAACTGCGGACGCCGCTCGCCGCCATTCGCACCACGGCGCAGGTGCTCGGTGACGCCAGCGGTCCGGAGGACATCAAGGCGTCAGTCAAGGACCTGCTTGAAGGCGTGGACCGCAGTGCCCGGGTGGTCGACCAGTTGCTCCTCATGGCGAGGATGGACAGCCGCCATCCCGGAGCCATGGCCAGAATGGATCTCGAACCCCTGGTGATCGGCGAATACGAAGCGCAGCGGCGTTATGCGCAACAGAGGGGTGTGGCGCTCGAAGTGGACGTTCGGCCCACGCTTGTCACGGGCAACGCCGATCGCCTGCGAATCCTGCTCCGGAATCTCATCGACAATGCGATTCGCTATACCCCTTCCGGGGGTGTCGTTCGGCTCGCGTGTGGGCCGGGAGCGGAGGGCCAGGAACTCAGCGTCAGCGATTCTGGCATCGGTATTCCGCCGGAAGTGCGTGACAGGGTGTTCGAGCGCTTCTTCCGTGTACTCGGCAATGATGCATCGGGTAGCGGGTTGGGCTTGTCGATCGTGCAACGAATCGCCGAAGATCATCATGCGCACATCGCCATGCGCGAGGGACTCCAGGGCGGCGGCATCACCTTTGCAATCGTTTTTCCCGCAATTGCAGGTGCGTGAACGTCAGATCAGCGCATCGATGGCGGGAGCGCCACTCAAGGCCCGCATCTGTCCCAGAATCCATTGCTGCCGCTTGCGCACGTAACCTGACGCGGCATTGACCTTGAACCGCTTCGGATTGGGCAGTACCGCGGCGAGCATGGCGGCATCCGTTGCATTCAGGCGCGCGGCGGGTTTTCGATAGAAAGCCTCGCTCGCGGCGCCGACACCGTAGATGCCCTTGCCGAATTCCGCCACGTTGAGGTAGATCTCGAGGATGCGCTGCTTGCTCAGGCAGCTTTCGATCAGCAGCGTGAACCAGGCTTCAAGTCCCTTGCGTACCCAGCTCTGGCCCGGCCACAGGAACAGGTTCTTCGCCACCTGCTGGGACAGCGTGCTCGCGCCGCGAATGCGTCCTCCGTTACGACGATCATCCAGCGCCGAGCTGATCGACTTGAGGTCGAAGCCGAAGTGTTCGGTGAACTTCTGATCCTCGGCGGCGATGACTGCGAGCTTTGCCTGCGGCGAGATGTCCTGCCAGCGGGTCCATTCGTGACGGAAACGGAAAGTCCTGTCGTCCTGCCACCACGCGACGCTCCGTTCCCGCAGCATGAACGCAGAACCCGGCGGATCCACCCAGCGGAGCAGCAGCACGATGCCAATGGTCAGCACCAGCCAGCCGCCGAGGAGCCACGATAGGCCGCGTAGCAGGCGTGTGGGAGGCTGCGGCGGCGGCATGTGGAGTACTGGAAACGTGATCGTGATGAGGTGATGTGGTGACATGGTCAGAATTGAAAGCGCTTGACAGCTGGAAGCTCCGGACGTGAATTCTTTCACGCTCACGCTCACGCTCACGCTCACGCATCACGCTATCACGCTTCACGCCTCACGCTTCACGCTCCGTCCGCGTCACGCTCTCGATCACGATCGGCTTCCACCGGTACATCCTGATGGCCGCCTTTGTTGCTGGTCTTGACCGCGACGATGGCGTCGACGACTTCCATGCCGGATGTCACCTTGCCGAACACGGCATAACCGAAGCTGCCGGGCCGGTTGTCGAGGAAGTCGTTGTCGGCGACATTGATGAAAAACTGCGCCGTGGCGCTGTTGACATCGTTGGTGCGCGCCATCGACAGCGTACCGCGGGTGTTCTTGAGGCCGTTCTTCGCCTCATTGATGATCGGTGCAAGAGTGGCTTTCTGCTTCATGTCGGCAGTCATGCCGCCGCCCTGGATCATGAAGCCGGGGATCACCCGATGGAATACGGTGCCGGCAAAATGACCGTTGTCCACATAGGCAAGGAAGTTTTCGGTCGAGACCGGCGCCTCGTCGGCGAACAGTTCAACGCTGAACTCACCCTTGGACGTCTTGAACTTGAGCACTTGGCTTCCTACGCTAAGGTCTTTCGGTTCACGGTTCACGCATCACGGCCCAGGCCACCGGCCTTCCGTGACACGTTCATGGCCCGCCAGATCGGCGTGGGAGGTTACGTGAGTGAAGCCAGTCACTTCAAGCAGATTCCGAATCGTCCCGGCCTGCTGCCAGCCATGCTCAAGGACCAGCCAACCGCCCGGCTGGAGGTGCAGGGGGGCTCCAGAGACAATCTGCTCCACGCATTCGAGGCCAGTGCTCCCTGCAATGAGCGCCATCTCCGGCTCATACGCCCGCACCCCGGGTTCCAGATCGGGATCGTCAGCCGCGATATAGGGAGGGTTACTGGTGATGACGTCAAAGCGCTCACCTGCGACGGGTGCGTACCAGCTGCCCACGAGAAAACGGACGCGATCCAGCTTGAGTCGCCGGGCGTTGCGTTGCGCGAGATTCAAGGCGTCTGGCGACAGATCGGTCGCAATTACCCGGGCCTGAGGTCTTTCGCTCGCAATGGCGAGCGCGATGGCGCCGCTACCGGTGGCGAGGTCCAGCACCCTCGCCGGATCGTGATCGGCAAGATGAGTCAACGCGCGCTCGACGACGAGTTCCGTTTCCGGGCGAGGGACCAGTACCTGTGGTCCCACCTCCAACGTGAGCGTCCAGAAATCCTGGAAGCCGGTCAGGTAGGCAACCGGCTCACCCTGCTGTCGGCGCTCGATCAATGACTGATACTTTCTGTATTGCTCTTGAGTAGCCGGGCGCTCCGGAGCAGCCCTGAACGTGCTGCGCGACTGCCCGGTCACGGCAGCCAGCAACAATTCGGCATCGAGCTGCGGTGATGACGACAGTCCCTGCAACGCCTCCGCGCCGGATCGCAGCAGGGGTCCGAAAGCGGTTGCATCCACTCCGGTGGTTCAGTCTGTTGCTTTAGCGGCCAAACATGCGCTGCATCAGTCCATCGTGCTTGATGAACTGGTGATAGAGCGCCGCCGCGATATGAACGATGACCAGCACTGCCAGCGCCCACGACAGGATCATGTGCAATCCCTCCGCCTGTTCATGCAGCGCGGGATTCTCGTTCGTGGCAATCGCGGGCACGGGAATGAAGCCAAACAGCTTCGCATCCAGCGGCGCACGAAACGTACCTGCCAGTACCCATCCCGCAAATGAAGCGCCCAGCATCAGCACATACAGGCCCCAATGGCCGATGTGTGCTGCGATGCGTTCCCAGGCAGCGGAGCCGGCCGGCGCTGCCGGAACGACATTCATCCACCTCCAGAGCAGGCGCAGCACGGTCAGTGCCAGCAAGGCATAGCCAATTGATGCGTGCCATGAGTAGTGATACAGGCGCGCTTCGCGCGGCGGGAACTCCGTCATCCACCAGCCGTGAATGATCAGGGTCAGGATCAGCAGCGCTCCGACGCCATGGAGTGCGCGGGCGATCGTCCCCCAGCGTGTGGTCAGGTTACCCAGCATGGCGACTACTCCTTCTTGTTATCTGCGGTGGCGGGTGGCGCGCCGCATTGTTCGTCTACGGCCAGTCTGGCGTCAACCCTGCTTCGACTTCACCTTGGCGATCACAGCGGCGATGTCCTGTCGGCGCCCACTGTCTGCCGTTTCGCGGTTGGGCCGTGGCGGGGCGGCCAGCGCCCTGTCGAGAAAGCGAAGTGCCTGCACGTAGTCGCCGTGGTCGTACAGGAATTCGCCGTAGAAATAGTTTGAATCGATGCCGGCGGGGTTGAGCGCAAGGCCCTTCTCCAGGTACTCACGGGCTTTCTTGTCGTTGCCGAAGCCGATGGGAAAGCCGGGAACCTTGGAATAGAGGGAACCCAGGCTGGTATACGCGGAGCCGTCCAGCACGTTGCCGTCGATCTTCAGGGCCGCCTCAAATCGATCACGTGCCTGTTTGGCAAGCCCGAGAGCACCGAGACCCCCCTTGGCGCCGGCATAGGTACTGAGCACGATGCCTTCCCAGACCAGCGCTTCCGGCTTGGCCGGATTACGCTGGGTGAATGCGGCTGCGCGCTCGCTCAAGGATGCAAATGCAGCTTCTCGTGCAGAACCGGCAGGTGTCTGGTAGTTCGCAGAGGCCCAGGCCTGCTGGATCGCCAGCAGTTCGGCATCGAAATCGGCAGGGGCGGCCATCGCCGTCGAACTGGCAACGACGAACAGCCAGGACAGGATCAGGGATCTGAGGAAGGTCGGATTCATGGGATCACCGTGGATTCTGAATGGAGAGGAGTGTGTGCGACGAAGTCGTGTTCACTGGCAGAGGCTGCGCGCGCAAATTTCCTGATGACGGGCAATTGCCTTGCGATCGAGGCGTCAACCAGGCGCGGCAGCAGCGCATTGATCCTGACGAAGAGCTTTTCCGGCCAGCCAAACGTGGCTTCATTCCGGTCGGCCTCAAGCAGGGCACAGAGTTCCCGCGCGACGTCCCTTGGCGTATCCGTCGCAACGCCGAGCTCTTCGTTCAGGGCGTCAACTGCACTGGCGTTGAAGTCTGTTTGCGTCGCGCGGGGTGCGAAATAGTGAACGCGGACACTGGTCTTCTCGAGTTCACGGCGCAGCGCTTCACTGAAGCCACGCAATGCGAACTTGCTTGCCGAATACACGGCGAAGCCGGGATACCCGATGGCACCGAAGACGGAGCCGATATTGACGATGTGCGCTTCCTCGCGCGACTGCAGGTGGGGCAGCAGGCTGCGGCACAGCATCAGGGGTGCCATGACATTGGTCCTGATGGCCGTTTCGATGTCTGCCTCAGTGAGGTCTTCAAGCAGTGCAAAATCACTCACACCCGCGTTGTTGATCAGTATGTCGATACCCCCCAGCCACTGACGTGCGAACGCAGCGAGTTGTTCGCGATCGGCTGCCCTGGCGAGATCAGCGCTGTACACACCGATCGAGTCCAGGGTCCCGCCTGACCCTCCCGACATCAACAGGCTCCGGGTTCGTTCCAGGGCGGCCTGGCTGCGGCCCGTGAGCAATACCCGCGCCCCCCGTGCCAGTAGTGATCGGGCGAATTCGCTGCCGATGCCGCCGCTGCCGCCCGTAATCAGTACGTTCCTGCCCGCGAGCTTCAAGCGGTTCTCCTATCCGGGACGATCGTGTGTGGCTGTGCGGCGGCTTCGAGCGTCCGGAACACATTGCCGTACAACCAGTAAAACGTGCGCGCATTGGTGACGACGGCTTCTCGATCAGCTTCATGCTCAAGCCTGTTCAGAATGCTCGCCAGGTGATGGACATGCTGCTGGTCGAGTTCGCCGTGACTGCGCAAATAGGTCATCGCCCGAGGTGGCAGATCCAGCGACTGCTGGATACGTTCAGCTGCGCGCAACGCGAGTGCGACGCTCGTGCCCTCAAGCACATGAACCATGCCGAAGAAACCGATCGGGTTGCGGCGACTGACGACATCGTAGGCAAAACCGACCATTGCATCGGTAGCAGTCGCGGGTAGCGAACGGGCCGCGGCTGTCCGGTCACCACCGGCGTGTTCGATGTCGTTCAGGATCCATTCGTCATGACCGAGTTCTTCCTCGATGTAGTGCGCGATCTCGGGAAGCAGCCAGGGATGCGAGGCTGCCAGTCGTGACCCCGCGGCCATCATCAGCGGGACGGTATGGCGAACGTGGTGGTAGGCCTGCGTCAGGAATGCGACATACAGGTCTTTGGAAATCCTGCCCGCGAGGGCCTGCTGGATGACAGGTGCGGTCACCAGCCACGTGCGGTCCGCAGCAGTACGCAACTCGAGTTCTTGCTGAAAAGTCATGGGATATCAGTGCACCTTCAGGCTACGGCGGAAGTTGGCGAAGTGGCGGCGTCGTTGACATACAGCCTGGCGATCGCATCCTGGTAGCGGGCGATGATGGCCGCGCGCCGCGGACGGCCGTTGGCGGTCAGCGTTCCTTCTGCAAACGTAAACGGCTTGTCAGCACGCACCCAGCCGCGAACGGCTGCATAGTCGGGCAAGCGGCTGTTGGCATTCTCGATCGCAACGTCGATCAGGTGGTCGGGTATGCCGGGCGTCGCTGGAGACACAACCGCTACGACGAAAGGCCGGCCCTCACCGGTCACGATGACCTGGCCGATCGCCAGGGCTTCGAGCAGCAAGGTCTCGATCCACTCGGGCGAAATGTTGCGACCGAGGCTGGTGATGAAGACGTTACCGAGACGGCCACGAATATGCAGATAGCCGTCGGCATCGATCTCGCCCAGATCACCAGTGGCGACTTCTTCGGGCGGCGACTGCGGGTGACCCAGATATCCAAGCGACAGCGAGCCGCGTACGTGGATTTGTCCAGCAGCGTCGATGCGAACGCGGGCGTACGGTAGCGGGCGGCCTGCGCTGCCGACACATGACGCGCCAGGCAGATTCAGGCTGACGACGGAGGTGCATTCGGTGAGGCCATACCCTTCGTAAGCGGGCAGACCAGCAGCGTGGGCCCGGGCCAGCAACTCTCGCGGGACCGCCGCTCCTCCGACCGCAATGAACGTCAGCGATGCAGGTGCTTTCCAGCCTTGTTCTGCCGCGATGACCAGCAATTTCAGCAACTCCGGTACCAGGATCAGGCTGTTCGGCTGCTGCGCAGCGATCGTCGCCAGCAGGCGTGACGCATCGATACCGCCGTAGCTCATCCCGATGGTCTTGAGTGACGGCACGATGCAGGTTGCGCCGGCAAGCAGGGGCGCATAAACGCCCGCCAGGTTTTCGAGCAACGTAGGTAGAGGCAGCAGACACAGATGCCGCTTCACCCCGAGGCTTCTTGACTGCGCAGCCAGCGTGCGAGCGACTGTGAGGGGACCCTCCACACCGAGGCACACGCCTTTCGGCGTGCCGGTGCTCCCGGACGTGTAGGTGACTTTGACAGTGCCGATGGGTGCCACTGCGGCGACCTGCGCTGACGAATATGACAACAGCATCAAGCCGCTGGTCGGCGACTGACCGATTACCTTCAAGCCGGGGAGTATTTTTGCAAGGCGATCTGGCTGGTCAGTCAACAGGCGATCGATGCCGGCATCCTCGAGTACATGCTGAACCTGCGCGGGCGTGAAGTAGGCGGGAACAGGCACGTGCAGGGCGCGATTCTCGAGTAGCGCCAGATCAGCAATGACCCAGGCAGCGCCGTTGTCCGCAAGCAGTGCGTAGCGGACGCCGCCCGTCTCCGAGAGCCAGCTGCGCTCGGCTTCTACAGCCGCCGCGAGTTCAGCCGCGGTCCAGACGCTGTTCTCGCTGACGAGTGAAACCGTCTCAGGCGGCAGTGAGCGAAGCGCTTCAAGCACGCGCCTTCCTCCTCATGAGTGTGCCCAGTGCGTTCGCGAGACAAACGCCGTCAGGCAGGTAACCCGCCATCACCCTGGGATCTGCCGCGTAGTAGCTTCCCCAGTCATCAGGTCGCGCGGCAACCTGGGCGGCCGATGCCGGTGCGAGTTCCAGCAACGGTGCGTTCAGGCTTTGCAGAATCCTCCGGACTCCGGCAGTCGCCGTAAAGACAACCCAGCGGTGGCCGCGATCGAGTAGCAGCTGTGGCAGTAACGCCACCAGTTGGCGCGCGGCGCGGCAACCGCCACCGGCGAGATTGCCTACCTCGACGACTGCTGCTCGCTCAACGTCTTCGTGGATCCGCTCGGACAACGCTGCCTCTACCGGCTGGGACAGATAGGCTTCGAGATACAGCGACTCCTCGTGCGCGCTGCGTAAGCCGGCGACGCTGCACAAGCGACCGGACGCATCACGGAAAGCCGCGAGCGTCGGCATGAAAGTGCGCACCCGTGCCCCGTGCCTGCGTGCAAAGGCGTCCTGGACGAAGGATTCGAGCTCTTGCCGACCCGGATTGCCAGGCTCGTAAACTTCGAAAGCGCGTGTTGTGATCACAGGACTCCTGTCGCGATTCGCGGATTGCCGCCGGTGCCCATGAGACGGGCGGCTGACAGGGAATCAATCGGCCGTGGTCGGCTCTTTTTGGCGACAACGATTGATTTTCCGTGCCGGGAGCGTCAAATGGTGCGAACGAAATACAGTGTGGGCACGCTTGGACAACGACACAGATCTGGTGCGAAAGATGCTGGCAGGCGATGAGCGCGCCTTCCACGCGTTTTTTGACGACTATTTTCCGCGTGTCTACCGGTTCGCATTGCCGCGCCTCGGCAGGCAGGAAGATGCCGCCAGGGATGTCGTGCAGGCGGCGATGACGAAAGCGATTCGCAACCTCAAGAACTATCGGGGTGAAGCGGCATTGTTCACGTGGATCTGCCAGATTTGCCGGCGCGAGATCGTCGACTATGTGCGCGCTCACCGGCGACGGACGGACAAGGTCGTGCTGATCGATGACAGTCCTGAAGTGCGGGCGGCGCTGGAAGCAGTCGAGGCTCCCGACACAGACAACCCGGTGGCCAGCCTCGATCGCGAGGAAACGGCACGACTCGTTCGCTCACTGCTCGACAGATTGCCGTCCCGCTACGGCGACGTACTGGAATGGAAGTATGTCGAGGGACTGTCAGTCGAGGAAATCGGCGCCCAGCTCGGCATCGGGCATACAGCGGCGCAGTCGATGCTTGCACGCGCGCGCGTCGCGTTTCGTGAGGCCCTGGATACGGTTTTCGGATCGACAGCGGACGATGTGCTGTCGAGCCTCTTGACACGGTAGGTACTCGATCATGAGCGACCAGAATCGGGAAGAACTGGACGATGCCGCGATTGCCAAGCTGCTGCGTCAGGCGGGCAAGCGGGACCTGCCGCCTGCGGAATTTGCGGAGCAACTCAGGGCATCGCTCAAGGAGGAATGGCTGCTGCAGGTGGAACAGCGTGCCCGGAGCCGTCGACGCTGGAGTATCGCCGGTGCTGCGGTGGCTGCGGTGGCGCTCTTCGGTGTCGGCTTGAATGTCTGGCTGGCAACGCCGGAGCGTCAGGTCGTGGCCCGCGTCGTGCAGTCCGTCGGCGCCGCCACGCAAGCGCCTGCCGAACAGGTGATACACAGTGGCGATCGCTTGACGACCGGTGCCGACAGCCGCATGGCGATCGTCATCGGGGCAGGCATTTCCCTGCGACTCGATGAGAATACGGAGGTCCTTGTCGATTCCGGCGAACACCTCACCATTTCCCGGGGCGCGGTGTATGTCGACGCGGGCAAGGACACGAGTCTGCGTCAACCGCTCACGGTGCAGACGGCATACGGCAGCATCCGGCATCTCGGCACGCAGTATGAAGTGCGGTTGCTCGACGCTGCGCTCAGCGTCTGTGTGCGCGAGGGGCGTATCGTACTGGACCGTGACGACGCAGCCTTGCAGGGTACTGCGGGTGAGCAGCTGCTGGTATCAGACACCGGCAATGTGGAGCGGCTTCCCGTTGCTGCCGATGCGCCTACATGGAACTGGATCGCCGTCGTGACCCCTGTGATCGAAATCGACAACCGTCCATTGACCGAATTCCTGACCTGGGCGGGGCGCGAGCTCGGGCGTGAGGTGGTTTTTGCATCACCTGCGGCGCAGGCCCAGGCAGGTCAGGTAATCCTCCGCGGCTCCGTGACGGGACTGACACCCGATCAGGCAGTCGATGCAGTGCTGGCATCGACTCCACTCACTGCAGAACGTGCTCCAGGAACCCTGCAGATCCGCGATTGATTCTCGCAGTTTCCCCCGTCTAATCAGGTAGACCACGCATCCCGATCCGGATGCGTGCGGGGGAAATTCCTTGTCCTCGACCTTCTCTGCGCAGGCGTTCAGGTCTTGCGGTTCAGCATCACGCGCCGTGTGGCAACTGCTCCTGGCGACGTTGCTCTTTGCGATGCAGCCCGTCCATGCTGCCGATGACCAGCCAATACCCGGTGACGAGGAACTGGAGGCGAACGGGGCGAAAATCGGTGACATTGCCATCGTGGTCGACGACGTATTCGAGGCGCGACCCGGCAAGCAATGGAACGCTCTTTACCAGTCCATCAACTGGCTGCATCCGACCACTGACAGGGAAACCATCGAGCCGCAGCTGCTGTTCAAGAGTGGCGACCCGTACGTGCGTCGCACGCTTGACGAAACGGCACGCATCCTGCGCAGCCGGCGTTACTTCCACGATGCGCGCGTCGTCCCGCTCCGCTACAACGCCGACAATACGGTTGATGTCGAGGTGCGGGTCCACGATGTGTGGACGCTGGTTCCTGCGGCGTCGTTCGGCCGTGCCGGAGGTGCCAACCGTTCCAGCGTCGGGCTCAAGGACACTAACTTTCTCGGCTGGGGCAAGACCCTTTCGTTCGCGCGCGCGACCAACGTCGACCGGACCTCCTCGCTATTCAGCTACGACGACCCGAACCTGTTAGGCACCTGGTGGCATCTCGCTCTCGACTACGCCGATTCCAGTGACGGCTACCTGCACGGCGTTGCACTCGAAATGCCGTTTTATGCACTGCGTACCCCCCGGAGCTTCGGCTTCGCGGCAACCGATGGCCGCAGCACGTTGAGCCGCTATGACCAGGGCGAGATCGTCGATCAATTCGACGTCGATCGCAGCGTGTTCGCGCTGTCCGGTGGAATCCAGCGCAGCGCGAGTGACCGACTGGATATCGCGCTACCTCGGCGGATTACCGCTACGAGCGGAACCAGTTCACTGCGCCAGCCGAGGGGCTGGTCGGTCCACTTGCCGGCAGATCGCACGCTCAGTTATCCGTGGGCCGGCATCGAATGGCTCGAGGATCACTATCACACGACGTCGAATCTCAACCAGATCGGCCGCACCGAGGATCTGCATCTCGGCCGCTCGTTGCGGTTCACTGCCGGGATCTCGGCTCCGGCCTTTGGCGCAGATCGCACGTCCGTCATGCTCGGCTGCCGACTGCGGGCGCCGGCGTCGAGCTCGGCGCGGGTCGCTATCTGCTCGGCGACCTCACGTATGAGGGACGCGTCGAGAGCGGGAGTCTGGCTGACAGCCACCTGCGACTGGATACGAGCTTCTATCTGCGCCATTCAGACTGGAGCGTGTTCTATGCCGGCTTGAGCGGCGAACTGGGCACGCCACCTGGATCTCGATCACCAGATTCTGCTGGGGGGCGACAACGGTTTGCGCGGCTATCCGCTGCGGTACCAGGCCGGCTCGTCGCGGGCGCTGCTGACGATCGAGGAGCGGTTCTATTCGAACTGGCGGCCGTTCGAACTGTTCCAGGTGGGCGGTGCCGTGTTCTTTGATGCCGGACGTGTGTGGGGTGCCGATCCGGTGGCAGGCGGAGTCCAGCGGCGTATTGAAGGATGTCGGCATCGGCTTGCGCTTCGGCAGCCTGCGTTCAGGGCTGGGCAACGTCATCCATGTCGATCTCGCCATGCCGCTCGATCCGCAACCCGGCATGGATGGCGTGCAGCTCGTCATCGAAACGAAACGCTCCTTCTGAAGAGGTATCGATGACTCCCGTTCTCTCTGCAAATGTCTTCTGGTGGCGTTGCGTGCGCATTCCGTTGCTGGTTTTCGTCGTGCTTGCCGCCCTGATTCCACTGACGTCGCTCGACTCCACGCTGGCGCGCGCGCTCTTCTACGATGGAGCCCGGTGGATCGGCGCCGGCTCGTGGTGGACCAACCAGTTCCTGCACGAGGGCGGCCGGTGGGCGATGCGGCTGGTCGTGATTGGCGCACTGGTGGTCGCGGGAGCGGGCAAACTCTCGCCGCGCTTTGCTTACCTCAAGCGACCCGCGACCTATGTGGCGCTGGCGATGATTCTGTCCACCGGCATCGTCGGTCTGTGCAAAGCGGAATCCAATATCGACTGCCCGTCGGATATTGCCGGGTTTGGTGGCGACCGACCCTATGTCGGTCTTTTCGCCCATCGCCCGGACTATCTGCCGCACGCGGCCTGCTTTCCGGCCGCCCACGCAAGTTCCGGATATGCCTTGTTCGCATTTTACTTCCTGTGGCGGGAGCGCAGTCGTCGGCTGTCCCGTGCCGGCCTTTCGCTGGCGCTGGGTGTCGGACTGGTATTCGGCATTGCGCAGCAGTCGCGCGGCGCGCACTTCCTCTCCCATGATGTGTGGAGTGCTTTCCTGGTCTGGACGGTCTCTCTGACACTGTACGTATATGGTTTCAAGCGCCAGCTTTTCGGGTTACACGAAACCGAAACGGTGGCAGGCGAGGTGCAGCCAGAACCGACCTGACCATGCAGAAAGGCAGCGCGCACCCGCGGGTGCGCCTGTAGTATTGTGCCCTGATCACAACAAGACCAGGCGCAAAAAGCAGGTTCAGGTCGAGTGCGGAGCCGTCTTTCTTCTTACCTATGCGCCCGGCTGCTGGCGGCCACGCTGGCTGCCATGCTGCAGGTCCTGTTTGTCGTGCCTGCGTCTGCGGCAACGGCGCCCCTGACAGGCAGAGCAGTTGCGGACGTGCTTGCCGCGGCGCGTGCGGACGGCATCGTCATTGTCTTCAACACGCAGGTTGTTCCGCAGACTTTGCGGGTGCTCAGCGAGCCCGTGGCGCAATCGGGTCTGCCGATGCTCAGGGAGATCCTTGCCGCACACGGATTGGGCCTCACGCAAGTGGGCGAGGGAGCCTATGCAGTGATCGGCGACCAGGTCCTCTGGCACTGCGCCTTCCTCAGTTGCGCAGGGTTCGCAGTCATCCCGGGCTGCAAGGGGCGCTGTACCGGCGCTGGAGGAAATCGTGGTCTCCACCAGCCGCTTCGCGCTTGGCGACGTGCAATCCGGGTCGCACACACTGGTGTCCGGTGATGTCCTGCAAACCCTGCCGCGGCTTGGCGAAGAAACCCTGAAGGCGGTACAGCGGTTGCCGGGCGTTGCCGGCAACGGCGTCTCCGGACTGTCACCGGTGCGCGGCGGTGAGGCCGGCGAAACGTTGATCCTGCTCGACGGCCTTGAGCTCTACGAGCCGTTCCACATGAAGAATTTCCTGAGTCCCGTCAGTCTGCTCGATTCCCGATTCATCAACGGGCTGGATTTCTATTCTGGCGGGTACGGCGCGGCCTATGGCGATCGCATGAGCGCAGTCATCGATGCCCATTCGCTTGACGCGCCGGTGGATCACCATGTCGAGCTGGGTCTCAGCCTGTTCCATGCCAATGCACTCGCGGCGGGCGCGCTGGACGATGGTCGTGGCGACTGGTTGGTGTCGCTCAGGCAGAGCAATCTCGGCCGCGTGTTCAATCTGCTCGAGTCGGACTATGGCGATCCGGAATACTCGGATGGCTTTGCCAGGATCGGCTACGCACTGACTGAGGACACGCACATTGCTTTCAACGTGCTCGCTTCACTCGACGAGATCAGCATTCCCTGGGAACGAACGGGCGAGTCGGCATTTGCCAGGTATCGCAATACCTACGTGTGGACCACGATTGATCACACCTGGTCGGATAGCCTGACGAGCCGGTTGATCGCCTCCTACACGGATGTCGACAACGATCGCCAGGGAGAGGTCAATGACCCCGGCTATCGGACTGGCAATGTGCAGGACAGGCGTTCGTTCCAGGTGGCCGGTGTCACCGCGGCATTTTCCTGGGTACCGAAATGGGGTGTTCACCAATGGGGCGCAGAGGTGCGACAGTTGCAGGCCGAGTACGACTACGCGAGCCGCGTGGCATACGAGCCCAACGCATTGTTTCCCGGTATCGGCGGCAGCGCACAGACGCGGAATCTGGCCGTGTCGCCTGATGGTTGGGCGTATGCGGCGTTCTGGTCGAGTCGCCTCAATATCGCCGATGCCTGGGTCATGGAAGCGGGAGTGCGTCTTGAAGATCAGGAGTACACCGGCCCTGAACACGCCGTGCAGGCGACTCCCCGCTTGAGTCTGCTCTATACCGCGCTGCCGTCGACGCGTCTGCGGGCAAGCTGGGGGCAGTACTCCCAGTCACAGCGTATCAATGAATTGCAGATCGAGGACGGTATCGTGACGTTCCTGCCTGCGCAGCACGCTTCACACCTGGTATTGGGGTTCGATCATGACTGGTCGCCGACGATGACGTCACGGCTGGAGGCGTATCGCAAGGACTACTCCACGCTGAAGCCACGATTCGAGAACCTGTTCGACCCGCTGGTGCTGTTGCCCGAATTGCAGGCAGATCGCGTCAGGATCGCACCTTCCTCAGCCCGCATGCAGGGCATTGAAATGTCGCTGTCATGGCGCCCCAGGGGGGCGTGGAGCGGCTGGTTCAGCTACGTATGGTCGGAAACGGAGGACGTCGTGTCAGGTGTCAAGACCCCGCGCAGCTGGGACCAGACACACGCCGTCAGCACTGGCATCCGGTGGACACGGGGCCGCTGGGATGTGACGTTGGCAGACACCTGGCATTCGGGCTGGCCCATGACGGCAGTTGCAGTGCAGACAGCCGCAACGCCGGGCGGCAATGTTTCGACAGCGGTGATCGGACCGCGCAACGGCGAACGTCTCGGATCGTTTCAGTCGCTGGATCTGCGTGCGAGCCGCCGCTTTGCGTTGCCGCGCGGCGAGCTGGAGGCCTTTCTTGAAATCACGAACCTGACCAATCACGACAATCCGTGCTGTATCGACTACCAGGTGGTGACGGAGCCCGATGGCGCGACGCGACTCGACGTGCAAACCAGCAACTGGCTTGGCGTCGTACCGTCGATCGGTGTCCTGTGGAAATATTGAAGAGGGAGGCTTGCGCCGGTATCAGTCGGCGATGAGTCGTCGCTTCTTTTTCTGCATCCGCACTGACGCCCAGGCGATGATCGTCAGCAGCAATCCGGCGGCGACGAACGAAAGTTCGGGTCTGCCCGCGTCCCAGCCCTGACTGCGTTCGATGTGTATTGCTGCGACGATGCAGAGTCCGCCGATCCAGGCGAAGAAGGTCCCGTATTCCTTTACGACCAGCCGCCGCCAGTGGAATTCCTGGCCAGCGAAAGTTCCTTGTCAATCCGCGGAAACGAACGGCGAATCGGGGCGTCGTTGCGCAGTAGTGACGGAACACTTCGCCAAACTTCTGCAGCAGGAAAGCCTCTTCCGCGCGCACGATCGCGTGATATACGAACAGAAACACCGGTACGACGATAATGAGCGCGGGCAGGGAATTCGCCGCGATCGCAAAACCCAGTACGATCAGCAGATTGCCGATATACATCGGGTTACGGCAATGGGCGAATACGCCGGTGGTCACCAGGCCTTCGGCATACACGCGCCGCTCCTTGCCGCCCCGGACGATGTAGTCGAGCCCGATGGTGAGCGCACGCACCGTCTGTCCGACCGCCACGACGACGATGCCAAGCACCAGCGCGACCGCGTAGTTGTTGAACAGTGGCCGTCCTGGCAGCAGCAATGTCAGCAGGGCTGCAGCCGGAAACAGGCCGTTGCGATAGCGGAACAGCAGATTGCCGATCGCAACCATCACCTCATTTCACCGCGACGATGCCGCAGAAGTTATACCACTTGAAGAACACGTCGACGTAACGGAAGCCGCTACGCAGCAGCAATTCCCGGTTCTCCTGCAACTGGTAGGGGATGAGCACATTCTCCAGCGCCTCGCGCTTCTGCGTGATCTCCGTCTCGCTATACCCGTTGCGCCGCTTCAGGTCGTAGTAGTACTTGATGAACAGCCGGTTGAACAGGGAGTTCTCGCCGAGCACCTTCTCGACCAGGATCAGGCAGCCGTTGTCGTTCAGTCCCTTGAAGATCTCCGCAATGAGCCGGTCACGATGCAGCGGGCGGACAAACTGCAGCGTGAGGATGAGCGTCACGAGCGAGGCATTGCTGATCTGTACCGGCTGATTGAGGTCGCCGAAGCGCAGTTCCAGCGGACGTCCAGCCAGTGGCCGCTCCGATCTTCTGCTGGCACTTGGCGAGCATCTCCTCCGAGTTATCGATGCCGATGAACTGCGCCGTCGGATCCACGGTCGGATGCATTGCCAGCAGCGTGGTCCCCGTCGAGCAGCCGAGATCGTAGACGTTCGAGTCCGCTGTAACGAAGTCAGCGGCCAGCTCGGTGATCATCCGCTGCTGCTCTGCATAGAACGGCACGGAGCGGCCGACCATGTCGTCGAAGACAGCGACCACTTTCTTGCCGAAGCGGAAATCCGTAACGGGTGCGTTGGGGTCGTTGAAGACCTCATCACGCCCCGTGAGCAGTTCTTTGGGCGCGATATGGGTCTTTCATGATTGCCTCTGGGGTGCGATGAACCGGCCGCCAATGCACCCGGGAAATTCCGGGGCGGCCTCACCGTAAGCCTGCCTGTGAGACGGGTTGACCCCGAAAATTCAATCGCAGCCAGAGAAACCCTTACTTTTTCATTCGGTTACACTTGCCAGTTGCTCTGCCTGATATTCCTGCTGCAGCGGCGCGATCACGTCGTCAAGTCCGCCATTCATGATCGCGTCGATCTTGTAGAGCGTGAGGTTGATGCGATGGTCCGTCACGCGACCCTGAGGGAAGTTGTAGGTGCGAATGCGCTCCGAGCGATCGCCGGACCCGACCTGCAGCTTGCGTGACAGCGCCTGGGCCTTTTGCTGTTTCTCCTGCTCGGAGGCGAGCAGTCGGGCCTTGAGCAGCGACATGGCGCGCGAACGATTCTTGTGCTGCGAGCGTTCGTCCTGGCACTCGACCACGATGCCGGAAGGGACGTGCGTGATGCGAATGGCCGAATCGGTCTTGTTGACGTGCTGTCCGCCAGCGCCGGAAGAGCGGTAGGTATCGATGCGCAGGTCGGCAGGATTGATATCGATGGAATCGACCTCTTCAAGCTCGGGAAGAATCGCGACCGTACACGCCGAGGTGTGGATACGGCCTTGAGCTTCGGTGGCCGGCACGCGCTGGACGCGATGCGTCCCCGACTCGAACTTGAAGGCCGAGTACGCCCCTCGACCGACGATGCGGCTGATGACTTCACGATAGCCGCCGTGTTCGCCCTGGCTCTCCGACAGGATTTCCACGCTCCAGCCACGTGTCACGGCGTAACGCGAATACATCCGGAACAGATCGCCGGCAAAAATCGCCGCTTCGTCGCCGCCCGTGCCGGCGCGTATTTCGAGGAACAGATTCGCGTCGTCGCGCGGGTCTTTCGGGATCAGCAGGCGCGCGAGTTCGGCTGCTTCGGCTTCCAGTCGCGAATTGAGGATGAGGAGTTCATCCTGGCCAAGTTCCCTCATTTCGGGATCATCCCCGTCAGCCATTGCGCGGGCCGAATCCCGCTCGCCCAGCGACGCAACATAGTCGCGAAACCGCCTGACGACAGGTTCGAGTCGCGAGTACTCGACTGACAGGTCGCGAAACCGGTTCGTATCGCCGATGACGTCCGGGTCCGCGAGCAGTGCGCTCACTTCGTCGTAACGATCCGCCAGTTTTTCCAGTTTGTTCCGGATGGAATCTTTCATGTCGGTGGGGGATCGGCTGCTGCCGGAGGCTCGCTGCCCTTCGCCGCGTCCGTGCGCGCAGCGAACAGTTCGAGCGCAGCGCGGATGAGGTCGGCTTCGCCTTTCTCGGCAGCTTCACGCAAACGCTGGCTGGGCGCATGCATCAGACGATTGGTCAGTGTCGTCGCCAGGAACTCGACGACTTCCTGCGGATCCCGGCCAGTGGCGAGCAGGCGGCGTGCCTGTTCGAGGGTTTGCGCCTTGACCGAATCGGCGTCTGCGCGGAGCAGCCGGATCGCCGGCACGGCATCCAGCGTCTTCAGCTGCTGCTCGAACCTGTCCACTTCGGCCGCGATCAGGCGATCGGCATCACGGGCTGCTTCACGCCGCGTCTCGAGATTTTCGCTGACGACATTCTGCAGATCGTCGATTGTGAACAGATAGACATCTTCCAGCGTGGCAACTCCAGCCTCGATGTCGCGCGGCACGGCGATGTCGACCATGAACATGGGGCGACGCTTGCGTGCCCGAACAGCGGTGCGGGTGGCTTCCAGCGTAATGATCGGTGTGGGACTGGCAGTCGAGCTGATCAGGATGTCGGCTTCGTGCAGATGCGCGGGGAGCGCATCGAGCGTGATGGCGAAGCCACTGAACTCATCCGCCAGCGCACGCGCCCGGTCGAGGCTGCGATTGGCGACGATCATGCGCTTGAGTCCGTTGGCATGCAGATGTCTTGCGGCCAGCTCGATCGTCTCACCTGCGCCGACCAGTAACGCCGTATGGTTCCTGAGATCAGCAAAAACCGTACGTGCCAGGCTGACCGCAGCGGCGGCGACGGACACCGAACTTTCGCCAATGCGGGTCTGCGTACGGACACGTTTGGCTACCGAAAACGTGGCCTGCATCAGTCGATTCAGGAAGGGACCGGTCGTGCCACACTCCTGCGCCACGCGGTAGGCTTCCTTGATCTGGCCGAGGATCTGCGGTTCGCCCAGGATCATCGAATCGAGTCCTGACGCCACGGAGAAAACATGGGCGACCGCGCGGGTGTCTTCAATCTGGTACAGGCAGTCCCGGATCTGACTCGCACCGAGGTCGTGCCATTGCTCCAGCCAGGGGCCGAGGGTCACGCCTTCCCGGTCGGTGTGGCAATAGAGCTCGGTACGGTTGCAGGTGGAGACGATCACCGATTCGCGTACGCCCGGCACTTTCCCGAGCTCGCTCAGCGCAAGCTCAAGGTCGTCGCCTGAAAATACGACCTGCTCGCGGACCTCAACAGGTGCCGAGCGATGATTGAGCCCTAGTACAAGGAATGGCATGCGGGGGAGGGGGAACCGCCGGTTTCAAACGGCGCGGATTGTCACGGATGGGAGGGGAGCAAAACAAGCTTGGCCTGGCCCGTTGGCAGTCCCCGGGCAGGGGGTCGTGTTATAAAGTGGGTCATACATGCTGTCTCTCAATCCGACGATTCACGGACCCAAGGTCCTGTTATTGGCTGTCTGGGCCTGCCTTGGAGCCGCGGGCTGTGCCGTTACGCCCGGCGATCGTGCCGCAGGCGGCGCGCCCGCCAACGCTTCGCCCACCGTGGCGGCCGCTGCCGCCGATCCCGATACCCTGCTGCTTGAGGCGGAAACGGCTCTGCAGCGCAAACGTTACCGGGACGCAGCCGAACTTTACACGCGTGCGGCGTCCCTGTCAGAGGATGAAACGCTGTTTGCCGACGCGGCGAAGGTGGCTTACGACTACAAGCAGATGTCCCTGGTCAGCCAGATTGCCGCCCGGTGGCTGACGGTCAACCCCACCAGCGAAGCAGGCACGCGCTTCGCGGCGTTTTCCGCCCTCGATCTGTATCGCATCGATGAGGCAGTCGTGCATTTTGATGCCCTGCTCAATGCAGCGTACATCAATGTCGCTGCCGGATTCCTCGGGATTGCGCCGCAGCTGAGCAGCAATGGCTCTCCCGCAGCGGCAACGTCTGTCCTCAAAGCCCTGGTCGACAAGTATCCCGACGTGGCGGAAGGTCATCACGCGCTTGCCGAAGCGGCCCTGCGCTCCGAGAACGTTCCGCTCGCTCTGCAGAATGCGGAGCGCGCCTATCAGTTGTCACCCTTCTGGGCGCCTGCGGGACTGATGCTGGCGCGAGTGCAGATCGTAATGGGCAGGACGGATGAGGGTCTGGCCACTGCCAGGACGGTCGCCGAGCGGGAGGATTCCCCGTCGAGCCGTCTTGAGTACGCGATGCTGCTGCTGGCAGCAGACCGCGACATGGAAGGGTTGGCTCAGCTTGAAGCTTTTGGCGCCAGCTCAGCAGAGTCCGCCGCCGTCGTGGACCGGATCCTGGCGCTGCGCGACTTTGAGGCCGGCCGCTTTGATTCGGCGAACAGCCGCTTCAACAAACTGGTCCAGCAGGGCGCCTTTGTATCTGAATCGCTCTTCTTTCTGGGCGGCCTCGCGGAACAGCGGGGGAACTGGGAAGAAGCCCGTCGCAATTATTCCCGCGTCGTCAGCGGGGAGTATGCCGTCACCGCTCAGACTCGCATCGCCCGCATTCTGAGCGATCGCGCGACCCTTGACGCGGCGCTGGGCTGGTTGGCCGACTTTGGCGAGCAGAAGCCGCAATACGCCATCGACATGATCGTCGCCCGGGCACGCCTGCTGGAAGAGTTCGATGACGCCAAGGGTGCGCGCGCACTCCTCGACGCAGGTCTCGACGACTATCCGGATGCGCACGACCTCCTGGTGGCGCGCAGTTACCTGCGTGAGCGCAACGCCGACCTGTCCGGCGCCCTCGCGGATCTTGAAAAACTGAACGCCATGCGAACCCGGGATCCCATGGTCCAGAACGCGCTCGGGTATCTGCTGGTGGACCGTACCCGCCGCTACAAGGAAGGGCTGGAACTCATTCAGCAGTCACATGCGCAGACGCCGGACAGCGGGCCGGTACTCGACAGCCTGGGTTGGGCATTACACCGGGTGGGTCGCGATGCCGAAGCGCTGCCTTATCTCGAGCAGGCCCGCGAACGGATCTACGATCCTGAAATCGAGCTGCACATCGCCGATGTCTATTGGGCGCTCGGTCGCAAGGACGACGCTCGGACGACCTGGCAGCAGGGCAGCGAACGCCATCCCGACAGACCGGAGTTCAGCGATCGTCTGAAACGGAATTCCCGCTGACTCGCCAGCCGATGCAAGAGACTGTTCGTGCCGTTTGCATCGAGCGCCACCAGACAGGGTGGTTTTCGCTGGTGAAGGCAGCCGCAGTGGGTCTCGCTCTGCTGCTTTCTGCCTGCGTTGTTCCTGTACCTCGTCCCGACCATCCCGTTGACCTGGCAACACTCGCTGACTGGCGGGCGAGCGGCCGCATGGCGGTCGCCGCTGCCGGTTCGGGCGGGTCAGGTTCCTTCAAGTGGCAACAGCAGGGCACGAGAACGACCTTGCAGATGCAGGGCCCGGTGGGCATCGGCGGACTGCAGCTGATGCTCGATGGTGATCGCGTTGAGCTGACTGCGAGTGATGGCCGGCAGCTTGAATCTGCGGCGGCCTGGGCGGAACTCGAAGGTCGACTCGGAGCTCCGGTGCCCGCGCAGAAGCTCCGTTACTGGCTGCTCGGATTACCAGCACCAGGGCCGTTTCAGTGGCTGAGTAAAGAGTCGCCGGCGACGTTGCAGCAGGACGGATGGCAGATCGTCTATGAGCGGTCCACAGTGCAGTCAGGGACCCAGCTGCCTGCGCGCCTGACTGCGACCAACGGCGCTTCAAGGGTCCGACTCGTGATCGACCATTGGACTCTGGGGCCTGAGCAACCATGACCTTAGGCGTGGCGACTCCCTGGCCCTGTCCGGCGAAGCTGAACCTGTGTCTGAACATCGTGGGTCGCCGGGCAGACGGCTATCACCTGTTGCAGACCGCGTTGCAGTTCATCGATCTTGCGGATGCGATTCAGTTTGACGAGCGACCCTCCGGCGTGATCGATCGCATCGAGGGACCCAGTGAGGTCCCGCCCGAACAGGATCTGACGGTTCGTGCAGCGCGATTGCTGGCGGCCCACACGGGATCGACTCGAGGCGTGGCGATCTCCTTGCGCAAACGCATCCCGGTACAAGCGGGACTGGGAGGCGGCAGTTCCAATGCGGCGACGGTGCTGGTCGCACTGAATGAGCTGTGGAAACTTGGGTGTACTGAAGATGAGCTCGCGCAGCTCGGCCTTGCACTCGGTGCCGATGTGCCGGTTTTCGTGCGCGGACACGCTGCCTGGGCGGAAGGGGTCGGCGAGAAACTCACGCCTGTCGAGTTCCCAGAAGCGGTTTATCTGGTCATTCGACCGGACGTCGCGGTGAGTACTGCGGAGGTCTTTCAGGCCGCTGAATTGACACGAAATTCCCCCCTCACCACAATACGCGCCTTTCTCGCGGGGGGTGGGCACAACGACTGCACATCCGTCGTTCGAACGCGCTATAGACAAGTTGCTGAAGCGCTTGATTGGCTTCAGGTTTTTTCTGAAGCGCGGCTGACGGGAACCGGCTCGTGCGTCTTCGCCCGGTTTCCGGACAGGCAAGCAGCCGAGCGCGTCAGGGCGCAATTGCCGGGTCGTTGGCAGGGTTTTGTCGTTCGTGGGATCAATCGTTCGCCCTTGACAGACCGCTTGCGGGAAGAAAAGGCGCAGAGTGCAGCGCGGGGCAAAGCCTGAAGCTTCAGGCGCACTGCAGGAGTCATTGCTGGGGCGTCGCCAAGTGGTAAGGCAGCGGGTTTTGATCCCGCCATTCGGAGGTTCGAATCCTTCCGCCCCAGCCACCTTTGTTTCTTGAGTCCAGGAGTTCTTGATGGATGGCGCCACCATGGCGGTGTTTTCGGGCAATGCGAATCTGCCGCTTGCCTACGAGATCGCGCGTCACCTGACGGTGCCCTTAGGGA
This sequence comes from uncultured Pseudomonadota bacterium, assembly GCA_963819685.1. Classification (GTDB taxonomy): domain Bacteria; phylum Pseudomonadota; class Gammaproteobacteria; order Steroidobacterales; family Steroidobacteraceae; genus CAIUGU01. Next base: position 242,908 of record CAWFXI010000008.1, read on the forward strand.
GGGCGTCGGTCGGCCGGTTCAGTGACGGCGAGATCACGGTCGAGCTGATGGAGAACGTCCGCGGCCGCGACGTGTTCATCGTGCAGCCGACCTGCCCGCCGACCAATGAGCACATCATGGAGCTGCTGGTCATGGTGGACGCATGCCGGCGTGCTTCGGCCGCGCGCATCACTGCCGTGGTCCCGTATTTCGGCTATGCACGCCAGGACCGCAGGCCCCGCGCGATGCGCGTGCCGATTACGGCCAAGCTCGTCGCCAACATGATTGCGAGTGCGGGCGTGCACCGGTTGCTGACAGTTGACCTGCACGCCGACCAGATCCAGGGCTTTTTCGACATGCCCGTCGACAACGTGTATGCGTCGCCGGTGCTGCTCGGGGATGTCTGGAAACAGAAGTACGATGACATCGTGGTGGTGTCGCCGGATGTCGGCGGCGTCGTTCGTGCCCGGGCGCTCGCCAAGCGGCTCGACGATGCCGATCTCGCCATCATCGACAAGCGGCGGCCGCGAGCCAACGAATCCGAAGTGATGAACATCATCGGTGAGGTGGCGGGCAAGACCTGTGTATTGATCGACGACCTGGTCGATACCGCCGGCACACTGTGTCAGGCAGCGAAGGCGCTGAAGGATGCGGGTGCAAAGCACGTGGTTGCGTACATTACGCACGCGGTGCTGTCAGGCCCTGCGGTGGACCGGTTGACGGTGTCGCAGCTCGATGAGCTCGTCGTGACCGACACCATCCCGCTTGAGGGATGCCGCGCAGAAATGCCCGAAGATCCGGCAGCTGTCGGTGGCGGGTCTGCTGGCCGAGACCATGCGCCGCATCCGGGATGAAGAGAGCGTGAGTTCGTTGTACATCGATTGACGTGAGCCGTGAAGCGTGAGACGTGAATGCGTCAGAGATCTCTGGCGTTTCACGGTTCACGGTTCACGATTCACGCTTCCTGGCCTTCCGCAACCTGGTCGCGGGACGGATGGCTGTAACGTTGGGACTGGAGATCATTTCATGAAAACTTCTTTCGAACTCGTCGCCGAGCTTCGGGATACGCAGGGGAAGAGTGCGAGCCGCCGCCTGCGTCATACCGGCAAAGTTCCGGCGATTCTCTATGGTGGGCATGCGGATGCGAGCCAGCTGGCGCTCGAACATCAGAAATTGCTCGTGCTGCTCGACAACGAGAAATTCTACTCGTCGATCATCGCGATCAAGCTCGGTGACAAGATGCAGCCGGCAATCCTCAAGGATCTGCAGCGGCATCCGGCCAAGAACGTGGTGCTGCATGTCGACCTGCAGCGCGTACTGGACAACGAAAAGATCCGCATGACCATTCCGCTGCATTTCAGGGGAGCGGCGGGTGCTCCCGGTGTGAAGACGGAAGGCGGTCTCGTGTCGCATCTGCGCAGCGACGTGGAAGTGCTGTGCCTGCCGAAAGATCTGCCGGAGTTCCTGGAGCTCGATCTGTCCGACATGCATGTCAACGACATGAAGCGGCTGTCCGACATCAAGCGTCCTGAGGGCGTGGAACTGGTGGATCTGACTCACGGCCGCGACGTTGCGGTGGTCTCGATTCACCATCCTCGCGCCGAGAAGGAAGAGGCTCCTGTCGCTGCTGCAGCTGCGGAAGCGGCTCCTGCTGCGGCCGGTGCTGCACCGGCTGCCGGCGAGGCGAAAAAGGACGACAAGGCGGCCGCAGGTGCGAAACCTGCAGCGGGCGCAAAGGCCGCTGCGGCTCCGGCGAAAAAGGAAGGCGGCAAGAAGTAGGATGCATTGCGTCCGGCCATCCACCAGGATGGCCGGAACGCATTGCACAGGGGAAAGGGGGCAGGGGACAACGGATAGTTCAGAGTCTGAATTCCGGTCCTCACTGTCCCTCGTTCCCTGTCCCCTTACTTCCTCACGCTTCCCATGTCTGGCACACCCATCCAGGTCATCGTCGGTCTCGGGAATCCGGGGCCCGGGCATCTGCACGACCGTCACAATGCCGGCTTCTGGTTTGTCGACCAGCTGGCGCAGGAAGGCGGTGCGAACTTTCGTGCCCATTCGAAGTATCAGGGCGAGATCTGCCGGATCGAACTTGCCGGAAAGGAAGTGACGCTGCTGAAGCCTCATACGTACATGAACCGCAGCGGACTTTCCATCCGGGCGCTCATGGACTACATGAAGGTTCCCGCCAGCGAAATCCTCGTGACTCATGACGAGCTGGATCTTGCACCCGGAGTGGCGCGCTTCAAGTTTGACGGCGGCCACGGTGGGCACAACGGCCTAAGGGACACAGTCCTGCATGTCGGCCCGGGCTTCTGGCGGCTGCGGATCGGTGTCGGCCATCCTGGCGACCGCTCGGAAGTCATCGACTATGTATTGAGGCGCGCTCCCGCCGCAGAGGAGAGCCGCATCGTCGCCGCCATCGCCGACGCTGCCGATTACCTCCCCGTCTTCATCACAGAAGGCAGCGAGAAAGCGATGAATCGGCTGCATACCGTGAAAGGTGAACCGTGAGCGGTAGCCGACAATCGTGAAAGGTGAAATGTCAGAAGTGATGGCAACTGCGTGTGTTGCCTTTCACTGTTCGCTCTTCACCCTTCACGTTTCACGTTTCACCTTTCACGGGCGGTAGCCACTCATGGGAATTCAATGCGGCATCGTCGGCTTGCCGAACGTGGGCAAATCGACGCTGTTCAATGCTCTGACTCGCGCCCAGATCGCAGCGGAGAACTACCCGTTCTGCACGATCGATCCGAATATCGGCGTGGTGCCCGTGCCGGATCCGCGACTGGAGGTGCTGGCCGGAATCGTGAAACCGGAGCGCATCTTGCCGGCGACCGTTGAGTTCGTGGACATCGCCGGTCTGGTAGCAGGCGCATCGAAGGGCGAGGGGCTCGGCAACAAGTTCCTGGCTCACATCCGCGAAACCGATGCGATTGCTCACGTCGTCCGCTGCTTTGAAAACGACGACGTCATCCATGTGGCAGGCAAGGTTCGCCCGCTGGATGACATTGAAGTGATCAATACGGAACTCGCACTCGCCGATCTTGAAACGGTGGAGAAAGCAGCCCAGCGTGCCGACAAGGGCACAAGGGCCGGCGACAAGGATGCAATTCGTCTCAGCGAACTGTTGAAGCGGTTGCGTGCTCATCTGGACAGCGGCCATCCTGCACGATCCTTTACCAAGGATCCCGAGGATCTGAAGCTGTTGCGTGACCTGCATCTGATCACGCTGAAGCCGCTCATGTATGTCGCCAACGTGGCCGAGAACGGCTTTACCGACAATCCGCATCTCGACTCGGTCCGTGCACTGGCCGAGCGGGAACGTGCTGTCGTCGTTCCCATCTGTGCGTCCATCGAGTCCGAAATTGCGCAGCTTGAAGAAGCCGATCGTGCCGAGTTCCTGAAGGACATCGGTCTCGACGAGCCCGGACTCAATCGCGTGATTCGCGCGGGGTACACCCTTCTTGGACTACAGACCTATTTCACCGCGGGCGTAAAGGAAGTGCGGGCCTGGACAATCCGGGCGGGCTACACGGCGCCGCAGGCCGCAAGCGTGATTCATACCGATTTCGAGAAGGGTTTCATTCGCGCCGAAGTGATCGCTTACGCCGATTTCGTCGCCTGCAAGGGCGAACAGGGCGCCAAGGAGGCCGGCAAGCTGCGCCTCGAAGGCAAGGAATATGTCGTGCATGAAGGCGATGTCATGCATTTCCGGTTCAACGTGTAGATCGAGTTGCGGTCCGAGCGGTTTTCTTGACAGCAGGGGCAGCCGCCCAGACAATTCCGCCCCCCCGAATGGTGAGGTAGCTCAGACGGTTAGAGCGAGGGATTCATAACCCCTAGGTCGGCGGTTCGACTCCGCCCCTCACCACCACTTTCTCTTCCTTGGTGCCGGCACTCGCGTCTCGCATAAGACAATTCCGTGCAGATTCTGTGCAGTGACTGGCTGCACGCTACGCACCGGGGTGCATCAATACCACCGGTATGCTTTGCTCTCTGAGGAGGCCCAGCCTTGACCTATGCAAGGTAAATCCTTACTGTAAGGAAACTCCTTACCGGAAGCCGCCCATGATCACGAGCAGATTGTCGACCAAAGCGCAGACCACGATTCCGCAGCCGATTCGCGCCGCGTTGAAGCTGAAGGAAGGTGACGAGCTGGTGTACCAGATCGAAGGAGAGCGGGTGATCCTCTCGAAGGCAGCGAAGAAAACGGAGGCCGACGATCCTTTCCGCACCTTTGGTGAGTGGGATTCGGCAGCGGACAAGAAGGCCTATGCCGACCTTTAAGCAGGGGGATGTGGTCAAGGTACCGTTCCCTTACACGGATCGCGCCACGCGACAGTCGCGTCCCGCGCTGGTCGTCTCGTCGGGAAGCCTTGAGGAAGCCCATGGCCTGTTGTGGGTGGTGATGATCACAAGTGCCGAGAACCGTCGTTGGCCCAGCGATGTGGTAGTCACCCAGCTTGAAAAGGCCGGACTGCCGGCTCCGTCGGTTATTCGCCCGGCGAAGATCGCCACGATCGAGGCAGCGGACGCGACCAGGCTCGGGAGAATTTCAACGGCATTACGCAACCAGGTTGCTGGCAAGCTCGGACGGGAACTGGCACTTAAGTGACTTTCGGTGCCGGGCCGGCAAGCGTGCAAAACGATTCACGGGTAGTTGAAGTGCTTTTTCACAGCACGTCTCAGGCTGGATTCGTCGCGATTCAAGGCACGAGCGACCAGAGCGACTGAAGCAATCCGGCTGATAGCAGCCTGGTGAGCAATCCATGCCCGTGCTTTGACCAACCGCTGCTCTTGACTGGCCGAACAGAGCTCGACGGCCATTAACCCAAACTGCTCCTGCGCTTCGGCGATGAGCTGTTCCAAGGTCCTGCGCGAGCGTGGCTTCCAAGCCGCTCCCAGAAGTCTGCCCGCGAATTCGTCACTGCCGAGGACGCGCGGGTCATTGGGATTGCAGTCTGCGAGGGGTGAATGGCCTGACCCGCGCCCATTGGACACGAAGCGACGATAGGCGTCGATGGCAGTGTGACGATCGGCGTGAAACATCGACAGCGCAAAATCGGTGGTGACCCACGGTTCAGGGCGTTCGCCCAAATACGCGTGATGACTGGACCAGGGATAGTCATCCACAGACTGGACCATGTGCGCGCGGACCGGATTCAAGTGGATGTAGCGCAGCAGTTCCAACAGGTACTCGTCGGCGTCGACCAGCATGGGGTGATAGCGCTTCTCGAACAGATGCCCGGTGGTATGCAAGGCGGACTGGACTGTGCGTGCATAGCGGCCAGCGATTCGCAGCATGAGCCGACCGAGTGGCGCGTCGCCGACCTGGATCAGCGCGTGGATATGATTGGTCATGAAGCAGTAGGCATGCAGGCGTGCGCCGAACCGATCCATGACTTCAGAGATGAGTTCGCTCAGGATCTGGCGATCCCTGGAGCAGAAGAAGATGTCCTGGCGATGATTGCCGCGCAGCGTCACGTGATAGAACGCACCAGGCACGTGAATACGAAGTGGTCGCGGCATCCTTGCCCCTCAGCCGGTTCATTGAAGGTCACACTACCAGTCTTGCTCCGATGATCGCGGTGCGCCTATCTTTCGTATTCATGGAGTTTTGCCCGTTTGCCGGCCCGGCACCGTTCGCCAAAATGCGATGCGTGTGTCTTATCGCCGGCGAACGACGATGTCCTGTTTCGTCGTCTCGACACTGAGATCAACGTCTCTGGCCAATAGCTGCGCAAGAGAATCAGTATCATCGGCGTCGAACACCCCGGTATAGGTGCGGCTGGCAATATCTGGGCCTTCCAGCCGTATCTTGCGACTATTGTAGCGATTGAACTCTTGAACAATTCTGTCCAGAGACTCTTGCCGAAATACGAGTCGTCGATTTCGCCAAGCCACGGCATCCGACACATTGGCCACCGTACGTACCATGATAATCCCTACAGGGTTCACCTGTGCTTCCTGGCTGGCTGTGATCAAACGCCCTTCAGGCGTGGCTTGTCTGTCCGGCGAAATCTCCGGGACGCGTCGGGATTGCAGGGCATCCGGAGGCAAGGTGGCTTTGTGTGCGACGGGTAGGACATGCACTTTACCTTCCAGCACGGCGATAAATGTGCCGTCTGGTCGGTTGTAGACATTGAATTGCGTACCCAGGTCTTCAATCTCAGCGTCACCGGTATGAACCCTAAATGGGCGGGACGCGTCGTGATGCACGCGAAATAGGGCTTCTCCCTCGAGGAGACGTACCTCGCGTGATTTTGCGGTCAGTCGGACGGCGATCCGCGAGTGAGTGTTGAGGTGGATGATCGAACCGTCGGACAATTCAAATGCGCGTTGCTCGCTCGTCGCGGTGTGGTATTCCCTCCAGCCGATGCGGTCCTTTAACACCACAAACCAACTTCCCGCCACAATGATCGTGATTCCGGCAGCCATCGTTGCCCAGCGAACCGGCCATGCGCGCGCAAGCCGGGCTTTAGCCGGGTTGCGCCGGCCTGGAAAAGGGACAACCTGATGATTGACCTGGGCGATCAACTTCTGGAAGTCGTGGACGTGCGCGGAATCGATCTCCGCGAGCGCTTCGTCCAGGGTCAGCATGAAAAGGATGTCGCGTACGTTACGCGGCGATTCTTTCAGCCACGCGACAAATTCCGCGCGCTGCTGGGGGCCAGCCTCACGCAGGGTCTCCAGCCAGGCGGAGGCCTGTTCCGCATGCAGCCGTTCAATGTCAGGACTCGTAGTGTTCATACCGGCGCCCATCATCGCTGGTCCTGGAGCAGGACGCGCACGCGCGCACGCGCTTCCACTACATATTTCTCGATCGTATGGACCGACAATCCCGCGGCCTTGGCTGCCTCCGGGTAGGACATGCCATCACGCTTGACCAGCAACAGAACCAGCCGGTGCGTGGGCGGCAGTTGGGCAAGCGCCGTGTCCAGCTGGTTCTGTAGTTCGAGCTGCTCGGCGTGGCCCCGATGGGATAACTGGTGTGGTTGCTCGCACACATTGTCGGCAAGATCTGAATCAAACAACACATGCTCGCTCTGCTTGCGCTGCCAGAACTCGCGTACCACGTGGGTCGCAATGCCAAGCAGATAGGCGAGCGGTGTACGCACCAGCTCTGCATTCCGGATCCGAAGCAACCGGGCATACACCTCCTGGGCCAGATCGTCGGCGTCCTGCGCATGGCTGACCCGACGAGCCAGGTATTTTTTGAGCTCGGTGGCATGGTTGCGAAAGGCGGTGGCCGCCAATCGATTCGCAGGGTGTGCTGCTTCGTCGAGCATAGTTATATGAGATAGTGCCTTCCGGGGAGAAAATCCGGTAGTTAATGAAGCGACTACCGGGTTTTATTCCTCAGGCGCACTTGAGTACAGATGAGATGGTTCAAGAGCGGCCACGCTGTTGTGTTGCAACAACAGTGATGAACAAGAAATCGCTTGTTGGAGGGGGCTTTGGGGATCAGAAGGATACGGCTTAGCATGGTGGGCGCGCTTGTCGTGTGTACGACAGCGGCTGCCCAGACGTTGACCGTCGCAGGGTCGTACAACCTCAGCATCCCTTCCCGACCTCTTGCAGATGCGCTCAATGATCTGGCCCAGCAGTCGGGTTTACAGTTGCTGTTCTCATCGCAACTCGTTGCCGGACTGCGTGGACCCCCGGTCAAGGGCATGCTCAGTGCCGAGAATGCGGTGCGCATGCTGCTGATCAATACCAACCTGCGCTTCGAGTTCGTCAACCCGCACACGATCGCCATCCTTAGTGGTTCCACCACTGAATCAAAGTCGGCTGAATCCCGGTCCGGCAGTGAAGTCCGGTCAGAGGTCACCACTGATGTTCCAACTGACAGCCCACAAAGTACGGCTGATAAACAACCAGGGGAAAGTAGAATGCTTCATCAAGGTTTATTGACTCGCATATTGGGGATATTCGCAGTCTGCGGGTCCGCTTTGCATGCAGGAAGTGCCTGCGCGCAAGCGCCTGCGCCACAAGATGCGGGCTACGGCCTTCAGGAGATCATCGTCACCGCACAACGCGTGCAGACCGATCTGCAGAAGACTCCTGTCTCGATCACGGCGTTCAGCGCCGAGAATCTCCAGGAGCGCAGGATCACGTCGCTGCTGGACCTCACCGCGTTCACTCCGAATCTGCAGGTCAGTGCCCGGTCCGGTTCCGCCTCGCAGGGCGGCTACGCGATTCGTGGCATGGGTGTGAATTCCGCCGTGCCATCGGCGTCGCCTTCGGTGGGCATCTACATCGATGATGCGTACTTCCCGTCGCAAGTGGGCAGTCTGCTGAGCCTGTTCGATGTCGCGCAGGTGGAAGTGCTGCGCGGCCCACAGGGCACGCTGTTTGGCCGCAATACCATTGCCGGCGCGATCCAGTACACCACCGTCAAGCCCAGTACCGACGGCATCAGCGGATTTGTCGAAGCGACCGGCGGCAATTTCGGCCACGCGGATTTCAGCGGCGCGCTGAATGTTCCCATGGGCGACACCTTCGCCATGCGGCTCTCGCTTGCCTCCAGGGACAAGGACGGCTACGTGCATGACATTTTCAGCGACGTCAAACGCGGTTCCGATCGCCAAAAACAAGGGCGCCTGCAGGCCCGCTGGACTCCGACCGACAAACTCACCATCGACCTGAAGGCGGAGACACTCCAGCAGAAGAGCAACGGCCGCCCCATCACCGTGATCGGCCTGCCCATTGATCCCGTCACTGGGGTAGTCACAGGGGGTGCGGTCGCGCAGTTTTGGTATACCAGTCCTTTCTATCCCGCCTTCGTTCCGTGGCAAGGGGTGATCGACAAACCCGGCACGCCGCAGTACAGCCTGGATCTGCTCACGAACGAAGGTTACGCGAACGCGGGCTTTGGCAATCCGGAATTCTTCGAATTCAATTACTCCGTCGGCCAGGCCGACATCGCCTACGAGTTGACGGATAACATCACTCTGACATCGATTACGGCTTACAGCAGGTCGAGCAGCGAGGGGGCCATCGACGCCGATGACACGCCGGTAGAGCTGTTCACCATCAATCAAGGCAATAATCAAACGGATCTCCTGACCCAAGAGCTGCGGCTGTCGGGGCGATCATTTGGAGATAAACTCGACTGGACGGGCGGTGCCTTTTACTACGACCAGGACATCTCCACCAAGGACAGCACGTTCTTCGTAGGGGGGTCTCCGTGGTTATCCTTCACAGGGCCACCCCCAGGGCCAGGCCCGTTTTACGGGATCAACGGCGGCAACGCCGCTGTCGACTACGGGTCCAAGGCGTGGGCACTCTATGGCCAGGCCACGTACCATCTGACGGACCGCCTGTCCGGCACGGTGGGTCTGCGCTACAGCTCTGAAAAGGCCGACATCGACGCCACGTCGTTGGCTGATCCTGCGCCAGCGCCGGGCGTTCCCCCGGGAGTGCCCGTTTGCGTGAACCCCGACGGCACCATCTGCCTCTCCAACAGCGAGACCTTCACCAATACCTCGCCGTACGTCGGCGTGAATTTTCAGGCGACGCCGGACGCAATGATCTACGGCAAAGCCAGCAAGGGCTTCCGGGCTGGCGGTTTCCAGGGGGTGGATAACGTTATAGGGCTGCTCCCCTTCGACGAGGAAACGGCGTGGACCTATGAGATTGGGTCACGCATGGAGTTTCTGGACAAGAGGTTGCGTGTCAATCCGACCGTGTTCTATACCGACTGGAAAGACATTCAGTTCAACTCGTTGAACGATCATGGCGAACCCTACACGAGAAACGCCGGCGATGCGGTCCTCAAAGGCGTTGAACTGGAGATGCAGTTTGCCCCGACCGGGCAATGGCTGTTCGATGTTTCCGGCTCGTATCTTGATGCCTACTACACTCGCATCGATCCCAGCGTGGGGTTTAACGCCGTGACGGGGGAGGTGAATCTGAGCCTCGACACGCCCCTGCAGCAGGCGCCGGAGTTCAAGTACACAGTCGGTGCCCGCTACACCGTGCCCTTGGCGATTCCGGGCCGAATTGTCGCCAATGCCAGTTACTCCTGGGTGGATACGGTACGTAGCGCAGTCACCATTTCTGATGCGGTGCAATTGCCGTCGTATGGCCTGCTCAATGCCCAGGTGCAGTACATCGCTCCAGACAATCGCTGGAGTCTCGCGGTGTTTGGCACCAACGTGACCGATGAGTATTACAACATCGGTGGCTACAGCGCGGCAAACGGTCCGGGCCCCACCGAAGTCCAGCCCGGCCGGCCGCAGGAGTATGGCGCAACGGTGCGCTTCAACTTCTGAGGTCATGCCGGCGCCGGCGGCGTCGCTCGCAGTAGTGCGCCGTCACTGGCGCACCACTTTTAGATAATTCAGGGGGCGCTCGTGCCCCGCAGAAAAAGGACATTGGAGAGGAGTCGATATGACCACCGAGAACACCATTGCGCGTGCGGCTAAACGGGTGCTTTGCGCGCTCGCTGCTGCCTTTGTGTTTACCTGGATTCCGGCGCGTGTGATGGCGCAGACGGAACACTTGCCCTATGGGCCGCCGATAACTCTTGAACAGGCTCGCCTCGTAGTTGCTGCCGCTGAGGCGGCCTCCAAGCGGCTGGGCCTTTCTCTTCCGAGTGTCGCCGTGGTCGAGCCCACTGGTGAGCTGGTCTATATGCAGAAGGCCACCAACTCGGCCTATTATACTAATGATTGGACGGTCGCTAAGGCGCGGGTGGCCGCTCGCTACCAACAGCCCAGTTCCGTCTTCTGGGAGCTCCTCAAGAAGGGCGACCTTACTGTTTCCATATTTCCGGGGATCACGGGCTCCGGGCCAGGTGGGTATCCGATTGTCTTGAAGGGGCAAATCATCGGCGCCTTTGGAATCTCGAGCCCCAAAGACGATGAGATTGCCGCGGCGGCTCTCGCCGCACTCAAGTAGGCAGGCAGAGAGGCTGTCCGCCCCCGCGGGACTTTTCGAATGGAATTTACTGAGGACAGGCTGGCTTATGAGAAAGTTTTTCACTGGTCTGATCGCGGCGGCAGTTGTGGTATTGCCTGGCGCCGTTTTCGCGCACCATTCCTTTGCTATCTATGACCCGACCCAGACCTTGACTGTGGTCGGCACGGTGAAGGAATTCGTGTTCCACAACCCTCACACCTCGATTTTTTTGATCGTCAAGGACGCGACCAACACAGAATCGGAGTGGAGATTGGATGGTTCCAGTGTGATTGCGCTGTACCGCAACGGCTGGAAGAAAAGCATGATCAACCCGGGCGACACGGTGACGGTCACGTATCGGCCGCTGAAGTCAGGTAAGCCGGGTGGCGTCATGCTCTCGGTGAAACTGCCGAACGGTGACGAGATGAAAACTTGCTGTAGCTGAAAATAGCCGGTGTTTTACTGCAATTGATGTGTTCTGCGTAAAGATGCGCCGTGAACTCGTGCCCTCGATACGCCGTTGGAGACAAACTATGAAGCAGACCACGTGGAAAATCGGGCTCGTCACCACGGTCGCAGCAACGCTGTTGCTCGCGGGGCAAGTGAACGCAGAGACCAATTCCGCCGGCTCCAGCCTGCCTGCGAAGGGCAAGTACTCTCAGCTCAACAAGCTGCCTGACTGGAGTGGAATCTGGAACAACGTCAGCGGCTATGACTACGCTGTCATCCCCGGTGAGCCACCCAACCCGGCGCCCTACAATCCGGAATACGCGGCAAGAATGGCTGAGCAGAAGCGAGTGGCGGATGCTGCGATTGCTGCGGGCGGTGCGCCACCTGAGCGGAAAGCCGGCGGCGCCACTTGTCCATGGCCTGGCATGCCGCATCTGAATTTCACGCCCTATGGCTTTGAGGTTCTGTTCAATCCGGGACGCGTGACCTTCCTGTGGTCGGCCTACAGTATGTCCAGGCGCGTCTACACGGACGGGCGCAAATTCCCCGATGAGCTGGTGGAAAGCTACAACGGCCTGTCGATCGGTCATTGGGAAGGGGACACCCTCGTTGTGCACACGAAAGGCCTTCGGGACTGGACTCACGAAGAAGTCGGCATGCTCTACTCCGATGCGATGGAGATTGATGAGCGTTGGCATCTGGTTGCACCCGATCGCCTGATGTTGGAGATCACGATGACTGATCCCAAGGTTTTCACGAGGCCGTGGATTTCCAAACGCTATTACGAGCGGCATGCCGATTGGGACATCGGCGAATACGCATGCGATGAAGGTAAACAATAGCAGCGGTTCTGTTTGGCGGTATCCAGTGCGGAAAAATGGCGACGGCCGTCGGAGAGATGGAATGGAGTGTTCGAGGTGGTTGTCGGGTTGCAAGATCAGCACAGTCGTCCTTTTAGCCTGTCTTCTTGGCACTCAACAGGCACAAGCGGCTGGGACAGCGGCGCCGCCGTTTAACCTTACCGGTCTCTGGGAGGTCACGGCCATTGGAGGCTTTCCCAACCCCCCGCCGCTAAATGCCGCCATGACCAAGGCGAAGGAGGAAGCCTTCGCCAAGTCCGATCGCGGAGAGGGAATCTCATTCGGAACCTGCTTACCTCCGGGCCTCCCCACCATCATGGTCTATGGCTACCCGATGCAGATAGTCCAGACTGCGAATCAGGTGGTGTACATCAACGAGTTTCTTAACAGCATCCGATGGATTTATCTGGACGGCCGTTCCCACCCTGACCCCGAGGAAAAAACTTTCAATGGCCACTCTGTTGGCCATTGGGAGGGCGATACGCTGGTTGTGGATACGGCAAATATTGATGATCGCGGGCAGATTCTTGTCAGCACCGGCTTTCAGAGCTTTGAGACACCAGTGACCATCCCGAACGGCAAGAAGATGCATGTTGTCGAGCGGATCAAGATGAAGCCCGGCGGTGGAAGTTTTGTCAATGAAATGACGATCACCGACCCGGACATGCTCACCGGTCCGTGGGTTACCACGCTCGAATTCAAGAAGTCGAACGAAGAGCTGAAAGAATACGTTTGCGAGAACAATCGCGATGCAAGTCCTCCTGGCAGTGGAAAGTAGAGCCCCATGAAAGTCTCGAAGACGGTTTTGGCAATAGCGGCGGGCGCGGCAGCGGTTGCGCTGGGTTCGACCCCGGTCTCCGCGCACCACTCATTCGCGATGTTCGACAGGTCCAAAACAGTGACCATCGAGGGCACCGTGAAGGAGTTCCAGTGGACCAACCCGCACGTCTGGATCCAGCTCAACGTGCCCGACGCCGCCGGCAAGAACGTGGAATGGTCGATCGAGGGCATCAGCCCGAACTACCTCTCGCGTATTGGCTGGAAGCCCTCCTCGGTCAAGCCGGGCGACAAGGCTTCGATCATCATCAACCCGCTGAGGGACGGTACCCCTGGCGGCGCGCTGCAACAGATCTCCGTCAACGGTGTGGCTTTGCCTAGCATGAAGGGGAACTGATCCCTGCCCTCAGCGGCCAGGCTGAAATTGCGCCAGCAGCCCACGCCGTACTGAAATTGAGCGCGATGTCATAAGGAGAAGCTGATGGGTCACAAGGAGAAGCTGATGGTTTTGGCAATCTTGGCTGCTTCCGTGGTCATGGCTGCTCAATCCCCGCCAAATTCGTCGGAAGATGTGGTGAAGGTCGTGTCTGCTCAATCCCCGCCAATTTCGTCAGAGGATCTGGTGAAAGGTATGAGCGGTGCTGGATCTATGGTGTCGTACAGTGAAGCTGTTGACAATCTTGGAGATCATCCAACGCAGTCTGACTACTGCAAAGTGGCGCGTAGCGCAACAACGGCGTGGTACGACATTCGGTTGAGTCGCATGATGGGCATGGCCGGAATTTTCGATCTGGAGTTGCAGGACAAACTCGGGAGAACGCGTCAGCACCTCAATCCATCTGAGTTCAAGACGGTCGATATGTTTGCTCTTCAGATGGAAGAGCGCGTTGCATATTATAATTCTCTTTGTGCTCACCCCTAGGGAGTTGTCAGGCTCCAGCAAAATGGTAGAGGGGCCGATGCTCATGTGGAGGGACTGTTGTTTACTCTGACCGTTTTGCGGGCGCTTGTCGCGGCCTTCGTTCTAAGTCTTGCCGGGGCAGCCGCCGGTCTTGCGGCGCCGGTGGATACGGGCCACGTCAAAGCGGAGTTGGTGGCTCAAAGCGAGGCGACCCCTGGAGGCGTCGTTTACCTCGCGCTGCACCAGCAGATCGCGCATGGATGGCATACCTATTGGCGGAATCCGGGCGATTCCGGCGCCGCCCCTGAATTCACTTGGGCCCTGCCAGGCGGTTGGTCCGTCGGCGATCCAGTGTGGCCCACGCCCAAACGCCTGAAGGCCGGACCCTTGGTGCAGTACGGCTACGTTGATGATCTGGTTCTGCCCATTCCGATGACGGTCCCGGCCACCGCAGCGGTGGGCTCGAAGGTTTCGATCAAGACGCGGGCCTTATTCCTGGTTTGCAACAAGGATACCTGCCTGCCTGAGGAGGCGACGCTCAGCTACGACGTGGGCGTAACGGGCGGCGCTCCCAAGGCGGATCCGGTTTGGGGCGAGCGTATCGCCAAAGTGCTCGAGAACGCCCCCAAGCCTTCTGGCCTCAAGGCCGCCTTTGTCCGCAATGGTGACCTGCTCAAACTCAGCGTCGTGGGGCCGGGGCTGGAAGGCGGCGACTTTTCAGAGGCCTACTTCTATCCCTTCGATGGCCTCGCGATCGAGCATGCTGCACTGCAAACCTTTGAGCGCGGCCCTGCCGGTCTGACCTTGACCATTCCAGTGGGCACAGGATTTCAGGTGCCGACACCGCCCACCGAACTCGAAGGCGTATTGGCCCTTGGCGCTGCCGCTTATGAAATCGATGCGAAGGCCGGGCCGCTCTTGCCGGGAGCGGCTGGAGGTGGGTCCGCGGCTGGGTTGGCAGGTGGAGCGGCCGCCAGCGATATAGGGCTGCCGCTGGCGCTCGCGCTGGCCTTCCTGGGCGGCATCGTGCTCAATTTGATGCCCTGCGTATTCCCGATCCTGGCAATGAAGGCGGCGGCTCTGACGCGCCATGCCCACGCGCCTGCTGAGTCTCGTGTTCAGGGTGCGGCCTACGGGGCCGGAGTTGTGGTGACATTCGTTGCATTGGGGGCGGCCTTGATCGCGGCGAGGGCTGCGGGTGAGACGGTTGGCTGGGGTTTCCAGCTTCAGTCGCCTGCAGTGGTCGGGGCGCTCTCGCTGGTTATGCTCTTGGTGGGCCTTAATCTATCCGGCGTGTTCGAGGTCGGTCTTTCCGTTCAAGGGGCAGGCGGGAGCCTTGCCAACAAAGAGGGTCCGGCCGGGGCCTTCTTTACGGGAATCCTGGCGGTCGTAGTCGCTGCTCCCTGTACGGCGCCATTCATGGCCGTTGCATTGGGCTATGCCCTGACCCAGGGCGCGATCACGGCGCTGCTTGTCTTCTTTGCGCTCGGCTTGGGCCTTGCCGCCCCGTTTATGGCGCTCGCGTTTACACCGAGCCTGTTCCGGCGATTGCCCCGGCCGGGCCCATGGATGGACGTTCTGAAGCGGGTCTTGGCCTTTCCCATGTTTGGCACCGCAGCTTGGCTGGCTTGGGTCTTCACGCTTCAAGCCGGCGCGTCCAGCTTGGCCAGGCTCTTCATCGGCGCGATCGTGATTGCCTTCGCAGCCTGGCTGTACGGCGAGGGGCAGAAGCAACAACGCGTCCCGCTTCGTCGGCTCCTTCAAGGGGCCGCGATTCCGGCGCTGGTATTGGCCGGCTTCCTGGTCAATGTCGGCTCCCAAATTTCTCGTGCGGCTGGCTCCAACTCCACCTCAACGGCGGCTCTGGCCTCCCAGCCCTTCAGCCCCGAGCGGCTCGCGACCTTGCGCGCGAGCGGTAAGCCGGTGCTGGTCGACTTCACGGCCGCCTGGTGTGTGACCTGTCAGGTCAACGAGCGGGTGGCGCTGTCCAGTCAAAAGGTAGCGGACGCCTTTGCCCGCAATGGCGCCGTCTACATGGTGGCCGATTGGACAAACCGAGATCCGACAATCGCGAAGGTTCTCGCCGAGCATGGCCGGGCGGGAGTTCCGCTCTACCTCCTCTACGGAGCCTCGGGGGCTGAACCCGTGGTCCTGCCTCAACTGCTAACTGAAGGATCCGTTATTGCCGCGTTGAACCAGGCAGCGAGATCCTAATTGTTCGTCTAGACGGAGAACCCTCATGAATGCTCGTCATCATCGCCTCTCAAGTCTGTTTGCTGTGGCGGCCTTGGCTGTCGCCGGCGCTCCCGCGGCCATCGCCGCTCCCGTGATTGGTCAGCCTGCGCCGGCCTTCTCCGCCGTCGGCCTGGACGGCAAGACTCACACGCTGTCGGAATTCAAGGGGAAGACTGTCGTCCTTGAGTGGACCAACAAAGACTGCCCCTTTGCCCAGAAGCATTACCGCACCGGGAACATGCAGAAGCAGCAGGAAGAAGCCGCGCAGCAAGATGTGGTCTGGCTTTCCGTGATGTCCTCGGCGCCCGGCAAAGAGGGGTACATGCTGTCGCCTGCGGCTACGGCCTGGAAGGCCTCCGTGGGGTCCAAAGCCAGGGACGTGTTGCTCGATCCAAGCGGGACCGTTGGCAAGGCCTATGGAGCTCGCACAACCCCACATATGTTCGTCATCGATAAGGCCGGAAAGTTGGCCTACATGGGCGGTATCGACAATCGGCCGAGCGCTTGGCTAGGTCAGATGGATCGCGCCAAGGCGGAAATCGCGGAGGCTAAGCCCTATGTGAAAATGGCGCTCGCTGATCTGGCTGCGGGGCGTCCCGTGGCGTCGCCAGTCACCGTGCCGTACGGCTGCACCGTGAAATATTCCGACTCTTTCGACTGAGGATGGCGGCCTGGTCCAGGTTGGCAAGAACGTCCTGCCGCTAATTTTCGCGCCCTTGTCAGAATTCCTGGCACCGCTTCGATGGCTGATGCCGCGCCGCCGGAGTTCTGTTGAGTGAGGCCGCAATAGAGGTCTCCTCGTTCGGCTTTGCGACGGAGCCCATTTCCACGGCGATTTTTAGATCGTCTATCACGCACTGGGGGAGGTCCTTTACGGACGCAGTGCGGGTAGCGGCGCTTCAAAGCCGCCGCGGCACTAAAAACTGCAACGTGCGCCGGCCACAGGCGCTGTGTTGCTGGTGACCTGCCCCTGAGTTTTTCCTTCACGCGGAGCTAGAGTTAGACCGTCGCGTACGGCCCGTACTCAGATGGGCAGTCGCGCCAGCGGGCGCCTGAGCGCAGCATGTGCACGATGCCGCTGACGACCCGTCAGTCGTCCACACGTCGTGCGCCGCTGCGACCCTTCGGCAGATGCGGTTCGATCAACGACAATTCCGCATCCGACAGCCAATAGACCTGCTTGCGCTTCAACATCCGGCCGCACCTCCCGGAATCTTGGAATCAGCCTTCGGCCCTTCGTGCAAGCTGATTGAGTACGAAGCCTAGTGCAAAACGAGAGCGATGAGCGATAGGCAGCCCGCAAGCACTCCCGCAAGCCCGCATGGCTCGCACTGCTTCCAGCTTGAACTCGCGGGAATACTTCTTTCGGACTCTGCCCATCTGGCACCTCCGTATGGAATGACCCCGATTTTCCAGACACCAATTCATACTGCCGGCGGATCACTGGGGGCAACGTCATGCCAGCGAGAAGCAGCACGACAAGGGTCAGACAGACCTAGATTCATTGAAGGCGAATAGCAACGCCTAACGTTACGACTATGTGTCGGACCTTGGGAGTCACGAGGTGCGGATTTTATGCCTGGCTCCAAAAGCCACTTTCGGATCACGCCCAAGAAGATGCTCGGCTGCTGAACCTGATCCGATCGTCCTTCGCTGCCATCTATGGAATTTATGGTGCCCGCCGTGTCTTCTTGGACCTGCGTGAAGCCGGTGAGACCTGCAGCAAGCACCGAGTGGCGCGGTTGATGCGCATAAGCAATATTCGAGACGCCCACGGATATCGAATATGACGAAGTGAACCGGGTATCGGTTATTCGGTTATTGGCGGGAGATCAGCGAGAGGCTGCGTGAAAGTGTCAGGTTCGACACGGCGGTAATACTGCAGTGATTCACTCAAGGTGGATGTAGAGCGACGGAAGTGACGCGACAGATCGCTGAGCGAGGCGACGCGCAGACAAAGAGCGTGATGAAGGACCAGGGCACAGAAGCGAGGGAACACTGACGGGAACGACCTGGCGCGATCAGAGGGCGAAGGATGCCGGTGCACGGGTCCGGGGGTATTGCAGGCGAGAGATCAAGGGTAGTTGAAGCGATGGTTGACGCTTTTGCACAGACTCTTTTTGTCATGGTTAGGAGAGCGTGCAACGGCGGCAAATGAGGCGACTCGACGCAGCAGCGCAAGATGAGCGATCCATGCGAGACGAACGGTGTAACTTGGGCTACCCCGGCATTCACGCGCAAGTGACTATCCGGACATTCCGTGCAAATTCTGTGCAGTGACATGCTCCACGGCACACACTGAGACGCACCGATACCGCGACGGCTCACATCGGCAGTGTCCTGCATTCAACGAGTTACAAAGCGCGACAGTGCGTGATGATGCGCCGCATTGCGCAGCAGCTCTGATTCATAACCCCTAGGTCGGCGGTTCGACTCCGCCCCTCACCACCAATCCCCTCGCCAAAACGGACGACTGAGGCGCGCTTGGCGCACCGCAGCGAAAAAATTCCGATTCGAGAAGGAAAAGAGGACGTCGTCCGTCTTATCCAATCAATACGGCCGAAACTAACTTGAGAGTGGGGAGAGGTTGGCATGGCGGGACGCCCAACCGAAAGGCGTGACATTCCGGCGGCCACGGACGTTCGCTCCGTGGGCGCCTCGACTAGTCGCGCCCCCTTTTGGGACATGGAAGTCGATTTCATCAGCCTCGGCGCCGGCATCGGCGGGATGAGCGCTGCGATCATCGCTCACGACGAGGGGCTGCAGTGCCTCGTCCTCGAGAAATCAGCCAAGGTTGGAGGGGTCGCCGCCCTGTCACTCGGCCAGCTCTGGGTTCCCGGCAACCACGTGGCTGCGGCCGCCGGAATCACTGATACGTGGCAGGCCGGCCATGAGTACATTAAATGGATGGGCGGCGGCTACGGACATGAGGAGCTGTCGGAAGTCTTGTGCCGACTGGCTCCACAAGTCGTGCGTCACTTCGAGACCAATTCGGGATTGAAGTGGGTCCTCTACAAGCACCCGGATTATTTCTATCCGTTCGGAAACGGTTCGCTCGAGGACGGCCGCTACATCGAGGTAAAGCCCATCGCGGGAGCCGAGTTGGGCGACTGGGCGAGCAAGAGCCGGCGCGGCATCTGGTCGTTCGTGACAAACAATGAGGCGTACCTCCCTGGCGCAGCGGACCTGTTTCAGGCGCGTGTGGCCCAGGACGCGCGCGCCATGGGCGCCGGGTTGGGGAGCTATCTGCTGCGCGCGGCGCTGCAGCGGAATATCCCGATTCTGACGGAGGTCCGAACCGAAGAGCTGCTGCGAGAGAATGGCCGTGTGGTCGGCTTGGTCGCGGTGCATGAAGGAAGGACCCTGCGCATCCGGGCTCGCCGGGGTGTGCTGGTCGCGGTGAGCGGCTACGACTGGAGCAAACCCCTGACGTCGGTCCTTGATACCCGGCCCGGAAGCGGCACGTTCACGAACCCCGCCGTCACCGGCGACCACCTGCGCCTCGCCGGGATACTTGGCGCAAAAGTTCTGTCGATCAGCGCCCGCCCGCAATGGGTCGGAATCGCCTATCGAACGGGGGGCCAGAATGAAGAGGGGATGCCCGACTTGACGCCGCTCGTCGCCGACAAACCGTCCCTCATCTTCGTGAACCGGCGCGGGCGACGATTTTGCGATGAGTCCTGGGGGCCCTCCCATGTCGCGGCCCTCTCGCACACCGACATCCTCCAGCCTGGGGTCGCCAATCAGCCGTTCTGGGCAATCTGGGACAGTCACCATCAAGCACGCTATCCGCTGCAGAGATCGCCAACAGACCTCGCTCTACCCAAAGGGACAGTGCAAGCGTCGACCCTTGGCGAACTCGGTAAGCTCGCGGGAATCGATCCCGCAGGGCTGGAGCGGGAAGTGGCCGAGTTCAACGTCCATGCGGAGCGAGGAGAGGATCCGCAATTCGGGCGCGGGACGCGCGCATTGGCGCTGGCGCACGCGGACATGCAAATCAAGCCGAACCCTATCCTCGGCCCGATCAAGCAGGGGCCATTCTTCGCCATTCCCCTCGAGGCCGTCTCCATCGGTATCCCGTCGGCGGGATTGGTGGGCGACGTGGACGCGCGGGTGCTTGACTGGAACGATCGGCCTATCCCCGGGCTCTACGTCGCCGGTAACTCGATGGCAATGCTCGACCTGGGGATCGGATACCAAAGCGGCCTCGGCAACACCCGGGGAATGGTGTTCGGCTATCTCGCCGCGAAGCATGCGAAGAGCAGTATCGCCTGAAGGGCTCCGGCCTGTGTGTTAGGGTCGCGGTGCGCGGCCATACGAATTGTGAGGGTCACCTGCGTTGGGTTGATGGAAGCTTCGCACTTGTTCGTCCAAATTGTCGGTGATAAGGGCAAAATGCAGGAAAAGCGGTGCGCACGTATTGCCTGGCTGGCGAGCAATATCCTCCCCTACAAAAAAGAGGTGCGGGGCTGGCTGCGCCGTTCCCTTGGTAGCCACGCGGACATCGATGACGTGATTCAGGAATCCTATTGCAAAATCTGGTCTGCCAACTCCGACGAGGCCATCGCCGCGCCTCGGGCCTATTTCTATCAAACGGTCCGTAGCGTGCTCATCGACCAGAAGCGCCGGGCGGTGGTGGTCAGCATCGAAACTGTTGCGGAGATCGAGACGATGGCTTTGGCGGGAGACGAGCTATCCCCCGAGCGAATTACCGCCGGCCGGCTCGAGCTGGAACTCCTCCGCAACGTCCTCGCCACCTTGCCGGAGCGGGCACGGCGGATTCTGGAGATGCGAAAGATTCTGGGCATCTCGCAAAAGGAAATCGCCAAGACTCTCGGGGTCTCCGAGAACATCGTCGAGAATGACGCCGTGCGAGCCCTGCAACATGTGTTGAAGGCCTACGAGGAAGAGGATCCCGGGCGCAGTGTCGCCCGCCCGGTCTTGCCGAAGCGGCGTTTCCCACTCACACGCGGGAGAGACGGGCGGTGAACGCGGAAGACATCTACGCAATGGCGGCGGAGTGGGTCGTCCGCAAGGACCTCGCCGATCTTTCGGTTGCCCAGCAAGCCGAGCTCCAGGGCTGGCTGGACGCCGACCCGCGGCATCTCGGGGCCTTCGTTCGCGCCGAAGCAGCGTGGCTTCAGCTCGATCGCGCCCAGGCTCTCGGCTTGGCGCCGCCCAGCGCAGGGCCCAGCACCGGCAAGCGCCGGAAGTTCGGATTTACATTGCAGGCCATGGCAGGAACCGCCGTGGCGGCCTCGATCATGCTGGCTGTCGGCATTGCTTTCTGGAAGCCGGGGACGATCTACGAAACTGAGGCCAGCGAAATCCGTAAGGTCCAGCTCGAGGACGGATCCACGGTGGCGATGAACGGGGGAACGGAACTCCGTGTCGTCATGACGCGGGGGGGCAGACACGTGTATCTGGACCGTGGAGAAGCCTGGTTCCAGGTGGCACACGACCGGTCGCGGCCGTTTGTCGTCGACGGCGGTGGCGGTAGCGTAAGGGCGGTGGGAACCGCCTTCTCAGTGACCCGACATGGGACCAGCACCGAATTGCGCATCACCGAAGGCGTCGTGGTGGCCAAGGCTTCAAGTTTCGGGCCGGAGGTCCCCATCTCAGCGGGAACCCGCGCGCTTTTAAGCGACGGTTTCATGTCGACCGAGGCGCTCGGCGTCGAAACGCTGAATCGCGAGCTGGCCTGGCGCGACTTGAAGATCGCCCTCGCGGGCGAGACTTTGAGCGAGGCGGTGTCCCAGTTCAATCGCTACAACGTTCGCAAGCTGGAAATGATCGACCCTGGCCTGGCGGAAGCGCGCGTGGTCGGCTGGTTCAAGTTGGACGATCCGGATGCTTTCGCACGGGCTGTTTCGGTGACTCTCGGGGCGCGAGTCGTTGTAAGGGACAATCGGATTGAGCTGGTGCGCGGCGAATCGGGCTGAACACCTGTTAGCAGGGTGATGCAAAACCCTTTGCAGCACCCTGCTACTCCGAGTCACGGACGGCTCGGCGAAATCGATGAGTTCCAACTCATTGATTTCGGGAGCCAGTGAAAACCACGCTTTTCGCTGGCTCCGGATGCAAAAGGCATGGACAGACTTTTGCATCAACCTGTTGGAGAAATATTCCTGAGAGGAATATTCCCGCGGCGCGAAAGGACGAGTTGCTCGCGGCGCAAGGGGGGAGGTGTTCACATCCATACCCTGTGCCTCCCGCCTGCCGTACAGAACAAGATGAGGAGACATCCGCACCGCTGGCCGCAGAAGGCGGCCGTCAATTCGTTCTTGTTGCGCGCGTGGGCCGAAGTCAGGCGAGTCCGGTTGGTCCAGTGCCAGGAACACCGTGCGGCCAGGAGGGTGGACGGCGCCCTCGCGAG